>DAOLDE010000011.1:0-121723 GCA_035327545.1 Pyrinomonadaceae bacterium | reverse complement strand
ACAATTACCCGGCTTCCTCTATTTTAGATCCGTATCTTTTTCTGGGGGGACGTCATCCCAAATAGCCTTATCGATTTCTTCACCCTGACGTTCTTTCTCAGCCTTCCACTGATTCCACTTATTTTTGATTAACGAGATGACCACAAACCAGAAAAAAAGAAAATACCATTAGTAACTTAATTGCATGAAACCATAAATCTCAGAACGTTTGACATCACTTATTAAGCGCAGAATTGATTTCAACGGTATCTTCGTCCTATATAAAACGTCCAAGTATAAACATATCCTTGCTCCCAAACATCAGAACCTGATAATGGAATTACACCGGGAGCGGTTGCAATAAAAGTATGGCGACCTGCTGAAAGAGTTAAAATTTTTGTTGATTTCGAGGGAATCGTATATTTAACGTCATCAATAAAAAGTGTGAGGTCTCTATCTGCGTCATTATGAATATTGGTAACGGGTGCAGCGTAAGAATTACTTGACCGTTGTTTTACGAAAGGGCTTTCGCCACTTGGCTTAGTGCTGTAATACCTCGACACACCTGTCATGCAGGATATGTAGCCGATTTTGCCTTCGTTAATCCAAAAAACTTTAAATTCTTTAAAGACTCTTTTTGCAATGCCCTTAGGATCGAATGCTTCGCGTGACAGGAGAATAAATTTATCGTCCTGACCTACGGCACGTACATAACCTGGATTCCCTTCCGGCTCTATTGGAGTGAACCAGATCATTCCCCCAGGGATGTCCATCTTTACAATATCGTACCCATTATCTTCATCCGGTTTTAAAATTAATGGTTCAGAACACTTCGACTCTGCTTGCGGGTTGCGAAAATTGCCTCTTGAAAGGTAGAGGGATATTTGACTTCCGTTAATCCAGCCACGCTTAAGACTGTTTATGTCAGAAATTTCATACCAACCGCCGACATCTTTCCGATTCAAAAGAGTTAGGTTGTAGCCGATTTTGAAAGTTGTCACAACAGAGGCTGTGTATTTCGGCTCTGTTCTAACAGGCGCATCCGCAACAATTGTTCGCGCAATATCAAAGCCAACATCTTGTTCCGCAGTTAGATAATTTTGACCAAAGGAAGAGTAAATACTACCGGCTACAAGCAAGAAACTAAAAATCAAACATTTTGTTTTAATGAGCATAGAAATTTATTCTCCTAAAAACAATCTGACCTTAATACATAGAGGCATATTCAGTATTTCATCAATTCCGTTACGGCATTTC
The DNA here is from genome assembly GCA_035327545.1 of Pyrinomonadaceae bacterium. Lineage (GTDB taxonomy): Bacteria > Acidobacteriota > Blastocatellia > Pyrinomonadales > Pyrinomonadaceae > OLB17. The sequence goes on along the minus strand of DAOLDE010000011.1, from coordinate 120,487 downwards.
CGACATATTCCGACTGCGGCAGGATGAAATCCTCGACCGGTGGAATGTAGGCGAGAATGACTTTATTGGCTTTAGTTCCGAGTGCTTGTTTTCGGCTTTGTCGGAAGCAATGTGATCAAACCTCGCAATGCACCTTTCACCGCTTCTGAATCGGGAAAATATTTACGAACATCGGATTCGAGCATCACGGCTCCGTCTTCGAGTGTAAAGTGTTGGACTTGAACCGTCCCGTCGTCCTTGTGAACTGTAACTGAGTGTCCCTCGCGATAGGCCCTGTGATGCTTACCGCGGACGCCGCCTCGAAAATCGTATTCGGGAAGCATCTCATCGTCCGTCTGTTGCGGCTTTTTAGAATCCTTCTTTTTGTTCATATGTTTTCCGCCCAGTCTTAGATGCTTTTTGACAGCTTTTCAAGCGTATCTTCTTTCGTTCAGTATTAAGATAAGGCCAAAATATTTCCAGGCTGAAATTCCGATATCGATGAAACGCCGCTCGTCGACGGAGTGTTTCGGGTCATCAATGGTTATTGCCAAGGGATCGGCGAAAGCGGTTTTGGCTTCTTCGAAAGTGATCTTGTGTTTCTTGACGTTAGAAGCTGCCTTTTCTTCGTCCGATTCAAATTCCAGATCCATATTCCTCGGAGCCCGCCAATTAAGCGATGCTTACTCTAACCCTTCGCTAAGCCGCAAATACAGACCGCGACCGCTCAGTCGTGCAAATTATAGCGCGACATGACCTAATGCCGCCGGTTGAGCCCAGCCAAAGCCGACTTTTCTGTAAGTGTTGCATTGACAACATGCTTGACAATCTATGCAACATTTGGCATCATGCAATTCGCGGGCTTTCCCGTGATCTTTGAAAAGTTAATGACGGATCTGCGAAACGGTGTAACTTATTGCACGGGTTATGTTTGCCGCGAAAATCATCTCATTTTGCCCCTCTGTCGCACGAGTGAGACGATATCAGGCTTAATGGCTGTTTGCACTGCACTTAAGCCGTCTCACAGTGAGACGCCATGAGACGGTGGAGACACGATCTGATATTCCGGTTGGGAGCTAATACCTCATCAACTCCACCACCGCCTTCTCGACATCCTCGCTCTGGGGCAGGATGAAATCTTCGACCTGTGGGGCGTAGGCGACGAATGTGTCGGTGGCGCCAACTCGCCGGACGGGGGCGTCGAGGTATTCAAAAAGCTCTGTGCCGATGCGGGCGGCGATCTCGGCGCCATAGCCGTACGAGATCGGGTCTTCGTGAGCAACGATCACGCGTGAGGTCTTCTTGACGGATTCGGCGATAGCTTCCCAGTCGTATGGGACGAGCGTTCGCAGGTCGATGATCTCGACCGAGATACCCTGCGATTCGAGGCGTTTAGCAGCCTGGTTCGATCTCTCGACAAGCGCGCCGAACGTAATGATCGAGATATCAGTTCCCTCACGAACGGTCTTCGCCTTGCCAAATGGGATCAGGAAATCGCTGCCCGGATAGGCCGATTTGTTGTAGATCTGGCGGTAAAGGTGTTTGTGCTCCAAAAACAGCACGGGATCGTCGCAGCGGATCGCGGTCCGCAACAGGCCGTTCGCGTCGAGCGCGGTCGAAGGATACGCGATCATCAAACCAGGCGTATGCGAGAAGAGCGTCGTGCCGGATTGCGAGTGGTAGACGGCACCGCCTTTCAGGTAACCGCCGACCGGCACACGCATCACCATCGGACATTTCCAATCGCCGTCCGAACGCCAACGCGTCAGCGCGACCTCGTTGCGGATCTGCATCATCGCCGGGAAGATGTAGTCGAAGAACTGGATCTCGACGACGGGTTTCAACCCGCGGATCGCCATGCCGACTGCGCGCCCGACGATGTTCGCTTCGGCAAGTGGCGAGTTGAAAACGCGGGCTGAGCCAAATTTTCGCTGCAGGTTCGCGGTCACTTTGAACACGCCGCCTTTCCCCTTGACCGTTTCGAGATATTCTTCGCGAGAGCAATCAGCGACATCCTCGCCGAATACAACGATCCGCGGGTCGCGTTCCATCTCTTCGTGCATGCAGCGGTTTATCAGGTCAACCATCGTGCCCGGGTTCCCACTGAGTTCGGCACCGTCTTCGGTATCAAACAGCTGCCTGTCGGTGGGGTCAACGTCGGGCGAAAAGACGTTTCGCAACGCAGTTTCCGGTGCCGGCTGCGGCGTTTCGATCGCAATGTCGGCAGCCTTATTGACTTCGTCGTCAACGTCCTTCCGAAGAGCCTCAAGCTGTTCGGATGACGCGATTCCCTCGGTCATCAAAAACTCTGCATACGTCTTTATCGGGTCGATCGAAGCATCCGCCTCGCGCTCTTCGTCCGGCCGGTAAAGCTTTTCGTCATCCGACAGCGAATGCGAGTAGGGGCGGATGACCTTGCCATGGATGAACGACGGGCCCTTTCGCTCGCGGCAATATTCGACAGCCTTTTTGAAAGCTGCATACGACGCGAGCGGGTCCGTACCGTCCACTTTCTGCATGTAGAGGTTCGGAAAGCCGCTGACGAGCTTTGAGATATCGCCGCCCGCTGTATTTACCTCGACGGGCACGCTGATGGCGTAGCCGTTATCTTCGACAACAAAAATTACGGGCAGTTTCAGATTGCATGCCGTGTTCAACGCTTCCCACCATTCGCCCTCGCTCGTGGTGCCGTCGCCGACGGACATATAAACAACCTCGTCGCCCTTAAATCCCGTGATCTTTTCTTGCAGTTCAGGGAGAAGCGACGCCCGGTAGCTTGCCTCTGCCGCTCCGACCGAATGCAGCGCCTGCGTTCCCGTACATGACGATTGCGACGGGACGTTCAAGTCTTTGTGGCCCCAGTGAGATGGCATTTGGCGGCCATGTGAATTAGGGTCCTTCTCAGCTCCGACCGCCGACCAGAGCATTTCCTGGGCCGTCATTCCAAGCCCAAGCATCAGCGCACGGTCGCGATAGTAAGGAAAAAACCAGTCGTATGCAGGCTTTAATGCCAGTGCGGCGCCGGTCAACAGCGCCTCGTGGCCGGCACCAGAAATCTGGAAAAAGATCTTGTTTTGGCCCTTGAGCTGGATCTCTTTGTCATCAATGCGACGCGACAGATACATCGTTCGATAGATACCGATCAGGGTCTCTTCATCCAGTCCGTGGCGGTCATTGCTGCGAGCGGGCTCGGTATCGCTAGCCGACGACTTTGCGTTCTCGTGAACTTTTGTTTCCGGAGCAAATCCATCGGCTTCGGTTGTCTTTGCGGGTTCTACAACGATAGGTGAAGACTCTCGCACAGCGCCTTTTGAGTTCAATTTCTTTGCGGATATAGCCATTCTATTGATCTTTACAATAACTTTTTCTAATAGTGAGGTAACTAATAAAGATAGCAGAATGGGCTGGAACGGGCAATTTTCGCAAGTCCCGATAGCGGGGCCAGATGTTGGAGCTATGGCGATAACCCTTTGTTACTCTATCTTTTAACAGTAAATAACCTCCAATTTCCTTCGAGCCCTTCAAACGACTGGGTACCAACCTCTTCAAATGAGAATCCGGACCCTGCGACAAGGTCTTTGACGGTCCGCGAAACCAGGATCAGGCCGGCTGGTGCGACATCTGCAATAGACGCCGCGAGTTTGACAGCAAACCCGCTGTACACACGGTTTTGGACATCACATTCGCCCGTGTGCAGCCCGATCCTAAGTCCCGTAGTCGACGAACGATCGAGGTCGGATATCGCCGATGCACATCTTATCGCACGGGCGGGCCCGTCGAAGGTGCCAATAATGCCGGCTCCGTCGGCTGAGACCTTGTGCCCCTTGAACAATTCCAACTGTCTCCGTATGCGTTCAGCTGCTGTGCGGCGTTGGACCTCATCTGCCGAACCGATCAGTTTGACGCAAAGGACCGTGGCAACGACACGGTCATCGTACGGTTCGCGATCGAACCCGATGAGAAATTCCCGAACTGCATCGACGATCTCGTCCTGATCACCGACGAATGGCAAGTGGTCGATCCCGTCCAATTCCAGATATCGACAGCCGGGAATTTGCGAAGCAACGAATCTACCTTCTTCCACCTTAAGGCAGAGATCACCCTTTCGATGGATGACCAATGTCGGCACACGAATGGACGGAAGAATATTTCGGACGTCGATCTCGGCATTCATCTTTGTTAAGGCTACCGCCGCGCCCGGGCTGGCTCCCATACGAAGATATGTCGCCCACCAATCCCGAAAAGCAGGGTCCTCAGCAAGAGAAGGGGCTCTCTCTTCTATTCCCACGGGCTTACCCCAATCGCGACGCATCAGCTCAAAAAATTCATCCCGATCCTGCATAGTCACTCCCCATGGATAATCTTCGTCGCGGATCCGCTTTGCATAGGTTCCGATCATTACCAAAGCCTCGGTGCGTTTCGGATATGTTGCGGCAAAAAGGGCGCACATGGGGCCGCCTTCAGATACGCCTATCAGAACGGCGCGTTCAGAGCCAACGGCGTCCATGACTGCATGGACGTCCTCCATTCGCTGTTCCAAAGTCGGCAGTTCAGCTAAAGGCACGCGGTCTGAAAGGCCGGTACCGCGCTTGTCGAATAGAATGAGGCGAGAAAACGAGGCAAGCTTTGTCAAAAAGGCGGCGAAATGCGGTTCTTCCCAAAAATACTCGAGATGCGAGACCCAGCCCATCACAAAAACGATGTCCACCGGGCCTTCCCCTACGACCTGATAGGCGATGTTCACTTCGCCGCTCTGCACGTAGCGCGTCTCTGGCTGGTCAAAAGAGCCGACGGTTTCGTAATCAACCGGCTTTACCGCGACAGGAAATAGCCTCGGGCCTCCCTCAGAAACTTCTACCGCCGCTGCAAAGCGGTAGCCAACCTTTGGGACCGTCTCGATGAATATCTTTCCCGGCTCGCTTCGAAGAAGCTTGCGAAGCATGGAAATGGCTTGAGCGAGATTGTTTTCTTCAACGAAAGTCCCTTCCCACACCTCATCAAGAAGCCGTTCCTTTCGCAGGACATGGCCATGGTTGCGCACAAGGATGTGAAGCGTGTCAAAGACGCGAGGCGGAAGTTGAACAAATGCATCGCCCGATCGTAATGTCTGCTCGGCTGGATCCAGGACAAAGCTCTCGAATTTGTAGATCACCGACATGTTTTCCCATTCAGATCTCGAGATCTCGGCAAAAGAACACGATTCAGAAAATATTCATAAATTTCTAAAGAAATTCTCCAGTCAAGGCTGGTACAAAGTGAGAATATGGAAGATTATAGTACCACTTCAAAGCTTGGTATCACTGGAAAGAACATATCGGAGGAACTTCGATGAACAAGGGAAAAAACGCCCAGTTGAATTTGGCCGATTCGGGCCGATTTGACCTGAGACGTTCAAGCCACGCATTTTGCCCAAGGTGCGATAAGCAAGTAGAACTTATCGCCTTTGAAAATGCTGCGGAATTATTCCATACAGACCTTCAGGACATACAGTTTCTAGCGGCGAACGGGTCGGTCCATCAGATCCATAATAGAAAAGGAAAGTTGATGGTTTGTTCGGTCTCGCTATTCGAATGCTTCGACAGCCGAAGGACACGTCTGCTCGACTCGGGGATCATAAAAGAGATGACCGCGAAAAATTCTTCCTAAGTTCTTGATCCGTTTTATTAGTTTCGGAACGTCATTTGTTGGACTGTACGATCCGCTCAGCGAGCACCTATCTCACGCAGCTCGCGAATGGAAAGGCCGCGTTTGACTATAAGGGCCAGGCCCATAGCCGCCCAAAATAGTATGCGCCCTTTTCGGATGATCGCGATCGTAACGCCGATGCCGGCGCCGATCCCTACAGTCTCAGCAACAAATTGAGCTCCTGCTTCGTCTACCCCGATCAAGAATGGCACAAGCTTGAATATTATGGTGATAAGCCGGCTGACCGATTCGAGCAGGAATGCGTTCAGAACCGAGGCACCATCGGTCAGCCTGCTCAATATAATATAAACCTCTAAAACGCCGAGCGCGTGAAATGCTCCTTCGAGAAGACAGATCGGCAAAAAACGACGCGGGTACTTTCGGTAGAATCCATAGATCAGATTCTCAAACAATCGCACCTCCGCACGTCCTTTCTCAAGCAAACCGCGTGCAATGCCGCGTTGGTACAGCCACTCGCATGCCTCACTTGCAAAATGCCACTGTTTGACAACTAGGACTATCCCTCCGACCACAAGGAGAAAGAGTAGAACGATCAATACATCTATGGTAAGAACCCATCCTTCTTCGAGCGGAAAGCTGCGAAGGAAGGTCAAGGCTCCGAGCATCAAGAACAAGCTAGTAGTAAAGCTGTAAAAGAGATTCTCTGTCGCAACAGACGATAGCCCCACAACCAGTGGGACGCGGCGGCGAACGGCAACCGCCTTTGCGGTTCCGCTTACCAGTATTCCGAGGGGGATCATACTGCTGAGGGCCTCGCCGATGATGACCGCGGGGACCGTATCGCGAAGTTTCAGTTCATACGGGCCGTAAACCGAAAGTTTCCAGGCGGTTGCACGCAGCAAAATACGGATCGAATAAATAAGAAGAATGGCGGCAAAGCCAGCTGCTCCCAATCGCTCGACATTATTCAATATCTCCCTCAAGCCTACGGACCAAACGAAGTATGCAAATAGGCCCACGCCAAGAAGGGTCATCACCGCTCCTAATAATTTCAGTCGATTGAAATGCTTTGCCTGTAATGAAGGCGGCTTTTGGCCGACAGATTGGGGGTTCGGTTCGGAGCTCACTGTTTTGCGAATGCTGCGGTCGCTATTAAAATGTTAGTTTATTGACCGACGAAGAACAAAATACTTATAAGGACAATCTTATGAACAGTGCTGCAGGAATGGCGTTAGCGAACAGCGGCTTGACCATTTTATCCGAAGAAGAAGAACTTTTCAGGGCATCGGTTCGGGAATTTGCCGAGGGCGAGATCCGTCCGAAGGTCGAGGCGATGGAACATGCCGGAAAACTTGACCCGGACGTGATAAGACAATGCTTCGAGCTTGGCCTAATGGCTATCGAATCGCCGGAAGAATATGGCGGGGCCGGTTCGACCATCTTCAATGCGATCGTGGCGATAGAAGAACTTGCCCGCGTGGATGCAAGCGTATCGGTGTTCGTCGATGTTCACAACACCCTTGTGACAAACGCTTTCATGCGATGGGCGACCGACGAGCAGAAAAAGAAATACCTTCCGCAGATGGCAGAATCGCGGGTCGGTGCGTATGCATTGAGCGAGGCGGGTTCCGGTTCTGACGCCTTTGCCTTGAAGACCAAGGCAGTTGACAAAGGCGACCATTATGAAATATCGGGCCAAAAGCTGTGGATCACGAACGGCAACGAAGCCGAGATATTCATCCTGTTCGCGACCGTGGATCCGGACGCCGGCTATAAGGGCATTACAGCGTTCATCGTCGAGAAACAGTTCGAAGGATTTTCGGTCGGGAAGAAGGAGGACAAATTAGGCATCAGGGCTTCATCGACAACCGAGCTGATCCTTGATAATTGCAAGGTTCCAAAAGAGAACATCCTCGGCGAGGTCGGCAAGGGCTACAAGGTCTCGATCGAGACCCTCAACGAAGGCCGTATCGGCATCGGGGCCCAGATGCTGGGCATTGCTCAGGGCGCATTCGAGGCAGCGGTCAAATACACAGCCGAACGCGAACAGTTTGGCCAGTCTATCAACAACTTCCAGGCCGTGCAGTTCCAACTAGCCGAAATGGCGGTCGAGATCGAGGCCACAAGACTGCTGGTTTACAACGCCGCCCGCCTTAAGGACGCAGCTAAGCCCTTCATCAAAGAGGCGGCCATTGCAAAGCTCTATTCATCACGCTGTGCGGAACGCGTCTCTAGCAAGGCCATCGAGCTTTTCGGGGGTTATGGCTACGTAAAAGACTACCCGGTCGAAAAATTCTGGCGCGACTCAAAGATCGGCGCCATCTACGAAGGCACCTCGAACATGCAGCTCCAAACGATCGCTAAGCTGATCATGACCGGAAAGTAGATGTCAGCAGTATTTATCCGACAAGCAAACGTACAGGATACTGAACTGCTTTCCGAACTTGCCTATGCGACATTCTGGGACGCATTTCATGAGCATCCGAAGAATACGCCGGATGACCTGGCGGCTTATATGGCGAAGGCCTTTAGCCGCGAGCAGTTAGAAAGCGAGCTGGCCGACGAGAACAACGTCTTTTTGCTTGCGGAGATCGACGGTGAACCGGCGGGTTATGCCAGGCTGATCGGTGGGTCTTTCGAGGAAGGTATATCGGCCGAGAGACCGCTCGATCTGAACCGGCTTTATTCCCACCAGAAATTTCTCGGCATGGGCGTGGGTCAGGCATTGATAGACGAGTGTTTTGCACGCGGCCGCGACCTTGGTTGCGACGTAATGTGGCTGGGCGTTTGGGAGTACAACCCTCGAGCCCAGCGGTTTTATGAGAAGAACGGATTTCGCTTCGTCGGCAGCCACGTCTTTCTGCTCGGCTCCGACCCGCAGATCGATCTTCTGATGCAGAAAGAACTCTAGCATCATGAAACTGAACCTACCTCGGATCTTAGCTGCATGGATTGGGATCATTGCCGCAGAAACGGTACACGGCATTTTGCGAAATTCATTAATTCGTCCCGCGATCGGCGATATGCGATCCAGGCAGATCGGCGTTTTCGTTGGCTCCGCGATCATCTTCGTAATTCTCTATTTCTCGATATGTTGGATCGGAGCCAGATCGAGAGCCGGCCTCTTGGCGACCGGGCTGATCCTGGTCGTTCTGACGCTGATCTTTGAGTTATCTCTTGGTTTCGCCCTTGGTCTTTCGGCCGATAGGATCATCGAGGACTACGATCTGCGCCGAGGAGGCCTGATGGTATTTGGAATACTATTCCTGTTCCTCTCGCCGATGATGGCCGCGAAGATGCGGAATTGTTCGCAGGAATGACAATTCCGATTGCTATCGTCCGGCACATAGGTTATCGTGTCATCTGTGCGACAGATAAAGAACCCGCCAAATCCTTACGATCGCTACTCGGCGGAATATGTAGGCGAACCGCCACCCACGAAACTTGAGGTATTTGAGGAAACCGCAACAAAAAAGGTGATAACAAAGGCGTTCGCGTCCGATTGGGAAGGCGGATGGCGCTACACGGTCAATTGTTATCGCGGGTGTGTTCACGGCTGCACCTATTGTTTTGCACGGCAATATCACGAGTTTCTCGGCTATGGTGCCGGTACGGATTTTGAGACAAGGATCGTAGTAAAGCCAAATGCCCCGCACCTGCTGCGGGAAGAATTGAAAAAGACCCGTGAAAAGATGCCGCATTTGGATTTTTCTTTCGCGACAGACCCTTATATACCGCTCGAGGCTGACTATCAATTGACGCGAAAATGCCTTGAGGTCTGTGCCGAATTTCGCGTTCCTACGGCCGTGATCACCAAATCGCCGTTGGTTACGCGCGATATCGATGTTCTGAAAAAGCAGGTAAAGACCTCTGTCTTCTTCTCCCTGCCGTTTCTGACAAAAGAAAAGTCAAATCCGTTCGAGCCATACACGCCCGTACCCGACGCACGATTTCGGGCAATGAAGATGCTCTCAGACGAGGGCATTCAGACCGGTATCGGGATCGCACCTATAATTCCCGGTTATAACGAATCGGACATTCCCGGCTTGCTCGAACGTGCAAAAGAATCGGGAGCGACGCGGGCCTTTATGTCGCTGCTCCATCTTGATACAGACTCGATCGAAGATTATTTTGTGGAGAAGATGCACGAGCGGCTGTCGTCGACGCGTGTTGCAAAGATAATAAATACTATGAAACGCGAACGCGGCGGCACATTAAGGCATCGAAGCTACAACGAACGCGGCACCGGCAAGACCGAACAGTGGGAGGTCACAAGAAAACTATTTGAGTTTCACGCCCGTCGTCTTGGATTCAAGCAACACGAAAAAACGTCGGTTGAGGTTGAAGAAGCCGATCCGACACAGCTAAATTTGTTTTAGTCCATAGATCATGGAAACCGGTTTCAGCAGCCGGCCCGTTCGCCTTACGGAGAAACATTATGATTAATAAAGCACTGCTAGCACTGATGTTTTCTATCTTGATCCCTGCTTTCGCCATCGACGTACATTCTCAAAAGAACGACAAGGGCAAACAGCTCAAAGCAGCGGTTAACCGAGTCGAAAAATCGTCTGAGGTCGTAAGAGAAATAATGAGGGTCGCAGAAAAATCGATCCCACGCGACCTGATCGAAAAGGCCAAGGCGGTCGTTGTATTTCCCGGTGCGATAAAAGGGGCATTTATTGTCGGAGGCCAGATCGGAAGCGGTGTGGCTATTCGCAGGACCGACAGCGGCTGGAGCGCTCCTGCCTTTCTGAACATGGCAGGCGGCAGTTTCGGGCCGCAGATAGGCGGGCAGAAAACCGACTATGTTCTGCTTATAATGAACGAAAAGGGAATAGCTAATCTGCTCAAAGACCGTTTTGAGATCGGCGGAGAAGGAAGCGTTTCGGCCGGCCCGGTTGGACGAACAGCATCGGCCTCGACAAATGTGACCCTTGATGCAGAAATACTCTCCTATTCCCGAAGCAAGGGGCTGTTTGCGGGCCTTTCCCTGAAAGGGGTGGTGATAACGCAGGATCAGGAATTGAACCAGGCCGTGTATGAAAAGTCGGCCAAAGAGGTGCTTGGAAACCCGCCAGTCGATTCGGACGATGCTCCGAGATCGCTTCAAAAACTGGCAGATACCGTTGCTGTTTACACACGTTGAGCAGACATCGTCTATTTTCCGAGACGGCCCTTTTGGCGTATAAAGGGCCGTATTCATTTAGGACGGGATGCGTAAACAAGGTGATCGGGATAATTATGGCTGATCGGATCGCAGTTTTTGAGCAAATGCTTGCTGCCGAGCCTGACAATCCGATGGTAATGTTCGGGCTTGCGAAAGAATATGAAAAGGCGGGTGAGCACGCAAACGTTATAGAACTCCTCGAAGCCTATCTTAAAAAGGCCGACGATGAAGGCAATGCTTACGGCACGCTGGCAAAAGCCTATGCAGCCAGCGGCCAACGTGAAAAGGCGATCGAAACTTATCGAAAGGGTATCGATGTTTCAATGTCCCACGGGCATCCGTCAATGGCAAATGACTATCGGATGACGCTTGATCTGGAATTTGAAGATTAGGAGCCGCCGCAAGGTGTTACGGTCGCCTTTTTGATGCGAACAGGCTTTTCGGGTTTTTCATCGCTTACCTTCGCACTGTTGATCGCATCGACTATGTCCATTCCCTTTGTTACACGTCCGAATGCAGCGAATTTTCCGTCGAGGTGCGAACCGCTTCCTACGAGGATGAAAAAACTGGTCATCGCGGTATTTGCTTCCTCGCCGCGTGCCATTGAGAGAATTCCACGGGTGTGAAGCACCTTGTTGGGCTCGTCGGGCAGCGTGCGGCGGGCGCGCATCCCGATCTCGTATGTCACCTTGCCTTCGCGTGAGTAAAGATCGCCTCCTTGGATAACAAATCCGGGAACCACGCGGCCAAAGGTCGTAGTGTCAAAAAGCCCGGTGGCTGTGAGATTTAGAAAATTTCTCACCGATTCAGGAGCATGTTCCGGAAACATCTCCATCTCGATGGAGCCGGCCTCGGTATCGAAAACGACGCACTGTCCAGCCATCGTTTTTACATCAGCCGAATCGAACGGCTCCGGTTTTGCCGGGGTTTCGACGACCGGACGTTGATTTGATTTAGCAGGTACCTTTATTTCTGGCTCCTGACCGAACAAAACGGCCGGAACGAGCAAAGCAAGTGTGAACAGACTCATGTAAATGCGTGCCATTTCATTTGATTTTCGCCAAAACCAAGATCGGTGTAAAGAACGCGACCCCGACGATTTTCACGCGACCCGTGATAAGATTTTGCAAAGACAAATAGAGAGTGTCCTCGCTTACGGCTAATACGGAGATATTATGAAGCGCCTTGCCATTTTGTTGTTCCTGGTTTTGACCTTTGTTCCTGCGTTTTATGCGCAGCGGCAGTTAGGCGTTCGTCCGACTCAGACCGGCGGGCCGCTGATGCCGGAGCAGGCGGCATTTGACGTGATGACCTACGACGTTAGCATACGCGTGGACCCGAAAAATAAATGGATCTCAGGCACAACAGTGATGACGGCACGCGTAGTAAACCCGACAGACGTGATCGTGCTTCATCTTGACACGCCGTTCAAGATCGATCGGGTATTTGGCGAAGCTGGCGGCGGCCAGCAGGCGGGGCTCAGGTACGAGCATAAGGACGGAAAGATACGAATAAACTTTCCGGCGGCAAAAAAGGTCGGCGACGTATTTGAGACGATAATCACCTATTCCGGCAATCCGCGGGTGGCTCCGCGTCCGCCCTGGATCGGTGGTTTTATGTGGGAAAAGACCCCAAGCGGTGCCGATTGGATCTCGGTCGCACTGCAAAACGACGGTGCCGACCTGATGTTTCCAGTAAAGGATCATCCGTCGGATAAGGCAGACTCGGTCGCGATGCGAATTACCGTGCCCGATCCTCTTGTGGTCGCCGCCCCGGGCAAGCTGCAAGATGTTACAAAGAATGCTGACGGCACCTCTACATTTTTCTGGCTAATGCCTCAGCCGATACCGAATTATTCGATCGTCTTCAATGCTGCTCCTTATCGCGTTATCAAGGACTCAATGAAAAGCGTGGCGGGCGATACCATCCCGATCGAGTTTTATATCCTGCCGGAAAGCTATAACGAAGGTGCAAAGTTGATCGCGGAAACAAAGAAGTATGTTGAGTTTTATGAAAAATATTTGGGGCCCTACCCGTTTCGTGCGATCAAGTTGGGTATAGCGGAAACGCCTCATCTCGGGATGGAACATTCAACCATGCTTGCCTATGGCAATAAGTTCCAATATAACGAGCACGGCTTTGACTGGCTGCAGCTTCACGAACTCGGGCATGAGTGGTGGGCAAACCTGGTGACCGCCCGCGACTGGAAGGATTTCTGGATACATGAAGGATTTCAATCGTTTATGGACACGCTCTATCTCGAGCATCTTGGCAAGAAGGACGCATATTTTGAAGCAATGCGCCAGCGGGCCGCCCGTACGCGAAACATGCAGCCGGTTGCTCCACGCGAAGCGAAATTTGCATACGAGGTTTACCTCGCTGCTCCAGATTTTCTGGCCAGCGACGGCGACATTTACGGGAAAGGAGCCGTCGTGCTGCACACGCTGCGATACCTGATCGGCGACGATGCTTTTTTCCGCGCACTTCGGCGAATGGCTTACCCAACTAAAGAAATGGAACGGTGGACCGACGGGCGACAAACGCGGCTGGTCGATACGGAAGATTTCAGACGCATAGCCGAAGAAGAGTCGAAGATGAAGCTCGATTGGTTTTTCGAGATTTATCTTAGACAGCCTAAGTTGCCAAAATTGGTTATAAATATGCTGAGCTCTTGGGATAAAGAGAATAAGGCGAGCTCGGAAATGTTGCTATCTTGGGAAACCCCGAACAACATGCCATTCCCGATGCCTATTGAAGTTGAAATAGATGGTAAGGCACAACGGGTCGAGTTAAAGAACGGAAAAGCGTCGATATCATATACAGGCGCGGTGCCGGTCGTCGATCCGAAAGGCTGGGTGCTGAAGGCGCGATAACTCGCACGGCAAAGACAAGATTTTTGAATGGAAAAGCGGGCATCTCAAGGGAGATCTTCTGAGCTAGCTGGCCGGGCCAGAGAAGCTTGTTAATGTCAATAGAATCGACGGTTCTATATCGACAGACGTCGTCAGGCTGTGACAAAATACCGGATTACCTTATTATTATAGAAAGAGATTTTTTTAGGAGACCGAAACATTAAAGATGTCAGATGAAGCAGTAAAGGCAGCCGAAGAGGCCGGGACCGAATCGGCAAAGCCGACCATAACGATTGCGGAAAAAGAAGCTCCTGGTGCGGATGCAGAACCAGTGCAACTGGAAGCCCCGGCGGCGGAACCGGAAGCCCCCCCGGCACACGACCCGGAAGATGTTCATTACCAAGCCGTCGAAAAAGATGGCGTCGTCACCGCCATTTGGGAAATGCAGGGTCAAAAACACCTGCGGACGATCGCTCCAAGATCGAACGAAGGCAAGCAGATCCTTGCGTTGTTCGAAACAGCCGGGTAACGAATTTTCCTAGCGCTTCGACACGAAATTGCACGAATGACGCTTCGTGTGGTTTCGTGTTTTTGTGTGTATTCACACCGTTTTCGGAAGGAGATCCAAGATCTTGTGATGGCGCTTGGCAAGCGACCTGCCGTCGAGGTCGTTGGCTTGAACCACACCGAGCCCGGCCGAGCTGAGAAATACCTCATCCGCCTCTCGAAGCGCTTCGACACTTATTTCAACTTCCTCGCATTCGAGGTTCTCCAGTATATGCTCTCGCGTAGTGCCGTTCAGGCAGCCTGTGCGAAGGCTCGGCGTGAACAGGTTGTCACCCTTTAGCCAAAACACGTTCGCCATGCATGCCGATGCGATCTCGCCTCGTTCATTCAGCTTTATCGCCTCGTCAAAACCACGCGATCTTGCCTCATCCAAAGACATTAGCGGTTCCAGATAATTGCAGGACTTTACACCGGCAAGGGGTGAGGTCGTGCTGATTCGGTGCGGCGAAACCGTGAGATTCAGAGCGGGAGGCCTATCACGAAATGGACCCGTCATAATCGAGAGAAGAGCGGTGCCCGCTGCCTTACCACCCCAGATCTCGCTCGTCGAATTGTCTAGAAACGAAACCCGAACCCTTCCCGCAGATTGGCCGAACTGTCGGATCGCTTCAATAACCAACTCGCGAGTACTTGGTTCATCGTGGCCCGAGATATCGATGTCCAACGTACCGGCATTCAGTGATAGGCGTCGCCAGTGCTTTTCCCAAAACAGCGGGGTGAAATTTTGAAAAGAGATCGTTGTGAAGACACCCTTGCCATATAAGGCTGCATTTGTTGTTGAAATCATCGAGTGTAAGGAAGATCAGAAAGACATCCTGGTTTCGGTCATTCCGACCCCATTAAAAAAGACCAGGTTTCGGCCTACGCCATATGAGGTTGCATCTTCATGTCATCGCGTTCTCGCTCGGCAAGCCGGCCTTTCCGGTCGCGGCAGAATTCGGTCACGAGTTCCGCCACCAGCTCGCTTTTTTCTTCGGCCGGGACGTGACCGCAGTTCTTCAGCACGACGAACCTTGAATGCAGTATCGAATCGTGGAGCTTGTACCCGTTATGGATGCCGACGACCTGGTCTTCCTCGCCCCAGATGATGAGCGTCGGTTGGTTTATTAGATGGGCGTCCTGTTCGATACGGTTGGCGTCCCAGGCACGCGATGTTGCCAGCACCGAGTGGTGGGCGTCTGCCGCAGAGAGAGGACGCCGGACATTGTCGATCCGCGACCTCGAGATCAGGTGCCGGTTCGACCGCGACAGCGTTTTCTTCATCCGATGGCGGAGCATCGCACGCGAATCAACAAGGAAGGGCGTTATCACCTCGCCCACACCCGGGATCGCCGCGAGGCGTAGGATAGGGTGCCTAAGGATCTCGTCATTTATGACCGCGTCGATGAGTACAAGCTTTTCAACATATTCAGGGTAGTCAAGGCAGATCGTGGACGCGACGGCACCGCCATAAGAACTGCCGACGAGGGTCGCACGTCCGATGCCGAGCCGGTTCATGAATCGCGAGATCATCCGTGCCTGCGATTGGATCGAATAGTCGAACCATCGCGGCTTTTCCGAATAACCAAATCCGACAAGGTCAACGGCGATCACGTGAAAACCGTTCTCGGCAAGGAGCGGCGCCACCTTGTGCCAAACAAAGAGTGACGCGGTGTAGCCGTGGATCAGAACGAGCGGCGGTGCGGTTCGATCACCAAATTCCTGATAATGCAGCCTGGCTCCTTCGACGTTGATAAAATTCGACCGGTCGGCGTGCGGGATGAGTTCGTACACTTCCTCCCACCTCACGGTTTGCGGCCGGGTCAGTATCTTAACGCCCACGCCTACCGCAAGGCCGCCGGCGAATGCGATTGCAATATTGGTCTTTTTCATGATGGAAAGAAAGGGTATCCTGCGATCTGTTGTCGGCGCCGATGCTCGACACAAGAATTCTAACCCAAAACGATCTTCGGCCGGACAGATTTCTCTTCGTCGATGTAACGTCCGATCGCGAGCAATTTACCTGTCGGGTCTGTTATCCGTACGAGCATGCCGTCCAAAAGATCCGGCCGTTGGATCCGCGATGATAGGCCGCTGAGCGTTTTGTCCGCCCTGTCGGCATTTAGCCGAATTTCCGTTAGGTGATCTACCGCTTGGTCGATCTTCCTAAGAAAATCTCTCGGTTCGACCGCCTTTTCAAGCTCGTCCAATGATACGGCTCCGTCTATCCCGAACCGGCCTGCGCGCGTGCGTCGCAGTAGAGTCAAATGAGCACCAAGCCCGACGGCCCGGCCGATATCTGCAGCAAGCGTTCGGATGTAAGTGCCTGCAGAGCAGACAACCCGCACACGGATCGCAGAACGCAGTGCGCCGGCTTCGCCTGCTTCAAGCAGTTCAAGAGCTTTTATCGTTATCGGCACGGCATCGCGTTCAACCTCCTTTCCTTTTCTGGCGAACTCATACAGCTTTCTTCCGCCGATCTTTTTTGCTGAGTACATCGGCGGGACCTGCATTATTTCGCCGCGGAAACTCAGCAATACTTTTTCCCAATCTATCGCGGCTACTCTCGTTGCCAATTCTTGGTCCGTAAGTCCGCATTCAGCCGTCTGCATGCCAGTGACGTCGCCGGTATCGGTTTCCGCGCCGAATTGAATAACCGCCTCGTATTCCTTTTCGTCCTTGTCAAGAAACTGCGCGAGCCGAGTCGCACTTCCAACCAGGATCACCATCACACCCGTTGCAAATGGGTCGAGTGTGCCTGTGTGGCCGACTCGTTTTGTCCTTAGGACCCTTCTGACCCTGTTAACAACGTCGTGCGATGTGAAGCCCGCAGGTTTATCAATTACAATTAGGCCCTGCATTGGCTATTCATTTTACAGGTCGAATGATGTGGCGAAAAAGGCAAAAACCGATCGAAGGAGATGAGCGGTCAGTTGGAGACCCCAAAAGGGCCCGTCAATTGACGATGGATCGCGCTTTGAAACTGTTGGCCGCGAAACCCAGATCCGTCGGCGAACTGCGGGAACGTTTGCTTGAAAGTCGGTGGACCGATGAAGCGATCGTTACGGACGTGATCGAGACGCTGATAGCGTACAAATATCTTGACGACAGCCAGTATGCTTTGGATCTTGCTTTGTCGAGACTTCGCCGCAAGCCACAGGGAAGCAGGCGCCTGGAGCGAACGTTATCTGAGAAGAAGCTTGACGACGAACATGTACGAGCGGCCATCGCCTCTGCCTTTGAAGCAATGCCCGAGGCCGACCTTATAAACGCCGCAATTGAGAAGCGCGTTGGTCTGAAAGGATGGCCCGTTACCAGAGACGATATGCGGCGGCTCGTGGATCATTTGCTTCGACGAGGTTTCAGTTACGATCTAATTAGATCGAGAGCTGATGAGATCATGAAGAAAGGCCGATCGGGCAACCCAGAATGAAAATAGATTACGAAGGCAGAAAATTTCGCAGCATACGATCAGAAGGTTCAGGCGAAGTAGATGGGGCGACGATCTTTCGCTATCGCCAGTCGGGCAATATGGTGTGGGCCGAATATGAGGGAGGATCGATAATACGCGGCCAGATAATAGCGATCGCCGACGAAAGAGGGGCCTTGGAAATTCGATACCAGCACCTGAATGATTCCGGGCAAATAATGGCGGGAAAGTGTCGATCGACACCTGAGATGCTAAACGACGGCCGGCTGCGGCTGCATGAAACGTGGGAATGGACGACGGGAGATGGGTCGTCCGGATCGACGATACTTGAAGAGATCAGGGACTTGCCAGAGCGGCCCTGAGCTGGTTCGAAAGGTCGAGCAAACCCTCTTCAGCTCCTACAAAATCAGAACTGCGTGAGGCAAGCGTCTTCCCATCCTCGATGACTCTCAGCGCTTTTTCTCCCGAATAGTACACGCGGGTCTCCATTATGGCCACTACCTTTGGCGGCGGGTCCATTGCAATATGGCTGTCGTATTTTTCGAGCCTTTGAAACGCAAATATCAATTGGCCTCCCGAATAAAAAAGTTCCGCCGTGGCCCGAAAGGTTTCGCCATACATCTTACCGACGATCTTTTTCAGGAGCTTGCCGGATGTGAAATAAGTTGCTGTGGTGCCTTCTGTCGTGAGTCCTTCCACATCCCGGGTGACCTTCTTAAAGCTAGCGGCCCGTTTATTTATCTGGTTGACCTCCGCTCGGATCGAGGCTATCGCAGACGAGGCCTGAGCATTTGCCGACAGATAAGAGGTGGCAAAAACCAGAACCATAAGAAATGTGATCCTTGTGTATCGATCCAACATGAGTTTTTGGCCAGGGCCTGCCGGGTGAGATCAAAGATCGCTTAGATCGATCCGATGGACGATCCGCTGACCCACGCCATTCAATTCCGTTCTTCCGGACGCTTCATCGTCATTAACGACCAGTCGCTGATTTCGGTTCCGTTCTAAAAAGTGTCTTAATCGGCGAGCATTCTCGTCGCCGGCGATCAGGCCGTCGTGCGACCCGGTGCGAAAGGGTTCGAGATCGTCTCCCTCGTTAGCCACCCAAACTATCCAAATTCCTTTTGACGATCTCACTTTATCCAAGGCATTAGGTCCGACGCGAACCTTTTGGCCAGGGCTGATCGCGGGCGAACCCCCGCGCGATGTGTCGGCAGGAAAGATCATTTGATAGCCGACCCGTCCGCTATCGTCAGTGATCTCCTTTATAATATAAGCCTTGCCCGAATTCTCGGTTTCAAGAACGAGCTGGCCCACTCCTTCTGCCAAAGCCCTGCGTCCGTCTTCATTCAAATGGTCCTGCGCGGCTGGCCTGCCCGACTCGACCCAATAGGTAAGGCTCAGCGGGCGACGATCTTCAGCAGGGCGGCTCTCCATAGCTGCGGCAGCCGGCATCTCGGACGTTCCGCTCATCATCGACTGGCCGATCGGGATGGATAATGCACCGGCAAGAAGGAAAATGATCAGCGCCCAGGCGACCGATCGGTCAGAAACGGCGGCCTTGTGGCGTTCGACACTTTGAGACCGAAACTTAATGAGCGGCTCGTTGGCTATCTCCAGCTGCGCGTCGGGCTGTAATTTTACCTCATTTTCTAACGGCTCCGTCGGTAATTCAGCTCGATGATCGTCAATCTTATTCTCCCTCGGCAAAGATGAGATCCGAGGTCGAAGAGAGCTTGCAAGCCTTGCGCCGAAGTCGTCCATTTCCTGCGGACGCCATGCCGGCTCGCATTGAAGCGCGGCGACAAGCAGGTCCAACGTCTTCTTTGAAAGATCGGTTCTGCCCGCAGCGGCTTCAGTAAGAACGTCGGCGGACATGCCGCCGTCTATGGCTCTACGTTGCATGCCCATATAGGGCGGGACACCGGTCGCAAGCCTGTAAACGACAGCTGCAACTGAATAGATATCTGCTGCGGGCGAGCGTGGTGCGAGAGTTTCGAATAATTCGGGGGCGGCATAGAGCGCGGGCTCGCTGTTCGGCATAAGGTTGGAGAGATTCTCCCCTCGGGCATCCACAGGCCAGGCAGTGCCAAAGTTCACCAGCCGCAATCCAGAGTAGATCCCTTCAGGGTCCCGCACGAAAAGATTGGAAGGCCTGATGTCGCAGTGCATGATACGGTGCTCGTGAGCCGCAGAAACACCGTCAGACAACGCCTCGACAAAGCGCGAGATGTCAGAGAGTTCGAATCGCTTCCCGTCTGCAAGGAGATAAGAAAGCGGAAGGCCTTGTATAACGCCGGCAAGACAGTAGGGACTGCCGTCGTAGAGATGTCCTGCCTCGACTATCTCTTCGATGTTCGAGTGCTTGACGCGGATAAGCGTCTCGCACACCTCGCGAAGTGTTGGACGGCTCTGCACGCCGTCTATAGCAAGGCCGTGGAACGAACGCAAGATCACATGCCGGCACGAGTTCCGCAAGTCCTTGACCAGATAATTTGCTATCCGGGCGGCACTAACGCGGTCAGACACATCAGCAAGAACGAGGAAACGTTCGAACAGGATGCGGCCCACGACCGATTCTGCCGGTTTCAGTCCATCCTCGTGCATTTGATCTTGGCTTCCGTTCCGCTCCATTAACTTAACGAACGACTTGATGCGAACCGCGCAACGGCTTTACGGTACCTGATGATGAACCGGGCCGCCGCGGCCTCGTCACCAGTTCCGCCAGGACCTTTTTCGCTGCCTGAACCGCCGGCTTTCTTAATTTTCCCTAAGGGTGAATTCCCTGAGAATGAATAGCATAAACATGCTCTCTTCAACAAGCGCAAAGATCAGCGGACGGCAGAACGCTCTCCCTTCTACGAACGGGAGAAATGCGATCATCCTCTTAATTGACGGTTTGCCTGCTTTTTTCGCACAATCTAATGTGAAGTCAGAGTTTCTTACCAGTCCCGGAAGGCGGCTAATTTTATGACAGGCGACGAGATAAGACGCACATTCCTTGAGTATTTCGAAAAGAACGGGCATAAGGTTGTTCATTCTTCGCCGCTTTTGCCGGCAAACGACCCTACGCTGCTGTTTGTCAACGCGGGAATGAACCAGTTCAAGGACGTTTTCCTCGGCAACGAGAAACGCGACTATACCCGCGCCGTAACCTCACAGAAGTGCATTCGTGCCGGCGGTAAACATAACGACCTTGACGAAGTAGGAAAAACCGCTCGGCATCACACGTTTTTCGAGATGCTCGGCAACTTCTCGTTCGGCGATTACTTTAAAGAGGACGCGATCAAGTATGCATGGGACCTGATGGTGAACCATTTCAAACTCGATACCGAGCGGCTTTGGTTCACTGTTTTTGAAGGCGATGACGAGGTTGGGCCCGACGATGAAGCCCGCGAACTCTGGATAAAGGTCGGTGCGAGGCCCGATCGCGTGCTCGGATTCGGCCGCAAGGACAATTTCTGGCAGATGGGTGACACCGGGCCATGCGGGCCATGCTCGGAGGTCCACTACTATATGGGCGAAGACGCGCATGACCCCGAAAAGAACTCACCGAACTGGGTAAATGGCCCCGGCGACACTACGATCGAATTCTGGAATCTCGTTTTCATGCAATACAACCGCACGCTTGAGGAGGATGGAAGATTCAAGCTAACGCCGCTCCCAAAACCCTCGGTCGATACCGGGATGGGTCTCGAACGTATGGCGGTGATAATGCAGAATGTCAGATCTAACTACGAAACTGACCTGATAAAGCCGCTCGTCGAATTCGCCGCTTCACTTGGTACGCAGATACCGTCTTCGTCGAGCTCCGCTCCACAGAGGTAGAAATTATGGGTGCTTCGGCTTCAGTTTTGCTTGTCGAGCATCAACCGCTTACGCGGCTTGGCGTTCGTTCCGTAATCGACAACGAATCGGATGTAAAACTTATTGGCGAGGCCGATAACGCCGCAGATGGTTTTAGGAAGTTTCGCGAACTGACACCCGACGTAACCATACTCGGCCTTCGCCTTCCCAACTCCTGCGCGATCGACGACCTAGATGATTACTTCACCGAAGACCCAAAGGCGAAGATCATAGTCCTTGCCGAACACTCCGGCGATGCCGAAATATCCCGAGCGTTAAAGAAAGGAGCTTTGGGCTACATCTGCAAAGATGTGGACCCAGAAGATCTGATCAAAGCGATCCGCACGGTCGCGGCTGGTAGAAAATTTATCCCGAATGAGATCGCGCAGATCTTGAGCGAGAATCTCGGCAAAGAAGAGCTGACGCCGGCTGAATCGACGGTCCTGCGAATGATCGTGGGTGGAATGTCGAACAAGGAGATCGCCTTTGCCCTGGACGTTTCCGAGAACACCGTTAAATCGCACGTCCAGAATATTTTTGGCAAGATCGGCGTGTCCGACCGCACGTCTGCCGCAACGACGGCGATAAAAAGAGGCCTCGTCAGAATAGACATATGAACGAGATCAAGAACGCTCTGACCGATTATGCGGAAAGCTTCACCTCGGGCGAAAGCGAAGTTCTGCGCGAGCTTCGCGAGCACTGCTATGCGAATTATAGTGACTCTTCAATGCTCTCCGGGTTCTATCAGGGCCGTCTTTTATCGATCCTTTCAAGAATGGTAAGGCCGATGGCGGTGCTGGAGATCGGCACCTATCTCGGCTATTCGACCATTTGCCTGGCGGAAGGACTAGCGGAAGGCGGCCGCGTCGTATCGCTGGATGTAAATGAACAAACCAACGCTGTTGCCCAGAGCTTTATCAACAGGACTGAATATGCCGACCGAATCCAACTCCGTCTCGGCGAAGCCGCCTTCATCATCCCGCACATGCAGGGCCCCTTCGACCTCGTCTTCATCGACGCTGACAAGCCCAACTATTCAAACTATTACAACCTCGTATTTGATAAGGTTCGCCACGGAGGCTTTATCATAGCCGACAACGTCCTGTGGAGCGGCAAAGTGCTGGACCAAGAAAAAGACGAGGACACAAAAGCCCTGCACGACTACAATCGAATGGTTTTCGCCGACGATCGCGTATCCAACGTACTCCTGCCGGTCAGGGATGGGCTGATGGTGGTTTGTAAGAGCTAATCTTGCACCATGAAATATTCGTCGATCAAGTATCACTTACGTCCATACAAGATTCTCGAACGCAGAAAAACCACGATTAATCACGCTTTCGCAGCTGCTATAGCTCCGTACGATGAATTCGACGATGAGCGTATTAGGCGGGCGGTCGAGATTCTCGGTCAGGACGTGAATGAGCCCTTGATTTGCGTCTATTGTGGACGGCCGGCTAGAACGTGGGATCATGTTTTCGGGACCGTTAAGGATTCTAGGTTCAGCGGTCATGGCCATCGAATCGGGAATCTTCTTCCAGCGTGCAAACCTTGCAACTCCTCCAAAGGCAACAAGATCTGGCAGGACTTTCTCATGCAGGTTGCCGATCGCGAAAAGATGTCGGATGAAGTCCGGCTGGAACGCGAGGCTCGTATTGCACATTTTTTACTTGAGCACGCCTATGAAGATGCTGAACCTATTGGAAGTCCGGAATACGAAAGACTCTTAGAGATCCGATCAAAAGTCTTTGAGCTCCTATTGGAAGCGGACACTCTCGCACAGTCGATTCGCGATCGGTCGAAAAGTGGATAACAAGCTCATCCAGAAGTACTACCACTCAACCACCACAATTGATGATTACATTCCTTCCATGAATCGATAAACTTCTTGTAATAGCTTTGCGGCTTCGCGTTTTTGCGGGAATCATCTTTTCCCTCTAAGCCGCAAAGACGCGAAGGAAAACAAGGAGGATCGACATGACAGCACAAACGAAACAAGCGACACAGGTGAAAGAAGTTGAAAAGATCGTTGCCCCGCCGCCGAAGCATTGGGTGGGGGATGGGTTCAACGTGCATGGGTTTTTCCCGCACGGGCCGCTGACGGGTGAGCGGATGAGTCCGTTCTTTCTGCTGGACTACGGCGCCTTGATGGAGTTTCCGCCGCGTGAGGAGCCGTTCGGCGTCGGTGCGCATCCGCATCGGGGGTTCGAGACGGTAACGATCGCCTACCGCGGGAAAGTCGAGCACCACGACAGCCGCGGCGGAGGCGGGATCATAGGCGAGGGCGACGTTCAATGGATGACCGCAGGCAGCGGACTGCTGCACAAGGAGTTCCACGAGCAGGAATCGAATCGCCAAGGCGGGCCGTTCCAGATGGTGCAGCTCTGGGTCAATCTGCCGGCGAAGGACAAGATGACCGAGCCGAAATACCAGGCGATCACGAACGCCGAAATGGGCCGCGTCAAACTCCCCTTGGGCGGCGAGGTCGAGATTATCGCGGGCGAATTCGAAGGTGTAGAAGGCCCGGCGACGACGTTCACGCCGGTGCATCTTTACAACCTGAAGATGAAGCAGGGAGAGACGGTCGAGCTGTCGTATCCTGAGGGCTACACAACGGCTCTTCTCGCGGTGGAAGGTTCGGCCCTATTGAACGGTGAAACCAAACTGCCGTTGAACAACCTCGCCCTTTTCGAGCGAGACGGCGAAACTCTGCGTGTCGCCGCTATTGAAGACGGAATATTCCTTCTGATGAGCGGCGAACCGCTGAATGAGCCGATCGCCCAATACGGTCCGTTCCTGATGAATACTCAAGCGGAACTGGCCCAGGCGATCGATGATTTCCGGCAGGGTAAGTTCGGTTATCTCGAATGAATAGAATGGGCGAAGGATCAATCGCTGATAGAACGAGTAAAAGCAGATCCGGCCTGGAAAGTGCCAGATCTGCGTTTTCTGTGTTCATCTTCGAGTTTTTTCTTTCCTACCTCAGTTAATGATGCTCGCCATCACCTTGCCGATAAGCTCATTGATCTTTGCCTGCTCGATCCACCGGGCAACGATAACGAGGTCGTTCTCCGGATCAATATAGATCGTGTTCACGCCGTTTCCGACATGCGAATATGCTGAAGCGGGCGCGGCCGGCAAAAGCTGCTTGTTCGTGTTCAGAAAATAATTCATAAAGCCGTATGTCTGCTGCGGCCCCGTCGGCGTTTTGGCCTGCTTGAGAAATCCTTCAGACAGGATCTGTTTAGTTCCCCATCTCCCGTTGCGGGAGGTAAGCAGGCCGAAGCGTGCCATGTCGTAGGCATTTATGAACATCCCACCGCCCCAGTGCCCGCCGCCTGAGACCGATTGGATAATGCGGCCGTCCATTACAACGAACGAGTTCTCATAGCCGAACCAGCGCCAGGTATTCGATGCGCCGATCTCGTCCATAACGTATTCCCGGAGCACTTCTGGCAACGGTCGCCGCCACACGTTTAGGACGGCAAGGGCCAGCACATTTACACGCACATCGTTGTATTCATAGGCTGTGCCCGGTTCGATGCGGGCCCGCCCGATCCATTTGGACGTATCTCGGTCCGGCCTGTCGGCCCATTCTGGCTTGCCCCAAAGCGTGCCTTCCCAATCGCTGGTCTGCCTGAGCAGGTGCTCCCACGTGATCTTCCGGTTATGCTCGGTCCCGAACAGGTCGATAAACGGAGATTTGCCGAAACGGTCCGCATCGTCAAACCTCTGTCCAGGCCGATAGACAGCGATCGGCGCGCTGTAATCCGCCGCCTTATCCTGCAAACTGCGGATCATCTTCCGGTCAAACGCAAGTCCGACTGTTGTTGAAAGAAAGCTCTTCGTGACGCTGAATGTCATGTCAACACGATCCGGTTCGCCCCATTCGGCAACGATGTATCCGTTCTTGACTATCAGTCCTGACGCTGGACCCCTTGTCTTGAACTGGCCGATCGGCTCGCCGTAAGGTTCGCGGCCAAATGATTGAAAATGGGCAAGTTCCAGGTCGCGTGGGGTGCTGCTTTCACTCGCGACCGCAAAGTCAACTGCGTCTTTTAACTTGGCCGGGTCGAGTTTCGCCTGTTGGGGCGTCCGACGTTCCCAGTTGCCCGCGGCCGGATAGTAACGGCTTTGGGCCGGCGCCTGCACCGCGATCAGCATTGTCAAGGCCAGTGAAATCGATAGGTACTTTCTCGTTCTAGTCATAGCGAGGTGAGAGTTCTGTATTCGTTTTGGTCATGAAGGTTTTTCGGTCAAGTGTGATCAGGATAACCGCAATCGCGGCGTTTAGCACAGTCTCCGTTGCGAAACGGGATGCTTGATGCGCCGGCTCCGGGAGCGGAAACACAACGACCGTAAGATTCGTGAAGGTGTGAAGCAGCATGCAGGCGAACAAATTCCCCTGAGAACGAATGTAGATCCAGGTGTACTGAACAGTCAATGCCGTGATGTAGATCGCGTACAGCCACATGGGCGAGGTGAATTGGGAAGTGCCCGGGATCCAAAACAGCGGCAAATGCCATATCGCCCACACCGCCGCGACCGCAAGCGCCGCCGAAATGGGCGTGTTCCCCATAAGCCACGCGGGAAGTAAAACTCCTCGCCATCCGAACTCCTCGCCGAATGAGCCTCCGAGAAAAAATAGACCGATAAAGGCAAGGGGAAGAGTAAGCTCAAGCGAGTATACCCACGAGCCGGCTGCAAGTTGGCCGGCCCCGGCGGTCGCCAGCGGCACGACCGATGCGAGGATCAGTATCCGGAGCGGCATTCGAAAACGAAAACCGCTTCGCAGCAGCCCCGTTACTCCCCTGCTACCACCCCGGCGGGCAGAAAGGAAGAATGCCGCGAGTGACGGGCCGAACGCCCCCGCAATGATGAGCAGCATCCGAGCTGTGCCTTCTGTGCCCGTACGATGAGAAGAGTAAACGGCGGCGATGAAAAATGCCCATGACCACACGAACGTAAGCGTGAGCCATGGGCCTATCCGGGGCTTTTGTTCCAGTCGTTTCACGACCTTGCGGCGCGTATGATATCGGCAAACACGCCGGCCGCGGTCACGTCCGCTCCCGCGCCGGCACCTTTTATCACCAGCGGCTGGTCCGCGTAACGGTTCGTGTAAAACATGACCGCGTTGTCCTTGCCTGACAGATTAGCAAAATTGTGGGCCGGGCCGATGGATTGCAAACCAACTGAAGCTTTGCCATCTTTCAACGACGCGATGTACTTCAGTCTAAGTCCCTCCGTCGACGCGTCGTCAAGCAGCCTGCGGAAATGCTCTTCCTGTCTTGCCATTTCGGCGTAAAAATCCTCCACCGAACCTTCGAAACACGAAGCGGGCAGGAACGGGATATTCTCGATGTCTTCCATTTCCAGCCGATTGCCCGCCTCGCGGGCGAGGATCAGTATCTTGCGTGCCACATCGGTGCCGCTCAGGTCTAGCCTCGGGTCCGGCTCGGTGTAGCCTTCGTCCTGGGCCTGACGAACCACCTCGGCAAAGGGCCGCAGGCCGTCGTAATTGTTGAATACGAAATTCAGCGTGCCGCTGAGGACCGCTTCGATACGATGGACCCGGTCGCCGCTTCGCATCAGGTCGTTGAGCGTGTTGATGATAGGCAGGCCGGCGCCCACGTTCGTCTCGAACAGGAAATTTGCATTGTATTCGCGTGCCAGATCTTTTAGCTCCGAATACTTTTCATATTCTGCGGAGGCCGCGATCTTGTTGCAGGCGATCACCGACACGCTCTTCTCAAGCAGCGGTGGGTACATTTCCACAACGCCGGCGGCGGCGGTTACATCGACGAAGACGGAATTACGCAAATTACGGTCGATGATATGCCTTGCCGCATCGGCAGGGAAGAGGTTTCCTTCGCCTTGCTCGCTTAGCATAGATCTCCAGTTTTCGAGATCGATACCGTCCTCGTCAAAAACAAGCCGCTTGCTGTTCGCTAACCAGACCACACGCACGTTAAGTTTCAAATTCTCAAGTAGAAAATCGTGCTGCAGCCGAAGCTGTTCCAGCAGGCGGCTTCCGACCGTTCCCACACCGATGATAAAGAGATTTATCTGCTTGCGGCCGTCCGAGAAAAATTCTTCGTGAAGTGTATTAACGGCCTTGCGAACGTCCTTTGAATTGATGACCGCTGAGATATTCCTCTCCGAAGATCCCTGGGCGATCGCGTGGATGTTGATGCCGTTTTGGCCCAGGGTCGAAAACATCTTTCCGCTGATGCCTGTATGCTCTTTCATCCGGTCGCCCACCAGGGCAAGTATCGAAAATCCGGTCTCTACCTTCAGCGGTTCTATTCTATTTGCAGCTATCTCATACTCGAATTCGCGATCGACCACGCTCTTCGCTAGCTCGCCATGTTTTTCTTCGATAGCAACACATATGGAATGTTCCGACGAACTCTGTGTTATGAGGATGACGTTGATCTCTGCTCGCGACAGTGCGTCGAAGAGCCGTTTTGAAAAGCCGGGAATGCCGACCATTCCGCTCCCTTCAAGGCTCAGAACACAGATCTTGTCAATGCTGGAGATCCCGCGGATCATGTCACCGCCGGTATCGGAATCCGTCTCGATCAGCGTGCCTTCGTCATTCGGCGCAAATGTGTTCTTGATCAGAACGGGTATTCCTTTGGCCATCACGGGCTGGATCGTAGGCGGGTAGATCACCTTTGCGCCAAAATGCGACAGCTCCATTGCCTCACGATAGTTTATTCGAGGGATCTGCCGGACATTTCTTACGAACCGCGGATCGGCGGTCATCATCCCGCTGACGTCAGTCCATATCTCAAGACGTTCCGCGCCAAGGGCGGCGGCGAATATCGCTGCCGTATAGTCTGACCCGCCTCGTCCGAGCGTGGTTGTGTAGCCGCCGCTATCTGATGCGATAAAGCCGGGAACTATATGGAGACGGGCCTCAGAATCTTCGATCTTCGCCATAATGCGGCTGGTCGATTCGGCCAGATCGATCGCCGCGAAACCATGGTGTGAATCGGTTCGTATGAGGTGTCGGCTGTCGTGCCATTCGTTTTCGATGCCCTCAGCACCCAGTTTTGCGGAAACGATCTTCGACGATGCGATCTCGCCGAAACTCAAGATACGATCCAGCGTTTTCGACGTCAGTTCACGAACCCGCCGCACGCCTTCGGCAATGCTCTCAAGCTCGTGAAGCGTCGAATCGATGAAATCAGCTATATCGGTGTTTTCACCGTTTTTGAAGAGCCGGTCGATGGCACCTAAATGGACATTACGAATGCTATCCAGTATGGCGATAAAGCCATCATCGCCGCGTTCGGCTGCTCGGCCCATCTCAATTAAGGCGTCGGTGGTGCCTTGCATCGCAGACAGAACAACAACGCACCGCCCATGAGCTTCCGCGCTCTTGACTATTTCGACAACCTTCTCGATGTTCTCTGCGTTGGCAACCGACGAGCCGCCAAATTTCAAGACCTTCATTTCGTTCTTTCCATAATGATCTCACGGACAGATCCGTAGTCCACGCCGAGTTCGATAACTGAACTCTCTTTTTGGAACAGCTCGCTGACAGAGCGAGGAACTTCGGTCTCGACACCCAAGATCTCGGCTGCCGAATCGAACTTCACAGGATGGGCCGTTTCAAGAAAGATACCCTGCCTGCCTTGATCCTTCATCAAATGGTCCTCAAGAGCGGCAAACGCTACAGCCCCATGCGGGTCAAGTAAATATCCGTAATTACAATGTACATCCCGAATCGTCTTCACGGTTCTTTCATCTGAGATGCTGACCGCAGATATACATTTCTTCAGCTCTGCGGCGTCCCCGCCGAAAAGCTCAAGGATCCGGACGAAATTGCTCGGATCGCCGACGTCCATGGCATTTGAAAGCGTCGCCACCGAAGCGCGGCGTCTGTATTCTCCGGTCCTAAAAAACTCCGGGATCACGTCGTTGGCGTTGCACGCAGCAATAAAACGGCGGACGGGCAATCCCGAGGTCATTGCCAGAACGCCCGAAGCCAGGTTCCCAAAATTGCCGCTTGGGACCGAAAAAATCGGTGATTCCGTAAAGCCAAGTGCAAGCCATTGCTTAATGGCGAAGAAATAGAAGAACTGTTGAGGAAGCCAGCGGGCAACATTTATTGAGTTTGCCGACGTAATGTACGCATTTTCTTGCAAATCGGTATCCGCGAGCGCCCTTTTTGCGATCGCCTGGCAATCGTCGAACGATCCCCGTATTTCCAATGTAGTTACATTTCCGCCAAGTGTCGTCAACTGCAGCTTTTGAACCTCACTTACGCGGCCTTTTGGGTAAAGTATAACGACCTCGGTCCCCTCCACGTTGTGAAAACCGTGGGCGACCGCGCCGCCGGTATCGCCCGACGTCGCCACGATGACCAGGGTCTTTTTTTCCCGATCACCGGCGAAATACCTTAGACAGCGGCTCATAAATCGGGCCCCGACGTCTTTGAACGCGAGTGTCGGGCCGTGAAAGAGCTCCAGCGTCCAAATATCTTCGGTGATCGAAACCAACGGAAAATCGAAATCTACCGTTTCCTCACATATCTCGCGTAGCGGATCATCCGGAATACACCCGCCAACGAAGGGCTGGATCACTTTGAAAGCAATATCCCCGTTCGCTCGATCGTGAAGAGACTTGAGAAATTCCGCCGATACGGCCGGCAAGCTTGAAGGGAAATAAAGACCCTCGTCGTCAGGCTGCCCACGGAGGACTGCCTCGCGAAAGGTGACCCCGGGCGATCGTCGGTTTGTGCTAAAGTAATGCATCGGTCGGCGAGGTTTGCGGGACCAAATATGCCCGCAATCGCTAATGATAATACGTTTCCGACACATACCGAAATATGCGAGAGATCCGCGTTCTGGCACCCGCCACAGTAGCAAATGTCGTCTGCGGTTTCGACTGTCTAGGCTTTGCGCTTAGCAAGCCGTTCGACGAAATGATCGTGCGGCTGACGGAGGCACCGGGGATCCGCATCGTTCACCACGACGGCTTCGGCCTGCCGACCGAGCCCGAACGAAACGTCGCAGGCGTGGCCGCCGCGGCCCTCCTCAATTTATCCCGAGCCGATCTCGGCATCGAGATCGAGGTCATTAAGAATATAAAACCCGGCAGCGGCATTGGCTCGAGTGCAGCCAGTGCGTGTGGTGCTGTCGTTGCCGTAAACCAACTGCTCGGCGGACGGTTTACCAATAAAGAGCTTGTCGATTTCGCGATGGAGGGCGAGGCACTTGCCTCTGGTGCCCGTCATGCCGACAATCTGGCCCCTTGCATCTACGGGGGCTTCACGCTGGTACGGTCGATCGACCCAATTGATATAGTCGAACTTACGTTTCCGCCGCTTTGGGCGACGGTCATCCACCCGCAGATCGAGATAAAGACCTCGGAAGCCCGCGCCATACTGCCGCGCGAGGTGCCGCTGAAAACCGCCATCGCCCAATGGGCGAATGTCGGCGCCCTGGTGGCGGGCCTTGCGAACAGCGACTTAGACCTGATCGCACGCGCGTTGAAGGACCACATCGTCGAACCAGCCCGAAGTTCGCTTATCCCGCATTTCGACGAGGTGAAAACGGCCTGCCTCGAAGCCGGGGCACTCGGCGGCGGAATCTCGGGCTCAGGCCCGTCGATATTCATGTTGTCACCGGATCGGGATACGGCTGAGTCCGTTGAAAAAGCGATGCGCGAAACATACACTCTGACTGGGATCGAGTTCAGCACTTATTTTTCTAAGATCGCACATTCTGGGTCGAAGGTAATCTCGGACAACGAATAGAGCAATTACGCAATCGCATAAAACTGTTAGAATAGACTCTGCGAATGCTGACCAAAGAACTGGAACAAACTTTGAGCTTTGCCGTCGATCAGGCGGTAAGGTACAAGCATGAATTCGTCACGCTGGAGCATTTGCTATATGCGCTGCTCGAAGACGGTTCGGCACGCGACATTTTGTTCCACTGCGGGGCACAGCTTGAGGAATTGGGCGAATCGCTGGAAGACTATTTTCGCGATGTTCTTGAAAAGATGCCAGAGACCGCAAAGCATATGCCCGAACTGACCTCAACTTTTCAATCCACTATCCAGTATGCCGTGCTCCAGGCTGAAGGGAGCGGACAACCTGCGGTAAACGGCGGTAATATCCTCGCAGCTGTTTACCAGGCCGAGCAGTCCTATGCGGTCTTCCTTTTGCTTCAACAGGGTGTGACTCGCTTGGACATTCTGAACTATATCTCGCATGGCATTTCGAAGCTTGATCTTGGCGAGCTGCCCGGGCCACTGCCCGGCGAATTTGATGATGAAGAATTTGGCGGAGCAGTCGGTCAGGACCGCAGGAAACCGCTTGAGAGTTTTACGGTCGAATTAGTGGGGCGCGCTGCCAAAGGCGAGATCGACCCGATCGTGGGCCGTGCGGCCGAGATCGAACGGACGATTCAGGTCCTATGCCGGCGAAAAAAGAATAATCCGCTTTACGTAGGTGAACCGGGAGTTGGAAAGACAGCTTTGGCCGAAGGCCTGGCATTGAAGATTAGCGAAGGAGACGTACCTGAAGTGCTTCAGGGCGCAAAAGTATTTGCTCTGGACATGGGCGCCGTACTCGCCGGTACACGCTATCGCGGTGATTTCGAGCAGCGGTTCAAAGCGATCATCAACGATCTGAAGAACGAAGAAAACGCTATCCTATTTATCGACGAGATACACACGATCGTTGGTGCGGGCTCGGTTTCCGGCGGTTCGATGGATGCTTCGAATATTTTGAAGCCTGCATTGGCTGCGGGTGAATTGCGTTGCATAGGTTCAACAACACATTCAGAATACAAGGCCGCCTTTGACCGCGACCGCGCGCTTGCCCGTCGATTCCAGAAGATCGACATCGGTGAGCCGACGATCGATGAGACCTATCAGATCCTCAAGGGCCTTAAGAAATTTTACGAGCAGCACCATGGCGTAAAGTATGGCGACGACAGTTTGCGAACGGCATCCGAACTTGCCGGGAAGTATATCAATGACCGCTTCTTGCCGGATAAGGCCATCGACGTGATCGATGAGGTCGGAGCGTCGGTCAAGCTGATGCCCGCGAGCAAGCGGCCGAAACGCGTTTCGGTACAGATGGTCGAGAACACCATCGCCCGTATGGCGAAGATCCCGCCTAAGACGGTTGTGGCCGATGAGAAGGCGCGCCTGAAAACCCTGCGTGACGATATCAAGAAAGTCATCTATGGTCAGGACGAAGCTATCGACTCCATCGTCGATGCCATCCAGATCTCGCGTGCAGGTTTAGGGCATCAAACGAAGCCGGTTGGCTCGTTCCTTTTCTCTGGCCCGACGGGCGTGGGCAAGACCGAAGTTTCCAAGCAGCTCGCCGAGATCCTCGGCGTCGAGTTCATCCGCTTCGACATGAGCGAGTACGCAGAGCCGCATACCGTCTCGCGTTTGATCGGCGCTCCTCCCGGCTATGTCGGCTTCGACCAGGGCGGGCTGCTTACCGAGGCGATCATGCGCACGCCGCATGCCGTTCTCGTGCTGGATGAGATCGAAAAGGCCCATCCGAACCTGTTCAACCTGCTGCTGCAGGTGATGGACTCGGCCACGCTGACCGACAATAACGGCAAAAAGGCTGATTTCCGCAACGTGATCCTCATCATGACCACCAACGCCGGTGCCCGCGAACTCTCATCCGGCGGCGTCGGCTTCCGCAACACCGCCGAAACAAAGGGTAACGCCAAGGGCGTTATCGAACGCACATTCACCCCCGAATTCCGAAACCGCCTCGACGCCTGGGTGGCCTTCAAGGCGCTCGACATCGACATCATCAAGCTGATCGTCGACAAGTTCATCAAGGAACTAAACGGCCAACTAGCCGAAAAACGCGTCCTCGTAAAACTGACCGAACCCGCCCGCGAATGGCTGGCCAAAAACGGCTTCGACCCCCGCTACGGCGCCCGCCCAATGTCGCGCCTCATCCACGACAAGATCAAACAGCCACTGGCTAATGAGATCTTGTTCGGAAAATTGGCGAACGGCGGAAGTGTTTCGGTTGAAACCGATGAAAGTGGCTTGAAATTGGATTACAACGAGTCTGCGCGAGAAAAAGTTGGTTAGCCGATAGTTGATGCAAGGTTACAAGTGCTCAACCTGCGGTGAATTTCATGCGGGTCTGCCGCTTAGCTACGGCTCGCCCGCCCTTGTACCGTACTTCCATATTCCCGAAGCTGAGATGGAAGACAGGGTTTTGCTCTCCTCTGACCAGTGTATTATCGACAACGAGCACTTCTTTGTCCTCGGCCGTTTGGAAATCCCCGTGCTTGACGGGGAAGAGGGTCTGTTTAGTTGGAACGTCTGGGTTTCGTTAAGTGAATAGAATTTCAAGCTAATGTCAGAATTGCGGGAAACCGTTTTACGGGAGAGAGAACCGCCGTACTTCGGCTGGCTGAGTACTGAACTCCCTTGTTACGAAAATGACACGTTCCTACTAAAAACCAATGTGCACACACGTCCGGTCGGTGGGCGCCCGTTTGTCGAAATGGAACCGACAGACCACCCATTGGCCGTTGAACAGCGAAATGGAATTACCTCGAAACGGATCCAGGAAGTTGCGGAGTGCGTCAGGCATAAACGAAATTTATGTTTCGTCATTCAGTCGATTTACCCTGCTCGATGCCGATACCATTTCCCAAAATGGACGGCCTAGCTCTTGGTTAAACTCGCCGGCCAGAGTCTATTGATCGACCAGGCAAGGAAAAAGCCGAGTATAAGTGACGATATGAAAAGGGCGGCACCGTAAAGGCGCCAGTAGAGGAGAAGGGAGTTCATGACCATCACGAACGGATTCCCAAGCGGAACATTGCTGTCGCTGTCGCCTGTCAGCCACGAATTCAAATAGATTGAAACAGCAAGTACGATAGCGCTGAGCACGGTTCCTTCCCAAACCCGTCGAGTGGTGCTGTCCTTTATCCACACCGTTCCTATGATTGCGACAGCAATCGTAAACGGAGCAGTCTGTAGAAAGACTTTTAAAAGCGATATTTCTTCCGCCCCGGGCCCGGCATTAGCCATACCGATCATTTTGAGGAGCGTCGTCTGAACACCGACAAGGATGAGTGAAATAATAAACAGGACAACGCCGCCGATCTTTTGAACCTGTTCGAACTTTTCAACGATGCCTTCCTTCAGGGGGTGCCCGCAATTAGGACAGCTTTCTGCAGAGGTCGATACCTGATGGCTACAGGTCGGGCATAGAACAAGGCTGGATTCCATAATTGAAAATCCTCGAGAAAGGCGTTTCGTGAAAGCGCCGACAGATCGTCCGATTTCGGGTAAGTTATCGAAATTAGGCGACAAGGTCAAGAAAGTTGCCGCCTAATTTTGTGCATCACATTTGCTGGTGTTGAATCGGATGAAGGCTTTTGCGGCACTTTCAGGTTCACTCTTCTTCATCCAAACTCATGTCCGAAATTCTCCCATCACCATCGACAGCGATCCGCCACAAAGTCAGCCGCCTGCCGGCCTCGACGCGGTAGCGGTAGCTGGGCTGCGTACCCGTTTCGTCCGTTTCGACGAACACAGCATTTGCGGGGCTGCCGAGAGACGCGATGCGTCGATAGCCTGCCTTTGCCCGTTCGGTCGAAAGCGAGCGCACTAGCTGCGATGTTATAGGGGCGTCGTCGAGTTTTTCTTCGTTCCTGGCCCGGAGGACCGCGAGCAGTATTTCGCCGAGGCCGGGGACGGGTTCGGGTTTTGCGGTTATGGATCTTAGCGAAAGGCTCGGGGCATAAAATTTGGCCACGCGGGCGGCTATCTGGCCGCCGAGGCCTATTTCGCCGAGGTTTGTCAGGACGATGACGGTTACGCCGTCATCGACGTAGCGGAAATTGGCGGCGCCGAAGCCGGCGGTTTGGCCGGTGTGGCCGATGAGTTTGCGGCCGCGAATGTCGGAGATCCGCCAGCCGAAGCCGTAAACGGACGAACGGCCGTTGGTGAAGGTGTACTGCTTCCACCATTCCGTGCGGCTCTCGGGCTTTAGAAATGTCTTACCGTTCAGAGCGGCGTCCCATCTCATCATGTCTGAGATCGTTGAGACGATCGAGCCGGCGCCCATCAGGTCTGTCAGGCTGCCGTCGCGGCCCGTCAGTCGGTCGATTGACCATTCGTAGCCGACGGCGCGGTTCTGGATAATGAACTGCGGATCGCGGTCGGCCGTTTTCGTCATTCCGAGCGGGGCGAAGATGCGCTCGCGCATGAATTGCATATAGGGCTTGCCGGACTGAGTTTCGATAATGTAGGCGAGCAAATTGTAGCCGCTGTTGCTATAGATGTTCCGCTCGCCGGGCGTGAATTCGAGCGGATGCGGCGAAAGCTGTTTGATAAACCCGTCGATCTTTACTCGCCGCGACAACTCGAACCCGGTCAGGCTCGTGTAGCTCTTGATGCCCGATGTGTGCGTAAGCAGATGCCGAACAGTGACATCCTTCCACGACTCAGGCGTGTTTGGGAGATATGTCGAGATCGGCGCATCGAGGCTGACCTTCCCGTCCTCGACGAGCAGCATGATACCTGCAGCGGTCATCTGCTTCGATACCGAGCCTATCTCAAAGACGGTTTCGGCCGTTACCGGCACCTGAAACTCGACGCTCGCCAGGCCGTAGCCCTTCAGCTTAACGACCTTGCCGTTCCTTATCACCGCGACCGCTACGCCTGGAGGGTGACGCTCGGCCAACACGGTTCGAATATAGTCGTCAACCGCATCGGCAAATGCCGACGACGCCAGGAACAAGACACTGACAATTAAATGAGTAAAACGTTTCGTCGTTATGGATCGCATATCTTCGAAAAAAATACTAAATGAAATTATGGCCTATTTTCCTGACTTCGGCTTCCGTAAGGTAACA
Source organism: Pyrinomonadaceae bacterium (assembly GCA_035327545.1). GTDB lineage: Bacteria > Acidobacteriota > Blastocatellia > Pyrinomonadales > Pyrinomonadaceae > OLB17. The sequence continues at coordinate 84,145 of DAOLDE010000011.1, read as the reverse complement.
ATGATCGCGTCGCCGATCTTGCGTTCGCCGGTCGGGTCCGAGGGCTTGTTCACGACCTTCCCGTCGAGAAACATCGTCGTCGAACCGCCGCCGTCGAGGTTCATCGCATCGACCGCACCGAGCGAGAAAAGATACTCCGCCAGTTCCTGCAGCGTCATTCCCACACTCACTCCCGGCTGACGTCCATCGACCGTCATCATCAGAAACTTCCCGTCCCTCAGCTTCGCCACCGCCGTCCGCGGATGCCGCGTCTCGGCGAACGCCCTGCTCGCCTTCTCCTGCTTCCAGGTGATGTCGATCTTGCCGTTCTTGATGAGCTGAGGAACCCCGTTGGTTATGTCTTCGTAATCGAAAGGAGCCGAAGGTCCGTCCGTGATCGAACCTTGATCGACGGCCGTGAAGCCAGTGATCTTCATTCCAACTTTCAGCCATCCTTTGGCCAACCACTCGACCATCTGCTGCTTTCGCTTTCCCGAGGCAGAAAGTACATAGCCACCGAACGGAATGATCGTACTGCCGACTCCATCCAGTATCTCGGCTATCCTTCCACCGCGAGCCACGATCTCAATGCCTCCCGGCTGTGTCAGGGTTGACCGGTTAAAGACGGACGTAAACTCGACCAGCTCATCTTCTTTCCGCTCGCGATTGGTTCCATCAACTGCCACTACTCGCTTGTTTATCTCGAACCATGTTCTTGTTCTCAGGTGGTCGAATGCAACTAACGTCTCATCCGAACCATTCTTCATGAACATTGCGATCCTGTCCTGGGTTGGTTCGCTGTACAGCCGATTGTCGATCTTCAGAACGCCGGAGGCGTCGCCCGCAAAAATACTATTATCCAACCGAAAGAACCCGGCGTTGATCGCGGCGACGGCACCTTTGCGGGTCGCGATAGATGAAGTAGTTTCGAGGCCGATGGCTTTGTCGAGAGCGTGGTGGACGTCGAGGCGGACCTTCTTCAGGTCAAGCCGCAGCAGGTTTATGTTCACCGGATCTTCACGGATCTTGTGGTCCACCTGTGCGTATTCGACGCCGGGGTGGAGTTGTTTGAAGTCTTGAGCAAATGAATAGCCACAGAGAGCACAGAGGACACAGAGAAGTAAAACCAAATGCGCGGGCCTAACGAATCCATATCTAAATAAACGTGGGCGAAAAAAGCGATTCATATAATTCATGTCCTCAGTGCTCTCGGTAGCCTCTGTGGCTTATATTAAATCGAAGATGCAGATCAACGAAAGAGTCGTTCAACTAAACGAAAAACAGATCAACCCGAACGGCCGTTACGTTCTCTATTGGATGCAGATGTTCAAGCGGACGTCACACAACCACGCGCTTATCTGGGCGATACGGAAAGCGAATGAGCTGAAGCTGCCGCTGGTGGTTTATGAAGGGCTGAAACATTACTACCCGTGGGCGAGCGACCGTCTGCACACGTTCATCCTCGAAGGCGTCGAAGAAAAGCGAAAGGCGTTCGACGATCTCGGCATCCGTTACGTTTTTTATCTTCAAAAGGACAAAGGCTCGCCCAAACAGACCGTAAAGAAGCTCGCGAAGGTAGCGGCCCTGATCGTCACCGACGACTATCCGTGTTATATCATCCCGGAGCACAACCGGCGTATAGCCGAGAGGGCGGACATTCCCGTTCACGCGGTAGATTCATGCGGCATCATCCCGATGTCGAAATTCGACAAGGAAGAATACGCGGCATACACAATAAGGCCAAAGATCAAAAGACTGCTGCCGAATTATCTCAAGCCGTTCGCCGAGGAAACGGTCCAAATAGACAGCACAAACATCGATCTCGAGGTGGATTTTGAGACCCTCGTCACCTCCGAAAACATTCCCAAACTCGTCGCGGAATGCGATATCGATCATTCGGTGCCGGCGTCAAACATCTACCGCGGCGGGACGGCTAACGGAAGAATTCGGCTGAAGAAATTTGTCGACGAGATCTTGCCGGATTACGAGAAAGCTCGAAACAAACCGGACCGCGACGGATCGTCTCGGCTTTCGGCCTATCTTCATTTCGGTTTCCTTTCGCCGCTTGAGATCGCTTTAGCAGTACAGGATGCGGACGCTCCACAGGAGTCAAAGGACGCCTATCTTGAAGAACTTATCGTTCGCCGCGAGCTTTCGTTCAATATGACGCGACACAATGTGAATTACGATTCACTCGCCGCCCTGCCGCCATGGGTCCACAGAACGATGCGCGAGCACGCTAATGACGAGCGCCAATTCACCTACACTCTTGAACAGCTCGAGGCCGGCGAGACGCACGACGAACTCTGGAACGCCTGCCAGCGCGAGATGGTCGCGACGGGCGAAATGCACAATTACGTCCGAATGCTCTGGGGCAAGAACGTGATCGCATGGTCGCCGAGCTACGAAGTCGCCTTCGAAACTCTCATCCACCTCAACAATAAATATTGCCTTGACGGCCGCGATCCCAATTCATACGCCGGCATCCTGTGGTGCTTCGGAAAGCACGACCGCCCCTGGATGGAACGGCCCGTTTTCGGCACTATCCGATATATGACAAGCGGGAGCACGGGAAAGAAATTTGATTCGAGAAAGTATATCGATTGGGTAAACAAGGTTTCCCGATCGCGTTGATCAAAGTTCGGCGTTCCGCTCGATGGGATGCCAGTTGCCTTCCCAATCGTAGGCTTCGATACCGTAAAACTGCTTTTTGTAATCGTAGAACGAGCTGCCGTTGTAGCAATATCCTAGATAGTAAAATTCTTTGCCTTCCACGGCGGCAAGTTCTATCTCGGCAAGCTGCGTAAAAATTCCAAGGGAACGGGCTGATTCCGCGGGGTCGAAGACGGCATAAATGCCTGATGAGGAACTATTGCCGACATCGAAGAAGCTTGCCGCGATCAGCTTGCCGTTCTTTCGGATGGACATCTGCCTGACCTCGCATGGTTCGGCGGCAGCATTTGGTGCAATGAATGTATAGATCGAATCGGGCCGATGTCGCCGAAACCTGTTACGGTGGATCGAGAAAAGTTCTTCGACCTCGTCGGTGACGGCTGACCTCTCGACCGCAAGCTCGACATCGATATTCTTCTTTACGACCTTCGCCTGGCTTCGAGACCGGCGAAATTTCGACAGCCGGATCCTCAGCGGCACCACCCGCCGGATGTCATTGCCATATAACGCCAAGCTATATCGGAAAAATCGCGGCCCAAAATGACGCCACCCTTCAGCGAGCAGCCGGTCAAGTCCGAATGGATCGACCTTAGATCCAACGAACTCCTCGTTGATAAAGATAACAGGATTGTCGTCGATCGATCGCATCTGCTCAAAGCCCGGCATACCAATCGTAGCCGCTTTCGGCCCAGTAATCCCGCGGCCGATTCGCAGTAAATTCGATCCGGCCGATCCGCTTGATCTGCTTGATGCCGTATTTTGTCGGAGAGGCCAGCCTTAGCGGTGCACCGTGTTCCGGCAGCAGTGGCTCGCCGTTCATTTCGTAGGCAAGCAGAGTCTGAGGATGCAAAATGCTCGGCATATCCCAGCCAACAAAGTATCCGTTGTCGGGCGTCGTCAATGAAACATATGGCAACAAGCGTTCGGGGTGATTCACCGGATCGGGCGGCGAACCGTCCGTGGTATTGGGCAGGTGCCGACCGATCAGATCAGAAAATCTAACTCCCGCCCAATGAACGACAACGCTCCAGCCCTCGATGCACATCAGCTCTGTGGCCATCTCTGTCCGAGGAAGCGACTTTATCTCATCCAGGGAGAGCGCCAGGTCTGTGTTGCGGCCGAAAAGTCCGCCAATGTACAACTTCCATTGCGTGGCATCGAGTTCGGTTTCCATTCCTGCCAGCCCGTTAACCCGGCGCGGCGAGATCTGGCTGCTAGAAAATTCTGGTGCAAGACGTGTCGGCCGATAGAAAAAGCGGCTGATCTTTTCATTGACCTCGAACGTTCGGCGAAACGTGTTCCATTTCCATTCGTTCGGCATCCAACGCCACGCGAAAAAGCCGATCGCGGCAGTTGCTCCACCAAAAAGAAATGTCCGCAGCGAACGTCGCCGCATTTCTTTCCGAGCTGCATTTTCGTCCATCGGATCGCTGAGACGGCGACGTTCGCCAAGAACGGCCGCTGTGCTGTCGCGCTCGCCCGGATCTCTTGGCGGAAGGTCGCGTACCTGCTCAACAAGGATCTCTTTCTCGTCGCTCATGCCTTTGCCTCTTCGCCGGATGCCGTCGTGACCGACGGTTCGCTAACGGTTTCGTCAACAACATCGTAACCGCTGATCATCGACCTAAAATTCCCCCAGCCCGCGATCACGACTTGCACCACGTGCACCGCGAAAAATAGGACGAACAGTATGGTCAGCCAAAAATGCATCCACCTCGCCCACTGGTAACCTCCGAGCAAGGTGGTAAGCCACGCAAGCTGGAGAGGTTTATAAATAGCGAGGCCTGTAATAACAGAAGCGGCCCCCATTAACAAAACCCCGGTGTAAGCGATGCGCTGTGCGTCGTTATATTTCCCTTGGGCAGGCTTTGACCGCACAAGCTTTATTTCGGAAAGTGCCACTCTGATCGCCCGCTTGGCAGATCCTGGAACCGGCAAAATGGATCGCCATTCGCCCGAGCCCGCAAGATAGATCAAGTAGGCGACACCGTTTGCGGTGAAAAGCCACATAAAAAAGAAATGAAGCTGCAGCCCCTCAGCAAGGCGACGTGGCACGCCGAGAAATTCGAAAAAGCCCGGCGGGAAAAATCTAAAGAGCTCATAATTTCCGATCCAAATCGAGTAAACCGGATTTGCCCAGTAAATGAGCAGGCCGCTCCAGATCATCATCGCAAGCAGCGGAAAGTTGATCCAGTGCAGCCATCTGATAGCCAAAGTATGCTTCTTTTCCAGGCGCTTCGTCATCGTCTATATCTGACCAGATTAACACGGCTTGCGCTTCGATCCTGACCAAACCCGCTTTGTCCTGAACAACGAACCAGACCAATATCGGCAGACTTCGGACAAAAATGGCTTCTGGAGGCGGTTAGAAATTCTTTGAATCCGATGGGGCATGGAGGCCGAAAGCTAAGGTGAACGCCCTTTCGGGCAGCGACTTAATACAGAACACAGGGAGAGTAAGGAAGGTTAATCATGAAGAATTTCTCAATATCGATCTTTTTCGCAGTAGCATTTCTCGTTGTCGGAGCGTTGGCGGCTTCGGCACAGATGATGGGTTCGACAAGCTCGAAGGCGAGCAAGTCGGGGGTTTCGTCCAAGGACATTGTGGAGTTTGCAATGGGTTCGGCTGACCATACGACGCTGGTTGCGGCGGTCAAAGCTGCCGGCCTCGTTGACACGCTAAAGAGCAAGGGCCCGTTCACGGTCTTTGCACCCGTGAATTCGGCTTTCGAGGGGCTTCCGGCTGGAACGGTCGAAACGCTTCTCAAGCCGGAAAACAAGGCAACGCTGACGAAGGTACTGACCTACCACGTGCTTGCTGGCAGCTTTGATTCAAAATCGATCGTTAAGGCGATCACGGACGGCGGCGGCAAGGCAACATTCACGACCGTCGCAGGGGGAAAACTGACGGCTATGCTCGATGGCTCCAGCGTCGTCCTCAAGGATGAGAAGGGCGGTAAGGCTCGGGTGACCATGGCCGATGCAAAGCAGTCGAATGGCATTATCCACGTGATAGATGCTGTCGTTCTGCCGAACTAGGTGTTTCGCTTCTGGAGGCCCTCGTCCGATCCCTTGCGAGTCCGGGATCGGCGGGGGCCTCGATTTGTATTTTGACCCGGCAACCTTGTTAGCCGGCCTACGATCATAATGAGAGGGAATTTTCGGTGTTCATCGCGGAATAAGTGGTATTTTAGAGTCAAATGAGTATCCTGGCGAAAAGTGGAAAATTGATCATCGTGCTGATCGCATTGGCCGCCTTTGGTATCTTGGCTGGTTGCGGAAGGTCTTCGGCGTCCATGCCAGAACCGTCAGAAGTCACTGTTGACGTGTCCGCGACGCCACGTCCTTCCACCTCAAAACCCGGTTCGGACGATGTTTTTGACGGTATAAGGATCGTCAGGCCTGAGGACGAATGGAGAAAGCTTTTGACCAAAGAGCAGTACCATATCCTGCGAGAAGAGGGTACGGAATATCCGTTCACCCATGTTTACGACAAGAACAAGGAACGTGGTATTTATCGGTGCGCGGCATGCGGCCTAAAACTATTCAGTTCGCGGCACAAATTTGATTCGGGAACGGGCTGGCCGAGTTTTTATCAGGTTTTCGACAAGAAGAATATTACGGAACATCAGGATCGGAGCCTGGCAGAACTGAGGATCGAGGTGGAATGCGCTCGCTGCGGCTCGCATTTAGGCCACGTGTTCGACGATGGCCCGGAACCGACGGGCCTGCGTTACTGCATAAACGGACTAGCTTTGAAGTTCGAGAAGGGAAAGTAATGAAATACTCGGCCTCACCAATTGACGCTGCCTTCCTTTGACGTGTCAATCTCAGCCAGATCGACACCCTCGTCGTAGAAGAAGATCTTCATATTATCGAACAGAAAGGTGTGGCTGTCGGGATTTGAGACGTCCAGCCCAAAGTGGTTGATCAGCTGCATCTGCTTCTTTTGCCACTCGGCCCAGCAGTCTTTGCAGGCCTCTGAACCGATCTTTTGCCCCAGCTCAGTCGGGACAGGAGCAAAGCCGAGAGGTTCGTTCTTTTTTCCGCAGCGGACACACTTGAATTTATCGCCGAATAAAGCCATAGGGGGATTCTACCACAGAGAACACAGAGAGCACCGAGGCAACAGCAGCAGCTTTTCCCTCGCGGGCTGCGTGTCCGCTGCGGTTAATTCACCGTCCTGATCGCGGCTAGTACGTCTTCGTCCGCCGGACGAAAGAGGCTGACAGCCTGCACCTTGTGATAAGCGATCTTCCCTTCTTTATCGATCACAACCACGCCGCGGGCTGACCGTCCAGGCAGCCACGACTTCATCCCATACGCCGCCGAGACCTTGCCATCAGGGTCCGACAGAAGCCTCAGCGGAAGTTCATTCTTTTCCGCAAACCCCTTATGCGATTCGACCGAATCGGTCGAGATGCCGACGACCTCCGCGCCCGTCGCCTGATACTCCGACCAATGGTCTCGCATGGAACACAGCTGCTTCGTACAAACCGGCGAATTATCCGCCGGATAAAAAATTAGTACGACTGTATGTCCTTTGTAATTACTTGAGGTCCAGTCATTGCCGTCGCCGTCCTTCAAAGTGAATTCGGGTGCCATTTCGCCAGTTTTCATAATCAGATTAATAAGAAGCACACTAACAACCGCTGATGCTCACGCCTTTGTTTTCGAAATCCCGAATGTCTTTGAACGGCTTGTCCTTATCTGAAAAATCCGGCCTGTAGTAGTGCGAGGCCGATTCGTACTCCTGCATAAAGCCTTCTTCAATCCCGAGCTCGTCCAGCAGCGAGACGGCTTCGAACCATTCACGTTCGGAAATTCGTCGGGAAAGCAGGATGTACCGCGGGTCGGTGGTGGCCTTGTTCGTGGCGTAGTATTGCGCCATCAGCGATATTGCAGTCTTTGGGCCGAGTTCGTCGCGGATCCAGCGGAGGTTCTGTTCGAGGCCTCCGATGTCGTTGGGCAGAACGAGTAGGCGGATCAACAGGCCGCGTCGTAATGATCCGTCATCATGGAAAACAAGCTCCGAGTCCATCTGGCGGTGCATTTCCTTGATCGCGGCACGCGCGAATTTCGGATAATCGCGAATTTTCGAATATTGGAAACCCGCATCAGCGTCGGCGTATTTCAGATCGGGCAAATAGACGTCGACTATACCGTCGAGAAGGCGAAGCACCTCAACAGAATCATACGCGTTCGTGTTGTAAACGATGGGCAGCCGCAAGCCATTCTTGGCGGCTATCAGAATGGCACGTGCCATTTGAGGGGCAAAGTGTGTCGGCGATACAAAACCAATATTGTGACAGCCGCGTTCCTGAAGTTCGAGCATCATCTCGGCAAGGCGATCGTGAGTGATCTCATTCTTCCGCTGTTCTTTCCAGGTCTGCGAGATCTGATAATTCTGGCAATAGACGCAGCGAAGGTTGCAGTTGCCGAAAAAGATGTTTCCGGCCCCGCGAGTGCCAGATAAACAGGGCTCTTCGCCGAAATGCGCCGTATAGCTCGATACGATCGGCAGCCGGCCCGAATAGCAGGCGGCGATCTCGTCACTCAGCCGGTCATTGCCGCAATCTTTCGGGCAGACCGTGCATGAGCGAAGCATCTCTTCGAGAGCGTGAACCCGCTCTTCGAGCTTATTCTCCGCCAAGAGTTTTAGATACCTCGGTCTTTGGGGCAAACTCACCTGTTTCAAATCCTTTATACTTGCTTACGATCTCTTTCGGGGCCACCCGCCGCGCCAACTCCCATGTAAAGTCCATCTCGGCCTTGATGGTCGCGGTGGCCATTCTGGTCTCAAGCAGCATCAAAATGCTGCCGTAAAAGAGGAACATTATCCCTACAATTCCTATCGGTATTGGAAGCCAGCGATAGGTGTTGAAAATGCCGGCCGCGGCAATGGTTACACTCGTCAACACAAAAAACCCGAGCCCGTAATAAAAAGCGCCCATCGCTCGCTGAAGCAAACGTGAGCGGCTTGTGACCTTGTCCAGCAGGTCCACGATCACCTCGACCCGCTTTTCATAAAGCGGTATCGCCGCCTTGTCCACGGCATAGATTATTTCACCCAGCCTCACCTCGAGAGCCCTGACGCGGTCGACAACCCGGCCAAGCCGAGTCGATGTCGAAAGCACGAGTGAACCCGTTGCAGAAATAAGCAGTGCGGGTGTGATCATTGCCGTCAGAAACTCGATGGTCGAGCTGAGGGCCGTTGGATTAACCTTAACCAATTCTTCCGCTGCCATATGCTGAAATGATACGAAAAAATCAGAATAAAACATATGGCGCGCAAACCCCGCGTCGATTCATGGAGCGGTCTAGTAAGAACTGTGCTTTGACAACCTATGATAGAATCGTGCCGATCAAAACCTTGGAGGTCGCACCTATGTCGAGGTTCGTTTCAGCGTTTGCCGCGGTAGTGATCCTTGGGGTTTTTGCGGTAGGGCAGCAGCCCGCGGCTCCTTGGGCTGTGACAATGCAGCAGGAAAGTTCGGCGGCAAGTAATATCTCCGTCGTCAATCAATGCAGGAATCGCCATACGTTCCAGCTTCAAACCGTTAATGCTCCGTTCCTTCAGATCGAACGCCCTCAGGTCGAGGTCACAGGCAAACAGACCGTTGATGTTCCGGTCCGATTCAGTACTGTCGGGTTGACTGCAGGAGTGCATCAAGGCCAGGTGACGGTCGTCTGTCGCACTTGCAAAAACGAACCAACGTGTATGCAGGATCATGAGGTACTGCAGATCCAGCTGAATGTCACCCCGCGAGATCCTCCTCAGCAGACTCCTGCTGCAGAGCCGCCGCCACCTTCACCAATTCCGCCAAAACCTTCCGTCCAGACTGAGGGTACGACAAGCGACCGCAAAGCTAGTTTCAATGTGATCTTGGATAGTTTCCTTAAGGGCCCATGTCCGGAAAAGGCCGCCGATTGCGACGTTTTACGGTCTCGCCCAACATCGCTTGCCGATTCCGCTGCCCTTGAAAAAGAGAAAGCAAGCCGGTCTGACGTGCGTGCAGAAGCCGCGGAACGATCTGCGGAAGCCGCAGAGAAGGATGCAGCAGCGGCAGAAAAACTGGCGGAACCAGCTTCTTCAGATTACGCCGCAAGGGTCAATGGCCAGGAGTATTCATCAGCCGATATCGCATTTTTAGAACGATTGAGACAGAAGAATAATTCTGATCTCGCGGCCGGACGAATATCGGTCGCAGAGCATCAGCGCCGCGCAAATGAGCTAACAGCAAAGAAAGCGCGTGAAGAAAGGTTGGCCAGAGAAGCTGAACTGAAAAAAGAAGCCGAAGCAAAACGGCAGGAAGCAGCGACCGCTCGGGCCGCTGCAGCCACAGCCCGTAGAGGAGCAAACGAGGCGGCCTCGTCCGCGGCCTCCGCCGAAGCTGCAGCTGCTTCCGCCGTCGCAGAATATGAACGCTGCCTTAAAGAGATAGCAGATCGCTGCCGCCGCGAATCGGAAGCGATAGCGGCTAAAGAGAAACGCAAAGCAGATGAGCTTGCGGCTGTCGAGCGAGCGAAAGAACAGGCCGCAAACCAGCGAAGAAATGAGGAAGAGGCTCGTAAACGGCTTGCTCAGAATCGCGAATATCTGCTCGATAATATCAAACGCCTCGGTTTGATCTCCTCATCGCAATTCAAGGATGTTCCGGGCGGATTTGACGCGGTTATAGATAAGATAATACCCGACATTCTTGGAAAAACCGTTGAACAATGGGTCGCCGCGGTTACCGGGGCCGCGGCCGAAGCGGTCGCAGGCGGGCCTATCCCTGCTGGTTCGGTGCAAGCGATCGGTGGTATCTATCAGATCGGTGCGGCATTGCTTGATCCTTGCAAACGGGCCGGAATGCAGCAGACGGTTGCTCGCCTTCAGCGAATGCGAAATCCAAGAACGGGGCGCAACTACAACTTGGTAGAAGCTTTGGACAAAACTGATAAGATGTGTAACTTGCTGACGGAGCTGAAGGATAAGGTCGAGGCGATCAAACATGCCTCAGAAAGAAAATAGGAACGGAGTGTTTAGTTTCCAGACACCTGTCGCGTGCGCTCAACTTCGCCGGACATACGGCCTGTGGCCATGTACCACATCATTTTGTAATCTGAAATAAAGGACCAGAAAGGATATTTGAAAGTTGCAGGGCGGTTCTTTTCGATGACGAAATGAGCAAACCACGCAAAACCATAACCGACGAAAAGCGATAGCGGAAAGTAATACCAGGTTCCTCGCCAAATGAACCATACAAGAATGATCAAACCCAGGGAGGTCCCGACGAAATGCAGAAGCCGCGTCATTGGCTTGCTGTGTTCCCGAACGTAGAAGTCCCAAAATTCTGAATAATTTTGAGGATCCTTTGCCATCAGTTCCTGTTTGAGAATGCGAGCAAGAAAGATCTTCCCCTTCCAACACAATTATTCTGCGACGCCGAACAAAGCTCAGTGAATCGCGTGTTCCATCATTGTGAAGGCCGCAAATGGCCATGCATATCGGCTGTTCACTGCTGCAACCAGCCTATGCAAGGTGTGCCAGGGGCCGCGGTCAACCTGCTCGAATGCCGGATTTTCCTCGAACAGATAATTCGACTGCGGATTTGAATATAATACGTATATCTCACGTGAATCCTGTTCGATAGCCTCTTCGAGATTTCTGATCACCTTTTCAAAAACTTCTTTCTCGAATGGATCGAAAAAATAACAAACGAGCGGCCCGTCAGGCAATTCGAACTTTGTCGCGTCCGTGCAGACTGCCTCGATCTGGAAACACTGCTGATCGGGCGATCGGAAATTCTTAATATTGTTCTCCGCGATCTCATGCAGCTCCCGGGCGAATTCGACCCCTATGATGCGCTTAAATGGCCGCTCAGATGCGAGAAACAAGGCACGTCCCATACCCGACCCGAAATCTATAAACGTAAAGTCACGGACATCGATATCCAGATCGCTTACGATCTGTCGAAAATAGTTTGGTTCGGTCCCCGAATAGTTGCCGCCAAACTTAACGTGAGGACTGTCTATCGAAAGTTCGTGCAGATAAACTTCCGGGGCTGTGTGGATGCCGTGTTTGCGATCGTAACGACGGCCTTTCAGGATTGAAAGCCGAGTCCCGAGCTTTCGATACAGCAGCGTATCTCGAAAGAGATCTTTCAGTTTATTTCTTATGCCCATTGTTTTTGAATAAGGCAAAAATAAGGGGAATTCCAGTTTATGTCAACCGGGTCCCTTTTGAAGGCTCGACTCGTGACCTATTTCCCCGTACGAAAAAACCCTGCCCCAGCAATACCGATAAGAACAAATAAACCGTTGCAGATGAACAGGATAGCGGCCGCGATCGCTACAGAGATAATTACCGACACCGCTCCGCTAAATTTTCTTTTTGAAAGAGCGCCCACAAAAAGGATCGAAGAGACGGTCACGGCCATTGTGGCGGCCGCCCAAAGAAGAAGAAAGGCAGCGATGCCAAATGAAGCTTCGGCTTCGCGATAACCGTTCAGTGCCATTAGCAGGACAAAAAATGATGTGGCACCAGCGGCAACGCTGGTCAGAAAACTGAGGAGCGCGGCGATCAGTTTTGCAGCCATAAGGGGACAAGGGAGAAAATGATGGCAACCGCGACAAGGGTCACCCAGAACAGGCCCCATGGGCAAATCGCCACATTGAGCCGTTTGCGCCTTCTTGGATCGAGCTGCTCGTCAACATATGTCTGAGGCCTGGAGATAGCTAATTGACAGGAATTCCTAACGACCGATCAGTGTCGCCTTAGCAGAGTAGCTATCTGAGCGGATCTCTTCACCTTGGTAATATTCCCAAACAATGAATTGGCCGCCTATTGAGCTTGGGGTTCGTGAGCCAAAGAAGAGATCTGCCTGGAGCCCTTCGGCCTTTCCAAACATCCGGAATGACAGTCGTTTGGGGTCTGATCGGGTAATGTCAACGTCGGTCCAGAGTGCCGCCTTTACACGATCGGGGCCTTCTAGTCCCGCCACAATACCATCTGATCTCCAAATTGCATTGCCAAACGAATAAACACCGTCAACCAAGGCCACTTCACGATAACCATAGAAATCATGAGCGAGAGTGTAGTCTCTAGAATCGACTGCCTTGTAAGTTGATCCCTTCGCGAAATGAACTGCTCCATCGGTGTTCACAAGTAACCGAATTGTGAGATTTCCATTTGATGGAGCTACACCAAAAACCTTGCCATCGAATTTTGGATTTGCAGGGTCGAACAACCGATCCGACGGATCGATCACTTTAAACCCCTTTTCAGTCCAGTAGCCCGTAATCTGAAGTTCAACCATCTCTGCTTTGACCGGTTGAGCCAGAATAGAACCGAACGTCTGGATCATGATCAACGATCCAAGCATTAGCGATCTTTGGATGATCCGGAGCGGCCCGTTGAAAATCATTGAACTACCCCCTAAACATTTTTTCTGCCGTGTAAAGGCAGATATTACAATATTGCGGCTACTAACGAGCGTGGTAATTTGATGCGATTCCGATCTAATCCGCGAACGCTACGCTTAACTGCTTTAGTTTCAGCGAATCGCTTTGGTCGAGCGATTCGGTATCTGTGCGGTTGATGAAGTTGTAAAGAATGTCACGCTGTTGAGGGCGGAAGCCGGCTTCGCGGATCTGGTAGCGGAGGTCACGTTCGTTGGCCTTGTTATCCCCTCCGGCCGCGGAAACGACGTTTTCCTCTATCATTATCGAGCCCATATCGTCAGCGCCGAAACGCAAGGCTGCCTGGCCGAGCCGGATGCCCTGCGTTAGCCACGACGACTGAATGTGCTGGATATTATCTAGAAACAGCCGCGAGACTGCTAGCATTTTCAAGTAATCGATGCCGGTCGGTTCTTCGGTGATCTTACGGCCCAACGCAGTGTTCTCACGCTGAAACGTCCACGGGATGAATGCCGTAAATTCGCCGTAATTCGGATCAGTTTCTTTTGCCGCCAATGCCTCATCCTGAACCTGCCGGACGCGTTCAAGATGGCGGACACGGTGCTCGAGGCGGTCGCCGATGCCGAACATCATCGTCGCCGTCGAGATCAGCCCGATCTTATGCACGGCGCGCATCACGTCAAGCCATTCGTTGGTCGTGCACTTGGTAGAGACCCGCTTTCGGACCTCGTCATCAAGGATCTCGCCCCCGCCGCCGGGCATAGAATTCAGCCCAGCCGCCTTCAGCCGCCGCAAGATAGTCTCGTAATCCAGGCCGCTTATTAAATGGATGTTGTGGATCTCAGGCGGGGAAAAGCAATGCAGCTGAAAATTCGGATACTTCGCGTGCAGCGTCGAGAGCAAGTCCTCGTACCATTCAATATTAAAGTCAGGGTGCAGCCCGCCCTGCATCAGCACGCCGGTACCGCCAAGAGCGAACGTCTCATCGATCCGAGTGCAGATCTCCTCGATCGAATGAACGTACGTGTCCGGCTTCCCCGGCCGCCGATAAAAGGCACAAAAAGTGCAGACAACATTGCAGACGTTCGTATAGTTGATATTGCGGTCAATGATGTAGGTAACGACCCCCGGATCATTCTTACGGTTTCGTATCTCATCTGCGGCAAGCCCGATGCGGACGAAGTCATTCGATCCGAGCAGATCGGCCGCATCCTCAACGGTCAATCTATCGCCGGCGAGCGCTTTATCAAGTATTGGTTGTATAGAACTTTCCATCCGAGCTCCTGCTACAATCTTATCAAAACGAAGGGCAATTTATTAGAATGATTCGAGGTTACTTAGATTACAATTTCCGGACGGCTGACGATCGATGAAAACGGCAGCGAAGCGGCTTAAATACAAGGCTCTATTCACGAACGCCTCCGAACAAGGCGGCGGCTGGCACTTCCTTGTTGTCGATCGGGAAACGGCCAACAAATTTAAGTTTGAGGGCAGCTCACGCCGTATTATCTGCACGATCAAGGGCGGCGAGCCTTTTCCGTGCGCGCTTATGCCTTGGGGCGACATCTTTTACATAATGGTCAATAAACAACGGCGGTCCGAACTAGGCCTTGAGGTCGGCCAGAAGGTCGATATCGTCCTGGAAAAGGACGATAGCAAATACGGAATGCCAATGCCGGAAGAACTGCAGGAAGTTTTGAACCAGGACCCGGACGGCGAGAAGATGTTTGAGAAACTCACGCCGGGAAAGAAGCGTTCAATGATGTATCACATCGGCACGATCAATGATATTGATAAGCGCATCCACACGGCCTTGATATTCGTCGAACACATCAAAAAGAACGACGGCAAGATCATCTACGAACAGCTCACTAAGGAACTGAAGCGCCCACTTTTCTGATCTTTCTGCGAAAGTCATAGTCGAAATTCAGGCTTGATGTAAATCTTGAGCTGCTTCGATCCTGTCCAGCTCTCCTCAATTTTACCCGGCTCCCTTTGGCTAAGCGGAACTTGCGGTCAATTAGACCTATCTTTTGTTGGCGTGGCATGCTGCACATATGAACGAACCGCAGGAAGAAATGGGTACAACAGACATTGGCCTGATCGTATTTGTGATCGTGGCCGGCTGGCTGCTGCTGACTCAATCAGGGATACTCTGATCGAGATAGCTTACCGATCTCACCGATGGGATCAGATCGTTCTTTTCCGCGAGTCTGAAGAACAAATCCATTCCTTTCCGCATCGATTCGTCCGGTTCGTAAGATATATTCGCGGTCAAATACTCTTTCATCTCGTCGTCCCCTAGCGGGAGTTGGCCTCGGTAATTGCCGGTTATCTCTTCAATATGGACTAAGCCCTCGTCACGTGCCGCCGCAAGATCTATCCGAAGTGTTTTGTGCCGCGTCATCCACATCGCAAAAACGAAACCAAGACCCGTATGCCGGTGCCACAGTTCGGCAAGGTCAAATGTTCTCAGATCTGGAAAGCTAGACTTTAGATATGGATCTGAAGCGCCAGATTCAAAACGCGAGATGGCAAGAGCCGGGTCGCCGATCAGCAGCGCAGCGTCAGATTCGGAAAGCATCGCATCGATATTCGGGGTTGCATCGCGCCATTTCGGTTCGAAGCCGAAGAATTCACGAAATATGATCTTTGTGAGGACCACTGACGTACGTGATGAAACGTCGAGCGCTACCGATCTGACCTCTTCCGGACCTTTGCCCTGTGTGACCAGGCAAACGCTTCTAACCCGCTCTTTAGCGCCGACGCAAACGCTTGGCACCACGTTGATACCGTCAATGAATTGAGACGCGATCACGGGCACCAGAGCCGCATCGACACGACCCTGTTCAAGTAACTCGGAGGAGCGTGACGGAGCATTGTCAAGGACAAGCTCGACCTTGCCATGATTCGACCCGTAGAGAAAGCTCCAGATCAGCGGTGCCGTGTTTGAGTAGCTCGAGGCAGCCAGTCGCGGAGTTTGCGTATTCATTCAAGCCGAAGTTTTAGGCCAGGACATCCTGGAGCGCAGTGTCGGAATCGATCACCTTCTTAACAAATGGGCAAAGCGGCCTGATCTTTAGCCCATTCTCGCGGGCGAATGCAACAGCGGCGTCCACCAATTTGCGGCCGACGTCTTGTCCCGCAAGATCTTCAACAACCTCGGTGTGATCTATGACCATCGTGTTGGGCCCGTTACGGATGTATGAAAGCTCGGCGAGCCATTCGCCATTCTCTTCAATAAAAAACGCGCCCTTCCGCCCATGCTCTTCTCGTTGGATCTCCATAACTTACAGCGTACAAGCAATTTGCCGACAAGCGCAAACGTTGTGAAGCAGGCTGGATTTAGTTATGCTTCACAAAATATGACTCGATCGTTCGTCATCACGATAGCCATTGCTTTATTGTCTGCTGCCGGGAGTGTTCTAGGCCAAGGCGCATTCGTTATTTATGACCCCGCGGCGAAAGCCGCAGAGATCGATCCTGTTTCGGCTGACGAGCGTCTCGTGCGTGAAAAGCTCGTGCCGAAGGCGGTTGCCCATTGGGAGGCAAGCGAATCCTGTAACGGTGGCGAACTCAACATCATCGGCGCGTTGGATGGTTCTTTTACCAGGCCGGGGTCGCTTCAAAGGGTGATCGTTTACGAGCTCTGCCAAACCGGGAACGGTTTTGCA
The DNA here is from genome assembly GCA_035327545.1 of Pyrinomonadaceae bacterium. Lineage (GTDB taxonomy): Bacteria > Acidobacteriota > Blastocatellia > Pyrinomonadales > Pyrinomonadaceae > OLB17. The sequence goes on along the minus strand of DAOLDE010000011.1, from coordinate 67,412 downwards.
AACAACGGTATCGGCGTGTTCGAGAGTGGCCGGGTCGTCGCTCATTTTGTTGAAGAAGGCGGATGGAACCTTGAGATCAGTAAAGCCCCTGACCTCAACCGCAACGGACGGGCCGAATTGATAATTGAGACCGGCGGCGGAATGCATCAAGGCTACACGGGCAGCAGCGTGACGATCATCGAAATAGGTGATAGTGAGATCGTGAGCCTCGGCACATACCTGGCCTATACGAATGAATGCGAGAACCTTGCACCTGGTAAATATTGTGACAGAAGCTATAAACTAACGGCGTCGCCGGGTCCGGTTCCGGCGATCTCTGCCCAGAAATTCCTCAATCGCGGCACGGAAAGCCGACCGAAATGGGTAGCTTCGGGAAAAGCGTTCGCGGCAAAACCCATTCCGGATACGGCTGTGAAATTCACTCTGCTCAAATGAAGATCTTCGACGTAACCGTAGCAGTCAGCGAAAACGTACCGATCTATTCTGGGGATCCGTCAGTGGCAGTGTCGTCGTTTATGTCTATGGCGAATGGCGATGCGGCCAATGTCTCAGAGATCCGGCTTGGCGTCCATACGGCTACCCATGTGGACGCACCGAACCATTTCATTGATGGAGCGAGGCGTGTTCACGAACTGGATCCGCACAGGCTGATCGGCCCTTGCCGGGTAATAGAGATCGACAAATCAGTTGTCGCTATTGAACCGGGACATCTCGGCAGTATCGGCAACGCAGAACGCGTTCTTTTCAAAACGCGAAACTCAGCCTTCTGGTCCGAACCCGAAACGGGATTTCGGAGCGACTTTACTTACATCACGCTGGACACAGCGAAAATGCTGGTCGAGAGAGGCATCGTCCTAGTCGGCATCGACTATTTGTCGATCGAAAAAAGCGGGACGCCGGGCCACCCGGTACATATCGCTCTGCTTGAGAAAGAGGTCGTTATTCTCGAAGGGCTTGACCTTCGCGAGATCGAACCGGGCGATTACGAGATCATATGTCTGCCTTTTAAATACGAAGGCGGGGGCGGCGACGGAGCCCCGGCACGGACTTTTCTGAAATTGGCCGAGTAGCTTTTGGCTTCATAGTAAACTCATCATTATCATCACTGGCAGGCATCGATAGGTCCGAAGTCCTGGTTTTACTTTCTTGAGCCTAAAAGATCAAAAAGATTACCGCGAACGCGTTTTCGCCATCGTCCGGCAGATACCCACCGGCCGCGTGATGACCTACGGGCAGATCGCCGGGATCCTCGGTGAAGGATACACCGCCAGGACGGTGGGATATGTTATGCACGGGGCGGGCGATGATGTCCCATGGCAGAGGGTCATCAATGCTCAGGGTAAATGCTCGACCGGCCGCCTGACGATGCCGCTAAACTTGCAGCAGGAGATCCTCGAATCTGAAGGTGTTGGGTTCAGTAAAAGCGGAAGGTGCGATCTGAATGCTTGTCTGTGGTTTCCCGATGGATTTGACCCTGAGGATGGAGATCAGCCGTCTCTGCTTAGTTGACTATTTTTACCTTCCCCATTTGAGCTTATTCCTAAGCACATCGAAGTAATTCCGGTTCGGCGGTTGTACTAGGTTGAAAGTCGTACTGCTTTTGCGGATCACCACCCGGTCATCGGTCTCCATTGGATAGCCGATCTGGCCGTCGAGCGTCAAGACGACACCTTCGTTCTCGTGTACAAGCCTGAGCTCGATCTCTGCCCTGTCGGGCACGACGATCGGCCGGTTTGTCAGTGTGAACGGGCAGATCGGAGTTACGACGATCGCGTTCATCGAGGGATACACTATCGGCCCGCCGGCAGAGAGATTGTATGCCGTTGAGCCCGTTGGTGTTGCGACGATCAGCCCATCCGCCCTGAACGAGTTTACGTATTGGTCGTTCAGCGAAACATCGATCTCAATGATTCGGGCAAGGGCGGCTTTATTTATGACGACGTCGTTGAGAACACGCCCGGCGGCCAAAAGTTCCTCATTGCGAAAATGACCGACACGTAGCATTACACGACTGTCGATCTCATATTCCCCAGCCAAGATCGCCTCGAGCGCCGGGACCATTTCTTCGATCCGAAACTCCGTAAGATAGCCGAGGCTGCCGTAATTCACACCCATTACAAGCACCTGGCGATCACCGATCAGTCGGGCGGTCGAGATCATCGTTCCGTCGCCGCCAAGAACGATCATCAATTCCGCGTCGAGCCTGCCGTCGGTCGCTGCGGCCCCTTGCGAGGCCTCGCCGGGCCGGGCCGTCTCGACAAATGGCTCGCCCGTAACACCAACGCCTCTCTCACTGAGCCATTCGGACAATTCCCAGGCCGTGCGCAATGCATCCTCATGGTTCGGTTTGACAACGATGCCTGCGGTTTTTATGACTGGGTTTGACATAGCGTTTGGCCGGTCGTTCTAAATAATTCAATAAACGGTCCTAAAAAGGCAAGACGCTTGCGCAGAAGTCTGAATTCTTTGGGAAAAATGGCCCTTTGTAAGTTTATGTTCCATATTTGCTGCCTGCTCGACCGCTCTTATTAAAGTGCAGGCGACCGGTCCGGAAATATCCGCATCGAAAAGATACAATTCGGAACGTGCCGAGACGGGCGACAATCGAGACGCGCAAATTGGTTGCCGAAAGCATTTTTGGTACAGTTTACGTTTAGCTTTTTTAGTTCTTAATTGATTCGATCCAGATACTGAGATGTTAAAGTTCTTCACCCGATTGGAAAAAACGCGTAATTTCGTTCTTTTGACGTTCGCATCCGTAATGGTGCTGAGCCTTGTGCTGTTTTATAAGCCGACTGATCCGGCCATCGGAGCAGGATTGATAAACAGCCAGGAAGCGGCGGCCAGGATATCCGGCGAGAATGTTACCGTAGGCGAACTGGCTCGTCAGAAAGAAATAATGAAACGCCGGCAGCAAGGAATGGCCCTGCCCGCAAAGGAGATCCTGAACAATACTATCAGCTCGCGGATCGCCAGGGTCGAGGCGGCGAGGCTCGGCCTGACGGCATCGGATGCCGAGGTCGCGGCCGTCATTCGTCGGGATATGACCCCGACCGATGGCAAGCCGTTTGACCAGGCGATGTATGAAGCCAGCATTATAGAAGAACAGGGCAGCATTTCGGCGTTCGAAGAGAAGGTACGCGACGGCCTGAGCGCGATGAAGCTGCGGTCGTTCCTTACGGCGGGTATAACTGTTTCCGAAGAAGAATTGCTCGAAGCCTTTAAGCGAAAGAAGACCAAGTTCGATCTTTCGTATGTTTCGTTGAACGCCACCGATCTTGCCCAGACGATCACGCCGACTGACCAGGAGCTGCGGGACTATTTTGAAAAGAATAAGGCAGCGTATTATATCGACACCCCGCAGAAGAAGATCCGCTACATCTTTGTGAATACCGCGAAGATCGGCGAAAAGCTCAATCTCACCGACGCTGAGTTAAAGGAAGAATTTGACAAGCTCCCGGAAGATAAGAAGATAGCAGGGGTTTACGGTCAGGAGATCGTGCTGCGGATCCCGAATCCGAACCAGGACAAAGAGGTTTATGACAAGGCATCGACCATTTACCAAGATCTGATCCAGAAAAGCCGATTTGTGACGGAAACCGAATTTGCAGATGTGGCGAAAGGCCGCTCGGAAAACCCTGTGACCGCACGCAACGGCGGAAGGCTGAGCGGTCCGGTTCGTGAAAACCTCAATAATCCAACTGATCCGTATCAGACTCTGATAAAAATGGCCCCGGGTTCCGTAACCGAACCGATTCCTTATGAAGGGCGGTATTTCATCTTGCGGCGTGGCGAGGACGTGCCGAAGACTTTCGAAATGGCAAAGAAAGAGCTTGACGTCAGCCTTCGAAACCGCCGGGCCTACACGGTAGCGGCCGAACTGGCCGAAAAGATCTCTGCCGCTTTGAAAGAGAGCAAGGATGTACAGAAAACCGCCGCCGAGTTTGCCGTACAGGCAAATATGAATGTGGCTGAGATGGTCCGAGAAACAGCCTACGTCAAACCGGGCGACGATGTGCCGAATATCGGCAACTCCCCTCAGTTCGAAGAAGGGATCCTCCCGCTCGAAAACCAGAATGATGTCGGAGCAAAGATCCCGATCCAGAACGGCTTTGCTGTGCCGCTGCTCGTGGATAAGAAGGACCCGAGAGACTCGGAGTTCGAAGAGGTAAGGGCGCAAGTGGTTGAGTCGGTCAAACTGGAAAAAGCTCGTTCGATGGTCCAGGAGATAGCGAACCAAGTGGCCGCCGGTGCTTCCAGCCTTTCGGCCCTTTCGAGCGTGGCCGGTTCGAAAAATCTAAAGGTACTCGAGGCAAAGAGTTATTCACTGGGATCACCGTTGGGCACCGGCCCAACTGCCTCGACGAACAAGGCCCTCGAGGACGCATTGTTTGGAATGAACACCGGCGATGTGATGAAAAGCCCACTATATGTCGGAGACAGCTGGATGATCGTCGGCGTGAACAAACGTGAAGACGTGAAGATGGAAGAATTTGCGACGGAGAGCGACATGTTGAGGGACGACCTGCTCGATCGGAAGCGCGGAGAGTTTTTCATGGACTACATGGCCGGCTTGCGGCGGAAGCTAGAGGCCGATGGAAAGATCGTGATCTATGAGGACGCTCTCGCAAAGGTTGATGCCGAGGCTCTTCCTAACGATCTCCCGTTTGAATTCCCGGCGCAGTGAAAGTGAGAACAAATGGATAATTACGGGCTGCTGACCGATCGGCAGCCTTTTTAGGTCTCTTTTCCTAACCTTTTGGGCCTTGTACAAGAGCCGCAGCCTGCAAGCAGGTCGCAAAAACCTTTTCGAGAGGGCAGTGCTTGTGTGAACTGCCCTTCCGGTCTCAGTTGAGCAGCACGTTGCTATCTTGCGTGCAGTTCGGCGTAATGCGCAAAGAACCAATAAGTGATCCCCAGCCAAACGGCCAGGTTAGCCAACGTCAAAACGAGACCCAGGTTTCTGGTTCTTCGATCCCTGCCGGCCGAACGGTCGCCCTTGCCGTACATGAGAACGGCCACCAAAACCCCCGTTACCGCCCAGGCAAAGCTCCTTACCGCGATCTCGACCCAATTTGCTCCCCACACTTGCCATACGGTCAACCCGATCGCCAGGAGTATAGCGATCATCGCTGCGATTGGCGGCTGGTACGCCGCAGGAACCTCAAGGTTCCCATCGACGTTCTTTGCGTTGCCGAGCTTGCTGTGCGTATAGCTGTAAGCAAAGTATATGACCAGGCCTATCGACATCCACACGATCAGGCGGATCCACGTGTCGAGCGGCAGGCTGTTCATCAGGTAGGCCGCCGATAGCACCGTGGCAATGGGGATAAATGGGGCCAGCGGCACCCTGAACGGGCGATGGAGAGCTGGATTCGATGACCGCAGAATGATGATCCCGGTTGCAACTATCACAAAAGCAAAGAGCGTTCCGATGCTGACCAGTTCGCCAAGAAGCCCGATCGGGACAAAACCCGCCAGGATCGCCACGATGGCACCCGTGATGGCCGTCGTAACGTGAGGAGTTCGGAATTTAGGATGTACCTTAGCGGCCCACTTGGGCAGCAGGCCATCCTTTGACATTGAATAAAAAACCCGCGGCTGGCCCATGACCATGACAACCATGGTCGAGCTCAGGCCGAGAACCGCTCCGACCTTGATGATGAATGGGAATGCGGCAAGGGCGGCCCCCATCGTTGTGCCTGCTGATACTTTTACGGCTTCGTCGATAGCGACCGCGATCGGAGCCGCTGCATTGGTAAGCAGCTTGTAATCGACCAGGCCCACCATCACGCCTGCAACCAAGATGTAAAGCACCGTACATATCGCTAGCGAACCAAGAATTCCGATCGGCATATCCCGCTGTGGATTCTTTGCTTCCTGCGCCGCGGTCGAAACTGCATCAAATCCAATGTACGCAAAAAAGATCACTGCCGCGCCGGTAACGACACCGCTGAAGCCGAACGGCATAAAGGTCGCACAGCCAGGATCTCCCGGGCCGCATCCGATGCCGATGTTGCTTGAATTTACAAATCCGATACCAGCGACAATGAATAGCACAACGACCAATACCTTTATCAGAACGATCATCGAGTTAAAGGTCGCGGACTCTTTTATGCCTCGGATGAGGAGCAGGGTCACCGCAACGGCGATCAAGGCTCCAGGTAGATTGAAGACCCCGGTCACCGTAGAGCCATCCGCAAGTGTGACGGTTTGTCCAGGAGGTGCAGCAAGTGTTGGGGGAAAATTGATACCGACATCCTTTAGAAAGCTGACAACATAACCCGACCATCCGACGGCGACAGTTGCCGCGCCGAAAGCGTATTCAAGAATTAGGTCCCAGCCAATGATCCAGGCAATGAATTCTCCCAGCGTGCCATAGCCGTACGCGTAGGCAGAGCCCGCGATAGGCACGCTCGCAGCAAATTCGGAATAACAAAGGGCGGCAAAGGCGCTCACCACGCCGGCGAGAACCATCGATATGACCACGGCCGGGCCGGCATGTTTGCCCGCGGCCTGGCCTGTAAGAACAAAGATGCCCGTTCCGATGATCGCCCCGATCCCGAGCATTGTCAGATCAAGAGCGCTAAGTGACTTTTTCAACGTGTGTGTGCCGGTCTCAGCAGCTTCGGCAACTATCTGGTTGATCGGTTTTGTCGCAAAAAGTGACATACCTGTTTCTCCGAAAACATTAGAATCGAAAGACAGATCTCGAGCTGGGGGTTGGTGCCGGACGGCGGACAAGCGAGAAGTGCCAAAGCAAATTACGCCTGAACAGTTCGGTAGTCAAGCTGGATCGGGGGGCAAAAGCAAGAATTTTGAGAATAATTTTGCGGGCCCCCGATGTGGCTCGGAAGGCCCGCAAAGTCGATCAAAGATCGTGGCTTGATCTAACCCTTTCCAATGGCCCGTAAGTAACGTGTAAGCTCCTCACGTACCCTCGGGAAGAGGAAGAAAAGACCGATCATATTCGGGAAGACCATGGCCAGGATCATCGCGTCTGAGAATGCAAGCACTGAGCCGAGCGAGGCGGCCGCACCGATCACGACGAATACGCAGAAGATCAGCTTGAAGGTCAGGTCCGAAGCCTTTGACCGGCCGAAAAGGAATTTCCAAGACTGCAGGCCATAGTAGGACCACGAGATCATTGTCGAGAACGCAAACAAGACAATGGCTACCGTTAGAACCGCATTAAATCCTGGAAGAACATCGTTGTAGGCCCTGGCTGTAAGATCGACCCCATTGACCGCCTGTCCGTCGATCACTACGCTTCTGGCACCATTGAGCATCTCACCGCCATACATAAAGAAATCGCCTTTCATATTGAAAAGGACGATCACAACGGCCGTCATAGTACAAATGACAACGGTATCTATGAACGGCTCGAGAAGTGCGACAAGTCCCTCGCTAGCCGGATACTTTGTTCGTACCGCCGAGTGAGCAATAGCTGCTGAACCCGCGCCGGCTTCATTTGAGAACGCCGCACGGCGGAATCCCTGGATGATGACGCCCGCGATCCCGCCGACACCGGCTTCGGGTGTGAACGCTCCTGAAATGATCATCCCTATTGCGGTTGGTATTTCTGTGAAATGTGCAAGGATGATGATAAGTGATGCGATTATGTATATTATCGCCATCATTGGTACGAGCTTGTCCGTAACCTTTGCGATCCGCTTGATCCCGCCGATAATGACGATCGCGACGAGAATGGCCATTATGATCCCAATAACCGTTCGTGCGGCCCCGCCGGTCCCTATGCCAAGCATGGTGGTGATCTGCGTAGTTGCCTGGTTTGCCTGAAACGCGTTGCCGCCGCCCAGTGCGCCCCCAACACAGAAGATGGCAAAAATAACGGCAAGAACCTTTCCTATCGGAGCAAGCTTTAGTTCGGAAAATCCTCGTGAGAGGTAATACATGGGACCGCCGTGGACGACACCATCAGAATCGATATCGCGATATTTGACGCCAAGCGTACATTCGACGAATTTCGACGACATTCCCAGCAGACCGGCGACGATCATCCAAAAGGTCGCTCCGGGCCCCCCGATGCCGACAGCGATCGCCACACCGGCAATGTTTCCTAATCCCACCGTGCCCGATACCGCCGTTGCCAGGGCCTGAAAATGATTCACTTCCCCGTGATGACCTTCGTCTCGGATGGTCCGTGCGATATCACCCTCTTCGCTAATCTTGACCTCCGCCTGCGGGTCCGCATGCGGCTCTTTATGATCCGGATCAAGGGCCATCTCGATGTCGTCGTATTTGCCGCGTACCACCTCAAGGGCAAGCGGGAAACGACGCAGATTAACGAATCCAAAGGCAACCGTAAAGAACGTTGCTCCAATGATAAGAAGGTAAAGCACGATCGGTAGATTGAACGGCTCGGGAAGCGGGGCTTGATAAAAGACCAATGCCTCCCACGAGTCCGCGATCGGCTTGAAAGCAGCGTCGATCCTTTCATCCAGGCCCTGCTCCTGAGCAAATGAGAGAACGGGCAATGCAACGACGGCTAAAGTCGCGAATAGATATCTGGAGACTTTGTGATTCATTTTCACCTCAAAGAAACGATCGGATTTTAGAATTTCGATTTGGGCAAAACGCCGGGAACAGGATCCTTGCTTGCGTTGGAGATACGTCGCAAAGCGTGTAATTGTTTTCAGACGTGCATTATACCCGATTTGGATAGCCTGTCCACCAAGTCTCGGCTATTATCATCCGATAAAGCTATGAACCACCTTCAAGATCGACCGCGGCTTGGCGATATGCCCGCAGAAGACTTCAGACGATTCGGGTACCGAATAGTTGACTGGATCGCCGATTATTTCAACCGGCTCGAGCAGTTTCCGGTGCTTTCGCAGGTGGAGCCGGATCGGCTAAAGAACGAATTGCCCGCCTCTCCGCCTGAAGAGGGCGAAGACTTTTCCAACGTTCTCGAAGATGTGGAAAGGTTGATCCTCCCAGCGGTGACCCATTGGAACCACCCGAATTTCCACGGCCTTTTCTCGACCTCAACATCTTCTGTCGGCATTTTTGGCGAGATGCTAGCCGCCGCATTCGATATGAAGGCGATGCTCTGGCGAACCGCACCGGCCTCTGCCGAGCTCGAAGACGTGGTGCTCAGCTGGCTTCGGCAGATGATGGGGCTGCCAGACCATTTCGAAGGCATTATCTATGACACCGCCTCAGTTTCGACGATGCATGCCATCGCCGCCGCCCGCGAACGAGCCAACTTTCAGATCCGCGAAAAGGGAATGAGCGGCCGCACGGATCTGCCGCTCTTGCGTGTTTACTGTTCGGAACATGTTCATTCTTCGATAGATAAGGCCTGCATTACACTCGGCCTCGGCACTCGAAGTTTAAGAAAGATCGAGTGCAATGAGCGGTTCGAGATGATCCCGGAGCGCCTTGCCGAAGCTATCGAAGAGGACATCGAGAAAGGTTATTTGCCGATCTGCGTGATCCCGACGATCGGCACTACCTCGACCGCGAGCGTTGATCCGGTCGACACGGTTGCCGATATTTGCGAGAAACACGGGGTTTGGCTGCACGTGGATACGGCTTATGCCGGCTCTGCGGCAATAGTCCCGGAGCTGCGCCATTATTTCAAAGGTTGCGAGCGGGCGGATTCTATTGTGACCAATCCGCACAAATGGCTGTTCACGCCGTTCGACCTTTCGGTGCTTTACTGCCGCGACCTGGATGTACTCAAACAGGCTTTTTCCTTGGTAGCCGAGTACCTGAAAACGAGCGAAGCCGAAAAAGTGAAGAACGGGATGGACTACGGTATTCAGCTTGGCCGGCGATTCCGAGCCTTAAAGTTATGGTTCGTGATCCGATATTTTGGCCGTGAAGGTCTGATCGACCGGCTCCGCGAGCATTGCCGTCTTGCACAATTGTTCGCGTCTTGGGTCGAGGGATCAAAAGATCTCGAACTAATGGCCCCGGTGCCGTTCGCTCTGGTATGTTTCAGGGCGTGTCCGGTGGGCGTTGAAGATCTGGACGCTCTGAACGAACGAATGATGAATGAAATAAACGCCTCGGGCGAGGCATATCTTTCCCACACCAAGCTCAACGGCAAATTCACGCTGCGCCTTTCGGTGGGCAGCATCAGAGTGGAAGAGCGACACCTGCGCAAGGTCTGGCATCTGCTGAACGCCAAACTTAAGGTGACCTGACTTCCTCCCATATTCTATGGCCGTGCGTCTCCTTCAAAAAGATCGCACCGACGACCACCGTGATCGCAGCGACCGCGATCGGATAATATAGTCCCGCATAGATGTTGCCCGTTTGCGCGACGAGCGAAAGGCCGACGACCGGCAGAAGGCCTCCGAACACGCCGTTTCCGATGTGATAAGGCAGCGACAATGCGGTATAACGGATCTTTGCCGGGAACGCCTCAACCAGGTACGCGGCGATCGGCCCGTAAACCATCGTCACCCAGATAACCTGAATAAACACCAACAGAATCAACTTCCAGGCAGTGGGATTCGAGGCAAGGTCTCGAAAGTTCGTGTAGGGCAGAACACGCTCAGCCGGTCTCAATTCGCCCGAATCGGACATTGTCTGCGGAGTAAGTTTAATAGCGCCCGTAGCGGCGTCACGCTGCGAAAAGGCGGTGACCACATTTGAGCCCGCGGCGGCCTGCATTGCGTTGTATATCGGTATATACGTGACCAATGCGAGCAGGCAGCCGGCGAGCATTATCCACTTACGCCCAACGCGGTCGCTCAGCGCGCCAAAGAAAATAAAGAACGGCATGCCGAGCAGTAGAGCGATCGCAACGATATAGTTGGCTGACGTAGGGGTAACATTTAGTATCGACTGGAGGTAAAATAACGCGTAAAACTGCCCCGTGTACCATACAACTCCTTGACCGGCCGTGGCCCCGAACAGTGAGATCAAGACCCGCTTGAGATTCTCCCATTTCGTGAAGGCCTCGACCAGCGGATTCGCCGACGTCATTCCTGAACTCTTGATCTGCTGGAAGATCGGCGATTCCTCCATCCTCAGCCTAATATAAAGAGAGATGCCGACCAGGATTATCGAGATCAAGAATGGTATCCGCCATCCGCTTATCCCGTCGGCCTTTCCGGCAAACTGCTCTGGCGACATCAGGTTCTGGATGGTGAGAATGACAGCTAGGGACATGAACAAACCCAGCGTCGCCGTGATCTGAATGAATGAGGTGTAAAAGCCCCTCTTGTTATCGGGAACATGTTCGGCCACGTAAACGGCTGCACCGCCATATTCGCCGCCAAGCGCCAGTCCCTGCAGAACACGGATAAGAAGCAGGATCACGGGTGCCGCATAGCCGATGGTCTCAAACGTCGGAAGAAAGCCGATACAGGCGGTCGCTCCGCCCATGATCATCAGTGTCACGAGAAATGCGTACTTCCGCCCCACGATGTCGCCGATCCTGCCGAAAAAAAGCGCCCCGAACGGCCGCACGACAAAGCCAACGGCAAATGTTGCAAGATAGGCAATGTAAGCAAACGTGTCGTTTCCGGGCGGATAGAACAGCGGCGCGATGATCGGAGCAAGACTGCCGAATATGTAAAAGTCGTACCATTCGATGACGGTGCCAAGCGACGATGCGCCGATAACCTGCCAGATCTTTCCACGCGAGACCCGTTCGTTGTAAAAGGTGCCGAGATCTTTGCTTGTTTCCGTCATACTTACGTCATTGCCTGCAGCGGACGGATAGATCCGCATTGGGTCGAGCGGCCCGAGACAAAAGACAGCCACTTGGCTGATCGATCAATGTACTTTCCAAATGAGCGGTTCTGCAAAACTAGGCAATTAAAGCAATTTATGGCGTTATGTTCAAAGCCGCGGGACACAATGCGACGATCATTCGCATTGTGTTATGTTAAGTTCAAGTGAGGTTCACAAAAGAGAGTGTGATACGCGCGTCGCCAGAGCGGGTATTTGCGTTTCATGAGCTGCCCGACGCCTTTGAGCGTCTGGTTCCGCCTACAGAGAACGTGACCATCATACAGCGGGCGGATATCTCGAAGATAGGATCACAGGCCATTATCGAACAAAGGCTGCTAGGTTTGGTCCCCTCGCGTTGGGTCGCCGAACACACGGCCTACGATCCTCCTCGTATGTTCGAGGACGTCCAGCTTTCGGGCCCGTTTCGAAGCTGGCGGCATCGGCATCTCGTTGAACCGCATCCGGATGGGACCCTTCTTCGCGACGAGATCGAGTTTGAAATGCCTATACCGATTTTTGGCGGAGTTGCCGCTGCGATCATTGTATTCCCAAAGCTCGAGAAGATGTTCGACTACCGGCATAAAGTTACTAAGGAATGGTGTGAGCGACCTTTGAATGGCTAGCAATCCGGATCCTGATTGAATAAGTCCACTCATTCCTTCAGGCTAAGTTCTGTAAGATCTTGAAACCTTTGGTATGTAACTCTAGCTCGTTGATATTGGGAAGAGTATTTGTTTTTTAGAGAGGCCGCTTGCTTTGAGGGCTGATGGGCCGCAGCCATCTAGATCGAAATGATCACTCACATCGTTTGCTGGAAATACAAAGCTGAAACCACTCAAGATCAGCGGAATGAGCACATTTCGAGGTTGAGATCGCTGTCGGACAGGATCTCGGCGATACGCAGCCTTTCCGTAGGCGCGGACGTTGTTCGTCTTGAACGTTCTTTTGATACCGGCCTTGTTGCCATTTTTGACGATCTGGCTGGATTGAACGAATACACCGTTGATCCTCTTCACCAGGAAGTGGCCGCATTTGGGAAGGAGATAGCCGAGAGGGCGATCTCCGTCGACTTTGAGTCGCAAAAGGCTCAGAGGCCACGGCACGACGCGCCACGGTTGGCTGGAGGAAACAAGCCGAATCGAGGCCTCTGAACCTGCCGATTAGATGAAAAAGATAGCCAAGAGGATACTGTTAATTCTATTGGCCGTCATTTTGGCGGTGCAGGTACCTTTCATCTATCGGCGATGGAAGATCGCCGAGCTTGGCAAGAAAACTGCTGAACTTCATCAAACTAGAGTCGGAAACCAGCAAATCCCTAACTTCGTCGGGTCCCGGTTTACCGAATACAAAGGCATTATTCATGCGCACACGTCTCTGGGAGGCCACAGTAGTGGCACCTTTGAAGAACTGATCGCGGCGGCCAACGAGAACGACCTAGACTTTGTCATTATGACGGAGCACTGGTCAGACCAGTTCGACACGTCGGCCCTGACCCTGAACGGCTTTTACGGTAAGACACTCTTCATCGGCGGGAACGAGATAGACACTGCAACTCCGGGCGATCGATTCCTGATGTTACCAGGAAGCTCAGAAGCCGCCGGAATGCGAAAATTTCCGACCGATGCAGTGGTCGAAAAACTCAGGTCGGAAAAAAGGATCTCGATAGTTACTTACCCTGAGCGCTTTCGCTCGTGGGATGCAGCGTTTGACGGCATCGAGGTTTTCAGCGTCCACACCAACGGCAAGAGCATAAACCCTTTCACGGGTTTATTTGACGCCATCTGGTCCTTTCCGGCTTATCCCGAGTTAACCTTAGCGACCTATTTTCGCAGGCCTGACGACAACATACGGAGGTTTGACGAAGTGGCTGCCCAAAGGCAGATCTCAATGATCGCGGGAACCGATGCGCATTCGAACATCGGGTTTCACCTGTTAGGCGATGATGCGGGAAATAAATTCCTGAACTTCAAGATCGATGATTATGCGACCGTTTTTCGCCTAGTTCGACAGCATGTCCTGATCGAAACCGGTACGCCGCTCACGCCTCAGAGTCTGTTGGATGCCTTGAGGTCGGGACGGTCATTCATCGGTTTTGATGTTCTCGCAGACCCAACCGGTTTTCGCTTCGGAGCGGTTGATCGCTTGTCCGACGGTTCGAGCTCCAATAATCAGGGTGTGGCAGTTTTTTCACCCTTGCCGGGCCGTATTGTCGTGTTTCGTGACGGGGAAAAGTTTCTTGAGCGTTCAAACGAAACCTTCATAGAAATGAGCCTCGTCGAGCCTGGCGCATACCGTGTAGAGGTATATCTCGACCAGCTTGGGCCGCCGTTCGACCGAACTCCGTGGATTATGTCTAACCCTGTTTATCTCGGTTACGGGCCCAATGGGCGTGAACGATGAGCCTAAGAGAAGCGGTTCGGAATTTGTCGAATGCCGCAGTTTGAACAAAGGGATGTTATGCGGCTCCCGGCAAACGAATATCCGCGCCGGAACATCAAAAAATGGCATAATTGAAAAGTTTTAGGTTGTCGCTTATCAAATGAGATATTTTCACTGTAAGTTTTACGGACTGGCGTCGCTGATACTCGTCTTGGCTTCGGCAGCCATGCCTCAACAGGCGTCACGGACCAGGTTTGATATTTCGCATTATCAGATCGATGCGCAGCTTGTTCCGTTCGAGAACCGGTTAACTGCCACAACGGACGTGACTTTTGTTCCGGTCGAAGATACGCGGTCGGTGTCGTTCGAACTAAATGGTTCGCTAAAGGTCGAATCGATCACGCGTGTTACCGAGAACCCTGCTCCCGCTGCGACCCCGGTTTCAAGAGTTAGGCCGGCAGCCACGCCCGGTCCGCAGCAGCCTTCGCTTACTTTTGTTCAGGACCAGGTTGGCATAACGGATCTGGGCCCAAGTGTAAGGATCGACCTTGGCGAGAATATACCCAAGGGCACACCATATACGCTGCGATTCAAATACAGCGGCATTCTGAATACGCCCAGCGGCGGCCCGCTCCTCACTAAGCGTCTAGCGTATGTTGGTGAGGAAGAGGGCTATCTGATGTACGCGGCCCGGTGGTTCCCGTTTAATGATTATGCTGCCGACCTTGCCACGTCGGATATAACCATCACGGCCCCAAATGGCCTTCAGGTCGTCGGGTTCAGCGATACATCGGCTGCCCCGGCGCCCGGTAAGTTTCGCTTTACTCAAACGAGGCCCGGCCTGGTCGGAAATTTTGCGTTCGGAAAGTTCGTGAACCGGCCGATGCGGATCGGAGAATACGACGTCCAATTTTTCACGCGGCCGGGAAATGACGCCTTAACCATTAAGTACGGTGAGATACTCGGCAAAGCGCTTGGAAATTACACCGAGAGATTTGGCCTTCCCGACATGGGCAAGCGGTATATCGTGGCTCAGATCGATGACGAAAGCCTCGAATTCTATTCGGGCCCGGGAGTCCTTTTCATTTCCAGCCGACAATTCGAACAGGCCCGGCCGATAACCGAAGAAAGGCTGCAGCGTGAGGCGGCATATCAATGGTGGGGACTTACGGTGGGTCTAAAGTCGTTTGACGATGCGTGGCTTTCGCAGGGCCTGGCCGAATACAGTGCATTCTCGCTTCGAGAGAGTTTGGCCAGCCCGGAACAAGCCGAACTTCTTCGGCGCGAACTTCTCGAAAAGGCTTTGACGTTCGAACAGACCGCGTCGCTTTTGCGTGTTCCGGCAAATCTCGATGACCAGTCAGTCGCATATCAGCACATCATGTTCGCCAAAGGGGCCTTGGTCTTCAGGCTGCTGCGAGACACGCTTGGTACGGCCAAATTTGACCAGCTTCTCAGAACCTATCTTCAGGAGTTTCGGGGCAAGAAGGTTTCGATCGACGATTTCGAGAGGTTCTCATCAAAGGTGGCGGGCGAAAATCTTCGCTACTTTTTTGCCCGATGGGTCGAAGGCACAGGTGTTCCCGAGTTTACGTCCGACTATATGATCCTTAGGACAAGAGCAGGGAAGTTTGTGGCGCGGGGTACGATTAAACAAAATTACGACAATCTTCGCTTGCCTGTAGATATACAACTGCGTTCTGAAGGAGAAGGTGGCTCGAAGACGATAACGGTAAAGATGGATGAAGCGTCCGCCGATTTTAACATCGAATCTGACGGGAGGCCGCTCGCCGTTATCGTGGACCCAACCTTTAAGCTGCTGCGTATCTCGCCCGATCTGCGAGTGTCGTCTATCGCTCGCCGAGGGATCGAACAGTTCAAAGAAGGGAATTATGTCGAAGCGCAGCAGCAGTTCGAGGCCGCGCTGAAGCTCGACCGGTCCAATTCCTGGATCTATTACCATCTCGGACTTCTTTTCCTTGAACAGCGAAATTACGACCTCGCTATTGATAACTTTAAGGCCGCCCTTACGGGAGATCTCAACCCTATCTGGCTCGGCGTTTGGTCAGAAATAAAAATGGGCAATGCCTATGATGCAAAAGGCGATCGCGCCAGGGCCGTCTCAGCCTATGGCCGGGCCGAGAACCTCGGCGACAATTATGATAATGCTCAAGAAGTTATTAAGAAGTATCAGGCGACGCCCTACGATCCGCGAGATACAAAGACGGCGGTTGTGAGATGACCTTAGAAAAATGAAGAACGGGGCCGTCAATGGCCCCATTCTTCGTTTCCCCCTTGCTCGTTCGCCGGATCAGAACCTGAATTTTGCACGAAATTGGCCGACTCGCGGGCCGCCAAGCGACTGTGTGATCACGCCAAAATCAGCACCGTCCTGCAGATCGTTGTTGGGATTTGCAAGATTCACACGGTTAAATACATTGAATAGGTCAAAGCCAAGCTCGAAGCTCATCCGTTCGTTGATCCTCGTGTTCTTTACAAAGCTCAGATCGAACCGGTTCTGCGTCGGCCCTCGGAACGTATTCCGGCCCAAGTTCCCGAAAAGCCCCAAAGCCGAAGTGAAACACGAAGAGTTGATCGCATTCAGGTTGCTTGTGCTATAGGGATTTATTGCATTTTGGGCTGTACATACAATGTTTGGGCGGCCAAACCCAAGTCGCAGCAAACCGCCGGCACCGCGAGTTACGCTCGAGAATTGAGAGACGTTGGCGATCTCGGGCTCAGACGCGAATACAGTGAACGGCGTGCCGGACTGTGCCTGGAAGAATCCGGAGATCGACCATCCTTTTGCAAACGCATTGTTCGAGCCACCGGTTGGAATATCCCATACAAAGTTCGTCGTAAAGCGATGCGTGCGGTCGAAATCGGACGGCCCCCGATTGTTGTCAAGATCGTAGGAGCTGCCCTGTGCAATGAAGCCAACGTTCGGAACATCGGGCTTGCCTCCGCCTGCCGTGCTGCCCGGGTCTGACGACATTACGTCGATCGATTTCGAGTAGGTGTAAGCCACGTTGAACTGCAGCCCCTTCGACAATCTCTTTGTCAGGCCGAACTGGCCGCCGTGATAATCAGAATAACCCTTTGATTCGAGCAAAAGCGCTTCCGGTACATTGAAGCCAAGAATCGGGACCCTTGCTTCAAAGCCGATCACTGCGCCGCTCGCGTTGGCAAGGTTGAGGTCTATTTGCCCCGTCGCAGTGTTCAGGAAGCCGAACGCTCGCCCGAGCCCCCGAGCCCTGGCCGTCGAACCGCTGTTAAGCGGCCCGTTCGGCGCACCGGCGGCCACATATGCCTGGTTAAATCGCTCGTAAATATGATCCGGATTGTTCGGATCGTTCATATCAAAGCCCTGGTTCAATGCCCTGGCTATAAGGAGATTCTTACCTTTTGTCCCAACATAGCGGGCCTCGAACATCAGGTCTTTCATAAGTTCATATTGAAAACCGACGTTCCACTGATGCACGTATGGCGTGCGTAGATTTCGGTCTATTGCTCGAAACTCGAATGTCTCGGCAATGTTTCCTCGAATGCAATTCGCACCCGTCGCGGGTACGCATCCTGCTCCCTGCGGCGTTCCTCGGGAATCGACGAACACCGGTGTGTTGTCACGGATCTGATATGTGCCGGTTGCGCCCGCAGAACGGACTATCCGAAAAGGAAGCCAGGCACTCAGCGGAATGTTCGTCGGAACTCCCGAAAATGCGGTCGCGATCGGAACATTTCCGCTTGGAACCGTTATCTCGACCTCGCGAAGGTGCGGATAGTTCGAGAAGATCGTGTTTATGAACGCAGCGGAGGGCCGATCGTAAAATACTCCATAGCCGCCGCGGAACACCAGCTTGTTGGTCGCTGCGAACGCGAACCCAATACGCGGGGCAAAATTGTTCAGGTCCTGGCCATTCAGTGTGTGCTTATTACCCGCCCGCTGCGTTGCATTGATAGCACCATCAACGACGGGATTCCCCGTAAGCTGAGCATTACTGGGGACAAGGAAGCCAGATGCCGGGCTGTCGCAAAGTGCATTAGTTCCTCCGGTAGGCGTAAAACACGGCAGCCAGGGTTCAAGATCAAAGTTGCCCATGAACCCATTCTTTTCGGTCGGCCACATGAACAATTCGTAACGAAGCCCGAAATTCATTGTCAGTTTGCGGTTCACTTTCCAGTCGGTCGCGATGTAGAGCCCTACGTCCTGAAAGCGAAATTGCTTGAACGTAATGCCGTATTGGGTATCTGCCTCGGTTGCGTTGCCGGTGAGAAGCTGGGTGAACGAGTCGAATTTCTCAAACTCGGTCGCCTGCTCTTCCGGAAGATCGCTGTCATATTGATGGCTCTTGTATTCACCACCGAACTTGACCGAGAAATTGCCGGTGTTCCATGTCACATTGTCTCCTATGCTCATCGTCACCTGCTTTCGTCGATTGAACGAATCATTCGGACCCCCGAATGAGAAGTTCGCAAGGTTGTTCCGCCCGATGTAGTGACCGAGTCGGGTCGTCGCTGAGCTTGAATCGAAAGTGGAAGCGGGGTTGAAAACCCCGACAGCCTCATTGCTTAGTTCCGGCGTGAGAAACGGATCGTCAAGCCGACGGGTGTTGTTCAGATAGTAATATCCGAATCGGACCTCATTCACCAGATTAGGTGTGAAAATGTGTGTGTCGCCGATAGAGAGAGTGCGATTGCGGTCCGCACGGCGAAGCGTAAACGGCGACGCAAGGCTGCTTGGATCCGGAAACGGGTCAAGGCCTGGAAAATTTGAGAAAAAGAAGGTCCCGCTCAGCGAATTCTTATCTGATAATTGTCCGTCCAGTCGAGCAGTGAACTGATTCTGCCTGAATTCCGCCGGTATCACGTCCAGAACCTCAACGAGCGGGTTGTTTCGTTGGATCGTCCGGCTTGTCACGTTAGGAAAATTGCCGAACTGAAAACTTCCCGTGCCCGTTTGGTCAACGATGCCCAATGCTCGGAAATTTGAGATCGAGGGAAGAACAAAATTACCAGTGACCGGGTTTCTCAGATTGAATATATTGAATGCGACGGTGCTGATGTCAGATGCGGTCAAGCAGTTTGATCCGGAACACCCGTTGAATTGGTTAAAAGCGGCGGCTATCGCTTCCCGCGATCGATTCTCGCCAAGCACGCTTAACGCCTGCGGAAGCACGGTTCGTGTCCTTGCTGTAGGAACCAGCCCCGTCTTCGCATCGGTAAATTGGTAGCCGCCGAAGAAGAAGAATCTATCCCTGACGATAGGCCCTCCAATGGTGAATCCCGTCTCTAGACGATCGGCCCGCGGCTTTTTCTCACCGGCTTCTTCGAGAAAGAACTCGTTCGCGTTCAAGGCTTTGTGCTGTTGGTAATAGTAGGCCGAACCGCTGAACTGGTTTCCACCGGATTTTGTGACAAGCTGAAAGTTGCCGCCTCCGCTGCGTCCGGTCGAAGCATCGTAAAGCGAAGTCTGCAATTTAACTTCCTGAAGCGTTTCAGGCGCCGGGGAGATGTTGTCGGTCAAGGAACCTTCGTTGCTTGTAATATTGGTTGCATCGATGCCGTTGAAGAAAAGGCTGGTCGAGGTTGTTCGTGTTCCATTCACAGACGGCGAAATGTTCCCGGCGCTAGCCACACCGACCGGTGAGAGCTCGGATGAAACACCCGCCTCTGACGAGAGCAGCCCTGTAAAGCTTCGTACCGACGTAGGAGTTCTTATCAGCTGTTCCCCTGTGATCTGCCGCGCTACCACCGCCGATTCGGTCTGAACGAGCGGCTGGTCCGCGGTAACGTCAACGAACACATCTGTGGTGCCCACCTCGAGCGTAACGTCAACGGTTCTGGTGATCAGTGCCTCAACATCCGTAGGCTGGCTGACACTTTTTTTGAAACCATCCTTCTCAAATGAAACGGTGTATGTACCGACCGGGAGAAGGGTCAGCGACCATCGGCCGACTTCGTTGGTGACGGCGGTCCTCGTTAGGTTGGTCGCTGTGTTCCTAACAGTAACGGTCGCGCCCTGAATGACCGCCTCATTCTGGTCACGGACGGTTCCGGCAAGTCCACCGGTCGTTTGTGCAAAGATCGCGGGACAGGCCAAGAATATAAAGATCGCGGTCAAAGATCTTGCGATATATTTCGTACTCATCGTAGCTCCTCTAGGATCTGCTTCTATGCAGGAAATATCGGTCAACGGTCTCACCCTTTCCAGAGATAAAAGACCGCATTAAATTCCGTAAAAATGAAATGTCCTGATTGCAAAGGGGAGAATATGCCCGGAAGGTTAACGACAGGTGAATGGAGCGTTAAATGAATGTGAAGAAAGTGTGCCCGCGTGTCAGCGGAGGATGTTCGCAGCCGCGGCTTCGCCGGTCTCGACGGCTCCTTCCATAAAGCCCTGCCAGTCAGCAATATGTTCGCCTGCAAACAAGACTTTTAGGTGGGGCCGGGCTAGAACTGGGCGAAGCCCGAACCACTGCCCCGGGCGATAGATGGCGTAAGCGCCGTTCGTAAACTCGTCCCGCTGCCATGCATAGGAAACTATGCCGCGTGAAAGATTGGGAGCTGACCAGCTGTAATCAATAAGGTCCCTGGTGATTATCGTCTGTCTTCGCGAATCGTCCTGCGAGGCAAGGACATCCGCCTTGTCACCGACGGCATATGCCGTCAGGATCCCTTGCTTCCCGGGCTGGCCCTGAGTGCTGTGAAAGTAATAATGGGACGTTGTATCCGTCACCATCGAAAAGTTCTCGGCCTTCCAGAACCTTTCATCAAACAAAACGCTGTTCTTAACGATTCGCGAGTAGCCCAATCTCTCTGCCGCAGAAAGTTGAGCAGAAGGCAGCGGCGGATCGAACTTGATCTTACGAAGGCTCGGAACCGGTGCCGTGCAAATACATGCATCCGCCACGAATTCCTCATCGCCCACCTTGACCGTAACGGTCCCGCGTCGCTGCAAGATCTCGCTAACCCGTTTCCCGAGGCGAATATTCTCTGTACCGACCCTGGCCGCAAGCTCTTCTACAAGCCGCGAATTTCCGCCCGTCATCTTGTAATCCATTTCGTTGTTCGGGCTTGATTCTGCATATTCGGCCAATGCCGCGAAGGCGGACACATTCCGGATAGACTCTCCGAAATCCGTGCTGTCCATCAGGTCGCGAACAGTGAGGTCGTCTCGGGAAAAGCCGACATTCTCAAGATGGGTCCACCAGTCGATACGGTCTAGATTTGTCTTTTGAAGCGTCGAGAGCTTCTCGTAGCCCGCGATCATCTGTGTCCAGGCCCTTTTCGACGCCTCGGAAAATCCCCATTCTCCCGGAGCCGAAACCTTGCCGTTTCGAAGCAGACTGTCCTCAAATTGATGTTTTTGCAGAGGGATCTTGAACTCGCCGCAAAGAGCGTGCATGCGCTCGTGGCTTTCGCCAACCCACTCCGCACCCAGTTCGCAGATCAGGTCGGTATCTTTGAAAGTGTGCGAGAAAACACGCCCTCCGGTGCGGCTCCGGGCTTCTAAAACGGTCACCTCCCAGCCGGCCGTCTTAAGCCTGTAAGCCGCTGCAAGCCCCGCCAGCCCCGAACCGATCACTACACATTTCTTCGGCTTTCGTTGGGTGAAAACGGCTGGGGCAAGCGCCAGGCCAACTGCCGCCGTACCGAGATTCCTAAGAAAATCTCGCCTATTAGGAAGATCGGCGCCGGACGGATGCGAATGGTCCGCGAGAATTTCGTTATTCGTCACTTTTGATGATCTAGCCTTCATCCGTCAAAAAGTGTGCTTACACCGCGTGCCTAGATGACCGTTGTTATGATCTCACGAATACTTCTATGCAATTCTCTGTCATCGGTTATCGGAGAACAGATCGCTACCTCGGCGGCGTCGATCGGCGAGATTCCTTTGGAAATAAGCTGCGCGGCATAGATCAAAAGTCGCGTCGAAACTCCTTCTTCAAGCCCATGCCCCCGCAGATTACGAACTTTTCGTCCGATGTTTACCAGATCAGTTGCCGTGCTTTTATCGATACCGCCTTCCCGGGCGACGATCTCGGCCTCTTGTTCGGGTTCTGGGTAATCGAACTCCAATGAAACAAACCGTTGGCGTGTGGATTGTTTGAGATCTTTAAGGACCGACTGATACCCCGGATTGTACGATACGACAAGCATGAACTCCGGCGGAGCCTCGATGACCGTACCGCGTTTTTCTATCGGCAGACGGCGGCGGTCGTCCGTCAGGGGATGGATAATGACCACCGTGTCCTTCCTTGCTTCAACAACCTCATCCAGATAGCAAATACCACCGGCCCTTACCGCTGCGGTCAACGGCCCGTCGTGCCACACTGTCTCTTCACCCTCCAAAAGGAATCGGCCTACCAGGTCGGTGGACGAAAGATCCTCATGGCACGCAACGGTAATAAGGGGCCGGCCCAGGCGATGAGCCATGTATTCGACAAATCGAGTTTTGCCGCACCCAGTTGGCCCTTTGAGCATTGCTGGAAGGCGGGCCGCATAGGCAGCCTCGAAAAGCTCGACCTCGTTGCCGACCGGAAGGTAGAACGGTTCGTCGGCAACCTTAAACTTCTCAACTGCAAGTTCCATTTCGTGTATAGTCTAGCAAAAGAAAGGAAGTACGATCAGCCCTCAGGAGTGGCTATTAAGACAACGCTACGATCTCTGCGAATCTACGGCTCTTCTCCCGGCCGTAGATGTATTGAATGCAGAGCGTGATCAGCCTCTGAATTTCGACCAATCGCCCCAGATCGCAAGCGTAACACCCGCAGCCTGAAGGTTTACAAAAAGCGTCTTGCCATCGGGCGAAAAGACGGAACCGGCAAACTCGCTTCTCGGGAAATCCTTGCTAACATTTTGGGCAAAGTCAGCCATCCGGCCTTCGGGCGTGAGGATACGGACATGGTTAATGGACTGCTGCCCCGCGTAGTCGCTGTCCTCGCAGATGAACAGTAGGCCGTTCTTTGGCGCGAGACAGATGTTGTCGGGCATGTGAAGGAGTTTTTGGTCGGTCGATTCAAAAAGAAGCGTCAATCGGCCTTCATCACGGCTGACCGGATCATATCGCCAGATCTGGCCGGCTTTTGTATCGCCGCCGCTTGTCGAGGTGAAGTAAACCCGACCCTTCTTGTCGATATCACAACCCTCTAGCCTTGCAAATGCTGCTCCGCCTTTTGCCCGGCCCTGTTTGAAAACGGCCAGCTCGTCAACGTCTGCTGATTCGGGATCGGGGTTGTCGATCGTTACCCAGATCGCAGGATAAGATTGTCCGGTCCTTTGACCAAGTCTCGTATCAAATTGGGGTTTGTCCTTTACCGCAAGCATCTGAAGCACGCCGCCCTCGGCCAGGCGTTTGTTCTTTTTTGGAAGAAATCTGTAAAAGCCTGACGGACTCTTGTCTTCGGTCTCGTAAACAATACCTGTTCGCCGGTCAACCGCTACCGCTTCGTGCACGAAGCGCCCCATCGCTTTAAGGGGTAAGGGAGGAACCTCGGCATTGGCCGCAGCCGGCACCTCAAAACAATATCCGTGCGGCTTGTCGAACCCGCCGGTTTGGCGCCCGTCAGATTCGCGCACCCTGACGGTTTTACCGAGAGTGGTTTCTTCGCAGGTTATCCAGCTTCCCCAAGGCGTCGGACCTCCTGCGCAATTTATAAGGGTGCCCGAAAGGCTGACAAAATCGCGAACGACCGTGTTTGTTTTCGGATCTATCACCAAAGTTGTCGTACCGCCGCCGGCTGATTCATCATAGTGATTTCGACTGCCGATACCCGAATTTTCACGAGGCCGGCTGCCATTCGAAACTTCATGATTTCGGACGATCCTTAATTCGCGGCCTACCCGAAAGGTCCACTGCCCGTCGTGGGCAGCGGGTGTCGGGCGACCGTCGGTCATGGGCTCCTTGACACGCCCGAGTACGTTGTATTGAAAACCTTCCGGAAGAGAAATGAACACCTCGCCGGTATTCTTTGAAGCCGCTGGCGACAATGCCCCATATCCCGCGACACGGAGCGAAGAAATATTTCCTGATCTTCCTGCCTCCGCCAACCGTTGGCCGAAAGCCGTTGATGCCAAAGCAAGACCACCTGAGAACAAAGTTAGATCGCGTAAAAATGCTCGTCTGTGCATAAAGCCCTCAACAAGTAGATAATTGCCCTTGGTTGCACACTAGCTTATCCTTATGCTCGCCCATTTTCAAACTTTTCGTTAGAAATTAAGATGCTCGTAACCCGTCATGATATGTTCACCATAGAGCAGGTCACATCTGAAGCTGACATTGACTGTGTCCGCACTCTCTTCAGAGAGTATGAATCCTCTCTCGGCCTTGACCTTTGTTTCCAAGGCTTTGAACAAGAGCTGGCTACTCTGCCAGGTTCTTATGCCCCGCCTTCCGGAAGCCTGCTGCTCGCCCGTTCTGAACAAGCGGCAGCGGGATGCGTGGGGATGCGAAAACTTGACGAGGGAATTTGCGAAATGAAAAGGCTTTACGTCAAACCGGCCTTCCGCGGTTCCGGACTTGGCAGGAAACTTGTTGGATCGATCATCGAGAGGGCCATTGCGGCAAGATACAGGTCGATGAGGTTGGATACTCTTCCGGAAAAGATGTCAGGCGCCGTAAAGCTATACGAAGCCATAGGTTTTCGACAGATCGAACCTTATTATGACAATCCCAATGTCGGTGTGCTGTTTATGGAACTCGAATTTTGAAGGAGGCGAATGTACATTTTCGCCGAACTTACCTTACACAGGACTCTATCGAGAGTAAACTCAATAGTCGCGAAGGGAACGCTAGCAGCCCCTAAAGGCAAAAGTCATTCAGTGGACCACGTTAAAGTGTAGGCGGGCGGAAGGTTGTTCACGATCAGCGAGCTTCTTTTCGCCTTTCCGTATCGCTTTCGCATAAATTCGCGAAGCTTTATCGAAGCGGGAAAATAGTACCCATGGGCATATTGGAACGTTCGGAACGTGCAGCCCTGCTTCATGAATTTATCGACCTCTTGCAAAATCCGCTCTCCGGTTTCCCCCGGGAGCGACGCGAACGGAAGGCAGCAAACGATGTACCCTGGTTTACCAAGCCCACATCGCCGGTGAATAGCCTCGGTATCAACAGCATCACCGCAAATGATCTTAAGATCGCGATAATTGCGTCTTAAAAGGCGTGCTAAGGTCGGGTCGAGTTCAATTCCAAGATACGATCGCTCGTCCGGAACTATATCCTGCAAAAACTTCGTGATCGCTCCTGTTCCTACACCAAGTTCGATGACGATCCGATCGGCCGTTGGAACCATACCCTCGATCATCTTTTGGGCGAGCTCGGGCGAACTCGGTGCGATCGAGCCTACAGTAGCGGGATTCTTCAAAAATGCCTGGAGGAATTCGATGTTTTCGTTCATCGCAAATCTCTACCTGATCGGAGACCGGGCCTCCGATGGTGAGTCCGATGTTAATTCCGTGTTTCCGACGCTAATTTTATAATCACATTCTTCGTTTTTGCAATAGCGGACGGTACCTTCCTTTTTGGTCGTCTTTTCCAAAAGCTGGGCGGCACCACACTTTGGACAGCCCTCCTTTACTGGCTTATCCCAATAAACAACGTCGCATTTTGGATAATTGACGCAGCCGTAAAACACCTTGCCACGCCTGGATTTCTTTACCGCAATGGCCCCGCCGCATTTTTCACACGCGATATCGAGCGTTTCCCGCTTGATGTAATCGCACTTTGGGTAATTTGAACACGAGACGAACTCGCCAAATCTCCCTTGTCTGCGGACCAGAAATGCGCCGTCTTTCGGGCAGATCTCGTCAAGCGGGACCGGCGGCGGTGCCGGTTTTTGGTCACCCTTTGCGATCTTTCGTATATTTTTACATTCAGGGTAGCCGGTGCAGCCATAAAACGAACCAAAGCGGCCTTTCTTTAGTGCCATTTCCTTGCCGCAAAGCTCGCACGGCTCGACCTCATCGACTGCTTCTCCGTCGGGCGTCGATTCTCCATTGGTGCTCTGAGCCTTGGCCTTGTTGCTGCCGACCTCACGCGTATTTTTACATTCTGGATAGTTTTCGCACGCAAGGAATTGACCGAATCTTCCGAACTTGATCACCATGCCAGAACCACATTTTTCGCAGATCTCATCCGTGGGTATTGACGTCTTTTTCTTGTTCTTTATACTTTCTGCAGCGTTCTCGAGATCCTTTGAAAATTTCTCATAGAATTCCCTTAGGGCGCTTCGCCACTCGAGCTTTCCTTCCTCTATGTCGTCCAGCTTTAACTCCATGCCGGCCGTATAGGCTGTGTTGAAAATATCGTCAAAGCTTTCGATCAGCAGATCGTTCACGGTGGTGCCAAGCGGTGTTGGATGAAACCGACCTTCAAGCTTCTCGACGTACTCGCGATCCTGGATCGTCGTCATGATCGCTGCATAGGTCGATGGCCGCCCGATTCCCTTCTCTTCCAATGCCTTTACGAGCGTCGCTTCGGAATAGCGCGGCGGCGGCTCGGTAAAGTGCTGTTCGGGCGTGATCGAGTTAAGTTTTAGCTCTTCGCCTTCGACCACGGCGGGAAGGGCACGTTCGTCATCTTCGTCATCTTCAGCCGGCTTCTCATCACGCCCTTCCTGGTACACCTTTAAAAAGCCGTCGAACTTCTGGACCGAACCTGTTGCACGGAAGGTGAATCTGCCTCCTTTGATGTCGATAGTAGTCTGGTCAAACAAAGCCGGTGTCATTTGCGAAGCCACAAACCGCTGCCAAATCAGCCGATAAAGCTTTAGCTCGTCGGGGCCAAGCTTCGACGCCAAACTATCGGGCGTGCGATTTACATCGGTGGGGCGTATAGCCTCATGAGCATCTTGCGCGTCTTTCTTCGACCGGTAAGCGTTTGGCTTGGCAGGATGGTAATTTTCCCCGAATGTCGCTGAAACGAAATCCCGCACTTCATTCATGGCGGTATCCGAAATTCTCGTAGAATCCGTTCGCATGTAGGTGATCAGGCCTACCGCCCCTTCCGATCCCAGCTCAATGCCCTCGTACAGCCTTTGAGCCACCATCATGGTCTTCTTGACGGCGAAACCAAGCT
This sequence comes from Pyrinomonadaceae bacterium, assembly GCA_035327545.1. Lineage (GTDB taxonomy): Bacteria > Acidobacteriota > Blastocatellia > Pyrinomonadales > Pyrinomonadaceae > OLB17. The sequence continues at coordinate 40,243 of DAOLDE010000011.1, read as the reverse complement.
TTCTCGACGCCTCTTGTTGAAGTTTTGACGTGATGAAAGGCGGAGTTGGATTTCGTTTTCGCTCCTTTTTGGTGACAGCAGAAACCTGAAAACTTGCACCCGATGCCTCTTCTACGATCGCGGCGGCCTCTTCCGCGGTCTTTATATGAACCTCGGTCGGTTTAACCTCTTCGTCAAACTTGCCTGACTTGACCGTCCTCTCTTCAACGGAACCGGTAGTCGCGTCGGTGACCTCGATCCTCTGTAGCTTTGCATCGAAACCTGGGGGTATCGATGCGGACAAATTGGCAATGATCGACCAATATTCCGTCTGGGCAAATGCCTCTATCTCGCGTTCTCGTTCGACAACCAGACGTACGGCAACCGTTTGTACACGACCGGCTGAAAGCTTTCCGCCGATCGTCTTCCAAAGGATCGGCGAGACCTTGTACCCGACCAGACGGTCAAGGATACGCCGAGTTTGCTGAGCATTAACGAGATCTTGATCAACGGGCTTTGGGGTCTTGAAAGCGTCATGGACCGCGTTCTTCGTTATTTCATTGAACATCACGCGGAAGACGGGCTTCGGCGATCGCTTGGACACCAACTCCTCGGCGAGGTGCTGGCAAATTGCTTCGCCTTCGCGGTCGGGGTCGGCGGCCAGATAGATCGATTCGCTCGCTTTGGCCGCTTTTTTCAGATCCGACACGATCTTTTTGTTATTCCGCTTCTTTGAGTCGGGTATTACCTCGTATGTCGGTTCAAAATCGTTCTCGATATCGACACCCAGGTCCTTCATCGGCAGATCTTTGATGTGGCCGATCGAGGCCATCACCGTAAAATCACTGCCAAGATATTTGTTTATCGTTTTCGCCTTTGCCGGCGATTCAACTATTACCAGGTTCTTCGACATCTATTCCGACCTATTCAATTGCACGTCCAGCCGCGACTCAATATGAAGTTGTGCAACGCTTTTCAAACTATCCAAAAAAATATGCCAGACACATCGCGTCTGACATTTTGACTTCTAACACCTGACTTCCACATCTGTCAACGCGGCAATAGAACATACGATATTTGCCGAAGATAGCCAAATGCCCGTCTGGGTCATGTACGTCGTGCATAATGTTTGCCAGGCAGCACCCGGATCAGATCGCGAATGTCCAGGGCCACCAGCACGGCATTGAGATCACCAAAATTCAGCCCGCACGATGTCAAAAGAACATCGATGTGAACAGGCTCGTCGGGTGTCAAATGACGCCATACAAGCCTCTCATTTTCACTCAATCCGGGCGGTTCTGAAGCCGTCTTCGTCCCGATGCCGAGCCCCGTTCCGTTCTCTATTGTCGGCGGAAGGATTAAACCGACCACCTCGGAAGGCAGTTCCGCCACTATGTCTTGCCATTGCTGGACCAGCTTTGCGCCCGACTTGATAAGATAATTGGTTCCGACCGAATTTCGTGATGTGATGTTGCCAGGCACGGCCATGACCTCGCGGTTCTGTTCCACGGCCAGCCGGGCTGTTATCAATGATCCGCTGCTCTCGGTCGCCTCAACAATGACGACCCCAAGGGACAGCCCGCTTATGATGCGATTGCGGTAAGGAAAGTTTTCCGACAAAGGCGGCGTCCCAAGCGGGAACTGAGAAACGACGGCTCCGCCAGACCCGACGATCTCGTCCACCAATCGCCTGTTTTCTTTCGGATATACGGAGTCTATTCCTGTGCCCATAACGGCGACGGTCCTTCCACCACCATCGATCGCTCCTTTGTGAGCTGAGGTGTCGATGCCGCGAGCCAGGCCCGAAATAACGCAGATGCCGCGAGAAGCAAGATCGCGTGCCAGCATTTGCGAAGCGTTCGTCCCGTTGGTCGAGCTCATACGCGAGCCGATGATCGCCACGCACGGTTGTTCGAAACAAGCAGCCCAGTTGCCCTTTACGTAAAGTGTTATCGGCGGGTCGGCTATCTCTCGAAGCAGCGATGGGTAATTGCCGTCGTCTAGAAGAAGTATGTCACCGCCGAGTTGTTTTACCCTCTCCAGTTCAGCATTCGCTCTCTCATCGAACTCACGCTTAATAATGCTTTCGATGGTCTCTGGCGTGAGCCGAAGGCTTTCAAGCTCTGGCCGTCTCGCCTGAAAAACCGCCGCCGGCGAACCAAATCTTTCCAGCAGCTTTGTCGCTGCCCGTGGTCCAACGCCGCGAGTCATGTTCAAAGCGATCCAGTCTTTCATATAAGGATTGGCGGAGACGTGTGGGAGTCGAACCCACCCAGGCACGCTCTCGCGCACCCGCAAACGGTTTTGAAGACCGCGCCCATCACCGGACAGGATGCGCCTCCGATTGTTATGGATCTACATTAAGGCTCCGAGTATTCGCACTTAACTCCGTCCATAGCGAGCGAAACAAACTTTTTCTTTGAGATATCGGCGACCCAAAGCTTTGACGGAACGAAACTTCCCTTGTTTCGAATGATCCGGCCGCGACCCACGAGATCGGGAATTTCCGCTGAGTTCCTTGTGCACATTATCGAAGGGTCCCCTGCAAAGAACAGGTAGTCGCCTTTCGGAACATTTTGAAACGACAAGACATCAAGCACTTGCCATTCGGTTACGCCCTTTGCATTCAGGCCGATTGAAACCTCAAGCCAAAACATCTTGAGCGTCCCCTTTTCCGTTTGGGAAATACCGTAAACCGGATCCGCATTGACGTCGCCGATCAGTCCTCCTCCCAAATGTTTTACGCCGTTTGGAAGCCGATTTGGCGGTATAACGCCTTCATATATGAAGTTGATAAATTGTGCGCCTGGATGGGCAACGGTCGTTTTTTGGGCACAAACGAATGTGGGAAAAAGCGCTATGACCAACGTAATATAAATTGTGGACCTCATTCGGCCTCCATCAATAACCTCGTGATCAAAGCAGCGCGATTCGGAATGTCGCTGATCAAAACATGCTCGTGGAGAGTATGTGCTCCGTCGCCGGTTATTCCGAGGCCGTCTAGGACAGGGACGCCGAGAGCACCGACGAAATTCCCGTCGGAGGCACCGCCCACCTGCATTTCGCCAAGGTCATAGCCGAACGATTCTGCGATGCGGCGGGCCCTTTCATATAGAGAAACAACAGCCTCGGTCCGCTCCATCGGCGGGCGGTTGATGCCACCTGTGACCGTGACTGAAATTCTTTCGTCGAATGCGGTGAGGCCCTTGATAGCAGCGTCTATTCGAGCGGCTTCAGTCATAGACGTAAACCTTACATCGACTGTGCATTCGGCGTGCTCGGGAATGACGTTTGTGGTCGTACCACCCCGTACGGTGCAAACATTTACTGTCGTTCCGGCCTCGACATCATTAAAAGTATGAAGGCGTTCTATCTGCTGCGAGATCTCAAGGATAGCGCTTGCACCTTTTTCCGGATCAAGGCCCGCGTGAGCCGGAACGCCGTGAACGCTAACCGTGTACATTGCGGTTCCTTTGCGCCCGGTCTTCACGCTTCCGGCTGCTGAAGGTTCAAAGATCAGGCAGTGGTTCGCAGCCTGTGCTTCTCGTTCAACATATTCGCGGCCCGTAGAGCTTCCTATTTCCTCATCACACGAAAGCAGAATGTTGATCGGGCGTGCCGGCTCGATTCCATTTTCCTTGAAAAATCGAAGAGCTTCGAGCACCAGAACGATGTTCGCCTTCATATCGAAGATGCCGCAGCCAAAAAATTTGTCTCCGTCAACGCGTGTTGGATTCTTGAGGTTAGTTTTTACAGGATGGACCGTATCCGTGTGGCCAAGCAATAAGATAGGCTCTGAATGGCCGCGGAATACCCGGACAACGAGGTGGTCGCCGTCGCTTGTAGGATACTTTTCGATCGCTGCATCGAGTCCGATCTTCTGGACCTCCTTTTCGATCCACGAAACCACATCACGGCTGCCTTTCGCATCGTGCGATGGCGATTCTATCTCGACGATCTCGCGGATCAATTCGATGATCGCATCGGAACGTTGTCGAAAGTACTCCAGCATTTCAAGCGGTGTTGTAGCGCTTTCTGATCTTGGATCTGCCTGCATCAGTCTATTTCCCGAATATCTCGTTCAAAGTATCGCCCATTCGATAACCGGCCATCGCGAGGCGTTCTTCAGAAACACGGTAGGCGTTTCTGACATAACGATCGCCGGGCAACACGAAACGCTTAAGTTCGTCATTGAATACTTCGGTCGTGGCGAGAAAGAACGACTCGGTCTTCCATTTCTCGTAATCGCCGAGAAAAAGCAAAGAACTGCGATTGTCGTATGGGTACCGCGCCATCATAGATTCTGCAATGTTCCTCAGGTAGTGAAATTCCGACATATCGTCGCGAAAAGGAATATTGCGCCCGACGATAGAATCCCAGAACCAATGCAAATTTAATTGATCTTCTCGTTTGGTTCCCTCGGGCGTAAGTTGAAATGTATTGCCGCCAACGTCCCCGTTCGGTTCGACATCGGTTTGCCGGCTTGAAGTGTGCAAAGGCTGGTGAATGTCGCCGCCGATATGAAGGAACCATGCGATCGCAACGGCTTTTTCTGCATCGCTTAACGATGGGTTACGCATTGCTTTGTCAAATTCAGCAAGCTTTTCGGTGGCCTGGCCGTCGGCTTTCTTTTCCACATTCATCTCAACCTGGCCGTTGACTCGCCGCCAAAACTGCGATTTGTAATGCCAGTCGCCCCTGTGAAATTTCTCATATCTCACAGGGAAAGAGCGGTCGCGAATAACGTCGGCCCAAGTCGGCATGAACATAAAATACTCAAGCCTCTTTAGGTCCTCGCTTTTTGGCCCATAAACCACGTAAAAAGTCGCGATATCCGATTCCTCTGGCGCGGTCCTTAGAATCCGGATCACTTTCTCGCGTGCCTGCGGCGACATTCGCTGCCAGGCGATGTAGCCGGTTATTTTATGGCCGTTGTCGTCCCACGAAAACCCCGGCGGGGCAAAAAGCATGGCCGCGATCGCTGCCAATAACGTCTTTACAATGGGTTGAAGCATCTTTTTCTCCTGAATCTTTTTTGGAAGATTCTACCGAATACGCTTAATAGAAGAAAACGGGGTGCGTTCAGGATCAAAAATCAGGCAAACTTTGATTGCCTACCAACATCCTATCTACGCAAATCTTTCCCCTTGTTCCGTCACTGTATTGTGATACGTCGCATTCAGGTCAAGAAAAGCAGGTAAAAAGATATGCAGTTGATATTAGAACAAAATCTATTAGCAGAGAAAAAGGCGGCGAGGGCTGCCGACCCGAATGGGCACAAGATCGGCCTCTTCGCATCGCTTTTTGGATGCTGGCACAAACGGCTGACCAGGCCATTTACAAGTGATCGAAGGACGTACATGGCTTGCGTCGAGTGCGGAGCTAGGAGAATGGTTGACACGAAAAATTTCAAAGTATCGAGGGCGTTTTACTACCCTCCTTCGGTGACGTTCGACCGTAACTGAACGAAATCATAAAGTCCTGTCTTACTAACCTTCCAAAGACTGACCTACCGGGAGCCGCCGAACCAAAAAGGCGACTCCCTTTCCATTTTAGGAGAGCTAACACTTCTTGATGCTCCAATGCCCGCTTAGGCCCGTCTCAATACCAGTGCCGAATTCTTAGAACCAAACCCTATGCAATTGCAAAGTACTGTTTCAACGTGCCCCCGACGAGAATTGTTTGGAACGTAGTCAAGGTCACAGGCAGGGTCGGGCTCGTCAAGGTTTATGGTCGGCGGCATTACGCCTTTGTATAAGGCCAGGAGAGCGGCAGCGATGCCCGCCGCACCCGCAGCCCCTTGTGGGTGGCCGATCTGCGATTTCGTAGCAGACATCGGGATCCGATGGGCATAGTCGCCGAACGCGCGCTTTACGGCCTGCGTTTCGATCCGGTCGTTCATTTCGGTGGATGTGCCGTGTAGATTTACATGATCAATTTCCTGTGCCTCAATACCGGCATCCTCAAGTGCGAGCGTCATCGCACGAGAAGGTTCGATACCATTCTCTTCAAGCCGCACGCGGTGATACGCATCGCACGTTGAACCATACCCGATGATCTCGCCGTAAATTCGTGCGTTTTTGGCGAGAGCGTGGTCTCGCGCTTCAAGAATGAAGATCCACGAGCCTTCACCGATCACGATGCCTGAGCGATCCCGCGAAAAGGGCCGCGACGCGCGCTCTGGTTCGTCGTTCCATTTATCTGTACATACCTTCATCACCTCGAATCCCTTGAGGATCCCGGGCGAGATCGGTGAATCGACGCCGCCGGTCAACATAACGTCCTGCCGACCGAGAGCTATGTGCTGTGCCGCGTAAAAAATGGCGTCGGTTGACGACGTGCAGCCGGTCGAAACAATGTGCGATAGGCCATGTAGTCGGAAGGCCATCGACAATTCCGATGAGAGGCCGCCGTGAGTAGAGGCGGGGATGGTGTAAATACTGCCTTTACCGGCATTGCCGGAGAACCACAAACCGAACTGCTTTTCGGTGAATGAGAGGCCTCCGCCGCCCGTTCCGAGCACTACGCCAAATCGCCGCCTCTCTTCCAGCGACAATGCTTCGGTGTCGAGGCCCGCATCTCGAATCGCCTCACGGGCTGCTGCGAGGGCAAGCGGCACCGTCCGCGGAACATGCTGCCTGTCCTTCGGATTTAATTCTCGCTTCCAATCAAATTCGGGAATTTCGGCTGCAATTTGGACGGCGAAACCTGATGCATCGAAGCTCGATATCTTTCGCGCACCGCTCTTGCCAGCCGTTAGACCTTCCCAGAATGCCTCTCGTCCGATCCCGATCGGCGTTACGCAGCCAAATCCAGTGATCACAACCCGCCGAGGCGCATTTACACTATGGAACATATGCTGCAACTCTCATTGATCGTTCGTCGAAATGGTTTACGGAAGCTTCGCACATTGAACCAAGACCAATATCGATCGATTGGAAATTCAAATTCAGTGAATGAAACTGAAAGAGATCTAATATTCGAGCCATGCGTCAAAGACCCAGCCGACCTGGCCTTCATAATCGACCTCGCACCACCGGCCGCGACGTCCTTCCAGGAAAACCACCGCGTCGTTGCAATTGAGTATTTCGACAGTGGCGCGGTGCGGGATCCTTGCCAATCTCTCGCCGGTCTGTACGCTTGGATGGGAGCGGAGCGCAAGAAACCCATCGTTCGGAGAATTTACCTTCGCGGTCACAAGGGGGTCCAGGTCCGGGTCGTCCTCTTCGAGTATAAGATCGCTTTTGGCCTGTTCTTTTTCTTTCTCGTCCAGCTTTCGTCGGATATTAGCGAGCTCGTCTCGAAGCCTCTCCTTCTCGGCATCCAGTGCTTCCGGTGGGCTCGGCGATGGTGAAGGACTCGACGCTAAGGGCGCTGAACCCGGCGAACTTGCGCCGAAATAAATGATCGCGCCAAGCAGACCAATTCCGGTGATCAAAAGAAACAGCAGCACAGCCGACCCGATCAGCACCTTTGGAGCGATGGATGGAGCGGAAGCGGGTCCCGCTCCGCTATGAAGAATTTCAGTCGGCCTTGCCTGGCTGCCGAGGTCAACCTTGAGCGGTTCGCCGCCGCTCTTGCGAACTACGGTCTGTTCCTCATCAGCCACGGAAATAAGTGAAGCACCGTCTGACAGGCAATAACTCAAGCTGTCATCGGTATATGTTGTTCTGCATGCTGGACACTGTTTCATTTTCGCCGGACCAGCCCATCAAGCTAAGGTTTCCGGGCCAAGCATCCATCGAACTATCCGTTACTTTGCAAGCTCTTCGCGGATGAGGCTCCGAAGGTCTTGTTGGTTTAATCGCGCGAGCTGTCGTCCGTTCACAAAGAAAGTCGGTGTTCGACTAACATTCAGCGTGTCCACATCGCGCATGTCCCGATCAATTTTTGCCGCATGTTTTGGATCGGAGATCGAAGCCTTAAGCTGGTCCAGGTTCAAACCGAGTTCCGTCGCATACTTGTCGAAAAATCCAGCAGCCGCGGAAGGCTGAACCGGAACGGCCCCCGCACCATGCTTCTCGCCCCATTCGTCCTGCTTCTCGAAAAGCTTAGCCTGCATTTCCCAATATCGACCTTGCTCGCCGGCGGCCTCCGTGTAAATGGCGGCCAGCTTTGCATTCTTGTGAAAGGTCGCATAGCGGGCTACGTAGCGGACCTTTCCGTCGAATTCCTTCAAGAGACTTTTTACAACCGGATGGAAAGCCGCGCAGGCTTCGCACTCGGGGTCGTAAAACTCAACGATAGTCACTTTAGCGTCTGCGGGGCCAAGCGTCGGGCTGTCCTGCCTAACAAGCTGCTCTGGTACCTTAGCACCGGGCGACGGTACGCTCTGTACTGATTCGCGATAGTAGTAGGATCCGAAATAGAGAGCGACTACCACAGCCGCCAAAACCCCTATAAGGATAAAAACTCGTTTATTCATGCTTTTTCTCAGTCTTGTAGAAAATGATCGATGCTGCGATCGCCAGAAACGATGCAAGACCCATCATCGGAATTGTAATGAAGCCGAACAATTCGATCTGTCTTTCGGAACACGATACGCCCTGGCTGCAGGGCGTGAGTGATTCCGGGATGATCCCGTAATAGATCAGATTATGATAGACAGCGATGGCCAGCCCGATCAGTGCAAACGGGAGGGCATAAACCTTCCACCGGCTATCGCTAGCTGCTATGCCAATGCCGATAATCAATACCAACGGATACATCGCGATCCTTTGGTACCAGCAGAGCACGCATGGCGGCAGGCCCATAACTTCGCTAAAGAAGAGGCTCCCTGCAGATGAGACCAGTGCCAGCACCCAAGCAGCATACGGAAGAAGTCCGTTAAAACCTGAACGCTCGGCAAATGTCGGGGTCTCTGACGCCATTTATTTATTAAACCATTGTTTTAGCATAGGGTGCGAGTTGGCCCGCATACCGTTCGAAGCCGTGGCGGGCCGTTCAGGGTATTCCATCATGGCCGATGATCCCTAGTTTTCATCATACTGGCCTCTCGACTGGTTGATTGGACTAATCAGCCAAGCACGAGTATCGTGGGATTCTAAGCTGGCAATTTTCTCAAAACATTCGTGCCCCTAAATCGTGAGACGCAGGGATGTTTTCAATGATCTGGAGGCAAAAATAAACTGTATGAAGATCGCAATGCTAATAGTACGAACACTGACCGGGCTATTGTTCGTGTTCGCATCATTGACCTATTTCCTGAACTTTATACAGCCGCCTGAAATGACCGGGCCGATCAAAGAATTTAACGAGGGCCTCGCGGCTTCGACCTATTTCATGCCCCTACTCAAAGGCACGGAACTGGTCTGCGGCATTGCTCTCATTGCCGGGCGTTTTGTCCCGCTTGCTTTGGTCGTGCTGGCGCCGATCGTGATCAATATTCTTATGGTCCACATTTTCCTGGATAGGGCCGGCCTCCCGATAGCGCTCTATCTCGTGGCGGCAAACTTGTTTCTTGCTTATTTTTACCGCGAGAACTTCAGCGGGCTGCTAAGAGCCTGACGATTCCCCGACGATTTGAATGCGGCCTGACTAAATCCATAAACCAGCTATACGAGGTATCATATGTCAAAATACGCCGATGTTTACCTTCTTCCGATCCTGGAAGAGAACGTTCCCGAATACAAAAAGATCGCAAACGCAGCAGGAAAGATCTTCATGAAACACGGGGCTTTGCGATATCGCGAATACGTTGCATCCGATCTCAATGTCGAAGAGGTCGTGCCATTCCCAAAGATCATCAAGCTTAAGCCGGGCGAGACCATCATATACGCCGCGGTTGAATTTAAGTCCGAGGCTCATCGGAATTCGACAATGAAAAAGATCATGGCCGATCCCGCTCTGATGTCGATGATACCGAAGGGTAAGAAACCCCCGTTCGATTACAAGCGTATGGTTTATGGCGGGTTTAAGGTCTTAGTGGATCTTTAACCCGTCAGGTTCCCGAAACATTAATGACCGACGACCCCCAGATCGATCCATTGCTCGAAGAGGGTGAGACCCCAGGCATCGTTGAAGATGCAAGACCACGCTATGACCGAAGCATAGTGGAAGGGCCGCTCTCTCGGTCGGTTTGGAAACTAGCGTGGCCTACCATGTTGACCAACATGTTTGCCGGCCTCCAGGGCATGGTCGATCATGCTCTTGTTGGACATCTTGTCGGTCATAAGGCGAATGCCGCCATGGGCGTAAGCTTCCAGATCTTTCTGGTCGTGATCGTGTTTATCGCATCGATCTTTACAGGAATGAGCGTGCTGGTTGCCCGCTTTGCGGGCGCTCATCAGGTTGAAAAGGTAAATCGTACGGTCTATCAGGCATTTCTCACCGCGATCTTCTTAGGGGTCGGGGTAATGGCACCGCTTGGATACGTCGCTGCTCCGGTTCTGCTTGATCTTGTGAACGCAGCACCGGAAGTGAAGGCTGAGGCACTTCCGTTCCTTCGAGTGACCTTTCTGTTCAGCATTGGCCTCATGATCTATTTCATGACAAGCGGTGCCCTTCGTTCTGCCGGCGACGCAAGAACACCTATGACGCTCGGGATCGTAATGACGGTCCTGAATCTTATCCTCAACATCATTTTCATCGGGGGTCTCGGCCCAATACCGGCTTACGGCACTTTGGGCTCAGCTATCGGGACCAGCATCGCAACGGGACTGATCGGGGCGTACGCCATATTTCGACTTTGGCGGGGAGGATGGGTCGTACAGTTTCCGCGTGGGATCGGGTGGGGGCCTAATTGGAACATCATCCGGTCACTGTTCCGTTTCGGGCTGCCAACGGGAATTCAGGGTATTGCGATGAACGTCGGCGGGGTTTTGATGTTAGCGTTCATAGGCTCGCTGGCACAGAGTTCTGCCGCACAGGCCGCCTACGCAGTTTCTTACACTCAGCTTTTTTCGTTGGTAACTTGGACCTCGGTCGGCCTTATGGGTGCGGCGGCGGCGGTTGCCGGCCAGAACCTCGGTGCAGGAAATCCGGACAGGGCCTTCTCCGCCGTTAACACAGCGGCCCGTTTCGGACTCATCGGCTCAGCGTTTCTGGGAATATTTTTCTTCTTCTTCCCCGCGCAGCTACTCGGTCTATTTGGAATGATCGACCCAGACGCTGTTGCTATCGGAGTTCAGCTTTTGCGTGTTCTGGCTTTTTCGGGGCTGTTCATTTCCGCGGCTTTGACCTATACCGGAGGCCTGCAGGGTACAGGCGACACGAAAAGCCCATTGTACATTTCGATCATTTCTCAGGTTTTTATACCGCTCGGCATCTGTGCCGCAATTAGGCAGTTTGGAACCTTAGAACCGCTCGACATATGGCTCGCGATCCTTGCCGGGCACATAGCGCGAGCCATCTTAAGCATATTGAGGTTCTATCAGGGCAAATGGCGTTCGATCGCGGTCGATATCGAACAGACGCAAGGTTAACCCTACCTCATCGTTTCGACCGGAACACCTGCCCCAGGAGCGAATTCAGGCCGCTGATATCGGAGCGGGAACGAGTAATGATCGACCTGCCGTTTCGGTTTTCGTCATCGACGACCAGGCGAGTCACCGCTCCGCCCGGGTATGCTGCTGCCACCTCTCCTTCTCCAAAAGCGCGCGGCAGCACATCGGCAAGCCCCTCGGGTCGACGGGTGCAGAATGCGTCATGCTCATAGATCTCAACCCCGTCCTTTTCACGATAGCTGAAGCGCTCAGCGACCGCACCAATTTTGATAACTTTATTGATCTTTTCGAACATTTCGCAAACCTCCCCATTAAGAATCGCGGCGGCGATCGTGCGGCCGCCGTTGAAAGATTATTGCAATTGGTGTGCCGTGTGATCTAAGTCATTGCATTATTTACAGATAACGCTTGTCAGGGTGTGGTTTATCACTTCCGGGATACACGAGTTTGCACGAATTTGAATCAAAATGTGCGAATTGAGATCGGCTGCGGCCAGAGCAGCTCTTTTCTCGCGAGCAGCTCGATAAACTGCGGAACGGCAAGATAAGATCGAGTAAGGTCTGTGATAAATTGAATCCAGACCGAGGCATTTGATGAGGATCTTTGCGGAAATCAGGCGGCCGATGGAACTGGCGAGGATATCGCGGATCCCTGTACGCGCCGGCCGCGGCTGGTTCTTCGTGTTGGCACTGATGACCGGCATCACTGCGGCGAGCATCCAGGGCGAAGTGGGCAATTGGGTGGCGAGCCTGGTGCTCGGTGCGGCCACAACACTGGTATTTTTCGCCTCGATCTTCATCCACGAATTGGCGCATGCCCTGATCGCTCGCGTTGAAAGACTGGAGGTAGTTGAAATAGTTCTCCACCCGTTTGGGGGCCTGACGCGGTTTGTTCACGAACCGCAAACACCTCGTGCTGAATTTCGGATCGCAGTGGCCGGCCCGGCAGCAAGTTTTTTGTTGGCCGTGATCTTCGCGCTTCTCATGACCGCGGCCCAGGCTGGAGATCTTGATATACTCCGCGATCTTTTTTTCCTATTATCGCTTGCAAATTTCCTGCTGGCCGTTTTCAATCTGTTTCCCGGATATCCGTTGGATGGCGGCCGCGTGCTTCGGGCCTACCTTTGGCGAAGCGGACGGGATTTGAACGAAGCCACGATCCTTACAGGCAGATGCGGGCAAGTGATCGCAATAGGCCTGGTCGCCTTAGGATTGTTCTTTGCTGTGGGCCGCGGCCAGTTTTTCACGGGTTTTTGGGCAATGCTGACTGGTTTTTTTCTCTTTGATTCGGCGAAAGGCATCATAGCGGCCGTTCACGCACAAGGTAGGACGCTTGTTGACGATGTAATGCGGCTTCCGATAGCTGCCGTTCCTAATACAAGCGTTCAGAGCTTTGTCGATGGCCTGCTTCCTTTCAATCACCAGTTGGCATATCCGGTCGCCATTGATCGAAAGCTGCACGGAGTTCTTTTACTTGAGGACTTAAAGAGGCTGCCTCGCGACGAATGGCGGACTACGAGCATCAAAGATGTAATGAAGCCTGTGACGGCTGAAATGTTCGTCGAGACCGGCACTTTGCTTGCCGATGCTCGCGAGTTGGTACGTAACAATAACGTAGGCGCTGTCGGCGTAGTCGATCCGGAAGGCATGTTGGTCGGTTTTCTCACCAGATGATCGATGTCGATCACCCGAAAATGTTCATAGACTTTGGATCGTTCTGACATTAGCATCGATCTGCCTGAACGCAGAAAGGGCAGTCAGCTTGTGATATTCTTGGAGGTTGGAGGGTTGCGTCCGGGCGGAGCAAGCGGAACCGTCGCGTTACTTGATCACGCAGTTTGATGCAGATAGGCGAATACATACCGGCGGTCTGGAGCGTACGAAATGTCGTTGATATTGCGCTCGTGTTCGTCATCGTATATGTTGTGCTGCGGCTGCTTCGGGGAACCAGGGCCGTGCCAACGGTCGTTGGTCTGCTGCTCCTATTCCTGCTTTATTGGATATCTTTGGCTCAAGATCTTGCGACGCTTGAGTTCGTCCTAAGGTATGCCGTCGTTTACGTAGGTTTTGCCATAATCGTTCTTTTTCAGTCCGAGATCCGGCAGGCTTTGATCTACTTTGCGAACCGACTCAGGTTCCCCATATTAAGACGCCAACGCGGACAGTTCGGCGGAAGCCTTTACGATGAGATCGTGCTTGCGGTCACAACACTTTCTTCCGAAAAGACCGGTGCCTTGATAGTTATTGAACGCAATGTCGGGCTTCGCAACTTTGTCGATGCCGGGGTACAGATAGACGCGATAATCAGCTACGATCTGATCGTCTCAATATTTAATCCATCGACGCCGCTTCACGACGGCGCCGTGATAATTCAGAACGAACGCCTCGCGGCCGCATCTGTTTTTCTGCCGCTGACCAAGAACCCTGAGATATCCCGCGAAATGGGTACTCGCCATCGAGCGGCGATCGGCGTGTCTGAAGGTTCGGATGCGATCTCGATAGTGGTCTCAGAAGAAACGGGGCTGATCACGTTTGTCGAGGCAGGGCGCGTGACCCGCAACATTGATACAACCACACTTCGACGGCTGCTTTTGGAAGCAATGGAAATACCGGGGAGTCATCAGGATCGAGATGTCGCAAAGGCGATCAAAAAAGCCGAGAGTGAGCTCAATCCAGGTTAGTCTGGAAGCGGGCGAGCGTGCTTGTCTCTCGGCGTATCGGCATTTGAACCGGTAATGAATTTGATGGTGTCGTATGATCCTAAACTGAATGCAGGACAGCAGCAGACGCTGGTTTTTAAGAATATTTTGCGAAAGATCTTTCTTGAAGACTGGCCGATGAAACTGATCGCGCTTGCCATAAGCGTTGCCCTTTGGATCGGGGTAACAGGCTTGAGCGCTCCTACCATCCAGCGGATGAGCGGCATACCGCTTACCCTTCGACTTTCCAGCAACGTTGACGTAACTAATTCTCCGAATCAAGAAGTGGACATTGTCATCAGCGGCGACAGCCGAAAGATCGACCAGATCAATAAGAACGACCTGAACGTTTCGGTCGATCTAACGGACCTGCAGCCAGGCGACCGCGTGATCCAGTTGACTCCAGCAACCGTCTTGATCTCACTGCCGAACGGCGTAAAACTTGACGAGATCCAGCCACGGCAGATCGCCGTGAGGCTTGAGCCCATCGAGGTCCGGGAGATACCGGTCAACGTCACGACGGAGGGGGAGCCAGCCGACGGCTTTGAAGTTTATTCGGCTTCCGTTTCCCCGGAAAAGGTGAATGTTCGTGGTCCGGCCAACCTTATGCGGTCCCTCGCATCGGTCTCGACCGATAAGATCGACCTTACGAATCGAGCCGGCGACTTTACCGCGACGCAAGTTTCCGTGAATGTTACAAATTCTAAAGCCACTCTTTTAGAGCCTCTCGTAGACGTAACCTTTAGCATTGGCGAAAAGCGGATCGAACGCACATACCGAGTGCAGGTTCGTGACGACCCTTCGCGAAGGGTCACGGTGGTCCTATTTGGAGGGCGATCGCTTTTTGAAGGCGTGCAGGACGACGACATATTCGTAGAAATGTCGCGTGATGCAGCAGGAAAAGAGCAGCCGGTAGTAATACTGCCGCCGTCGCTGGCGGGCTCGGTCGAGATAAGAAGGCCGCGGCCCGTTCGCTAGCGTAAACGAGAGATAGTTCCATCCGCTTGCAAGTTAACGCTCTGTGTCCCGTTCAGAACCTAACCAGGGGTTTTGAGCGGGCATTTCTTTTCGCCCGCCGAAAAATTGAACAACAGGAGTGAGTGACATGGCAAGGACATTTTCGATCGCGGCTGCCATCATGGTTTTCGCCGTTTCTGCATTGATATTTTCTAGTTCAAGACAGGGAGAGATCGCCATCGATCCGCCTTCCGAACCGGAAGTTCCGATCGAGCCGACCGGAAAACCAAGACGGTCGATGCGGGCATTTTCTTCGGAGCAGGAGCTGAGAGATTACTTTCGGGCCTGGTCAGAAAAACGGAGGCGGGACCTTGAGCGGAGGTCGGCTTCGGGATCGGACAGCTCGGGAAATACCTCCAGCATGGCGGCTTCGCCGTCTGCCGCCAAAACCGCAAAAGAAGCGGACGATTCGGTAACGAACAATCAGCACGCCGGTGTCGATGAGGGCGGGATCGTAAAGCTGCACGGGGATCATCTGGTCATTCTTAGGCGCGGACGCCTTTTCACGGTAAAGATAGGTGACCAGACGCTCAGGCCCGTCGATTCGGTGGACGCCTTTGCCCCGGGTGTCGATCCGAAAAGCGATTGGTACGATGAAATGCTTGTTGCCGGAAACACGGTAGCGGTAGTTGGTTATAGCTATCGTCGGGGCGGGACGGAGATCAACCTTTTCAATATAGACGAACTCGGCGGCTTGTCTTATCGCTCAACGTACCATCTGCGGTCCAACGACTATTACTCGTCTCGAAACTATGCAAGCAGGCTGATAGGAAGCAAGCTCATTTTCTATACACCGATGTATATCGGCTTTGGCGGCGACCCGATGGAAAGGCTTCCGGCTGTTCGTAAATGGACAGACGGCAGCGGTGAGTTCAAGCCGATCGTCCAACCGACAACTATCTACCGTGCAGAACGTCCGATCGAATCGGCATATTCCATGGCAATGCATACCGTAACGATCTGCGACCTTGCGAGCCGCGAGTTTGCGTGCAAGGCGACGGCAACGCTCGGCGCTCCTGGTCGCGTGTTTTATGTCTCGCCAAGCTCGGTATATGTCTGGACTACGGATTGGAACTACCACGGCGGCAAGAGCGCTTCGAGCTCAATCCTTTACAAGATGCCGCTCGACGGTTCGGCCCCGAGCGCGGTAGGGGTGGCTGGCTCGCCCGTGGACCAATTCTCTTTCCTTGAAAGCCAGGATAAACATCTGAATGTGCTGGTGCGGTCGGATGGCCGCGGCGAACAGATGTGGGGTTCAGAGTTTGCAGCGGGCGAGGTCGCGCTGTTCCGTTTGCCGGTCGATAGTTTTTCGGACGGCAGCCTGGATGCTCCGCGCTACCGCTACAACGAGCTGCCAAAGCCGGAAGGCTACACTTTTCAGAACCGCTTTGTCGGAAACTATCTCCTCTACGGTACAGGCAGCGGCTGGGGACGGCCGCAAAATAGAAATTCGGCCGATCTTTTCGCCGTCGAATGGGCAACTGGACGCGTGAGCGAACTGAAATTGAAGCACGGCGTCGACAGAATTGAGCAAATGAGCGGGGATGCGGTAGTTGTAGGGACAAACGGCTCCGATCTCTATTTCTCGCCGGTTAGGCTGGGCAACTCTCCCCAGGTCCGGGAAAGCTATGTCCGGCCTAATGCTTCGCAGGGCGAACTTCGCAGCCACGGCTTTTTCTATAAGCCCGACGGCGAAAACTCAGGCCTTCTGGGTTTACCTGTCGCACGCGAGGGGCGGGCCGGCTATCGGCATCTTGTCGAAGGTTCCGCAGCGATCCTTTTTCTCCGCAACAACGGCCTCGCATTTCATGAACTCGGCGAAATGGCTTCGGGCAATGTCTCGGTCAGCGACGGCTGCCGTGCCTCATGCGTCGATTGGTATGGCAACGCGCGGCCGTTGTTTGTCCGCGATCGTGTTTTCGCATTGCTCGGTTACGAGATCGTCGAAGGCAGTGTAGCCAACGGTCGGATACAGGAAAAACGCCGGATCAACTATTCGCCTCGCAATCGCGGAAGATCGACGGAAGAGTGATCGCCAAAAAACGGAGTAAGCCGTCAACTTATCGCGGCTTACTCCGCCTCCTGACCCTGCAAACTTGTTTCCTTCAGAAAATAATTGATATCTACGCGCATTTCTTCGGTGATCTCGTGTTTGGCTATGTATCGTTTTGCGCGGTAATCGGTCAATCGATCGCGGAGTTTCTCTTCAAACTCAGCGAATTTCTCCTGCGTGTAAAACTCGTCATCATCCCCGTACAGATAGAATACTGACGCATCAAGCGGCTTATAGATGTGGCTGGTGTCGAGGTCGCCCGGTATCCCGCCGCAAACGCCGATAATGCCGGCCGGAACATCCGGATAGGTGAACGCAAAACGGAAATTCAGTGCACACGCCTGCGAAAAGCCGTAAAGATAAATTCGTCCAGGATCGATCGTGCCGTCAGCTGAAAGCTTCCCGATCACATCAAGAAGAAATTTGTGATGAAGGGCGACGTATTCTTCAGGCCGATGATCAGATAGCCAGCCGAAGCCGATGCGGTAGCCGTCGTCAGTTCGCCGGAAATGCTGGTGAGGGCCCTGGACGGATGCGATCACCCAACCCTCGGGTGCAACGGCCCTTGCCTCGCGCATCATATAACGCTTGTGCGCTCCGTAGCCGTGTACCGCGATCAGCAGCGGCGCGGGCCCCGACCGCACCGGTGGAATGTAAACGTCGTAATAGAGGTTGATCTCGGCCGTTACGGTCAGATCAGTCCTCAGCGAATTTATCGGATCATCGTCAGCCATTTTTCGGGATCAACTGCTGCATGAGGGACCAGCGCCCTGTAAAGCTTGTATTTTTTCTTAGTTAGCCCGGAAAGCCGCATATTGAATGCCACCAGCGGAATCAATCGCGAGAGTTTCTTATAGAGCCGCAGCTTTTCTTCGTGCCAGGCGGCCGCAGTTTTCTCGTCACGATGAAATTGCGCCCATGCTATCGATCCGCAAAAGCCGCATGCTCCGAAGTTTGGAGAGAGCAGTATATGCTCGGCAAAAATCCGGACGCCGCCCTCAAACTCATGCAGAACATCATGGATCGCGACGACGGCGCCATCGGACAAATGGCCGACGAAGCCCTCAAAGTCTTTTCTCGTCCCTTCGTAAGTATGGTCACCGTCAATCCACAAAAGACGTATCGGTTCGCTCCACCGCATCGCAAGATCGAACGAGAATTCTTTATGCAGCGTGACCCTGTCTGCAACGCCGTGCTTTTCAATATTCCTGCAGAAATCATCGGAAGAACTCTCTTGGCCTCGGAGGTCCGGGTCGGTTTCTGACGGAGCGGTCAGCGGATCGACCGCGTGCACCATTGCGGTTCCTGCCAATTCCGAAGCCTTTGCAAGCACGACCGTAGATCTCCCTTTGAACGAGCCGATCTCGAGGACGGTCCCTTCGCAGGTAGGGACCGCCGCCAACAATGCGAGAAATCGTATCTCTCTTGGCGAAAGAAAGCCCTCGATAGGATCCACCTCACGCAGCAAACCGTCAGTGAACCGATCCAGGTCTGCCGGCAAATCTCTTTGTGCTTTTTGCATAAGGAAATGGCTTTTGTCAGACTACGTTAGTCTCCGACATCGTGTCAAAATCATTAAGAAAGTGCGTGATATCGTTGCTAAATTCGATGCTTTGGCCGGGCTCAGGCCCGGCTCGGCCTACGAAAGGTGGCTATGCAGGATCACTTTTTTCTTCTTGATCCTGATGGTTCTCGCGGTGCCGCACTCGATCTCTGCATCACAGACCGCCTGGATCATTGGGTCGCTTGCGTTGATCGCGCGGCTCTTGCTGATACGCCGGCTTCCTTTCCGGCCCGGCATGCTCGATGCCGCCTTATGGGCTTTCTTTGCATGGTCGGTAGTCAGTTCGCTTGTTTCATATGAACCGCTGATCTCGCTGGACAAGCTGCGCGGAGCTGCCGTTTTTCTCGTTTTCTATTTTGTCCTCTATAGCCTTCGAAACAGGGGAGCGGCCGGGTTTCTTGCATTTCTTCTCATCGGTTCCTGCATGGTCAATGTCATGTGGGTGCCGGTTGAGCGAATGATCGGCCGAGGCGTTGAGATCGACGGACTTCAGCCCGATAGCCCGCTCGCAAAGGCCTTGCTTTGGGACGGCGATACGCTGCTCGAGGTGAATGGCCGATCGGTAAACGATCTGAACGGGGTCGTCGAAGGACTTCGGTCAGCTGAGTCGTCGAAGGTGAAGTTCTATCGGCCGGATTTCGAATTTACTGTCGAAGTGCAACGTTCGGATATCTTGGACGGGCCCGCCCCGCTCCAAGCGCTCGGGATCACCGGCTGGAAAAAGAGTCGAAATTGGCGATCGAGCGGGTTTTACGGCCACTATGCGACCTATGCCGAGGTGCTGCAGTTGATCGGTTCGCTTGCGTTAGGCCTGCTTCTCGCCTTTTTCGGACAACACCTTCACCGCAAACGATCCAGATCTGCCGCAGCAGCCCTCGACGATACGATCCCTGATGAAGACGAAGAACGAGAACAAAGGTCCCATCTTTTGACAGGGCTATTACTTGGAATATCAGTCGTCGGAATAGCCTTTGCCCTTTTGTTGACACTGACGCGTGCCCCCCAGCTTGCGCTCGTTATTTCGGCGTTCACGATGATTCTTTTGTCCCTGGGAAAGCGCCGGCTGATCGTGGCCGTGTTGATCATGGTCCCTATTGCGATCGGCGCCCTTGTATTCCTTGAGCGTTCCCGGCACACCGGTTTCATCGATCCGAAAGACGAATCGACGCAGTATCGCCAGATGATGATCCGCGATGGCCTGAGACTTTGGACCAAAAGTCCTCGGCATTTCGTTTTCGGCGTTGGCATGGATTCGATAAAGGTACATTGGCAAGAGTGGGCTATGTTCGACGGCGGCCGCCAGCCGCTCGGCCATTTTCACTCGACGCCGCTGCAGCTTCTGATCGAACGCGGCCTTCCGGCATTGCTTCTTTGGCTGATCATTCTTGGCGTGTATGCACGATCTCTTTGGATCGGCGTTCGACAATACATTAGGATCGGCAGCCAATCGGACTGGGTTATGTACGGAATACTCTTGGGGTGTGTCGGCGGTACGATCGGCTTTTTCGTCAGCGGATTCGTGCATTACAATTTTGGCGATCAGGAGGCGGCAATGGTCTTTTTTATCCTGATGGCGTTCGGCATCCGTATTGTCTCAGACGACGAAGCTCTATCCGCTCCTGGCCTTACAAAACCTGCATCCCAAAGGGTCGCCGCCTAATTCTTTACCTCGTAAAGCAAATAAACGCAGCCGTTCTTGAATGGCCGGCACTCTCGAAGTTCCAGATCGATCTGCCGCTTCAACCTATGGAACAACGGGATCCCATCTCCGAGCAGCAATGGATGAACGTTAAACCCGATCTCATCGACGACGCCTGCCTCGAGCAAAGCGCTTCCTAATTCTCCGCCGCCCATTACACAAATATCTTTACCCTTTCTTTTTTTCAACTTCTTTACGAACGCAGCGGGATCTGACGAAACGAATTCGACACCGTCGCGATGGCCGGGCTCGATGGTCCGCGAAAATACGTATGTTTCAATGCCTCCGTACGGATTCTTTTTCGCCTTCGAGGTTTTCTTTTTCGATGATCCGCCGGCAGTCACGTCGTAGGTCTTCCGGCCCATGATCATGCAGTCGAACCGCGACCACATATCCTTCATTAGCTCAGCCGCCTCGTTGCCCCACATTAGCCAGTCCACAGCTCCGTTTCTCCTCGCGATGAAGTTGTCGAGACTGTTTGCTCCGCCGAAAATCACTTTCCTCATATACGATCTTCCTCCCGCCGGGAACGATGATACGGCCGGCAAGCCACTGCTGTCTTGGCGTTTTTTGATATTCTCTTTACCGCGTTAACGTTTCGCGGCATAGGCCCGGCGAGGTCTTGGTCGATCGCTTAAAGTGTTTGTAAAAGCGGCTGAGATCGTTATAGCCGACCTCGTGAGATATATCGATTATCTCTTCACCGATCGCAAGCCGCAGGGTCGCATCTGCGACGCGAAGAAGATGAAGATAGCTGCTTGGAGACAAACCAAAGTCTCGTTTGAACTCGCGTGATAAATGTGGTGCCGACACATTAAGCCTTGCAGCTATTCGCGAAATGAGGGGGGATTCAAGATAATTCTCGTCTATCAGCCGTTTCCCGCGTAGCGAGACAAGCGAAGGTGAAGAATTGACGTCGATCCTTCTGATCTCGTTCGCGGCGCCAATTACATCCACCGCCTGATGTTTATCGGACAGGTCCTTTGAGTATGATGTCGCGAAGATGACCGGAAATTTTGGAAGTTCGGCCAAAGGGTTCAGAGACCCTACGCCCATCACTCGGCCAGCGACATTGCTGACATGTGTCTTTACGATCGAAAAAGGCGGGTAATAGACGCCGAAACGCGGCCCAGGCGGTTTACAGGCTTGTCCATCTATTACGAAAGAATATTCCCCCTTGGAAAGATCAATGATCTCGAGCAGCCAGCCGCGGGCAAAAACAAAATGGCCGCTGCCGTCGCCAACAATGTTGAGGTCGTCGGAAAATATGTAGGAATCTTTCGTAAAACTGCGCATTTACAGCATTTTCTTCTTAATTATCGACAAATTCATTTTGGTTTATTTCAGAAGCTCATAGTTTTTGAGAACTTTATTGTTTAGTGGCGCGTAAATTTCTTAGCATATTACCCCAGTTCAATGATTATAAGGAGATCCAATGGCCAATAAGCAGTTGACCGGCTTCGTTCTGTCCGCATTCCTGATTTTCTCGATTTTCTTTACCTCGACGCCGCTTATCGGATACGCGCAAGCCCCTGCTACCGGTGCTGCGGTAACGTCTGAAATCGGTTACTCCAAAGCCCTTGCCACTATCGAGGAAAAAGTCGAGGCAAGAAGAAAAGAACTAGGCATTCCAGGAATGTCGCTGGCAATTGTCAAGGATGACGCAGTGATCTTTTCGAAAGGACTGGGTTACAAAGACTTTGAGAAAAAGGTTCCAGTCACATCGGAAACCCAGTTTGCGATAGGCTCGTCAACTAAAGCATTTACAGGGCTTACGGTATTGATGACCGCCGACGAGGGCAAGATATCGTTGGATTCCTCGCCAAAGACCGTGCTTCCCTATTTTAAGATGCAGGACCCTGAAACGGACAAGAACATGACCATTCGCGACCTGTTGACGCACTCGTCCGGCCTTAACCGGACGGACCTTGCCATGATCACGGGAAAGCTCAACCGGCAAGAGCTGATCCGCGTTGCCGGCGAGGCGAAACCGATCGGTAAGCTGCGGGAGCGATTTGGCTACCAAAATCTGATGTACGCGGCCGCGGGCGAGGTCGTGGCCGTTGCGCAGAAACAGCCCTGGGAAAAGTTTGTACCCGAACGCATATTTAAGCCTCTCGGAATGGCAAACAGTAATATGTCGATCGCCGAGATGGAAAAGGCCAAGGATCGCTCGTTCGGCTACATTTATAATTTCGACACGAAAGAAACGCGCAAGCTCCCGTACAGACCGATCGACGACGTAGCTCCAGCCGGCTCTATCAATTCTTCTGCCAACGACATGGCAAAATGGCTTCGATTCATCCTCAGCGGCGGCCTCGCGCCAGACGGCAAGCGCCTGGTTTCAGAAAAGAGTTTTGAAGAATGGATCAAACCGCAAATGAAGATGAACCCTGCCGGTTCAGCTCATTACGCTCTTGGATGGATGGTGATGAAGTGGAACGATCTTACTGTCGTTCAACACGGCGGAAACATCGATGGCTTCAACGCTCTTGTTGCGTTGATCCCGGAGAAGAAGCTTGGTTTCGTGATGCTAACCAATGTCTCCGGTTCTTCACTTGGCACCGAGTTGATGCCGATCGTTTGGGAAAATATTTTGGGTAAACCGCAATCAGGCAATGCGGGCACGCCCGCCGTCACACCGGATAAGGAGGTAGGAAAGTACAAATTCGAAGCCGCCGGATTTGACCTCGATATTCAATGGAAAGACGGCAAGCTTGTCGCTGTTGTGCCAAACCAGCCGATCTATACGCTTGAGAACGTGGGCGGCCGTAGGTATCGACTTACCGGTGCACCCAATGGATTTTTCGTTACTTTTAAGGATAAAGAGCTTTACCTTGAGCAGCCCCATGGAAACTATACGCTTCCGCGAATAGGGATCGAACGGCCAGCTAACTCTGGAGCCGCAAAAGAACTTGTCGGCAAGTATCGGGCCGTCTCTGCGCCGCTTGAGATAGATATCAAAGAGAATGACGGCAAGGTGCAATTGATCGTTCCGAATCAACAGCCCTACACGCTTAACGAGACGGCAAAGGATAATTATCATCCCGCGCCGTTACCGGAGGGCTTCGCTTTGAAAGTCAAACGCGACGCGGCGGGTAAGATCGAGTCGATCGTGATGGTCCAGCCCGGCAGCGAGATCGAGCTAAAGCCTATCGCTGCCAGCGAGAAACCCCCGATATCGGTTGATGAGCTTTATCAAAAGGCTATTGCGGCCAGCGGCGGTGAAGCCAACTGGCGAAAGCTGACATCCCGCGTTACTACATCCAACCTCGACCTTGAACATCAGGGTGTGAAGGCCGTTGTCACCAGTTGGGCAAAGGCTCCGAATCTGGCCGCCAACGAGACTACATTCAAGGCACTGGCGAAAGAGATAGGTAAAGGCTGGGATTATTTTGATGGTTCAGGCGGCGAACAATCGTTGAGCTTTTACCCCAGCGAAAAGTTTGCGGGTAAGCGGCTGGAGGATGCGCGCATCGCATCAGATTTTTATTCGATGCTCGACTGGACGTCGAAATATAAGTCTATAACCGTCAAGCAGATAGCAAAGGTTGGCGATGAAGACGCATACGCTGTCGAGTTTGAGCCTGAAAACGGAACGAAGTTTACTGAATATTATTCGACAAAGACTTTTTTGCTGCTCAAACGCGAAGGCGTTGTTCCGTCGAGCACCAGCTCGCAATCGCTCCCTTATTCGATCCTCTACAGCGATTACCGCGATGTGGACGGGGTCAAGCTGCCGTTTAAAACTGTAAACAATTCCGTTTCGAATGGCGACGTCGTTACACTCGTAACATCGATCAAACACAATGTCGCCGTCGATGATAAGATCTTTGCTCCAAGAAAGTTCCAGTAGCATTGGACGCTCGCTCGTTAGAATTGAACGAGATATAGTTGGCAATTCTTTCTGGCGACCTCCAGTTGGAAAGGGATCAAATCTACTTGTCTGAGCGGTTGGGCGTCCTTAGGGGTTAAGCCCATTGATGACGCCGGTGAATACTGATTCGCTGTGGTCGAAAACGGCATCGAGTTCCTTTTCGACCGAGCCGTGGCCGGCAGGAATGGCTTTAACAAGAGGCTCAAAGTTTCGAAAATCGTACAGCTCTGGGTCGAGCAGATGCGAACCAGTAACGTTGGTAAGTGCTGTGAGAATTGAACTTCGGAGTGACGGTACCTCGTCGGCAAGTTCACTGACCAGCCGTTTGACGCGTGCCCGCTTCAGGTTAGGCTGTGAACCGCAGAGATTACATGGAATTATCGGGAATTGCTGCTCTTCGGCGTAAGCGGCGATCTCGGATTCCTGACAATAGGCCAGTGGCCGGATGATAGTGTTTCGCCCATCGTCGCTGCGCAGAATGGGCGGCATCGCCTTTAACTGGCCTACATAGAATAGGTTAAGCAGGAACGTATTTATGATATCGTCGCCGTGATGGCCGAGCGCTATCTTTGTGCAGCGTTCCTCGACGGCAACGTTGTAAAGTATCCCCCGTCGGAGCCGAGAACACAGTGAACAGAAGGTTTTCCCTTCCGGAATATGCTGTTTGACGATGGAATAGGTATCTTCCTCGACGATCCGAAACTCCACGCCCTGATCGGTCAAGTAGCTCGGCAATACGTCTTCGGGGAAACCGGGCTGTTTCTGATCGAGGTTAACCGCAAGTATGTCAAAGTTTACGGGAGCCCGCCGCTGCACATCGAGTAGGAGGTCGAGCATGGTGTAGCTGTCCTTGCCGCCCGAAAGACAGACCATTACCCGGTCGCCCTCGGCTATCATCCCAAAATCGGCGATGGCGCGGCCCATTTTCTTGAGTAATTTCGCTTTTGTCTTTGTTTCAGCGTACACCTGCAGCAACTTCCTCCGAAAACTTTAGATTCTCCCACGTTGAACGCATTTTAACAACAGGCAAAGAAAATGCTAGACACGCTGGTTAGAACTCATTTATCATGGTCAGGTTGTTTTCGATCAACGACAGTTCCAAAAAGGCGTTAGAGTTTTGTCACGATCTTCAGGCCCCCACCTGTTCAGACTGCCGCCTAAATCTAAGTGATCTAAGGAGTTTTATTCAACATGATTAGAATGGGAAGAGGTTCCAGATCGGACCAAAGTAACGAAACGCCCTATCAGGACCAGGCGCCTGATTCGGGCCTTGCTTATCAATACACGGGTGAATCCGCAAATACCACAAGGCCTGTCACTGACAGCGAATCAATGGCTCGCGACATCAAAGAAGGCCGTCTAAGCGGCTTTGTCGGCCACGGGACCACGTTGACGGGCGAAACCGTATTCCAGGCTATGCTCAGGGTTGACGGCCATTTGATCGGTTCGATCACGTCAGAAGCCGGAACCCTGATAGTGGGAACGAACGGACAAGTGGATGCGAATGTAAATGTTTCCACTGCAACCATTAACGGCGTAGTGAATGGCGACGTGATCGCTTCTGAACGAATCCAGCTTGGTCGCACCGCAAAAGTTGTCGGCAACATCCAGACACCACGGCTGACCATCGAGGACGGAGCTATGCTCGAAGGCGGCTGCACGATGCTTAAGGCACGGGAAACTGCGGAAAAACAATCTGTTACTGCGAGCAGCGCCTATCAGGCGGCCGAGACACCATCGTATAGCTCCTCGACAAGCTACCAAAGCGTGGCTGACGAGGATGATGATGACGATGACGACGTGTTGGCAAGCGCTGAGGACGACGACGACGAAGACGACGACAAGTCAGAAGCAGCCACAGTTTAGGTCGGCAGACTTATTTTTTGTTCAGCAGAGGCGCCGCCATGGCGCCTTTTTTCGATCTTGCCCTCGCACCCAACTCTCGAACCTTCTTTTGGCCTTTGACCCCGAGCGTACTTCCTTTAGTATCAGGAACGTAATTCACAGATCATTGGGAGGCTGTATCAAAGATGCTTAAGGAATTCAAGGCCTTTTTGGCTAGAGGAAATGTACTCGACCTGGCTATAGCTGTGATCATGGGCGCGGCTTTCGGGAAGATAATCACCACATTTACGGAAGGTATCGTAATGCCTATCGTTGGCCTGGTTACCGGCGGCGTGGATCTCAAAACCAAATACTGGGACATCGGCGGGAATATTCCCCCGGGTTTACAGGGCGAAGAGCTGCAAAAAGCGATCGAGGCAGCCTCAAAGGCCGGTAAACCGCTCGTCCTTTATGGCCAGTTGCTGAGCGACATAGTGAATTTTGTGATCGTCGGATTTGTAATGTTCCTGCTGGCAAAATGGGCGATGGGATATTTTGCCAAGCTCGCCGCCGAAACACCGCCCCCGCCGCAGGAACAGCTTTTAGCCGAGATACGCGACCTGTTAAAGGCGAAATAGAAGGATCCCGATGCTTTCTAGTTGATCAAACGGCTGACCGGTTGGAACCGAAAGATCTTGCCTGGTGTGACGCAGGCGTTGAGCGCGACGTCGCCCTCATGCAGATCGTCTATCCCCTCGACGGGCTGAAATACGCAAAGTCCAACCTTGACGCAATCGGGACGGCATCGGCTAAGGAAGCGGTCATAAAAACCTTTGCCATAGCCGACGCGGTTTCCAAATAGGTCAAAACAGAGCAACGGCACGATGACAAAATCGATCGTTGACGGATCGGCCAATTCCTCTCCAGACGGTTCGCGAATACCCCACCCATTTTCGATGAGTTTCGTTTCGGGTTTATACACGACGCTTTCGATCTCGCCGCTTTCCCGGTCGATCCTCGGAACGACAAGGCTGATCTCCGGAAATCGATACCAGATGTCACCGATGAGAAACGAAGTGTTCACCTCGTGAAACTTTTCGATCGAGAGATAAATGTGAAGCACCTGGATATTCGAAAGGTCGAATTGCTCAAAGAAGTTGTCTGAGATCGAGCGGCTATTAGCCTTGACCAGTTCTGGCGACATTGCCTTGCGTTCATCGAGGAAAATGCGTCGAAGCTCGGATTTCTTCATTCAACTACAAGGGGATATAGATAATCGATTTTGACGGTTCTGTCCGCCGGCCCTCAACCGCGCTTCTTATCCGGCCGAGGCTTCATCGCCTTGGTATTTGTCCGCGGGGTAACGACCGATGATCGAAATTCATCGCCAGCCCCGGCTTCGGCGGCCTTGGTCACGGCAAGCAGTTTTGATTCGGTCAGCGTTTTCAGGGCTGCTTTTGCGTTCTTGCTGAGTCTTTTCTTCGCTTTTGGCATAAATTCTCCGCCCTTAGGCCTTGAAGATCCAACCGCCGCCGATGACCTCTTCGCCGGTGGCAAGGTCGTAAAATATCGTCGCTTGGCCGGGCGTGATGGCCCGCTGCGGCCGGTCGAAGACGATGCGCGCTTGGGCATCGGGCAAGGGATGAATAGTAGCAGGTGCGGGATCGTGGCGGTAGCGGACTTTCACAAGCGCACGGATGGGCGCCGACGGCTCATCAAACGCGACCCAATTTACGCCTTTTGTGTTAAATTCGAGCGTTTCGAGTTCATCGGCCTCGCCGACGACGATCTGGTCACGGGCTTTTTCGATCTGCACCACATAGAGCGGTTTTTCATTTGCGATGCCGAGACCGCGTCGCTGTCCGATAGTGTAGCGGTGTATACCGCTGTGTCGGCCTAACGTTTCTCCGGCAGAGTTCACTATTACGCCGCCGCCGGGTATCTCGCTTTCCCGGCCCTGGTGGATCAAGAAGCGGTCAATGAACTCGGAATACTTGCCGTCCGGCACAAAACAGATCTCCTGCGATTCCTGCTTTTCGGCGGTGTAAAGTTCGGCATTTCGGGCAATATCGCGGACCTCGCTCTTTTGCAATTCGCCAAGCGGAAACAATGCACGTGAAAGCTGGTCCTGCGTCAATTCCCATAGAAAGTAGCTCTGGTCTTTCCAGTGATTGCGGCCGCGAAACAGACGGTAGCGGCCCGCATTTTCGTCAAACTCGACGCGCGCATAATGCCCTGTCGCCACCTTGTCGCAGCCCAGACTTTTCGCCATCTGGTCAAGCGAGGCGAATTTAAGCCGCGAATTACAAGCAACACAAGGTATTGGAGTTTCGCCTGACAGATAACTCTGAATGAACGGCTCGACCACATCACGGTCAAACTCCTTTTCCAGATTCAATACGTAAAATGGAAAACCCAGGCTGTCCGCAACACGGCGGGCATCGTAAACATCGTCGAGCGAGCAGCAGCGGGAAGGCAAAGGGTCGCCGTTCTCATCTGTGTTCACGTTTCGACGCTGATTCCACAGCTGCATCGTGAAGCCGACGAGTTCATGCCCCTGATCTCTTAATAATGCGGCCGCCGCCGAACTATCGACGCCGCCGCTCATTGCAACCGCTATTCTCACAAAAGTTCCACCACAGCCAAACTTAGATTATACCGCACCGACGCCCGGAGCCGACAGAGCCTGGCGCGAATGCGATCACCTGTTCTTTTTGCGGTCGTACTGAATAGCCTTTGCGAGTTTCTTGCCTTCTACCTTCGCCTTTGTACTAATGCCGTATGAGATCTCTGGATATGGTTCACGCCTGATCGTCCAGATCCGACGTCCCTGTCGGTTGAGCATCCAAGCATCGATGTACCACTGCGCAATGTCGATAGGATCGATCTCCCTGTTCCTATTCCGGCCTCCGTCGTTTATCGAAGGTTCATTTGCGTAGTCGTTCATCGACATGGTGCCCCGAAGAAGTCCGTCCGCCTCGTCTTCGAATTCAACGACCTTGAAGCCGCTCTTCCCCAGCCACCGCTTAAGAACTACGAGAAACGCGAGCCGTTCATTAACGTGTTTCTCACACGCCAGGAGCATTCCGCCGTACCGGCTGCCGCATGAAGAAGAGACGATATTGAAGGAGCTTTCATCGACAAAGATCTTTTTCACGTCCTTCAGGCGCTCAACGGAGCCTGTCGTTTGCGAAGGTACGCAAACAGATCCGACGAACATGAAAATCATCGATAGCGCTAAATTCAAGAGTTTCATTTCCTTTGGGGATCGGTACACTAGAACCGGTCCGGCCACCTCCGTTCCGGCGAAAGTCTATGGTCCTCGTTGGACAAGCCGGCGAATCTGTACACCGCCGGGAGGTTAAAAGAGCGAACGGGAGAAATGCCGATACTATCCACCCAGCGTGTAATGGGCAATTGGGAGCAGATCTGCACGGCCCTTTGACTAAGACGCGATTCAGCGACAGATCCGGCCATGATATTTCGCAGGATACTATGAAGAGATCATCTGACGTAGAGTTTGTTGTATGGATAGTGCGATCGCTGCAGAACCTTTCGGATTCGGATGTCCGACACTTGCGAGCTCACAAAAGCGGGTTCGATATCTCAGCCGGGTGTCGTCCCGCAGTTCTTGAAGTGCGGGCCCGCACTCTCTAAGTCGGGTCGCTCCTTTTGGATCGGCCGGCCGCCCTCGTCTCGCAACTGTGAAAAGCATTGAATCCCGCGTCCCGAATGCCTGCCGCTCTCCGATCGGAGACGGAACGAACACGGCCCGCTTCCGGCCCGAGCTTGCGTTTAGTGAATCTACGACCTCGTTAAAAGCCGACGACGATCCTTGAAACCAGATCTTTGAGCGTTTGATCATCTTGCCTTTCCAAAGCCTGAAAACACTGCGGTTAACAGGATTGTTCACGATCGGTTTTGACCACAAGGGCCAGTTATAAAGCTCAAGAATATCGTTGACAATGCGCTTCATCGGGGTGTAGCGGGTGATGATCGGGTAATATCCGACGACGGCAAAATTGGCATTTGGGAACCGGACAGACGCTTCACCTAAAACCTCCTTCATATGCACGCGGCAATATCCGTCTATCCTTTCCATGAGTCGGTCATTGCTCTCGAACGGGTTAATGATCTTTGCCACGCCGACGTCCGGAATTCCTCCCGAGACCATTATCAGATCGACCAACTCGGGGTCAGGATACGCGGCTGCGGCCGATCTGACCTGCTTTTCTATGGTCGGAAACGAGACATTCACCTCGGGATGAAGACGTTCGTAACCAGTCCTATTCGCACTCTCGAGAGCTGCCCGTTCCATAGGGTCCAGCTTTACCGTCGAACCAGAGTGTGCAAAAACCTTGAGTTCGACGGGAAGAGAACCCTTTAGAACGTCCCGTTCTATCCAGTCTTTCGTCAGCCAATAGAATTTCTGTTCTTCCTCGAGGCCCTGACCCCAGATGACCGAATCGCCGATGATAAGAAGATTAAAAGCCGTTCGCCTTGGCCTGACTCCGAAAACCGGCAAGGGCGCCAGCAATGGAGCACCAAACGCCAGTCCTAGAAATTCCCGTCGTGAGAATTTTCTGTTCATTTGATCATTCGCATAGTTGCCCTTGATCTTAGCTCGCTCTGCTTCGAAAAAAGCACGCTATCCTTAGACGAGAGTCTCTTCATCTTCAGCAACAGCGCGGAATAGCAGGAAGTTTACAGAGCGCCCATCTCCTGATCTGAGGCGCCTCGCCCATGCCGTCTCGATCATGCCCCATTCGTCAGCTGTGAGCTCTCTTGCCTCAATAAGCTCGAAACCGGCAGACGTAAACTTTGGGATCAGAAACGAATGTATCAGGACGGGCGTAAGGAACGGAATGTCTAGCCTCGCAAGCTCCGACCGATCGCGCTCGGCGTCCATGCCTATAACGATCTCAAGAAGACAATCTTCCGATGCAATTCGACGAAGCGTCTCGAGAACCTGATGTTCACCAAGGGCCACTCCCTTCAAAAGGGTTCCCCAGGGAAAATGGATATGGATCTCATTCGCAAGACCATTAAATTCTTCGGGAAGGTCTTCGATCGCCGCCTGTACGAACATAGCGTTTGGCAGGCCGCCCTTTGCGGGCTTTCTCGTAGCTTTCATCGACGGTTTTTCGAGCGGTTTGACGTTTGCGTCCACTCCGATGAAGAACTTGTTCGGGTGTTTCTTGGCCGTCGAAGACACAAATCGACCGTCCCCCGTGCCGATATCGATCACGATCCCTTTTCCGGAGGTAGGGTTCAATGATTGAGCAAAACTCTTCACTGCTAAGTTATCAGATGGTGCTGCCGCGAATTTGCTTGATCATGGGTTTCACCTTTGACCTTAGTTTGTCACGATAGGCGGTCTGCTGCAAATATTTTAATTCTTGATCGTCCGAGAATGTTGTCGAATTACGTCTCATAAGGATGGGAGCAAATAATGCGGGGCTTTCTTTGTCTGATCCCGATCTTTGATTTCCTGACGGAGTGTGTTAAGGTCTTTTGGTCATGCGTAAAGAACTTGTCTAATTCAGCCGCCCTTTTGTGTTTGCAGGCCCGTTTCCCAAGAGCGAGCCCAAACTTTCATTAGCGCGTTCCGCGCTGTTGGTTACCGTTTTAATCCGGAGTTTTTCATATGTCTTTTGAAGGGCAAAGTCCGCGCGTTCAGGCGGAAAATTATTCGTTTTCTTCAATTTTGAAGGAGGCATTTGTCGGAACCGATCGCGACTTCACGCGCGGTTCGATCCCGGTCGCTCTCATCATTCTCGCTATCCCGATGATCCTCGAGATGTCGATGGAAGCACTCTTCGCGATCGTGGACACGTTCTTTGTTGCAAAGCTGGGTGCCGCACCTGTAGCGATCGTTGGGTTGACGGAGTCTGTGCTCGCATTGGTTTACGCTGTCGGGGTGGGCCTTTCGATCGGCGCCACGGCGCTGGTCGCTCGACGGGTTGGCGAAAAGGATCTGGAAGGTGCGGCGCGAACCGCGACGCATGCGGTTTACCTCGGCTTGATCGTTTCCGCCATTATGGGAACCGCGGGAGTTGTTTTTGCGGAAGACATCTTCCGGCTTCTTGGCGCAGAACCGGAGGTTCTAGAAAATGGCCTTCCGTTCATGCGAATAATGTTCGGAACAAATGCCGTGATAGTTTTCCTTTTCCTGCTTAACGGCATTTTTCGCGGGGCGGGCGATGCGGCTACCGCGCTTCGGGTATTGATCATTGCAAATGGCCTGAACATCATCTTGGATCCACTATTCATTTTTGGAATTGGATTCTTTCCGGAATGGGGTGTGACGGGTGCGGCCGTCGCGACTGTGATCGGACGTTCGACGGGAGTTGCGTTTGCCGCGTGGGCTTTGTTTGGCCGTAAGGATGGTCGGCTCGACGTTCGAGCGGAGCACTGGAAATTCGACCCCACGCTGCTTTGGTCTCTCATGTCGGTTTCCGGAACGGCCGTTTTGCAATTTCTGGTCGCAACTCTTAGCTGGAGCGGGTTGATCCGCATCGTAGCGGCGTTTGGTACGGTCGCGGTCGCGGGTTACCAGATCGGGCTGCGAGTGATCATCTTCGTGATCCTTCCGGCGGTAGGGTTGGCAAACGCTGCCGCTACACTGGTTGGACAGAACCTTGGTGCAGGGAAACCCGAAAGAGCAGAACGTTCGGTCTGGCTGGCAAGCGGGCTTAATGCAGGCCTACTAGGCCTGGCCGGATTGTTTTTTATCCTATTCCCCGACCTCGTGGTGAGTATCTTTACGCAGGAGGCCGATGTGGCAGGTTATGCCCGCGATTGTCTGCAGATCGTCGGATACGGCTATGCTTTCTACGGGCTCGGTATGGTAATGGAAAGCTCGTTCAACGGGGCGGGCGACACATGGACGCCGACCTATTTGAACTTTTTCATTTTCTGGATGTTCGAGATCCCGCTTGCGTACCTGCTTGCCCATACTTACGGCTTCGGGCCGCAGGGAGTTTTCTGGGCTATCACGCTTGCATTCTCAATGCTTGCCGTAGTCGCCGCGTTGATGTTCAAACGCGGGAAATGGAAGCAGAAAGCGGTTTGATCAAATGCTGTAAAACTATGTGGGCTTTGCGTAGGACCGATCTTGCCCAACACAAAGCTCGCAATATCAATTTGGATCGCATCCTCGATCCGCCGAAGATCCAGCATGGTATGCGACAAACTTTGCGAACGCCACGATGGCTATCCATTGAAGATAGATCAGCGGGGGAATTGATACATCAGGATGAATGAACGGCGGCAGAATGTGCGAAGTGATAAGCGCGGGCATATTCAGGCCGTAGATCAGTTCCACGAACGTGCTGGACCGCACCGGCCGGAAAGAAAGGATGATCGCCATCATCGAGAGATTGGCGATCGCGAGCAGGTTTGCAAGCGGGCTTTTTAACCTTGCGATCAATATTTCTTTGATTCTCATTGGGCTATTCCTCTGCTATCTTGGTTACACATCGTGGCCAGAGAATTGTTCCCAAAGATAGAGCGCTCCTTTTTTCCCGATCCGAGGACGTATGATTTTCCCGAATGGGTTCTGGTCGGAGAGTATTTTTACCATGCGGTTGACGTGGTGTCTTTCGGCACACCGCTGACCGTCGAATCGGTGCAAGAGGCGTATTCGAAAGGAATCTTCCCTTGGTATATGCGAGGGATCCCGCTGCCGTGGTACTGCCCGCAGCGACGCGCGATCCTCGATCTTGAAGACCTGCATATCTCCAGAAGCTTGGCGAAGGCGCGACGACAGTCGAAGTTCACCTTCACGATCGATAGGGATTTCGAGGCGGTCATTCAAGGCTGCGCCACGATCAAACGGCCCGATCAGGGCGGCACGTGGATCACCGCCGATTTCATCGAAGTTTACGGCCGGCTGCATCTCGAGGGGCATGTCCACAGCGTCGAGGCATGGAACACGAAAGGCGAACTCGCGGGCGGGCTTTACGGGGTGGACGCGGGTGGTGTGTTCTGCGGCGAATCGATGTTCCACCGTGAACCAAACGCCTCGAAACTTGCCCTGCTTTTTCTGATCGACCACCTACGCTTGCGCGGCTCTACCTGGCTTGACTGCCAGGTTATGACACCGCACATGAAGGCACTGGGGGCAAAGGAGATCGAAAGACGACGGTTTTTGAATTTGTTGCTCGAAACTCAGGCATCAGACCTTTGTTTGTTTCCAAGCAGCTTATGACCTATAACTGAGAACCTGGAGCCTTCGATCGTCCTGTGCCCATGGATCGTCTCTGGATTCCACGAAGAAAATCTATGTCAAACTTTCTTATTTACGGAGCAAACGGTTACACGGGCGAGTTGATCACGCGGATGGCGGCCGAGCGTGGGATGAAGCCTTTGCTTGCGGGACGGAACGAGGCAGCGATAAAGTCTTTGGCGGAAAAGCACGGGCTTGAGTCTCGCGTTTTTTCGCTTGATGAAACGGCAAAGCTCGATGCCGCGCTGGACGAGGTCGCAATGGTGCTGCATTGTGCCGGGCCGTTTTCGTTGACCTCGCGGCAGATGGGTGAAGCATGCATCCGTACAAAGACGCACTATACGGACATAACGGGTGAGATCTCCGTTTTCGAAGCGTGTGCCGCCGCCGACCAGAAAGCGAAAGATGCCGGAATAATGGTGATGCCGGGCGTCGGGTTCGACGTGGTCCCGAGCGATTGCCTCGCCCTACATTTAAAAAACCGATTGCCCGCTGCGACCCATCTTTCGCTCGCGTTTTATGGAATGGGCCGCATCTCGCACGGCACGCAGGCGACGATGACCATGAACATCGGCAAGGGCGGGGCGGTCCGCCGCGACGGAAAGATAATGCCGGTGCCGGCCGCATGGCGGACGCGAGAGATCGATTTCGGGAACGGAGTGGTGAAGACCGGCGTGACAATTCCTTGGGGCGATGTTTCGACCGCGTATCATTCGACCGGTATCCCGAACATCGAGGTTTATACGATTGCTCCCCGGAGCGCGGTAAAGATGATGAAAGTGTCGCGATATCTCGGCTGGCTGCTGGCAACGGGGCCGGTGCAAAAGTATCTGCGATCGAAGATCCCCGCAGGCGGACCCTCGGACGAGGAACGCGCAAAGGGCAAGACCCTTCTTTGGGGCGAAGCAATCGACGATCAGGGCAACCGGGTCGAAACCCGTCAACAATGCCCCGAAGGCTACACTACCACAGCACTGACAGCATTGAATATCACTGAAAAAATAGTCGCCGGCAATTACACACCCGGCTTCCAAACCCCCGCCAAAGCCTACGGAGCCGAACTTATACTCGAGATCGAAGGCGTAACCCGGCAGGACGCTGGATGAGAAATGAGCTTCCCAGATCTATTACCGAGAGCTGCAACGATCTTGGACACATCGGCCGAACGTTCATATCTAAACATCCAGATTTTTTACATCAAGGGCGTTGTCCTCGATGAACCTGCGGCGGGGTTCGACCTGGTCGCCCATTAGGACGGTAAAGAGGCCGTCAGTTTCTATCGCGTCCTCGATCCGGACCTGGAGCATTGTGCGTTTGTCGGGGTCCATCGTGGTTTCCCAAAGCTGTTCGGGATTCATCTCGCCCAGGCCTTTGTAGCGCTGTATCGAAAGATCTTTTTTCGCCATTCCCATTACTTTTTCAAGCAAGAGTTCGCGCGAGGCAACGGATTCGCTTTTGCCGTTTTCACCGAGTGAGAAAGGCCCGGGAAACTCTGCTTCCAAAGCTTTCTTAAGCTCGATCGCTTTTTGAAATTCGACGTAGCTTGCCAGATTCCAGTCGATCTTTAGCTGAAACCCGTTTGGGTAGGAAATATCTATTTCCCAGAGTCCGTGCTCGTCGTCGCGGGTCAGTTCCGTGTTATAGCCAGCGTCGGCAAGCTTTCCCTCGATCTCTGCCATTAATTCCTCTTCGGCAAAGATCTTGCGCAGCTTTAAGCTGCTCTTTGCAAGAATGCCGTCTCGTCCCGCAAATGCATCCAATAAGAGACTGACAAGGCGAATGTCGTTCCCGACCCTGCGTGCAAGTCGATCGGAATAATTCTGAAATTCTGTTGTTTGTTCGAGCGCCTTTGAGAGCTCGCGACCTTCTATCGTGCGGCCATTCGAGGTGATATGAACATCGCTGGTTGCCTGCCGCATCAGATAGCGAAACATTCCTTTCTCGTCCTTTATATACTCTTCCTTCCTTCCCTTTTTAACCTTATAAAGGGGCGGCTGGGCTATATAAACGTAGCCGTTTTCCAGCAGATCCGGCATCTGCCGATAGAAGAAGGTCAAAAGAAGCGTTCGAATATGGCTGCCGTCAACATCAGCGTCGGTCATTAAGCAGATCTTATGGTAGCGAAGCTTCGATACGTCAAAGTCTTCCTTGCCGATCCCGGTCCCGAGCGCGGTGATCAGTGCCTTGATCTCGCCGTGGCCCAGCATTTTATCGAACCGTGCCTTTTCGACGTTCAGGATCTTTCCCTTCAGGGGCAGCACGGCCTGGTTCTTTCGGTCGCGGCCCTGTTTGGCGGACCCTCCTGCCGAATCGCCTTCGACGATATAGATCTCACTCAACGCTGGGTCTTTTTCCTGGCAATCTGCAAGCTTTCCGGGAAGCCCCGAACCGCTCATTGCACTTTTTCTAACGATCTCACGCGCCTTCCGAGCGGCTTCGCGTGCCCGGGCGGCATCGACGGCCTTTCCGACCACCTTCTTCGCAACTGCAGGATTTTGTTCAAAGAACTCTCCCAGCTTTTCGTTGAGGAACGATTCGACCGGCCCTTTGACCGGTGAATTCAGTTTTCCTTTCGTTTGGCCTTCAAATTGGGGCTGCGGGATCTTTACCGAAATTACAGCAACAAGACCTTCACGCACGTCGTCGCCGGAAAGCGTTACCTTTGCATTCTTGGTCAAACCTGAGCTTTCCGCATAGTTGTTGATAGTTCTGGTGAGGGCGCTGCGAAAGCCGGACAGGTGAGTGCCTCCATCGACGGTGTTGATGTTATTCGCAAACGAAAATATCTTCTCGTCGTAACTGTCGTTGTATTGCATCGAGACCTCTATCGAAAGCTCTTCGCCAAGCTGTTCAAAATAGATGGGTTCGTCGTGAAGCGGCGCTTTATTCCTGTTCAGGTGCTTCACAAATTCTGCGATGCCGCCTTTGTAATAGAATTCATGCGAACGCTCTTCTGCTTCGCGTTCATCTTTGATGATTATCCGAATACCTTTGTTGAGAAACGCCTTTTCGCGAAGGCGCTCGGAGAGCCTTTCGAAACTGTAAACAGTGGTCTCAAAGATCTCGGGATCCGGCTTGAAGATGATCTTGGTACCGCGTTTTGCCGTAGTCCCTATCTGCTTTAGCGGTGCGACGGGAATACCGCGTTCGTATTCCTGCTCGTGGGTCTTTCCGTCGCGCCAGATCTCGAGTTTTAGCCACTCACTAAGAAAATTTACACACGAAACCCCTACGCCGTGCAGCCCGCCGGAGACCTTATAGGAATTAGAATCGAACTTTCCGCCGGCGTGAAGCACGGTCATCACGACCTCAGCCGCCGATCGGCCTTCCTGTTTGTGTATATCGGTAGGTATCCCGCGGCCGTTATCGACAACTGTTATCGAATCATCCATGTGAATCGAGACTTCGATCGTGTCGCAGTAGCCTGCAAGGGCCTCGTCCACCGAATTATCGACTACTTCGTAAACGAGGTGGTGGAGGCCTATATCACCGGTAGAACCGATATACATCGCGGGACGCTTGCGAACCGCATCGCGCCCTTCGAGAACAGTTATCGAATCTGCACCGTATTCCGTCTTTGCTTTTGCCAATTTGTGTAATTCCTCTTACTTTTGACCAACAACGGCCAATTATTTAAGATCTCTACGCGCCGAATTGTATTACCGAGATTTCGGGCTCTAACCAAAAGGAAATTATACCATTTCCGGGGTGGATTTGACAGGCAGGAAAGCGATCGAAGCGGCGATTTTAACGAGGGTTTGCATTCCCGTCAGCGATGTCAAAAACGGCGGCATCTGAGCCAAACGCTGTAACGAAATTTTCCTTCGATGTCGTTACAAAGGTTTGGGTCTTACCCTTCAGAAATTCCATCAAACTGCCAACGCGGTCATAATCGAGCTCAGAGTCGATCTCGTCGAGTAGAAATAGCGGATATTCGAAATTTTGCGAATGATAGATCGAGATATTTGCGATCTGGATAAGTAGAAACGTGCTTCTTTGCTGGCCTGCCGAACCGTATTTCCTGATATCTGCGCCGTCGAGAAGTATCTCAAGGTCGTCGCGGTGGGGGCCGACCAGCGAATAACCAGCTGCTAATTCGGCCTGGACCCTTACGTTCAAACGGGTAGCGATCAGTTCGTCGTAGGCCGAAAGATCGCCTTTCCCCTCAAGCGACGATGCATATCGTAACTGGACGAGTTCGCTGCCGAATAGGCGACGTTCCAAGGCGTCATTCAATCGCTCGACGTAGCGGAGCCGAGATCGGTGGATTCGCGACCCATGGATGGCGAGCTGTTCGTTCCACGGCTCCAGCTGTTCAGTGACCTTCTTCAGAGGCCTTCCCTCGTCTTCAGACTTGCTGAGGATCGCGTTTTTCTGCTTTATAACACGGGCATAGTCGGAAATTGTCTGCACATACGGCGGGTGTATTGAGGCGATAGCCCGGTCAAGAAACCGTCGGCGAACGTCTGGCAGTCCGCGGACAACCTCCAGTTCATCTGCGTTGAAAACAATTGAATGCAGATGGTTTACGTAGTTCTGCACCGATTCGCGTTTGTCGTTTACAAAGAATGATTTGTTTCCCCCTTGGATCACGGCGCGGAGTTCTCGGTGAAGCCCTTCGGCCCGCTGGACCGTTCCGCGAACGATCGCCATTTCGGCGCCGAATCGAACCGCTTCCTGGAGCCGCGGCGTTCGGAACGAGCGGGTTGTGGAAAGAACCGAGATCGCTTCTAACCAGTTCGTCTTGCCTTGTCCGTTTTTTCCGATTAGGATGTTGAGACCGCTTTCACCCTTTAAGCGGCCATTCAGATTTCTAAAATTAGCGGCTTCGACCGATTCGAGGAACATCGGTGGCAAGTTTAACACTTATCCACCTAGTTCCAAGGCTTGCTCTGCCGGGAGTCTTTGCCGACAGAGAGCAGATGCAGATACAGGGAGTATTTTTCTGGATTCGACCCGCATTAAAACTTTTTATACAATAGATGTTCAACATGCTTGTACATCGGTAAACATTAGCTGAAGCAATCGTATAACATGCCGATCTTTAGGGTCATAATTCTTTTACTGGTAGTTACTTGCGGTGTTTTTGCCCAGCAAAGTCTGAAGGCTGGAGCTCCGGCTCCGGATTTCAATGCAGAATCGATAGATGGTAAACCGCTAAGTCTCGGTCAACTGCAGGGCAATGTGGTTGTACTCACCTTTTGGTCGACACGCTGCAGCATCTGCCACAGCGAAATGCCGAAACTGAACGACGTCGCAAAACGCTATTTGGATAAGAACGTGGTTTTCCTTGCCTTAACAATGGAGAACCAGGGCCGCATCGAACCGTTTCTGAGGAAGAACCCATCAATACTGACGGTAGTGCCGAACAGCTTCGGCGTGGTCCTAAAGTATGCTGACATGGACCGCAGCGGGAATATCAATATTTCGTTCCCTGCCTATTTCGTGATCGACAAGCGTGGCGCGATCGCAGCCAGAAGCGACGGCTGGGACAAAGCCGGCAGTCTTGATTCTCAGATACAACGACTTCTCACCATGGATTGAAATCAGTTTGCTCCTCGATCGTTTTAAGCCCGGCTGCAAACTCCCAGCCGGGCCTTTTTAGTTTTCCGCGTCGCGAACTGGGGATCACTTCATCTATGCCGACCGTTCGTTACCTAAGGTGCGGCAACACGGACCAATATTTCGAATAATTTAGAAAGGATAGAAACATTGAGATCGTCTGTCTTTTTCGATGTGGGTATAATTTGGCGAAGGCGGCCCGAATACGATATATTCATGTTTCCTCAAGCCGTTGTGGAGAGGTAGCCTAATTGGTAAGGCAGTAGTCTTGAAAACTACCGCGGGAAACCGCTTGC
>DAOLDE010000010.1:0-123037 GCA_035327545.1 Pyrinomonadaceae bacterium | reverse complement strand
TTTTATTGGTCGGGACGGCGAGATTTGAACTCACGACCTCTCGCACCCCAAGCGATTTTAGTAGATTTTCACACCTTATCGAAACCAATCAAAACGCCTTAAATCAACACTTTACGTGAAATGCCTGCGCTCTATGGATTCGCCTTGATTCAGGAAACTGCCACCATCTTGCCACCATCCTTTATACCAACAATAACGAGAGTAGCGGACGCAATCTCTTGAATCTCGATTGTACTTCGATTCTCGTTCACGAACAACTTCCTTTCCCCTACCGCTACTAAAAACGATCGAGTCGAATTCCGAATCAACCTTCGTGCCAAGACCCGTCGCGGTGTGATCTATGGGGCGGAAGAAGATCTATCATTGGGCTCTTGAAAATTGCCGGAGATCGATTATCCGTTGATTCTGCGATCCACGATATTCGCCTGAGGTATCGCGTAGTTCGCTTACAAACGGACCATCGATTAGGGTGTCAATGTGAGTCAGAATGTATTCCGTGGCCGGCTGTTTTCGCTGTATCAGATGCTCGATCGTATATCCGGAATAGATCGTAATATGAAGACCGTGGTTCTTCAGTCTCGATACAAGTTCGGCGACGGATTCCGGCTGATCGAAGGGCTCGCCACCGAGAATTGTTACGCCGTCGTGATCTCTACGCCAATCGAGGACTTCGGAAACTATTGACGAGATTGATACACGTACGCCGTTTTCCAGGTCGTGAGTCTGAGGCACCAGGCACCCGCTGCATCGAAGAGAACATCCGCTAACTTGAATCACACTTCGCCTGCCCGGACCATCAACGACTGAGCCGTGATACAGACGATACAACCAGATCGATGAAGGATCGGGTTCAAGTCGGCCGATCCCTGTGGGCTTAGGTTGCAGAACAGGAAGATGCCTTTCTTTTGCGGCTGGATTTGCGCAGTTCAGACTGATTCGAGTCCCAAGATCCCGAGCAAGATGATCGGCTGCCTTTACGAATGCTTGTGAGATTTCAACCGTAACCCGTCCGACATCAGGTTCAAGCACGAATACTAATTCTTTACTCATTGGCGCCTACCAACCTTTTAGGTGTTTGCCTCGCATGAAATTCAGGTGTCTTACGATCGGTTGTCGGAGTTCCGAGAACCTGCTTAAGCATGCGTGCGGTTTGCTCACAATTCGGACCTTGAATTCCGTTGATCTTCGTTTCGCAGTTTCCCGTCTGGGTGTCAATACTGAATTCAATTTCGGCCATATGACTCCTTCAGAATTTGACTCTGATCTTAATGGTTTTCCCGATCCGTTCTTTGATCAGAGTCCCGCCAAGTTTCTTTGCCATCTTTCGTGCCGCTGCCTCGTGATAGTGATTTTGCAGCCTGACGATGAAGTCCTTTCCCAAACGATGATCGAGGTCCATATCATCGATCACTGCAACATACCCGGACGAGGTTCTTTGGAAACCTATATCGGCTAAAAGGTGATGATTTTTTACATCCCTTCGCCGGATGATGATGTCGGCGGTCCGGGCGTTACGCTTGTCCCACCCGTCGAGG
The DNA here is from genome assembly GCA_035327545.1 of Pyrinomonadaceae bacterium. Taxonomy (GTDB): domain Bacteria; phylum Acidobacteriota; class Blastocatellia; order Pyrinomonadales; family Pyrinomonadaceae; genus OLB17. The sequence goes on along the minus strand of DAOLDE010000010.1, from coordinate 121,502 downwards.
GGAAGGTCCCTACCTTGTGCAACGGACGTGAATCCGATCTCAGACAGTGCTTCGAGCAGCAGATCGCCGTTGGCGAACGACTGAGACTCGAAAGTCATATACTTGCTCATAAGTCACCTCAAATTAAAATTCGTAAACTCGATCAGCGCGTTGTGCGGTAAGTTGTGAGCCTTCGCTCCGTGCGACGGCTCCTTTGATATTGTTCTTCGCCCATTTGCGGATCTCTTCGATCTTCTCGCTCATCATCTGGGCGGTTGGGGAAATGCTTCCGACAGCCTTAAGGATGTCACGTGTTTCGGCCGGTCGATCGCCGTCGATGAATGCCTCAAGCACACCGTCTTTGACGGCCCCCTCAATCTCGGCTCCTGAGAAATCCTTGCTTTTCTCGACGAGTTTTTCGAGGTCGAATTGTTCGGGGTCCAGTTCGCGCTTCTTGAGATGGACGCGGAATATCTCACTCCGGTCCTCATCATCGGGAAGATCGACGAAATGAATGTATGAGAACCGACCAATCCGGAACTGCTCGGATTCGAGTTCGCGAACATCGTTGGCCGTCGCGAAAACGAGAACGTCCTTATTGTCCTGCATCCAGTTGAGGAGATATGAGATCGTTCGGGCTGTCTCTCCCCCATCAGTCTTGTTGGAGGATTTCATTCCGGAAACCGCTTTTTCGAACTCGCTGATCCCAAGAATCCCTTTGATCGTTCCCGCGATCGATAGAGCTCGTTTTATCGACATTGCGGAAGAGCCGATCACGCCGCCGCCCTCGCCCATTATTGAGCCGAAGTCGAGATCGAGAAGCGCCCGGTTGGTGATGCTGGACGCGACCCGTTTGCAAAGGTCTTTGCCACATCCGGGAAGGCCAACCAGCAAGATCCCCTTGCACGGCTCAACGTGTCTAGCTTTCGCTCGCGGACTGAATGTATAGGCGGCACGCTCAAGGATCGCCCTCAAGGATCTGTATCCACCGAGATTACTCGCGGGCTCTGGATGAACATAGGTTAGTGAGCCGCTGCCGCGAATAACATTCTTCTTCTCTTCGAGAATCACGTTGATCGATTCTCGATTCAGCCCGTTGCAGCTGATCACCGCTTTTGCGATTACGTTGCTGATCTCTCCGGCCGACAAACCGAGCAGCGATTGAAGCAAGGCGTCCTGTGTCTCTTTCGTGAGATCGATGGCAAGGCCATTGGATCGTAGACTCTCCAATTGAAGCTCTATCGAATCGCCGATCTCAGACTCCTTTGGCAGTTCAAGTTCGATCTGAGTGATCTCCTTCTCCAACGTCTTAAGCTCCGGAAAGCTCGGCCCGACGAAAAGGACAGTCGCCGTTGTGGATTTTAGCTTCCATGCGATTTCTCTTAGGCGCCTAACAAGCAGCGGGTCTTCCTGCCCGTATGGAATGATATATGGAGCATAGTCACAGAGCAGGAAGATGCCGGTCTTCTGCTCCGATATGAATCCGAGAACACCTTCGGGGTCCTCCGTATCGCCGACTGAAGCCGGGGTCTGAAGAATCCCTTCTTTTGCGTCGAAGATCTTCTGAAGCCCACTCGACCGGCTCCAAAAATATAGTGGCTTTTCCTTATGCCTCTCCTGGAATACAAGATCCAGCAGCGCATCGCGGACACGATCCTCTTCATAGGTGTTGATTGCGATCAGCGGGTAGCGTGCCCGTATCCTTACGTCGAGTTCGCGCAGGAATCTATCGACGCTTTTTGCGTCTGATTCAGGAGTAGTCATAACAATTTCTTTGGATGTGCGTGGGCGATTCTTTAGAACTCAACCCGGAACTCGAACTCTCGGAGTCGCCGCCATTCGATCTCGTCCGTAGAGGTAATCCGCAGTTCTTGTCGAAACTCGTGATCATCGTCTATATAGGAGTCGAAATTCTCGTATCCGCCCAAGCTATCGCGCCAGCGGAAGTAAGCTGCTTTTTCGGGTAGCAGAGAAGAACAGGGTTCGGTGCGGCTGTCGTGCATAGAGGAACCTTTAGGATCAGATCTCGAGAGCCGACAGTCTGTCTTCGTCGAGGAGTTTTCTGGACTGGACGGTTGTTGCTCGTAGGATGTCGCTGAGAACGTTCCTCATCTCGTCGGGTGACCGATGCTTCGCTTCACGCCCCGCTGCCTCTTGAAGTTTTGCGAGAACACTTTCCAGCGAATCATCTCCCGTGAAATTCATCAGGCTGTACCATTCGCACATCTGGCGAGCACGTTTTGCAAGGCTTCCGGGCACGAACTTGGCATCCTGAAGGCGTACCGACATTTCCTGAGCCGCTTCACATATCCTTGCGGTTATCTGGGCGAGGCCTTCCTTGATCGGAGAAACGGCCTCTTCAGCCTCTCGACGAGCGGCCTCGATCTTCATTGAGCGAATGCGTTCCTTCACTTCTCGCTCGCGTCGCGCGTCTTCTTGAAAGCCCGACACTTTGAGCCGCTCGATCTCGTCTTTGGATTTGATCTCCGCCTCTATGGAACGCGTTTCCGCTTCGGCTCGTGCAATGTCGAGCCTCAGGTCGCGGGTAAGCTTCTGTTCGGCTGCCATCTCCGAACCAAGAACAATGACCTTTGGCCTCATCTCGATCGTCAGTCCGTCGCGGATCATGTCCGGCGTCGGCACCATTCCGATCGCCTTCCCGACAACCGCGTTTATAAACTCATCCCGCTCGAACTGTTCACTGGTGGTGGCTTGGAACCGGTCTGCCGAGTCTTCCGCGAGTTTGAAGAAGCTGTCCCGCAGAACGTTTAGTATTTCATCGTAGTGATCAAGCGCCTCGGCTTTGGCGGCGGCCAGCGTTGCGCATGCCTTGAAGTATTCAGCCTCGAACTGCTCAAACGCCGTCCATGGTATCCACTTGTACTCGCTGGTTCCCCAGACGGTTTCGCAGAGGGTGAACCGGAAGCCGTACCTGTTAAGAGCGTTGTGAGCCTGTGCGGCTCCGCGCATCAGTTTGTTTCTGTATGCATCCGGGAGCAATCCCGCCCTGGGCGGACTGACCCTGACAGCGGCGTCTTCGGGCAACGTCACGCCAAGCGTCTTCCACTCAAGCTGTCGAACAAGGCTGCCGAAACCTCGACAGTCTATGTTCAAGAAAATGCCGGCGCTTTCGAGTGTTGAAAGATCAAACGGAAGGGACTCAACAGCATCGACTTCGATACCGAGTTCGACCGCGGCCCTTTCCTTCCGTTTACCTAATCGGCTAAGAACATTCTGAGCAATGTCGGACGGGATGAAAGGTACAGCAGAAACCTCATCCTCGGGCGCTGTGTGTTGGACCGAAGTTTCTGAACGGTCCGACTCCACTAGCGTAGCCGGTTGTTCGATCAATTCGGGCGCGCCATTGCGTCTAAAGATATTCTGAAGAACGGTCGAGGCAAGCGAATCCGTGTTCGAAATCATGGCTGGGCTACCAACGACTACGTCCAATTGTTGAGTTTCCATGTTCACGCTTTCCGCCCGCCGCTTGTTTCTTGCTGCAGCGGTCTGCGAGCCACGAAAGAGAATTACCGGTAACAGATCGATGTAGTCGCACGTCACAGGCTGCAGCTACTGAACGGCTTTTGTTCGAAGTAAATGTCCCGTTCAATCCTCACACCACTGATCTCAACCGATTCGAGTTCGCTTAGCAAAAAGTATCCCCATTCGGGTTCGAAGCCGATCACATAACCGAAGAACAAGAAATCATCACCGGTCTCCTCCCCTTCGGTAACGAACCATGTCCATCCGGAAGCTGGAAAGAAGAACTTCGCGAATACGGTCGGATCTTTCGAATCGCTCTGTTCGCGCAATTTGGGTAACCCGTTCCGAAGAACGCCATCAAGAAGTCTCGACATATTACGGTTACTTCTTCGGGACTGCTGCCGCGACCTGATCCGGCGTACAGTACAGCGATCGGCAGGTGCCCGTCTCAAGATCGAAATAGGTAGCGAACCGCTTTAGAGATCTTGCGAGAAACATCTCGGCCAGCATTTCAGCTATCTCAACCGCAACTCTCTGATTTACGTTGAGACTCTGTTCCCCACGGCGAATACGATCCGGGCACGAAAGTTCTTCGAGTTCCGTCGATCTGCCTTTCTTTTCCGACTCAAGAAGGTCCGGATGAAGAAGCGACGGAGTAGGAAGCGATCGGCAGATGCTCGAACCAACGAAGTGATTTTCCGCCTTGATTCGTTTCGTCATTGAACCGATAAGAATCTGCCCCGAGAATTTGCCGTTGCCGGCATCGATCCACCAGATATTCGGGGCATCGTTCGATTGATATCCCTGTAATTCTTCGACGGCCCGGTGAATCTGTCTTCGGGCGTGATGATTGTCGACGCATCCAACGATCACCGTTAGAGCACGGTAGTCTCCCGAAGATTGTTTGAGGTGGACATCTGCGTCAAACAGCTCGTTCGCATAGTGGCATTCGATCCCCCAGGCAAGAGTGATCCGCTTCGCGATGGACTGTGCCTTGTAGCTTCCGATCTCCGCCGCACAGAAGTTACTCCGCGGAATATTGCCGCTCTCGACTCGATCGGGATCGATGATAAGCAGTTCAGCCGTTTTCCCCGCCACCTTTAGTTCATACATCAGGCGGGCGATAGCGAGCGCTGTGAACGAACCGGTGCCACCCGCTCCGACCTGGATGATCCGGAGTTTCGTATGCTCCTTCGGCATCACCACGGCGGCTTGGGCAAAGCTGAGGTCGATCTCATTCACGACAGCATCTCCACAACCGCGTCTATCTCGTTCAGGTCGATGATCCCGTGCGGCATCCTTCCGACCCAAGTGGCCGGGATCGGGACAAGGTGATCGTAAACGCCGCAACGAAACCGAATCTTTGGTTTATCGTGAACGTCGATGAGGATCGCGAATATCCTGAATTTGCCCGACTCGTCGCGATCGTCCGCCCGGCTGAAATGCAAGGCTCCCGGGGGATGCGTATGCAGTTCAATGCAGCAGTCCGCATACTCCGGCAAAGTGTCGTCGGCTACTGTCGATGCCCAAGTTTGTTCACGACCCGAGGCGCTCCACTGCCACGAACCAAGCACCTTGTCCCAATAGATTAGATAGATTTCCTCTTTGAAGTTTGACGACGTGTGCCCCTGTTGGGCGTGCAAGAGAATCTCAACCCACAGCGAAGCATTAATCGGCGGCTTTCGCCATACTATGCCGATTGCCCCATTCGGCAGCCCGGATATTCTCTGAACAGTGAGTGGCATAGAGACGGCAAACTCTCGTCGACTCGCTCGGACGAAGAGACCATTTCCCGCGAGCAAGTATTCGAATAGCGCCGCGTTGATCGGATCGTTTTCACCCGCAGCGATCTTGTGCCCGACAAGATTTGGCGGCGCGATAAGGTTCGATGACATAAATAAAAGGGAGGGTCGGATCAGGAACGGCTGTCGTATCGTGCTCGCTCGACGATAGATTCCCAGGCGTCCTCGACAGTACTCGACGACATGATCAACTGCGTCGAAGGGAACTTCGTCACCTTGTCGGCCGCCAGTTTTACGAGAAGATCGCGAACGTCATCTTCGGTCTGGCAGCGACCGCCCGAATGATCGCCGTTGAACGGAGCTTCGAAGATAAGCTTCCAGACTTTCGCAAGGGTCGACGGATGTGTCTCCGGAACTTCATTTTTCCCGAAGCAGATCTTACCCGAACCAATGTTTGGCAGGGGAGCTACAGCGAGACGGGTCTTCGGCGTGATCTTCGAGTTACCGGAAGCCCAAAGGTAGTAATCCTTTCCTTTCCCGAGAAGGATCAAAGCCGGAAGGGGCAAACACAAGGTGTCGGTTCGATTGCCCGGAAACGAAACGGATATTGTTCGCTGGCCCGCCGGCAGAAATGACAATAGTGCATTCCCATCTGTCGCCTCTCGATATCGGAGGACTCGTCGATCTATCCATCCGGTATCGGTCCGGAGATCTCGAAACGCCCGCGTTACCTGCTCACTCGATAGAGCTTTCAACACTTGTCGGTTCTCGCCGAAGGTCTCGAAAAGATACTGTCCCGGTAGGAAGTAGAGCGCTGCTGATGCATCGGGAGGGACACTGTGACTGCGCATTGTCGGATCCTCAACTAACCGATATTGAGCCGTGAGGCAACGGATTCACAGGCGACCGGTGATTACCATTCACAGGTCTTTCGTTGGGTCTCATCGGTCTCACATTCGCATTGCCATGCTTCGCCGACGCAGCATTGCCGTCGTCATCCGCATCGGCGACGATGCCGACAATGGCTGCGAGACCGTATCGCCTGCCGTAGGTCATCGCTGATCCGACGCCCTGCGGATCGGCCTTGGAAAGAGGCAGGCACAGCTCACTCTGGACCCATTGTCCGGATTCGTGGATGAGAATGGTCTCGACTATGAGCGTCTTCTCCGCTCCAACACTATTGCCCTGGATGATACATAGCCCGTTCTTTGAGAGGGTTTCGCGGCAGCTTTCCCACACCGAACTCAGATCGGCATAAGTCGAATTGAAGTACGGATTCGTCGAATCACGTTTCGCCGGCACGAGGCTGGCCTGAACCTTCGCGAGAGCTTTCGCGAGCTCACAAATGCTTTCGCTCTTCTTCATTGAATCTTCCTCCACCTTCTCTTCCGCTTGACGCGACGCTGGTCCGGCAATCTTCCGTTGTTCCAGAAGTTGATGAGTGCCGACAGCATTTTTTTCGGATCCGCCTCTATCTGTTCGTCGAGACAGCCAAGCCGCTCAAAGACCTCGTTTGCCGCTTTGAATTCCTTTGTGAGTTCATCGATCGTTTCGCGGTCCCAGCTGTACCAATCGGCTGTTTGGCAGTAGTTGCTATCGAGCCAGGGATTTCCTGTCGAGTGATCGATCAACCTCAGAAGTTCGCCGAGGAGCGAACCGCTCTTTCTATTCCATACATTCGGATGGGGATCAGAATTTATCTCCGGGAATGCTCCTCTGGAGACCTTAAGTCTCTCATTCAGGAATTCCCATGCCTCATCCGGAAAGTAAAAGATCAAGCCCGCCGCGTAGCTGGTTCGCAAGTTGTCAAAATAGATCTCCTCGCAGCAGAGATCGACATTGAGGGGCGGAATTGCAAAGTGTTCGAACTCGCTTTCCGGGTCGTCGTGCGCGAATTCGAGAAGTGGGAAGCACCTTTCGTTTATCAGGTGAAATAGTTCATTCACCCTCTCGCTGTACTTCTCATACTGACCCCGCCTGTAAAGGCTTGCCCGTGAACACGACCATTCCTTCGGGAACATCTCCTTGTAGAGAGCGTACTTCTGCTGTTCCGAGACGATAGCCGAAACGTAGTCGTACGCCGCATTGGCATCGTGACTTCGGGCCTTATAGCTCAGATACTCGATCGACTTTGAAAGCCGCTCGTCGAAAGACAGTGGATGCGAGATCGCAAGCCCGAGTGCCGCAGACATACTTTCCGTTCCCTAAAAACCGAGGGGAAGTTCCGGTGACGGGTGCGCGGGAGATCTCTCAAACGCTGTGACTTGCCTTCTGATCAAGTCTATCTCAGTTCTGGCGTTGTACAGTATCTCTTCCGCCCGCTGTATTTCTTCCGCAACCAAGAGGTCGGCGGCGTCCCGTCGCATAAATTCTTCGGCCAAAAGGATCGCCGGATTGATCTGCTCGCCTTCCTCGATCAATATCTCTAGAGGAGACCGCCCGTCCATCATGCTCCTTTATGCTGAGCTCGTTTGACGATCGTGACGGTGAGCTTCCCGTCCTTCACCTCGCGGGTAATATTCGCGTTCTCTATAGAAGCGAAGTGCGGCTGAAGTACGACCTTCAGCGTCTTGTCTTCTTGTGCCAGAGCCGCGTCAAGCTCAAACTCCTGCCCTTCGATCTTGATAGTCGCTTTTTGTTCGGTGACCGGCGCCGAAGCTTCGCCGGTCGTCTGTTCATTTGCCATTGCTTTATACCTCAAATAGGTTAGGTCGCGAAAAGGCCTTGTTGGTTCTTATCGGCTGCTGCAGATTGGGTCGAAGGCGGAGCTGTAGGATCAGACTTCGTAACAGTTGCTCCAGCTTTGCTCGCTTTTGCTGCAGGCTTTGACGCCTTCTTCGTTGCGGGCTTTTCCTTCCTTAGTTTCTCCGCACCCATTGCCGGCAGCTCATTCCTGTATTGCTTGAACACACGCCCCAATATTTCCGGGATTTGAGAGGCAAAGTCCGCGGTCGAGAATTCGGCTATCACAACACGAGGAGAGAAATCGTGCGTCCGAACGCTAACAACGCACTTCCGAATGCCTCCGGCCTCGGGAAGAAGTTGAACGACCGCCGTCACCGTGCAGCCATCGAAGTTGTAAGGCTCTTTCTCCGCAAGGACAATCGATTCGACCTCGCTCAGCTCTGTGGGTTCCCCATGATCAGTGTCGGCTTCGTCTTCAACCGTCTCGCTAAGCGGATCTTTCTCTATCGTTTTTGAATCGCCTTCACTCGGAGATACGTCGGCGGAGTTAACTGTCGACGTTTGTTCTGGCCCGGTTTCGATCGGGGTGAAGGATGGGGCGGTTTCAGAATTCGACTGTTCGTCGTCGAGCCTGTCTACGAGGGCTTCAATATCGGAATCGTATTCCGGTAGGCACTCGTCGGCGTATGAGGGTCGCAACTCCCGGTCAAGCTCTTCGATTTCCGGAACGACTCCGAGGTATTCGTCGGTCGAGGTTGCAGGAGCCGCAGTCGCAACCGGAGCCTGGGGAGAAGCCGCTAATGAGGACGAGCCGATTTGCGGAACGGCAACTTGAGGGTCTTGGACCGACCGAGACGTAGGCTGCAAGCCAGTTACCCTCACAAGATCCCGAAGCTTTTCGAGGAAGCTGCTCAGGAAGATGTTCCGAACAGTAGCTTCCTCGTGAGCCCGGCACACGTACTCCGCTCCCTTCCACATCTCAAGGGCGAATTGTTGATTTGTGGGGCCGTTGTTCTGGAATCCCACCGACCTGGCCGCTTCACCGGCAAGCTCCTTCGCAGTGAACTTCAGTTGTTCGATCTTCTCGCGATTTTCGAGCGGCACGAACGAACCGCTATTCAGAATTTCCATATATTCTCACTCCACCTTACTGTCTGCCGCTTGCTTTCTTTCGCGGGCAGGTGCGGAAGTCGAGAACGGAAATCCGAGTCGATGCCATCATGCTGCGGCGGCAAGGCTCTTTGGAATGGCCAAGTTTGGAGCTGCGGCAATCGGTGTGTTCCGCTCTCTACTTTTTTTCAGTATGCGAGAGAGTGTCGAATGGGTGGTATTCATTGAGCGCGCTGCTCGGCGCAGGTTGCCATTACTCTGTTGAAGTACGTGTTCGATGAGCGTGGAGGCAGCTTTCACATAAACGCTGTCAAGATCGTCCGTGTCCGGATCGAGCATCACCGTAACGAAACGACAACCTTGTTGCGTGCTATCATCGATTCGATCCCAACACGCCGTATCCGGTAGGTTCGCGGCGGCTCCTGTTCGATTCGGCGGTGAGTTTAGGTTGAGAACATTTAGGATCATCTCAACGGTAATCGTCGGAGCGTCGATAGACTCGACGGCAAGTCGCGCGGCGAAGTTTTTTAGTTCGCGGTAGTTGCCCTTCCATTCCAGATTCTGGAGAGCTGTCAGTGCGTCATCGTCTATAACAAACGGCAGGTCCCTCCCGATCACGGCTCTTTCAGCATCCAGCTGAGAGATAAACAGTTCAACGATCTTTTCCTTCTGATATCGAAGAGGAACCGTTTCAAGTTGAAGAATATTCAGCCGGTCGAAAAGATCTGGACGAAAGAATCCGTCCGTTACCATTCTCTTCAGATCGCGAGACGTGGCAGCGATTATTCGCACATCTATCTCACGCTCGTAGGTACCACCCACTCTGCGTATCTTCTTTTCTTCTACCGCTTTCAGAAGTTTGGCCTGAAGGCCGAGCGTCAGTTCGCCTATCTCATCAAGAAATAGTGTTCCTCCACCGGAGTTTTCAAAGAGGCCGGCCTTGGCCGAAACGGCTCCCGTGAAGGCTCCCTTTTCATAACCGAACAGTTCGGATTCAAGAAGCTCCGAGGTAAAGCTGGCGCAATTGACGCTTACGAACTCCCGCTTAGATCGCGGACTTTGCTCGTGGAGTTTCCGGGCAATCGTCGTCTTCCCGGTGCCCCTCTCACCTGTGATAAGCACGTAATGAGGTACTCGGGCATAGAGGGCAATCCTTTCCTCTAGCATCGACGATCCAGTATCGGTAGTGGAGACGGCATATTGATTGGTCATGAAGCGGTTCTCTCCCTAAAAGTTCGGTAAGCTTTTGCAGTGCGGCTCTTAACAAACTCGTAGGGATAGTTGTCCCCGGCTTTTCGTACTAGGAAAAACCTGATCCGCATTCACAGAATCTGCCCTACATAAGTAAAAACCCGCCTTAGGCGAAAAGGTTACCTTTTGGCTGACAAATTTCTGAGTTGGCGCATAGTTCGCGAATTGCGTCCTTCGCAGGCTCGACCAACCAGTCTGGCAGTTCGGCCGGTTTTTCCTCCGTAACTTTGCCGTTGAGGTTGTGCTGGCGTTCCGGCAGGAAGCTGATGTTCGTCGATTCCGGCGGATACAAGGCCAGGATCGGTTCAATGTAGGTTTGAGGAGATGACTCGGGAAGGAAAAATCGCTGTTTGCCATACTGAACGATGTTGATAAGGCCCATTCGCCGTAGCTCGCGGGTCTGTTCAACCGTGGAGGGACGCACTTCGGTGAGTAACTGTCCCTGGAACCGTGTTGTTCGGATCTTGATATCGCCGGCAAGGTTTACGGTGTTGTTCTCAAAATCAACGACGCGGAGAATTTCAGCAGCGGTCGTAGGGGTCTCCGATCGAAGCCCGAAGTGACGCCGAATATCATTGAGCCACTCTGCTGATATGCTCACTCCGACGAGACGTGTTCCTTCGTCGGTTGTCGTTCTCACGATGTTTAATGCGTCACGGCTGAACGTCTTCAAATACTTCCATATCGGAAGTAATGCCCCGCTCAGCAAGTGAACGGTTCGCTGCTCAAACGGCGGGATCTTCGCTTCTTCATTCAGCCACCAAGTCTCCGCCCGGGTCTTTGTACAGACCCGGTACTTCTGATTCAGCTCGTTTTCTCTCACGTACGACACGTTCCGTTCAGCGGGCTTCGATAGAGAGAACATTTGGTATCTTTCACCGGATTCGGGGTCGGTGTGCGAAAGAGTCCTGCGAACGGCAACGAAAGTACCGTCCTGACGATGCTGAAAAAACTGATGTTGAGCACTCGCCGCAAGCTCCGAGAACCTCGCTGGCTTAGATATGACCTTTAGCTCTAGCTTGTAATAGACCGTCTTGGCTCCTGTGAGGGCATCCACATGAAGGATTTGAGGCTCTTTGGCTATCTTGACCGACGCCGCCTTCAGGTCTTCCATCCCGTCATCCAGTTTTCCTTTCTGCTTCAAATATTCGAGCGTTTCATGAAAGGTTTCATAGAAATGATCAAACAATGCGTTCTGCCGATCGACTTCGAGCGAAAGGAGTCTATTCAGAAATCTGGGTATATTCGTGCGTTCGCTTTCAGGAACTTCTTCACCATTGTCGGTCTTGCGCAGCAGTCCCATATCCTTCAGCGCCAGCTTCGGATCATCAAGATGCGGGACCTCAGTACCGCGCATGATGCTTGTCAGCACGATGTTAAGTGCCGAGCGGCCTTCCTTAGACTCAAGATTGTATTTGTCGAGATTGCCCGCCTTTTCCGCGCGCCTGTCGCCTTTTGTTAGAGCCCCCATGTTCCCGAGCCTGCGAGCGATCGTTGCCGAGAACCTTTTCTCGCCGCCAAGCTCCGTGAATACGAGAAGGTATACAGGCGGGGCTACCTGTCCCGTGCGGTGCGTGCGGCCGAAGTCCTGAATTTGCTTGTCCGCCGACCATTTCAGTTCCGCGGCGATGTGAAGCCGTCGCTGTTTGTTGCCGACTTGCTTTCCGGCATGAAGGCTATCACCGGTAGAGGCAACCTCGGACATGATCGCGATCCGTTTGTCCCCGTTTTGGAATGCGTTCTTCTCGTGAAGATTGATGAGCTTCGATGGAACTCCGGCGAGTTGGCGGGGACGGTATTCGAGCGTACCGGAAGTTGTACGGATCAGCCGCTTCTTCCGACCGGTCATCTCTGCCACGTTCTCCACCCCGAAGTAATTAACAAGCTGATCGAGCGGGTGCTCCGGAACCTCAAGCACTGAAAGCTTATCCAATAGCTCGCTCCGAAGCTGCAAAGCGGCTCGGCTCTCTACCTGGTTGCCGTTAGCATCGAGGACTGGAATATACTCGATCGTTCCGCTGTAGGGATTCGTTCGTTCGTGGAAGCAGGCGGTCGGAAAACAGTTGGTAACGAGTCTCGTGAGCGTTTCCCGCGGGCTGAAATCGAGACTGTCGATAGCTTCCTCCTGATCTGCCGCTCTCTCGATCTGCTTCTTTGTCTGACTCTCGCCAGTTCCGGTGATCGAGACAACGATTGACTGCTTCCGGCCGAGGGCATCTTCGATCTCGCGAATAAGCGTCGGGACTTTGAAGGCGGTAATGAGATTGCGAAAGCAACGCTGGTGCTCTGCCCAGAACTGATTGACCGCTTGGGCGCGTGTCGCTTTCCCTGAATTGGTAAGATCCAAGGCCCGATGAATATTTCGAAAGACCTCCTGCCACCCTTGCGCCATATTGTCATACATTCGGCGCTGTGCTGGCGTGAGCCAATGCGTGACTTCGCGGAATTCAACGGCCTGCCCGGAATCGGGATCTACGCCCATGCTCAGGTTTCCGCAGAGATATCGCCCCATCGCCTTCAGGTCGCGGCAGACCATTTCGAGAGCACCTACGCCGCCAGATTCGATCTCCTCGGCGAACTGTTCGAACCCCAACGGGAAGTTTGTTCCGTCCCCCCAAAGCCCCAGCCTCGACATGTACGCTAGATGTCTAACCTCGCCGGCAGATGTAGCGGACGAATAAACCACTCTGTAGTCAGGAAACTTAACCGGGTTTTGTATCTCCAGCACCGCGGCACCTGTTTGGGTAGACTTTCCGCGATCATCGGCAAATGCGTATTTTGCTTTATGTCCTTCGTCGAAGATCACGACTCCATCGCTTCCGAGCCAGCGAATCAATTGATCGATTCGGCGATTACCCGACTTCGATCGCGCTATAAGCGATCTGTAAGTGCAGAAGACGATTCCGTCGCCGAGTTCGATCTCGCCGTCTGTCGGAAAGTCGTTGATCAGCTTGATCGGCGGAGTGAGTCCCAGCCGTGCAAACTCGTCAGATACAGCTTCGATGAGATCCGATTTCACGGAGAACCAGACGGCTCGCCTTTGTCCCTGGAACCAATTGTCGAGGATCACTCCCGCCAAGGTTGCGGTCTTGCCGGTTCCCGTCCCGTCTCCGATGCTGATTCCCGCGCGCGATCCGTCAGCAAGTCTCTGTCGATGGGCCTGTCCCGCGTAGATGATCCTTTCGATCTGCATCGCGGAGAGCTTGCCGGATTCGCATAACTCTTTTGGCAAACGAGGACGATAGGTGATGGGGGGAGGCTCAACATTCGCGAGTCCAGGCGGTTCGACTATCACTCCCGGATGTGGAGCACCACCGACAACGTAACGCGGAAGATATGCGGTTGTCTGAGTTTCTGTGTTCTGTCCGTCAGTCTCAGGCGAGACTGCCGTCGCGGTTGCCGTAGAAGCGGTTGGAATAAGCGCGGCTGCGCCCGCCGTCATTTGTCCTTGACTAGATAGCATCTCCATGTGATCGGTATTTTGGTTAAGAATCGAAACGAGGACGCACCGCTTTAATCAACGTCGTAGCCGATGAAGTTCTCGTCGTTAATGAGCAGGTAATAGTAACCGTTGCCGCAGCCTGCGTATTCAAGCGATAGGAAGCCTCGAAAGTCTCCCGTCTCGGTGTCGAGATCGGTTTCGAGCGAGATGTCGTACCCGGCGAATTTTGCCCAGCGGTTTGTTATATACGTCCCCGCGGTCCGGTTGCGTATGGATTCGCGAAACCGCTCGATCTCGCGCGGATACTTTTTGGAGATCCGGTTCAGTGAGATCACCTTACCGTCGATTTGGGTTCCGGTCGTTACTTGCAACTCGTACAGAGTTTTCGGACGCGGCTTCTTGTCCTTTTCCCAGGAACTCGGCTCGACAAGGTCTCTACTCCACGAATCGAAATCCGGCAGCGAGAGACAGTCTCGTATGAAAGGATTGGTGAAACTCGCCTCGCCCGCCATCCTCTTGTACTTCTCGATTAGGCGGTATCCTTTTCCAAGCTTCTCTTTGGCGGTGGATGGAGGCTTAGGATGTAAGAATTGCTCGTAGCGAGCAAGATCGGATTCGCACACCACATATCCGCGTCGGTTGCTGCGTGGTTTGAAGCGACAAAGGCTCCCACCATCCGAAATAAAGAAGCGATCTTTCTTGCCGTTGGTCGCTACGGCGCCAATGATCGAGCCGTTTTTGACGGCTTCGTGAAGTTCCCGGTAGTTCATATCTATCTAAATCGACTCGAGCGCGTTGAGAGCGTCCTCGATGTTGTCGAAGCTCTGATGGAGGGAACGTTGGACATCGCCGTGCGGCTCATCGACTGCGGACTTGCGTCCGAGGATGAAAGTAATGCCAACGGTTGTTCCGTTACGGTAATATTCCCGACCGGGCAGGCCGATGGATCGAGTAACCCGGATGCCGGGCCGGAGCGAATCCCAGAACCATCTCCCCATTGCGCTTGCCATTGATCCGCCTTCGCCGAGGACGACGACGAACCGACCGCCGTCTGCGAGGCGCCGAAGTGCTGACTCGACGTGTCGAAAGCCAAACATGTTCTGATTTCGTTCGACGCGTCCGCCGCTTGACGAGAACGGCGGATTCATTAAGACAACGTTAGGGACGATGGTCTCCGGCAAGAAGTCATCGATAAATTCGGCATCATGCCGAGTCGGCTCGAAACCGAGCAGTCTCGCCATCTGGCTTCTCCTTGGATCTAGTTCGTTCGTGATCACCGAGGCAACGACCGCTTTCGCCCAGACCGCAAGACATCCCGTTCCACAGGATGGCTCGAGCACTGAATCGTTGTCGGTTAGGCTGAGTAGATAGGCAGCCAGGTAGGATATCGGAGCCGGCGTCGAGAATTGCTGATAGGCGATCTGTGTCGAGCTTCTCCAAGACTGCGTCGGCAAGCGTTCCTGCAATGGTCTGAGTATTTCACGGCTCATGACAGCAGGTTGGTCGGACGAGAGCAACGGCTTGCCGTATTTTGTTGCGACCAAAAAGTTGAGCGCTGTTTCGGCGACTTCGTGGCAGAGATGGGGATCGGTGGACAACGCGTCGATACCGGCTTCGCCGCACATCGCGAGCAGGTCTCGGTTTGTTAGCTTACGCCCCGAGTCTATTCTTTCGGCGATCCTTTGTATAAGGAATAAGGGGACGTTCTGCTGGTTGTGCGGCTGGCCCATACTGCCGTCTGTCTGCCGCCTGTTTGTTCGCTGTCGAGCGAGGCAAGTTGGTGGTTGGCCCACTCGAAACATTTAGGCGTCAGAGACTTGAGCCATTCGGCGACCGTGAGATATTCGAGGCGATGACCGGCAAGCAGTGCGTCGTCTATCCCTTTTACTGATCGGTCCCACGAGATAATTCGGACATCTTCGTCATATCCAAAGGCTGCCCGGTCCGAATATCGAATCCGCAGAAGTGCCGCCAGTGCTCGGGCTACGTGCGGATTTGTGAAGCTGTCATTGTCGAGTGCTATCTCTAACATTCTACCCCTGGCAGTTTCCACGATCTCGCGATGGGCGGTTGCTACGCCGCTGTTTCCGACAACGTATCTATCGGTAAGAAATCTTTGCGCCGTCGCGGCCTTGAGCGCACCTTCCGTGATTACGAGAGGAAGCTCTATACCGATACAGGGCCGCACATGATGAAGAGGTGACCCCGGACTCGAACCAAGGCGTTCCTTTGCGGAAGAGAGCCATACGTAGTTACCCGACCTTCCTTCCACATACTTCATAACCCGGATCTGGCATGCTTGGATCAGACCGTCGCGCCCAATAAACGGGATAAGTAATTGTTCGCCGTTTGAATCGAATCTGTTCCCAAGACGCCATTCGCCCGCCGTATTCTTCCAGAAGCCGGGTACTCCCTCAAATGAAGTATCTTCTCCTTTGGCTTGCGTCTGAAGGAGCCGCTCGACCAGTACGCGCCTCTCGTTCACGGTTCTTGGAAAACTACCGTACTGAGAAATATCTTTTATCCGTCTGTCCGCTAATCCACCTCGTCCATTCACGAGCTCGTTGTTGGAGGATGCAGGTGATAATTCGATAAGCTTGCGATAGATTTTGTCTCGGATTTCGCGTAAAGCCACGGCACTTGAACCCTGAATTTCGCGAGTCTTGGTGGATTGGTTGAATCTTCGGTTGAAGGCTAGATCGAAATTAACGTCTTGATGATAATAAACCCCCCAGCCATGTCTGCTTATACGACTGGCATTCAGGGTGACACGCGCACAGAACGAAATTGTCTCGGCTGCGGTTCTACTGCACCAATCCGGCTTCCCGCAGATGCGGCATAGGCTCTTTTTGGAGACGCGTATGTACCCCGTTTCGATCATTGCCGATCCATTTCCTTCACCGAAAATGCCAGCCGCTTATTTGTCATCTAATCTCTAATGGGGCAGTCTGATCACTTCTTGGATAAAGGCTCATTTGTACTAGAAGGTGCGCAGATGATTAGGATCTGGAATGCCCCGCTGGTGCGATCAACAATGGATGTCGATCCTCAGATGACTCTCGCTCAAGCGATAACCTTCGCTGACTGACAGCGGAAAACCGAATTGCGAAATTGGACGGCCGGTATGCGAAATTGGACGGCCGGTATGCGAAATTGGACGGCTTGGTAACTAATCGAGCACCTTCATTCGTAACCTAACCTAGCGTAATCGTAAATCGCGTACCGCTTGGGCGTCTTTCCGCGATGAGAGTACCCTCATGCTGAGCCACTATCCTCTGTGCAACGGAAAGTCCGAGGCCTGATCCTTTTTCCTTGGTCGTTAAAAATGGGTCGAATATGCGGTCCAGTATCTCCGGCGGAATGCCGCTACCAGTATCCTCGACATCTATCGCAATTGTCTGACCTTCGCTACGCGATCTAAAGGTTATTGTTCCTCCGGTCGGCATCGCTTCGATGGCATTAATTCCGAGGTTTAGAAGAACCTGTTTGATCTGCTCAGCGTCGATGTCGACTTCTGGAAGGTCAGGGGCAAACTCCCGAATCATCTTAACGTCGGCTTTGGCAGCCTGCAGTTCGAGGAGCTGGATCGTGGAATCTAATAGGTCATTCACGCAGATCGGGGACTTCGATAATACCGGCGGCCGGGCAAATTTCAGAAACTCGGTTACAAGTTTATTGATCCTTTCGACCTCGGCCTTTGCGATCTGCGCAAATTCGCGTCGGGGGCTTTCTAGTGGAATATCCTTTTCGAGAATCTCCACGGCACCTTTGATCGCGCTCAAGGGATTGCGGACCTCGTGAACGACACCCGATGCGATCTCGGCCAATGAGGAGAGCCGCTCCGCTTGCAGTAGCTGCCCGACCGTCTGCCGTAGATCCGAGTATGCTTTCTGCAATTCGAGGTTAATGCGTTCCGCCCGATCGTGCTCACGGCGTTTCTGATCGCCCAGCCACCCGGTCACAGCACCGATAACAAAGAACAGAGATAGTTCCGCATACTGGTTTAAGGCGTACTCGTAGTTCTGGTGCTGCCAGTGAAGAAGTATATGCGGAAGGTATGAAAGCGCCGCAAATGTTGCGGCGGCCAATCCGCCTCGCAAGCCGTACCAGAATGCAGCCAGAATGATCGGTATGTAGTATATCCGCTGGTAAACCTGATGCAGCACAATGCTATTCACAGGCGTCAGGTAGTGGAGAGCCGCTATGAAAAGGATCGTCGCCGCAAGCAGAATAATTGTGATCGACGTAGTCCTCTTACTCATCGAGACCAAATTTTTGCATGCGGTAGATCAACGCGCTTCTGGTTATGTTTAGATATCGAGCCGCCTGAGACTGATTTCCGTTGTGGAGCTTCAACGCGTACGCGATGATCTCGCGTTCAAGGTCCTCAAACGAAATCCCATCGGGCGGGAGTTCGATCCTTACGCCCCCAAAGCCGTTGGCAGGTTCCCGAACGTAATCAGGGATGTCCTCTTTCTTCAAGCAGATCTCATCTGAAAGTACCACCATTCGTTCGATAATATTCTCAAGCTCGCGCACGTTTCCCGGAAAGGAATAGGCTGAGAGGACGTTAAGGATCTCGGGCTTCAGTTTCAGATTTTCAAAGCCATGCTTCCGCTTTGCTCGGCGGAAAAAATGATTGACAAGAAGCGGGATATCTTTCCGCCGCATTCTGAGCGGAGGCAGTTCGACAGGCACGACGGCTAGTCGAAAGTACAGGTCCTCGCGGAACGTACCTTCGCGCACCATATCTTCTGGGTCGTGGTTTGTCGCGGCTATTATTCGAACGTCCACACGCCGAGCTTCGTTCTCACCAAGCCGCACGATCTCGCGCTCCTGAAGAACGCGCAACAACTTCGGCTGGAGCGAAAGAGGCAACAGCCCGATCTCGTCGAGAAAGAGAGTTCCCCCGTCCGCAGCCTCGAATTTACCTTTCGTGTCAGCCGCGGCTCCGGTGAAACTGCCGCGCTTATAACCGAAAAGCTCTGCCTCGATCAGCGTTTCGGGAATCGAGCCGCAGTTAACGGCAATAAAAGGCTTCTCTTTACGCCGGCCTGAAAAGTGGATCCCCTTCGCGATAAGCTCTTTGCCGGTCCCGGATTCGCCCGTGATCAGAACCGTGACGTCCGACCGAGAGACCCGCTCGACAGTCTTCATCACCCGCGACATGACGTCCGACTCTCCGATGACGTTATCTAATCGAAATTCCTTTTCGACCAGTTCGCGAAGTTGAAGGTTTTCATTTCTTGTTCGGGTGAAGCTGAGGGCCCGTTCAACCGTCAAAAGAATCTCGTCATGGTTAAATGGTTTGTTTATATAATCGAAAGCCCCGAGTTTCATCGCGCTTACGGCTGTCTCAACCTCACCGAACGCGGTAGCAACAATGACCGGGATCTCCTTGTCGGATGCCTTTACCTTTTCCAGTAACTCAAGGCCGGAAACCTTTGGCATTCGCAGGTCGGTTATGACGCAATCCACCTCTTTCGTCCCGAGGACGAGGAGTGCTTCTTCGCCATCGGCGGCGACGATCACACGGTAGCCCGCTTCGTCGAGCTGAAATTCGAGAACCCGGCGAAGGCTTTCATCGTCATCGACAAGCAAAATTGTTCCGAGTTCATATTTTCTCACTGTTTCGCTGAGCCCTTCTCGGCCAACCAAATCTCGATCGTGCGAAGAGTCTCGATCGCCCTGGCAGTCTCACCATCTTGTACCAGCCGCCCAAATTCAAGATACCTCTTTGCGAGTTCATCAAGCATCGCCGCATCGGTGGCAATTTCGAAAGCTAGACGGCTTGCCGCATCATCGAGTCGCACGGAATTGCGTCCCTGAAGACTGCGGACCGTCGCCATGATCCTCAGAGCAGGAGCATCCAACTGCCGCTGAAAAGCGACAATCGCGTCCTCCAGCGCTCGAAGCTGTCGCTCTCTCCAATTCGCCCGCCACAGAAAGATTCCAAACGCAACGGCAACAACGAGATAGAAGAGCCTGAAAATGAAGGCCGTAGGATGCGGCGAAAATATCTCCGACCAAAGGCTTCCCGCGTGGACTTCCGCGCCGAGTTCGACGTGCATAACGGCGTCAACAACCCACGCCAATGCTCCGAGCCCGACACCGAACCAGATCTCTTTGTAACCGGAGAAAATTTTCATACCGCTTTTCTTGGGTACTCTATCTGATCTCGAAGGTCAGAGTCGCCCACTTCGATTCATAATTGAGCTTTGGGTCGTCCAGCCTCGTCATGTTAATGAACCGTACATACCACTTTCCCGGTGCATCAAGCTTGAACTTGGCTATGCCCTTCTTATCGGTACGAACGTCCTGCCCGGCGACCACCTTACCATCAGCTTCGCGCCCTGATTGTACAAATTGGTTCACGAGCGGCTTCCCATCCTTCAGGCAAAGAATCTCGATTGAACTCCCAGTCTTCAAGCTGTAAGGATTCTGTTGCGGAACGAGTTCAACCGGATATCCAACCACGGTCTTGTAGCTGTCACTTCGCTCATCGCCCGCCTGAAAAATTGCTTTCACGTGCTTCGAATACCTCTCGCGCACTTTCTTGTCGAGTTCCTTCTTCTCTTTCCTCTCAGCGAGGGTGTCGGGAATGCCGTCGTGCGACAGGTACTCGTTGAAGTCTTTCCCTTCAAGATCGATCTCGCGCTCCATCGTGGACATAGCCGCAACATAGGTGCCGGCCTGCTTGATGTCGACATCAAGGAATGAAGTAGTTTCGTTTTTCGAGAAATCCGCTTCCAAAGCTTTAATCCTGGTACCGTCAGGACCGACAATACTCGCGTCCTTAAGTCGAGCGAAGTTAACAGCCCCTTCGCTTGCTAAGAACGTCCCATTCAAAATACTTATCTTCGCTTTCGAATTCACTGCGACGAAAAAGCTGTCGAGTTTTAAGAAAAGATCGTGCGCAAAAACCTGTGCGGAAAGGACCACCGAAGCAAACAGCACACAGACAATAACTTTCTTTCTCATAATGTTTCTCCTACCTTATTTCGAACGTCAGCGTGGCCCACTTCGATTCGTAGTTAATGTTTGGGTCCTCGACCTTGACCATGTTTATGAACTTTGCATACCACTTGCCAGGGCTTTCAAGTTTTATTTTGATAAGCCCGCTAGAATCGCTTTTCAGTGATTTCTCGGCAGCCATTATGCCGCCCGATTCGTATCCGACCAGGACCGTTTGCCCCGCTAACGGCTTGCCGTCTTTTAAGCACAGTATGTCAAGAGTTTGTCCCGGTTTCGATTCATACGGGTTCTGCTGCGGGATCATTTCGACCGCGTATCCCAAGACTACCTTGTAATCGTCCGTACTCTTTTTACCCGCTTGCAATATGGTCTTAACGTATTTTGAGTACCGATACCGGGCGTCTTTATCCAGTTCCTTGTCTCTTTCGCGTTCATCCAGAACACCAGGAATGCCTTCGAGCGTAAGATATTCGTTAAAGTCTTTTGCCGCAAGAGCGTTCTCACGCCAATTAGTTGAAAGACCGACAACGTAGTTCCCCTCATCAGGCGTCGCGATGTCAATGAAAGCAGTTGTCTCGCTCTTGGTAAAATTTGATTCACCAATACTCGCACGCTTGCCGCCCGGCGACACGATGCTCACATCAGTCAGTCTCTCAAATGCGACCGCCGCTTCGCTCGACATAAACGTACCGTTCATTACGCTGAGCCGTGCTGAGCCGCCTGCCTTCGTGAAAAAGCTGTCGGGCTTCAAGAACAAATCGTGAGCCAATGCTGGAAGAATTGCCACAGCGCCGACAATCAGTAAACCAATGATTGTTCTCTTCATCTTATCCAGAACTCCTCCAAGGTTTTCGCGCTCGGTGCAGGCGAATTGTACCGAACAAAGTGTTGTAGTAATTTGTTTCTTCCACCCTTTCAAATCCCACATCTCGGATAAGAGTAGGCAAACGTCCCTCGAAGCTGTCGGAGGTCGTTTCGGCGCCGTCCAGAAGACGGATCACGCCCGAAGCAATTCTCATCATAGGATTGGCCGGCAACCCCCAGTCTGCTACGTGTAGCTCCCCGCCGATACGTAGTACCCGAAGACACTCCTCGAGAGTTTTCATCTTTTTTTCCCAGGTCAAATGATGAAAGAAAAGGCTTGAAAACACTCGGTCAAAAGAAGCATCAGCGTAAGGCAAATCAAACGACATCGCTTCGTCGAAGCGGATATCGGCGTTTGCGTTATTTGCTTTTGCGGCCGCGATCTTCAGGATCTTTGGATCGCCGTCAATTCCGAAGACATCTGTTTGCGGCTCGGCGCCTTTTAACAGTAATGCCAGAGTTCCCGTTCCACAGGCGAGGTCAAGAATCTGCTGACCCGCCGCGGGCCGGGATTGCTCAACCAACGCACGTTTGAACGCTGCCTCGCGCGAAGTCAGCCGAACAACCGGATCATATAGAGGCGTCAGCCAATCGTAGCCCAACGCAGGAATGTAATTCATGCCTTTCACAAGTACGAGTCTTTCATACGAACTGCGGCGTTATGTCTGCCGCATATACTCCTACCCCCGCCGATCATTTTTCCAATCGGTTAAGAATACTTTTCATTTGCTCAATTTCGCGTTCCTGCGACGCGACGATCTCACCGCATAAAGCCTTGATCTCTTGGTCGCTGACGGATGCTTCGTTGCACATCAGAATCGCGCCGGCATGGTGCGGAATCATCGAACGCAAAAACTGTTTGTCGCCGATCGCGGTCTGCTCTCGGATCGAGAACCAAAAGCCAACGAGGGCGATCACGCTGACAACTATGATCGCCAGGTTCAGCTTTTTGTTTTTGTACATCGACCCCATTAGTAGGATCTCGATCAGCACCATCGGGGCCGTCATCAGGCCTGCCATATAAAATTGATTGAAGCTGTTAAAGACGTTCGCGAAAGCATTGACCATCGCGTACATCAGCGCATACATCGAAACGAACATCAAAGCTGTCATCAGCAGAAAACGCAGATAATGTCCAAGTTTTATAACGGCGTGTTCTCGATCGGAACCCTGATGTTCTACATGTTCGCTTTTCATTGTTCGCTCCCTAATATATATCCCGATCCGATTGCGGCGGCATAAATCAGTACCGTTGAAGCCGCTTCGCGTGCGCAAATGCCTAGAGCTTTTTCACTCAATTTGATGTCGGCGTGGACGTCGGTGACGGCGCCCGGCGCGGCGCGCTTGAATGCCAGTGGACTATGCGCCATTTTCCTTCGCGTTTTTCCAGAATTGCGGTACCAAGCCCGCCGCTCTCGATTTTTCGAGTTCCCATTTCTGCCGACAAACTGTATTTAAATGTCGCCCAAGCAGTCTTGCCATCAACCTTGACTTTCAGATCGCTGAACGAATACTTGGTGTTCTTAAACTCCTTCAGTTCCGGGGCTAGATGATGATTTCTGTAATCATCCCAGCCGTAATTCGCATGGCCGCTTTCAAAAACCGTAACGTCTGCGGTGTTTGCCCAAAGTTTGTCCAGTGTCGCCAAGTCTCCGCGTTCAACGGCCGATGCTTCTTGAGTGAGAACATTCGTTACCGCCCTAACCTCGTTTATCTGTGCAAGATTTTTGTCCGCTAGAGTCATACCGATGAGCCCAAATGTGACCAGGGCAAATGCGGCGAGTAAAAGTTTTCTAGTTCTCTCGTTTTTCATTTTTTTCCATAGTAACGAAACACGTATGAGTCTCTCGTGGGCTTTTCGATCTATCTCAGAAAATGTCGAGAACCAATCCTTCGTTTCTTCCCGCTTAGTGTCTGTCGCTTGGTTATCTGTACGCTATTCCCCCGAAAACTCTGGCACGGGCCGCGTATCAGCCTTTTGCTGATCCGCCGCGACGCCGTTCGCCCGAATATCGTCGATTAGCCAGCTCATTTCCTTGATCTCCCTTTTCTGCGCACTGATGATCTCGTCGGCAAGCTTGCGAACCCTTCGGTCTTCGATCTCAGCGCGAGTGCTCGTTAGAATCGCGATTGAGTGGTGCGGTATCATTCCCTCCATGAAATCGACGTCGTCCACAGTTTCCTGCGATCGGACGAGCGCGAGGGCCGCAGCCATTACAACCACCGAACCGGCATAGATCGCCATGTTGGCTTTGGTATTGGGGTACATGCCCAGCATAAAACTCAGCATTATGATCGCCATCGCGCCGCCCATCATCATCACCATAAAGAGCCGTGTCTCACTAAAGAATGCGTGACCGAATATCTCCCATGAGTTCAAGTAACTTAGAACGTACATCGAAACCATGGACGTGATGATCATTAAAAAGAATTTCGCATACTTTCCTTGCTTCATTGTGTCTTCCATTTCAATTCCCCCTTATTGCGCGAGGACGAAAGAGAACGCTCAACCCATGTCCTCGCTCTGAAAAAACCGGTCTAGCGCTGTACCAACTAAAGCTCAAATAATCCGGTCAATCGGTGTTCCACTCCGGCAGTCTCGTGCCGAATGTCCGCTCTCACGATCTAGTTCAGTCCCCGTGCCGCTTGGGCGACGCCCCTCGCGTTCAGCGATTATCCGATCAGCCGCCGGCTTTCCGAACTTATAAAAGACAGCGGGCGTCACGACTTGATCAAGCAGCGTCGCCGTGAGAATTCCTCCGATGACGACAACGGCGAGCGGGTGGAGTATCTCCTTGCCGGGCGCGTCCGCCGCCAAAACGAACGGTACCAGAGAAAGGCCAGCCGTCAGTGCGGTCATCATGACGGGGACGAGCCTTTCAAGAGAACCGCGGATGATCATCTCCTCGGTGAAGTTCTCCCCTTCTTCTCTCATCAGGTGAAGGTAGTGCGAGATCATCATTATCCCGTTGCGGGACGTGATCCCTACCAGAGAGATGAATCCCACTAAGGTTGCGATCGAGAAGACTCCTCCGCTCAGCAGCAACGCGGCAACAGCTCCGATCAGAGCGAGAGGAATATTTATCATCACCTGAAGGGCCGAACGCCAATCCCCCAGAGCCTTTATCAGAAGAAAGAAGATCGCTATCAGCGAGAAGACGGTCAAGAGCGAGAGCGTCCGCGTTGCCTCCTGCGAAGCCTGAAACTGTCCGCCAAATTCTAGAAAATAACCTTGAGGAAGCGTGACTTGCGCGGCAACGCGATTTTGCATGTCGCCGACAACCGAACCAAGATCTCGATCGGCAGTGTTGGCCGAAATGACGATCCGACGCTGAGTATTCTCGCGAAGGATCTGATTTGGTCCCGGCAGGTTCTCAATCGTTGCGACCGCTGACACCGGTATCTGGGCACCCTGCGGTGTATCGACCGTCGCATTCCGCAAGGCGTCGAGGCTGTTGCGCGAAGCGTCGTCGAACCTGACCACAACGTCGTACCGCCTGGCCCCCTCGATCGCCTGAGATACCGTCCGTCCGTTTAGCGCGGTTTCGAGCGTATCGGTGATCTCACCCGGCTGCAATCCGTATTGAGCGGCCTTTGCCCGTTCAACGTTGAATCGGATCTGCGGTATGAGTACCTGCTTTTCGATCTGGACGTCTGCGGCTCCTTCTACCGTCGCCATTACGTTCCGAATCTCTTCCGCTTTCGAGCGGAGGACCGAGAGGTCGTCGCCAAAGAGCTTTACCGCTATCTGTGCTCGAACACCCGACTGAAGATGGTCCAATCGATGCGAGATCGGCTGACCCACATTAACGGACACTCCGGGCACGACTGATAGCTGCTTTCGGATATCTGCGAGGATCTCGTCCCGAGAACGATCGGACTCCTTTAGGTCGACATCGATCTCCGTGTAGTGGACGCCCTCCGCATGCTCATCTAGCTCCGCTCGTCCCGTTCTTCGGCCGGTCGATACAACTTCCGGCACCTCCAAGATCAGCTTCTCGGATATTGTTCCGATCCGATTCGACTCGACGAGCGATGTGCCCGGCTGCGCGAGAACGTTTATCGTCAGCGTTCCCTCGTTAAATTCGGGGAGAAACGACGTGCCCACGAAAGGAAGAGTTGCCATCGTCATTACGAACAGCAACGCGGCTCCGACAATTACTTTGTACGGATGGCGAAGCGTCCAGTGAAGGAGGCGTTCGTCCCATTTCTTGAGCCAACGAACTACGAAGCTATCTTTTTCGGAATGACCTGTTTGATTCTCGAGTCCTTCGTCCAAGGAGCCGTCGAGGCGATCCTTGGGCGAAAATCGCGCTTTCAACTTGCTGAGCCAGCCGGCCATCAGCCCGCGACCGTTCACGCGTTTGAACAACTGCGGAATAAGGTAGGACGCCAAGACGGGTGTCACGGTGAGGCTAACAAACAGCGAAGCGACGAGAGACGTTATATACGCGAGTCCGAGCGGAGCAAGCAGTCGGCCTTCCACGCCCGTCAACATGAAGAGCGGGAGAAAGACCAGCGCCACAATTATCGTAGCGAAGACTATGGATGAACGGATCTCGAGCGACGCATAATAGATAACCTCCAACGAGGGGCGTGGATTTGGAAGTGAGTAATTCTCGCGCAAACGGCGAAAGATATTCTCGATATCTACGATCGCGTCATCAACCAACTCGCCGATAGCGACAGCCAAGCCGCCGAGTGTCATGGTGTTGATCGAAATTCCAAACGCCCATAGCACAAGAAACGTAACGACAAAGGAGAGCGGTATCGCCGTAAGCGTGATGGCAGTAGTTCGGAAATTAAGAAGGAAAAGGAAAAGGACGATCGTAACGAGAATCGCCCCGTCACGAAGAGCCTCGACCACGTTTCCGATCGACGACTCGATGAAATTCGACTGCCGGAAGAGGTTCGTGTTGATTACGATGTCCGGCGGCAGCGTCACCTGAAGTTCGCGGATGGCTGTCTCAACTTTTTCCGTCAGCTCGATCGTCGAAGCTCCGGGCTGCTTCTGAACCGACATAATGACGGCAGGCTGTCCATTCGATCCCGCATCGCCACGTTTGATCTTTGGTCCGAACTCTACCGTCGCAACGTCTGCGAGTCGGATCGGCGTGTTGTTGCGGTAAGCGACAACAGTGTTCATGAGTTCTTCTATCGAGTAGAACCGACCGAGGTTCCTCACCAGGTATTCTTGCGACTGAGCGTCAACGAATCCACCTGTCGAGTTCGCGTTCGACTTCTCGAGTGCTGTCGAAACGTCTTCGATCGTAATGCCAAATTGCGCCAGTTTCTGCGGAGACACTAACGCTTGATACTGCTTGACTCCCCCGCCAATTGGGATCACCTGGGAGATCCCGCCGATCGTCAAAAGCCGCGGACGAACCGTCCAGTCCGCGAGAGTTCGAACGTCTAACGGGCTGGTCTTACCATCCGCCGACGTGATCGATATCAACATGATCTCGCCCATGATCGATGAGATCGGTGCAAGGAACGGTGAGACTCCATCCGGAAGCTGTTCGCGTGCTTCGGTTAGTTTCTCGGCTACGAGCTGGCGATTCCGATAGATATCGGTGCCCCAATCGAATTCGACGTAAACGATCGAGAGACCGATCCCACTCTGCGACCGGACGCGGGTAACGCCGGGGACTCCGTTCATCACCGTCTCTATCGGATAGGACACCTGAGTTTCTACCTCCTCAGGTGCCAGCCCTTCGGCCTCGGTCAGGATCGTGATCGTCGGTTTGTTGAGATCAGGAAATACATCGACCGGCAGATTGAACGCGATATACCCGCCCCATACGAGCAACAGCGAGGCGATCGCCACCACGATGAGACGATTCTGCAAAGCCCATTTGATAATTGCGTTCATTCAGCAGCCCTTAGAGTTCAGCTTCGCGCCTAATGCTCCTGGACAACGATGCTGCCCTTGTACATGTTCATGCCGCACGAAAAAGTTATGGTACCCTCGCTTCTCGGCGTAATTTTGATGGTTACAGGCTTACCGAGCGGAAGATTTCTGGTTATTCCGAGAGACGGGATCACCACTTTGTCCCCGCACCCTTCACGCGATCGCCGAGTGAAGATGAGCGTCAATGGCGATCCGACCTCAGCGTTTAAAGAACCGGGACTGAAGCCATTCTTGGTCACGCTTATGCGGACGGTCTTCGGATGCGCGTCGATGCTTACGACCGCAACGGCAAGGATCAGACACAGGGACGTCAAAATCCTTAAGAACTTGGATCTCATACAATTCTCCTCCACTTTCATATCTACCTAACGACCAGTTTCCCTTTCAACATATTCATTCCACATGCAAACGCGAGGTCGCCCGATTCGATCGGCGTGAGCTCGACAACGGTTGTTTTGTTCGCAGGCAGAGCACGTTTAATGTTCAGTTTCTGAAACACGACTTCGCTCCCGCAGTTGCCGTCACCCTTACGCGTAAACGCTAATCGAACCGGTTCCCCGCGTTTGACCGGGACGGTGGCAGGCTCGAAGCCGTTACTGGAGACCGTGATCTTCACTGCGTCTTCGGGAACCTCAGTCGATCCGGCGACGTTCGGATCCGCTGCCGTGATGTTCAGAACGAACGGAACCGTAAACACCTTACCGCCGCGCTGGAATTGTCCCCACAGTTTGTAGATACCGGCGATCGGGAATTCAGTATGAGCCCGCACGGTCGGCGTGCCGGTGTCCTTAACATCCGGTTCGACGTCCATCTCCATCTCGCCATGCTTATCCTGATGGCCTTCGTGACCACCGGTTCCGGCGCTGGTGGTAACCTCGCCAGCCTCCGCATGAACGTGCAGAAACTTTGAGGCGTCCTCGCTGATCACTACAAAATGGGCCATTGCGCCGAGATAGGGCTGGAGGTCCGTTACCGGTTTGCCGTCGGCATCCGTGATGTAGAAGTCGAGCGACGTTCCGGCAGCAGCCTTGATCGGCTGCACGGTTTTCAGGGTGACGGTCAACCCGTCTACCGACTTTGAAAGGTTCGTATCAGCGACAAGCGGCGTCCTGGTTCGCGCTGGGCCGCCAACTTTGACGTCAAAGACGTTCACGATCTGCGGCGAGTTCTGAGGCGTGAAATCCGTATAAAGCTTGTACGTGCCTCCGTTCGCAAATTTGTAATTCAACCGGAACGTACCGTCCGGTTGCTGCTCGGGATGGACGTGATCGAATTCCGCGAGATCTTCAGACACGATCAGCAAGTGCATAAGCTTCTCGTGCACGATTTGCAGGTTTTTCTCGACCTGACCTTGCTTATCCTTAACGGTGAATACAAGGGTGTTTTCTCGGCCAGCCTCGGCAAGACTCGGCTCGATCTTAAGGTCTGCCGCAAACGACGCATTTTCGGTGAGGTGGGTTCGGTTTATCTCGGCACTAGCCTCTACTCTCTCGGAAGTTCCGTTTGTCGGAACAGCCGTGTTCGTTGAGGGCGAGCTCTGAGTGCATCCCGTCAGAATAAAAGCGGCGACAGCAATCGTCGCGAATAAGATCGAAAATTTGGTTTTCATAAAGATTTTCAGTTTGCAACTACACATTGTTAGCATCGGCAGTTTCAGGCCGTTGGTTGAGTCGAGCGGAGCTGATAGATGCCCTCCACGACCACGCGATCTCCTTCCTCTAAGCCGGACCTTACTTCAAAGTAATCGGCCCCTTCGGAACCTAGGACCACCGCCCGTTTCTCAAAGCGTTCGCCGCCGTCGAACACGAACACGAATGTCTGGCCTTCCTCGGTAACGACAGCGGCCTTTGGAACGGCGAGCACCTGTCGGTCGCCGCTAGTGTCGATTGTGATCTCGACAAACATTCCGTCCCGAAGCCGGCTCAGCGGATTCTTGATCTCATAGATTACCGGTACCGTGCGCGTCTGTTCGTTTACGGTCTGGCCGATCGATATCAGTCGTCCGTCCCCATCGGGGGTTCCGATCGTATAAACTTCATCGCCCAAGGCTGAGCCGGTAAAGCTCGCTCGCGTGGACTCGCGGACTGCGGGAAGGTCTCTCTCGAAAACTTGCGCCTCTATCAGGACCGAAGAGAGATTGACGATCGACAACAACTCGGCGCCGGTTTCCACGACCTGGCCGCTGGTTGCCTTGATCTCGTTCACGATCCCCGTGACCGGCGAAGTTAACGGGAATCTCTTTGTCGGCTGATTGACTCTCTGCGGGCTGAAGATGCTCTCGCCAGCCTTCGTCTGCGCTATCTGGCCTTCGAGAAGCCGAACCTGCTGTTCCGCAGAATTAACCTCCTGTTCTGCAACGTTCACCGCAGTCTGCGCTTCTTCCAACCTTTTTCTCGGTGCGGCACCGACTTCGACAAGATTGGCGGCCCGTCGGAGCTCACGGTTCGCCTGAGCGAGTGTTGTTCTTGCCTGTTGCGCCTTTGCTCTTTGATCCGCCTGCTGAGCCTGCAGCTGAAGGACGGAATTTCGAAGCTCCACGCGCCTGGCTTCGAGATCTAGTCGCTGTTGCTCAAGTCCTACCTGTCCGGGAACGTCGAGGATCTGCTCAACAAAACCGATCTGTTCTCCTCGGCCGACCGCAGAACCGAGCGTTAGACCCTCACGCAAAACGATCCGACCTGCGACCGCCGGAACCACAACGGCCCGAGCGTCCGGCCGCGATCGGACCGTTCCGGTAACGTTTAGCCCGCTCGTAATCCTTCGAATGGCGACGGCCTCGGTCTTTATCCCAAAGAGCAACTGCGATTCTTTCGGGATCGTAAGGACAGATATTGTTCCGGCGTCGGCCGGGTTGGTTGCCGCATCACCGGTCGGCACAAAGTTCCCCATCGCTCTCGTCTCGCGAGGGGGAAGGAGAAAGAGGAGCGCCACCGTTCCGAACGCGAAGAAGAGGAGTGCGAGGGCAGCAACGGGAGCGAGGTGTCTAAGTCCTCGACTACCATCGGCCTCATTCCGCCGCGAATAGTAAACAGCAGCCACGATCCCGCCACTAAGCAATCCAAGAACGAGAAGCGCTATCCAAAACCGCCACATGATCGGTGCTGTTGTGACACTGACCGGAAAATCGGCCGCAAAGGCCCTGTTGTCTTTGGTCGCGACGTTCGCAATGATCTTGAAGTCCCCGGTACCACCGAATTCGTAGTCGGCCCGGTAAAAGCCATTTTCAAAGGTCGCCGGCACTTTTTCCGCAACGGTCGATCCCGCAGCGGTCGTCACGGTAAAGGCAACCGCCGCGTCTTCGATGACAATCGGTTCATTAGCGCCAAACCCGCCCTCGACCTTCTCGAACACCTTGAGCGCGAGCTGCACGAGTTCTCCCGTGCGGGGATCTGCCGGGTATCTCTCGATCCTCAGCAGGAATTTTCCGGAATCGGTGTCGATGTTTCGCTCGGCCTTTGCCGACGCGATCGGTCCGCTCGTCGTCGCGGCAGTCGCCACGGACGATTGTTCCCCGTGATCTTCGCCGCCGTGGGAAAAGGCCACCGAAAACAGTGACGAAAAGACCAGGATCGATGCCGCGAATACGCGCAGGAACTCGGTATGACTTGCTGCAGATTTCATCTATATAATGCACCGGAGTTTACTAATGAAACTCGACTAGCGCTCGTCTAACGCTTATCAATGCCCTCAGTGGGTGTGCGCTGCGCCGTAGAGCGCCTGCATCGTCAACACATCGATCTTGACGGCAGTTGTAATCGCCTTAGCCGCCGATTCATCCAAACCGTTAGCCTTTATCTCGGAGCCGAAAACGAACTTGTCATCGTGCCCCTTCCCGACAAATTGACTGAGAAATGTCGCGGGAACGCCTTCTGCCCTAATTTCCTTTATGTATGGCGATCCGCTCTTGTTCTCGTAAACGATCACAAGATCTTTACCTTCAGCTTTTACGACAGTGGCCGCCCCGATCTGCTTTCGGGTTCCGCCCGCGGTCGAAAACGCAAGATAGGAATGATGGTCAGTGTCGGGAACCTTACCGCCCGAGTCCTTTTCTATCTCCGCGATCGAGTTCTGCGGGATATCTTTGTGCTGTGTTGCAAAGCTCTGCGCGTCGGGAAACGCGGCCTTAACCTGTGACGGGGTCTCATCGTCAGGCTTTGCCGGCGCCGTGTTCACGGCCCCAGAATTTGCATTGCTGGCAGTCGTGTTCGCTGCCGTCGAGGTACTATTTCCGCTTGAACCACTTGAGCAAGCCGCTGCGAACGCCGACAAGATTACGGCTAGTACTACTACGATCTTATTCATTCTCTTTCTCCTGTTTCGTTGATAAAGATTGCTCGGTCGTCAAGGTGCTTGCGGCAGATCCGGATGTGCTGCCCGCGTCCCTGATCGACTTGAGAAACCTTGCCTTATCCTCTGGCGATAGATTCAGTCGCTCGTCAGGAAGAATCGAGCTGCTCGGCGTGAAACCCGTTGGCGGCAGTTCACGGCCGATCGCCGTCTCGAGTTCCGTCAACGCGTTGTAATAATCCCGAGTCACTTGATTCAGGGTTGTCACGCTCTCGGCCAGTCGGCGCTGTTCGTTGACCACTTCGAATATCGAGAAATCTCCCGCGGTGTATGCCGCGCGGACCGTCCGTAGGTTCTCTTCTGATCTGGGAACGATCTGCGTAGTCGAGAGCACCAACGCCTCCGCAGCGGCCCTGTACTTGCGATAAGCGACCGCGACGTCGCGTTTGATCGCGCTTTCCAGGAACTCACGTTGCCGCGTCGCTTGAAGCCGTTCGCCGGTCGCTGAAGCGATCTCACCCTGATTTCTATTGAAGATCGGAATATCGATCGATACTCCGAACGTAAGCTCATTATCCAGATCTGTAGCGAAGTGTTGTCCGTTGAGCGGTCCTGGCAGATCGACGATGCCTTTGGTACGTGAATACCGTATTCCCGCCGAAACGTTTGGCACGGCATTAGCACGGGCAAGACTCACTCGAGCGACGCCCAGCTCCTCCCCGATCCGAGCCGCCTTAAGATCCGAACGCTCGCGGAGCGCAAGTTCGGTCAGTTCGCTCAGCCCGGTGTCAAATCGCGGCGGGCGATCCGGCTGAGGTGCGATTCTCAACGGTTCGGAGATATCGGTACCGATCAATGTCCGGATCTGTAGCAATTGGGTTTCTAGTTCCCCACGAGCCTGAATGACCTGAACTTTGAGGCGGTCATTCTCGACCTTTACAAGATTCAAGTCGAGCGGGGCGACATCACCCTCATTCAACCTCGCCTCGGTCACCCTCACAAGTTCCTCGTTGCCCGCGATGAGACGCTCTAGAATGTCGAGTTGTCGTGCTGAGGAGATGGCTCCGACATATGCAGCACGGATAACCACGGCCAGTTCGCGCTCCAGGGCCGTGACCTCAGCTCGCGCCTGATTCAGTTCGAGCTCCGCGACCGCAACACGCCGGCTTCGCTTGCCCCCCAACTCAAAGACCTGCGTAACTCCTACCGAAAAGTCCCGCTCCGGCTCTCCTCCCAGGAATCGCGGCGAACCATACTCGGCGTCCAAGGTCGGATTCAGGCGAAGGCCCGCTTGTTTCATGCGTCCCTCCGCGATCGCAAGCTTTTGTCGGGCGGCAAGCAGATCTGCTCGACGACTGAGGCCAAGGGCTATCAGCTGCTCGATCGGTGTGCCGTCCTGCCCAACGAACTGCGCAGAAGTGAGGCGAACAGTAGGCTGGGTCGGAGGCTGTTGCTGGGCAGCGGCGAATACGGTCAGCAAACAAGTGATCGAAAACGAGATGGCAATAAGTCGCCGTGAAAAAGAGCCATCTTTCTTTCTTGACCTGCGAGGCTCGCTCACGCCGTAACGGCCTCCTCCGTGATCGGCCGACGCCTGGCGACCTTGACCGACAAAAAAACGAGAGCAGCAAAGAGGGCGATTCCAACAAAAAGGAACCCGCCTGTTAATAGGATTTGCGGCCATGACGTAGCCTGCCCTACTGCTGCTGCAGTTTGAACCTGTATACCGGAAAACGTAGCCGAGCTTGCTTTGCCGCCGTCAGTCACCGTCACGCGGATCGTGTACTCTCCCTCTCTCAACGCCGGAAGGTCGATCGAATAAATTCCCAGAGCCGTCGATCGTGCAACCGTCGCATTTGCTGTCGGGACATCTTGTCCGTCTATCGCGATCTGAATTTCACCGCTAGCAACGGGCTCGTTCGATGTGTAATTTGTTACGAACAGGGTCGCATGAGCAGGCGTGTCAGGTGCGATGGGTACGTGCTTTAACGTCAGTTCGAACTCGCCCAAACGAGTGGTCCGCACCACCGAACCGGCCGCCGTTGTTTCAGTCGTAGGTTTCTCATCGCCATGGTCCTCGCCTCCGTGAGCCGAGACCGGCGTCGGCACGGCTTGGGAAACGAAAGCAACAAAGCAAAGCAGCACGACCAATCGAGCAAGTAACTGTTCGGAAAGTGGTTTCAGCAAATCCGGATCCCCCAAAAGCGCACGTTGCCCGCCTTTGCGGACGCAGTATGCGCACTCGAGTGCAATGCGCGTGCCTGAGACAAGTTGAGCTGCTCAACTAGTGAAATCGGGCATGGAAGTACTACGACAATTGATTTCGGGCCTCAACAGGTGTCGGTTCTCGAACACAAACTGTCTGTTATCAGGCAGCGTGAGTTTGGAAGGCTTTCGTACAAGAGATCCGGGAACAGACCCTCAACCGTTGCGGAAAATCTCACGGTTGGACGACAGGTCATCTGACCACGGGCATCAGGCCGTAAAGCAATAGCCATCACGATAAATCAAGCAATTTCACTGCTATAACGGGCCAGGTGCTAAGTCCAAAATGCACGGCACGACAATTGCGTCACGTCTGCTTATATTGTCCCTATTGAGTTTCCTTGTAAGTAAGGATCAGCTGGAATTCAGCTAACGTCGATGCAAACTGCCGAACTAGCCAAACAAGCAGGTGTCACAGTTCACGCTGTCCGACATTACGCCGACATTGGACTTCTTAACCCTGTTAGAAACACAAAGAATGGTTATTTCATCTACGGGCAAAATGACGCGGTAACCATGAGGTTTATAAAAAAGGCGAAGAGTTTAGGTTACTCGTTAAAGGAAATTGCGCTGATTATTGGAGAAGCTCGAAAGGGAGAGTCACCATGTCCGCTGGTTCGAAGACTGGTTGATAAGAGAATTGTTGAAAACCGTAAGAAAATTCGATTCCTCAAAGAAGCTCAGCAGAAAATGGAGAGGGCTCGAGTTGCTTGGTTGGCTCTTAAAGACGGGATTCCTAATGGCGACTCAGTCTGCCATTTGATCGAGTCTATCTCGGACTGAATTCAACCGTTCTTTGATTTGACCGTCGGGTTACCCGAGGGTTTTAGAATGGGAACCGTATTTCGATCACCTGCGAAAAGCGAAAAGTATGGTTAGAAATAATTCACAGGAGTTAAAGATAATGAAAATCAACCCGACAAGTTTTGCATTCGCGGGGGCGATAACCGCCGCGATCTTGTGGACAGTTTGTTCACTGCTCGTTTGGATGATGCCCGGTTCGATGATGAACACGACCGGCAGCATGGTTCACATGGATATGAATTCATCTGGCTGGGAACTAACACCGATGGGCTTCATTTGGGGACTCGTCGTATGGAGCATCTTTACCGGCGTTTTCGCGTGGCTTCTCGCTTTTATCTATAACCGACTCACTGGGAGTACCAATTCTCAATAGGTGCGGGTAGGCGACTGTGCGGATTTTGCCTCTAACACGAGGACGTTTTGATGGTAACCCGGATCAGCGATAGAACGGTGGGGCTGGAAAGACGTGATTTCCTGCGTCTTGTGATACCTGGAGCCGTAAGCTTCGCTTCGGCCGGAGCCGCCCTCATTGCCGCGAGTTGCAGTAGCGATCGTGGCCTGGAAGCTCTTACCAACCGGGACGGGTACAAAAGGCGGGAGGAGCAGCAGTCAGGCGAGACACGCGAGATCGCGCTGACGGCGGCGGTCGGAGAAATCGAAATCGCGCCGCACGGCGTTTACCGGACTTGGCTTTACAACAATCGGTTTCCTGGACCCGAAATCCGCGTTAAAGCGGGTGAGCGGCTGCGCGTCAGTTTGAAAAACGAGCTGCCCGAAGGCACGACGATTCACTGGCATGGCATTCCCGTGCCGAATGCGATGGACGGGGTTCCGGGCGTAACACAAGAACTCGTAAAACCGGGCGAAAGCTTTGAGTACGATTTCGTGGCTGACCCTGCTGGAAGCTATCTGTATCATTCACACGCTGGACTTCAGATCGATCGCGGTTTGATCGCACCTCTGGTTGTTGAAGAAAAAATGCCCATAGCTGCCTACGACCGAGAGTATGTCTTGATGCTCGACGATTTTTTGCCGGGCGAACCAAAACCGCTGCCCGGCGCCAGTGGAATGATGGGCGGCGAGGTTCCTCCGTATAGGGGGTTGTTGATCAATGGCCGATTGCCCGCTTCTCCGGCGGTTTTCGAAACAAAGAAGGGTGAGCGAATCCGGTTCAGAATAATGAATCCTTCGGGCGCGACGACCTTTCGTTTTGGTGTCGCGGGACATAAATTGAGCGTTATTGCGGCGGACGGTCGCCCGGTGAAACCGGTCTTGGTCGATTCTCTTTTTATCGGAATGGGTGAACGGTATGACGTGATCGTTGAGGCCGCGAATCCGGGTGCCTGGACGATAGCCGCGGCAGCAGTTGAGGGGAATTCACCGCCCGCAAGTGCGGTATTGCGCTACACGGACGCGGCTCGAACAATACCGGAAGTTAACTCCACAACCTTTGGCTTCGAGGGCGGACGAGTGTTGGAACTTGCCGATCTTGAGGCGCTCGAGCCGGTCGAGAAACGAAGGCCGGACCGAACTCTCGATCTGACCCTTTCCGGCGGAATGATGACTTCAGCTTGGACGATCAACGGCCAGGCTTACCCGAATGCCGACGCGCTGGAAGTATCCGAAGGCGAGCGTGTTCGGGTGCGGATGATCAATCACAGCATGATGCTCCATCCAATGCACCTACACGGACATTTCTTCCGCATCGGCGAGACATTAAAGGACACGGTCGTCGTCCCGCCGCATATGGGAAGAATAGACTTCGATTTTCTCGCGGATAACCCGGGCAAATGGTTTTTCCATTGCCACAATATCTACCACATGGAAAGCGGAATGGCCCGTGTATTTAGCTACGTTTAACTCCGGTCACGTGCGTTCGACCGTCGCAAAAGCGGATCGGAGATGGCAACAAATATATAGATCCTGGAGGTAAATAAAATTATGAAAAAACAATTATTGATGATTCTGCCATTAGTTTTGGTGATGCTCGTCGGCGTTGGGGGCGTATCTGCCCAGGACGGCGATAAGAAAATGAAGATGGATGACGACATGTCGGCGATGATGGAGAAAATGCACAAAAGTCCTCATCACAAGATGATGATGACATACCGCGAAAACGTTCTGAATTTCGCCAAAACGCTGCGCGATATGGCGGTGGGCGGGAAAATCGAAGATGTCGAATTAGCCCGCAACGCATTTGCCGAGATCAAGCGCGGGATGGAAAAGATGGAAGAAATTCATCAGGCGCATTCGGGCAAAATGTCGGCGGAAATGCGCGAGAAAATGAAGCCGATGATGGAGAAGATGCAGGCGGAAAAAGCGGCGATGAAAGAGCATATAGTCGCGCTCGAAAAGACTTTGCAGACGGATGCGCCCGATGCAAAGGAAGTCGAAAAACATGCCGCCGCGATTGTCGGGCAGATGGAAAAAAAGATGGATATGAAAATGGATATGTCCGACAAAATGAAAAATGTGTAACGCGGACGTTATGAACGCGGAGGATAAAGCGATGAAAAAACACACGCTTCTAATGCTGATCGGCTGCGCCTTGCCGCTCCTGCTGGTTTTTTTGCTGCCGCTTTTCGGCGTAACCGACAACAGTTTTCTGATTTTGCTTTTTCTCGTGGTGATGCTGCTGTGTCATCTCTTGATGCCGATGCATTACGGGAGGCGCGGCACTCATCACGGCGATAAAAATGCGGGCGCAAACGGAGGCGCGAAAGTATGAACCGCCTGAATGTCAAAAAATTCGGCTTTGCCGTCGGCGCGACCGCCGCGCTTTTATATCTCGGCTGTATGCTCGTGATGTTCACGGTCGGAGCAAACGGCACGGCGCGGTTTTTCAACAGCCTGCTGCACGGCTTGGATGTTTCCGGCATTATTCGGGTGGGTATGCCGCTCTGGGAAGCCGTTATCGGAATAATTGAAATTTTTATTCTCGGCTGGCTTTCCGGCGCGTGCGTCGCCGCCATTTATAACGCGACGCTGAAAGAATGATAAACGTAACCAAGGCAAGCGGCGAGATCGTTCCGTTCGATGCCGAAAAAATCCGGCACTCGCTCCGGCGCGTGAATACCGATCCGGCTTTGATCGAGCAGATCGTCGAGGCGGTCAAGCGGGAAATTTATGATGAGATTCCGACTTCAAAATTATACCGGATCGTTTTCGACAAGCTAAAAAAACGGCAAAGAAGCGTCGCCGGAAAATACAATCTGAAACGGGCGATTATGGATTTGGGTCCGACGGGTTTTCCGTTTGAAAAATTCGTCGCCGCGCTCTGGCAGGCGGAAGGATTTGCCACGCAGACGGGGCAGATCGTCAAAGGCTTCTGCGTCAGCCACGAGGTAGACGTGATTGCCGAAAAGGAAAATCTGCATTATCTGACCGAGTGCAAATTTCACAGCTTTCAGGGCAAGCCGTGCGACGTAAAACACGCTTTGTATGTCTTTGCGCGTTTTCTCGATATTGAGAAAAAGCTGAAAGCCGCATCCGCTCACGCGGACAAAACGCACAAAATGTGGCTCGTAACCAATACGCGCCTGACGACGGATGCCGAAACCTACGGAACTTGCGCCGGTCTGGGACTTATAAGCTGGGACTTTCCCCGTGGCGACGGCTTGCGCGAGCGGGTTGACCGGGCGGGCTTGCATCCGGTTACCTGTCTGACCTCGCTTTCCCTAAAAGAAAAGCGGCGGCTTTTAGATAAAGAAATCGTTTTATGCCGCGATTTGTGCGACAAGCCGCAGGTTTTGACGGAGATCGGCATCCGGGAAAACAAGATTGCAAAGATTCTGGAAGAGGCTGACGAGATTTGCTACGGGATTTAACGGAGGATGAAGAAGAAAAACGAAAAAATCGCTCAAAATTTGCTTCGCTTAAAGCGGCTCGGAATTGATTCGCGCAATGAGCATCTGGTTTTTATGCGGAGAGATTGCCACGTCTGCGTCGCCGAAGGCTTCGAGGCGCTCAGCCGCATTCGCGTTGCGGCGGGCGGGCGCGAATTGGTCGCCTCCCTGATCGTTTTGGAGAATCCCGAACTTTTAGAGCAAGACGAAATCGGTCTTTCAAAAGGCGCGATCAAGTTTTTGCGGGCTGAAGAAGGCGATCTCGTGCGGCTTTCGCATCTCGGCGCGCTTGATTCGATGAGCGACATCCGGCGGAAAATCTACGGTCATCCGCTCGATGAAAACGCCTTTCGGCGAATCGTCACCGACACGATTGATCTGAGTTTGTCGAACATTCAGCTTTCGGCTTTTCTGACGGCTTGCACGGGCGAGCGTCTAAGCCGGAAAGAAGTCGTCTATTTAACCGAAGCGATGATCGAAGCCGGAGAAAAGCTGCGTTGGGATAAGGAGAAAATTTTCGACAAGCACAGTGTCGGCGGTCTGCCCGGCAACCGCACGACTCCGATTGTAGTTTCGATTGCGGCGGCGGCGGGCTTGACGATTCCGAAAACGTCTTCGCGCGCCATCACATCGCCCGCCGGAACGGCGGACACGATGGAGACGCTCACCAATGTTGATCTCGGCATCGACGAGATCAGGAGGGTTGTGGAACGTGAGGGCGGCTGCCTGGCCTGGGGCGGCGCCGTGAAACTTAGCCCCGCGGACGACATCCTGGTGCGCGTGCAGCGGGCTCTCGACATCGACAGCGAGGGGCAGATGATCGCCTCGGTGCTCTCGAAGAAAGCGGCGGCCGGGTCCACCTCCGTCGTGATCGACATCCCGGTCGGGCCCACCGCGAAAGTGAGAAGCCGGGAAGCAGGGGAAAGCCTGGCGAAAGTCATGAGTGCAGTGGGACGAGAGGTCGGCCTGCAAATTGACGCGGTCATAACGGACGGCTCGCAACCGGTCGGACGCGGGATCGGACCGGCACTCGAAGCACGCGACGTGCTCGCCGTGCTGAAGAACGAAGTCTACGCCCCCGAAGACCTAGCCGAGAAGTCGCTCATGCTTGCGGGCAGGCTGATCGGAATGGCGCGGAATGGCGACGCGGGATCCGGCTACGCGGCAGCCCGCGGAATTCTCGAGTCCGGCGAGGCGTGGGAGAAGTTCGTGAGAATCTGCGAGGCGCAGGGCGGACTCAAACAGCCGCCGACGGCCCGCCACCGTTTCGAGGTGAAGGCGGACCGGAGCGGGACCGTTTTTTCTATAAACAACCGGAAACTCTCGAGAACCGCAAAGCTTTCCGGGGCCCCGGGATCTCCAGCGGCCGGGATACTGCTGAATATCAAGCTGGACGATCCGGTCCGGGCGGGGGACACCCTGTTCGAGGTCCACGCGGAAGCTGACGGCGAACTTGCCTATTCGCTCGAATACCTGAAGGAAAACACTGATGTGGTGGAGCTAAAGTGATGACAATACCCAACAAGCCGCTATTATTCGCAATGCCGGGTAATGATGAGTTCGCTAGGCTCCTCGCCGGCCGCGTCGGCGCGGAACCCGGCGAGATGGACATCCGCCAGTTCCCCGACGGGGAGACGTACCTGCGGGTCCGCTCGGACGTCGAGGATAGATTAGCAGTGGTCGTGAGCACCCTCGTTCAGCCGGACGAAAAGTTGGCGCCCTTGTATTTCATGGGGAATAACCTCAAATCGTTGGGGGCCGCTCATGTGTGCCTCGCCGCGCCCTATCTCGCGTACATGCGGCAGGATAAGGCATTCCGGCCCGGAGAGGCGGTCACGTCCGAGTACTTCGCCGGACTGATCTGCTCGTTCGCGGACAGTATCGCGACGGTCGACACGCACCTCCACCGCCGCGAATCACTTTCGGAGATCTACTCGATACCGAACCTCAACGCTGCAGCCGCGGGCGAAATCTCCGAGTGGGTGAGAAACAACGTCCGCGACCCCGTAATCGTCGGGCCGGACTCGGAAAGCGAGCAATGGGTGTCGGAGGTCGCACAAATGGCGGGGGCCCCATTTGTGGTTCTCGAAAAAACCCGCCGCGGCGATCGCGACGTGAGCGTCTCCGCCATCGAGCTCGACGGGCCGCACCGCGACCGCACGCCCGTGCTGGTGGACGATATAATCTCCACCGCCCGGACGATGATCGAAACCGTCCACCGCCTGCGGGAGCTCGATATCGCCGCGCCTGTCTGCATCGGCGTTCACGCCGTCTTCGCGGGTGACGCTTACGATGAGTTGATGGGAGCGGGGGCTGCCCGCGTCGTGACGTGCAACACGATCCCCCACCCGACGAACGGGATCGACGTTTCCGGGTTGTTCGTGGATTTTATAACCGGACATATTTGACCTCGTTGAAGAAACGTAACCGAGATTTCAGCACAAGAGAGAAAAGGAAAACAAGACTATGGACCACCAACACGCACACCACACTGCGAAGGAGCCGCAGAACGGATCAGAGCGATCGCCGCACGATGCTGGGCACGGCGGGAACCCCCCTATGGGACATGCCGAACACGATCACCACAAGATGATGATCGAGGATTTCAAGCGCCGTTTCTGGGTGTCGATGGTCTTGACCGTCCCGATCCTTCTCCTGTCCCCGATGATCCAAATGTGGCTCGGATTCGAACTCAGTTTCCCCGGGGACAGTCTGCTGCTCTTCGCGATCTCGACGGTCGTATTCGTTTACGGCGGCTGGCCATTCCTGAAAGGAGCCATCGGCGAATTCAGGACGCTCTCGTTCGGGATGATGACGCTGATCGCCCTCGCGATCACGGTGGCGTACGTTTTCAGCACCGCCGTCGTGTTCGGGTTCCCCGGCGAGGACTTCTTCTGGGAGCTGGCGACGCTGATCGACATCATGCTCCTTGGGCACTGGATGGAGATGAAATCGGTGCTCGGTGCGTCGAAGGCACTCCAGCTGCTCGTCAGCATGATGCCCGCCGAGGCCCACCGGGTCGTCGATGGGAAAGTTGAAGACATCAGTCTTGAAGATCTACAGGAAGGCGACATCATTCTTGTCCGTCCGGGCGAAAAGGTGCCCGCCGACGGAGTGGTGACGGACGGCGAAAGCTACCTGAACGAGAGCATGCTCACGGGCGAGAGTAAGCCGGTGAAGAAGGAAAGGTTCTCCGAGGTGATCGGCGGGTCGGTGAACGGGAACGGTTCGATCCATGTAAAAGTCGAACACACCGGTAAGGACAGCTACCTGAGCAAGGTGATCAAGCTCGTCGAGGAGGCCCAGAAGACAAAGTCGAAAACGCAGCATCTCGCCGATCGCGCCGCTAAGATCTTGACGGTCGTGGCGGTGGTCGTCGGAGTCGGCACTTTGGTGGTGTGGCTCCTCCTCGGGGCGAGTTTCAATTTCGCCGTGGAGCGGATGGTCACGGTTATGGTGATCTCCTGCCCGCACGCGCTCGGCCTAGCGGTGCCGCTCGTGGTGGCGATCTCCACCGCGATCTCGGCCCAACACGGTCTTTTGATCCGGAACCGGACCGCCTTCGAGAACGCAAGGCTGATAACCGCGATGATCTTCGACAAAACGGGTACGCTGACGAAGGGAGAATTTGGCGTAACGCGTATCGAAACGCTCGATCCGGCCGTGGATAAGGAAACCCTCCTCAGAACGGCGGCGGCTCTCGAAATGAACTCCGAGCATCCCATCGCGGTCGGGATAATCCGAAAAGCGAAAGAGCAGAAGCTCGACATCCCCAGCGCCGAAAGTTTCCAGGCACTCACGGGCAAGGGCATTGAGGCGACCGTTGACGGGCGCGATGTGAAGGTGGTAAGCCCGGGGTTCCTGCGCGACGCCTCGATCGAGATACCGGAGAATGCTTATTCCGACGCCGCGGAGACGGTCGTCTTCGTCCTTTTGGACGACCGGCTCGCGGGCTTTATAGCTCTCGCCGACGAGGTGCGCGAGGAATCCGCCGGTGCGATCAGGGCATTTAAGAACCTCGGGGTAAAGGTGTTGATGGCGACCGGCGACAACGAGAAGGTCGCGAGGGCCGTTTCCGACAATATGGGGCTCGACGGTTACTACGCCGAGGTGCTGCCCCATCAGAAGGTCGACCTCGTCAAGGAACTCCAGGGGAAAGGCGAGTTCGTTTCGATGACCGGCGACGGCGTCAACGATGCACCGGCTCTCGCGCAGGCGGACATCGGCATCGCGGTCGGCTCGGGTACCGACATCGCGGCGGAGACCGCGGACATCATCCTGGTCAACTCGAACCCTAAGGATATCCTGAACCTTATCAATTTCGGGCGGGCGACCTACAAGAAGATGATCCAGAACCTCCTGTGGGCGACGGGCTACAACGTCGTCGCGATACCGCTCGCGGCCGGGGTTCTTTACCAGTGGGGGTTCGTGCTGAACCCCGCGATCG
Organism: Pyrinomonadaceae bacterium; assembly: GCA_035327545.1. GTDB lineage: Bacteria > Acidobacteriota > Blastocatellia > Pyrinomonadales > Pyrinomonadaceae > OLB17. The sequence continues at coordinate 78,412 of DAOLDE010000010.1, read as the reverse complement.
GGGCGGTGTTCATGAGCCTCAGCACGATAATCGTGGCGCTCAACGCACAGCTTCTTAAAAGGCAGATTTGATATCAGCCCATAAATGACGAAGCGTAGAGTTTAGCGAAATGAATAAACGATTGTTCGTCTTGCTGTTTTGTCTGTTCGTCGTAAACATCGGCTTCGGGATCACGTTGCCGGTGCTGCCGTTTTATGCGGAAAGATTAGCTCTTGCAGAGGGCGCTTCGACGAACACTGTAGGGTTACATGTCGGACTTCTGACCGGGATTTATGCGTTAATGCAGCTGCTTTTCGCCCCCGTCTGGGGAGTGTGGTCCGACCGCGTTGGACGCAAGCCGCTTCTGTTGCTCGGGATCGCCGGGTACGGGGCCACTCAAGTATTGTTCGGTGCGGCGTCCGATCTTTGGTTGCTCTACGCCGCGCGGATCGTTGGCGGTGCGCTTTCTTCGGCGGCCCTTCCGGCTGCGGCGGCTTACGTTTCTGACGAAACGACTGCGGAGAACCGCAATCGGGGTATGGCATGGCTGGGGACAGCAGCAAGCCTTGGGGTCGTCGTGGGTCCTGCTCTTGGTGGCACATTGGCTGGCCGCGAGTGGCACTTTTCGGCAAGCTGGTGGCATTTTGTTATCGACAGCTTCTCCGTTCCATTTTTTTCGGCCGCTGTTTTGGCTTTCCTCGTATTGTTTGTAGCAGCAAAGTGGCTTCCCGAATCGCTCGGCATAAAGGCAATTTCGATCGGCGAGCCGGAGAAACCTGGCTGGAGAGAACTTGCGAACAGGTTGCGCCCGCTGCTCATTCTAGCGTTCATCGGTCAGTTCGGATTAGCACTTTTCGAGGCGATCATCGCGCTCTTTGCAGGTGCGAGATTCGATTACGGACCGGCCGAAGTCGGAGCAATCTTCCTCGTGTGCGGGCTGGTGATGGGGATTTTCCAATCGCTTCTGATGACCGGTTATTTTACCGAGCGTATTTCTGAAATTTTCCGAATCGTGATCGGCTTCGTTTTGATGGGGATAAGCTTAGCGTCCTTAGGTATCGCCAAGAATTTCTCGACCGTCATCGGTCTGGTTGGCGCGCTGGCCCTCGGCATGGCCATGATCGCGCCGAATCTTTCTGCCCTGATATCCAAACGTGCTGGTTCGGCGAATACGGGCGCCGCACTCGGTGTGCAAAGCGTGGCGAACAGTTTGGGGCAGTTCATTGGTCCCGTGTTGGGCGGCGTGCTGTTCGGCTGGAACGTTGGCATACCTTTCTTCCTTACAGGCTTACTGCTAGTGGTGACAGGATTGGTGGTGGTATGGGCTAGCGGGTCGGCAGGTTCTGATGGCTACTCTCGAGCGGGCGAGAAAGAAATATAACGCGGGAATTGAGGATGAATATCGAATAGATGGGAGACAAGAAATGAACAAAATTAAGGTTGGTGTAAATGGCTATGGAGTGATCGGAAAGCGAGTAGCGGACGCGGTTGAGTCGCAGGACGATATGGAACTGGCCGGCGTTTGCGATTTGTCGGCCGACTGGCGGATAAGGGTTGCGGTAGAAAAGGGCTTCCCGGTTTTCGCGTTCGATGACGCGTCAGATCAACGGATGGCTGACGCGGGCGTAGGGACCTCGGGCACGCTCGCGGTGATGCTCGACGGGAGCGATATAGTGGTCGATTGCACCCCGAAAAAGATCGCCGCGCAGAACATCGAGCAATACAGATCCCGGAACCTGAAATTCATCGTTCAGGGGGGCGAAAAACACGAGACGACGGGCCACTCGTTCAGTGCGGAAAACAATTACGTGACGGCCCTGGGGCGCGACAGCACCCGCGTCGTCTCCTGCAACACCACGTCGATCGTGAGGACGCTTACCGCACTGAAATCGGCGGGGCTGCTTGCGAAGGCCCGCGGCACGCTGCTGCGGCGTGCGACCGACCCGTGGGAGAGCCATCTCGGCGGCATAATGAACACGCTTGTCCCTGAGAAGGAGATCCCGAGCCACCAGGGCCCCGACGCCCAGACCGTCGATCCGGAACTCGATGTGATCACGGCGGCGGTGAAGGTCCCCGAGACGCTCAGTCACCTTCATTACTGGAACGTGCAACTGACAAGAACGTCCACCTCTGAAGAAGTGCTCGAGGCGTTCGCTTCCTCGACACGCACAGCATTCATAAAGTACTCCGATGGCCTGCCGGCTAACAACACGGTGAAAGAGCTCATGCTGAGCCTCGGGCGCCCGTACGGTGACATGTACGAGGTCGCGATCTGGGAGGACATGGTCAAAGTGATCGGCGACGAACTGTTTTACGCGTACCTTGTAGACAACCAGGCGATCGTGATCCCGGAAACGATCGATGCCATCCGGGCGCTGACCGGAATCGAGACGTCCGCCGAGCGGTCGATCGAAAAGACCAACAAAACCCTCGGGATCAAGACCCGCTTCCTGGGATGATGGTTCGAGAAGTTCTAAGGGGCATGTACCTGATATGCGCTTGTGAACTAGACGGCATAGCGTTGATCTGTCCATGCGTAACGGTTTATCGTTGAGAGCGACTTAGACGTCGTCGCGGCCTCCGCATTTCATCTTGAGTTCGGCTTTCAGATCCCCGATCTAATTGTCAGTCGAAGCCGTAGCCGCTGAATCGGAGCGGTAGGACTCGAACGTAACGGTTCCGGCGGTGTTGAACCCGTCGCAGTAGCGCGGAATGAACCGCAACAGATACCTCTCGGCGGAACCGCCCGCGTGCTCGAATACAGTGGCCAACCCGTAAGGGGTTTCCGATCCGATAAGTCTGTCCTCGGAGCTATTTAGTGCGGTCCGCCCTTCGATAGAGGTCAATCAAAAACCACCGACGTCATCTACCTTTTTTTGGAACTGCGGGATCTATTGGTTTGTGTAATCTTCCGGGCTTTCGTCGAATTTGTCCTTGCACGAAGTCGAACAAAAGTAGTACGTGTCTCCTTTGTATTCGGACCGCCCGGCGGCTTCCGATTCTTCGATCTGCATCCCGCAGACCGGGTCTGTTTGCTTGGCCATAATTTTCCTCCATTGTCACTGATTCGCCTGCACTCGCGGGCGAAACGTTTCTGCTTGAGATCCAAACATCATTTTAGCTCTGACCTGCCTCGGAAATTGGTACGCAGAGCTACATTTATCTATTTACGCTCCAGAATCCGGTTCATCTGGTCGATCTCCCGCTTATGGCTCTCGATGATCTCCCCACAAAGTCGGAGAATCTCCGGGTATTCCAGCCTCGGATTATCGCACATCAGGATCGCTCCGGAGTGATGCGGGATCACAGAGGCGAATGCCTCACCGTGACCTCGAAATCGCCGACGCGTGTCGTCCTGAAAACCGCGCGCCTAGGGCAGCCGTCTCGGTTTTCGGTTTCTGTTCGCCAATTTTCCCTGTGACTTTTCGACCTACTGCACGATCAGCTTCCCGCGCAGCATGTTCATCCCGCACGCGAACGTGAACTCGCCCGTTTGCGCCGGGGTGAACTCGATCGGCGTGGTCTTGAACGCCGGGAGATCGCGGGCGATCCCGAAACCGCCGAAAACCACCTGCTCGCTGCACGACGACGTTTCGTCGCGGTAAAAATTCAGACGCACGGGAACGTCCTTCTTCACCACGATCACGTCCGGTGCATACCCGCCCTTCACGGTCACCTTTATCTCCTGCACGCCGGTCTCGTTAGTTTCGGCAGCGACCTTCTCGCGCTCGCCGAAGAAGTACCACAGCGTCAAACCGACCAGAGCGACGCCGCCCAGAATCACGACAATCTCCATTGTGTCCATATAAGTCCTCCAATTCGTTAGCCGACCACCGGCCCGCCGAATTTGCGCAGGCGCAAGCTGTTCGCGACCACCGACACCGACGAAAGCGACATCGCCGCCGAAGCGATGATCGGCGAGAGCAACCAGCCCGTAAGCGGGTAAAGCAGGCCCGCCGCGATGGGGATCCCGATCACGTTGTAGATGAACGCCCAGAACAGATTCTGCTTCACCGAACGGATCGTCGCCTTCGACAACCCGATCGCGGTGACCACCCCGCGTAGATCCCCCTTGATCAGCGTGATGTCGCTCGCCTCGATCGCGACATCCGTTCCGGTGCCTATGGCGATCCCAACGTCCGCCTGCGCGAGAGCGGGCGCGTCGTTGATGCCGTCCCCGAACATCCCTACCAGTTTCTTTTCACTCTGCAGGCGTTTGATCTCGCCCGATTTGCCTTCCGGCAGCACCTCAGCGAGCACGCGTTTGATCCCGACCTGCCCCGCGACCGCTTCCGCCGTTCTGCGGTTATCGCCGGTGATCATTACGACTTCGAGTCCCAACTTTTGCAGCGATGCGATCGCATCCGCGGACTCCGGTTTGATCGTGTCGGCGACCGCGACCACGCCGGCGAACTTGCCGTCGATCGCCGCGAACATCGGCGTTTTGCCCTCCGTTGCAAGCCTCTCCGCCGTCGTTTCCGCGCCTCCCAGTTCGATTTTCCGCTCGTTCATCAGGCGCACGTTCCCGAGAAGAAGATCCTTACCCGCGACGCGCGATTCGATTCCGCGCCCTTCGAGGGCGTTGAAGCTTTCCGGCTTGGCGAACTCTAGCCCCCTTTCCTGAGCGCCGCGCACGATCGCGGCGGCCAGGGGATGTTCGCTTTGCCTTTCGGCCGACGCAACGATCTTCAGGAAATCGTTCTCCGCGAAACCGTCCGCCGCGACGACATCAGTGAGAGCCGGTTCGCCCTTGGTGATGGTGCCGGTCTTGTCGAGGACGATCGTGTCGAGCTTGTGGGCCGTCTCCAGGCTGTCGCCGCCCTTGATCAATATGCCGTTCTCCGCGCCGCGACCCGTCCCGACCATGATCGCCGTCGGGGTAGCGAGCCCGAGCGCGCACGGGCAGGCGATGATCAGCACCGAGACGAAGTTCACCAGCGCCATAGTGAACCGCACTTCCGGTGAGGCGGCGACGAACCACACCACGAACGTCGCGATCGCTATGGAGATCACGATCGGGGTGAATATCCCGCTGATCGTATCGGCGAGTTTCGCGATCGGCGGCTTGGACCCTTGCGCGTCCTGCACCAGCCGGACGATCTGCTGCAGGGCGGTGTCCTTGCCGACCTTCGTCGCCCGGAACGAGAAGGCTCCGGTTTTGTTGATCGTGGCGCCGAAGATCTCGTCCCCGACTTTCTTCTCGACCGGGATCGACTCGCCCGTGAGCATCGACTCGTCAACCGCCGACGAACCTTCCGTCACCACGCCGTCGACGGGTATCTTGTCTCCCGGGCGCACCAGGACGATGTCGTCCGGGACGACCTCCTCGGTCTCGATCTCGATCTCCCGCCCGTCGCGGATCACGCGGGCCGTTTTCGCCTGCAGGCCGACAAGTTTCTTTATCGCCGCGCCCGTTTGCCCCTTCGCTCTCGCCTCCAGCAGTCTCCCCAATACGATAAGGGCAATAATAACGCTGGCCGCTTCGAAATAGACCGGCACGGTTGGCGCACCTTCCATCCCCGGCATGTTCATAGTCTGCCCGACGGCGTTGGCGAAAAACGAAGGAAACAGCGTCGCGAGTACCGAGTAAATATATGCGGTGCCGGTGCCGACGGCGATGAGCGTGTTCATGTCGGCGGCACGGTGCCGAAACGCCGCCCATGCTCCGCGGTAGAACTGCCAGCCAGAATAAAAAACGACCGGCGTCGCAAGAACGAGCTGAAGCCAGTTCACGCCGCGGAAATTGAACAACTCGATACGCCCGTGGGACATGACGATCACCAGTATCGGCAGTGACAAAACGGCGGCGACCAGAAACTTTCGCTTTAAGTCGGAATACTCGGCGGCGTGAGCGTGTTCGAGCGAATCCTCGGCCGAATCGGAAATTCCGGAGACTTCGCGAACGTTGTAACCGAAATCTTCAATGGCGGCACGAATCTGTTTCACATCAACTGAATTCGGAAGATACTCAACCGCGACGGTTTGGTTCGCGAGATTGAAGGCGGCCTTCACGACGCCGTTCCGTTTCATCAAATGACCTTCGAGCGGGGTGCCCGAGCCGGACGGTCTCGCCGAATCGTCCACTACGAATTCGGCCCGCGCCGTCCCCGCCGTGTCGTAGCCGGTGTCCTTGACGGTCTGCACCAGGGCGGCGACGTTGGTCTTGCCGGGGTCGTACTTGACGGTCGCCTTCGCGGTGGCGAAATTGACCGAGCACGCGTCCACACCCGGCTGTTTTTTCAGCTGTTTTTCGATCCGGTTGGCACACGCCGCGCAGGTCATCCCCGTGATCGGCAGATCGACCCGTTCGCCAGCACCATCAGGAAGTGAATGGTCGTTGTGCGTTCCGTCCGTGGCTTGTTTAGTGGTCAACCCATTGCTGGTTCCTTTGTTTCCGCCCCCGCTCTCGGCCGCCTTCGAAGCTGCGAATTCTCCGGGAGCCGAGTCGAATTTCCCCTTGCAAGTGGGGGAGCAAAAACTGAAGGTTTCGCCCCCGTACTCGCTCCGCCCGGCTGCGGTCGCTGGATCGATTTCCATCCCGCACACCGGATCGATCGTTTTCGTCGTAATCATTTATCCCTCCCGTTCACCTGCGGATCCACCAGCACCGCCATTTCAGGTCGCTCATTCCGCCGAATAACCGGCGCGGTCGAGCACCTCGACGATTTCCTCGCGCGAGGTTTCCTTGTCGTGAGTGACCGTTACCTTTTTCGTCGGCACGTCCACCTCGACGGCAGAAACGCCCTTGACGTCCGCGAACGCTTTCGTGATCGAACTCGCACAGCCGCCGCAGACGATTTCCGGGGCCGTCACCGTCGTGAAACTACTGTCATTCTTTTGGGGTTCGCTCGTTGTTTCGTTAGCTACTTTCATTTTTTGTACCTCGCTGATCTCAGTAATATTTTCGGGACAAATCGCCCGATAGATAAAGTCTATTCTCCGTAGTCAAGTACAGTGTCAAGCCCTTTTTTCGAGAAATGTGAAAAAACTTTTACGCCGTCTTTTTTCTCTGCTTTTTCGGCGTGACGCGCCCGCTAGTCGGCGATGGGTTTTGCATCTCAGTGCCTTCGATAAGACCGCATATATTACCCGGTGCCCGGCCCACCTCGTCCCATTCTTCCAGCGTGCGCGTAAGTTCCCGGTGGTGCCGCTGCATCTCCTTGACCCGCTCCGAGACCTCCGCGAGGCGCCGTCGCACGATCGCCCGGACGTCATCGCACGGGCTCACGCCCTTCTCGGCGTCGCTGATGATGTGCCGGATCTCGTCGAGCGAGAAACCGAGGAATTGCGCCTTCCTGATGAACGCGAGGCGCTCCAGCACCGCTTCGTCGTAAAGCCGGTAACCGCTCCGCGAACGTGCGGGTCTCCCCAGAAGCCCGCTGCGCTCGTAGAATCTCAAGGCCTCGACGCCTACCCCCGATTCCTGTGAAACCTCACCGATCTTCATCGAAGTCCGGGGCGAAAGCCGATTAGTGCGACCAACGATCGTTGTCGCCGTGTTATTCCTTATCGCCATTGTTTTTTGTCCCCCTGTTACACAAATTCCCAGCGCAATTCTGGTTACCATTCAATGATAAACCCTGTAGTCGCGTATAGAGTCAAGCCCATTTATGGTTCTCCAGCGAAGCCTCTAGTCGGACACGCTTTAGTATCCCGATTTACGTGGGCTTTCGCGCGGAGTGCGATGGCGGCCTTGGTATCAGTGAGACCGAAAAGGTGAAGCGCCCTTTCTTCAGCCGGGAGGCGCTCCAAAAGATTAGGGGCGAACAAAGTCGCCCCTACTTCAATGGGATAAGAGTGATCCCGATCACTTCATACGGAGTTACCATCCTTGCATTTCGTGTCACAAGGACAGCAGCAACCATTCCTGATCGGGGCCGAGTTCTCGCTCGTCGAGGTGGCTCGCTGTTTCATCGGGCAGGAACAGCAGCGTTACCAATTCCTAGATTCAGCCGGTTTGACCACGAAGCAGTAGGTCGTTGCGGTGAGGAACAGTGCGGCCCCCACGAACACCTGCGGCTGCCGCATCATGTACGACGAGGCGGCGAACCCGAGCAGAAAAAACACGTTCGCGATGAGGGCCATCGTCCAGATAACCACGTCCCGCGCTCCGGTGCGGAGGAGAGCAATATTCAAGAACCCCGCTAGCACGATCGCGACGCCGGTCCCCAAGAACCATGCGGCCTCATACGAAATGCCGTGGTAGTTTCGAAAGGTGAAGGAGCAATGAAGCAGACCCAAGGCGATGATGAGAATGCTTGCGATCTTTTGGGCTGTTCTCATTCCTCCTCACAAGCCTATTTCAGCAGTTTATTGATCTCGGCTGTAAGTTTCGCACCGTCCAGCTTCGTCTCTTCCGATATGCCCAATTGTTCCTGCCAGTACAACGGCTTCGGCGGCGCATCTTTCCATTCCGCCTCTTTATCGTAAAGCAGATAGACGTCCCAGGCTTGATCGTCGATCCCCAAGACGGGGGCATAGCCCCTGACCAGTTCGCCGTCGCCGTCCCAGTAGTGCCGAACTCGAGGGTCGGGGAGCGTTTTGGTGGCCCGCCCGACGGTCAGTTCAAAATCCGACGGGAGGATGGGCACCCAGACGGAATAAACCTCGACGTTTTGATCTTTCAGATTCATCAGGACCTGATGAATTTCGGAGGCTCCCCGAAGGCAGTGCCCTCAGGTCGGGGCCAGCAGAACCACCAGCCTCACCTTACCCTTGTCCTTATTGAATTGGGCTTTGAAATCGCCGATGTTCGAGGAAAACTCGTTCCCACCACTGAATTGGTAAACGGCCAAGGCAGTGAACCCGAGCACCGCCGCCGCCACGACGCCGATCTTGATATAAATGCGTTTCATACGATTTATCCCTCTAACAACAGGCATTTCCCGCCGCTTTCGGCGGGCACTGTACCGAGCCATACGAACAAAAAACGCAACAATCGCCGGGGAGCGGCTTAAGGAGATCCAGGCAGTTCGTGCATTCGTAAAAAAAGACGCAAGCATTCGTTGGCATCTGTTCGACCTTCACGAATCCGCACTTCGGACAAGTTATGGTCGCGCTCAGGCTGATCGTCGTCGGGGCTGCCCCTACGGTGTTTTCACCTTGCTCAAACGAAACGTAACTTTCCGGGTAAACGGGTCTCCCGTTAACCATCACGAGGCTGTGGTCCTTCGTAAGCAAAAGCGAACTATCGAGATTTGCAAGCGAGGACTTCCGCAGCAAGGTGTACAAAAGCAATGCCTTTTCCGCCTCGTGACCCGTATTAAAGTAAACGACCTCATCTGGCATCGCGATCCGGTCGCGGCTCCCGAATATTGATGAATTTCCCTTGATGTTGCAAACGATCGACATTGCATCGTCGAGCGTCGCCACCTTTGCGGCCAGTTCGGCGGCGTTAGGGTCGCGCAGGGCGGCGTGAACATACACTTCCGGGTTCCGAACGCGCAAACTTCTGAACGCATAAAGTGCGTACTCGAAGATCGAACCCGGATACTCGCGAGCCAGCTGGTGAATTGCCGACTGGTAACTCTCCGCGGAATCGTGGTCTAAGGGATCCGGGACGGCGTGCGACGGTTCAATGTATTGGATCTGTTCCGGGTCGGGGTGCTTCAGCGGGTTAGAGACGAACTCGCGTATTCGCCGGTAGATGTCTTTCACCTGATGGTGCGGAATCTGCGAAGTGCGCGATATGCAATGGCACATCCCCACCGAGGGATTATAGAAGAACGTCGTTTCCGGGCCCGAAGCAACCGCTTTGACAAAATCCGATAACTCTGACTGGTTGTTGATCCGCGTTGTGCTGAACCATTTGGTATTGTTCAGCAGATGCCCTTCCTCCACATCGAGGTAGACAAACACATGCGCACGATTCCCGGTGATAACCACCTGGTCCAGGGGAAAACGGCCCCAAACGACGAGAGCCGCGGCCCAAAGCGCCGCGAGCCCCCAACATTTACCGGAGGCTTTACCTTCCTCGTTGGTCGAGGCGAACGCGTTCATCACCTCTAAGGTTTCGTTCTTGAGCCTCGGAAAAAAGCCCCGGCCGTAATAGGACTCATTTACGATCTGCCCGAATTGCGATTCCGGATTCTCGACATGCAGTTGTCGGAGAGTCGTGTCGTATTCGGTCCGAATGTTCCGCACGAACTCCACGCCGAACCTTTGTTCCTCTTCTTTGAAGGAGATCAACCCCCACGGATCGCCGCCAGGTTGATCGGATAAGTTCGTGAAAGTGTATCGATGGAAAAATCGTTGGATCTGATTCAATCGGTTGCGGGGACTGTAGACGACACCTTGCTCGTTTACGGCGCGTTTCTCATTCCGCCAATCCCATAGCGCCGGGGACATCAGATTCGCAAGAAAAAAAGCTGGCACCAACTTCTGCGGGTTAGCGTCCAGCTCAAGAACGGTAAGGCTCGCCGCATGCGAGAGACTCTCAAGCAGACTATCGGAATCAGTTTCTTGTTTTTGCTCCAAAGCGGTCATCACTTCTGACATATATCGGCGCAACGCCTTGCCTCGATCGAATTCCAAATCGCGACGACCACCAAGCCGGCGAGACCCGGATAAAGGATCTTGACATTCATACCGGTGTTGAGCGAATAAAGCACCGCTAGTACCGACAGCACGCCGAGGATCAACGGAAGAACCTTTCGATGGCCCCGGTACGCGACGACCGCGCCGATCAAAGCGACGACGACGAACAACTGCATCGCGTAGAGAACGTAGGTCTCGTATGGTGCGAGAAAACTCAACCCCAGGATCGACCCCGCGAGGCTGAGGAACGGAAAACAACAAGGCACCGCCGCGCCCGCCAAGAGAGCTCCGATCGATCCGACTTTATCAAGAATGTTTGTTGCCATATCTTAGGTTCTGTGCGCGATCTCTATCGCGACCGGACACGAAACCGAATCTGGGCGCTGCCGCAGCTCGGTTTCGCATTCGTCGAGGTAATGCTTGAGTTTTCGGCGAAACGTTTGCAACGCTTTCAACCTCGAGTCCAGGTCGGCCAGCTTAGCATCGAGCAGGTCGTGGACGTGCCGGCAATCGCTCGTGCCGTCGGCGGAAAGAAGCGTCGAGATCTCCTCCAGCGTGAAGCCGAGCTCTTGTGCCTGCTTGATGAAGGTGATGCGCTCGATGGCCTCCGGGCCGAACAGGCGATATCCGCCCGCGGTTCGCGGTGCTTCCGGCAGCAGCTTGCGGCGTTCGTAATACCGGACCGTGTCGATGCTGACCTCGCAGCGCTCGGCAACTTCACCGATGCGGAAGGAATCGTTCATCAAGCAACATTGTACAGCCTTGACCTAACTCCAGAGTCAAGTCAGGGTTTCGACCTTTTCTGTGCTGGGCCGAACCACATCGGAGTTATCCGCTAACGGCATCAACGACCTACTGTTGGCGTCGGGCAAACGAGCGGCGGTCGTTGCAAAGTCTATCGAAAGTTTGAAAGACTTGTTGCAACCACATCGATATGAAACGGGAATCCCCATTTGCGTGCGAGATAACGAATCTAACGCCGGGCGAGAAGGCTCGAACGTTCGAACTACTCGATATACTCAAAGCCGCGAAGCGGGAGATTCGCGAGCTGTCCGACGGATTCGCTTTCCGATACGCGATGAGTCCGGAACTGTTTCGGCAGATTGCGGAATTCATCACATATGAGCATCGATGTTGCCCGTTCTTCGAATTCAATCTGACTTTAGAACGCGAGGGCGGGGATATGTGGCTGACGCTTACGGGTCGCGACGGTGTGAAAAGTTTCATCCGGGAAGAATTTGATCTCCAATGAACGTAACAAGATCGGTTTTCTTTTTTGTATTGGCCGGACTTCTCGAGATCGGCGGCGGTTATTTGATGTGGCTTTGGTTGCGAGAGAAGTGGGCCTGGTGGGTCGGAACTCTAGGTGCATTCGTCATCATCCTTTACGGAGTGGTGCCGACGTTTCAGCCCGCCAACTTCGGACGGGTGTATGCCGCATACGGCGGCGTGTTCGTTATCCTCTCGATTCTCTGGGGTTGGTGGATCGACGGAGTTAAACCTGATGTTTGGGATATTCTCGGCGGCGGCATTTGCATCTTGGGGGTGAGCGTGATCATGTATGCGCCGCGTTCCTGAAACCTCCAAAGCGGCTAACCGATAAAGATCAGCAAAACCCCGCATGGGTCCCAAACGTGAAAGATCTTCGTATCGCCGCCGACCAACTCGATCTCATTATCGTATCTCGCGTGCCCGAAGTCGCCGTTGTCGATCACCCCTTTCGCATGCGCGTGCCACCCTTCAATGTCATCGACATCGAATTTCATCATGAAATTCTCCGCCCAGTCTTTGTTGTGGTAGTTCTGCAGTCGGAAGACGGCGTTTCCGAGTCTGCAATCCATCGTCCCGCCCCAGCCCTCCGTCAACTCGAAACCGAGCCCCCGGTAAAAGCGCTGCGAAACACCGAAATCCTCGGACGGGACGTACGTGACAAGTTCCTTTATGGTCAATGACATTAAATTCCTCCAGCGATCGTGCGAGCCTCAAATGTATCCGATGGCTGACCTCACAACCAACGCCGCACTCGATTCGCGTATTCCTCGTATTCGCCCTCTTGCGACCGTCGTAAGAATTCTTCTTCCAGACGCACCTGAATCTGCATCAGTGCAAAACCTAGAGCGAAAATCGTAAGCGTCAATGCGTTCGGCAGCACGAGCAAGAGGCCCAGCAAGGTGCCCATCATCCCGAGGAAGATCGGGTTCCGCGAGACACCGAAAAGGCCCGTACTCACGAGTTGCGTCTTCGAGGAGTCGATCCCGATCCTCCACGAGTCGGCCATTTGGAACTGGGCGGTCACGATCCATGCCAGCGAGGCGACGAGCAGGGCGTAACCGACGTACCGCGCGGCGGCGAACTCCAGCCAAAATATCGGTATCAGGTATTCGTCGACCCCGGGTTGCAGCGCCCTTGCCCCGACAGCCAAAAAGAGGATCAGCATCACCACCTTGAACAGCATCCCGACGTAGTCGTGGGCGCTGTCCGTACCGCCGAACGTAACCGGGTTGGTCCCGGTGCGTTTCCAGACCCGGTACGTCGGCAGCACGAACGCGACGGAGAGATAAACCATGAGGTAGATGAGTTGCGCGTAACGATCCATTTTTTTAGTAACGCCTATTGCCGCGTCGCCGCTCGCCCTTCCGCCGCGCCAAGAACCGCCGCCAGGATGACAGCCACGCCGACGGTGACCCAAAATGTGCCGGATTTATCCATCCGAACGTTTCCCCAATCTCAGGATCCGCAATGCCCCGCGCAGGACCACCACGAACACGATGGTCCCGACGATCAGATCCGGCCTGTTCGATCCGAACAGGTAGACCAGCACGCCGGCCGCGATTACGCCCAGGTTGATGATCACGTCGTTGGAGGTGAAGATGGCACTCGCCTGCATGTGCGCCTCGTTGCTCTTGGATTTTTGCAGCAGATAAAGGCAGAACCCGTTCGCGACGAGAGCGAGGATCGAAACGACGATCATCGTCCCGGAGTCCGGCATCTCCTCGACGCCCAGGAATCTGCGGACGACCTCCACGAAACCGACGATGGCGAGCGCGAGTTGGAAATAGCCGGCGAGCGTGGCGATCCGCCGTTTACGCGATAAAGTAGCGCCGACCGCGAACAGGCTGATGCCGTAAACGAAAGCGTCGGCGAGCATGTCGAGGCTGTCGGCGACCAGGCCCATCGAACCGGAGATCAAGCCGGTCGTCATCTCGATCGCGAAAAATCCGAAGTTGATCGCGAGGACGGTCCAAAGCAATTTCCGCTGTTTCGCGGGTTCTTCGAATCGGGTCTCTTCCGATCGCTCCGTGCTGACGCGGGCTCCGCCCAAATTCAGATCCGCGATCGACCTTTCGATCGCCTCCAGCCGCCCTTCGTGATGCACGGTCAGGCGCCGCTGCGGGATGTCGAATGCGAGGTGCTTTATCTCGGCGATCTCGTCGAGCCTAAGCCTGATCAGATTCTCTTCGGACGGGCAATCCATCTGCGAAATTTCAAACACCGATTTTTCCATACGCTCGCTATCTCTAAACGGATCGGTGCAGCCGCAGCGTCCCGAAGACCGTGCTGAACCGATCGGTTTCCACGATCGACGTGAATCCGGCCTCCTCCATCATTCCAGGCAGTTTCCCCGCGCAGCTGTCCCTCGTGGTCGCGCCGTCGAGCCACCGCACCGGCATAGAAGCGAGGCTCATCGCCGAGTTCGATGGCTGGCCCCAATCGGCGACGTGCAACGTGCCGCCGCCGCCCAAAACGCGCCGGACCTCGAGGAGCGTCTTCCGCTTGTTTTCGGGTGTAAGGTGATGGAAGAACAGGCTCGAGACGACGGAATCGAAATACCCATCCGGGTACGGCAACGCGGTCGAAAACGCCTCGGTGAAATTTATCTCCGTGCCGGTCGACGAAGCTTTTCCGCGAGCGATCCGGAGAATCTTCGAGTCGCCGTCCAAACCATGAACGGTGGCGGCCGGGAACCTCCGCTTGATCGCGATCGTCAGCGTCCCGGTGCCGCAGGCGAGATCGAGCAGTCGGCCATCCGGCGGGATTTCGATCCGTCCGACGAGCCGTTCTTTGAACACCTTCTCGCGCGTCGTGAGTTTCACCGCCAAGTCGTAAAACGGCGTGAGAAAGTCGAAACTCAACGCGGGGACGTACCTGTCCTCCGTCTGGGGCTTCATCCTCGTCACCGCTTCTCCTCAACATGCCCGAACCCGACTTCCAGCAATTCGGCGATGTGATCGTCGTCGAGGGCGTAATAGGCGATTTTCCCCTCCTTGCGGAACCGGACCAGCTTCATCTGCCGCAGCGTCCGCAGAGAATGCGACACGGCGGACTGCGACACGCCGAGCAGGTTGGCGATGTCGCACACGCACAGCTCCTCCCGGGAGAGCGCGAACGCGATCCTTATCCGCGTCGGGTCGCCAAGGACCCTGAATGTCTCGGCGAGAGAGGTGATCGCCTCGACGGACTTCATTGCCCTTCGAACCCTCTTTACTTTCCTTTCGTCGATGAAATCGATCTCGCATTCGGCGGCCGGCCTTCGAGTCTTTTTGTCATCCATAGAGTTTCATTACGCACGCTTACATGAACACACGTTCATATATCGTTGTATAATAAGCCCGCGAAAACGTCAAGTCCTAACGATCGCAAGAAGATTTAATTGGGGCAGTCCGAAGTTCCGCGGTGGCGTCCGAAAACACGCGGAAGGCCGAGCTCAGGAACAGCCCGACCAGAGCAAGGGCGAGGATTATGTCCGGCCAGCCCGACTGGGTGAACCACACGGCCCCGGCCGCGAGGAAGACCGAGACGTTCGAGGCGATGTCGTTGCGTGAGCATTCCCAAACGGAACTCATGTTCACGTCGTCCGTTCGGTGACGCGTGAGCAGGAAGAGGCAAATCGAGTTCCCGGCGAGTACGAATAGACTGACTACGCCCATTATCTCGAAAATCGGGACCGCCGGGACGAGAAGCTTGTAGATCACCTGCCCGAGCACGACCAAGGCGGCGATCAGGATCAAAGCCCCCTTGACGAATGCGACCAGTGCCTTGGCCCGCGAAGATTTGTAAACCGCGTAGAGGCTCAGGCCGTACGTCGCCGCGTCGCCCAGATTGTCGAGCGAGTCGGACAAGAGCGAACTCGAACCCGCGTAGATGCCCGCCCCGATCCCAGCCGCGAACATGGCGACATTGATCGCCAGCACGATCTTCAACGTCGAGCTCTGCTTCTCGCGAAGCCCCGCAGCGACGTCATCCCTTTCGCAACAATAGCCCATATCCAAACCACTCCACATCCAAATCAAAGATGTGTTTCGTGCTCCGCGAAGCCCCGGCACTCCGTCTGCACGGTGACGTGCGAGATCTTGAACTCCTCCGTGCAGTGCTCGTGCACGCGTTCCAGGACGAGGTCGTGCTGGTCGTCCGACTCGATGACCGCGTGCACGCTCATCGCGTTTACCCCGGAGGTCAAACTCCACACGTGCAGGTCGTGGATGCCGGCGACGCCCTCGATCCGGGTTAAACTTTCGCGCAACGCGGTGATGTTGACGTCTGCGGGGGTGCCCTCGATCAGTACGCCGACCGCATCTTTCATCAGAGCCCAAGTCCGCGGCAAGATAAACAGCCCGATCGCCGCGGACAGGATCGGGTCTGCGTAGTACCAACCCGTCGTCAACATGATCAAGCCCGCGACGATCACGCCGATGGACGTGAGCATGTCGGACAGCACCTCGAAATACGCGCCCTTCATGTTGAGGCTTTCCCGCGAACCGGCGCGGAGGATGTACATCCCGATGATGTTGATGATCAACCCGACCGATGCTACACCGAGCATGGCCGCGCTTTCGACCTCCGGCGGGTTCTTGAAGCGCCGGTAAGCCTCGTACAGAATGTAGAGCGAGATCAGGATCAGCACGACCGCGTTCGTCAACGCCGCGAGGATCTCCACGCGGTAGTACCCGTAGGTTCGCGCCGGGGACGCTGGTTTTTCCGCGAACCGTATCGCGAGCAACACGAGGCCGACCCCGGCGACGTCGGTCAACATATGACCGGCATCGGCCAGGAGAGCCAGGCTCCCTGTCCACAACCCGCCAACAACTTCCACAATCAAGTAGAAAGAGGTGAGCCCGAAGACGATAGCCAAACTTCTCTTATTGCGCGACGAAGCGCTTTGCACATGATCGTGTCCCATCGTTATCGCTTCCGGGTGTACCGTGTCGGAGTTAAGCTCCCTGATTAGTTTTCCCGTTCGAGTCTTTGCTTTTCGCCGATCTTTCCTCTCTGTCCTTACTGTGTCGATACGCCCAATTGCCGAATGCCGCCAAAAGCGCCATCAGGAGGAGAGATCCTACCAAAAACAAGATGATCGGATGTTCAACCAGTTGATGGTAAAGACTGACTTCTTTCTCCATAGTTAATTCCCGAAAGTATAGGGCATCATCTCCGTCCGACCGAGAAACCGCTTTCGTCCCGTTCCACCCATCCGTAAAGCGTCGGCAGGATCAGCAGGGTCAGCAGCGTCGAGGTGATCAGCCCTCCGATCACCACCGTCGCGAGCGGCCGCTGCACCTCGGCGCCGGCGCTCGTCGCGATCGCCATCGGGATGAACCCGAGGCTGGCGACCAGGGCGGTCATCAGGACCGGCCGGAGCCGCGTGATCGCGCCCTCGCGAACCGCGTCGGCGAGGCTCTTGCCCTGCTCGCGGAGCTGGTTGATGAAGCTCACCATCACGACGCCGTTGAGCACCGCGACGCCGAACAGGGCGATGAAGCCGACCCCCGCGGAGATCGAGAACGGCATCCCCCGCAACGCTAAAAAGACAACCCCGCCGACGATCGCGAACGGGATCCCCGTGTAGATCAGCAGCGCCTGCTTGATCGAGTTGAAGGTCGTGTACAACAGCACGAAGATCAGAAAGAGCGCGATCGGCACGACGATCAAGAGTCTTTGCGAGGCCCGCTGTAGGTTCTCGAACGTGCCGCCCCATTTCAAGTAATAGCCCGGCGGCAATTGCACCTCCTGCGCGATCTTCGCCTGGGCTTCCTCGACGAACGAGCCGATGTCGCGCCCGCGAACGTTCAGCTCGACCCCGATGCGGCGGCGCGTGTCCTCGCGGGTGATCTGGGCGGCGTCCTCGACGAGCTGGATGTCCGCGACCTGCGAGAGCGGCACGCGCGAACCGTTCGGGGCGGTCAGGAGCAGGTTTCGGATCGCGTCTACGTTCCTGCCCGACTCCTCGTCGAGCCGGACGACGAGGTTGAAGCGTTGCTCGCCCTCATAGACCTGCCCCGCGTCTTTGCCAGCGACGACGGACTCGACCATGTCGTTCACGTCCTCGACGTTGAGGCCGTAGCGGGCGATGGCGGCTCGGTCGGGCTTGATCTGCAGCTGCGGCAGGCCGCTCGTCGCCTCCGCCTTCACGTCCTCGGCACCGGGTACCGCTTGCACCGACCGCACGATCTCGTCGGCCTTTTGCTTAAGCAGCTTCAAGTCGTCACCATAAAGCTTGATCGCCACGTCGGAGCGCACCCCGGAGATAAGCTCCGCGACGCGCAGCTCGATAGGCTGCGAGAAACTAAAAACTCCGTCTGGCACTTCCTTCTCGAGCCGCTCTGACATCTTCCCGATCAACTCCTCGCGGGTCGCGGCGGATTTCCATTCCTCACGAGGCTTGAGCGCGATATACACGTCGCTGATCTCCACACCCATCGGGTCTGTGGCGACCTCGGCGCGCCCCGTCTTGGAGATCACCGTGCGCACTTCGGGGAACTCCATCAAAACTTTTTCCGCCTTGGTCGCGATGGCAACGGATTCGTTAAGCGAAACGCTCGGCAGCCTGCCGATTTGAACGGCCAAATCGCCCTCGTCCAGCCGCGGGATAAACTCGGAACCGAGGTACGGGAAGATCGCACCACTAATTGCCACCAGCCCGACCGCCAGAGCCAAAGCCTGCGCCCGGTAGCGGCCGACGAAATCGAATGCGGGGATGTAAGCCTTCTTCGCCCAACGGATCAGGAAGCTCTCCTTCTCCGACACCTTCCCGCTCAGCACCAGCGTCATCATCGCTGGGACGTACGTGAGCGACAGCAGTAGCGACCCGATAAGGGCGAACACCACCGTCAACGCCATCGGGACGAACATCTTCCCCTCGATCCCGCGCAGGCTCAGAATCGGGAAGTACACGATCGCGATGATCGCAACCGCGAAGACTACAGGGCGGGCGACCTCCAGGCAGGATTCGAGGATGGTGCGTTGCGGGTTCTCGCGGTGGCCCAGGGTCTCAGCCTCATGCTGGGCCTCGGCCCTTCGCCGGATCGTGTTCTCCACCATCACGACGGCCCCGTCCACTATCAGCCCGAAGTCCAATGCCCCTAGGCTCATCAAATTACCGGATACGTTGAACCCCCGCATCAGGATCGCGGCGAACAGCATCGAGAGCGGGATGATCGTCGCGACGAGCAGCGCCCCGCGCCAGTTCCCGAGCAGGAACATCAGCACCACGATCACCAAAATCGCCCCCTCGATAAGATTGGTCTGGACGGTGGCGATCGCCCGGTCGATCAGCTCGGTGCGGTCGTAGAATGGCACGAGTTCCACCCCGGCGGGCAGCGATTTTTTCACCTGCTCGACGCGCTCCTTCACCGCCTCGACGACGGTGCGGGAGTTTTCCCCTTTGAGCATCATCGCGATCCCCGCGACGATCTCGCCCTTGCCGTCCGCCGTCACTGCGCCTTGCCGAACCGTTGACCCCTCAACGATCTCGCCGACATTTTTCACGAAAACGGGGACGCCCTCCGGTCCGGTTTTGACCACGATGTTGCCGATGTCCTCGGCGTTCTCGACGAGCCCCAACCCGCGCAGAAGATACTGTTCGGCCCCCTTTTCGATGTAGGCTCCGCCTACGTTCGCGTTGTTGCGGCTGACCCCTTCGTACACGTCCCGCAAGGTCAGCCCATACGACTGAAGCTTCGCGGGGTCGAGCCGCACTTGGTACTGCTTCTCGTACCCGCCGAAGCTGTTGATTTCCGTTGCCCCGGGAACGCCGAGAAGCTGCCGCCGCACGTTCCAGTCCTGCACGGTGCGCAGGGCTGTCGCGTCGTGACTGCCGTCGGGGGATTTGAGCTCGTACTGGTAGATCTCGCCAAGGCCCGTCGAGATCGGCCCCATCTCCGGCGAACCGATCGACTCGGGTATCTGCTCGCGGGCCTGTGAGAGACGTTCGAGCACCAGTTGGCGGGCGAAGTAGATATCGACCGATTCGTCGAACACCACCGTCACCGCGGAAAGGCCGAATTTCGAGACCGAGCGGATCTCCTCGATGTCCGGAAGCCCCGACATGGCGGTCTCCACCGGGAAGGTAACTTGCCGCTCAATCTCCAGCGGCGCGAGGCTGGGCGCCGCGGTGAGCACCTGCACCTGCACGTTGGTCACGTCGGGGACCGCATCTATGGGGAGATTAATAAGGCTGTACGTTCCCGCGGCCGCCATGATCGCAACGAGCAGGAGAACGATGAGTCGATTTTCGACCGAAAACCTGATAAGTGCGTTAATCATAAAATCTGATGTTCAATATGTTTCGCGGGCGGGCTAGTGATCGTCATCGCCCAGTTCACCCTTTTCCATCTGCGTCTTCAGCGTGAAGCTGCCCTTCGAGACCACCTTCTCGCCGAGCTTCAAACCGCTTTTCACCGCCGTGTAGCCTTCCATCTCACCGCCGACCTCGATCTCCCGGACCTCGAAGGCCCCGGGCTCGTCGTCCTTCGGCACGAACACGATCGTCTTGTCGCCCTCGCGCTGGATGGCACCGGAAGGCACAACGAGTTCCTCGCCGCTCCCCTCGCTGATGCCGGTGTAGAACCCTACCTCCGTGAACGTCCCGGCACGGAGCCGCCCTTGCGGGTTCGGGACTTCGAGTCGTACGCGGGCGGTTCTGGTCGCTTCGTCCAGGCGGGGATCGATGTAACTGATCCGGCCGTTGATCGTGCCGAAGGCGTTTGAACGGATCTCAGCCACGGAGCCGACTACGAGTTTCCCGACGTTCGCCTCGGGCACGTTCGCGATAACGTAAACGGTGGACAGGTTGGAGATCGCGAAGATCGGCACAGCCGCCTCGACGCCGGCTCCGGAGTTGAACTTCCGCTCGGTGATCACCCCCGACAGAGGGGCGCGCACCGAAACCAAAGAGGTGTCCTCTCGGTGATCGTCCGGGGCGCCGCTGACCACGGGCACGCCGAGCGATCGCAATTCGTCCTCGATGTGCCGGACATCGACCCGCGAGGTTTCCACCTCCGCGCGTGCCTCCTGAATCTCTTTGTTGAGCGAGATGTTGGACTGGAAGTCGTAGTCCGCCTTCGCGGTTTGGTAGTTCGCTTGGGCGGCGATCAAATCCTTGCCCGCGCCGGCACCGAGCTCGATCAGCCTTCTCGTTCGTTTCAGCGTCGCTTCCGCCTCATCCAGCTTCGCTTTCGCCTGCAGGACGGCGACGCGGTTCTCGGAGCGCTGGACTCGGTTCAGATTTCGTTCGGCCAATTCGAGCCGGGTGCGGGCCTCGTGCATTTTGCCGTGCAGCTGCGCCAATTGCGGACTGGAGATCACCGCGAGCACGGTCCCCTGCTGCACGTAGTCGCCGACCCCCGCGTAAACGCGCTCGATGCGTCCGCCGACGAGCGGAGTCGCCATCTCGGTTTTCTCCGGATTAAGCTCCACCGCCCCCGTGACGTAAAGCTTGGCGATCGCCGGGCGCTGCGTGACGCCCTCCACCTCGATTCCTGCCGACTCGATCGACTCCGGGTCGAGCCGCACCTCCCCGCCCTCTTCGTTTTCAGAGTGTCCATCTTTCTCCGTCTTCTCCTGCCCCGCCTCGACCTCTACATTGGCCGTGGACGAGGAATTCCTCGTCGCGATCCAGGCCAGCCCCGCGATCGCGAACACCGCGACGATCACTGCGGTCACGATCCACGCGAACATGCTTTTCGGTTTAGGGTTTTCGTCCTCGGGATGCTCGGACGCCTCGCTGCCGCGATCGAAATCATCTTCCAAACGCGCCAAAGTCTCTTCGTCCCGCTCGTGATGGCCTGTTCGTCCGCTCATATTTTCCTGTGTCGAATCCAACTCTCTCTTTTCGTTCATCTCTTTGCTCGTCTCGTCATTCATGTTCGGCCCACCTCACTTCGGTGCGGGGAGGAAAGCTCCGGCCCCGAGCGCAATGCTCAAATCCGCCTGCGAGCGGTAACGCTGCGCCAACGCCTCCGTCAGGTCGCGCGTCGCGTCGAGCAAGCGACGCTGCTCCGCGATCAATTCCGTTATTTTGATCTCGCCGATCTCGTAAACCTTGCGGAACGTCTCGAGGTTCTGGTTTGATCGCGGGATCGCCGCGGTTTGCAAAGTGGAGACGGCCCGGCTCGCCGCCTCGAGCCGCTGGTAGGCGGATAGGATCTCGCTCCGCACCGCCCGCTCGGCGAACTCCCGTCTCCCTTGGGCCTGCCGGATCGAAATCTCGGCTTCCGCTTTCGCTCCCTGGTTATTGTTGAATAGCGGCAGACCGATCGCGACCCCGAAGGTCAGGCTCCGATCGCGTTGGGCGAACGGTGCGGTCGGGGCGTCGTAGGTCGATCGCCCCTGCGAGTAGCGCGTGTACGCGGTGAGATCGGGGCGGCTTTGCGCCCGCACGAGGCGGAGCCCCGCGGTCGCGACCTGCTCCTCCAACTGAGCGAGCGCGACGTCCGGCCGCGTGCGCAACCCGATGTCCACGGCCGCTTCCTTCGTCGCCGGGAGGGTCGGCAGCACTGCGGCGTCAATCTGCTCCCTCAGCCGGAGCGTGTCTTCGAACGGCACACCGGTCAGCAACTTCAATTGCGTGAGGGCGGATTGCAGCCGCTCCTCGGCCAACTGGCGGCGCGATCGAAGCCGTTCCACCTCCGCTTGCAGAAGGTTCAGCTCGAGCGGGGCGATCTCGCCTTCGTTCACCCGGATCTGGACCACTCGTGCGGTCTGGAGGTCGAGGTCGAGAAGCCTTTCGGTCACGTCCAGTTCGCGCAACGCCGCCAAGGCCTCCGCGTAGTTCGTGAGCACATTCGCGACCAGAACCCGTTCGCGGTTACGCACCTCCGCCTCGCTCGCCCCGATGGCGATCTGTGCGGCGCTGACGCGGGCGGAACGCCGGCCGTAGATCTCTATCGGCAGAGAGGCCCCAACGGTGAATTGTCCGTCCCCGCCATTCCCCACGAGGCGGCCGGGTTCATGCTCGAATTCGAGCGTTGGATTGGGCCTCAGCCGCGCCTGCTGCAGGCGGGCCCGCACCTTGTCGATCTCGAGGCGCGACGCGATGATCTCCTGATTGGAGGCCAGCGCCCGCTTGATCAACTCGTCGACGGACGTTCCGTCCTGCGGGTCGTAGTAGTTCGGGAGCACCGATTCGACGAGCGGTTTCGCCGGGGCGACCGAAGTTCTCGTGCCCGTGTTCGTCGTCCCGTTTCTGGCCAGCAGCGTCGGTTCCTGCCCGATCGCGGCCGTAAAATTAAAGACCGTCAAGCAAACGCTGGCCCAAACGACGGGGGCCTTTTTGTGTAAATTCATTGTTAATCTTCCTGATCGAAAGCTGATGCTTGCTCCCTCAGCGGTCGCACGTGCGGCCGGAGGTGAGCGTGATCGAAGGTTCGAAGACGCAAAGGCGCGATTAACCGTCGCCGGAGCGCGGGATCAACCCCTTATCGTTCGATTAGGAAAATTTAGGAGGCAGGTAAGGAGGGGGAAGTGAGTTGAAAATCGGGAAACCGTTCTTCAACGGAATGGTGGTTCTTTCGATCGAGGACGATGTGACGTCGCTGGCGACGCTGGGGATCGCGACCGCGTGGCAGAGGCACTCGTCGTTGCAATCGCCGGGCGTTTCGTGTTCGCCGTCGTTGTCGCAATTCGAAATCGCCGTCCCGGACTCATCGCGCCCGTCAATGGCGATCGCGACGGAGGCCGTCAATTGGCTCGGAGGCGGCGCGGCGTTCGTGCCGATCTCGCATAGTGCCGGACAGAACAACTCGATCGCGACGAGACCGAGCCAAAGAACCGCAACGCGTTTCTTGACGATCTTCCTGCGAATGAGTTTCAGTATGCCCTGCATCTATTCGGTTGGAACCATTCTAGGTTCCAACCTTTAGAAGTAGTCTTTGCTTGGCGCTACTGTCAAGTTTTTACCCACCGGTCTAGCCTCTCGCCTTGTTAATCGCGTACATCTTACAACAGACGGACACAAGCCGTATTTGACGGCGGTTGAATCCGCTTTCGGTTCAGACATCGACCACGTGATGCTGGTTAAGGTCTATGGCAAGACGAGCAAGATAGAAGAGACGCGCTAAAGTCCGGCTGAGCGCATCGGTTGCGAGAAGCATTTGATAGCTGGCGATTCGAATCCGAAGCAATCTCACTGTACTGTCGAACCGCAATATTCTGCGTCATGCATACGACCTCCCTCGATCCGAAGTTTCGAAAGAAAGACGATGATCAGTTAGTACTTTGGTTTCATCTCCTCTAACCTGCGATCCATATCTCTGAAGAACCCCGTCACGACCGTCGAGACCATCCTCAAGCGAGCGGCCTCGGTTGCAGCCGCTTGATTGATCGTCGCTGCTTCAGTACGGCCTTCGAAGTTTAGCTGATTCGCGACCTTTTCCATCTCGGTCGAGCGTCGGATCCCGGATAGCTGAATGCCGGCTCCTTGACGGCTGCTTGAAGCGGCGATCCCGCTACCGCGATCAATGGCAGCGATATTCTGAGACGCTTGTGCTTCATAAGCCTTATTGATGTCTGCCTGATAGGTGTTCGAGGCTTCGACCTTCTTATCCGCCACGATGTCCGTATTATTGTTCTGCAGGGAGACGTTACTGCGAGTAGTAGAGTCCATCCTCTTGTTAACGTCCTGGATTGGGTGTTTGTCTCTCGCCCAGTCGAACAGTTCCTGGCCCGTACGGATCGGAACTGAAGTGCCGGCGATCGACGAGCCACCTGGGGTGAATTCATAGGTTTTCATCCCGAATCGCTCAAGATTGTTCTGGCCGCGAAGTTCGACTTCTTTCCAGCCATCGAATGTGCGTGACTCGCGAGTGCCTTCCGCCTCGGCTCTCATTCCGGTGATCTCCCGCTGCGTTGCCGCTGAACTGCTTGCGATACCAAAGGTCTTATTGGCCTCTGCAAGAATTGTTTGTGTCACCTGATTTGCGCGGATCTGTCCGAGATTTGTAACCAGTCCGCCTTCGACACCAGCAACAGATGAAACCAATCTCGCTTCAGTCGATTGGTTTGCGGCCTCAAGAGCTTTCTTTGCGGCAGCTTGTTCGGCGTTGTAGATGCCCTGTATTTGGGTGTTCTCCGCCTGGCGGTGAAGTGCCGCTCCAGCGACAAGACCGTAGGTTTCGAGGGCGGTGCCGATGCTCGACAGCATCCATCCCATCGAGATCTGCGAAACGCCTTCGTACACCTGTCCTCGCAGAACCCGGTAACTCAGCCACGGGACGAGTATGAAGCACAGACTAGAGACAAAGAACAACGCCGTGACAATGAGAGCGCTGGAAGCAGGATCGTAGTTACTATTCGTGATGATCGTCGCCGTCGTCGGATCAAGCGAGAATACCGCTTCGCCGTTGTAAATGGATAGAGCGAGGAGTCCGATACTGTAGCAAACAAACAGCGTGACCGCCTTGACAATTGGGAATGCCAGGGCGAATGTCGCGACACCCCAACAGAACGGATAGAAGATCTGGTTCGCAAACTTCTCGTCAAAGCCGAATGCTGAGAGCACCGGAGCGGCAAGTTTGAGCCCGATGAGGATGAACAGTCCCGCGAGCGATAAGAATATCGAACCGAATTTGATGATGTTCTGGCCGATCACCATGAACGTGAACATCTTGGGCATATCCCATCCGAGTACGTTCATTTGGGTGGTTACGTCCTTCACCGACGATTCCTTGTCGGTGATGATACCGATCAGTCCCGGTTCCCCGTTGGGAAGCCGTTCGGCCAGGATCGCGTCGGGATCTTCTACGGCGAAGTTTGCTTTTACATACTTCTTCATCTTCTCGTCGAACTCTGTGACGAGCGAAGTGTTGTATCCCCGTATAGGCCGTGCAAAGAATTTGCCTGTCACGGTCAGTGCATCGATGATGAAGGGAGAGGCTCCGATGATGACCATGAAGATGATCGTCCTTACACCCCAGGCGACAAGCTGCTCGGGGCCGATGCCGCGATTGTCGTGAAACCTCCTAATGAAGGCTACGATTAGAACAAAACTCGCGATGATCCATGCGAGGAACATCAAGATCGGCATCAACGGCCTTATGATCGTGTCGAGTACGGACCGAAACAGCCATTCCTGCCCGGTCCGCATCATGTTCGTTATCTGTTCACTGAAACTCGGAGCGGCCGGCTTTGGCGGAATTACCGGCCCAGGCGGCGGGGTTGCCGTTGGATTGGCCGGATACTGATTCTCGAACTGCTGCAAAACGGGCGCCGGACTGCCATCGAGCGGCGGCATGAACGGAGAATCCGAATTGATCGTCAGGATAAGATCGTTGGCCGTAACTGGCTGCCCGTTGACCGTCCCGATCGGCGTCTGCCCTTCCACGCGTGGCGGGCGAGGAGGGCGAGGCGGCTGTTGACCAACCGCCGTCGCAAAGAGGCAGGCGTAAAGGATGGGCGTCAGGCAGAGCGTTAGAGCGGCTATACGGCCGCGCGAGATATTCTTGGAGTTCATGGCGTTAGTTACCCGTTCGAGTCGTTGGTGAGTCTTAAGGAAGTGGATTCTGGTATACGTCGTCGTCCCAGACTTCGTATTTTTCGAGCTCGCGCAGGAAACTGTCCGAAGCTCGGGTGATACCTGTCATCATCTCGGATGTCTTTCGGATCTCCTTGCCGAACTCGGTCATCTGCTCGATCTTTAGACCGTAGGCGACGAACTTCGCCTGGATCTTTGCTTCGAGTTCGCGCAACTGGCCTTCGACGGTGGTGATGCGAAGATTGACGGCAAGCATCTGGTCGATCAAGGATTGAACGCCGTCTTGATTGGCATCGGGATTGGCAGCGATCGCTCTGGTCGCATCCGCGATTCTTTCTCGCTCTTCGTAAAGCTTTGCGAGATCGAGAAGCATGTTTTCGCGGTCGAATAGCATTCGCTCAAGTTCGGAGTCGAGTTTTGCGAGACGTTCGAGATTCGCCATGTGTGCATCCGCACTGCGGCCGATCGAATGGCGCAAAAAGTCATCAAGGTCGCGCTTGTTCGCCTCCATGTCGAAGATCCCGTTCTTGAGCCGACGTGCAATATTGACGACGGATTGGATCTGGCTCGCTATTGTCGCCTCGATCCGCTTCTTAAGTTCGAATGTCCCGCGTATAAGCCGGCCAAGAGTTGCGTAGGTGGTTATGAGTTGCTTGTGCCGCATGATCTGCTCGTCGACTTTATCGAGAATGCCGCGCAGATTCGTGACACTCTCGACCATCTTCTGGTACTGCCTCACCGCATTCTCGTACATCGTGATGTAGTGATTGATCGTCTCTACCCAGCGGGCGGCTTCCTCGATCTTCTTCGCGACCTGGAGTGTGTATTGTGAAGGATCGAACACTGTCCATTGCGCATGGACCGGGCGCACATCGATTCCGACAAGCAGCGAGGATAGGATCGCTCCCAAGATGAGTTGTCTTAAGAATCCTGATCTGTTTTTGGTCATTGGACGGTTCCTCCCGTTAGTTCATTGAGGTCAGCGTCGGAAAGCGACGTAAGCCCAACGGCGGTCAGCCCGCTCGGGTACTTTGCCGCGAGCCACGTGACGATGACGTCGAGCGGCAGATCGGGCCGCAGATTCTCGACAAGACGCCGGGCATTTGCTTCGTTGGTGTCGTTGGTATTCGCCCACAGCATCGCGGGCGAGAGATGGATCTCCGCCATCTGGACGATCTTGTCGACACCGCTTCCGATCACGAAGACCCATTGCGTATAGCGGCCGTACTGGTTTCTTATTCCGCGAATGGCGGAGATGGTCTCGGAAGCGAGTTCGCAATCGTCCGCAAGCCGCTCGAAGCCGCCGATCTGTTTTCCGATCATCTTTACGCCAGAGTTCTTCACGAGATCAATGCCGGTGACATTCGGCTGCTCCGGTGTTCCGGTGAAGTGCTCGTAGGCTTGCGAGAAGAGGATCGTCACAAGTCCCTCCTTTCGCCCGGTGACGGTAGCTTCGGCGATGAGGTCCTGGATGGCGGGAAAGTGCCGGTTGATCTCGCGCATCTCGTCGCAAAGAAACAGGATCGGGGTCTTCTGGTTCTGCTCGTTCTCTTCGCCGATCTCCTGCATGATCTGAGCCGAAATTCGGAAACCGATGCTTTCGCGGATCTTCTCGTCGAGTCCGCTTATGCCGGACAGCTCGAAGACGTCGAACATTGACGGCTCCTCGTACTCGGGATGGGTCGGATAATTGAGCCACGGGTCCTTTCGGTGGATGTTGAGCTTTAGATAGAGCTCATTGGCCTGTCTCTCCTCGCCGGCGTTCCAGTGATAACTTTTGAGGATGTCGAGAAAGTGTCCGAGGATCGGTTGGAACTTTGGGCGTCCGTGACCGTTGCGGGCCGCGGCCATTTTGTAGACCTCATCGATCACCGTCGCCGCGATGGCGCTCGTGATCGCATCCGACTTCTGGGTCTTGCTGAGGATCATTATGTCGGTCAGCACCATCGCAAGCTGTCTTTTGGTGGGCGGTACGCCACTTTCGATCCCGGGATAGTTCCAGATGTTGATTGGCCTCGGGTCTTTCTCTGTAAACTCAATGTGCCGTCCGCCGAACAGACGGCAGATCGGCTTGAACGAATGCCGGTAGTCCATCACTCTCACCTTCACGCTGCCGCGATGGGCTCGTATGTCGGTGATCAGCATCGACGCGAGAAACGACTTTCCTTCACCCGAGGCGGCGGTGACGATGATCGTAGGCGACTTGATCAGCGACCGGTCGTAGAGATCGAGACCGAACATCTGTCCGTTCGGCGTTGTGAAGATCGAATGCGGGCGCTGGCTGCCTCGCCAGCTTGTCTCGGTCGGTACAAAGGCTATCACTGAATCGGCCGTCTCAGTTAGTTCCTGACCAGTCCGTTTACACGAAAGCTCTCCGGCAAGCATTCGCGGATATATAGCACGCTGGCGGACAGCGTCTTCTCGAACGGCGTCGGCACCGATCTTTTTCCGGATGGCAGAGACGACGGCATCACAGCGGTCATCGAGGATGTCGAGCTGCCGGCGCGTTTCTTTCGTTCCCTTTGACCGGTCGGCGAAGACGATCACGTTCATCCGCAGCTTGCATATCTCTTCGTTGTCGGCTTCGACCTGTTCAAGTAGATCTTCGAGGTCGCCTTTTATCACCACCGCATCCTTCTTGAGATTTCGAAAGCCGAGCCATGTGTTCCGGCTCCCCTCGATCCGATCGATCCGTTTCTGAAGGTCCTTCTTAGCTGCCTGTTTCTCGGTGGTCATCAGATCGACGACGATCTCGTGCGGAAAACAAAGGCTTCGCGTGGCTGTGAGATACCGCATGACATCCGCGGTGACGAATCCGTTTGGAAGCGATTTGAGACTGACCAGACTTGCGGGTGTACCGTTATGCCGCACTACCGAATCACCACCTGTTTCAACTGAAGTGCACGTGAGATATCTCCTGATATCCATGTAGGCGCGTTTGGGAAGTTGCGGAACCGCCGCGTGATCCCGCCGATGACTTACGAACAAGTCCGCGAATATCTCTCTCGCGCCCATTTCCCGCGGGTTCAGCGATTTTGGAAAGTTCGCTTCGAACGCCTGAAAGACACGAAGGGCTTTTGCACGACAGTCCGACTCAGCTTTGAGCTCTCTTGTGACGTGGGCTTCACCAAGAAGATTTCTTGCTTTCAGGATCGGCTGTCCTAAGAATCGGAGAAAACCATGTTCGCGAACAACACGGATAAGCGAAGGAAACACCGATCCGAAGAGACTGCTGTCCGTCTTGTCTCTTACGGGGACGCGTATCCAAACACTCGCCGTTTGGCGCATGACATGACCCGACCGAATCGTTTCCTCGTAAACGGAAAGATTCGTGGCGTGAAGGACCGACGCGATCGGATCGGTGCCTTCTATGCTCCGCGAACGGAGATGATCCTTGAGAACTTTTCCGTCATCGGCTGCATTTCGAAACCGGAACTGGATGATCGTATTCGGCGGCTTGTCGAACTTAAGGATCGTTTTCAGGTCCTCGATCCGCTGCTCGGTCAGCCTGCCGTCGTCATAGAGGGTGTTCGCCGGCTCGAAACTGTAAGCCTTGCCAAAGCTTCCGTCGCGGTACCGGATAACATTTCCTTCGAGACCGAGGATTTCGGTCGGAAGGAGGCGTCCTCCATCACTCTGGATCTCGGGCGAAGCGGCGGCACCTGTAAAGACTGGAAGCCTTTTAGCTTCATCACGGTGAAGGCGAAAATGCGGGAGCACTCGTCGCCCGATTGCGAGACCAATGCCCGCGAACGTAAAGCTGCCGAAAAGTGTGATGGCGATATGTACGAATGAAAGGTTTGCTGTATCCATTGTTCGTGTCCTCAATCTCGAACCCAGCCCGCCATCTCTAATTCGGAATTCATTGGCGGACGATACGACGCATTGCGATCGGCGATCGAATCGAATTTCTGAGTCAACCAGCACTCAGGTTTGCTCAGCCGGAGATAGTTGAACGTCCCCAAAAGCACAAGGAACGTAAGTAAACCAAGCGGGAAACCAAGCGGCACGTAACCGAACCAAAGACCGAAGACGAACGGAGTCAGATAGGCCGCAGCGGTCGGTAGAAGAATGTACTTCCAGTCGGTCGAGTAAACGCCAAACCTTTTGAGGCCTCGAAAGACGTTGGGTCTGGTAGCTCGTCGTCTCATCTGAACCTCCTAAAAGTTGGTGTCTACGCCAACAGCTCTTCCTTGGGCGAGCTGCCAGAAAACCGCGACTATAGTCCCGAAAGCGAATGAAAGCAGCGAGCCGAACGCCTGATTACCCCATTCCTTTCCGGTCATCTTGTTGTAGATCGCCCACGCTACACCAACGGCGCCCAAACAGAACAGAATGATCGCCATCAGCTTGAGTGCTTCGCGAATGATGTTGGAGAGATTGCTTGCATCGCCGGTGAATATCGGGCCTTGAGCAAGCAGCACATTTGTGAACAACAGGATCGCCGCGATCGGAGTCAGTGACGCGGCGAGTAATCGGATCGTTCTAAAAAGCTTTTTCATACTTGTCCTCGCTAAATAGGTTTGCTGACGTTTCGAGAGCTCGGAGAAACTTCAAACGTTTTTGCTGGTCTGCAATGCTCGTGCCGCTGAATAATCTCGAGCCGTTGATGGCACATCGCTTGCGAATATCCGTCGTCATGAAAAAACAGAACTTCATGGCGGCTGTCTTTCTTTTGTTCGTATGTCTTATTGCTCCACCTGCGCTTCTCCCTCAATCCAAAGCAGCTTTTACACGCACAACGCTTTCGAGAATGGACGTGCTTTCACGCGCAGCTCTTTTTGAATCGGCGATAGCCGAAGCGGCGCACAAGCAGAATGTCGATCCGCTGATCCTCTGGACGATCGCATATAACGAAACGAGGTTCCGTCCCTGGCTGACCAGTCCGAAAAATGCCCAAGGGCTAATGCAGTTGATGCCGGCGACGGCTTCTCGCTTCGGCCTTGCAAACCCGTACGAACCGGACGCGTCGATCCATGCGGCGTCTCGCTATGTGAAGTATCTCGGCGGGCTATTCAACTGGCGTCTGGATTCGGTTCTCGCCGCCTACAATGCCGGCGAAGGCACAGTCCTGGCGTATCTACACGGCAGAAAACTCCACTCAGGCGGCAAGGTGATAAATGCGTTCGGGCGACGCACTCCGGGAGGAATTCCGCCCTATCGCGAAACGATGAACTATGTGTCGCAGGGCATGAAGATATACAGGTGGCTAATGACGCAGAGCAGATTTCCGAGAAGTTCTATTGATCGCAGCACCTCGGCAACGAACCAACCGGAGACCCAGGATCCGACTGCCCCGAAAAAGAAAACCGGCGGCAGCCCAAGCGTGTTGAACGTACTCTATGAGCCGCGAACCGGAAGGCGTTATCGAGTTGACGGCTCCGGAGAATTTCCCTTACAGACGATCGATCAGGACGGACCCGTAATCATCTCACCAGATCTTCGCAGTCTTCCCGCCGGAACCGCGCGATCCACTTTTGCGGGCGTTAACAAGCCATAGAGTTGTGGTTCATTTTCAGTGCGATTGGATGAACCATGCACCACTGGATAAATTTTGCTCCGGTTTAACCGCAGGTCGCGCGATATTTCGGGCTTGATTTCGCGGAATTGCTTTGGCACTGCTTTTGCGAATCGGAAAAAGGGGCGGCCAGATGAAGGGCCAGCATGAAACCTATGATGGAACAAGAAACGACACGATCATTTGCACCGGATGCCGCGGCCGATATTCTCGGATCGCCCCTCTACTTAACTCGCGATCCGGACGATGTATTGACGATCTCGTCGCTGTTCAGAGCCGTGTGGGTGCTATTGATCGTCCTGTCGTTAAGTGTGGGAATGAATATTTTCCTGTCGCTTAGAAAAGCAGATCGTATTGTCGTCGATAGATCGTCCGGACGGGTTGTAGAGCTTAACAACCGTGATTACGGCTCAACGGAAACAGTAGGCATCTCGCCCGATACGCCGTCGACCACCGATAAGAAATATCTCGTGAAAGAATTCCTTACGGCGCTCTATGAGGTCGAGCAATCAACTCGAGAAAGCCAGGTGAACAAGCTGCTGCGGATGCTCGATCCTGATCTCTCGATCGCGATGGCAGGACGGCTGAAACAGAACGGCGTGCTCGCAGCCGAGAAAGTGGAGAGTGTCAATTCGTCGTGGGAGCTTCAGGATCTTACAGTCGATGAAAGCGATCCATATGTGCTTCGTGCGATCGGAGTAAGAAAGATTCGCCGGAAGACTGCGGGGCAAGACGTCGAGGAATCCGTGCAGCTTAAGGCCAAATTCTTGCTCAAGGATAGCCCCTCATCACCCGTTCGAAACGACAACAACTTGCGAACGGGATTCACGATCGTTCGATTCAGGGTCGAACCGATGAACGGAAAATCTATTGCGCCTTTGACGCTAATTGCTGACGAAGGAGAACAAGAAAATCCGGCATCCGCCACGAACCCGAGTCAGTAACCCTTCGCACCTCGCTTCACAAAAACTATATGAACTTACATTTTCGAAGACGCACCTTTGCCGCATTACTTCCCGCAATTATCCTTTTCGGCGGGCTTGAAGTGACGGCACAATCGAATCCGGTTTCGGCAAAGCCGAAAGTAACCAAAAGAACCAAACCGAAGCCTTCCTCCGGACCGGTTGCCAAAGTTCCTGCGAAACCACTCCTGTCTCCGCAGACGGCTCCCGTGTCCA
This sequence comes from Pyrinomonadaceae bacterium, assembly GCA_035327545.1. GTDB lineage: Bacteria > Acidobacteriota > Blastocatellia > Pyrinomonadales > Pyrinomonadaceae > OLB17. The sequence continues at coordinate 45,456 of DAOLDE010000010.1, read as the reverse complement.
TCGTCAACCTGGCCGAACCCGACTATCTGTCGGGCGAGGCCAGCGTGACGGTCAATCCGAAACAGCCGACCGTGATCAGGCTTGGGCTTTCACAGAATGCGGTCTCGATCATCGAATTTCCAGCTTCCGACGGTATCTACTACATACATGAGGGCAATCCGAAGTTTGCATCGGTCTTTCAATCCCCTACGAAGGAAACTGACCGTTCGATCACGGTATACCCAGGTGAATCGTTCCTGCCTGCTCGCGACGGCAGTACGGCGGCTGCGATAAGCCTTCAAATGCGATCGGGACTTGTTCTGATACTAGAGTTTGTCCCCGTGACGGACCTTCGAAAGAACGCTCATAGATGCGTGATCAGATACGACCGAGAAACGGTGGTCGCCGCGAGAAGAACCGCCGGGCTTGCTTACGATCTCGGAGGCGAGAATCCTATCTCCGCTCCACTCACTTCCAGAGCTGCGTCGAAACTCGTTGGCACTTCTTCTGCGACCGAAACCGCAAAAAAGGAAGAAATTCCTGATTCAACCGAACACCTGATCAAATCCGCATACACGAGCTTAATTCGCGCTGGAAGAACGCAAGAAAAGAAGAACCAGGGACGACAAATAACCGACTCGGAGATCTCGATCATTGCCAACAGAAAGCTCGCCGAGTCTCTGCGGGACCAGAAGAAGCACTTTGCATCATGGTCGAAACCGCAATCGGGGTTGGAACTTGCAGTCTCCCGCGTTTCTGAACTCGACACCGAAACCCGGCTGGTTGTCGTGGCGGTCCGCAACGTGACCGCCTCGAACCTAAGACTTGTACCGAGCTCTCCGGAACTGCAGGTGCAAACGACGGATTCGGGCGGCAGCAGTATTCAGACTAGCCGCCTCGAGGCTCAGTACGTTGAATCGACAACGCTCGAAGGTCTCGTGCAGCCCGGTTCGACGGTCTATTACGCGCTGGTGTATAAGACACCGATACTCGGAACGAACCAGACTATTCGGCTTCTTGTGGCACATCGAGAGGCGGCCGATGCACCTCTCGCGTCATCTATAAGTGATCAAAAAACCAAGGAGTGAGTGAAGCTCATGGAATCAACAACACAGATGAATGATATTCCGACAGCTCTTCCCGGGGTTGAGAGCGACGATGCTCGTGAAAAACTGCTGCTGGAAACAACGGCAACCGATTCTGATATCGAAGAAGAGGCCGAACTTGCCGATCTTGCAAATGAGAAAGGCACGTCGAAGAAACGCGGCTGGAAAGTGATTCGCACGATTCTAGGGTTTTCGATCTTCGTAGGCGTCCTGGCATTAGCTGTTTCCTGGTTCTTTGGGATGGGTTGGTTCGCCGAATCAAAAGCTCAGCCGGTAAGCAGAAATGCTTCGAGGGACGCACCGACATCGCCCGAAACAGAAGACCAGAAGCTGAAAATGGCTCTCAGCATGGTCGCGGCAAGCGATTCAAAGACAAACGGAATACCCGCTGACGAGATCGACGCGATCGAAACAAGTACGACCGCAGGGCAATCCGTACTCGAGACAGACCCTTTGAGTTCGGCGCTCAATGCCATCGATGTCCCGGCAAAACAAGTCAGTGGAAACGCGATGGCGAATCCGGCACCCTCCGTGGATACGCCGGCTACGAAGGCAATCGTCCCGGATTATTCAGGGTCGCTTGTGACGAAGAAGAAACCAGGTGACGCTGCCCTTGCGCAAACGAACTCTCCAGGCGATACGCCCGGACGATCAATCTTCTTTGGATTGTCGAGGAAACCACCCGAGCAATCAGTTACCCACCGCAGCCCCGATGATACTGTCCGAACAGTCTCGGTAAGCAATGTTCCGAGTAATGGAATACCGTTTGGGACATTGCTCCCCGTGCGTCTCGTCGGCTCGATCTATACCTTGCGCAGGTCAGGCGGATTTGTCCGGATGGAATTGACACGCCAAGTCGATGGAAACGGATTCTCATATCCCGCGGGAACAAAAGTGATCGGCAATATTCGCGGCAGCGAATCTTCAAGAGCATTTGTCACGATCATCGGACTTATCGACCCGGTCTCCGGTGCTCTCGTTAAATTCGGGGGCGAGCTGCTGGGCAAAGATGGAGCTTCCGGGATCGAAGGAAAACGACGAAGACTCACAAGCCAGTGGGCACGCTTTTTCGACGGTCTTAAGGAAACGGCCTCGTCCGTGCTTGGATCAGTCGGAGCGTTGAGATCAGGCGGGACGGTGATCCTTAGCGAACCGCTCCGGCGAGGCTCGGAGTCGATGTCTGAAGACCTTTCAGATGCGCTTGTAAGTGGGAGTAAGGAGAATACGTTTATTGAGGTATCGGCCGGTTCAAATGGATACGTTCTCGTCACCGATCTTCCTGACACTTCATCTGCTTCATCCGCCCCGGCCACTAACCCGAGAGTGGAGGCCAAGAGATGATCCCGCATGATCCGAACAGGCAGCAGATAGATCCAAGGCATCTCGTTAGCAAAGGAAGCGAACGAGAACTCTATCAACTGATCGTCGGAACCGGTTACGTCCCGGACGATCAGAACTTTTCGGATTTCTGCGAGAGCCTGAAGTCGGGACGAGCGTGGCTCATTTCGGGAACGCGAGGGAGCGGGAAGACCGCGTTCCCCGAAGCTCTCGCATCAGCCTGCAATCTCTCGATGTGCGTCGTGGCGGGACGAGACGGTCTCAAGCAGGAAGAGATCCTTTACGACTGGGACCGTGAAGAACAAGAGGTTTGGATGCGAGAGAGTCTGACGATCGCTAGAGAGCTTCCTGCAGAAGACCGAGCGGCGTTTCTTGAATCGGCAAGGAAAAAGAAATGGCAGAAGGAATTTCTGATCCTGGGCGAGGTCGGATTGGCATATGAACTCGCGGCAAGAGCGGCCGACTTGAACACTCCGCCGCCCGTTCTCCTGCTCGATGAGAGCGATAAGTTCGGGGCAAGTATCGAAGACTCACTGCTCATGCCACTCGAGCGCGGTCTGATCTACATTCCCCGATTTGACGGCGGGTTTGTGGGAATTGCGGATCGCTCCTTGAGACCGATCGTGATAACCACGTCCAACGATTTGAGAAACAAGCTCAGCTCGCCATTCGTGTCCCGGCACGTCTTCAGCAGTTTTGCCACGCCGTCGCTCGAAAAGGAACTGGAGATACTCGCGGCCAGGAACCCGCACGCCACTTCCAGCCAGTTAGCTTTGTCGATCAAGCTTCTCGATGCCGTTCGGGGTATAGCTGGCCTTGAGGATCATCCGAGTATTCGTGAGTCGATCGATATGTCGTCTGCCTTTAATCGTGATTCGATATGCGACCTCGATACCCGCACTCTTCGAAGATACCTCTGCCACTTTGTGAAAAGCGCGTCAGCACAGAGTCTTCTCCGACTGCAGGACGATTACCTCATTAGTTCTGCGATCGCCTATCATCCGATCGTTGACGACTGGCTCGGAGCCAGGGACCCGGAATGGGCCGGAAAATGGGGGCTTTCCTTGAGCGCGGAAACACTCATATGAAACCGGCCACTCGAGAAACAACTAAGGGCGAAGAAGTCAAAACCTCGATCCGTGATCGGATCGATAGGTCCCTTGCTGTCTGGAGGAATTTCAGAGGGTCCGTAACCTTTTGCATGGCGCTTCTCGCATTCTTTCTTTATCTAGCCGCCAGAACATTCAGCGGCCACAATGATCCCGCTCAACTAAGATTTGTCGAGAACCCCGTCGATCCTCACGTTGGGTCAGCAGTGAGCGGCTCCACAATCTCCACCACAGTCTTCACGGGAGAGGCTCACGATACGGCTCAACGCCTACGCGAATGCGGCTCGCTTCTGATCGCTGTCTCTTTGTCGGCGTTCGAAGAGTTTCGAGTCCACGGCAAGTTTCCCGCGACCCTCGCAGAGTTACTGGCCGGCATAAGAAACCGCTCGCTGCTGCCACCAGGGATCGAGATCCGGGATGGCGGGTTGCATTCATCCTTGAGCGACCTCAAGTTGAGCTATCGGCCCGACCCTTTTTCATTTGAGATCGTTGCCTTGCCGTCAGAAGGAGTCCAGGGGCCGGCGATGATATTTCGATTTCCCCTGCCGCCGAGCCGGGCTAGTTCTATTGTGTATTTTGAGTATCCAGGAAGAAACAAGCAGCGGCAGCCTATTCCCGAACCGTTCCGCTCGACGGAACAATTGGCGGCGGTCGGCTGGACCATCCGGCATTGGAAGGGTGAAGCACTGCCTTTAAATGACGGGGCTGTTCGGGATCTCCTGGACCAGGCCTCTTGGCTAAAGACTCAAACGGGAGAGGAACGGTAGTCGGAGTATGTTCTCGCGCGAATGGATCGAAAAAGCCGACGCCTCTTTCGGAATCCCTCGAAAGGTCAATGAGCAGTACTTGCCGTCCTACAACGCCTTCTGGCATTGGGCCGCCGATCTCGGTAAGGGTGTCTTCTTCATCGGCCTTGGTATGGTGGAGGCGGCACTGATCCTCACTGCGGGCTGGCTCTTGGGCGAGCCCGGCCTTATCAATCTGGCGTTCTTGGCGATGGCATTCACCTTCGTGGCGGCGGGAGCCGTAGACGCTTACGGACTGATGCGGGACTACCGGATACGTAACATGAGCACCGCCCACGGTTCTGCTCGTTGGGCGAAGGCTAGAGATCTTGTCCGTTGCGGTTTAATGAACCGAACTCGGGGACTGCCTCTCCCGGCAAACGCTTTGCCGATCGCAAAGGCGTTCGGGCACCGTGATGTTTTCCTTCCGCCAAGCCAATGGCTGCGTCACTTCGTGATGTTCGGCCCGACCGGCTCGGGCAAATCGAAGACGTTCTTCATCTCGATGATCCGCTCAATTCTTGCGCGATCTTCTTGTCTTGTTTACGACCCGAAAGGCGAGCTGTTCGCGCAGACTGCCGCATCTGCGAAGAGAGCCATTCGCCTTGACCTCAACGATCCGACGAAGAGCGATCGCTGGAACTTCATCCCGAAATGCCGGAACGATCCGGCCTTTGCGTGTCAGGTCGCCGGGATGATGATCGGCATCGAAAGCCGCCGAAAGACGAACGCCGATCCGTTTTGGGGCGATGCTGAACAGATAGCCCTAACTGCCATCCTCCTTCACATCGCCGAGGTCTATGGTGAGAAAGCGATACCCGCCTTCGCGGCAGACTTCCTGATCTCACTTGGTGAAAACGGGAACGACGCATTCGGACAGGCGATGGAGACTTCACCAAGCATCTATGCCAAGCAGGCGTACCTCGCATTCCGGCAAGCCCCGATCCAGACGCGCGGTTCGATCCTGATCGGCCTCTATAACAAGCTCCGGCCGTTTACTCTGGCACCGGCACGAAAGGTGACGATGCCGCCAAGCTCGAAAGAGTTAGACCTGGGTTGCAGAAAGATAGACTTCACCGACCTTCGCACGCCCGGAACGGCCATTTATCTCGTCGTATCCGAAGGGGCGGCAGACATATATAAGGAGTTCATCGCGACTTTTCTCGGTCAGGCGGTCATGGAAATGCGTCTTGACGGGATCAACGAACCGGAACACCCCTGTTTCGTCCTGATCGACGAGGCTTATCAACTGAATGTTGCCGAGGTGAAGAGAATATCGGGCATCGGCCGGGGACGAGGTGTCGGCTTAGGTCTAGGCTATCAGGACCTTCCGCAGATGTACGATCAGTACGGACGCGAGAGAGCGAACGCGATCCTTGGAACCGTTATGACGAAGATCTTCCTCCCCGGTCTTGACGACGTGACGGCCGAATACGCCTCAAAACAGTTAGGCGACACGACAATATTCTCAAAGACGTTTCAGGACTTCCCCGGGAAGAAGCACGATAATACGCGATACGCAGAGCAAAAACGCGCCCTCATGCACGCATCGGAGATCCGGCAGATAGCCGCTCACTCGGAAGTTCTGATAGTGAGCGATACGGCCCCGCCGATAAGAGCGGCCTATCCCCCGATGGCCGTAATTAGGCACTCGCATCAGGCGATAAGAAAAGGATCGCCTCGTGAGCTGCACTTAGGTGATATCGATCCCGCCTTTCTATTAACGGAATCCGCGAACACAAACCGCGAGCCTGGGGAGGAGAAGCAGGCGATTGTGAACATCATTTCGGAATCAGTAGATAAGTTAGTGACGGATGCAAAGGTTGAAGAGCTCCTTGCGTCGTCACTTGAGAATAAATCGGAGACGGTGGAGGTAGTCGAAGCCGGTAAGCGAACCGAAACCTCGAAGCATGAAGGCGCGCTAGACGAAATTACGATCGATCTGCGGTTCTCTCTGGCGGATCAATGGGAACGATGTTTATCGCCGTTCTAGGTATTCGTATGCTCACCAGACTGAAGATATCTTTTGTGCTGCTCCCGGTTGCCATGACGGTCCTGGTCGGAGTCTATGTCTATTCGCTGTGGGCGACCGAAAGGAAGAGGGCTGCGGATACTCCGACCGAAGCGACCAGCATGCTGATGCGCGACCTGCGTGCGTATCATAAAAAGCGCGGAAGTTTTCCAACCGACCTGAAACAAATGGAGGGAGCGGTTTGGGAGAAAAACCGAAACCGTGAGTTTTCGATCGAGAATCGTGGACTGAGGCACCGCAACTACTTCTATCTTTACACCCAGATTGCTCCTCACCGGTTCACACTCTGGGCTTTGCCCATGGGACAAGCTCGCGATGAAGCCGCAACCTACTTTGTTTCCGTAACACCCGGAGTTCATAGAACTTGGAAAGGCGCCGCCCTTGTGCATGATTCGGTAAGCAGCATAAAACCGGATCCTTCAACGATCGACCTAGGTACATTGGGATTGGTTGAACAACCGAGAGTGGCCACGCATCAGCCGTCAAGGTGATCCTGAAGCCTTTCCCCTTTCGGAAATGCGGGATAGGTTGTCAAGGAACGGCGGTTTTCCACTCCTCCATTTGTCCTGATTAATCTAAATAGGACATACAGATTGTCCTGATTAGGTTTTTTAGGCGAGCTTTTGCTTGCTTTTGGGAAAGATCCTAGGTCATAATGTCCTGATTAGCATAAATAGGACATACACAATGTCCTCTTTAACGCAGGTACATTGATGCCAGATCGAAAGAAAACTAATAGAATCGAGACCCTGATCCTGGATCTGTTAGATCGAGAACCGGAAGTCAGCATCCGCTTGATCGCACGCGCCGGTGATATGTCCGAGGATGACGGAGCGGACCGAAAGGCGATCCAGCGAGCCCTAGTTTCTTTGAAAAAGAAGAACCGGATCGTCCCGAAAGGTTCGGGGCGCTCGCGCGTGTACGTGCTCGCCGAAGAAGAGCCGGCAACGCCGTCCGCAGAAGAGGGAGCTGCCGCAGGCAACACGGAGGCGGACGACCGCTCCTCATTTCAAGGAATTGAACTCTCATCCCAATCAAAGCGCCTTCTTTTGACCGTTTCAGGAGCGCTGAACGAGCGCACACCCGCCGGATACGATCAAGACTTTTTGCGTTCGTACGAACCGAACAAGACGTTTTACCTGTCGTCCGAGCAACGCCAGCAATTGTTCGAGATCGGTCGCGTGGAGGCAGTGGAGCGCCCGGCCGGCACATACGCCCGAAATATCTTGGGCAGGTTGTTGATCGACCTCTCGTGGAACTCGAGCCGTCTCGAAGGGAATACCTATTCCCTACTCGAAACGAAACGCCTGATCGAGCTGGGGGAGACCGCGATCGACAAGAACGCAGCCGAGGCTCAGATGATCCTCAACCACAAGGAAGCCATCGAGTACATCGTCGAATGCGCGGACGAGCAGCGAATCACCGCTCATGAGATCTGCAGCATTCATGCGCTCCTTTCGGAGAATTTGCTGGGCGATCCCGCCGCCTCGGGCAAAGTTAGAACGATCAGAGTCGAGATCGGAGGATCTACATGTCTTCCGCTCGAAAACCCGCAACTGCTTAGGGAATGCTTCGACCTGTTCGTGGAAAAGGTCAACGCGATAACCGACCCCTTCGAGCAGTCGCTATTCTCGCTTGTGCAGTTGTCGTATATGCAAGCCTTCCAGGATGTGAACAAACGTACGTCGAGGCTTGTAGCGAATGTCCCGCTCGTGCGGGCCAATCTGAAGCCGCTCGCGTTCACGGATGTCGATCAAGGCACTTATGTGAAGGCACTGCTCGGGGTCTACGAGAACACTGATGTCAGTCTGATGCGCGATCTGTTCGTGTGGGCATACAATAGGTCTGCTCAGCGATACTCCGCCATTCAACAGGCGATGGGAGAGCCGAACTTGTTAAAGCTCCGGTACCGTGCGGCAATTCACGATATTGTCAGGACGATTATCCTCGAAAAGGTTCCGGGCAACCACGTCGTGGAGAGAATCCGGGACCTTATGGCAGGTCAAGACATCCCGGAGGATGCCGGAGAAGATCTTTTCAGCCTGATCGAAATGGAGATAATCAGCCTCCACGAAGGGAATGCTGCACGGTACAAAGTCCGACCGAGCGAATTCGAGGCGTGGAAATCGCTCCAGTGATCCAGGCGGAATCGGCTCCTCGAAAGAATGCCATTATCGTTCATGGATGGAATGTGTCTGGCTTCGCGTAGCAGTTCCGCGTCCGTTTGATCCACGGTCCCGGTCCCTAGCTCCGTTGCGATGCTCAATCCCGGCTTGCAGAAGTTGCGACATACCGGATCCCAATTCCTTGCTCCAGGAGATTACATGTTCTTCCGACGCCATCTTCGTCGCGAGCTTCTCAAGGCGGTTGTCTATCATCCGGATCGTTCGAGCTGTCAGTTCTCGACCGTCGATGCTCGGATTGTTTGTCAAAAGTTCTGTAAGATCGCCCTTGAGTGCATCGCGCAAACTGCCTGCAACTTTGGCGGCGGCACCCTCTGTCGGGAAGATCGCCGCTCTGGCGGGAACCTGTGTTTCAGTAGCCGCGCCGATCGACTTCGCCTCAAGCTTCTCTTTTTGAATCACCGCACGCTGATAAACATAGTCCCTCTCGTCGGGAGGCAGTCTTCGATAGGCCTCGCTGTGATCGAACCCGTTCTTGTAGCGCAACTCATCATTCGAGGTCCTAAGACTCTGGAGGAAGTGCTTTGTAGCTGACAGAGAATCCGTCAAACTTCGTCGTTCAAGCCTCGATTCAAGACTTTCGATCAGCCGAAATGCCTCCTTGCCGGGTGCGATCTCGCCTCGGATCATCGCCTCGGTCCGCGTTCTAGCGGCATTCCCGCTATTCGCGTAGGAAAGCCGGAGAGCAGTCATCTCGGAGGTGTAGTGCCTTGGAGAGATCTCGGTGAAGAGGAACTGCATCTCCTTCGTCGTCAGAGCCTGGGTGGTCTCCTCTTTATCGGCTCTTGTCATCGTTCCCCATTGGAGGCCAAGCCGAGCATTTTCGTGACGTATCCGCGATGCGGCATCCATCAACTCGCTTCGTGAAGAAGCATTGTCGAGCATCGACGCATACTTCCGGTAGCGCGGATTCGAGTGGCGCAGTCTGGATTCGGGCTGCTTTAGTTGATGCCCGATATAAGCTGTCGCAAATCTGAGATCGTCTAGAGCCGCCTGCTTATTGGATGGGTCGTTCTTCGCCGTTTGGTAGATATGGTTCTGAAACGGCTTGAGAAGAGCATCGACGGAAGTTCCGCTCTCCAGCATTTCGTCAAGCACTGGCAGCCGAACGCTGACCCACCGGTCGAGTTCTTCTTTCGACATGTCAGCTGCGAGACGTGAGAGATTCATCGTGTTCTCGAGTTCTACCCGTTCAAATCCCTGAATGTCGCTTGTAGAGCCTTTCGCATCGATCGGCTGAAACTCGTCCCGGCCTAGTGCCTGCTCGTAAACAGCTTCGAGCGAAAGCTCTTCTTCATTTCGATCAATATCATTCGCTTCGGAGCGTTCATGAACATCGTCGAGCAGAATATGCCGGTCCGACGGTTCCAGCTTGCCCATCTCTTCCGCAAGCGTCGCGATCTCCCTCAGACTTCTGTCGAATCGTTCCTCTTTTGTCTCCTTCCGAGAGATTTTCTCGTCGGCCTTGAGGAAGTCATGCCGGCCGTCGAGCGCTCCGTAGATCCAATTGAATACTTTTATTTGCGTATCCCTATCGGCGGAATCGCCCGCGATCTTTGCTCCGTAGTCTACGATCTGCTGAGCCAGATCCTTAGCATTTGATCCGCTGACTAAGGGCTCGAGTCTCTTCAGAGCATACTCAACGGTTGTGACCGTAGGCGGCTGGGCGAAGGACGAATTCTCTTTCGGCGTTATAAGAACACCATCGCGGACGACCGACCCTCGCTCGTATAGTTCCCGGATGAGTTGGGAATGTTGGTTGAGATGCGAGGCATGCTCGCTCCTGTTTCGGCCTTCGGTATCGTCGAGCTTTGAGAGAATCAGGTCCGTGCGGCTCACCGAGAGAATTTCACTAATGGCCCGCTCGGTTCGGGGATTGGGTCTGAGTTCCGATGACGAATGCTCTACGCCTCCAAGCGCTCTTTCCCGGTCAGCTTCCCGGACGAGCGATCTTCCGACCTTCTCGATCGCGTTCTTCACAATATCGGCGTGGCAGATCTGACCGGCTCTGCAGAAACATGACACGGCGATCGTCTGGCCATCGCGGACGGCTTTGCCGAGTTTTAGCATCCCGTCACGAATTCCGCGCTCATTCGCACGGTAACTCTGCCGAAGACGCTCTGAATAGACGATCAGCGCGGCGTCGCGGCCGAGTCCCCGTGGTGCAATTTCGTTCCGTTGGGGCGATAGTAAGCCAAGCTCCGGTGTAGAAATGTTCCCGAGATCGAGCGGTCGTTGAGTGGTGTTGCCCTTTTCAGCGTCAATGCCTGCAATGACTTGGTTACCGAGATCTGACTCCATTCGCTGTGTGTCGGTGAAAAGAATGCACACCGCCCCCGATAGGTCACACTGCAAAGCCTGTTCCCGTAAATGAACGTATATTGAAGATCTCAGCGAGAATGGCCGTATAAACTTGGCTCCTTGACCCTATCGGCCCCGACCGAAACTCTTGCCGGATTCTCAGACACGACAGCCGCTTGCTGATTCGCGATCTTTTGCAGGGCAGTATCGCGTTCCTTGTTTTGTGTACTGGTCGGGCCCGGATTCTCGAAGTCGCGAAGAATATCGGTGAGCGAACCCGCAGGCTGTTCAGCCGCCGACGCGAGAACTTTTTGCAGCCGCACCGCCTCGCTTGCATCTCTCGTTCCAAAGGCTCGTTTTTCTATTGCGGTGATCTCTGATGAAGTGAAGATCGGCTTGGCGACCGGCTCGTTTCTTAGTCCGAAGAGAGACGATTGCTTGAATTCGGAGGCATTCAAAGCGGCCGAGTCCACAATGCCTTTTGCGGCACTGACCTCATCATTCAGCCTTTGTTCCCGGCCTTCTACGAGTGATTTAATGGTTCGTCTGATCGCCCTATGTTCGCGACTCTCGAAGACTTGATCGAGCGCTCGATCAAGCAGCGAATTTCGTCGTGGGGGATCGACATCATGCAGGCTCAAGAACGCAACGTCGCCGGTAGCCTTATCGGCAATTGCGACCTTCTGAAAGTGTTTCGATCGAGTAAAGGTTCTTAGCTCTTCTTTGGCCTTATCGAGCTCAACCCTCGAAGCGATCTCGCGTGCGATCGCTCGACCGGCAATGATCTTGTTTTTGTGGTCCGTAAAGTCGGCAGTCGGGTTGACCTTTAGAAGTTTCCGATAAGCCCGCGAGTCATTGCCCGCTGACGCGATGAGTGTGAGCTGCTCATTCCAGTTTTTGTCGTAATGCTCCTCCAATTTTAGGCGGAGCGAAAGGGTGTCGATTTCCGCCAGCTGGTCGGTCGAATAGATAGGTTCGGAGGGCGTTTTTCCTTCGCAATTAGCTGCTAAGATCGTTCCTATAATCTTGGCTTTGTTCCCTTCGTTTCTCTGATTTTCCCGAACGCCGGATAGCTGCCCATTGAGCTTGCTTACGATGTCATGTCTGAGTCGATCATTCTCGTTCGATACCGTCGATCCCTGGCCCTTTCCAGCTAGTCGCAAGGCTGTGTCTTTGAGCTTACGAGCAAAAACAACGACCGCGCTCTTTGAAGTAGCCTCTTCACGATCCAGCTGAGCGAGCGACACTTTCCTTTGTCCGACATTCACGACGCTAATGTATTGCCTGTCATTGAGATCCGCATAGTTCTTTGCCAAGAGGCGCTCGCGCATTTCCGAGACAGCTTTTTCCGCGGCGAGCCGCGAAAAATCTTCATTACTTCTTGGCTCGACCTCCTGCTTGTTTTCAAGTTCCGTTCTGATGCTTTCAAGGTAAGAGAACCTGCGAGCATTCGAGTGCTCAAGACAATGTTTCTGTAGTTTGTCGAGATCGTCTTTTGTCAGCGATGGGGTGGGGAGTTTCCAGCCGCTCTTCTTGTATAGCTTCTTGATCCCAACCGCCTCACGGATCGCATCGGTCGCAGCCTTCTTAAGGCTGTCTTTTGCCGCTTCCTCATGGGCGCTCATTTTAAGAAGGATCGTTCTTATCTGTCGCTCGGGAGACGTGTTCGGCTCTAGATTTGAACTGACGCTACTCTGCTCAAGATCATGAAGCGACAGCCGCCGTTTCTGTCCGCTTACGGGATCAGCGACAAGGAACCTCATTCTGTCGCCGTGCTCGGTCAATATTTTTAGCTTTGACTCGATGCGTTGCAGCTCATACTCCGCAAGAATTCCGCGTCGGAGGATCTCACGTTCTTCCTTCGCTTCTTGATGTATTCCTTCGCCTTTTTCCAGATCAGTCTTGTCACGTGTGAGGGATCCAGATTCCTTCCGACTCTGCCTGGCCCTGCGTGTTAGCTCCCGCTCTCTATCGCGGACCATCAACTGTTCCATCTTTTCGATTGCGGCGTCGATCAATCCGCCCGATGTTAAGACCTTTTCACCGTCCCTAAGCTCGAAATAGGGTAGGCTCTCCCTCGGGATCTTTGTCATGGATCGCGTCTCAAGATCCTTATTCAGGAATTCCTTCTGTATTGCGATGTGCACGTGAGGGTTCTTGGTATTGAGATGTACGGATGCCGCCCACGAAACGCGATCGGCATTAAGCAGAGTTTCCAGTCTTGCCATTGCTGCCCGAGTTGTGTCCTTGAGCGCTGCCCGTCTTTGCTTTTCGGTACTTCCCAGAGCTCGGTAGTCATCCGGCCGGAACGAAAGAACAAGATGATGCAGGTCCTCGTTCGAGGGACGGCCACGGCCCACGACCGGCTTGATCGAATTGTTAGCGCTCTTAACAGAGAGTTCGTCCGCGAAAGCATTGAACAATTCGCGGCCTTTTTCGTGTTCACGTTCGGTGTCGATCTTACTGTGAGCAATGTAGTGAATAAGCCCTCTCGAGCTTCCTCTTTTGGACTGCACGCTTGCGATGACTCTCATTCGACGGTGTTGGGCGGCTTCGATGTTGAGGACGAAGAGGACGCGAGTTTGTCCTTGATGGCCTTGACCTTCGTCAAAAGATACAGTTCGTGGGCACTGTCATCGCCCAAAGGTATATCGTGAAAAGCTGCAAACTGACTCAAATCTTCTGCCGCTTCACCGATCTGATTTGCCCTCGCTGCCGCGGCGATCAGTACGGCCTGATCTCTTTCCTTCGGGCTTGGTGATGAGAATTCGAGGAGCCGGGTGAGAGTCAAATTCTGCGACGAAACTAAGATCGAGGCCAAGCAGTAAAGTTCACGCAGGAAGGTCGGCACCGCTCGCGAGTTTTCCGCAAGGACCTTGACTTCATCTTCGAGTGCTTCTACTCGCTCAAGAATTTCGTCTAGCCGGCTTCCGATCTGGGAAGAAATATCGTCGCTCTTGCGGCCATGTTTGACGAGCCAATCGAGTTTCCCCTGACACGGATTCGACGTGAAGTTAACCCGCTTGTCGGTCAAGGCAAAACGGATCATCTTCCGCACTATCGAAGACTTTACTTCGCCGGTTTCGTTTACTATCTCGTTGAGCTTCTTATCATCGGAATCGAATGGCCTTATGCAGATCGGTTCCCCAGGCTTGTCTTCCTGGACTTCATCTATCCGGCTGACGATAATCTCGCGCTCGCGTTTTCTCATAGACCTGTCTGAGCTTCCTGTTCGTAAACAGCCACCCTGAGCCGCAAACCATCGCAAGATCCATACCCTAAGTGACGCAACCGGATCGCTCATTCCTTTTGTAAACTCGGTTTACAAGCCATAAAGTAGCGGCCTCCAATAAGTTGCGGTGTTTACATCTACTCAGAACAGGTCTATCCTGTCGTACCGTTTCTCAAGGTTTCTCTACAATTTCCTTTGGGTCGCGCTCGATTGGCTTATTTGTTCACCAAAAGCGGTTCGTTTTTACACCTTTCATCAACAAACACGTCGGTGGCACAGCAGTTGTTTAGTCCCTCGTAGGTCTTAGTAACATCTAGAAGGAGCTACTCAAAGTCGATGTCAACAACCACAGAAACCAACCCAACGAAAAAACCAAATTCAGAGCATCCGATGCTTCAAATAACCCGCCTCAACCATGTAAAGATCAACGCGAGGATCCTGGATTCGACCGATGAGAAACTGAAGAAATATCTTCAGTTCGCGACGGTCCAGATGGACACTAAAATTACCAACGATGACGTGATCGACTACGCTCTCAACTTGCTTTTCGAGCGCGACTCGGCATTCAGGGGTTGGCTCAAACGAATGGCATGAATAACCGTTTCGTTCAGCCGAGAAATGCCGATGGATAACCGCCGGCACCGTCTAGTCTTGTAGCAGGAACTGTTAGCTCAACCTGATCGTAGCGGCTCAAGATCTTGTCGAGTTCGATCTCAAAAGAGCGGATCGTCAGTTGATTGCTTTCTTTGGAAAGATGCTCGGCAAGGAAATCCAGATCAGCGGACAGAAGATCGGTCCTAGCCGTCGAAGCCGCTCGTGCGAGCCGATCGGCGGCTTCTTGGAACGTCTCTCCGTCATGACCTTTCATCCATCGCCAAGTAATGTGATGTCCGTAGCTTTGTTCGATCAACTGATTCCAAACTGCACGATTGGTCTTCATTCGATTCCGGCCGTTCATAGTGTCGATCACGTACCGAGAATCGGAGAGGATCTCGACACGGCAGGAACGGCGAAGTTCCTCAAGGGCCGTCACGCAGGCAAGGATCTCGGCCTGCTGATTAGTGATCGTTCCGAGATACTTGGCGACAAGTTTCACCTCCATCCGGTTACGGTCGATGATCACCGCGCCGCCGCCCGCGGACGAGTCCGCCGCCCCGTTTCTGAGGCAGGATGCGTCGGCGTAGATCGTGACGATTGGCGTATAGTTTTCGACCGGGCGGCGGCCATTCTCCTTTTCAAATCTCACAGTAGTCACCGGGTTCAGTTCACGCGTGATAGGCAGAAAAAAGGGCGCCGGATAGCCGATGCCCAAAATTGCTTTTGTCCGTCTACAGCCTACCGATCAAAACTGGTCCGCAAACGGCTCGCTGCCCGCCGTTTCAACCGCCGGACCGGTATAACTCGGCTCCTCCGCAACCATTTCCACACCGGCGTCACCATTGCCGTTTCGGTTGCCACCCGCGAATTCGAATGACTGGAGAATGACCTCCGCCCCGGCACGAGGTTCGTTGTTCTTCGTTACCCACGGTTTGAAGGTGAGCTTTCCGAGCACTAACAAATGAGTGCCCTTTTTGACGTTTGCCGCCAGAATCTCTGCGACTTTTCCGAACGCCGTTACGTTGAACCACTCGGTGACCTGGACCTTCCCCTCTTGGGTTTTCCTGAAAGAGTTCGAGGCTATCGAAAATGATGCGATCGGCAAGCCCTCCTGCGAATACCGAAGTTCTGCATTACCGCCTGTGTTCCCGAGAATTGAGATCGATGCTGACATGATATTTTTCTCCTTTGTTATCCTTATAAGCGTTGAAGCGACAGCCAAATCTGTTCGACCTATGATCTGAAGATCAAAACTGTCGTATGTTCGACCGCCGCTTCTTTTGTCTATTTACTTGCCTCAGGCTGCGTGTATGACCCTGACGTGTCGTCGCTCCGCCGTGCTCTTCTGTATCCGCTCAGCAATTGTATTGGTCTCAACTTTCAGTTGAGCCTCGCGGCTTCGAACGGCGTCCCAAAGGCACTGTTTCTCCTGCCGCTTCATTGCCTTCGCGTCCACGTCGTTGTAGAGCGAGAACTTCAGGAACCGCAGCTTCCCCGATGAGGCATTAGCGATCGTCTGAAGCCATTTTCGGGTTAGGGGAGAGATACGATCACGCAGACGAACTTCCTGGGATTTTGCGACCGTATTCAGCGCAGTGAATTCTTTAAGAGAGAGGGTCAGATGCTCTTTGAACGACGCATACGCCTGCTTCTTGAGTTCCGCAACATGTGACGTATCGACAGCGTCTCGAAGGGCGACGTAAAGCTCCTGATATGCCTGATGACGCAGACTTCTGAGATGAAAGTCTTCGTACTGGCGATTCCAAAGGACGCGACAAACGCAAGCAACGTACTGCATCTCTTCATGGTCCGGATTGACCTCCTGATCGACCATGTATTCGAATGTTCGGCCTTGTCCGTATGATCGTATCCGGCGCGCCGAGCGAGTGACGCTCCTTCCGTAGAGCTGATCCAGCTTGACGCCGAGCCACGCCTCGAACTCTTGGTCCGAAAACGGACGCGTTGGGTCCTCTCCCGTACTTTTCATTGGCGTCACGGGCTGCGCTCGCCCGGTCGAAAATGCGACCCATTCGTTCCGATCCGCTTCCGCCGCTGCGATGAGATCACGTGCATTTCGGACAGATGCTCCGCCGAGCGAATGACCGACGAAAAGACGTCCCAGTTCGGAAGCAATACTCCTGGCTTCTAAAGGCAGACATGAAGCATCGAGTTCACAGTCGAAGTCGAAGACGACAACTGATCGCTGACCTGAGTTCATCGTAAGTCCGACGATACCGTTCTCGTCGTATTGTTCCAGACTCTCGAACGTGAGGAAGTCGCGATCAAGATCCTCGATGGATTTATCGCCATCTTCGAGATAAAAGGCGGCGAAGTCGTCATATATCATCCGGCTGACCCGTCGTCGCCCGACCCTTTGAATCGCATACTTCAATTCCTCGTCAAAGTTGGGAGTCCGTGGTGGAAATGGCTTACGGTTCCGTGCCACTTCCTTTACGCGGCGCTGATCCGCAACCGTGAGTTTCTGCTCGATCGTGCGTGACTCTTCGGTCGATATCTCACGCTCGGCTACGGTGCTTGTAACCGCAGTCATCTCCAAGCCAAGGAGCCCCATCTCTTTGAGCACATCAGCGATGCAGCGTCGGCGGATCTCGCCGTAGTAATAGGAAGCTATCTGTCCGAACTCGAACGGTCCCGCATCGGGGCTGGCGATCGCCTTGACGCAGCGAACGAATTCGCGAGCATCATCTTCATTACCAAGGATGCGCCTAGCGTATTCGAGCGACATGATCTTCACCCGTTCGAACGGTTCGGGCTCCAGTTCGTCGGCTATCCTCACTACAACGTCTCCGAGAATCGCGAACTCTTCGAGCTCACGCCGGCGCAAGGGATTTCTACCGAGATGGGCATACCAGTCATGCATCGGAGAGCCTGTGTCCTGAAGCGAGAAAGCCAGGATCGGATTCTGCGGTGCAAAGTTTCTTAGTTGTTCGATATTGATCTGTGTTGCCATTTTTCCCTCTCCTTAACCGGCCAGTGGGAAGCCGGAGAAACGCGTGATTTTTGGGCAGCGCTTCCTATGCCCGAACTAATAAAATCACTCGCTTTCAGGCTCGAAAATCCCTCTCAAGTTGTGGATAGGACAAGTGGGAGCTGGAAGGAAGGCGCTCGACTACAAGGAATCGGCAAGTTCGGCAAGCCGGCTCTGAAGGTATGCGAAGGTGCGGGCTGACCGCCGCTTAAGTTGTGCACGTCCCGTACCGAGACCGTTCGAGGGAATGACGATCACTTGAGTTTCAAACGAGGCTGCTTTCTGGGCGATTTCGGCGAATGCGCGATCGATCGCTACCTTGTTCTGCTCGAATTCTTTATCCGTAAAGAACGCCGCATCCTCATAGCTCGGACTCTTTTTCGTCGGTATCCCGATGGCGTTCGGTTCACCTCTCATCGACCGCGCTTGTCCGCCAAAGCCGCGTCGCTCCAAGTTGTCCCCAAACAGGAACAGCTTGTCGCGATTCGCTCGTACATATTCGCGACTGATCAATCGCATGCGCTCGATCTTGTATCTCATCTGTGCAGATTGAGAGGACGGACCACCGCTTGGCCAGAATGTGATTATCCCGATCGCTGATGCGATGGTCCGTTGGTGAAGGGCTCGTTTGAAAGAGGATCACGAAGCCATTGCGCGTTGTCCGACCTCCTGCACCGCCTCGGGTACGTATGCGGAAGCGGCTCCGCCCTCACCGGCGTCATCGCGTCGCGCGCCGGGGAGGAACTGAAATTCCTGCAGAATGATATCGGCACCCGCCTGCGGCTCGCCATTGCGGTCAAGCCAGGGATTGAACGAGAGCCGGCCCTGAACGGCGAGGCCTGAGCCCTTTTTGACGTAACGCGCCAAGGTCTCCGCTTGCTTCCCGAAGGCAATGACGCGGAACCAGTCGGTCTTCTGCTCCTTCCCCGCGGACGTGCTTTTGAAAGTGTTAGAGGCAATTGAGAAGCTCGCCATCAGCGTACCGTTTTCGCTGATCTTCGTTTCAGGTGCCTTTCCGAGATTTCCTATGATCGAAATGTTTGCTGACATTTTGTTTAATCGCTCCTTAGTCGAATCTTTGAGCTCTGGACAACGCCGAAGGTTTTACCCATCGCCCGCATTGTCGAAACCTCTGCCGGTTGGGGGCTGTTGTCTGCCAGCCGCCCCGTTTTTCATAACCGACCGTCCACTCAGCTTATAAATGACATTTTCCGCCGACAGCATTTTTTCCGGCTGCTGGACCAAGACCTGGGGGAAAAATCAAAAAAGCAGCCTGGTTGGATCCAACGTCACGGGACTAAATCGCCATGTGCTCGTGCCGCATTCGGCGCGGGACGCGTGAACTCGGATCAGTAATTGGGACAAACAAGGAGGGCCCGGACTGGAAAAGGATCACAAGCTTTTAGTGGGGTTGGCCGACAGAGGGAATTAGGAACAAAAACTGGCGAATTTTTGCACCGGTCTGGTTCATTCATGCACCAAGAGGATTAGTAATGAACCAAACGTCAGCATCGCGACACTCTATTTATCCTAGGAAGCTTCGAATGACGTGCCGAGCCACGAGCGACTGTGTGTCATCCACGGGTCTTACGGTATGAGTTTTGCTTACCCAATTGTTTACCAAGAGAAAAGAGGTCTGGAATGTCTTTTTAGTGAGCTTTTGGTCTGAGCTCTTGTTTGTTGTAACGGTTGACTAATTTTCTCTGGCTAATGCAATATTTATGTAATCGAGAACGACCCGGCCAGTGTTTTCCTGCCGTAGAAATCACGAAAACCCAAGCCGCAAAGTTACATATCTAACTGTAAGAACCTAACCCCAAGCACGAGGTTACTCTCAAGGGCAGGTTTTTCGAGGAAGATATCGCAGAACCGTCTCCATTAGGAACAGAAGGTAATTAGGGACTCTGTGCCTTAGATTCTGTGAGAATCCTGCTTCGACGAGAGAGACAGAATGATCGAATCTCTTTTTGAAGACCTTCCGCCACACGGCGGATACGACAGAAAGGATGCGAAGCGCACGCCGGATGCGGAGGGTGCGCCCACAGAGAGTTCCTTCCTCGCCTCGTTACCAATCGTCCAACGAATAGTCTCCCGACGCCGTTCGCATGTGGATCCAGAGAGTAAGTCCGATCTAGTGCAAGACGTAGCCCTAAGGATTTGGCGTTGGGGTTCGAAGTACCAGGAAAAGAGCGAGCAGATGTCCGGCGACGACTGGAACGCTTTTGCTGCACGGACTGCCTATAACGAAATAAATCGACAGCTGTCGCGCGAGGGTCGACTACCGAACGTCCCGCTTGAAGAAGTTTCCGACGTTCAGCAACAATCTGCCGCGGATCAAACCGATGTCGAAGTTTTTTCTCTGATCCAACAAGTCTGGCAAGCAACTTGCGAACTATCGTTGCGGCAGCGTCGATCGCTACTGCTTCACTCACAAGATTTGACTATCTATTTTCTCCAGATCGGAGCTACGGAAGAGGATTTGGCAATGGTATTGGAACTTACTGACGTGGGTTGGGACTCGGTTCGAGATCGGTTGCCAATGACGGACATTGAGATTGCTGAAATCGCTGGTGGAACAGCTGGCTCAATCAAGAAGGCCAGGTACCAGGCTCGCGTAAAGCTCGAAGGATCGATTGGAAGATGAAGATATCGGACCACGTAACAAGGAACCAGATTGAGGCCTTCGGCACCGGGGCTCTCGCCGCAAGCGACTCACGCGTGATTGGCGGGCACTTGATCCGATGTGTGGAATGCCGAAGCCTGCTGCCACTCCCAAACGCGGCTCGTGTTTGGACTGCCATCACGAGCGAAAACGACTACAGCGAAGGACAAAAGGACCAGGTTCCATCATCAGTCGAACGGAGCTTCGGAGGATGGTTCGCCGGGCTCTTTGGTAAGCGGAATCGTTTGGCATTGGCGGGTGGGATGTTGGCGGTCGTGGTCAGCCTCGGAGCTATAATCATCCTAAGCGTTTCGAATGAGCGAATCATAGACACCGACGTTGCGCGTTCGTTTGAACTCGAAAATCCGATTCCGATTCCGGATATCAATCCGAATAACGATCTACCCAGCCAACGGAATGCCCTAACTGCAGAGGATCCCGGAAGTGACTCCACCGTCAACTCGCCAAACTCAAGAAAGAGCGATGGAGGGTCAAGCGATCTTCGAGCTAAGCCTGCCGCACTAGCCACATCGAGCGTCAAGCGCCCCCAGAGCAGTAGCAAAAGAAACATATCCACCACAAGAGGGGCAATTACCCCGTGTACTCTTGGAAAAGCGATAGACGTGGAAGTTGGCTCCAATAGTACCGATCTGGTTCTGAGGTGGAAACCAGTTCCAAAGGCCGCTAAATATCATCTGTATGTTTCGGACGACAGCGAGGTTCTGATCGATGAGTTCGAAACAGACGCGGAAACCGCTTACGTGCTCAGGAAACCACTGCATCCGACCAAGGCGTACAAATGGAAGATAGTGATAACGCTTGAGGATGGCCAGAATCTCTACGTCGGTTCGCAGAAATTCACTGCTAAGGATTTCGGATCGTCGGTGAGCGGATATAAGAGGAAGGCCAGATCGACCATGCGTTGCCTGGCAAACGAATGAAAGTCAACGAGGGAGAATGTTGAAGAAGATGGAGATAAAGAGATTGGTCCGAAGAAATACGTGGGTAGACTGGGCGCTATTAGTGGCCATGGTATTTCTCCTTGTCTCGCCGGTGCTTTCCCAGAACAATGATCTCTTTCCAGTGCCTGCATCATACCGAGTTGAGGGCGTGCCGCCGATCCTGAATTCTGAAGTGAGCAAGCTCTTTTATGAGCCTTCGGAAATTAGGAGCAATTTAATCTGGGATGCCGATCAAAAGAATCGAAGGCTGCTGGTCACGGATGAAACGAGTAATGTTTATCTACTCCAGACACCACTCTCCAAACCGATTAAGCTTACCGAAAACGGGGTTCCCCACTCCGTCAGAGTTAGTCCTGACGGTCGCTCGTTTATATTCACTTCGGACCACGAAGACCCAGACAACTTCCAGCTCTATCTTTACGATTTTAGGGATCGCTCCGTTAAAAAGGCGGCAAGGTTGACCGGCAAAGACGAGTCGATCGAGTCCGCCGTTTGGGGTCGGGCGGGCGAGCAAGTCTATTACACAAAGATCGATTACGAGTCGAAGATATCCAAACTGTGCCAGTCCGTCGCTTCGGGTGAGACGTGCTTCAAAGTCGATCTCAAGGGCATCTGGTACGTCCTTGACGCGGATGAAAAGCGAGTTTTACTTAAGCATTGGAAGTCGTCCTCGAACCAGTCTCTCTATTCGTTTGAGTTCGCGACAAATACGCTCGCGACCGTAGAGGATAAGGGTAATTCTTCCAAAGGAGGCCTGGCTGGCGGGTATGTCGTTTACAGTTCCGACGGAACTGATCTTTGCAAAGGGCGGACTTGTCTAGTCGCCTTCGATCTCAAGAGTCGTCGTGCCAAGGCATTAAACCTTCCCAGGGACTTAGCTTCCATACACGATTTCAAACTGTCACCTCGATTCGACAACCTGCTGATCCAGGAAACCCGCGATGGTGTAGATCGGCTAAGAGTATTTAAGTTTAAGAAAGGTCGCGTAATAAAGGAAAGCCCGCCGTTCTTCAAAGGATCGTTTGTCATATGGAACACGCGATGGTTGGGTAACGATGAGGTGATCTACACGATCGAGAATAACGGAAAGCCTGCCTCGATAAAGTCGTTCAACCTAACGACCGGCACCGCAACGGACTGGACGAAGGAACGGTTGCCGGAGGCACTCGATGGAAAAGTGGATCCCCCGGAAATCATTAAGTGGAATTCGTTCGACAAGAAGGAGATTTCCGGTTACATCGTCCGACCTCGTACCGGGGCGCGACGCCACCCGGTTCTCATTCGAGTCCACGGGGGGCCTCAACTTCTCGATAGGCCCGTCTTCAACTCCAACGACACCACACTCGCTTCGCAACTCGGGATCGCGATCATTCACACGAATATCCGAGGCTCTTCAGGGTTCGGCAGCGAGTTCATGAACGCTGACGATCGCGAAAAGCGGGAACACGCTGTTAAAGATATACGGGCGCTGCTCGATTGGGTGGAAAAGCAAGAAGACCTTGATCCGGACCAGATGTACTTGCGAGGCGAAAGCTATGGCGGATTTGTTGTTCTGTCCGCTGCCATGTTTGAACCTTCGAGGATCAAGGCCGTGATCGCCGAGTCCCCAATCGTCTCTATTCGGGGATATCTTTCGCAGAGCTGGGTAGACGATTTTGCGAAGATAGAATACGGCGATCCAAAAGATGAAGCCCTAATGGTTAAGCTGGATGCATTGTCGCCCCTAAACAATGCGGACCAGTGGAACAAGATCCCCCTACTGCTGACGAGAGGACAACGTGACGGACGGATTCCCGAGGCCGATGTTGTCGACCTGAAAAATCAGCTACAAAAACAAAACACGGAGGTATGGTACATCTACTCCACCGAGGACGGTCACGGTTTCGGTGGACGATATACATTTGCCTCAATTTACAAATTCCTCAAAACCCAAATTGAACAAAGGAGAAAATAAATGAAAAAACTAAGGTCAGTCGTTCTGGCAACAATATTATCTACGACACTGGTTGGAAACGTGTTTGCCGTAGGCTCGGGCGGAAGTGGATTCTTCTCATTTTTTGACTTAGCCGTTAGCTCGGCTGTTTCGTTCTTTCTTAGCGGTTCAGGTGACGACAATTGCCCGGTTCGGACATGCGGCGGCTGCAAACCGGGCGGCCCTGATTGCCGTCCGCCGGAGAGATAAGCCATGTATTCCAAGGCTTTGTTGATAACAAGCCGGTTTACACTAGCCGGCTTGTTACTTTCCTTGTTTTTCATAACAGCAGCATCGGGCCAGAGCGACTTGATGCGGTCTCAGTTGGCGCTATGGGAAGGCGATTTCGAGTCGGCTGCACGTGTCCGAGTCGGTACTGTTGACCATAAGAAGAAGGGCGATGTACAGCGGATCTTTTTAAGTTACGACACGAAAGCGAAGGCCTTGATCGCGCTTGCTCGCTATACCGAAGCCGCGGCGACTACGGGTAGAACCTTCGAATTTTTGGAGGAGCATTCGGCACCACCTCGTCTATTCGCGTTGGCTCATCTAACGCTTGCCGAATCGTATCGATCTGAAAAGAAAATCGCACGGTCGATCGAGGAACTCAACAAAGCCCGAGGGCTAGCGCCGCTTGACCGCGAAATCCAGGCGGAATACAACTTAGGCGTCGGGCGAGCTCTTTTTAAAGCCGGCTACGATATTTCGGCAATCTCGTGGCTCGAGAACGCCGAAAGGCTTTTCGATAAGCAGCCCGTATCTGAAGGAAAGCTTGATACCTACAGATTTCTTGCCCTTGCGTGGTCAGCGAAATTGAACTACTCAAAAAGTCTGGAATACTTCCGGATCCTAGCGGACATATCCGAACGAAGCGTTTATAAAAGTAGATTTCGGCAGGCACTCCTCGAGTACGCTTCGGCTCTCAACGCCACTGGACAGAAGCACCGGGCCTTAGCTGTATATGAGAAAGGCCTGATTGCGTCGCTAAACAGTAAGGGTCGACGACAAGCTCGAGATTTCTTATCGTCGCTACTATTCGACGCCCTTTACCGCCGCGAGATTATTAAGGCAAAGGAATACCATCGGCGGTTGACAGATCTTGACTCCGATGCCGAGTATTTGCAGGAACGTCTGCTGGGTGAAGCTGTTATTCACGCGTTTGAAGGTCGAAGAGAAGCATCCAACCGGATCTTCGGCGATCTTGAGAAGATCGAGAAGACCTCCAAATTCTTAATCCCAAATTGGAAGATAATAATCGCGGAGAATTCCCGAGATTGGGAGACTGTGATCGTACTGAATAACGAATTACTCGATTTGATCGTCGAGAGTAATTTTCGAGAGGACTTGCCGCAGGTATATTTATCGCTTGCAACAGCGTACTTCCCTACGAGTCGGAAGCAAGAGTGTCTAGAGTACTTGGAAAAAGCGATCAGTCTGATCGACGAGATTTTAGCCGTAGAAGGCGGGTCTCTTTCGCTGGGGTTATCTGAAACGTTTCATATTGCCTATCGCCTCCTCACTCAAATCCATTTGGAACAACCGCAACTGGCACTACAGTCAAGTGACTATCTAAAAGGCCGGATCCTAAAGGACCGGATAGATGGCGCGATTAGCCGACCCCGGCCGGGATTGTCGCCGGAGCTTCAGAGCCGCGCCGGCGAGCTTTCTGCGGAATTTGTCCTTAATCCCGTTGCTTCCGAGAAACTCGAGGAATTTGAGCGATCTGTAACGATGGCTCTTCCTCGGCTAGCATTAGCCCAAGTTGACCTTGCCAAATTAGATCAAATTCGAGACCTCCAAAATGTGGCAATCGTTTCATACTCCTTCGCCCTTGACGGACGCCTCACTGCGTTCGTCTGGGAAAAAGGAAAGGCGCTGAAATCGGTTGAAGTTCCAGTCACAGAAGTCGAGTTAGCCAAGGACGCTGAGGCGGTTCATTGGAAAATAAAACAATCTATTTTCTTCAAAAGGGACGGCAAGGAACTTTTTGACAAACTTTTGAAACCGCTTGCACTCACCGGAAAACATCTCGTCATCATCCCGGACAAACATCTCTGGAAAATTCCCTTTCAAGCTCTAAGTCCCGATGGGGTACGTTACCTCATTGAGGAGAAACTTATCAGTTATTCACCCTCTGTTTCCCTATTGCTGGAACACCTGAGCCAACCAAAGCCGAACAGACGAACTATGCGCTCGTTCTCCAATTCCTCGTTCAACAATCTCAAGCTGCGGTTCGCAGATTCCGAAGCATCTAGCGTAGCAGGTCTTTACGGATCAAGAGCTAACCTTGCTGCTACGGCTGCGGATCTTCGGCGGCATTCGGGCAGCGCCGACATTATTCACCTATCAATGCATGCTCAGGTCGATGGCGAACAACCGCTTAAATCCTTCCTTGCCTTCCGAGCGGCCGGAGCCCACGATGGTCGCGTTACCGTCAATGATCTCCTAAGTCTTAGCTTCAACAAAGGCAGTCTCGTATTTCTGGCTTCGTGCGACACAAGCAGTGTTCTGAACGGCGAAGGGCTCGTTAGTCTTGCTTGGGGGGCGATGGGAGCCGGGGCAACGACAGTGATCTCCGCACAGTGGGAGGCGAACGACAAGACGGCCGGACAGTTCACCCAAGGGTTCTATAAGCACTACAAGAACGGCCTCTCACCCGTGGAGGCCTTGCAGCGTACGTCTATCGAAATGATCAGAAACAAATCATTTGGATCTCACGAACCTTATCACTGGGCAGCCTTCACGCTCGTAGGAGACTTCCGATAGATCTCTGCAAGTTGCTTCCCGCATCAGGGCCTGCCCATGTGAATCTGTTGCCGTCAACGTGCCGGTAGGTTATGCCAAGCTCAAGAAAAATAGCATTAAACAGCGAATTTTGCAGCCTTCTCAATAGCCTTACAGAAATCCGCAATTTCCATGATCAACAATAAAGAGTTGGGGTACCACAAGCCCTACTACTGGGCAACGTTTAACCCGCTTGGAGACTTCCGATAGACCTATAGCCCTAATATTTGAATGTGTGATTCAAATGCATGGGTTTGGAAAACAGTGGACGCCACCTAAGCAGATAAGTCGGAAAATCGACCGCGGCCTCCGCGCTTTTGCCACAAATCGGACTGTACGACTCTGCAACCGGGACAGCTCGGATTCGCGAGACGCCTAATGCTAGTAACCGCAGCAAGCTCGGTTTTGAGATCCCCGGAAATTTCATTTGGGACGCGTTGCATCTCGGGCAAAGCTAGTTTCAACAACTCCGCAAACACCAACGCGGCCGACGCTGCCGATAGAAAAGGTAGAGATGCCCGGATTGGGGTATCGGGTTCGACCGGGGCGATGTCGCCCTCGGCACACGGGCCGCGAAACTCGGCCCTGGGCCGCGGCATTCGGCATAGCGTGCAGTCTTCTTTCCGCGGAATGTGCCGACCCGCTCCGAAACCCCATCCGCTGGTCGTCGTGCCCTGAATCACGACCGGTGGCAGTTGAAACGGCAGCTGCGCCCAGGCTCCATCTTCGTTCGTGAAGCTGAGCCAAACGTCGTAATTCGAGGCGGCAATGGTCGCGGAATTTTCGCGCCACGTCCCATCGAGCCGATCGACCGAAAGACGCGACGATCTTAGGAACTCTTCGGTTAGCTCCGTTTTCGTCGCATTTGCGAGTACGTGAGCGACGTCGAAGATTAACGAACGGTTGAGATTTGACGCCTCGACCCGGTCGCGATCGAGCAGGGCAACCTTCCCCGTCGCCCCTGCGAGGTCCAACATATAGGCGAGTGAAGAACCTATCGCTCCCACACCAGCGAGCAGGACTTTACCGATATCAGGCATATTGGTGAACCGTCCGATCGATGGGCCGATCTTTTCACGCAGCGACTGATCGATGAGGTTCCAATTGAATGTCGCGACCCAGTGCTCTTTCGGATGCCCGATCGCCCTCTTGAACAGATCCGCCACGCCGAGCGATGCCGCCAGCGCGGACGCTGGGGCGAAGGCCGGTTGTTCTTCAGACGGGGAGAAGGGTTGCCCTCTTCGCCCGACGGCGTATTCGCCGGTACTGGCTACGAGAAAGTCGTCATCCTGGATGCGAATTCTGCCGGTATCGAGATCCCAGTTACCGATAAACAATCGAAGAGCCTCGCCGGCACCCAAATACGATTCGCTCGCCACGATTCGATAGCGACCGAACGGGTCGGCTCCGTGCATTTCGGTGATGATGCGTTCCGCAAGATACGTATAACTTCTGCGATTTAAATCACTCAAGATCCGTGTCCCGTTTGGCATGACAACAGTTATGTTGCGAGCCCATCGGGCGGCAAGATTACAGGCGACCAACGCTGCCTGTTGCGTCGCGGGCGATTCCGCAGAAGACAGACTTATCAGGATCTCGACCGGACGGCCTGCGTAGGCAGTTAGCTCCGGCGACTCACGAAGAGTGCGGTCATCGCGCTCGCGATAGAAATCATCGGACGTCGGCCATCTTGCAGCTATCGCGTTCCGAATGTCTTTAGGGTTATCTCTCATTGCGATTTACTTTTCGACTGCTTCCTGAAGTTGTGCTCGCCGAGCAGCACGACCAGATGATCCTCGTTCTCACTCGGCGGAACATTCTTATAGGCTCCGTCGACGAATCTGTGAACTCCGCATTCTTGAAGGCCCACTACGTTTCGTGCGAAGTGCGGAACCACAACGGATATCGCTCCTTCGAAACGCGGAAACGTCTGACGATCGTCAATCGGAGAGTGGCTGACGTCGCTTCCGGGATGCGAATGGGCCTGGCCGATGAGTACAAGCGGCGTGCCGACAACGCTCATTAACACCTCCGCGTTCGCTTCGGCGGATGTCGAGATACATCCCCAGCTCGCGGTGGCATCGGGAACAAGCAAGGTGGTCACAATGCCGACGTCGGCAGTTTCAAACCCGAACCAATAGACGATTCCTTCGGTCGCTTCAGACCCAACGGCCGCGAAGCTGTTAAGCAATCTCCTCGAACGTTCCCAAAGGACGTCGGTAATATAAACTTTTTTACTCTGCATTTTGCCACCCCCTTACTGCATCCGCCCCGGGCATTCGAGGATCTTCGCGTGCAGATCGCTGATGATCATCCCAAGCGTGCCGATGGGACCGCCGCCGGAAGTTGCAAGATGCCAGTCGATCATCCGCCATTCGCCGTGCGGCCCGCCGTGCTCTTGATAAGCCTTTCGGCTGTATCGCATGCACACGCAAGGTGACGCGTGGAAACAGGACGGATACATATTCTTTTGACCCACGCTGCCACCTGATTCGTCCGTGAACTCGATGAAGGGCGGAAGGAGAGGGTATTCGGTGCAGTCGAAGCGGGCAAAAAAAGATTCGCCGGTACGATTGAAGAACCGCATCTTGAAGACGAGGTTCTCTGGCGTGAGATCTTTATGGTCAAGTTCAACACCGATGGAGGCCGCGTATGCGGCAGCCTCCATCAGTTCGGACTGGATCGCCTCTAGCGACACAGCCGGTTCAACGTGCTGATAGGCGTTCCCACCCTGCACGCTCAGGATGAGCAGCGTTCCGTCGACGAAGTGATAACTTGCCAGCGGCCGCTGCGGCTCAAGCGGGTCCGTTCCGTGGAACAGCTTGTACTGATTGTCATCTTCGACGAAACCGAAAACTGCCCGCGTATCCGCGATCACCTGTTCGATCTTCGTCGAGATCGGATAAACCGGACGTTTTGCAGCATCCGACGGGTTAGTCATATTCCATTCACCGCGTGGCGTCTGGATCCGAAGCTTGACGGTCGGCGGCCCACCGCCATTGCCCTTCTCTTTGTCTTTGTTTTTCTCTGCCATCGTTCTGTATACCTCTTTGAAAGAAAAAGATGCGGAGGGTTGTTCGCCTCCACATCTATAAACGGAACGATGGTGCCTTATGTGCGGTTGAACGTTAGCTAGTTCGTCGATAACGATGCTTTCATCCAGAAAGGACAATTTGGGCGATTCTCACATTTGGTCTCACACCAGAACTCGTCTGCTGAACCTTCAAAACGTCCTTCGGAAATAGCCGAACGCTTATCGACGATCGCTGCGATCTCTACTTCGACCGGCGTTCCTTTTCCCTTAGCCTTCCACTTCAGTCGATAAGCCTTTCGGTCCATCCCGGAGTAGAGCCACGGGGTCACATTCTCATCGAACGATCGCAGCAGGATTATCGCCGTATTCGATTTCTTAAACTCCGACCAGTTGAGTTCGCTGCCTCCACTTTTCGGCTTTAGCGATTCTGGTCGAAATACGATTGCGTGCGTCAGTCCCGTCTGATCCTTATAGTGCGCAATGAAGCCGAACCTGATCCCTAGCGGATCGCCGCCGATCTCTCCGCCAAACACTTCATCTGTCTCGATGAGCTCCTTGGGCTTGGGAATCGATTCGATCTGGTCGAGGAAACCAGTTACAAACGCTATTCCTCTTCGCTTGTAGATCTCGTACAGCGGATGCTTAATCAACCACTCTTTTTCGAATCGTTCGATAAATATCGCTGCGGCCTCATCGTCCGAAACACTCACATCACTAGCGACTCGGCTAATGATCTCGCCAATTGCCCGTCGCGTTGAGCCAAAAAACTGCGGGTAAAGCGAGTCTACAAGAGTTGGGAATTCGCCGCCGTAGATGTCCTGAACGTAAACCTTAAGGGAGCACCATGAAGGATCGAAACTACTGGCGGAAAGCCTCCGACTGACCTGCGGCAATCCCCAGATCGCATCAAACTCGTAAGCCTCACCCGCTGACCTTTCGACTTGCCACTGTTCGGGTTCTATCGAGTACCTCTTCATCCACTCGACGAGCAGATTCGGCAACTTTCGTTGGACCGTTTGTGCATATGAGATGGCAAGCGACCGCTTAGAACGCGTTGCTCCTACAAAGAGAAGTGCATCTGCTTGTTGTTTCTCTTCCTCAGTTGAATCGATGCCGGGCGGGAGCCAACTCTTGTTCTGCATTTTTGAGAGGGTCTGGCCCGTAACTGCAACGCACGGGAACTCAAGACCTTTACTTGCATGACAGGTCATTACCTGAACTGCTCCCTCTACCTTCTGAGGAGGGATAAGTGCTGGCCGTCCGGCAGCCAGGATTCCGCGAAAGAACTGAGAGAAACCTATCCGCGAATTGCGAGCGGATGCAGCCGGATGACTGTACCGATACGAGACTGCCCAGGAAAGGGATGAAAGTAGTTCGCTGATCTCCATAGATCGGCGGGTTTCGTTGTCATCGATCAACACACGACGAAGATGATCGGAGCCGTCAAACAGGAAGGCGCACATCACCGAAAACGCATCTCCTTTGAATTTGACCTTATCCAACGCGGCTCTCAGTCTTTCCACTTGCTCAATCAGAATTGCAACTCCGTCCGGCTCTTCTGACAGATCGATAGTGTCTGCGTTCTCTCTCAATAACGTGATTGCCCTATCGAGAACGTGAGTCCCAAAACGGCGAGCGTTCAGTCCGTAGACGACACGAGGCAAGGACGGCGCTTCAGCATCAATAAACGATGAAACGCACGCCATCAGTCCGGCCGTCCCATCCATTGTTATCAAACCGGGTGTCGAGACTTTTACGCCGCGCTTAGCAAGCTCGATACAAACTTGACGAACATCTTTATTTCGTCGGGTAAGCACAGCGATTTCGTGAGCTGGAATTAGCTCCAACCATTTGCCGACCTGCCTCGCAATCCCGTCATACTCCGAGGCATCCGAATACGCCCGGGCAACCTTAATCGCTTGTTCTTCGCCTACGAGGCGTACTTCGTCGGAACCCCGAACCCAAAGCGGCTTACTGTCAGCGGGCGGATCTCCGAGCCCCATGATCTCAGCAAACTGATTTGCAACTTCTATCACTTGGTCGCACGAACGATAGTTTTTACGTAGCTCAAAGACCTCGACATCCACAAAGTCAGTGGGAAAATTCGTTACGTTTTCCGGAGCAGCTCCACAGAAAACATAGATCGCCTGGCGAAGATCTCCCACAACCCAGGGAGGATTATCAGGGCCGCAGATATTGCCGAGAAGTTCGGCTACGGAGCGGCTAACGTCCTGATATTCGTCGACCATCACCCATTTGTATTGCTTCCTCATCTCCGCGACAAGTTCCGGATTCGATTTTAGGATGTCGAGGGTAAAGTTTATTAGGTCCGCAAAGTCGACGACGTTTTGTTCCGTCTTTGCTGCCTCGTAAGCACGGTAGATTTCCAGTAACGCTCTTGACTCGCGATGCTTAAGAAGCTTATCAGGCTCTGCGGCCTCCCATTCTTTGATGCGTTCTTCCAATTCATCAGGCGAGATTCTGCGTTCCTTCAGCTTCGTGATCTGTCGGACGCACTCCCGGGCAGTTTCGAGCGGCTCTCGCAAATGCAGTATCGGATCGCAATCTGTTCTACCCAGTAGTTCGAACACAAGTTCCTCTTGTCGAGATTCATCCAGAATGACAAATTCTTTATCAAGATCCGACTCCCATCTCAGGAGGGCGGCATGCCCGAAACCATGGAAGGTTGTGATCTCTATTCTCTCAGCCTTTTCAAGGCCGAACACATCTTCTATTCGACTACGCAGTTCTTCTGCGGCTTCATTACTGAAAGTTAGGATCAGAATTTCGTCCGGATTCGCGTCAAGTTTACCGAGCAGGTAGTCGACGCGCATCGTGAGGGTTGCAGTTTTTCCTGTTCCCGGACCTGCATTCACTAACGCAGCAGAGCCCGTATGACGTGCCGCTTTGATCTGGCTCTCATCGTCAGACGTCAATTTCTTCATTTTCTCTGGTTTCGAAGCGAATGTCAGCTCCGCGTCAAAAAGACCTTCAGCCAGTCGGGATGCAGCCATCCCCCGCGAAATCCCGTACTCCTTTGCGATGGTTGCCGACGTAACTTCCGGATCGGAGCGCCATTTCTCAAACACGTCACCGCTAGGACATACAAATTCGTTGGCGAATGCATCTGCTTCGATCTCTTCGCGGGAACGCCGGTTGTAGCGTGCGAGTGCGGGGCCGCCTGTATTGAAGTAGGGTGAAAGCGGCGACACGCCACGCAGTCTTTCTTCTTCCAGCCTTTTATGGAGAATAATGTGGCCGGCTTCGTGAGCGATCGCTACGAGCCGTTTGGCAGGTTCTTTATCCAGCTCCTTGTTATACCGGATCTGTTTGTCTGCAGGAGTGAAGACTGCATCTGCGTTTTTGATGATCGATGCGCCAACGGCACGAACCGTATATCCGCGAGCGGTGACTTCCGCGACAAGGCCTTCAAAAAGATCGGTTGAGCGCTCCAAAACCGCCGATCGAAATTCTCTAGCCTTTTCTTTTACAACTGGGAGTGAGTTCATTATTTATTCTTCCGTATCCGCGAGTGACAGCCATAGTTCGAGTTGTTCATCGGTAAAATCCAGATCTCTGAGCTGTTCCCGAAAAGACTGTCCTGGCCCGGTTGAACGATCTCGTGCCGCTTTCGGCAACTGTGAGCGAAGTGAGGCTAGCGATCGATCACGCGGAACTCCGTACCGCTTGAAGGCTCGATCGGCGATCTCGTTTCTGATTTTCGGCTGCGCCCCAGCGGGCTGGTCGCCAAGGACGTAAAGAAAGTCGTCATTGATCTCAATCTCAGCGAAGGCCTCGTGCGGCTCTATCTTGGCGTAAGCGCCGAGAAGATCGGGAAACGTTAAGAGTTTCCCGATCGTCTTGGTGTCTGGTTGTTCTGGAGTGATCGTCTCCGATCGGCTCTCGGGTGGAGGCGGTATGGGATCCGGTGTCGTAAGCGTACGTGTCTGACCCTTCAGTTCGGCCGCCATACGTCGGATCTGTTCGATGCCATGACCATCAAGCCACTCACGAATCGCCGTCACCTCCCTTTCGGACCTTTCTCCACTATTTACCTCGTGTTGGATCAGGAAGCTAAAGATCTCGTACAGATAGCTGGCATACAGCGGATTTTGCGATGCGATCCGGTCAACAACCAACGGATCATGCTCGGCAAACCAGGCGGCTTCCAACTCGGCCGCAAGACGATCAAACACCGCAGAGTTGTAACCGTCCGGTCCGTATATTCCGTTGATCAAGGCGGGAACGCTAAGGTCCTCATCTAGCTTGTCCCAGTGCAGACCTTCCCCCGACGGAGTGATCTCTACCGCGGCAAGATCTTCGTCACCGGCTTCCCGCAAGCGGGAGACCCAGGCGGTCGGGAATGAAAACTCTCCTCCGTTCACAAGCTGAATCACGATCCGTTTCGATTCGCGATCGTATGAAGCCGACGCTGCTCTAGCTTCGGTCCTATTTGCCTCCTCTCCGGCCTTTCGAGCTCGTTCAAACTGTTCGTCAAAAGTTTTCTCACTCATGTATCCTTCTCCATAGATCTAGCAGGTCTTTCCTGTGTGCTTTGACCGCCTCTAATGCATGTCGCTCGTCGCCTTTTTTCATCCGAGAGAGTTCTCGTTCGAGATACGGTTCCCCGTCGCCCAGAATAAAGACTAGTTCACCTTCTCCTTTGACGACGTGGACGTGCGGAGGATCATGGTCGTTAGTGCGAATTATCAAACTGAATCCATTATGCTTTATCGATGGCATAGTTCTGGCCGCGTTCCGCGTGCTAATCCGCAAACTTCCTCAACCACTCCATGTCGATATCTTTCTCCCGCTGCTTCAGCAACTCTGCAGCGAGCCGTGATCTTCCGCTCATGATGGCCCGGCGTATCTTGAACCGATTCACCCCAAGCTGCTCCGTAAGCGGGGGTTTTCCTCCTTCGGACTTCCCTGCGGATATCGGCGAAGGATCATCGCTTAGCTGGTCCTTCATCACGTACCGGATCAACGGATCTTCGATCATTTCAACGGCTCGCTCCATAAATTCTGCTAGCCAAGGTGCGGCATCCTCTCTAAGCTGGGTATGCCAATCGGCCTCGCTTGCGTCCGTTTCCTCAACCGGATCGTGTTCCGTCCCGGTCTTCGGATCGGTATAGACACCTACTCGGCCTTCCGAATCCTTCTTGCCGTCGCGGCCGTAAAGGTTACGCCACGCGTCGGCGAAACGCTGCTGGATAAAAGTTACCCAGGCTCCTTCCGCCATGGCTCCGCGGTCGGTTGGCAGGGTCCTTACGATCTCCTTGATCGTCTCCTGGACAAGGTCTTCGGGGTCGTAGCTAAAATTCCCTTTCGGCTCGTACGACGAAGCCAATTTCCTGACGATCCCGATGTAGTCGAATCGGAGATCGCCAAAAAGTCGGACAAGTGTCGCATTGGCCGCATCTAGGCTTCCTGCAGTTACCAACTGTCTAAACGCCTTGACCAACACCTGAGCCGGTAGCTCCGCTAACCTCGCAGTCTCGAGAAGCTTCAGGTATTCTGGCGAGCCAAGCGGCGGCACGTTCGCAAATATCGCGTCAAACACCGTCTTGGAACGGTTCGCCGCCGCCGGCAAATTTTCAACACTCATAACATCGATATCCCCCCAACCACAGTCGTTACCCGCCACCTATTCAGATAAACGGATGCATTTTTGAAATGTGCATCAAGACCTGAGTTTTTTTTCACTTTATTCGTATGCTCTCTATGCAGCGAGCGCGGAAATACCGTCATTTATTGTATTGAAAATTCCTGCCGAACCCTTTCGTCGCCATAAACGGGGCGGATCAGTTGAAAAGATAATGCCGCGAGAAACTCATACGAATTCAGCGATTCTTTGCTTAGGCTACACTGAATACAAGCTCACGCAAGGTTCCAGTAGGCGTTCGGTCCGCAGTTCTTCCTGCTTCGCATGTGATCGACGTGGTTGTCAGGAGCCCAGCTATCCAGTAAATAGCAGATCTCTCGATCACGCTCGCGAATGTATGCCCGGTCGGGGTCCGTTAACGGCTTGTCGTATCGGACAAAAATTGCATCCATCACTTCGAGTACCATGTGCAGAGCAACGTAGTAGAACGCAAGCGTCACTCCGAGGCTCCGAAGCTCATGATCGGGCTAACGGGATGAAACCCCGTCCGAAACTGGGGAAAGTTGCAATCTGCGCCGAACCATCGACGACCTTTACGTAATCCGTCGGTAGCACATGGGAATTTCCGGGGGATATCCGAGTACTTATCTGTCCTTGGCTCGTTAGTCGTGTCTATTGCTATCTGAAGGTGTCCACCTACAGACTTAAGAACCTAGGGTCTGAGATAGATCGTATTAATTATCCCAGACCTGCATTGATCGGCTCACCAATTCTGCATCCAGCACGCTTTCATTCCGCGGACGTCTAAGGTACTCGCCGTATGTGGCGACCGCATCCATGACCTATCGATCGTCAGCGCGAATGTAATGCTTCCGCGTGACCGCGCGTCCTTTGGCGTGACCCATCTCGTCTTGCAAAGCTCCAAAGTCCTGCCCAGCAGCATCCCGATTCGTGGCACTTACCGCTCGAAGAGTGTGAAATGTCGCTTCGGGATTGATTCCCGCCAACTTGTAAAGGCTCTGTTTGTCTTTCACAACTGGGCTCGATACTCCTTCGCCCATTTCAAACGGCGCTCGTTGTCGTCCTTGTCGAACGCTCCGACAGCCTCCATCTCATCACAAAGCCACCTCGAAATGGCTACTTTCTTGCTGGTCGCTCTATCCTTTGCCTCGGATCACTTTATTTCTGCGAATCCCGCACCAAGTAGACAACGGCGTCTGCTAGATAATCAAAACCTAATAAATCGATATCTGTTTCGTTGTCCGACCACATAAAGCTGAAAAAATTGAACTCTCAGAAACTCACGTCTTATTCAAAATTCAAGACGATCTTCAACATCTCGCGCGGGCCTCACCTAGCCGGGTAGCGACAGTTAAATTCCGCGAACCAATAACTCCTCATAGTTTCCCGCACCCGCATCGGTGCCCTTGATGATCGAATACCTCATCTGACTTGCGGCTGCGAGTTGACGGGCGTACGCCGCTTTCGCTTGTACTACGGATGCTTCGATCAGATTGTCTCCTTTCACCTCAACGATCAGCCAAGAATCATCTTCGAGCTGCACAAGAAAGTCCGGGTAATAGCGCTTGACGGTGTGCGAATCGGGGTCAATGTACTGGATGTAGAAGTCCGTCTGACCGTGCGTTAGCATACCGGTGAAATAGATTTTCTTAACGCGTTCGTCGGCCAGTAGATCGCGAAACAAGACGTTTTCCGGATTCGAGTCGAAGCAGTATGCGTCGAGATGGAAACTCTTCGAAACAAACTCGGCGATCTGCGAATCGATATTCCTCACGATCTTTTCCGGCTCGGCGCGAACAGAATAGAAATCCTTTCCGGCGGGCGGCGGTTTCACGAGTTCAATCTCGTGCTCGTCCTCACTCTTAAATTCGCGAAGTTCGTAGCGCGAGTCGAAGATCTTGGGAATCACTGCATCGTAAAGAAGTTCGTTGAACTCATTCACGCTTTCAAGAATTCCCTCGATGCCTTCCTTCGTTTGCGAAACGATCTCTTCGACCTGGAGTGGCCGAAGGTTCAGATATCTCGCGATCTCAGCAACGAGAGTTATTTCGCTGAATGACCGTCGCTCGCGCTGAGCGGTCAAATCCTCTACCTTCTTGAATGCGGCGTTCCGATGCTCCTCTAATCCCTGTTGCTCTATATGCAGAAGTCGATATTTGTCTTTATCAATTTGCTCGAGACCCAGTGCGAATCCTTCTTCGATTGGCTTATCACGCATCTCGAAGCGAGAAGAAATTCTCTTGATCTTGATCTTGACTGGCGGCGGTACAACTCGGACTTCGACAGTTTCCTTATCCTTTCCAGCGTTCTCTAGATCGTCGCCGCTGATTCTAAAGTTCTGCTGAAGCTCGTCCTCAAGGATCTGAAGGTTTTCGTCGCTTAGGTAGATTTGTCCGGTATATTGTTTATCTCCGATCGACCGTAGACAACGCATCGTTGCCTGAAGGACAAAAACACGTGACTTCGGTTTTCGAAAAAGAGCGACTCCGAACAGTGACCTACAGTTCCACCCCTCGCGACCTTTATTTACAAGAAGGATGAACTGCTTTTCGGATGTTGGTTTATCGAGGTTGTTGAATTCACGGATCTCGTCGTTCGAAGTCAGCTTAGGATCGCCTACATTCACGAGAATCTTTTCGGCTGAAAAGCCGTGCTTCGCGATCGCTTTCTCAACCGCCGGGCGGAGTTCCGAATTAAGGTCCTCGATCGTAGGAGCGAAGAATGCGATTTTGGGAAGTACACCTTCAGGACGCACGAATTCTCCGTCCTCTTTTACGCTCTCGATGAAGTTATCAATCGCTAACTGAACAAATTCTTCCGAGCGCGGATTCGTATAACCGTGCCGTTTGACCTTCTTGAGTAATCCCTTCTCGATCGCTTCGGTTAGGCCGTAGGCATAGATCACTTCGGGCAATACCTGGTCGCCGATGTAGGGCGTACCTGTGTAGTTGAAACAGGCAACGATCTTGGTGCCAGTTCGCTCGAGACTCGCGGCAAGCTCGTCGATCGTTAGCCGAAGACTTGTCTTCGAAGTCTTCACGCCCATGTCTTTCGCGAGCGGGTCGCCAAACGCGTGGTGGGCCTCATCGACGTAGATTCCCAATTGCGAAAGTCGTTTTAATTTCTCGAAGCGCTGGTTAGTTGCGAGTTCGCCCTCCTCTTCGGGCTCCTCAGCAAGCAGATCCGATATCTCATCGTAAACTGACGGCTCGGCCGGAGGTTGACGTTCGTGAGTTTCCTTCTCGCTGCCGAACAGCGCGTCCGTAGCGGTCTTCTCCTTGTGCTGCTTCTTGAGGATGATCTTCTGCGTATTCGATATAACGATATTGAACTTCGATCTATCGAGCAGGTTCAGCGTCGTTCCAGCTTCATCGAGGAAGTGGAACTTTAGGTGCGAATCCAACCAGTTCACATACTCCTTGGGAACGACCAGGCTTTTGTCGAACTCAACTATCTCTCGCAGCGAATGCAGGACCGTCTTATCCGGGGCGAAAACAAGCGCGTTGTGGCAATAGCGTTCATCGAAAGGAAATTTGTTGGCCAGAAGAAACTCATAGAAGATGCACGTGGCCATCAGGATCGTCTTTCCTGTTCCCATCGTTAGCGCGTAGATGTAGTTCGAGTATCTACGCGAATTCTTCTGCATCTGCTTGTACAGCCCTTCGAACTGTTCCTCTGTGACCGTCTCAAATAGCGTTGTCTGGCCGCCTCGGGCAGCGACGTTACCGCGCTTCTCAAATAGATCTCGACGCTCCAGCCACTCCCTGAAAAGTCGATGTACAGCAGCGTTGTTGCAATACTCCTTGATGAAGATATACATCTCCAGAGCTTCAAACTGCGGGATTCGCAAATAGGCGTCGTTATCTTTCGGATCGTTGAAGTCGAGGAACTTCTTTGATAGGTCCTTGTAGTGAGATCGGATGAATCGGCGATTCTCGACGTAGAAATTCCTTAGTGCACCGAAGAATGCGAACTCGAGACCGACTTGTTTCTGCTTCTTCGCCATTCTCTAGGCATCGACCTCCAGCGATTCGCTTAGGAGATCGGTTATTTTTACGCGGATGATCCCGGCGTCGGCCGGGATCTCGTATTTGCCCGTGACGAGTTCGTTCTTCTCCGGGATGTCGAGCAGCGTGGGCTGAAAGATAGCTCCGTCGTAGTTGAAATCGATCATTACCGATTCGACCAGCTCGCGCCAATCTTCGACGTTCTCTTTGAACAACGAGAGCTTCTGCAGCAGATTCATCGGATAGAATTTCTCGATGACCAGTTCGGTTTCTGTGGACGAGATCTTTGCCTCCGAATCCCGTTTGAATTCGAGCTTCGAGCGATCACGAAGAATATCAACGACCTCGATATCCAGCTTGAACGGAAGCATTTCCTTCTGTAGATGAGCGGCAAGATCCGGTTCATGGCCCATGCAAACAAGAAGCAGCTTTTCGACCGGCTTATTCGGATTCTCGTTATGTTTCTTTTCGAGTGTCTTGTAGTCGAAATTGGCGATCAGCTCATTCAGGTCTGCGCGCGTAGCAAGCCGATTGACCGGCATGAGCTTGACCAACCGACCATCTTTCTCGCCGTCGTAGACGACCGAGGCGGGTAAAGGTTGAACCTCTAATGCTTCGATCAAGATGTCCTTCGCCTGAATGGGATTTCGAAACACGTCGTAATGGTTTACGTTATAAACCTCAAACCCCGACGTCTTGAATTCGTCTTCATCCTGTTTTAGCAACTTCTCTGATTGGCTCTGGTCTTGCAAGGAGACTAAACGCTTCGTAGTTATCTGGATGGCTCCAAGGTTTATGTCCGCTCCGATAAACCGTCGTCCCAGTTCCATCGCGACCGCTTGGGTTGTTCCACTCCCCATGAAAGGATCAAACACAAGATCACCTGGATTGGAAGTAGCCTCGATTATTCGTTCGAGTAGGACCTCTGGTTTTTGGGTTGGATACTCTAAATCCTCTGAGGCAGGAAGCTGTTTTGCGTCAAGCCAAATGGTTCCGGTTCGAATCCCGTTCGAACTTTCCAGATATTTCTTATAACTCGAGTTGCCGTTCTCGTCATCTACGATTAGCCCTTGGTCAAGCATCGAATCGAGCGTTGAAGGATGAAATCGCCAGTGATTGCCGGGTAGCGGAGGCTTCCCACGCCAAAGTCCACCAGTTGCTCCTTTTCGCATTCCTGGAGCATGAAGTGGCAATAGTCGATATTTGCGCCCGTCCGGTTCGGTATGACGATAGGCTTTACGGACGTATTCGGGATCGAGCTCCTCAAAAACCTCATTAAAGCTGTACTCTTCGCTTTTTGTGTAGAAAAGGATTGTGTCGTGAATATTGCTGAAATTAGATTGGGTGTAGTTCTTGCTGTTACATTTCTGCCAGACCACTTCATTTCGAAATCCATTCCCGCCAAATATTTCGTCGAGAAGACATCTCAGGTAATGATGTTTATGCCAATCACAATGCAAATAGATGCTGCCTTCTTTTGATAGCAGCTCTCTGAGCAAAACAAGCCTCTCGTACATGAACTGCAAGTACTCATCGTTAGTCCATATGTCCGTGTACTGTTTTTCTTCGAAAGCATTTTGATCGTTTCGCAAGAAATGCCCTCTAAGCTGAATCTTCTTCTTGTAATCGGCCTTCGAATCAAATGGCGGATCTATATAGATAAGGTCGATCTTTCCTCGAAACTCTTTCAACAGGTGCGACATTACTTGAAGGTTGTCGCCCCAGTAGATGCGGTTTCGCCACCCGTTCACCTCAGGACCGTAGGTTTCCTTTAACTGCGCCGGGTAGTACTGGGTCGATGTGAAAGGTCGCTTGCCCTTCCAATAGAGCATCGGGTAGCCCTTTATCGGTTCGAATTCAATCTTGTCGACTGTTTCTGTTTCTGCTGCCTTTTGCTTCATCAATTCAATTCATCCCGTTTCTCTTTTGCGTCGCAATAAAACCGAATGTCGCAGTTACGGCAAAGCTTCTTCGGCCGCTCCGCGATCGCAAAGTCCTTGTTTTCTATCCGGGAAACTACGCCATCAAAGCTCTTGATCGTCTTTCCGATCGCGGCCTCATCGTTCGGGAAGGTGATATACGGACTGCCCGATTCCTCGGACGTATAGTATAAATGCATCCGGCTGACGTTCAGGCCCGTCCGCTCCTGAACGATGTGCGAATAAACTTCGAGCTGCCGTTTGTACCGTTCGATCTTCTCACGTTCATCGAACAGATCCGGTTTCTTCTCAGATTTGAAATCGACGATCTCAACCGTATTCGGTGCCGCATTCTCGTCCCTGATCAAATCGATAGTGCCGGCAAGAATGTACTCGTCTTTCACAAGCGAGACATCGACTTCTGCCTCTTTCAGCCGCGACCAATCGTGGTTCTCGCGTCGATAATACCTGAGAACCTGCTCGAGCGCGGCCATCCTCGGATACTCGGAAAGATATACCCGCTCCTTCTTACTCAGAGCCGCGTAATTGATCTCGAACCAGTTTCGGATCCGGTCCTCATCGATAGTGCTCTCTCCCCCACGCAAAACGGTCTTATGAATGTCTTCGATGGTCTGGTGAACCAGCGTACCGAACAAGATCGGACTGGTGCGGATCGGAGCAAACTCGAGCTGTCTAAAGAAGCGATACTGTTCGGCACAGTTTTCGAACAGGATGATGTCTGATGTAAACGAGTACTCGCGTTTTAAATTCACCGTCTTCACCGGCTCAAGTTCGAGAAGTTCGGGTCTGAATACCGGCTCCTTCCAATCCGGCAAGGCGTTCCAGATACCCTCGAGATAGGTCGAAGGAACTCGCCGCTGTCCGCGGCCGGGAGCCTTGGTCTCAGCCGTCAAGACAAGCAGGTTCTGTGCCCTCGAAAATGCGGTGTAGTACAGGCGCCAGAAGTCGTAGTATTTGGTCTTCTCGATCGGCTCGAAAGGCGGCCGATGGTAATACTCCGACTCAAGTATTTCATCGATGTCGCTGTGCTGCTTGTACGGAACCGCTTCCATGGAACCGACGAAGACCACCGGGAACTCAAGCCCTTTCGATTGATGGATCGTCAGAAACGAAACACATCCGGACGGCGCGTACTCGGAGACATCCTCGTACTCGTTGATGCCCCCGTCCTTAAGAAACCGGAAAAACTGATTGAACAGCTGCGTTACCTTATCGTCAACATCCTTCGGCTGAAGAACTACGACGTTGTGCAGGTATTGGAATTTGCTGAGCAGTTTGGAGAGGATCGCGAGATTGCGGCCCGCCCTTGATTCGCGGACGCCGGTCGCTTCGTCACCTAAATATCGACTGAACAAGGGAAACTGGATCAGCTGGTAAAGCAGATCTGCAAAGGAATAGTCGGTGTTTTGGGAAAGCTTCTGGTTCTTACGTGCGAGTTGGACGATCCAATCCCTCAGGTCCTGATTCTCCGGAGCCTTGATCGCTTCAAGGAGTGGACGGACACATTGGTTGTCGTAATAGTCCCATATCGATAGGTGTATTTCCGGATGCCATTTCCGCAATGAGGCGTATTGCGGAAA
This sequence comes from Pyrinomonadaceae bacterium, assembly GCA_035327545.1. Taxonomy (GTDB): domain Bacteria; phylum Acidobacteriota; class Blastocatellia; order Pyrinomonadales; family Pyrinomonadaceae; genus OLB17. The sequence continues at coordinate 3,238 of DAOLDE010000010.1, read as the reverse complement.
GAGGAATATCAGGGCACCGATCATCAAACGGATCTCTTCGCGCTCGAAGAACATGTTGGACCGGGGCGAGTAAACTGGAATTCCGCTGTTCTCGAGAAAGTCCGCCAAAGCAACGGCTTTGTCGTTCTTTACAGATCTAAATAGAAACGCGATTTGATTCAGATCCGATAGCCTGCCCTTTTCACGAAGTGTTGTAATGAAATCAAGCACCTCGTTGTGCCAGGCCTGTGGAGAGTGAGCGGAAACGCGAACTGCGGTTGCTGTCTCGGGAAATGTCTTGTCCCGTCTGGGCTCTATCGTTTTCTCAAGTCGAAATACCGCTCCCTGATGGTCCCAGAAATGCCCGCCCATCCACGTGTCGTAGCGCTGAATAATATCCGGATGCGAACGATAGTTGGTCGAAAGCGTCACTTCGGCACATCCCGAAGAGAACTGATTGCGGAACTGCAGAATATTTCTGATCGACGCGCCTCTAAAACGATAGAGTCCCTGATCGTCGTCTCCTACCGCGCAGAGATTCGGATTTTCGGCGGTGATCTCCTTGAGAATCAACTCTTGGATCGTGTTGGTGTCTTGATACTCGTCAACCATCACGTGCTCGAATCGACCCTTCAACTCGTTCCGAATCGTTTCGTGTTCACGCAGTAGTTTTAGGGTTTCCAACTGGATGGTCGAGAAATCGAGAGCGTTCTCTTCTTGTATTAGGTCGTGATAGAGGTTACACGCTTCGCCCAGTGCCTTGATTTCGGCACGGCTAGATTTCGTGAGCTCGTTCGGGTCTACAGCCTCTTCTGAGATCTTATTTATCCATCCGAGAAGCTTGTTCGACAGTGTCCACGATGAAGTTCTTCCTGGATCTCTCGTCAACAGTTCGATGTTCTCGATCGCTTCAAACCTTTTCTGACGCTGGTACAGAAAATACTGCTGATCAAATTCGTCCATCAGCGAGTAGTTCCTTCGCAGACGCGTAAACTCGCGAAACTCCTCAAGCAGCCTTAAACATATCGAGTGGAAAGTTCCAAGATACATCTCGTTGAGATTGAACCGAATGTTCATCTCAACAAGACGATTAGAAATGCGTGTACGAAGCTCTGCTGCTGCCTTGTCCGTGAATGTAAGGATGAGGAGCTTTTCGGGAGCGACCTGATGGTGTGAAATTAGGAAGACAACGCGTTCGACGAGTGTGAAAGTTTTACCGGAGCCAGGCCCCGCGATGATCAACAATGGACCAGTCGTATGGCCGATCGCCTCCTGCTGTTTAGGATTGGCAGTACTCTGAAATGAGGGAGCAACATCCATAAGAGCCGAACATATTGCGTGCCGACTGCTTGTCCCCCATTTGAAAGTCTAAATTCATCGTTGATGAACCAATCTTCGTCGAATATTCGTCACTGATTCACAGGGCGTAGCAGGCGTAACCAGCCCATATGATAATCCTAAAACGGTTTGCAGGAAAGCGTGTGGGCGGCCTTGACGGTACGAGTTCAGTCACTAGGCTTCTCCTAAATTGCGTAGGCCCTCTAGCTTGGTAAGGTCAGTTCAGTTGATACGGATCGATTCGGGCCGCGGGCTTATTGAATTGTTGCGGTTTCTTGGACGTCATCGAGTCGTTTAACAGCTTCGAGCATCATATCGGAATCGGTTTCAGCATAGATGTTCGTTATGCTCATATCTGAATGAGCGAAGAGATTCTGTACAACTAACGGATTGGTGTTTCTGCGTATCAGCTCGCTCGCGAAGTATGTCCGCAGGTCGTGGAAGTGGTAGTTTTCTTCGCGTGTCCCGCCGGGCCTATTGATGCCGGCCCGAATGAGTAGCGGGTGCCATCGCTTTCGAAAATCTTTGAGGGGAAAGGGCAATTGACCGTCCGCGATCATGGCTCGCAGCGTTGAAGCTGCTGTCTTGTTCATGGGAACCAAGCGGGGCGGTCTTCCCTTAGATCGAATTACGCCGATCTGCTCTTGCTCGAAATCGATTACGCTCTCGTCCAAGGCTAACAGTTGCCCTCGCCGAAGCGGCAGATTCACCGCCAATATGACAAGGCGGATCATTAGCTGATCTTTCTCCAACTCCTGCCACAACCTTTCCTTTTGCTGTGCGGTTAGTAGGCGCTTGCGGGGTGGCGGTTCCGGAAGCGCTTTAACGTACTGCATCGGATTCCGATCAAGTATTCCTTCCTCACACGCGAGGCTAAAGATCTTCGACGCCGTAGACATTATCCGGTTGATAGAGGAGGGTGAGAGCGAGCTCTTCTTTTTCCGTTTGTTTGACTTGGTTTGGAGTTTGAATTGGCAGTCGCGGCAATCCTGTGGAGTGATCGTATGCAGCGGTCGGCTACCAAAGTGACCTAACAGCACGCGTATGTACTGATTCTTTGCCACCTTGTTCACATTGTTTTGCTCAACGTACTTCCTATAGGTTGACTCGACAAAGCTCTCAAAGGTTGTCGTTGTATCGGTGATGCCGTAGGACTTGTCGAACAGCTGCTTCAGAAGCTGCCTTTCAGCCAGCTCAGCTTCTTCTCGCGTGCGAGCTTCTGGAATGCCTTGATGAATCGTTCCATACCCCTTTACTCGTTTATAGACCCACCATCTTGCTGTCGCGTAAGCCGGATGTTTCGACGAGATTTTCTTACCCTTATAGCGTTTGTAAACTGCCATAGCTAGATCAGATCTGTGCGAGCCACTCGTCCACTTCCACTCGATTGAAGGTAGGACGACCGACACCGTGATATGGGAGACCGTGATATCGCATCCATCGATTGATGGTAGCGTTCGACTTCTTGAGATACTTCGCGATCTCCGCCTTTGTCATGATGTCCGGCGGCTTCGCCGTACTGATCGCTTTCTCGATCGCTCCCGCAACCGACTCATCGATCAGCCGGATCAGTTCAGTTTTCTCGATGGTAATTACTTCAACCATTTGCGATGTCCTCCAAATGCCGAAATTGGCAAAAGACGTGCCTGAAGAAATGCCCGTTCAGGAGTCATAATTCAGCTAAAATGAAACGAAAATGCACCGACCGGCGCACTTTTGCTCCAGTTGGCGAATCCATGCACAACCCGTGAAAAGTTATGATCAGTTACTGGAAACTTTGATCGGAGAAAGGTATGAAAACGGAAACTGCCACCATCTTGCCACCATCGTGAAAAAAAGGGACTTTCAGAAATCGCTGAAAGCCCCATTTTTATTGGTCGGGACGGCGAGATTTGAACTCACGACCTCTCGCACCCCAAGC
>DAOLDE010000009.1:24956-137306 GCA_035327545.1 Pyrinomonadaceae bacterium | reverse complement strand
TCATAATCCCTCCATTATAAGAGACTTTTTTGTGTCGTTTTATTAGACCCTCTCAATCATTCCTTTTATTTGCATCTTGAATTTCACCGTTCCAAACATCACCCAATCCTATTTCCATTCATCCTTTCCTCGCGGTCTTTTTCCCCAAGCTCGCTTATTTTTGTCATTAGATGGTCGCTTATCTCTTTGTGGGTTCGGAGCGAATCTCTTTTTTTATAAAATTCCTCCAGGTCAAGCGGTTCGCCGAACCATATTCTGATGTTTTCGCCGCCGGTCCAATTTCCCAAGATCTGCCGGGCGAGACGGTTTCCAAGTCCGGCTATGAACACCGGTACCACCTGCGGCTGCGAATCGAAAATGATCTTTCCGATCCCCGGCTGGCCAGGAAGAAGCGAATACGGGTCCGGATCTAGATTGCGTTTGCCTTCAGGATGAAAACCGATCAGTCGTCCTTCGCCTTCACGGCATAGACGGACAAGCTCCCGCATCGAGAATTTGTCAAACGCACGCTTTTCCGCCTCTTTTTGCTCCCGAAAAAAGGGCGGATACATCGCCCACCAGCCCATTAGAAGATTCACCAACCAGCCGACCGGATTATCGTAAAAAAACTTTGCCCTGACCGGAAAATAGAGTTCGATCGGCCTCGTCGTCCTGCGAAAAAGCACGCTCGACACCGTGTACATATCGAAAAAGGACCGATGGTTCGCAACGAGGATCACGGGCCGCGACGGATCAGCCATCTCGAAATTCTCGAGCCCGCGGACGTTCATCAGATTGTAGGTTGCCAGATATATCCATAGCGATCCGATATGACGCTGGCACAGGGTCCAGAACCGCTTCCATCCCCCGCGGTTCATTTCCCGCACCAGCCTGAACGCCGCCCGCTCCGTCCGCGACAGATGCTGCAGTTCGCTGTCGGTCGGGTATGGGACCAGTTCGCGGGTTTCGGCTGGCGCGGGCAGATGTGGCTTCACCATAAGCAAGCCGTTATTTTAGCATCGTTGGGCCGTGCCCAGAATCGAGCGCGGCCAATGCGAGCAACGTTGGGTTGAATCGCCCTAAAGTGTGGCAAATTTTATGGACATTACTTCTGAATTTCGATAGTATTTAACGACGGAACCCGACTGGCGCCGGTCTTTCAGCAGTATTGAATTTTCGATGCTCACGGTTCGGCCACAAGTCGTCTCGAATTGCTTCTCAGATAGCCAGTTCACGATCATTATCAAGCTTTGTAAGGAGATTTCTCAATGCTCAAGAAGACCTTCCGCCCGCTGCTCGTCCTCTCCGGCCTCGTTGTCGTGCTTTCTATGTCTGTTATGGCTCAGACATCGAGAGACGGTGTTTGGCAGGAAGTTAAGGAGTCGAAGACCGCTTTTCGTTCAACAGAACGACACATCATTCCGAGTGAATATCGAACATTCCGCCTCAACAAGGCAATGTTGAGCACGATACTTGCTACTGCCCCTGGCGAGGACGCAAATCGTTTTGGTGTTTCCAACACGATAATCACGCTTCCGATGCCGGATGGGTCGTTCGAACGATTTCGCATCCAGCACGCTCCGATAGTCGCACCGGAATTGCTCGAGAAATACCCCGAACTTGGGCTGACATTCAACGGTCAGGGCATAGACGATCCGACAGCAACGGTTAGGTTGGACATGATGCCGAGCGGGTTTCATTCAATGATCTTTTCCGAGCGTGGGACCATGATGGTCGATCCCTACGCCCACGGTGAGACCGCTCACTATATCAGCTATTTCAAGCGCAATGTCGAAAAACCGGATTTCAAGTGCGAATTCGAAACGCAGAGATCTCTCGATTCCCTTTCAAAGCCGAGAAAAGCCGATTTTCACGAATTTCTCCCGGACGCGCCTTCGGCACCGGCTGTTATCTCGGGAACACAGCTTCGCACATACCGTTTAGCGCTCGCTGCGACGAACGAGTACGCGGTCGCGGTTGGCGGGAACACTGTAGCTGGAACGCTTGCTGCACAGACGACTGTCATGAACCGGGTAAATGGCATTTATGAAAGGGATCTCGCCATCCGGATGGTAATTATCGGTAACAACGATCAACTCATTTATTCGGGCGATCGCCAATGCGGCGGAGTTGCCTGTACTGCGGCTAACGACCCATACACCAACAACAACGGCCTGACGATGCTAACTGAGAACATCAATAACACTGATACCGTGATCGGGTCGGCCAACTACGATATGGGCCATGTGTTCAGCACTGGCGGTGGAGGTGTCGCGGGATTGGGCGTGGTTTGCGGGGCCCAGAAGGCCAGGGGCGTTACCGGTTTGAGCAACCCCGTGGGCGATGTATTTGCGATCGATTATGTGGCGCATGAAATGGGCCATCAATGGGGAGCCGAACATACGTTTAACGGCGGATCGGGTAGCTGTTCCGGTGGAAACAGGGCTCCGAACAGTGCCTACGAACCCGGCAGCGGTATCACCATAATGGGCTATGCGGGCATCTGCGGTGCGCAGAATCTTGCCGCAACCAGCATCGATTCGTTCCACGTCAAGTCGCTCGAGGACATTGTCGCCTTCAGCCAGACCGGAGCCGGCAATGGATGTGCGGCGCCATCTGCAACAGGCAATACGCCGCCCACCGTCAGCAGCCCCGGCGGAACCAGTTTTAATATCCCAATGCAGACCCCGTTCACCCTAACGGCGGCTTCGTCCGACCCGAATGGCGACACTGTGACCTACGACTGGCAGCAATACGATCTCGGAGGCGGAACGACCGCAGTCCCGAATACAGACTCGGATGGAAATGCTCGGCCGATCTTCCGGCCCTTTGGTCCTGTTTCAAGCCCATCGCGGACGTTCCCGCAGTTCCAGCACATCCTGAACACAGCAAACATCCCGCCAAACACTACGGGCGGCTTCCTTACCGGCGAACTCCTGCCTCAGATCGCCAGGACAATGAACTTTCAGGTCATCGCTCGTGATAACAGAGCAAATGGCGGAGGAATTAATACAGCGACCGTTACCGTCAATGTCGCGGCAACCGGGCCATTCCGTGTCTCGTCACCAAACACGAACATTACCTGGTTCTTGAACTCGAACCCGGTTGTGACATGGGAAGTGGGTGGATCGAACGGAGCTCCGATAAATGCCGCAAATGTTCGCATCCTGCTTTCCACTGACGGCGGGCAAACCTTCCCGATCGTCCTCGCTAACAGCACGCCGAACGATGGGTCTGAAACGGTCACATCACCGGCACTAAATTCGAATTCCGCCCGCGTTCGCGTCGAGGCTATAGATAACATCTTCTTCGACATTAGCGACACGAATTTCACGATCTCTAACGTTCCTGCCGCAAACGGTGCTCTGGGCGGCCGGATCGTCACTCCCGGCGGCCGAGGTGTCGCCAGGATCTATGTGTTACTCGTCGGGCCTTCGACAAACAGGATCGCGATGACTAACACGTTCGGCTATTTCAATTTCGATCAGGTCGGGTTCGGATCGTCATATACGATCACGCCGCAGCCTCGAAAAGGAACGTCGTTCACACCGGCAAACATAGTCCGAGACCACAACGCGGCGGCGACGGACGTCAACTTCACGACAAACTGAGAGTCATTGGCAATACGAAGGCCGGCTTACTGCCGGCCGATCTATTCGGGGAAGGCCGCAAAGCAGCCTTCCTTTTCTTAATATTCTTTAAAGGTCAACGACCATTGGTGGCTGGGAAGGTTTGTATTGTTCGTCACAGGTCGAGGCGTTCACGAATTTGACACCTAGTTCCTCGTGTAGTCCGTACCCGCAGTGTATGTGGCCAAAGACGTGGAGTTTCAATCGTCCTTGAGCGGCGATCTGCTCGACGCGTTTCCTTAATTCCTCACACCCTGTGTTCTCGTCCCAGCCTTTTCGCGGAACAAGATCCAAAATGCCGTAAGGCGGGCCGTGCGTGATGAGTATGTCTATGTCGTCCGGGATCAACGCCCATTTCTCGGCGAGTTCGTACCCACGGTTCAGATTGAACGCCCAGTCAAAAAATCTAGGCTGCCACGGGCTGCCATAGATCTTTAGGCCTTCGACCTCTACAGCGGAATCCTGGAGATAGGCAATGCTCGGATCGAGCGATCGTTTGGCCCGAGAACTGTCCTTCTCAAACAGCCAGTCATGATTGCCCGCGACGAATATTTTGTGTTTGTGCGGCAGGCCAGAAAACCAATCATTGAACCTTGCGACCTCCTCTACGGTACCCGTGATCGTCGAATCACCCGAATGTATAAGCAGGTCGCCGTCGGGAACCGCGATCTCGCTGGTGCAGTTGTGAGTGTCCGATAGACAGACGATCCGCATTTATTCAATGTTAAAGTATTTTGCGTCAGGGTGGTGGACGATTATCGCGGAGGTTGATTGTTCGGGGTCAAGCTGGAATTCTTCAGTCAATTCGACGCCGATTCTTGAGGGATCGAGCAGTTCAAAGACCTTTGCCTGGTCTTCAAGATCTGGACACGCCGGATACCCGAAACTGTATCGCGAGCCGCGATAGCCCTGGTGGAACAGTTTTGCGAGTTCGGGAGCGTCATCGCCAGCTATGCCAAGCTCTTCGCGGATACGTTTGTGCCAAAGCTCGGCCAGGGCCTCGGCCGTCTCGACCGATAGACCATGGAATAGAAGATAATCTTGATAGTTATCCGATTTGAATAGCTTTGCCGAGTGCTCGCTCGCTCGTCGGCCCATTGTCACAAGCTGAAATGCGACCGTATCGACCTCTCCGCCGACCGCACGAAAATAATCCGCCAAACACAGATTCTTTCCGCCGCGTTGTTCGACCGGCTGGCGCGGGAACGTGAATCGCATCCGTTCGGTGCGTTCGTCATCGTGAAATATCACGAGGTCGTTTCCATCGGACGCACACGGGAAATAGCCATAAACGAGCTTTGCTTCGAGCAGCTTTTCGCGGATCGCTTTCGCTTTTATCTCGGCGTATTTCGGATAAACGGTGTCTTCGAGGATCTGTTTGTACTCTTCGGGCGTCTTTCGGCCTTGTTTGAATTGCCATTGCCCTTTGAACAACGCCGTCTCGTTTACAAACGCGAAAACTTTGGTAAGATCGGTGATCTCGACAACCTTTGAGCCGTAAAAGGGAGCTTTCGGGACCTCTTCAAGCACGGCGACATCAGAACGGTTGGTATGTGTTGTATCACCGACCGAACGAGACCGCACACGGGCTGCTTCCTGCCCGAGTTTTGCATCCTCGCCTACGAGGTCTTCCGCATTTGTGATGGTATCGATCGGATCGATTGGCACAGCCGCTGCCGCACTCTGCTCTGACCCTACACCGATCGCTATTTCTCTCTCAATCTCCTCTTTGCTGTCTACGGCGAATTCTTTCTTCGTGAGATCGTCCATTGCGTGAAGCCCATCAAAGGCGTCACGGGCATAAAACAGCCTGCCGTTATACAAGGGAATGAGATCGTTATCCACGTATCGGCGATTGAGGGCGGCTCCTCCGAGGATGACCGGGACCTTAATATTCCGCTCGTTCATCAACTCCAGGTTATCGCGCATTATGAGTGTGGATTTGACCAGCAATCCGCTCATACCTATCGCATCGCATTTCGATTCTTCGGCGGCGCGAAGGATGTCGTCTATCGGCTGTTTGATTCCGAGATTTACGACCCTGTAGCCGTTGTTAGTGAGGATGATATCGACCAGATTCTTGCCGATGTCGTGAACGTCGCCCTTTACGGTCGCGAGCACCATCGTGCCCTTGTTCGTCGAATCAGCCTTTTCCATAAACGGCTCAAGGAATTTGACCGCCGCTTTCATTGCCTCGGCCGATTGCAGCACGAACGGGAGCTGCATCTGGCCTGCGCCGAATAGGTCGCCTACTACCTTCATCCCGTCAAGCAAGATGTTATTGATGATATCGAGCGGCGAATATTTCTCGAGGGCTTCTTTCAGCGAATCTTCCAGGCCGATCTTTTCGCCCTCGATGATGTGTTCTTTCAGGCGTTCTTCGACCGGAAGGTTTGAGAGGTCGGGTTTGATCGAGGCGGCGGTCTTGCCCACAAAGAGCTTCGTAAATTCGGCAAGCGGATCGTAAGTACAGATCGCCGAAACGCGGACTCCCTCGTCCGCGGTCGCCGGTTCCTCCGGTGAAGCTGACCCCGCACTCGACGACGCTGGAAGGTCTTGCGGTCTTTTCGGGCCGCTCCGTCCCTCATTGCGGACGGGGGCGTCCGCGTTCCATTTTCTGCGATCGTAGATCAGATCGCGGGCAGTGTCGATCTCGTGTTCACTGAAGCGATTGAGTGGAAGGATCTTCGATGCGTTTACGATTGCCGAGTTCATACCCGCCTCGACGCAATCATGCAAGAACACGGAATTCAGGACGACGCGCGCCGCCGGCGAAAGGCCGAACGAGATATTCGAAACCCCGAGTATCTGATTTGCCTCCGGCATTTCTTCTTTTATCTGCCGTATCGCTTTTATCGTCTCGTCGGCGTTCTTGCGGTCTTCTTCGATGCCGGTCGAGATAGGCAGGGCAAGCGGATCAAAGAAAATATCATGGCCGGGAATACCGTATTCCGTCGCCTGTTTGTATGCACGACGGGCTATCGCCACCTTTTTCTCTGCGGTGCGTGCCATGCCTTCCTCGTCAATAAGGCCGATCACAACAGCAGCACCGTGCTCTTTCGCAAGGTCGAGCACTTTCAGAAAACGTTCTTCGCCGTCCTCGTAGTTCGTCGAATTTAGTATGGATTTGCCGCCCGCGTGTTCAAGGCCGGCTTCCATTTTTTCCCATTCGGTCGAATCGAACATCATCGGGATCTTGACGTTCGTTGCGAGCCGTGAGGCTAGTTCGTGCATATCGGCAACGCCGTCGCGTCCGACGAAATCGACGTTTACGTCCAGAATGTGCGCACCTTCTTTTTCCTGAGATTTCGCTAGGTTTACAAGACCATCCCAGTCTTCTGCGTCGAGCAGGTCGCGCATCTTTTTCGAACCCGACGCATTTACTCGTTCACCGACGATAAGGAACGAAGCATCCTGTGTGTAAGGCTGTTGGAAATATATCGACGATGCGGACGGTACTAGCTTTGCGTCCCGATTTTTCGGCGATAAGCCGCTGACGCGTTCGATGACGAGCTTCAAATGTTCCGGCGTGGTCCCACAGCAGCCGCCGACGATATTCGCACCGTACTCGTTGACAAACCGCTCAACCTGATCTGCAAAACTCTCCGGTGTTTCGTCATAGTGCTGCTTGCCGTCCTTCACCTCTGGAAGGCCGGCATTAGGAAGCACAGAAACCGGTATCGGCGAATTTTCGCAGAGATACTTCAGCGATTCGGCCATCTGCTTCGGGCCGGTGCCGCAGTTCATACCGATCACGTCAATGGGGAAAGGCTCAAGAGCCGTCAACGCGGCAGCGATCTCGGTCCCGTTGAGCATTGTGCCGAATGTTTCGATCGTAACCTGCGCGATCACCGGGATCCGGATCTTGTTCTTCTTGAAGTGATCGAATATCGCGGCTAGCGCGGCCTTTGTTTGCAGCAGGTCTTGACATGTCTCGACGATCAGAACATCGCTGCCGCCCTCAATAAGTCCGCGAACCTGCTCTCGGTATGCGTCTTTCAGGTTCCGATAAGTGATGTGTCCAAGTGTAGGCAGTTTCGTTCCGGGCCCGATAGAACCCGCAACAAAACGCGGTTTGTCGGGAGTTGAGAAATCCGCCGCAATGCGTTTAGCGAGAGTCGCCGCTTTGAAATTCACGTCGTAAGTTTTCTCGGCAATGCCAAACTCGCTAAGTACGACCTCGCTTCCGCCAAAACTGTTCGTTTCGATCACGTCGCAGCCGGCTTCAAGAAACGCCGTGTGAACGCTTTCGATCGCGTCCGGGCGCGTATAGAGCAGATTCTCCGAGCAATTCTCAAACTCCGCCCCCCCCCATTCGTCGATCGAAAGATTTAACGATTGAAGAAACGTCCCCATCGCACCATCAAAGATGATCACGCGCTCCTTCAATAGATCGAGAAAACCTGCCATAGAAAAAACTCTGAGCCAAACAAGCTCAGAGTTTCTTTCGAAAAAGATTTAAGAACTCTTTGCTGTTTAGCGGTTTATTTTACGTGGCCGCAAGTCGCAATAACTCACCACGTTTCAGATAGATAGATTAAATCGCCGACAAGAATAAGTCAACGCACATCTGTCGTTCAGGCGGCCTCATTTCCCTGATCGGCCAACTTCTGTCATGAACCTTTCAGCCTGATCTAATAATTTATCGTTTCGTGATGTAATTCAGCGCCATCGAAGCGATGTCATCCATTGCCGAACCGTCACGGTCGCGGTCGAGCATCGACGAGGCCAGGTCCATCATCGCGTTGCCCGAAGACGGTGCGGCCGCGGCCTGTTGACCGCCGAGCAATCCGCCGAGCAAGCCGCCAAGGCCATCCGCTCCGACGTTCTGTTGCCGCTTTTGCTGGCCCAGATATCCCATAACGAGCGGTGCGATCATCATTAGGATCTGGGCGACCTGGCCCATATTAAGTCCGGTATTCTGGCTGACTTGCTCAACGACCGGCCCTTGATTGCTGCCGAGGATATGACCAAGAATGCCTCCTGCATCGAGCTGTTTCGGCGTCGGGGCGGGCGACTGAAGCTGGCCGAAAATGAGGCTTCCGAGACCGCCAAGATTACTTAGGATACTCCCGTCGTGGTCACGCGTTAGTGCCTGGTCCAGGCTTTGAGCGCCTTGCGGGCTGGCGGCGTTGTTCGAAAGTCCGCCGATGATCGCAGGCAAGGCCATCTGGATGGCGGTGTTTACGAGTGAGGGTTCGGCCCCGACCGTATTGCTTATTTCGCCAAGAGCGGCGTTTCCCTGATCCTGCCCGAGCAGGTCCTGTAGCGATAACATATCTGAAGTTCCTCCCTTGAAGTTGGTTTGATTGCTGTAGGAAGATAGTAACAGAGTCGGTTACCGAAGTGCACAGTTATTTCTATCCGGAGATCCTTATCTTCCGATCATCCTGTCTTAAAATTCTCGCGATCACGGCTATTGCAGTGTCGGTATGCCTTTTGTCAGGCTGCGTTGAGGCCGAACCCAATTACCAGTTTTCCAGGGTTTCGACCTCTCATCTGTCCGACGACAAATTCGCAGAACCCTTTGGCATAGTCGTTCACAGCGGGCGGGTCTATTATTCGGACGGCCATAGCGGTAAGATCGTTTCATTTGCTGCAGATTCCGGCGAGATCTCTGCAATTTCCGGCCTCGACACGCCATCCGGGATCGCAATAGACAATAAGGGTATTGTCTATGTGGCCGACTCAGGTTCGAACACGGTCAAGCAAGTCGGTCCGAAAGGAGAACTCGCGGACATTGGAGGTGTTTCGGGACAGCGTGGCTATGCAGACGGCGACGCCCGTTCTGCATTGTTCAACGGCCCGGTCGGAATAGCGATCGATGAAAAAGGCCGCATTTTTGTGTCGGACACTTACAACGATCGCATTCGCTTGATCGAGAACGGGACCGTCCGGACCGTCGCAGGCGGAAAACGTGGCTTTGCCGACGGTAGCGGAGAGTCGGCGATGTTCGATACGCCGCTCGGGATCGCCATTTGGCAAGGAGACAAGCTGCTCGTGGCCGACTCCGGCAACCGGAGACTGCGAGTTGTCGAGCCGGACGGAAGGGTATGGACGCTTGCCGGCAACGGAGGCATCGAGCTTCGCGACGGATTTCCCTTTGAGGCCTCGCTCGTCTCCCCTACGGCGGTGGCAGTAGATACGAACGGGATCATCTTTATTGCAGATGGGAACGCCATCCGGTCCATCGGCCTTCGCACCTTTCCGTATGTTGAAACCATCGCGGGAGGCCAACGCGGTTTCCTGGATGCGACGCCACGCCGAGCCAAATTCAACCGTCCATCAGGGATAGCGGCAGCCGATGGAAAGATCTTCGTCGCGGACAGCGACAACGGTCGTGTGCGGTCGATCCATGGTGTCAAACCGGGAGCGGTCCAGGTCCAGTCTATTGACGCTCAGTCGAACAATTTCACGCCGGAAGAATTTCGCGTTCTCCAGCCGGGGCGTTGGCCCTACGACCCGCCGGAGCGGCCTCGCGAGATAGCGGGCACGCTCGGCGAGATCCGAGGTGAGATCGTCGATCAAACGTCGGCGGCATGGTTTCATAACGGCCTCGATATTCCGGGAGCTTACGGCGAAACGGCAACGTTTGTCCGACAAGAAAAGGTACTAGACCCCCACGCAGCACAAAATTTTGGTACCTTGCGTGAGCTGCTGCGAATGCCGACGATCGGTTATGTCCATATACGTCTCGGACGCGGAGCGGACGAGCGGCCTTTCGGCGATAGCCGCTTTCTTTTTACAGCGGATGAGATCTCGAAGAAGCTTGTAAACGTAAGAGTTCCACGCGGCGTCAAATTTCAGTCCGGCGAAGCCATTGGCACGCTCAACGCCATGAACCATGTCCACTTGATAGCTGGACGGCCCGGCAGCGAGATGAATGCTTTGGACGCTCTGGTGCTCCCGGGTGTCTCTGACGCTATCGCACCTGTTATTCAGAATGTCGAGTTTTATGACGACGTTTGGCGGCCGGTCGAAACAAAAAAAGGGGCGGGTCGTATAACCTTAAGCGGAAAGACGCGTATTGTGGTCCGAGCCTACGATCGGATGGATGGGAATGCCGAAAGGCGGCGCCTTGCTCCTTACCGGCTTGGATATGCGGTCGCCTTGGACGAATTGGGCTTCGCGGGTCCCGTGCCCTGGTCGATCTCATTCGAATGGATGCCGCCACACGAGGCGGTAAAATTCGTATACGGAACCGGAAGCAAGTCCGGTGCGAGCGGCGAGACCGTCTTTAACTACGTCGTTACAAATAAGGTAAGTGGCAGCACCTTTGCCGAAGACTTTCTCGATCTGACGGATGTGATGCCGGGCAATTACACCCTTCGGATATCGGTGACAGACAGATTTGGGAATGTTTCCCAAAAGGATATTAGCTTTGAGGTAATTAGATGAAACGTGCAATTGTTTGGATAATTTTGATCGCATTTTTGTTAACAGGCCTGGTTGCGCTGATAAAGGCCGCGCCAGCCGATCCGATCCCTCGGACGCCTGCGGCACCTAAAGTAACCGACGCCGAGCGACAAACGGAGCTGGCAACGCGGCGGGCGGCAGTTGCGGCAAAGATGGCCGAGAATTCGACGATGGTACTTTTCGGCGCTGAGCCGCGCATCTATTCGAACAGCGTCGATTATTACTATCGCCAGGAAAACAATCTTTATTACCTCACTGCATTAAAACAGGTCGGGGCCGCCCTTGTGATCTCAAAAAAGGATGGCAAGGTAGCCGAAACGCTTTTCTTGCCCAAGAGGAATGCGCTTAGGGAAGCCTGGGAAGGAAAGATGTATTCGCGGGAACAGGCGACTAAATTGTCGGGGCTTACGCAGATAGTAGAAGCTGAGGAATTCCCCGTCTTTCTTGAAGCCTTGAAGAACAGCCGCACATTTTCTTCAAAAGAAGGAAAGGTATCGATCAGCGCGGCACCCGTGCTTTATCTCCTATTGCCGAATGGCGACAACGACTCGAATGGCAAGCGCGAATTCCGCAATGAACAGGCCTTTTCGAAGGAACTTGTGGAATATCGCGTCGAAAATGCCCGTCCGTTCTTTGCAGACCTCAGGCACATAAAGTCTCCTTATGAGCTTAAGCTTCTCCAGCATGCCGTTGATATTACTACCGAGGCCCAACTTAGGGCGATGGCGATGGTCGGGCGGGCCAAATGGGAGTATGAGGTCCACGCCGAGGTCGAATACACTTTCCGCCGACGCAATGCCGACTACTGGGGCTACCCGTCGATAGTCGGCTGCGGCGAGAATGCAACGACGCTCCATTATGTGGAGTCGCAGGGCCCGGTCAGGCATGGCGAATTGCTTCTGATGGACGTCGGCGCTGAATATGACCACTTTACCGCAGACGTGACTCGCACATTTCCCGTAAACGGAAAATTCTCAAAGGAACAAGCCGAGATCTATCAGATCGTTTACGACGCCCAGGAAGCAGTTGCAAAGGCCACGAAACCGGGGGCTACAATGGCTGAGCTTTCTCAGATCGCCCGCAGCACGATCAATGAGGGGCTTTTTAAGCTCGGACTCGTAACGGACAAAAACTCGCGGCAGGTCGGCTATTGGTTCATTCACGGGCTCGGCCACTGGCTTGGGATGAACGTTCACGACGTCGGAAACTACAACGCTGCGATGAAGCCCGGAATGGTCTTTACGAACGAACCCGGGATCTACATTCGTGCAGACGCTTTGGACAATCTGCCGGACACGCCCGAAAACAAGACCTTCAAAGAAAAGGTCCGGCCGGTTTTCGAAAAATACAAGAACATCGGGGTGAGGATCGAAGATGTAATGTTAGTGACAGACAATGGCGTTGAATGGATGACAGCCAAGCTGCCGCGGAGGATGAGCGAGATCGAGGCCTGGATGGCAAAAGCGTCGAAGGAATTTAACTGGACGTCGCAGGATCTCGGTCAGCCGACCACCATGTTTGTGGGTGCCCCGATCGATGTATTCGCTCATTCGGAGCTTCCAAGCGGACTGACCGTGAGGAGCGGATTTCGGCCAACGGACGGCCACGGCCATTCTGAATGAGATCTCACAATCGACAATGAACGCGCGTGAAACCTGGCATCTCCGTATAATGCCAGCCCGCAGGGATCGGTCTTAGAAGTCAGGTTCGCGTCGAACTTGCGATCGGAAGTTTGCGGGCTGCGCCGTGCACGATTGACAGCCGCAAGACCGCCCTCTCATAATTGCCTCACCTATGCTGCCGCTCGTTATCGTAAACCCGAAGTCGGCCGGTGGCTCGACGCGAGAAAGCTGGTCGTCGATCGCCAGCGACCTTCGCGCGCATTTCGGCCCATTCAATGTCGCCTTCACTAAGGCGGCAGGCGATGGCTGGACATTAGCGCGAAAGGCGGCAGAGGGCGGGCGGGATCTTGTCATAGCGTGCGGCGGCGACGGTACTGTCAACGAGGTTGCAAACGGCATACTTGAGAGCGGCCGCGACGTCGAACTCGGTGTTCTCCCCTCAGGGACAGGCGGCGACTTTCGTCGCAGCATCGGTATTCCGCAGGCAAGTCGCGAGGCTGCACGTGCACTGCGTGCCGGCAGAACACGCCGCATCGACGTCGGCCGCGTCTCTTTTGTCGGACACGATGGGACTCATATTTCAAGATACTTTCTGAACGTAGCATCTTTTGGCCTCGCCGCGTCGATCATAGAACGCGTCAAATCTAACAAGGCTCTCGATTGGGTTCCAATGGGCGGTGTTCGCGGGCGAGCGAGTTTTGCTCTGTCAACACTGCAGGAAGTTGTCGGCCTCTCACCGGTGAATGTAAGGATCGCGATCGAAGGCGGCGAGGAAAAGACCCTCCGCACGGTCAATCTATGTTTTGCCAACGCTCGATATTTCGGTGGCGGAATGATGATCGCTCCCGAGGCCAAGCTCGACGACGGACAGCTTGACATGGTAAACATCGGAGACATCCGAACCGCCAAGGTCCTTTTGAATGCCTACACACTTTATAATGGCTCGCACCTCGCCCTCGACGAAGTGAAAAGCTCGCTTGTCCGTTCCGTGTCGGTCAAACCGGCCGATGCCGCCGAAAAGATCGACATTGAGACTGACGGCGAATTGCCCGGCCGCCTGCCCGCTGTCTTCGAGATCGTATCCTCCGCCCTCCGCGTCCGGATCGGCTAAGGCCCTTTCCGATTTGTCATTTCCCCGCTCCGCCATGTAACATTTTCGTTACATTTCTGTAACATCGAAGTACTTTTGATATCGAGTTGCCGCCAGATGTGTTTGTAGATTCAAGGTTAGCAATGAGGTGGAGATCTGAGCAGTTTCTTACGTATCCAGATCAAAGATCTTTCAGTCCAAGGGCATCGCTCGCGGCTGTTCATTATTCTTCTGTTGATAAATATTATTTCGAGTTTCAGCCTGGGCCAGAATGCGACCGATGCATTAGACATGGAATCGTGGAACGACGTTGAGATCACCATTCCGGTCAGCAAGCGCTTCGAAATAAATACTCTTACCACAGTCAGATTTGACAAAAAGATCACTCGCGACGATAGCTACAGGTTCAGCGTCGGCGTGACTGCAAAACCGAATAATTCCCTCTCGGTCACGCCGTTCATCACGTTCATTTCCGGCCGTGGTTCCAACGGTAAGTTCCGGTACGAATACCGAAGCGCGATCGCCCTTCGGTATCGCTTACCGGTTCGATCGGTGGATCTGATGCACCGAAGCCAGATAGAACACAGGAGCCGGCCCGGTAAGAACTCCTGGCGTTACCGGCCGTCGATCCGCCTTGAGAAGCAGATCCCTGAAAGCCTTGCGAAGGGGACGTCGGTCTTTTTGGTCGAAGAGCCATTCTATGATTCTGGCTCCGGCCGTTTTTCGCGGAACAGGCTATCGATCGGCATAGGCAAGGATCTAAGCGAACGGTTGAAGCTGGAGGTTTATTATTTGTTTCAGGGAGACGATCATTCAGCTCCAGGGTCCGTACATGTGTTGGGCACCGGTCTGAAGATCCGCCTTTGACCTGATGTTCAGGACAGCTTCCTTAAGAGAATCTTTTCAGTCACGCCTGCCCTGGTTGAAAGTGAACTGAGCGTGAGATCTAGCGGTTTTTTCGTGTGATCGCAGATTTAGGCCGTTGCAGAAAACATCGCAAACGCACGCGATCGCAGTTTTTTCCTTGCAATTTTCCCGTTCCTTTCGTTACCATCTCAAAAAACCGATTGCCGAAGCGGCTTCCGCTGCCGCACGGGGGATCCAATGACTTGCGTGACGCAGGTCGGGGGCGCATCTGAAAGTTCAGAAGAAGACTTCTTCGCTTCGAGCCCGTCAGCTAACCTCGCAGGCCCATACGAAGAAGGACGCGAAACGTTCCTCGATGAGGTTGTGAGCTGTGCTTCACAACCTTTTGTTGTCTTAAGAAATAGGCCACTGCAGACCGATCCGGCATAGGTTGGAGATCTCTTCTGATCGACATGTCCGGCTGAGACGATGAAATTTCGGAACATCAAGATCGCTGCTGTCTCTCGCCTCAGCCTCGTTCTTCTCGTGGTCATTTTAACGGCCTGCCTTCCCGGGCCGGTCTCGCAGCCAGGCAACCGGAACATCACTGTTTATGCCTTTTCGATTATGAAAGAGGCTCTCGAACGAGACATCTACCCGTCGTTCGCTGCTAAATGGAAACGCGAGCACGGAGAAGAAGTAACTTTTAGTTCGTCCTACGCCGGGTCAGAGACAGTAACGAATCAGATAATTCAAGGGGCGCCGGCAGACATTGCGATCCTCTCTATCGAAATGGACGTAAAACGTATGGTCGCGGCAGGCCACGTCAAAGAAGATTGGCGGGCCGCTCCGCAGCTTGGCATCATAAACAAGACGGCTTTCGTGATCTTGGTGCGGCCAGGCAATCCACACGGAATAAAGGACTTTCGCGACCTGGCGAAGCCTGGCATCAAGTTGATCCATCCAGACCCCGTGAGTTCGGGCGGGGCCCAATGGTCGATCTTGTCGATATATGGTGCAGAGTTGATCCGATCCGAATCGGAAACCGGCGAAGCAGACAGCGAGAAAGCGGTAGAAACACTTCGTGCCATTTGGGCAAATGTAATTTCGACGCCGGGATCCGCACGCGAGGCGCGCACACAGTTCGAAACCGGGTACGGCGACGCTCTCATCACCTATGAGCTCGAAGGTATTCTGATGAAGCAGGCGGGAACACCAGTCGAGATGATAGTTCCGCCGGCAACGATAATGAGCGAGCACCCGGCTGTCGTGATCGAGCGCGGCCTGACGCCGTCGAAACGCGAGGTCGCCTATGCATTTCGCAATTATCTGTGGAGCGAAGAAGCCCAAAAAGCCTTTGTTCGAGGCAATTTTAGATCGGTCACAAGCGAGACTCTGAACAGATCGAACCCCGCACTTGCTGAGATCGAGCAGCCGTTCGACATACGATATTTCGGAGGCTGGGAAAGGGCTTATCATGACGTGATCGAACGTATTTTTGGAGGCAAGGTCAAGAGCAGCAGATGAGTGCGAACCTTTCATCGGTACGGCATACACGCGGATACGATATCGTAAAGCCGCTGAGCATTACCGCGCTCCTCATCTTCATGCTCCCGCTCGTACTTTTGCCGCTTTCGTCGATCTTCATTTTTGGGTTCAGTTCCGGCCTGCAAAGCTTTTGGGCTGCACTTACGACGCCCGACGCGATCTTTGCCCTGAAATTGTCGTTCGTGACCAGCTTTTGGGCCACCGTTTTCAACCTCGTTTTCGGCTTGTTCGCCGCATATGTGCTCGCCCGATACTCTTTCTGGGGCAGAAACGCGATAATCGTACTGATCTCGATCCCGACGGCGATACCCACCGCGGTCGCCGGCTTTGCCTTGCTCCTGCTTTGGGGCCCTTACGGTTTGCTGGGGCGTTTTCTCCCGGCCGACACGCAGATAATGTTTACGCCTTACGCGATAATTCTTGCCAACATCTTCGTCACGTTTCCCCTTGCGTTCGGCGTGATCATGCCGGTGTTGGAAACGATGAATCGTTCGCTGGAAGAAGCGTCGGCAACGATGGGCGCCACGCGGTGGCAGACCTTCTGGCACGTGACTCTGCCCTCGCTTCGCGGAGCGATCGTTGGCGGTGCGCTGCTTACCTTTGCTAGATCCGTCGGCGAGTTTGGATCTACGATACTTGTTTCCGGTAATCTTTCGGGAATGACCCAAACCGCTCCGTTATATATCTTTGCGAAGTTCAACGAGGGCCAGGTCGAGGCGGCGAACGCCGTTGCGGTCGTCCTGGCGGTTTTTTCTTTCGTTATTTTTAGTATTTTATTTTTTGCTCGCGACTGGCTTGAAACCGAATAATAAGGATCCTGGAAGATTGCTGGATGAAGGCAGACACGACAAACATTGCGGTCAGTGTTGAGGGGGTAAGTAAGAGCTTTGGCTCGACGAAGGTGCTTTCCGACATAAACTTCGACGTGCACGAGGGTGAGATCCTGGTTTTTCTCGGAGCTTCCGGCAGCGGAAAAACGACGATCCTTCGAATAATCTCAGGCCTAGAGACACCCGACTCGGGACGTGTGATCTTCCACAGCCGCGACGTGACCGGGCTACCGGCACGGGAACGCGGGACCGGCGTGATCTTTCAGTCTTACGCTCTCTTTCCAAAGATGAGCGTCGAAAAGAACATAGCTTATGGCTTGAAGCTCCGTCGGCGGCCGAAGAAAGACGTCAACCAGCGTGTTGATGAGTTGATCGGGCTCGTCCACCTCGAGGACCATCGGAAAAAGTTCCCCTCGCAGCTTTCCGGCGGCCAGCAGCAGCGTGTGGCGATCGCGAGAGCATTGGCCTACGAGCCGGAGGTGTTGCTTTTCGACGAGCCATTCGGCGCGCTCGACGCTCAGATACGTACACGCCTTCGCCATGAGATACGGCTCCTCCTTAAAAAGATAAAAGTACCGTCCATCTTCATCACGCACGACCAGGAAGAAGCACTGGAACTCGGTGACAGAGTGGCCGTGCTCAATGCCGGCCAAATCGAACAGATAGGCACGCCCTATGAAGTGTACATGAAGCCGGACACCGAGTTCGTCGCAACGTTTTTGGGCGCGGCGAATGTTCTTTCCGGGGTGTACAAGAACGGTCGATTCGAAACAGGAGCGTCGGCCATCGAGCTCGAAGAACCGATCTCGCTTGATGAGGGTTCGCGGGCCAAACTCGTCGTCCGTCCGGAAGATGTCTTCTTGCGGCGGCCTGAAAATCTTCAGCAGCACTACCAAAAACTGGCTGACGGAACTATCGAGGAAGTCAGCTTTGTCGGAGCGTTCGAACGCCTTCTGGTAAATCTGAACATAGGGAACGGTGTGACAATGGTGGTTACGCGGCCAAAGACGGAAACGGCGGCGTTCCCCTTTCAGGGCGGCGAAAGCGTTTCCGCCGGTATAGTCCGTTTTCGCGTGATCCCTGCCGAGTCAAGGATGGGCGGAAGGGAAAACGTTGATATAGTCTCCGTTAGTTGATCCATTAGGGGTAGATCTTGCGACTCTGCCGCACTGAATATGTCGGATTCGTACATCTCAAGATTGATCAGCACATTCGAGACCCGTTCGGATAGCACTGCTATGCGGATCGTCGGCTACGAAAACGAGGTTTATACGTTCGCCGAATCCCTCTCGGCGATAAGGTCTGTCGCGTACAGAATGGGCCAGGAAGGCGTTCAGAAAGGCGATCGTGTCGCGTTGATCGGCGAAAATCATCCATGCTGGGCTCTCGCATATCTCGGAACGCTTTATCGAGGGGCGGTGTGCGTGCCGATCGATCCAAACGGCGAGATCGAGACGACCACCAATTTTCTCGAAAATTCCGAGGCGAGGCTTGCCTTTTTAGCGGCCGACATTGTTCCAAAGTTCAGATCTATAGAAGAAAGACTCGGGCGGCACATACCTGCCGTGGTGTGGAACCACGAATCTTCCGATAACGGTTTCCAAAGTTTCGCGGATTGGTCAACGTACGAATTCCCCGCCGATTTTGCGCGGGAGGTGCCGGACATCGGGCCCGACGATATTGCTCTGCTTATATACACTAGCGGCACCACCGGAAATCCAAAGGGAGTTCCGCTTACACATGGGAACATAATTGCGGAGCTTGTCGGGATCGACGAGGTCCTGCGGCTATCGGAAAAGGAAAAGATCCTCAGCCTGCTGCCGCTATTTCACGCATATCTGCAGATCGTTAATCTCTGGGTCGCCACGACGGTCGGGTGCGAGGTCGGCTATTTGAAGGAACTCTCACCGGCCGAACTCGGCAATGCGATGAAAGAGTTCAAGCCGACCATCCTGACCACTGTACCGAGGCTCTGGTACCTGTTTCACAAGAAGATCTTCGACACGGTTAATGCCCGGCCCTGGACGGTGCGCGCGCTTTTTAGAATAATGCTTGCGGCAAACTGTGCTGCACGTGATCGTCTCGGGATAAATCTCGGCCCGCGGCTGTTCGGAAAGGTTCACGAATCGTTCGGCGGACAGCTTCGTCTCGCGGTCAGCGGCGGTTCGAGATTCGACGAGTCAGTCGCACGCGATTTTCACGGCCTCGGTTTTACGATCCTCCAAGGTTACGGACTGACGGAAACCAGCGGAGCCGCTACCGCCACGTTCGAGGACGATAACCGCGTGGGCTCGGTCGGCAAGCCAATGCTCGGTACCGAGATCAAGATCGATCAGCCTGACAACGAAGGAGTTGGCGAGGTGCTTATCCGGGGCAAAGTCGTCTTTCAGGGCTATTACCGCAACGATGAGGCGAACGATGAAGCCTTCACTGAGGATGGCTGGTTTCGTTCCGGCGACTTGGGGCGTATCGACAAGGACGGCCACCTCTATATAGTTGGCCGGGCGAAGGACGTGATAGTCCTGCCCTCCGGAAAGAACGTCCATCCCGAAGACATCGAGGTCCATTATCTAAGGTCGCCGCTTGTTGAGGAACTTGCTATTATCGGCATCCGTGACGATTCAGAGCAGCGTGCCGGCGCTGAGAAATTGGCTGCGGTGATCGTTCCGGATTTTGAATATCTAAAGCTCGCCCACGTCTCAAACTCCCGAGAAGCGATCAGATTCGAGTTCGACAATCTTGGCCGGGAGCTGCCCGAGTATCAGCGTGTTCGCGATTATATTTTTCGGGTCGATCCGCTTCCGCGAACCGCAACTCGAAAAATAAAGCGCTTTGAGCTCAAAAAGGCCTTCGAAAGCGGCAAGATCTCCGGCGAGGCCCCTGCGGCGAGGTCCTGGACATTTTCGGACGAAGACACCCGGTTTCTTGATTCGACCGTTAGCACGGCAGTCGTGGCTGCAGTCAGACAGAACGCAAAGGACGCGGGGACGATCCATCCGGACATGAATCTGGAGATCGATCTTGGCCTCGATTCGCTCGCACGGGCGGAGACGTTTGCCGCTCTTGAGGATGCGTTCTCGACGGCATTCGGGAATGAAGAGGCCGTGAAAGCCCTTACTATACGGGATGTCGTGATGCTGATCGAAAAGCAGATCGGCGATACGAGATCCCTTGCCCCCGTCCAGACCGATCTGAATTGGTCGCGGATCGTACGGCAGAACGGCGAGGCATTTCCGGAAGTTTCGGTCGTTTTGAAAGAACGTCCGTTCTTCTCAGCCTTCGCCTTCGCTGTTTACAAGACGTTCAACATCTTCTTCCGCATTTTCACCAGACTCGAGGTTCACGGGTCGGAAGGTTTCCGCAAGATGAAGAGGCCCTTCCTCATTTGCCCAAACCATCAAAGTTTCCTCGATCCCTTCGTTTTGTGTTCGACCTATCCGTTCGAATTCTTCAGAAATACGTTCCACGTGGGAGCAAGCGAATTTTTCGAGAACCGATTTATGCGTTTCGTCGCACGTATGCTGAACGTGGTTCCGGTCGATCCGGACACGCAGTTGATGAAGGCGATGAGGGCCGGGGCGATCGGGCTCAAGAATAACCGAATTCTGAATATCTATCCCGAGGGTGAACGGGCATTTGACGGAGAACTCCACGAGTTCAAGAAAGGCGCCGCCATACTTGCGACCGAGCTTGATCTGCCGATCGTACCGGTTGCGATTGACGGCCTGCACAAAGTATGGGCCAGGCGTTCGATGAAGATCCGCCCGGGCAAGGTGAAGATCATGATCGGCGAGCCTTTCTATCCGAGGGACGTGATCGACGCGACCGGCGACCCCGCAGATGACCATGGAGGCCGTTCACGCGATAAAGACTATCGGCTGGTGACCGCCCATTTGAAAAAGACCGTCGCAGGAATGATCAAAGAACTGCGCGGCGAAAGCGGCGGCCCTGGAAGATCCGCTTGAAAAGAATATCCAAAAGCCTCGTTTCTCGTTTATGCGCGGTCGCTCATTGTCTCTATCGATATAGAGCGATTTCTATTTTTCGCCTATTTCGGCGAGAATGGCATCATCCCATTTGTTCACGTGGAGCGGATCCGAATCGTAAATTCGTATTGCAGCAGAGACCCAGAATTCCGTCGGGCGAGCTGCAGATCGGAAACAATTGATTTGACCAAGCATTCAAGGAGATGAGATGCCTAATCTTTCTATCGTCTGCGGACTAATTCTTATCGCTGTCGGTATCGCAGGTTATGTTTACGGAGTGATCAGCTCACCTCCGGCGAGCATGACTGCGCTTATACCTGCTTTCATTGGTGCGATCCTGGCTTTGCTCGGCATCCTTGCTGGAGCAAAAGAAGGACTGCGGAAACACTTGATGCACGTCGCAGTTGTAATAGCACTGCTCGGATTCATAGCGACGGCCATCCGGGTTGTGCCAAAGATCGGTGAATTAACCTCCTCGCCGGCCGTGCTTTCTCAGACAGCGACCGCGATCGTTTGCCTAGCCTTTGTCGTTATGGCCATCCGTTCTTTTGCAGCAGCTCGGCGGAACCCAGGAGCCTAGTGCGGGTCAAGGCATTTTAGGGTTATTTCGACGGCCAGCCCATCGCCTGTGTTACGCGCCGAGATGGTTCCGTTATGAGCCAGTATCGCCTGCTCGGCGATCGCAAGCCCGAGGCCGGTGCCGCCCGAGCCACGGTCGCGGGCTTCTCCTACCCTGTAGAAAGGCCTGAACAATTTGTCGAGCTCCGATTCCGGCACACCATTGCCTTGGTCCACGACCTTCAACGCTGCTGAACCATTCCTTCTTTCGAGCGAAACCGTAACCTCCGTGCCTTCCTTTGTGTATCTGACAGCGTTTCTTAGAACGTTCTCGACAGCGCTTCGTATGAGGTTTTCGCTGGCAAAGATGCGGCAATTGTCCGCCGAAACAACTCTAACAGAACGCTGTCTGGCATTTGCTTCAAAATCGGCATCGGCCGCGACCTGCTCGACGAGCGACCGGAGATTGATCTCACGGCGATCGAAATCTTTCGATCCTGCTTCGAGTTTAGAGAGCGTCAGCAGCCTGGAGATCATATCGTTCAAACGCTGCGACTCGGCCTCGATGCGGGCAAGCTGAGGAGCCGTTTCGCCGTTCATTTTTTGCTTCGCAATTTCAAGCGCGACATTCATCCGGGCAAGCGGCGAACGGAGCTCGTGGGAAACGTCGCGCGACAACCGCTGCTGCGAGGTGACGAGCGATTCGATCCTTTCGGCCATCAGGTCGAAGTCCTTTGCAAGCGCGGCAAGTTCGTCACCCCGACGTCCGACCTGGTCTGCAACTCGTGCCGACAGGTCGCCGTCTGCCATTTTCTGCGCGGCCTTGCGAAGCTTGCCGATCGGCGAGGAAAGATAGCGTGCGAGTGCCCAACACAAAAGCAGGGCGGTCAGCAGAAGCCCGCCATAACGAAGGAATCGAAGCGGCGACTCGCCAAAGAACGGGGTCATTCGCGGCCGTTCCCACCTTACGATCAACACATAACGGTCGCCCCCCGGCATGGTCAATTGTCTGGCCGATAGCGCCGTCTCAGGGTAGTTTTCGATCTCTACCTCATTGCTATCGAGTGCCTTTGCGACCAGTTCCTTATAACTATCCGCATTCACGCCTTCGGAGAGCCATACCTTGCCGTTCTCGCCGATCAGGTCCACCTCGCCGATGGTTGCCGGCTTGCGAATGCGATCTAGAAACTCCGCAAGCCCTTTTTCTCCCTGGCTGGAAAAGATCTGCGCGGCAGTCTCGGCGTAGATATTCGTCTGATTTCGTACTGAAACACGCCAGCGACTCACTACCGGTTCTGTCTGGACCGTCCAATTAAGAAAAACGACTACACCGACCATCAGAGCGATCGCCGCCAAAAACCACAGAAAGATCTTTACGAACAGATTCATACGATCGTATAGATGTATCCAACAGACCTTACGGTCTTAATTCTTTCGCTTCCGTCCCCTCGATGCCCCAGTTTTTTCCGCAGGTTACTGATGTGCATATCCAGACTCCGGTCAAAGGGCGAGAGGCTTCTTTCGAGAACTTTTTCACTAAGATCTTCTTTCTTAACGATCTTTCCCGCGTCTCGCACAAGCGCCGTCAAAAGGTCAAACTCGACCGACGTTAAGCCGATGTCTTCGCCATTCAGTTTCGCCGAACGCGCCGACGTGGATAGGTCGAGGTCCTCGACAGTGATCTTTTCAGGAAGGGTGTCGTCGCCGTCTTCAGGCCCGGCCCGTCGAAGTATAGCCCGAAGCCTTGCCACCAGCTCACGCGGGTTGAACGGCTTGGGCAAATAATCGTCAGCCCCTGTTTCAAGGCCCTCTATCCGTTCCAGGTCGTCGCCGCGTGCCGTCAACATTAGAACCGGCACATCAGACTTTTGCCGCAAATTTCTGAGCACGTCGAAGCCGTTCATTTTGGGCAGCATCACGTCCAGTATGGCGAGGTCGAAGTTGCCCGAGGCCGCCTGGGCAAGTCCCGTTGCTCCATCATGCACGCATTCAGTCTTGAAGCCCTCGGCAGAAAGATATTCCGAGACAAGTTCGCACAACTCTTCATCGTCGTCGATTATCAGGACATTGCCCATACACGAATGATTCTACGGCAAAACCGACCGATATTTACGGCTTTTACAATTCTTTACATATTGGCAAGGAGATCGAGGAAGAAGAGGTTTCGCGATCTGGCGGGTATCGGGTGAGGCCGGAAAAGCCGACGGTAACGGTCCGTTAGCCGGAGCTTACGATCTCGCCTCCGATCATCATAAATCGTATCGAACCGTTTTCGTCGAGACCGACAAGATCTGCCCTCTTACCCGTTTCTATCGATCCGCGACTGGCCAGAACACCAAGAAGCCTGGCCGGATTAGCAGCAGTCAGCTTTGCGAGGCCCAAGATCGGCATATCAAGTGACATTAGGTTCCTAAAGGCGTCGTGTATTGTAATGACCGAACCGGCGATGCTGCCCCTCGCATTTTGGGTCCGCATACTGCGAACGGTCAATTGCTCTCCCCACAACTCGAATTCCCCATCGCCTAGACCAGTAGGAGCCACCGAATCGCTGATCAGGACCGCGTCCTCAGCCGCCTTAGCCCGGCACGCCAGCTTGACCATCGAAGGATGAACGTGGACCCCGTCGGCAATAATGTCGAAAGTGACGCCTGCCTTTGTCAGCCCCCAACCCGCCACGCCCAGATCGCGATGATGAATGCCGCTCATGGCATTGAAAAGGTGTGTAATGTGGCGGGTACCCGCATCGAATGTCGCATCCAGTTTTTCCCGATCCGCCCGCGAATGGCCTATCGCGCCTATCCAGCCCTTGCGCTTCAGCTCGGCAGCCAGTTCGACTCCGCCCTCGACCTCGGGTGCAAAGGTCATCATGTGCTGTCCGCTGCGAAGTCGCGGAAGGCTGTTTAGCTCCTCGCCCGTGAATCGCTTGAAATATTGAGGGCGCAGCGCTCCGCACATCGCTTCGTTTGCAAACACTCCTTCGTAGTGGACCCCAATGGCCTGAGCAACCGGCCGCCCTTGTTGAAGTTCGATCAGCCGGTCTAACTCGGCGATGATCCGACTGTAATTTGCGTCCGAATCAGGTACAAGTGTCGGCACCCACGAGCTCACTCCATTGGCTGCAAGGAACGAAGAGACCCCTAGCAGGTCTTCTGCAGAGCCGGCATTTACATCGACACCAACAGCGCCGTGAATATGTACGTCGATGAACCCGGGCAGCAAAAACCGGCCGTCGAGATCGAAAGTTGCGGTGGAGTTTGAACGGCTGCTTTCGTGCGTTACAGCCTTGATTATCCCGTCTTCGATAGTGATCAGACCATTTTCGAGGATCGAATCGTCACGAACGATCCTGGCATTTTTTATGATTGTCTTCACCATTTTGCTTTCTCAATACGGTCTGGCACATTCTTCCCTACTTAAAATAAAACAGCCCGCGTCCCAAAGAGAAACGCGGGCCGATGATCGAAGAATTTCAACCTAGAAGGATATCTTCGCTCCAAGCTGAATAATACGCGGATCGCGGAACGAGGTGACTTGACCAAACGTCGAGCTTCCGTTGCCGCCCTGCGCCACCGGCTGAGTCGTCGCGCTCCACACAACGGTGCTCAATCCACGCGGGTTCGTCCAATTGAACACGTTAAATGCCTCTCCGCGAAGCTGCAGCCTGAACCTTTCGGTGAACCTTAAATTCTTCGATAGCGTGAAATCCACGCGTTTCGTCGATGGTCCTTCGATAATGTTGATGCCGCCGTTTCCTGGAACATTTGCTGACGGAGTGCTGTTGTTTATAGGAGTGATCTGGAAGCATGCCGTGTTGAACCACTGCTGAATCGTTTGCGGAGCGCCCTGGTTCGGGTTGCATGTCAGGTTCGGGCGGGCTACCGTTAACGCCGTGGGAACAAGGCCGATGCCTGATGGATCAAATCCAGAGACTGTCGGTGTAAAGCCCAGTCCGGTCTGATACGTGATGATTCCCGATGCCTGCCAGCCGCCCAATACGCGACCGACAAAACCCTTTTGGCCCCGGAAGAACGGAAGCTCATAAACATAGTTGATCGTAAGAACATGGCGACGGTCGAGGGCCGCACGCCCCTTCTCCGAGCCAATGTCAAACGAATTCTGAGGAGCATTCGAACGGTCCGTCCTGTTGTCGCTCAGATTCTTTGACCAAGTATAGGCCAGGTTCAATTGCGAACTACCCGTAAACCGATGCTGGCCCGAGACCTGAAGGCTGTCGTAGTTCGAATTGAATCTCGGCTGAATGATCGCGATCGAACGATATCCGCGATATGGCCGGATCTGATCAAGGATGATCGAATCAGCCGTCGAGAAGAATGCCGCATTCGGCTGTTGGCACGCTACGGTCGGCGTCGTAGATGCACCGACAGCACACTGGCTGGCAAGTGCTACTCCCGGCTTGATCGAATTAAGCCCGAAGCCGCCGATGAGGTTGGTTCCCTTCGACCCGTAATAACCGATCGAGACGAGCGTCCTGCTGAACAGCTGCCGCTGGATGTCGAGCGACCAGTGCTGCATGTAAGGCGTTTCCCATTCTGCCTGAACGGCGCGAAGGCTCGCAACGGTATTTGCCGCGATCACCGCACATCCTCCGGGCACTGGGTTGCTGAGCCTGGTCCCGACCACTTGGCACGTTTGCTGATACGGAGGATTCGTTGCGATGTTCTGCAAAAAGATGCCGTTAAGGATCTGCTCGTGGTAAATACCGTAACCGGTGCGAACAGATGTCTTACCATTGCCCCACGGGTCCCAGGCAAGTCCTACCCTAGGAGCATAATCATTCTTCGGCGATTTCACGACATATCTGCCCCATGGCGAGAGTGTCGGATTGCAGTTCGGGAACGGCACCGTGTTTTGGGCGTTCACGATAATGCCCTCGCAGAAGTTGCCTGTGCCGGGAACCCGGTTGCCGGCTCCGGTTACCAATGGAGCATTCGACCTGTTGTAGAGCTCCGGCACGAAGTTGCTGAGTCGGCCGTTCTTGTCGTAAGGCGAGCCGAAGAATGAGTACCTCACACCGTAATACAATGTCAGGTTTCGACGAACCCGCCACTCGTCCTGTGCAAACCATTCGAAGGTACGTTGCCGAAGATCGGCGGTGTAGTCAAAGCTTGCCTGAGTGAATGTAACGTTCGTACCCATCAGGAAGTTTGCCCACAATTGCTGTGTTGCGTTGCCGCCCGGAGCGATCACGTTCCCTGTCGCACCCGGTGTGTTGAAACCCGAGAAAAGCCCCTCGTTGTTGCCACCGAGAGCATTTTCGTTCTTTCGATACTTCGAATACACCGCTCCGAACTTCATCGTGTGGTTGCCTGCGATGTACGTCACCGAACCCGCCGCGTTGCCTTTCCACGAGAAATTGTCGTATGGCCCAAAGCTCTGCAAAGCGCTGAATCCGTTGCCGCTAATGGTCGGAACGCGGTCCCTGGTGACCGGATAGGCCATCGGGGGCGTGATCGCAGAACGACTGAGGGCAAGGAGGCCGATGTTTTGGCTAAGAATGGCTCCGTAGCCAAAGGTATAACGCCCTTCGATGACCAGGTTCGAACCGGCGGCATAGGCCATTTGGACCGTATGCGTCCGACCCGGGGAATCGGTCGACGTCGTTGATACACCCGGGAGGCCCGATCCGGACGAGAACAATGAATTCGCGTCGATGGTTGGAATACTGTCCTGTTGGTAGCGGTAATATCCCGAGAGTTTATCATTAAAGGCATGATCGACCTTTACGACCTCTTGCCGAAAGTCGGAGAGCCCCTCCGTCGGGAAATTCAGGGAATTTACGCCGGTATTCGGAAGCGGAAGATTCCGATAAACGAACTGTAGATACTGTTGTGCCACCGGGTCGATATTCGTCAACTGGCCGGGTGCGGCAGCCGTGCCGGGAAGGACCGTGGTACAAGTTGTTCCGGTTGCCTGAAGGCAGATCGGAACGTTGAACTGTGCATTTCTTTGAAGCTGCGTAGGAACGGTAGAAACAAGCGTCGGGAACCTTAAGTCAGCACGAAACTCCTGAGAGAAAAAGAAGAATGTCTTGTTCCATCCGTCCTTGCCCTTGTAAAGCGGGATCGGACCGCCGACAGTGTAGCCGTAGTTTCTGTATCGAAATGGCCGACGCTTTACCTTATCGGTCTCTGGATCGACGCCAAGAGTATTTCGCAGCGACGGCGTCGAATTCGTCAACACGTCGTTCGCGTTAAGGCTTTCGTTACGGAAGAAATAGTAAACGCTTCCGTTGATGCGCGATGCTCCGCTGCGGGTGACAATGTTCACCTGGCCCCCGCCGCTTCTACCCGACTCTGCCGGATACAGCGAACGAAGAACGCGGAATTCGCCTATCGAATCGACGCTGGGATAGGCCTGTATCGTGATGTTCGAGCCACGGTCAGTAACGTCTGCTCCATCTACAGTGAAAGTATTCTGGCTCGATCGAGCTCCGTTCACCGCGATGCTGACAATGTTTGCCTGGCCTTCAGGATTCGTCGTTCCGACGTAAACCTGGTCCGAAAGGTCGTTCGTCACGCCCGGTGCGAGCGTCACAAGCTGCACGAAGTTTCGGTTATTTATCGAAAGCTCGCGGACCTGGTCTCCGTTGATCACCGTTGAAGCGGTCGGCGTTGTCCCTTCCACCGCGACACGGTCTGCTTCGACGGTTACAACCTCTGATATATCGCCTGCCTCAAGGACCACATCCACAGAGCGCCGCTGTCCGAGGTCAACCTTTATGTCGGTAACAACGCTTCGCTTAAAGTTGGCCGCTTCGACGGTTACTTTGTACGTATTGACCGGCACACTTGGAATTGTAAAAACACCCTGGTCATTGGCTGTGATCGTCCGGATCACTACATCGCCCTGACTTGGGATCGAAAGCGATACGGTCGCCCCTGGAATACTAGCCCCCGCCGTGTCCCTGACCGTCCCAACGACCGATCCCGTTACTTCTTGGGCGACAGTGTAGCTGCCAAAGCACATCGTCAGGACGATCGTGAACAGAATCGTCGTTAGTTTCTGTTTGCACATATTTTTTCTACCTCTTTTCCTACGCGAGAATTTGAAGAACTAGAGAACTATATCCATAAGAATTGATTACGTTTTCGGAAATTTATCCAAATTTTCGTTATCGTTTTCCATACAAAGATCACTGCTGAAATATGAAATTCCTGCAAACAAAAGACATATCGCGGTTGACGGATTTCCGCTGTTTTTCTAATGCGAATCTGAGTTATTTGTATAGCAAATACGATGCCCGACGCTTTTCGAAATTGGTCAAACCAGCCTTCCATAGAATTTCGATCGCTTCGGGCGATTCGCCCCGCTTAACGAGATCGAGAATTTCAGCGTTTACCAGCAGCCGGCCGTAACGGTCCACCTGCCATTCCGCGGGATAAAGTTTCCGCAACGCGGCCGCGATCTCGAAGCCTGTACGGACGGATTGGAACGTCTGGCGGTCGGTGATGACGATGTTCACGCCGCCAAGCTCTTCGTCTTTGAACACGGACGCATTCGGTTTGAAACGGATCGGCACGAAGCGAACACCGGGCAGCCGCCTTTCGTTAAGATATCTTGCCAGCCGCTGCCCACCGAGCCACGGAGCTCCGATCACCTCAAACGGCGTATCCGTCCCTCGTCCTACGCTCAGATTTGTAGTCTCAAGGAGCCCAATGCCCGGATAAAGCGTCGCCTGCGTCAGCGAACGCATATTTGGGCTAGGATTCACCCACGTTTGGCCTGTCTCGTCGAACCACATCGAGCGCCGCCAGCCTTCCATCTTCACAACCCGAAGATCGGCACCGATCTTTCGCTCTGTGTTCATCATCTGCCCGAGCTCGCCGATCGTCAGCCCATAGCGAACCGGGATAGTGTGGGCCGCGATGAACGAAAGCTTATCTTCCTCCGCCAGCGGCCCTTCGATATCGACACCGTTTATCGGATTTGGCCGATCCAGAACGTAAACCGGTATCTTCGCCTTCGCCGCCTCTTCCATTACGTTCTTCAAGGTTGCCGTGTAGGTATAGAACCTCGCCCCGATGTCCTGGATGTCGTAAACGATCGCATCCAGCCCCGCAAGCTGCTCCGGCTTCGGCCGCCGCATGCCGTCCTTATAGAGCGAGTAAACCGGCAGCCCTGTCTTCTCGTCCTTCGTATCGTCGATCTTCTCAGTGTCAAGCTCGCCGCGAATGCCATGCTCGGGAGCGAAGATCGAAACGAGATCGACGTTCTTCGCTTCGTGCAGAATGTCGATGGTAGATTTCCCAGCTAGGTTGCGTCCGGTGTGGTTCGTTACCAGCCCGACCTTCTTGCCTTCGAGTTCCTTAAAGCCGCTTTTTTCGAGAATGTCGATGCCGTTCAAAACCGTCAAAGTTTGTACGGACTGCGTCCCGCCCGCTTGCCGGCGAGCCGCTTCGGCCCGGGCGACAAATCCCGGCACCTGTGCCGCGACCATCGCGTTGAACTTCGCCTCTGCTTCCTTCCACTTCTCGATCGGCAGGTCGTCGATCGCGGATGCGACGACGGTCGCGACACGTGAACGAAGCGGAGTTACGTCGCCCTTGCCGTCGGGATGAACACGGTTAGAAAGAAAGACGACGAACGTTTCCGACGTCGGGTCGATCCAAATGCTCGTTCCCGTAAAACCCGTGTGCCCAAACGAGCCGAGCGGAAACAGATCGCCGCGGTTCGCGGAGAACGACGTGTTCATGTCCCACCCAAGCCCGCGAGCCGATCCGTCCTCCGCAACCACATACGGCTGCGTCATTTTCGCGACGGTCTGGGCGGAAAGAATGCGTTTGCCGTTCAGCGTCCCGCCGTTCAATATCATCTGCGCGTAGCGAGCTAGATCGTCGGCGTCTGCAAACACTCCCGCATGTCCGGCTATTCCGTTCATTCTGTGGGATGTAGGATCGTGAACCTCGCCGCGGAGAATCTTGTTTCCTGTTTGGTCGTCTCCTTCGAACTTCGAGCCCAGATAACTGCTCTGACCTCTAACGTTTTCAGTAGGAGCCACAATATTTGCGGCCATTGCGAAGCTGAAATTCTCTGGATAAAGTTCAACTTCTGACATATTCCTCGGAAGGAACACGTTGCCAGTTTCAAATATTTTCTCGAAGAGCTCTCTCTTGGAGAAGTAAAAGAGGTTCTTGGTACTTATCCTTTCGATTATCTCACCCAGCACAATGAACCCAATATCCGAATAGACAAACCTCGTCCCCGGCGGGTTTCTGAGCTTTTCCTTTTTCAAAGCCGCCAGCATCCCTTTCCGCCCGGTCCATTTTTCGCCGAGGTCGAAGTCGGGGCGGTAGCCGGAGGTGTGGGTCAGGAGCTGTTGGATGGTGACCCGTTTGGCGGATTCGTCGTCGATGTCGGTGATGTATTTTCCGATGGTGTCGTTGAGTCGGAGCTTGCCTTGCTCGACGAGGATCATTATCGACGTCGCCGTCGCCACCGGCTTGGTCAGCGAAGCAACATCGAATATCGTATCGACCGTCATCTTCTCAACCGTCGGCACCAGCGAGCGGTTGCCGAACGCCTTGCGATAAACGATCTTCCCTTTCCGGCCGACGATCACGACCGCTCCGGGCAGCTTCTTATCAGCGATGTCGGCAAGGACAAGCTGCTCGATCTGATCGAGCTTTGCCGCATTCATCCCGACCGACCCCGGCGCCGCCATCGGCAGCCCCTGAGAAAAACCGTAGCCACAGAGGGCGCAGAGAACACCGAGAAAGATCGCCGCTCTCAAACCGACCCCTGAACACTGACCACTGACCAATTTCATCTCTTAGCCCTTAACTCCTTCTCCCGCTCGCCGAAGCTTTCCTTGCAGAGCCGAACGAACTCCTTCGCTATCGGCGAATAATGCCCTCCGCGCAGCCGCGCCAGCCCAAGTTCCCATTTGATCTCCGCGCCTTCAATAAACCACGAGATAAGCCTGCCTTCTCGTTTCTCCCTTGCCACGGTTTTCGCTCCGGCCATCCCGACACCAAGCGCGTGTTCGACCATCCTCGTGACGGCTTCTTGCCGCGAAAGTTCCATTGTGATGTTCGGTTTTACGTTTGCTGCCTGGAAAAACTCATCGATCATCCGCCGCGTGTTCCCGCCTCGTTCACCAAGTATCAGCTTTTCCCCTGCGAGCGCGGCCGCACTGATGAATTTTTCCTTTGCAAGCGGATGGCTCGGATGCGCTATTGCCACGATCTCGTCCGAAAAGAGCGACTCAGTGCTTACATTCAAATTGTCCACGGGCAGCGAGACGAACGCCATGTCGATCTCGCCGTGCATCATCTTGTCCACAAGTGTCTGGCTTGTGCCAGACGCGACCGAAAGCTCGGCGTTCGGAAATTTGTCTCGAAGCTTTGCCAAGATCGTTGGCAGTTGGTTCATCGCAAACGTGCCGGACGCTGTGCCGATGCGCAGCCGGCCGTATTCGGCTCCGGCAACTTCCGCGATCTCGGCAAGCGCCGAATCGTGTTCGCGTAGTATCTTTCTTGCACGCTCAAGCAAGTATTCGCCCGCTTCGGTAAGGATCACGCGTCGCGGCGTCCGCGTAAAAAGCGGGAGCCCTACCTCGTCCTCAAGCTGCCTGATCTGCATCGAGATGGCCGCCTGTGTGACGTTCACCCGGCGGGCACCGGCCGTGAACGTCTTTGCCTCAGCTATCGCCAGAAACGCTTTGAGCTGTCGTATTTCCATAATAACCCGCAAATTCAGTGGAATTGTTAATTTTTAACGCCTTGAGAAGCGAGTCATGCGCATCAAACAAACTTATTGAATACATAAAATCTGTTAAATTTGATTATATGTCAAGTTTATCCAAGAATGTATCTGTACCTTAAGGCCTGTAAATAGAAATGGCTGGCAGTAGGACAAAACAACGCAGGAATGGGCGAGCCCCTCAATGGTTCCTCGGCGTGGACGGCGGCGGGACGAAAACGCACATCGCGCTGATGGACCATGCCGGCGAGATAAGAAGCGAGGGCTTTGCGGGTCCGGCCAATCCGCTTCGTGTCGGCGTGGAAACTGCGGTAGGTAATATAGTGACCGCGGTCAATCAGGCATGCGACATCGGCGGCGTATCGCGAGGAGATATCGTGGCCGCGACATTGGGTCTGGCCGGGGTTCGTCGGGTCGATCTGCGACAGCGGGTACGCGAACGATTTGTAAAAAGTCTTGGCATCAGGAACACGACCGTGATCACCGACGCGGAGATAGCTCTTTATGCGACCACGCGCGGTAAACCGGGATTGGTCGTGATCGCTGGGACGGGATCGATCTGTCTGGGAAAGAATGAAAAAGGAGAGACGGCGATCTCCGGCGGGTGGGGTCCGTTGGCAGGCGACGAAGGCGGCGGCGTCGGCATAGCACAGACAGCACTGCATTCGGTCGCAAAGGCATCCGACGGGCGCGGCATCGCCACGGTCCTTAGCGAACGGGCCGCCGAATATTTTCGTGCCTCGGGCCCGGAGAATCTCATCGTCGCTATTTATTCCCCGCAGGTCGATAACAGCCGAATCGCTGGTTTCGCCCAGTTCGTGGTCGAGGCCGCTCAGGCCGGCGACGCCGTCGCGATGGATATTCTCACCGAAGCCGGCTCGGAACTGGGGCTCGCGGCCTGTGCAGTGATCGAAAAGCTGAAGCTTTCGCGCGGACGTGTCCCGATAGGCTGCGTGGGCAGCGTTTTTAAGGCCGGCGAGCTGCTTACAAGGCCGATGCTCGACACGATCCGGACGGTCGCTCCGAAGGCATATCTTACCGAACCTGAGATGGACCCGGCACACGCGGCAGCACTGATGGCGAAGCTCCGCATGGCCAACGGACAGAACGGAAGCGTTCCCAAATAGCATCTGATGGACCCGGTCACTGAAAACGAGAATCCCGACACAGCGAACATCGATTCAGTAACGACGCTCGAAGCGGTCGAGATGATCAACCGCGAGGACGTAAAAGTTGCTGCGGCAGTCAGCAAGGTCCTGCCCGAGATCGCTGGCGTTATTGACCGCGTAGTTGCGAAACTCAAGGCCGGAGGCCGTCTTTTTTATGTGGGCACTGGCACCAGCGGCCGCCTCGGAGTTCTCGATGCGTCTGAGATACCGCCTACTTTTGGTGTATCATACGAACTCGTACAGGGTGTTATCGCGGGTGGGCCGGAGGCTCTATATAAAGCGACGGAAGCAAGCGAAGACGATAAAGAAAGGGGAGCGAAAGACCTGCTGGCTCGCGGATTGACCGAAAACGACGCTGTTATCGGTATAGCGGCTTCGGGTAAAACACCTTATACAATAGGTGCTGTCGAATACGCACGCTCAATAGGCGCATTTGCGGCATGCATCGTCTGCACACCCGGTTCGGAGCTCGAAAAGGCGGCGGATCTTGCTATTGTTCCCGTTCCCGGCCCCGAAGCGATCACAGGTTCCACGCGGATGAAAGCTGGAACTGCGCAGAAATTGGTTCTGAATATGATATCAACGGTTTCGATGATCCGGCTTGGTTATGTCACGGGCAATCGCATGACGCACCTCCGCCCGTCGAACCGCAAATTGCGCGACCGGGCTTTGCGGATCCTTAATAAGGAAACGGGGCTCGATCTTGAGGCAGCTCGACAATTGATGGGCCGGGCCGGAAATGACCTTAAGATCGCGATCGTTATGCATCGGTCCGGTGTTGGCCCTGCGGCTGCCGAAAAAGCGCTGCTCGAGGCTGCCTTTGCTGTTGACAAAGCTGTAGAAAAATTAGGGGATCAATGATCATGAAATTTATCGTCTTTTCTTTTGTAATGTTCTTACTTGTCGGCTGCGGCGGACAAGTCGCTCAAAAACCGAAGCTGCCGGCCGATACCGATCTGCGCGCCGATCTGAATTTTAAAGAGATTGACGGAGCCCGGACAGCATTTATCACTTTCTATTACACGTATCCCGTATCCCCGAGCGCGAAAACGCCGGCGCCGCTGCAGCCGCTTGAAGTTGAGGAAGCCAAATTGGATGGAGAGTTATTAACCCTCTCAGTTGGCGATGCCGGCAATCCTTATTACACGACATCGACCATCGTTTCGCGTCCTCCCCACACGGTCACGGCGAAACTTGGCGGAAAGAATTACGAGGGTAAGATCTCAATATATACGACCCTCGAAAGCAGGGGTGGTTCGGGCATGTTGAACCCTAAATGATCCCCCTGGGTTTTAGAACGGGCAAAGCTCTTTGATGCAAACCCTCGACCTCATCATCATCTTCGGATACCTGATCGGAATCACGGTTTTCGGAATTTGGTACGCCGGCAAACAGGAAACCACCGAAGATTATTTTGTCGGCGACCGAAGCGTGCCCTGGTGGGCGATCGCAATGTCGATCGTCGCGACCGAAACCAGCACTATCACTTTCATTTCGGTTCCGGGCATTGCTTTTGCAAAGGGTGGAAACTTTCAGTTTTTGCAGCTTGTTTTCGGTTATCTGCTCGGCCGCGTCGTGATCTCGCTCGTCTTCATTCCGCTCTATTTCAAGGGCGAACTCCAAACGGTTTATCAGCTTCTCGGCGATCGTTTCGGCGGCAAGGTAAAAGTGCTTGCCTCAGGGCTGTTCGTGGTAATGCGTAACATCGCGGACGGCATCAGGCTTCTGCTGACCGCGATCGTTCTCGCCGCGGTCTATACGGCCTTCAATCCGCAGACCCCGCCTGAAGTTGTAATTGTCGGCTCAATCCTGATCCTCGGTATCGTGATGATCATCTTCACGTTCTACGGCGGTATGGAGGCCGTAATTTGGATCGAGGTCGTCCAGCTTGTCATCTATATCGGCGGAGCTATCGCGGCGGCGGTAGTGCTGATCCAGAACATCGACGGCGGTATCAGCGGAGCCATCGCTGCCGGACAGCAGTTCGACAAATTCAGCCTGTTCGATTTCACGCTCGACTTTGCAAAGACCTACACATTCTGGGGTGGTGTGCTCGGCGGGTGTTTCCTCACGATGTCCACCCACGGGACGGACCAGTTTCTGGTTCAGCGTTATCTCTGCACCGATAAGCCGAAGGCGGCTATCACGGCCTTGATGACCTCTGGAGCGGTGGTCCTTGGGCAATTCATCGGCTTCTTGTTTATCGGAGTACTGCTTTTTGCGTTTTACGCTCCATACAACCTGCCGGGTTATGAGGCCGCGACCGGAGCGTTTCCATTCACCGGCGGCGATAAAGTATTTCCCGATTTTATAACTCAGAAGATGCCGACCGGCCTTTCGGGCCTTGTGGTCGCGGCAATATTCGCTGCCGCTCTTTCGTCGTCCCTAAATTCGATCGCCGCCACGGCGGTCAATGACATATACAAGCCCTTCGCCAAAGACCGGTCAGACAAGCATCTGATGAAGATCGCCGGGATCTTGACGGTGATAGTCGGCATAGTGCAGATCGGCATCGCGATCGGCTTAAGAAATGCAAATACGTCCGCCCTTGGAATGGCCCTGGCCGTAGCGTCGCTTATCAACGGCCCGATCCTCGGTGTGTTTCTGGTCGGCGCATTTCTGAGGTCAGCGCGAGAGATTCACGCACTGATGGGCATGGCGGTGAGTATTTCTGTAATGGTGTACATTCTTCTTGCATCAAACAGTTATGTGCCGGGACCGGTCATTGCGTGGCCCTGGTATGCCCTGATCGGCAGTACCGTTACCGTGCTTTTCGCGTTCGTCTCGACTTTCTTAATCAGAAGTAATGAAAAAGTTTCTTGATCTTTCGCTTTTGCTTGCTATCCTTGCGTACTCGCTGCCGGGCGCCGTTTTCACGCAGCCCGATCCAGCGTCTCAGACTCCTCGATCATCTAGGTTTGAGCCAACCAAACGAGACTGGGACTGGGCCGACAAGACGCTGAAAACGATGTCGGCTGATGAAAAGGTCGGCCAGCTTATCCACGTCGGGATAAATGCCCGCTTCGTGAATCAGGAAAACGCGTTTTTCAAGGACCTTCGTCGCCACGTCGTCGAAAACAGGATCGGCGGGATCATTTTTTTCGGTGCGCCGATCTACGAAACGACCCACCTCGCCAACCGTATGCAGGAGGCGGCAAAGATACCGCTCCTGATGTCGCTCGACGCCGAGACCGGCATCGGCATGCGTTTTTTTGACGCATCAAACTTTCCCTGGGCAATGGCGGTCGCAGCCACCGGAAATCCCGAATTTGCCCGCCGGATGGGGGTCATCACCGGCCGCGAAGCCCGTGCGATCGGCATCCAGCATGTTTTCGCACCGGTTCTGGACGTCAACAACAATGCGGACAATCCCGTTATCAACGTCCGAAGTTTTGGCGAAGATCCGGAAGACGTTGCACGATTCGGCGTCGCTTTTGCTCAGGGCCTGCAAAGCGAAAGGGTGATCGCCACCGCAAAACACTTTCCCGGACACGGCGACACGAATGTCGATTCGCACCGCGGCCTGCCGATCATCGACCTTCCAAGATCGAGGTTTGATAGTTTGGAACTCGTTCCTTTCAAACGCGCGGTCGAGGGAGGTATCGGCTCGATCATGGTCGCCCACATCGCATTGCCGCAGATCGACGGTGAAGAGATCCGCCCGCTCAAAGAATATCGAGGCGGCGATGCCGAACCCGGGGCCGAGATCGTCAGTGAAAAGGCGACCGTGCCCGCGACGCTTTCTTACAAGGTCCAGACCGAAATACTGCGCAAGGAAATGGGTTTCAATGGTCTGATCGTCTCAGATGCCATGTCGATGAGCGGTTTGACCATCTATTTCACTCAGGAAGAGGCCGGGGTACGGGCAATTCTCGCCGGTACCGATATCCTCGAAAAACCGGAGGACGTTGATGCGATGATCCGCGGTCTCAAAGCTGCCGTTGCGAGCGGGCGCATCTCGATGTCGCGGCTCGATGAATCCGTACGCCGCCAGCTTGCCTGGAAGCATGCGGTGGGATTGGCAAATAGTAAGATCACGCCGCTTGACCAGATCGACCGCATCGTCTCTGGCCCCGAAACTAGCCGTTTGGCTGACGAGATCGCCGAGAAAGCCGTGACCCTTGTAAGACACGACACCGGGACTCTGCCGATCGGGCGCAATGCAAAGATAGCCGTGCTTGGCATCTCTAATGGCTTTGACGGCCCCTCGACCATGGCGGCATTCGCCGGAACTCTCCGAGGCGGCGGCCTAAGATTCACGCAGGCCTATTTGCAGGAAAATTCGCTTGCTGAACAGGTCGAAGCCGCCAGAAAGTCTGTCAGTGAAGCTGATACTGTGATTGTCGGCCTCTATGGCCGCGTGCGTTCTGGGGCAAGAAACAGCGTCGGCATTCCCGAGAACGGCGCCGCCATTCTCCGCGATGCACTTGCCTCGGGCAAAAAGGTGATAGGCATCAGTTTCGGCAATCCTTATATTTTGTCGTCGTTCCCTGAGATGAAGACCTACGTCGTAGCATACGGCGATATGCCCAGCCTCCAGCGAGCATCGGCCCGAGGCCTGCTTGGCCAACTGCAATTCACCGGAAAGCTTCCGATCTCACTCCCCGGTCTTCATCCACGAGGAACGGGCATCGAATTGCCAAAACGCTAGTTAAACCGCAGAGACGCTATGACGCGGAGGAAACGAGTCAACATCTTTGGCAGCCCCAGTCTCTCTGCCGAGAAATTCTTATGAAAGCATGGGAGATCGAGACATTTCTCGAGATCAAAAACGACCATCTCCATATCGACGGTGTCGATGCCGTCGAACTTGCCCGCGAGCACGGCACGCCGCTTTTCATCTACAGCGAGAATCGCATCCGCCGCAACGTTGAACGGTTGAAGAAAACCGCATCGGTGATCGACTGTCCGCTGAAGCTCTGCTATGCGGCAAAGGCGATGTCCACGCTCGGGATCTTGCGGGCGGTGAAGGACGCGGGCTCCGATATCGAGGTCAATTCCGGCGGCGAATTGTGGAAGGTTCTGAAGGTCGGCTTTAGCGGTGACCAGATCAACTACAACGGAAACAGCAAGGAGATCTGGGAACTCGAACTCGCCATCTCGAACGGCGTTTACGCGATCCAGGTCGATTCGCTGTATGAGCTTTCGCTGATCGAAGAGACCGCAGCAAAGGTCGGCACACCTGCGAACGTCAGCCTCCGCCTCGTGCCCGAGATAAAGACCGGCACACACAGCGGATTGCAGACGGCTCTTGTCACTTCAAAGTTCGGAATGATGCCTGAAGAAGCCTTTGACGCATTCGTACAATTTAAAGGTTCGCCGCACCTGAATCTGAACGGGATCCACCTGCACATCGGCTCGCAGCTTCCCGAATCGCAAGCCTATGTCGATGCGTTTCGAATGCTGACGGATTCTATGATGCGGATCCACGAAGCGACGGGTGCGACACTGCAGCACATCAATCTCGGCGGCGGATTTCCGGTGAATTATCTCCGCGACGATTCGCTCGGTTCGCAGTTCCCGACGGAACAGAGTACGATGTTCTCCGCTGATTTCGAGCCCGCCGACTCGGTCGGAAAAGCCTGGGAGGAGGCAAGGCGATTCGCCGACGATTGTGGGGCCGCGCACCTTTTTGATGGACTTACGCTTCTCCTCGAACCCGGCCGCTCGATAATTGCCGACGCTGGCGTTTGCCTGACGACGGTCCGCAATTCAAAGAAGCGGCCCGTTTCAAGTGAACAACCTTCAATGGACAACGGACGATCTGCATCCGAAGGATCATCGTCTGTCAATAATCCATTGTCCACCGACACCTGGCTTCTGACCGATGCCGGTTTCAACATCCTTCTCTCGATGGAGACCTATAAATGGTACTACCATCTGATATCAGCCGAGCGGGCCGGCGAAGCCCACGAAACGCCCTACAAGGTCGCAGGGCCGCTG
Source organism: Pyrinomonadaceae bacterium (assembly GCA_035327545.1). GTDB lineage: Bacteria > Acidobacteriota > Blastocatellia > Pyrinomonadales > Pyrinomonadaceae > OLB17. The sequence continues at coordinate 97,968 of DAOLDE010000009.1, read as the reverse complement.
TGCGACGGAGGCGACGTTTATTTCGATCACGAAGGGCATGGCCGCTTGCCCGATCATCGGCTGCTGCCGGAGAATGTTGAACCCGGTGAGGTGCTCGCCCTCCTCAATTGCGGTGCCTATTCTCTTGCTCAGGGAATGCAGTATAACGGGCGGTTTCTTCCGCCTGTGATCCTGACAAGTGTTAACGGGACTGCAGAGCTGATACGCCGTCGCGAAACGTTCGACGATCTTGTTGCCAGTGATGTTTAGTGGTCAGAACTGCCCCGGCTGCAGCATCTGTTGAATGACCTCTTTGTGCCTCTCGTTTAGCTCGAAACCATTTGCTTCGAACACGCCGGCAAGTTCGGCAAGTGCTGCGACACGGCCGCTTTCATCCTTGATCGCAGCTGCGGTGTCAAGGGCGGCGGTTGCAGCCTCAAGTGCCTTGTCGGCATGGCCAAGTCGAAAGAAACGAGTTGAAAGCCCGCTGTAAACCGTGGCACGCGACGGAAGTTGCGGAACCTCTTCGGCAAGCGCCAGTGCCTCGTCAAGCAGATCGGCGGCCGTTTCGGGATCGTTCTCGCCCGAAACGGTATCCGCCATCGCCGTCAGAGCAAATGCCCGCTGCGCGTCTTCCGCGATCGCATTCAGCGCCGTCCGGGCTGACTCGGCATCTTTCTGGTAGATCAGTATATTCGCGATCTGTGCCAGTGCATTCATCGACGGCTCCTCGTGGTCGATCGATTGGGCAAGCTCGATCGCGCGTTCTCCTCGTTCGAATCCGGCAAATTGAACAGCAATATTCTGAAGCAGTGTGTATCGGACCCGGCTGTCACGCGTTTCCTTTTCCGTTTGCGAACGAAGTATCGCATTCGACTCTTCGAGCGCGTCAAGGGCATCTTCCCTTTCATTCTTCTTCCAATATTCACGAGAGAAACCGAGCAATGCATTTGCGATCTGGGTCTTATCGGCGACAAGATCGAGCGTCCTGTCCGCGAGATCGATGCTGCCGGCACGAAATAACCCTATCGAGATCGACGACAGGAAATTGTCGCGGTGGACGTTATCCAGGCGCTCTGCAAGTTCTTTCGCGCTGTCGAGAGTTTCGATAGCTCGGTCGTTTCGGCCTGCCGCAGCGAATGAATTGCCCACGTCGATGACAGTCCTGATCCGTTCTTCCTCGTGCTCGATCTCTTCGCTGCGAACAAGGGCCTCCTCAAGGTGCTGCACCGCAGCGGCGTGATCGTCACTATCTATTTCGCCCGCGGCGATAGCTAAATATGCCTGTGTTGCTGCCGGCGGATAGCCGATCTCGGCCATCGTCAATTTCGCCGCATCCGAAGCTCCGCTGAGATGCTGTTGGACCGCAATTCCAGCGAGAAGATTATCCCGATGCTCCATCGAATCGGCCAGCGTCTGTGCCGCGTCGAACTTTTCAAGTGATGCCAGCTTCAGCCCTATCGTCTCATGTGCCTGGGCCCGCATCGCCGGATCGTCTATCGCGTCCGCAAGCTGCATCGCATAGTCTTCATCGCCGATAGACGCACATTTTTCAGCGACGTTTATCAACAACCGGTCGCGGACAAAATGGTCTTCGACCGTGTTCGCGAGTTCTGCAGCGAGATCGACCTCACCCTTTTCCAGATAGGCCGGCAGAACGGACAGCATTGCCTGTGCCTTGCCCTCGTTGCTCTGGATCGACTCGGTCAGATAACCCGCGCACGGAAGAAGTCCGTTCAAGGCATCGGACCGTGAAATGAATCGTACTGTCATAATCTTTGTGGATCTGTCGTCTGGGCCGTTTGGCCAAAGCCGGATTCTCGGCCGCGTGAACTCGCTTTCACAGGCGATCGGTCAAACTTTGGCCGAGAACGTCTGGCGTATCGACGCCGGAAACCAGTCGTCGAGATTTGTCGCCACCCAGTCGGCCCCGGCCTTTCGCAGATCGTCGGCGGAAACGGTGTTTGCGACGCCGAGAACCGGCAGGTCCGCAGCTTTTCCCGCCGCAACCCCCGGCGGTGAATCCTCGATAACGAGACATTCTGAGTGGGTCATCGGCAGATGGCCCTGAGCGATCCGGGACAGGTCTATCATCTCGAACCCTTTGCGATAACATTCGGGGTCCGGCTTGCACTCACCCACGTCTTCGGCACACACAAAGGCCGAAAATCGATCGGCCAATCCCGTCTTTTCAAGCACGAAATCGATCTCTTCGCGTTTCGACATACTGACAATGCCAAGAGCAAAGTCATTCGCCATCTTGCGAATGAAATTCTCGATGCCCGGGAAAAGCGGCACATCCGCCTCAATGGCTTCACGCCATTTTTGGGTCTTTAGCGACGTAAGCTCAAGAACCCGGTCGATGTCTGCTCCTTTTCCCGCAGCGGTCAGAAATGATGCGACAAATGTCTTGTCGTCCATTCCGAGCCGCGAGTAGTACTCCTCGTCCGAGACCTCGATACCGTCCGCTGCGAGTATCTCTTTGTAGATCGAGTGCTGGATCGGTTCATCGTCGATCACCACACCGTTAAAATCCATCAGAATTGCTTTGATCATAACTGTTCTCTTTCCCGTCCTTTGGCGGCCCGCACTAAATTATCGGAAACCTTGCACAAACATTGCCGCCCGAACTCGAAACACACCATCACCAAGCTAAGGCTTTATCTCCGGCCCGAACATATTCCCGCGTCCCAAAATTCCCCTCGGGTCAAAGGCTCGTTTAAGGTCGGCCATTTCGTTCAGATAGCGTTCCCCCATCATAACGTAAAGGTACTTTGATTTGAGCTTGCCGATGCCGTGTTCAGCCGAAACACATCCGCCGAGCATTATCGATTGTGCAACAAAGCGACCATAGATATGCCGTGCCTTTTCGGCCTCCGCGTCATCCTTCGGCAGCAGGTTCGCATGAAGATGACAATCGCCGATGTGGCCGAAAATAACGTAGTCAATGCCGCTGGCGTCAAGCGTCTGCTTTTGAAAATGCAGGAATCCAGAGAAATTTTCGTCCGGCACCGCCATATCTGTCCCGATCTTTTTCTGTTTGTTGCGAACGACGCGTTCATTCACCGCAACCGGCAAAGCATGTCTAAATCTGCGCATCTTTTCGCGGTCCTGATCTGTAGTTGTGAACCAAGAAGCCTCTATATCGGCGTTGCAGCGTTCAAGCAAGTTATTCCAAGCCTCAAGCAATTCGTCCTCGTTTTCGGCCGACGTTTCCTGTTCAAAGAAGATCGCTCCCGCCATGTTCGCCGGAGTCTCGGGAAACTTCTCCGCAATGAAAGACAAAGATCGCTCATCGAAAAATTCAATGAGAGTTGCGTCGATCGGACCCGACACGTTCTTACTGTCTTCACCGCAGCGCGTCGCCAAAGAGTTCGATTTCGCTTCGTCCACGAAAAACATTAGGTCGGCAGGAGTTCTAAAGAAAACGATCCCGCTGAAGAACCCATTCGGCTTCGGTAGCAGCGACATCTCGATCTCTGTGATCACGCCCAGTGTACCTTCGCTGCCGATGAACAGGTCTATCGCATCCATCTTCGGCTCGTTGAAATAGCCGCTAACATTCTTGGTCACATTCGGGCGGCGATAGCTCGGAACCCGGACGACGATCACCTTATCTTCCGCAGTTATAAGGCTCACCGTTCCTGTTTCGGAGATCCTGTTTTCCCCACGACGCAAGTCCAGAACATCGCCGTCCGCCAAAGCCACACGAAGCCGCTGCACATAACGGCGCGTCGCACCGTACTTAAAACTCCTTGCCCCCGACGCGTTCGTCGCGACGGTGCCTCCGATCTGGCAGCTCCACTCGGTCGGGTCCGGTGGATAGAACAGGCCCTCGGCCTCGACAGCCTTTTGAAGGTCTGCGAGAATCACGCCCGGTTCAACAACTGCTCGCCTGCTCTCCTTGTCGATCGACTTGATCCTGTTCAGCCGTTCCATCGACACGACCCAGCCGCCAAACGGAACCGCTCCGCCCACGGTTCCGGTTCTCGCTCCCGAGATCGTGACCGGAATTCGCTGCTGATTCGCTTCGGTCAATATCTCGACAATTTCGCTCTCGTTCTCAGGAACGAAAAGCTTCTCTGCACGCCCGCTCGGCATATTGCTGGCGTCTGTGAGATAGTTCTGAATGTCGTCGAACTGGGTCTTTACCTGCATAGAAATAGGCGGATTTACAGCAATTATATTATCCAATCGCCGAAAATCCGCCTAATCCGCTAGATCCGAGTGCAAGAACGCGCTATCTGTATTCCAACTCCCGTTCCCTCATATACCTTAGCCGGTCCCTTATCTCCGCCGCCTGCTCGAATTTCATGTCCTTCGCCGCAGCCCTCATATCAAACTCCAGTTGAGCAATCTTTTCCTTGAGCTGCTTTGGCGAGAATTCTTCGAAAGCCTCAAGTTCCAGCGGCACCTTGAAATAGTCTGCCTCGTACGCGGTCACCAGCGTTGCCTCCACCGGCTTGACTATCGTTTTCGGTACGATGCCGTGTTCTTCGTTGTACTGGGTTTGTTTCTCGCGCCGCCTTTCCGTTTCTTCTATAGCTCGGCGCATCGAATCCGTTATCTTGTCGGCATAGAGTATCGCTTTGCCTTCGGCGTTTCTAGCCGCCCGGCCCATGGTCTGGATCAGCGACCTTTCGGACCGCAAAAAACCCTCTTTGTCCGCATCCAGGATCGCCACCAGCGAAACCTCCGGCAGGTCAAGCCCTTCGCGAAGCAGATTTATGCCAACCAGCACGTCAAATACACCTTTGCGCAGATCGCGAAGGATCCTGATCCTCTCGAGCGTCAAGATCTCGCTGTGCAGATAGGTGACCTTCACACCCACTTCGAGAAAATATTCGCTCAGGCTCTCGGCCATCCGCTTCGTAAGGGTCGTAACCAGCACCCGTTCGTTGCGTTCCGCCCGCTTACGGCATTCCTCCAGCAGATCGTCGATCTGGCCCTTTACCGGCCTGACCTCTATCACCGGATCGATCAACCCGGTCGGCCTGATGATCTGCTCGATCACCTCGCCGCCGGTCAGCCTAAGCTCATGGTCTCCCGGCGTTGCCGAAACATAGATGGTCTGCCCGCGTCTCTCCTCAAATTCATCGAAGTTCAGCGGCCTGTTGTCCTTTGCGCTCGGCAGCCGGAATCCATATTCGACGAGCGTGCCTTTTCGCGACTGATCGCCCTTGAACATCGCACCCAATTGCGGGATGGTCTGATGGGATTCGTCTATCACGATCATCGCATCCTTTGGCAAATAATCGAGCAGCGTCGGCGGGGGCTGGCCCGGCTTTTTGCCGGTAAGGTGTCGCGAGTAATTTTCAATGCCGTGACAAAAACCCATTTCCTTGATCATTTCTAGGTCGTACATCGTCCGCTGATGCAGCCGCTGAGCCTCGACCACCTTTCCCTCAGCGATCAGAAATTCTTCGTGCTTTTCCAATTCCTCCTTGATGGTTTTTACCGCTCGCTTGATCGTTTGCTTCGTCATCACATAGTGTGTCTTGGGATAGATCGGAACGCGGGTCTCATGCCTTCGTATGACCTCGCCCAAAAGCGGATCGATCGTCGAGATCGAATCGATCTCGTCTCCCCAAAATTCTATGCGGTATGCCGTGTCCTGATAGCTCGGATACAATTCCACCACGTCGCCGCGTACGCGAAAGCTGCCGCGGTCAAAATCCACATTCACCCGCTCATACTGCAGCTCGACCAGACGCTTGAGTATCTCGTCGCGAGCGATCTTCATTCCCTGCTCGACAAACAGCAGCATACCGTAATACGCGTCCGGATCGCCCAGCCCGTAGATGCACGACACCGAAGCTACGACGATCACGTCATGCCGTTCAAAGAGTGCCCGAGTGGCCGCGAGCCTCAGCCGGTCGATCTCGTCGTTCACCGTAGCTTCTTTCTCAATATAAAGATCGGACGCGGGAACATATGCTTCCGGCTGGTAATAGTCGTAGTAAGAAACGAAATATTCGACCGCATTCTCCGGGAAAAAGCTCTTGAACTCTTGATAAAGCTGCGCAGCAAGCGTTTTGTTGTGTGCTATCACAAGCGTCGGACGCTGCAGCCGCTCGATCACATTTGCGATCGTAAACGTCTTACCGCTTCCCGTGATCCCCAGCAGAACCTGGTCTTTTTCGCCCGCCTCCAGGCCCGCAACAAGCTGCTCGATCGCCTCCGGCTGATCTCCTCTCGGCGTGTTTTCACTAATGAGACGAAATTGCATCCTTTGATCATACGACAAAAAACCCGCGGCATAAAGTCCGCGGGCTGGTTAACTATCAGTGGTGGGCGGGACCGAACTTGTCAGGCCTGTGCGGGCTGGGCCTGGAGAATAAGCTCATGAAGCCTGGCCTCGACATTTGGAGCGAACTTGACCGTGTGCGAAAGCTTCTGAAGCCATTCCCCTGTATTTTCATCCCGGCTGCAGCCTATCGCGTGCAGCAGTGCAAGCTTTACATTTTCGTCTCGGTGCGACTCGAGCGCTTTTTCTATAGGCTCGAGCTCCTCTGCGCGGATCAGAAGCGTAACCATGGCAAATGCTTCATATGCGACCTTTCGGTCCGAATGGGTCAATCTGTCAAACGACCGCGTCACAAGATCGCCCTCGATCGCCGCTCGTGCCGCGTGCCGCATCCTCGCCTTATCGCCGGATTCGACGATCCGCGTCCAGGCCTGTGCTCGATCGAAGCTGACCTTGAAAAGGGCCCGGGCCGCTGATGCACGCACCTCGCGCGTTGGGTCCGCACAGCAGGTCACGATCGTTTCGAAGACCGATTCATGATCAAATTCCGCCAATTGAAGGACGGCATCCGACCGCAGCTTAGAAGAAAGATCGTAAAGTGCCATCTGTGCGACCGCTCCCACCGCGTTTGAGGTCCTGTAGCCCGATATAAGCGCCAGAGCCCTCGACCTTACCGCAACATCCTCGTCGGACTCTTCGTTGGTCTGTTCGATCGCGTTCAGCAATGCCGGGTCGGTCGAGTCAGGAAGTTGAAGAAAGGCGTTAGCCTTTTGAAGCCGGACAAACGATGCGACCGGGAAGGCAGCAAAACCTTCTTTCACCACTGGTTTTCGCGGGGTGATCGGCCGATAGGCTGTAGCCTCGCTTCGGATATGCTGCCCTTGCGCCTTGTACGTAAGTCTCAGGCTGTCGCCTGTCCCGTTAACGCCGGCCTCGGCTTGCTCAGAGCCCCTGCCACGCCTCATCGTCAAGGCAAGGCCAACAAGCGCAACGATCGCCATTATTCCTATATAAAGAGCCGGAGAACTAAAGATCGACTCTTCGGAACCTGGCGGCATTCGAAGTCTGTTGTTTTGGCCAAACGCAGAAACGCCGGTGCAGAGCATGACTGCGATAAATACTAATGAATTTGAATAGATCGATCTGGATTTCATTGCTGGAGTGGGGTGATCGTCCAAAGAACGATGGAAGAAGAAGCAGGCGCTTTTACCGACAGTTATCGCCGGTCCGGCCTGTCTAGGCTATTATGCATTTTTTCATCTCGTTTGTCATCGTAAATAACAACCGTGTTAATATAGTTTCAAACTTTTTCCAGTTCCGATTTTTTTTTCCACGTTGACTTTACCAAAAACACCAATCGGTTTAGAGTTAGTGAACCGTTACAATTTTCTTGACCAATGGCAGCCGCTACGACTGTTTCAGAAACCTTTTTTGCCGATCTTTCGCTTGTCCATCGCGGCAAAGTGCGTGATGTATATGAGGCAGGCCCGGCCGAACTGCTGCTTGTCGCAACCGACAGGATCTCTGCCTTCGACTGCATTCTCCCTACTCCCATCCAGCGGAAGGGCGAGATCCTGACCGCGATCTCGGTGTTTTGGTTCCGTCTTCTTGAGCCGTTGGTCGCAAATCATTTGCTGAATTCGGAATTCGATAAAATGCCGGAAGTGGTCCGCCGTCATCCGGAGCTTCGCGGACGTTCGCTGCTTGTAAAAAAGGCCGACGTGTTCCCCGTGGAATGTGTGGTCCGCGGCTATCTGGAAGGCTCGGCCTGGAAGGATTATCAGGCGGCGGGTGAGGTTTGCGGGCAGCGGCTGCCCGACGGCCTGCTGCAATGTTCAAAGCTTCCTGAGCCCATCTTTACGCCGGCGACAAAGGCGAAAACGGGACACGATGAAAATATCTCGGAAGAAGTATTTAGAGAGATCGTAGGTGCTGAAACGGCCGAAAAACTTCGATCATTGAGCCTGCAGATCTTCGCGGCCGCAAGCAAATATGCCCTCGAACGAGGCATCATCATTGCCGATACGAAATTCGAGTTCGGGACTGACCAGGATGGAAACGTAATGTTGGTGGACGAGGCTCTGACGCCGGATTCTTCGAGATTTTGGGATGCCGGATCGTATGAACTCGGAAGGCCACAGGCGTCGTTCGATAAACAGTTCGTTCGCGAGTATCTTGAAACGCTCGACTGGGACAAGCGCCCTCCGGCACCGCCGCTTCCGGAAGACATTGCCGCGGCGACGACGGAGCGATATTTGTCCGCCTATCGGGTGTTGACCGGTTTAGAACTCTGAATGTTCCGGGCTATTCGTCGCCACCTTTTTATTTTCGACTTTTTGTAAACGTAAAATGGGTCTTCGCGATCAATTGGAATCGATGGTAACCGAACTGGTGGACGGCCGAATAATGTTGAACGAGGCCGTAGAGGAATTCGAAAAAGTTTATATCCAGGTCGCAATGGCAAAATATGCCGACCACGTTTCTCGGACGGCAACAGCCCTCGGCATTCACCGCAACACTCTTGCAAAACGGCTCGGCGAATATGCCGAAGCGGCCCGCAAAAACTCGAAAAAGACAAACAGCAAGCGGCGCACGGTCTCGGGCCAAAAAACTCGCGGACGGAAATAGGCGTTAGCGGTACGCGATCACCTCGACCGCATCGCCGACGCGGACCACACCCCCGGCATTTTCAGCGATCAGGTTCTGGCCGAACAAAACTTTATTATCGATAGTTCGGAACGATGCCAGCGTTTTCAAGGGTTCTTTCCCGTCTTTGAAGCCGGTCTCCTGATCTACCGTGGTCAAAACGCAGCGGGCACAGGGCTTAACAAGATGAAAGATCGTCTCGCCGACCCTAATTTGCTTCCATTCGTCTTCGGCAAATGGTTCCGAGCCGGAAACCACCAGATTCGGCCGGAACCGGTTCATGGGCACAGGCACTTCCAGCCGCGAGTTCAATTCCCCCAACGATGTCTCGCCGATAAGCAGGAAAGGATACCCGTCCGCAAAACTCACGCTGTCCTCGCCTTCGTGGACGGCAAAGGCAGGATCGACCGCTCTCATGGTTGTTTCGGGCATCTCGACAAGCTGGCAAGGAAGGCCCAGCACATCGCTGAACCACCCATTGACCTCGCTCGGGTACACCGCCGCATTGCAATTCGAGTTCCAGACCGTTACCTTCTGTGTCCGAACCGTCGAACTCTTTGAACCCGTCGGGATCCAGAGCGGCTCGGTTTCCGGAGCCTGGACTATCAAATGGTCGTTTCCTACCTCGACGGACAGGGTCGCCATTTTCGGCACTTCCCTTTGCGTGAAAAACATGCCTTCAAGGTCGGTCAGCATCCACCGCCGGTCAGATGTGAAACCGCGGTCCTCGACACGGGATTCCGCCATGGAAATTCCCTTCAACGATTTAACCGGGTAAATATTGATCTCTGAGATCTTCATCATATGTCCCGGGGCGTGCAGTGCCAATTGCGCAGCTTGCCCCAACTTGATAACGTTATTATCAACTTTTCTAAACTTTCTCTTACACTCTTGACAAGTTTAACCTTGTTTGCGTAAACTAGCACTCATTGGCATAGAGTGCTAAAATTACCTGCATGGCTGTGCCCCGTTTATTCTAGTCTTAATTTTTTCTTTCAAAAAGGAGCGAAACAGATATGGCTACAAATATCACACCACTTCACGATCGCGTGATCCTTCGTCGGATCGACGAATCGGCAGAAAAGACCGCGGGAGGGCTTTACATTCCCGACTCCGCAAAGGAAAAGCCGCAAGAGGGCGAAGTGATCGCCGTTGGAGCGGGCAAATATAAAGAAGATGGGACCCGGCAGACGCTTGACGTAAAAGCAGGCGACCGAGTTCTTTTTGGCAAGTACAGCGGCAGCGAGATCAAGCTCGACGGCGAAGAGTTTCTGATCATGCGTGAGGACGAGATCCTCGGTGTTATTTCACGTGCAGGAGAAGCGGCGAAATAGGCGATTTTTCAGTTCAGAGGCGGGCATGCCCGTCGGTCGAGAGATATCGACGCTAAACGACCATAGATTCAGGAGACAAAAACATCATGGCAAAACAAGTTATTCACGGTGAAGATTCACGTTCAGCGATCCTGCGCGGTGTAAACCAGCTCGCGGATGCGGTAAAAGTTACGCTCGGCCCTAAAGGCCGCAATGTTGTTATCGACAAGAAATTCGGCTCGCCGACGATCACGAAAGACGGTGTGACCGTTGCGAAGGAAATTGAATTGAAGGACACCCTCGAAAATATGGGTGCTCAGATGGTCCGCGAAGTGGCCAGCAAGACCAGCGACGTCGCCGGCGACGGCACCACGACCGCCACGGTCCTTGCCCAGGCGATCTTCAAGGAAGGCGTCCGGACGGTAGCCGCCGGTGCCAATCCGATGGCCCTCAAGCGCGGCATCGAAAAGGCCGTTGCCGAGGTCGTTGCCGAGGTCGGCAAGCTCTCGAAGCCGGTCAGCGGCGACGCGATCGCACAGGTCGGCACGGTGTCGGCAAATGGCGACGCCACGATCGGCAAGATCATTGCAGAAGCGATGGACAAGGTCGGCAAAGACGGCGTCATTACGGTCGAGGAATCGAAGACGATGGACACCAGCCTCGAGGTCGTCGAAGGAATGCAGTTCGATCGCGGCTATCTTTCGCCTTACTTCGTGACCGATCCGGACAGGATGGAGGCCGTCCTCGACGAGCCCTTCCTTCTTATCCACGAGAAAAAGATCTCGAACATGCGCGATCTTCTGCCGATCCTCGAGCAGGTTGCCAAAATGGGCCGCCCGCTGCTGATCATTGCAGAAGACGTCGAAGGCGAAGCCCTCGCGACGCTCGTGGTCAACAAGCTCCGCGGCACGCTTAACGTCGCAGCCGTAAAGGCCCCGGGCTTTGGCGATCGCCGCAAGGCAATGCTCGAAGACATCGCGGTGCTCACCGGCGGCAAGGTCATCAGCGAAGACCTCGGCATCAAGCTCGAGACCATCACGATCGACGATCTCGGCAAGGCCAAGAAGGTGACGATCGACAAGGACAACACGACCATCGTTGAGGGTTCGGGCTCTGGGGACGCGATCGACGGACGCATCAAGACGATCCGCAATCAGATCGAAGACACGACCAGCGATTACGACCGCGAAAAACTGCAGGAGCGTCTGGCCAAATTGGTCGGCGGTGTTGCGGTGATCAAGGTCGGTGCCGCGACCGAGACCGAGATGAAGGAAAAGAAGGCCCGTGTTGAAGACGCAATGCACGCAACCCGTGCTGCTGTCGAAGAAGGCATCGTCGCCGGCGGCGGCGTCGCACTTGTCCGTGCAGGCAAGGTCCTCGAAGACTTCAAGACCGACGAAAATGACACCGACGAGCAGATCGGCGTCAACATCGTCCGACGTGCCCTCGAAGAGCCGCTCCGCCAGATCGCGCAGAACGCCGGTCAGGAAGGTGCGGTCGTCGTTGGCAAGGTCCGCGAGGGAGACGCTCACTTTGGCTTCAACGCCGCGACCGAGAAGTACGAAGACCTCGTCGCAGCCGGCGTCATCGACCCGGCCAAGGTCACTCGCTACGCTCTCCAAAATGCTGCCTCCATCGCAGGCCTCATGCTCACCACCGAAGCAATGATCGCTGACGTCCAGGAAGAAAAGGGCGAAGGCGGCATGGGCGGCATGGGCGGCGGCATGGGCGGCATGGGTATGGGAATGTAATAACAGGACGCAAGTCCCACAACTTGCGGACAATTGCACTTTAATTGTTTGTAAATCGAAAGGCTTCGTCCAGCAACGGGTGAAGCCTTTCTTGTTTGGAATGTATTGGCAGTTTTGATGTTTTTCTAAATATGCGCGAAGTATTGATCATTACAGCACTGCCAGAGGAAATGGAGGCAGTACTCAATCTCATGCCAAATGGGAGGCGAGATTGGACGGAACTAAGAATTGAGGAAGGTTACTCGTATTTTGAAGTTGAATTCAAAGATGGTAAGAATCCATTTCTGTGTAAGGTCACCTCACAGGCACAGCAGGGTCCAATCTATGCATCATCACAAACGACGCTGATGCTGCAATCCAATCCCGATCTACTTTTCATGACCGGTATATGCGCGGGAAATCGCAATAAGGGAGTGGGTCTCGGTGATGTGGTGATGAGCGATATGGCGTTTCATTATGAAACGGGGAAACAAACTGAGACAGGATTTCTTCCGGATATCGATTGCGCAAATGTAGATCCTGTTTTGGTCCATCGCTTAAATGATTATTGCTTAGCCATGGAGAAAAGAGTAGAAGTCAACGGTGAACGTTACGCTTTGCTTGTGGGCGCCTATGCAACGGGGTCAAGCGTGGTCTCCCGTAGTCGGATATTCGATGACTTGCAAGTACGTGATCGCAATGTCTTGGCCCTGGATATGGAGGCCTACTCCGTTCTGAAAGCCGTTGAAATAAGTAACAAACGAATCCCGACGGTGGTCGTTAAGGGTGTATGCGATTTTGCTGACACGGGCAAGAACGACGATGCTCACGGAATCGCAGCTGAGGCTGCAGCTAGAACGACACTTGACGTCGCCCAGTACCTTTTAGAACGGAATCCGCCGAAGCAGGTTGTGGAAACTAACGAAGTAACCTATTCCCTTGTCCTCCCGAGGCCCGCAGTTACTCAATGGCATAGAATGTTGTGGCGGTCTCTGCTAAGGTGGCCGGACGATTACTATTCACATTATGCGAGAGACATTGAAACTGGACTAGTCGACGAGAATCACGAAGGTTCTGGCATAGAATTTTACCCATTAGGAAATAACAAATGGCTTATGGAGGTCGTCGTTAGCTTCGCCGCTTATCAAGGGCAATATCGTTATTACTTTCTCGATGAAAGTCGAAACCCCAAAACTTGGAAGGAAGTTCTTTTCAGACAATTGCGCTGGAATCATTCAGGTGAGACCCGCGAAACCCTTGACCCTGAATTACTAGGGATTCCTGCATACGACTCCGAAACCGAGCTTATTACAACGTTTGCTAAAGGCCGAGGAATAGGCGATTGTGGCTCTCTCATCAAATATCGATTCTCTAACGGAGAAACCGAGCTACTTGAATATCGCTACAGAAACCTACCTGACATCGACGAAGAAATCGACTTTGAAAACATACCGCCTCCGGAAGAATGGGCTCCGATAGATATTAGTATCAGCTATCCACAATGGACTGAGGCGGATGAGTATCGGGAAGAGCTATAGGTCAGATAAAAATGGGGTCATTGGTCACATAAAAATCGGGCAGACCTGCAATATTTAACAGGAGAAACTTTATGGCTAGATGCACAGCACCATATCGGGGCCATCGCACAGCGAGCGGGGCAGCGGCCTGCCCTGTACACGGCGGCCGCTACAGGGGCTACGGCGGCTACGGTTCGTATTCGTCGCCGTCCTACTCCCCGTCGGGGAGCATCGGAGGCAGCAGGAGTAGCAGCGGAGGGTTCAGCACTAGCGCAAGGCCGAGATGGTCCCGACCTGGTTCGTCCGTGACATACACGTCCGCACAGGTGGCCGCACTTACGCCTGTCCGAAATAGCGTCGAGAACCTCGTGAAGCAGCCGGACCTTCGAGACGTCTTCCTCTGCCACGCGTGGGACGACCGGCAGGGTGTCGCCAAGGAACTGCACGACCTTCTCGAGTCGCTCGGTGTCAAGGTCTGGTTCAGCGAGAAGGACGTTGGCCTCGGCGTCCCGTTAATGAGGGCCATCGACAAGGGCTTGGCCAACTCACGAATTGGGATCGTGTTGGTGACGCCCGCGCTGCTGCGCCGCCTCCCGGCAGAGGGCATCGCCGACAAAGAACTCTCGGCGCTTCTCGCGCGTGACCGGCTTGTTCCGATTGTGCACGATACGACTTATGAAGCCCTCCGCGAAGTCAGTCCTCTGCTGGGCTCGCGAAGCGGCCTGAGCACTGCGGAAGATACGTTGGCAATTGTCGCGGCCAAGCTGGCTGAGCTGGTCGCCCCAGCTCCGATACTTACATAGGCTACTGACCGCGAATCTCTGGGCTCTGCCGCAATCCAGTACGGTCGGGTTTACCCGACCGTCGGCCGCCCCCAATTCCCTCCCCGCGTCGGCTGGGACAAGCCCAGCCGACGCGGGGAGAATCCTTCGTAATCAGTTCTCGGTCAGGCCCAGCCTGACCGCACTGCGATAGGGCAAAGCCCAAGATTCTCACTTTTGCCTTGCGAGGATCGCAATCATTACCCAAGCCAGTTATCCGCGAGTGAGTCATAATCAAAATATGCAAGAAGTAATCGTTGCCGAAACAGTTCTATATTCAGTCGATAAGGACGGGCGACAGTTTGATATCGGTGTGATGATCGGACAACCGTACGAGCATGAACTGGGCGATTGGGCGTGTCCCGTCGCACTCGTTGGACTTCATGGTCGGTTTCCCGATATTCACGGGATTGATTCGTTCCAATCACTTACTTTGGCTCTCAGGCTGATCGGTAACCTGTTGACGGTTTTTGTCGAAGACGGCGGAAAACTATACAGAGAAAAAGGCGGCGACGAAATGTCCGTCGGTGAATTGTTCGGCGATGTAACAGAGACACCGGAACCCGAATGGCCGCCCACCGAGGAACAACAATCACGGATCAACAAACTCACAGCAGACGACCTTCAAAAGATCGACGAAGCTATCCTCGCGCACGCTTCGTCACAATGGCGAAAAGTTGCCCGTATCGTAGGCTCCGCAATTGATTCCAATTCTGGGATCGTTCCCAGTATTCCTGACATCTTCTACGCCGAACGCGTCCGCAAACTTGTCGCCGCCGGAAAGCTCGAATCGCAAGGCAACCTAGCCTTCATGCGGTTCAGTGAGGTGCGCCTGCCTTCCTGAAGACCTGTAGCTCCCGGCTACTCCGCAATGCAGTGCGGCGAGGGTTCTGGGGTTATAGATCCGCCGGTGTTGCGGCAAAGCCCGCGACTATCCGTTGGCTCCCTTGCTCTTTTGCTCTAATAACGTCTTTCCTGCGGCTCGGCCGCTCTATTTGCGGTGAAGCTCAGCTTCACCGAGCAGCCGCCAAAGTTCCTTGCGGCTACGCCGCCGCCCTTCCCGCGATAGGGCAAGTCGGCCGTGTCCCACGTTGGGAGCAACAAATTCCGCAAGCACCGTCAATTTCATCCAGGCCATTCCCATCTTCCATTTCATCCAGATCATTCCTAACGTCCATTTCATCCGAACCGCGCACACCGATCGACGGTAATTACGTGAAAATATGAGATGACCCGTGTCCCGAAAGCCGGCGTTCGGGCGGGTCGAAATTTCAGAAAACCGATGAATTTTTCGTTCACACATCATTTTTCAGCGATGTCCCGGGCTTGGGAGTTTTACGTCGTGGATCGGCCGTTTTGCGGCCGGACGGACCTTGAGGCGGCCGAAGCCCGGGCGAACGGACGTCGGCCGAAAATATTTTATATCTTTCAAGCGGGACAAGCGGCAAAAAATGCAGTAATTTGTCAGTTATCAATAAGTTGCATGTCCCACACCGCTGGTGGGACAAGGCCCGATTTCCCGGGACAAACGCCGTCAATACGATTTGCCCAGAACTCAAAGATGAACCAAACCTCCGTTTCACGCACCGCAGTCTGGTACGCGTTGTTCGTGCTGTTCGCGATCAACACGATGAACTTTTTCGACCGTCAGATACTCGGCGCGGTCGGCGAGCCGATCAGGAAAGAGTTTGAGCTGAGCGATGCTTCGCTTGGCCTGCTGGGCACCGCGTTCACGCTGCTCTACGCGTTCGTCGGTGTCCCGCTTGGAGTTCTGGCCGACAAGATCGGGCGGAAAGGCATCCTTTCGGCCGGTGTGTTCGTATGGAGCCTGCTGACGGCGGCATCCGGCGTGGCACAAAGCTATTGGCAGATCTTTTTGCTCAGGCTCGGCGTGGGCGTCGGCGAGGCATCGTGTGCACCGGCCGCGACCTCGCTTATCGGCGACCTCGTGCCGCCAAGCTGGCGTGCCAAGGCCATGGCCATCTTTATGCTCGGCCTCCCGGTGGGCGTTGCGTTGAGCTTTGCCGTCAGCGGAACCATAGCGAAAGAATACGGCTGGCGGATGGCTTTTCTCGTCGCAGGCATACCGGGCATACTGTGTGCGATCGCGGTGCTCTTCATTTACGAACCGAAACGCGGCGCCGCGGAAACGCACGACATCGGCGGCCAGCGACGCGAGGGCTCGCGTTATCTGAACGTGCTCCGGTCGCCGACGATGATCTGGATCATCATTTCCGGTGCGGTCCACAACTTCAACATGTACGCGATCGGGTCGTTCCTTACGCCCTTCCTGATGCGATATCACGGCCTCGATATCCAGCAGGCGAATTTTGTCTCGATGCTCGTTTTCGGGCTGATGGGAGCGCCGGGCCTTCTGATCGGCGGGCTGATCGGCGATTGGGCAATGAAGCGGCGAAAGGATGGGCGAATGCTTCTCAGCGCGGTCGCGATCTCGCTGTCCGTGCCTGCTGTCTATTTCGCTCTTGGTGTTTCTAAGGGCGGCACAACGTTGTTCCTCGTGCTGATGGGAATGGCTTGTGCCTTGATGTACTTCTATTATTCGACGGTCTATTCCACCATCCAGGACGTGACCGAACCGGCCTCACGCGGCACTGCAATGGCCGTGTACTTCTTTGCGATGTACGTGCTGGGTGCTTCGCTTGGGCCTTATGGGACCGGATTGCTGAGCGACTTTTTCACCAGGCGTGCTGCGTCGCTGGCCGGCGTTACAGAGACCGCCCAGGCCGCCCTCGAACCATTTCGTGCCGAAGGCCTTCACACCGCAATGTACGCTATCCCGATCCTTGGCGTAATTCTTACATTCGTACTGTTCGCAGGTTCGCGTACCGTTACTAAAGAGATCGACCGAATGCAGGCATGGATGCGAGAAAGTTCGAAAGGGGAGAGTGGATCTCGATGAACGGATGGATCGGCCTCGCCGTACTTATGGGGTCGCGGAATGAAGGCCAATTTGGTGGCTCGAAACGTCTTTTCGCGGCGGTCAGTTTTGCAGTACCCGCTTCAACTTTCACGCTCATTGGAGGAAATGAAATGCCAGGATTCAGACAAGTGATCCATTTGACGATCTTTCTAGCTCTTGCTGCCGCAGCCGCATTTTCGCAGCAGTCAACGCCGAAAGCGGCGGTCGAGTCATTCTATAAGTTTGACCGCGCTAATTCTCAGACTTTTAACCGGCAGAATATCGAAGTCCGCAAGAAGTGGCTCTCGAAAGAACTATACGATCTACTATTGAACGAACTCGACCGTGAGGCCGAATATCTAAGAGCGAACCCGACGGACAAACCGCACTTCGGCGACGGGCTTCCCTTTCAGCCGCTGGCTGAGATCTGCGAAGTCGGCGGGAAGAAATACTCAAACAGTTACCGGTTCGGTAGGGTCACGATAAAGGGCGAGATCGCGAACGTGGACGTCATCTTCTTTCATCCGAAAGCGTGCAAGTTCGACGACACCGTCTTTGGCCTCCGTCTCGGGAAGGAGAACGGTAAATGGGTGATCGAAGACGTGCTTTTCGTAGCCGACCACAGCACGCTTCAACAGGACCTGAGGCGGACAGCATATTAGTGGCGGGAACCTCGGCCAGGCCGTTGTCCGGGGGCTCTCACCCCATTATGATAAAATCATAGCTTATACGCGAATAACTTATGTCACCAGAGATCAAAGAAGCCTTAACGGAAGCCGAGGCCGAAAAAGAGCGTTGGGAAGGAGAGACGCTCGCGAAAGTGTTGGACAAGACGCCGGAGCGAAAAACGTCTTTCGAAGGCGTTTCGCTGGAGCCGGTCGAGCGGCTCTACACCGAAGCCGACAGTGAAGGGATCGACGTCGGATTTCCCGGCGAGTATCCGTACAAACGGGGCATTCACCCGACCGGCTATCGCGGCAAGCTGTGGACGATGCGCCAGTTCGCCGGATTTTCTTCGCCCGAGAACACGAACGCACGTTTCAAGTACCTGATGGAGCACGGGCAGACGGGTTTGTCCGTTGCGTACGATCTTCCTGCCTTGATGGGCCTGGACGCGGATTCGCCCTTATCAGAAGGCGAGGTCGGTAAATGCGGCGTGGCCGTGTCATCGCTTGCCGATTTCGAGGTCCTTTTCGACGGCATCCCTCTGGATGGCGTTACGGTTTCGCAAACGATCAATGCACCCGCACCGATCTTCCTCGCCATGTACCTCGTCGTCGCTGAAAAGCAGAAAGCTGACTTCAACAAGATCTCAGGCACGCTGCAGAACGACATCCTGAAGGAGTACATCGCTCAGAAAGAGTGGATCTACCCGATAAAACCGGCGATGAAGCTGGTCATCGACACCTTCGAATACTGTACGAACTTCGTGCCGAAATATAACCCGATCTCGATCAGCGGCTACCACATCCGAGAGGCCGGTTCGACCGCTCTACAGGAGCTGGCGTTCACGCTTCGCGATGGCGTTGAATATGTTCAGTATGGTGTTGACCGTGGTTTGAATGTCGATGAATTCGTCCCGCGTCTCTCATTTTTCTTCAACGCACACAACGATTTCTTTGAAGAGATCGCCAAGTATCGTGCGGCACGCGTCGTTTGGGCACGGACGATGAAGGAACGTTTTGGGGCTACAAATCCCCGCGCTTTGCAGCTTCGCTTCCACACGCAAACGGCGGGTGTTTCGCTCACGGTCCAGCAGCCTTTGAACAATATTGCCCGCGTCGCGATCCAAGCACTCGCCGGAGTACTCGGCGGCACGCAGAGTTTACACACTGATTCCTACGACGAGGCACTCGCACTGCCGACCGATCAGGCAGCACTCATCGCGCTCCGTACGCAACAGATCATCGCCGAAGAGACCGGTGTGGCAAACACCGTGGACCCGCTCGGCGGCAGCTACTACGTCGAATCCCTGACGCAAAAGATGATCGACGGCTGCTTTGATTATTTCGACAAGATCGACGGCTTCGGAGGCATGGTCGAAGCGGTCGAGGCCGGATTCCCGCAGCGTGAAATACAGGAATCTGCCTACCAATATCAAAAGGCCGTCGAACGCAACGAGCAGTCCATCGTCGGCGTAAACAAATATTCGATGGGCGAAGAGATCCATAAGACCGACATCCTGCAGATCGACGAAACAGTCCGAGATCACCAACTCGAACGACTCGAACGGATCAAGAATACCCGCGACAATGGAGCGGTAGCCAACACGCTCGACAAGCTCAAAACGGTCGCAAATTCGGGCGAAAACACAATGCCCGCGATAATCGACGCCGTTGCTGCCTATGCTACCGTCGAAGAGATCTGCGTCGCACTTCGTGACGTTTATGGCATATATGAGGAACCAGCGTTCTGATCTGTGTACTTGCTCGTATCGCGATCGCTGTATTTTTTGGTGTTTACATCGATTTGCTCGATGGCCATGTCGCCATTCGCAAGTCTTCGATATGCCGATAGCCGCGCTGACAAATTTGCTTTTCTGCTGGGGACGAACCTATGGAACCTTATTCTGATCGGAGTGGCATTGTACCTGATACATGCTCCAGATAGCGAACAATTTGAACCGTTCTCTATACTTTTAGTTTCGGGACTTCTTACCGTGCTTGATCTGGGAATAACGCATTGGGGTATACGAAAACTTATAACGCCAAGTGTTTAGAGTGTACCACCCTCTACCTGGTACGATCTGGTCTACTTTCCATAACTTACCCTCCAGATCTTGTTAGCACCGTCGTCGGTGATCAGGAGAGAGCCGTCCGAATTGACAAGCAGGCCAACCGGTCGGCCCCAGACCTCGTTCGAATTCTCATCCGGCAGCCAGCCCGAAACAAACGTTTCGTACTGATTCCCGACCAGCTTTCCTTTATTGAAACGTATGCGGACGATCTTATAGCCCGAGAGTTTTTGCCGGTTCCATGAACCATGAAATGCGACAAACGCGTCGTTGTGATATTCCTTCGGAAACATTTTCCCCGTATAAAACTGAATGCCTAGTGCGGCAACGTGGGACTGAAAAAGAACGTCGGGAACTAGAGACTTCTTCACATGTTCGGGCGATTCGCCCTTGCGACGCGGGTCCTCGATCTGGCCAATGTAGGAATAGGGCCAGCCGTAAAAGCCGCCTTCTTTGACCGAGGTCGCATAGTCGGGCACGAGATCGTCGCCCAAACCGTCACGCTCGTTGACGGCGGTCCAAAGCTCGCCCGTCACCGGATTCCAGGCCAAGCCGATCGGGTTCCTCAGGCCTGACGCAAAGATCCGGTGGTTCTTGCCATCGGGATCGTAAACCGAGATCGCCGCTCGGCGAGGATCTGCCTCAACACTAACGTTCGTTGCCGACCCGATCGAGACGAACATCTGCTTGCCGTCTTTCGAAAACAGGATGTTTCGCGTCCAATGCTGGTTATAGCCGCCGGCGGTCAGATCGACCAACTTTTCCGGCTCGCCTTCAGCCGCCGTCTGGCCGGGCTTGTATTTGAAACGAACGATCGAATCGGTATTTGCGACGTAGAACCATTCCTTATGAAACGCCATTCCGAAAGGCTGCGAAAGCTTGTTTGACCAGACGAATCGTTCGTCAGCGACGCCGTCTTTATTCTTATCTCGGAGAACGATGATCGAATTCGCCCGCGAATCAGCCACGAATACATCTCCGTTTGGTGCAAGGGCCATCCATCGCGGATATCGAAAGCCGCCTTCGGCGAAGACATTGATCTTAAAACCCTTCGGAACTATCAGTTTCGCACCCGCGGGCATCGGCATGCTTTTAGAGGGCCGCATTGCGCTGACAGTATGGAACGGAGCAGGAAGCTTTGCAGGGTCGTAAGAATGGACGGGCATTTTCTCAAGTTCGACGATCTGCGGCATAGGAGACTTCGCCTCAACGGCCTTCTCTCCGGCCTGGCCGAATGATTCACCTGCGCCGAACACCACAAAGGCTACGATGGAAAAGACCAATTTGGTACAATTAAGGTTCACAATAACTCCTTTTGCGATCTGATCATGGCGTTGTTCAATAGAGAGAATAATCCGTCCATATGGGAAAGTTCAAGAACGCTTGGACGCGCCGGCGAACGCATCGCCGCGGATTATCTTGTTGAAAACGGATATCGGCTCGTGCTTCGTAACTTCAAGACAACGATCGGAAGAAATAGCGTTGGAGCTTCGGTTACAGGCGAGATCGACATTGTAGCTCTTGAACGTGAGGTTCTTTGTTTTGTCGAGGTAAAAACGAGGAGTTCCGATGATTTTGCCGGCCCGCTTGCTGCCGTTGATCTTAGAAAGCAGCGTCAGATAATCAGAACTGCGAGAGTTTATCGCCGGGTATTCGGCCTTCGCGATGTAAACTTTCGATATGACGTCGTAACGGTATTGTTAAGGGATGCAGAAAAGCCCGTCATCAGCCTTGCGCGGGGCTATTGGACCGAAGCAAAATTCAGAAAACATTCGTGGTCAGGCGATCTTTGGTACGAACATTGAACAATTGTTGAAAGCAGGGCGTATGACTCCGCTTGTTGCTTAATTTATCTGATAAAGAAAGATATGGAGAGACGAATTATGAAACGGTTTGCTATTTTACTAGGCCTCGTCGTGGGCCTCGCGGCATTTACGACGTCAACATCCGCTCAGCTTCCTCCGCTGATCGATCGCGACATTTTCTTCGGCGACCCTGAATATGCCGGTGCCCAGATATCACCTGACGGCAAGTATATTTCTTTTATTCGCCCGTTCAAGGGAACGATGAACGTCTGGGTCAAAGGCTTCAGCGAGCCGTTCGATGCCGCAAGGCCGCTCACGGCGGATACGAAAAGGCCGGTCCGCTCATATTTCTGGTCGCGAGACAGCAAGTTCATTCTGTTCGTCCAGGACCAGGGCGGCGACGAGAATTTCAACGTCTATGCGGTCGATCCGTCGGCGAAGCCCGCCGCCGGGGCCGAAGTTCCGCCGGCACGTAATATCACTGAAGCGAAAGGCGTGAGAGCGATGATCCAGGCCGTGCCTAAGTCGGACCCAGATGCGATCTATGTCGGGCTCAACGATCGTGACAAGGCATGGCATGACCTTTACAAGGTGAAGATCACCACGGGTGAGCGCACGCTAATACTGGAAAATCGCGACCGGCTGCAGGGAATGATCTTTGACAACTCAGACAAGCTGAGGCTCGCGGTAAGATCAGCCCAGAACGGCGACACGGAATTTCTCCGGATCGGTGCGGACGGAAAAACTGCGAAGATATACGATTGCAATGCCTTTGAAGATTGTGCCCCGCTTCAGTTCCACAAAGACAACAAACGGGTCTATGTTTCGACCAATAAGGGCGACGATGTCGATCTGATCGGGCTCGTCCTGCTCGACGTGGAAACCGGCAAGACGGAGTTGGTCGAAAGCGACCCGCTGAAGAGGATGGACCTCGGCGGCGTGAGGTTTTCAGATGTAACGAACGAGATCATCGCAACCGTTTATCCCGACGACCGCAACCGGACCTACTTCAAGGACAAGCGATTTCAGGACGATCACGAAACGATCAAAAAGCGCCTTGGCGATCGCGACATCAGCTTTCAATCATCGACCGCCGACGAATCTAAATGGGTCATTTCCACATTCAGCGACGTCGATCCGGGCACGGTCTGGGTCTATGACCGAAGGAACAAGAATTTGACCACCTTATATCAGGTCCGTGAAAAGCTCGATCGAAAGGCGCTCGCTCCGATGACCTCCATTCGATACAAATCGTCGGACGGACTTGAAATTCAGGCATATCTGACGCTGCCGAAGGGCGTCGAGGCAAAGGGGCTACCGCTCGTCGTAAACCCGCATGGCGGCCCTTGGGCACGTTCATCGTGGGGGTACAACACTTATGCCCAGTTTCTGGCAAACCGCGGTTACGCCGTTCTCCAGCCGAACTTTCGAGCTTCCACAGGCTACGGAAAGCGTTTTCTAAATGCTGGGAACAACGAATGGGGCGAAAAGATGCAGGATGACATAACCTGGGGTGTGAAGCACCTGATCGAAAAGGGTATCGTCGACCCGAAACGCGTCGGGATCATGGGCGGGAGCTACGGCGGGTATGCCGCGCTGGCAGGCGTAACATTTACACCAGATGTGTATGCGGCATCGGTCGCGATAGTACCGCCATCGAATCTGCAAACGCTCCTCGATTCGATCCCGCCCTATTGGGAAGCCATTCGTGAGACCTTTTATAGGCGAATGGGCGATCCGCGAACTCCCGCGGGCCTTGCTCAGATGAAACGACAATCGCCCCACGCCCACGCCGATAAGATCAAGACGCCATTGATGGTGGTCCAGGGGGCGAACGATCCGCGAGTTAAACAGCGTGAATCGGACCAGATAGTGGTCGCGCTTCGCGACCGCAATTATCCGGTCGAATACATTCTGGCTCCTGACGAAGGCCACGGTTTTGCACGCCCGGTCAACAATATGGCGATGATCGCCGCGGCCGAAAAATTTCTAGCAAAACACCTCGGCGGCAGGTATCAGGAATCAATGCCGCCCGACGTAGCCAAACGTTTGTCCGAGATCAATGTAGATGTAAAGACGGTCCGAATCTCTGATCCGGGAGCGACAGCGGTTGTCACACCAGCAGTCGCGGGCCCGGCCGCAAACGTCGGTGGCAACTGGGTCTGGACCGTGGATGCCGGCGGCCAATACATTGATCTGGCTATAGAGATCAAACAGAACGGAGCGGAATTTGTCGGCTCGATGGCATCGGGCGTCGGGAACGGAACGATCGAGAAAGGCAAGGTTGCTGGTGATAAGATAACTGCCACGTTGCAGGCCGACGTACAGGGTTCGCCGACAACCATCGCCGTGACCGCGAAGGTCGAAGGCGACAAGATGTCCGGCACGCTCGACGTACCGGGGATCGGCGTCGTCTCCTTCACGGCAGTTAAGAATAGGTGACACACCGTTAAAATTGAGGCCGGGCCCAGTCGATCTGCGGCACGGCCTTTTCTTTTCGCCGATTGTCTGAACACTCAATTTTGGGCCACTGTGAGGCAGGAAAGCTCAACAAGTTGTTTAGAATGGGTAGGTCATCGCATTTTTCCAGACCGATCCAAACGTCTCATTACTCTACGGACCCTGTTCGGATATCGGACATTCCAATCCCTCTTCCGCAGCTTCCTGGGATTCCGCTAATTGCTGTATTGACCTGGGTTACACCTGTTGGGCCAATACGGCATGCGACTTGCCATGCATGGAATGTCCACTTAGAAAACGGTTTGTATAAGCAAAAGGAGAAGATTATGACTAAACATGGAGTTTCAACACGACAAGACAGGCGGATGATGACTGGAATGTTCCGTGACCGAGACCGCGCAGAGCGTGCGTACTCATCGTTGCGGGCACGCGGGTACTCGGATGATGAGATCAACGTGATGATGTCGGATAAGACACGAGACAGTTGGTTTGGCCGCGACAACCCGGGCGAGAGCGAACTTGGCAATAAGGCCCTCGAAGGTACCGGTGCCGGAGCGGCTATCGGAGGAACACTTGGCGCGATCGTAGGCGGCATCGCCGCCGTCGGTACCAGCCTCGTCGTGCCAGGTCTTGGACTCGTAGTCGCGGGGCCGATCGCAGCAGCGCTTGCAGGAGCCGGCGCCGGTGGTGCTTTGGGTGGCCTGACCGGAGCCCTTATAGGTTGGGGAATTCCTGAAGAGCGTGCGAAAGCCTATGAGACCGGTATTGCCGAAGGAGGTGCCGTTCTGGGAGTATCGCCGCGTGAAGATGCTGACGCGGATTACTTCGAAAATGAGTGGCGCAGCTACAATGCGGAACATATCTATCGTTAGCGAAAGGCCATAGAAAAATTGACTATGGGAAGGGCTCGCCGCAACTGGCGAGCCTTTTTCGAAACCTAACTACGGTTCAGCGGGCACTGCGAGGGACGGCCCCATCTGTTAGTATGACAAAGTCCCCCAGATCGGCGTGCTTATCCTTATCAAATTCCTTGAAGTTTTCTTCGTAACGCATTGTGATAACTACTGCTTTTGCCTTTGGTGAATATTTGGCAAGATGTTCAACAGTGCCCAGACGATAGGCGGTGTGGAAACCGCCGTTGAGATGGACAATCAGTCCATGCTTGTGCCGTTCAAGGGCCTGCGAGATCCAGTAGGCCATGGTCGCGTCCCAAAGCGACTGCGAACTCAAAATATTGTCGAGGCCCATACTTGCCTCGGCACTTGAACCCATCAACGCTCTGAATCGTTTCGAGTACTCCGCCGAAGGTTCCCCATATGGCAGTGGGGCAAGCCACCGCTTCGCTTCCGGCGACAAGGCCTCAACCTTGGCCCGTCCGCCTCGAGAGACCATATTCACGTATCTTCTCGGAGCATTTGCGGCCACTACTGGCAGTCCCTTTTCCTTAGCAAGTTCGATTAGGGGCCTGTAATCGGTCTTATAATTTCCCCAGGGCCTGGAACTTAGCAAAAAGTGATTCTCGGTGATATGCGAAGCTAAATACTCGTCCAGCACGACCTGAACGTCTCGTTCGAACATCTCTAATGAAAGCGTTATCTTACGCTTACCCGAATATCTCTCGACGATCCGGCGAAACGCTTCTGCCTGGATCGCATGACCTACCGCATCGTCATGATATTCTCCAAAGAACAGAACATCAGCAGCTTCGGTGGAATTAATGATCTCTTCAAACGATGCCGGGATGCCCTTCCCGCTAAAAACGCGGAACTGGTCTTCCGAAAATGAGATCTGCCCGATCGCGGTTGCTGACATAGCAATTGAAATTATGATAGCTCCGAAAAAAACCCTCATTCGCATAGATTAACAAGTTGATCGAAATTGACGAAATTTTGGAAAGGTCCGACACGTCCGTTTTGTATCAAGTCAGGACAAGGTGAACGTATTGCAAACCTATGTACTTAGGACAGATCTGGCTGATCGAGTTCGAGCGTTTCTTTAAGTTGACCTTCCCAAACTCACGTTTAATTCAACTTGTATTTTTCCTGCAACGCTCCGGTACGGTCCTTGCGTCAAATTATCACGTACAGGCTATAGCTGTATGCAATGATAATGGGTAACGTTATTGCCTTAATAACTTAAGAGCGGCCGGTTTGGCAATTTCCGTCCGCAGAAACCCATCTTCATTCCTCCATAGCTCCGTCTAGTCCACGGAGCTTTTTTCTTAGGACAGTGTCCCTAGAAGGCATTGCGGCAAGGTTGGGGATCGGAGGCCATGATCATCGAAACTCGCCGATAAAGTCGATATCTATCGCATCCTCGCCGGGCGTAACGATCCGGGCGGGAGCCTCGAAGGAAAAACGCTTGCCTCTAACGGTGATCACGTAAGTCTGGCCCGCTGTCAGGCCGCCGATACGAAAGTATCCGAACGCGCTCGTCGTGGTGAGGAGTGGAGCCGTCAGGTCGCCTCCCAAAGCGGTCACGGTTATGCCTCTGATGCCACGTCCGTCGGCGAGCATTACGCGGCCGCTTACGGAAACCTCCGCAGCGGTCGGAACGAACGGAACTTCATCGGCCCCGATATCTGGCACCCCGTTCAACGGCCGCACCTGCCCGTCGAAATCAATATTTAGACCGATGTCGATCCCGGAATTGATCGCAGGATTGTTGCCGCTGATGTTCAAATGCAGATCGTCTTGCGAGACAAAGATGTTCGCCAGGTTGAAGGGGCCGATGCCAGAAACGTTGGCAAGCGAATTTGCATCACGTGCAGGCGTGGCGGCCTGCCATGTACTGAGATCCACCGGCGATGCGAACCCGGACGTGCCAAGGTCGAAATAGTTTTCCGGCACGCTTCCGGTCCCGATGAAGAGATTATAGTCCGACGACCATGAACCGATACCCTGTGCCTTGTCGCCCGCGGCAAAATGGCTGCCGTTTCCAGTCCGGGCATTGAATAGCAGGTTTCCGATCAATGTCACGCTTCCGGTGTCGCCATTTAAGCGGCGGTAGGCCCAAGTGTTTCCGCCAAGCGATGTTCCGCCGACCAGCACACTGTTGTAATGAAGGTTTATCGAAGAATTTACAAGATGACGTATACCCTCGATATTGTTCGCAGTGTCGCCCGCCGGTACGATCGACACCATGTTGTTCTCGACAAGCACTGAATGTGTCGCCTGAGTCGTATTCACACGAATACCGGTGAATTGTGCGGCCGACCCGGTAATGTTTCGAACGCTGTTTCGCGTTATCGCCACGGAGCCTGCGTTGCCGTTTAGCGCTGTGTAATAGATGCCGGTGAACTCGGTAGCGTTATCATGGTCGCGGATCGTGTTCTGCGTGATAAGGTTCGCGCCCGGGTTGCTCCCGACAAATACGATTCCCGATGTTTCATCGCGCGGCTCGTTCTGAAATATCAGATTTTCCTGGATGGTCGTTGCTTCTGCGTTTGCGACCCTTAGCGCAGTATGCTCAAAGTTGAGCAAAGTATTGTTCTGGATCAGGGTGTTCTGGTTCTTCTCGTCTGGCGAACCGTCGATCAGAACAAGCACTGCAGGTACGCCTAAAAGGTCCGACCGATCTCGCAGCGTGTTGTCGATAAGCGAATTGTCATTATTTCCCGTGATGATGCCGGTCGAGATCCAGACGACGGCGCTCGTGGTCGTTTGTCCCTCTATCAAGCAGTTCAGCAAAGTATTGCTGGATGAATCGTTGAGAATGCGAACGGTAGCGCCGCTGCCCGTATTTCGAAAAGTGAGTCCGAACGGCCCGAATGCAAGCCCGCTGAATGTTACGCGGTCGGCACCGTTCAAAACTATTAGGGCAGTAGGGTTGCTGCCCTCGATTACCCGAGCCTCGCCTGATGCCTGTAAAAATATAGTGTAGCCGCCGACGCCGCTCTCCGTCAGCTCGTTGAGAGCATGTGTGCCGGTCTCAGCCGTCAGGTCACTGGTTAAATTGACGACCACGTTCCCGCTTATCGTTCCAGAATTCATTAGCTGAAACAGGCCGCCGTCGTTTGTCAGCGATTTAATGACCTCGCCCACGCCGACATTTATCGGGCCGGAAAAATCCGATGGTTGAATGCTATAAGTGTTCAGAGGCGGAGGCGAGCTGATGCTGTTGACGTTCGTGGCGACAACCCCACCCGGTTCCGACGCGACATTCCCTGCCGTGTCTTGTGCGATAACGAAGTAGCCGATCGTGTCTCCGACTGAAACTCCCCCGATCAATGCATTGTTTATCGTGCAATCCCACGTTCCGTTCTGAGCATTTCCCGAAACGAGAGAGCATTGCGTGGTTAGGAAGGGCCCGGCATTCTTTCTAAAGTAGATCCGAGGAACGAACGAACCCGAAGCCACCCCACCCAGATCCGAAATGCTTGCTGTGAGTATTCGATTTGCCGCACTCTGTGTGCTTCCCAAAGGAGTATAGCTGATGGACGGCGGGGTCGTGTCGCCGCTGGTAACGGTAAAATAGATCTGGTCGAATTCGGCGGCAGCAATGGCACCGGCACCTGTTGTATGCTGGCTTGCAACGCCGATGTAACCAGCGCTCGCCGGGACCAGCGAGTTTTCTGTGCCAGTTCCCTGCAGAAGCGGTGCGTTTACGGCATTAGGGACATCGCTGGCCGCTGCTCCGGTCCCGACGGCTGTCGGAAGTGTCGATGTGTAGATGTTCCATTCACCGGTCGCGCTTCGTGTGACCCGAATGAGCAGGCCCCAATCGGTCAGCCCGTTGTCGATGGAATTTGCGGTCGAAATGACTGTGGTGTTGACCACTCCGTCAACAATATATTCCAGCCTGATCTCGTCTCCGCCTGAATCGTCGCCCATCGCGATCCGATACCCGTCAACGGTCGCTGAGTTGAGGTCTGTCTCGGTGGCGTAGAGCCAAAAGAACTGTCGATTGGCTGCCGTCAATGCTTGAGCGCGTCGTCCAAAAAAAACGCCCCACTCCTGAGAATTACCCCAAACGCTGATCTGGCTGCTCAGATAATCCGTCTGGGTGACGGCCGGAGCCGAAAGCCGCAGTGTGTTCGAGCCCACCGCCCCGGGGCCGGCATCGCTGTTCGCTACGATCTGAAAGCTGGCCGAACTTCCACCCCATGTCGGACTAAACAGGAACTCACCGTCGGTGAAGCTGTCATACAGGTTTTGTGAGAACGAAGTTGTACAGGTCACAAGTGCGACCAATGCAATAGATACCAATCGAAGCGGTAATCTCATACCAATTCTGAAGCGTATTACGATGCTGGTTGTGGGGATTTGAATCGAAATTGTAAATCTATAGCGGCGCTCAAGTCAAAAGCCACACGTTTGAGGCTGCCTTCGGGATGAACCTACAATGATGGGCCCATTCTCTGCGAACGGCTGAGCATTCCGTCAAGTGTACCTGCAGGACCTGCTCTGACACTTTTTGTCAGCCTTCTTTTGCCAAAATCTGTTATCTGAGAAGCCGATCTGACGCCTTCGGTCAAATTGACGCCAGTTCTAAACCAGGCGTAACTTATTGCCACATCGGAGTTTGCGGTCACGTTCGTCTGGCATCCGTTTTTGGCACGGGTCTTGTTATAGCCATTGCAGCCTGGGAAAGGTGGATAGAAAACTTCTTTAACTTCAGGAGCTAGTGAATTAGAAATGAAAAATCAGAAAGGTTTCTCGCTTATCGAATTGTTGATCGTCGTTGTTATCATCGGCATCATCGCAGCCATTGCTATCCCGAACCTGCTTGCGGCACGCCGCTCGGCAAACGAAGGTTCGGCCATCTCGTCGCTTCGCACGCTTCATGGTGCTCAGATGACATATGCAGCTACCTCGGGTAACCAGCAGTTTGCAGGGATCACGGCCGTTGGTGTTCCGGGAGCCGGAACGGTTGTCCCCCTCGAGCAGCTTGCTGACGTCAACCTTATCGACGCCGTTCTTGAAACGGGAACGAAGAGCAACTACAACTTTGCCGGCGAGCGCGGACTCGGAACCCCGGGTGCTGCCGGTACACCTGCAGTCTTCTTCTTCTCGGCAAATCCGACATCGACGTCGGGCTTGACTCAGACGGGTACCCGCCGGTTTGGTGTTGACACGCCGGGCGTGATCGTAGTTGACGCAACTGCCGGCTCGCTTGGAACCGCATTTACCTACGCTGCGGTTGGAACATGCCAAACGGCACCTGCCGCCTGCGCACCGCTGTCCAACTAACTTAACTGCTCCCTCATCAGGAGCTCAACGGGCAGGAGATCTTCGGGTCTCCTGCCTTTTTTGTGCGCGACAGAATGATGACGTTACTGGATAAGTTGCTGTTGTGCCATGTCTCCTTTAGAACGCAACGTTCATAGCGTTCGGGTTGGAAATCGGAACTAGCTCCGAAGGGGCGTAATGCTTACAGCATTCCGTTGCGAAGATCGAACTGGCTCCGTAGGAGCGGCAAACTATTCTTGTGAAACGGTATATGTCGCCCTTAACGGGGCTTTGCGGGATTTTGGTTAAGCTCGGCTATAGATATTTGGCTCCGATGGAGCCGTAGAAAACCTGCAGCATCAGGGATTCCATCGTTCGCATTCCCGCCAGAGAAGTTGTTGCTCTTTCAATTTGCAACGCCGTTCGGTCAATCTGATCGGACCGGTCGGCCCTTGCCGAACCAATGCTGTCCCGTAAATAACCTGTTTACTTAAGTTACGACAATAGCACGGCTTTGGCACGGCCATTGTATTAACAGTCATCAGGAGTGGCGGGCCGACATAAGTCAAAGCCAACCGGGCCCGCCGGAAAGATCATGAAAGGACAGAAAGGATTTTCTCTTATCGAGCTCTTAATAGTGGTGGTGATCATCGGCATCATAGCCGCCATCGCTATACCGAACCTTCTGGCGTCTCGACGCTCCGCCAATGAAGGTTCGGCGATATCCTCGCTGCGAACGCTGCACGGCGCACAGCAGACCTATGCCGCAACACTTGGCAACCAGCAGTTTGCCGGCATCACGATGGTTGGGGCACCCGGTGCGGCCTCGACCCAGCCGCTCACACAGCTCGCCGCCGCAAACCTCGTCGATACAGTTATCGGCAGCGGCACCAAAAGCAACTACAACTTTCAAGGTGAACGCGGCTTTGGAACGACCGGAACTGCCGGAACCCCCGCGGTATTCTATTTCACCGCGATCCCAACTTCGGCGACAGGCCTCACGCAGACTGGAACGCGGCGTTTTGGCATCGACACGGCCGGCGTCATCGTCACGGACGCGACGCTTGCATCCCTTGGAAACTATCTGACCTACAACGAAATTCAAACCTGCCAGACAGCACCAGCAGCCTGCGCACCGCTGTCGAACTAACACACAGTTTGCCCGCCATACCCTCCGAGAAAGAGGCTGCCCTTACCGGCGGCCTCATTTCATTTTTAGGTATTCCCATGCCGCCTAAATGTAAGTTCATTTACTATGCGATCGCTTCGAGCCGCCGCGACACTTGTGTTATAATCTGCCTTGGCATTCCCTGCCGTATTCGCTAGCAACTTCACTTTTCGGATCTCGTAATTTCGCTGCAAATGGATCGTAGCCTGCATAGGATCTACTGCGTTGCCAAGAACGCCTTTCGCGAGGCGGTGCGCGACCGCGTGCTGTACAACCTCGTCCTCTTCATGCTGCTGATCGTCGTTTGCGCCATCCTGCTCGGCGATCTGACGGATGGACAAGAGGCCCGCACGATAGTGAACATCGGCCTTACGGCGATGCTCTTTTTCGGCACCTTTATAGCGATATTTGTTGGCGTCGGCCTCGTATCCAAAGAGATCGAGAAACGCACGGTGTTCGGCATCTTTGCAAAGCCGGTCCGCCGATCTGAGTTCCTCATTGGAAAATATCTCGGCCTGTGCGCAACGCTGCTGGTAAACGTGATCGCGATGGGCGCCGGCATCTGCCTCGCTCTGGTGATCGCAAGCGGCGGTAAGTTTGCTGGTTCGATCTGGGGCAGCATCGCGCTGATCTATCTGGAGCTGACAATAATCACCGCAGTTGCCATCACGTTCTCAACTTTCTCCACGCCGTCGCTTTCGGCGTTGCTGACCTTTCTGGTCTTCATCATCGGGCATCTGAGTTCGTCCCTGCTAGAGCTGGCGCGCGGCCTCGGCTCAGAAATGGCGAAGGTCGTTTTTGGAGCGATCTATTATCTGCTGCCAAACTTGGCGCATTTCAGCTTTCGAACCGAGGCGGCAAACGGCCTCGTCCCTTCGGCGGCAATGCTTGCCGGCGGCCTGGCTTATGCCGCAGTCTATATTTCAGTACTTTTGATAATTGCCGCAGCAATATTCAGTCGACGAAATTTCAAGTAGGAACGTAGCATTGTACTCTTACGAGTTCGGCCAGCCGATGATCGGGAAAAGCACAGATCTGATACTTTCTATCGCGGCCGTCGCGGTCGGATTCGCGGCCGTTTTCGGGCTGAGCACATTTCTCGAACAGAATCGCGTTACGCTGCCCGAAGATTACTTCGATTCCGACCTTTCGCTTGAAGGGCGGCGGCTGAAGGGATTTGCCCTCGGCACGGAAGGGCTTCTGGCGGACTGGTACTGGATGTGGTCGCTGCAGTATATCGGCGACAAGCTCGCAAAGACCGACCTCGAATACATCAATGTTGAAGACCTGACGGTCCTGCAGCCTCGGCTTCTTTATCCGCTTCTCGATAATGCAACGGACCTTGACCCGAAATTCTTGGCGGCCTACACCTATGGGGCGATGGTCCTGCCGGCAATCGATAAACAGCAGGCCATCGACCTTACGGAAAAGGCCGTGGCAAACAACCCGCAAAACTGGCGAATGTATCAATATCTTGGCTACATTTACTGGCGGATGGAGGAATATGAAAAGGCCGCTGCGGCTTACGATCGCGGTTCTGAGATCGAGGGGGCACCGCAGTTCATGAAAATGATGTCTGCCTCGATGAGAACACGGGGCGGAAGTCGCGAAACCGCGCGCGCGATGTATCAGCAGATGTATGACGAGGCTCAGGACCAGCAATCACGAGGCAATGCAGAGTTTCGATTGAACGAGATCGATTCCCTTAACGAGCGCGACGCAATAAATGCCGTCCTCGGCCGAATAAGGTCAAACTCCGGCCGTTGTCCATCTTCGTTCCGCGAGATATTACCTCAGCTAAGCCAGATAGAACTGCCGAACGATCGAGAACTAATGACCGACAGAAACGGGAACATCGTCGATCCGACGGGTGTTCCGTATCTCCTCGATCGCGAGGCCTGCGAGGCAAAGATCGATGCCTCAATATCAAAGATACCGCCGATCACAAATTAGAAATGGGACCAGTAATAGAGATAAATAACCTGTCGAAGGATTACGAGACCGGATTCTGGCGAAAGAAGAAGGTGCGGGCTCTTGACGGCTTGACCCTTTCGGTCGAGGGCGGCCAGATATTCGGATTTCTTGGCGGAAACGGCGCCGGAAAGACGACCACCATCAAGATCCTCATGGGACTTTTATTCGCGACAGAAGGTACCGCCAGAATACTTGGCCGCGACATTTCGGACGTATCGATGCATCGCGAGATCGGCTATTGCCCTGAGAATCCCTATTTTTACGACTACCTGACCGCCTTCGAGTTGATGAATTATATGGGTGAACTCTTTGGCCGAAGCCGAAGCGATCAGAAAGAGATCTCGGCCTCGCTCTTGGCGAAAGTGGGCATCGAGGAAAAAGACTGGGATCGCCAACTGAGAAAATTCTCAAAGGGCATGCTCCAACGCGTCGGCCTGGCACAATCGCTGGTCAACGATCCGAGCATCGTTTTCCTGGACGAGCCGATGAGCGGGCTTGACCCTGTCGGCCGCCGCGAGATCCGCGAGTTGATCGCAGGCCTTCGTTCGGATGGGAAGACCGTGTTCATGTCCACGCACATTTTGTCGGATGTCGAGGCACTCTGTGATCGCGTTGCCATCCTTCGCGGCGGGCGGCTTGCGGCAACTGGTGACCTACTCGATCTGCTCGGGCAGGAAGGTGAAACACGGGCGTTCGAAATAGTTGCAGCCGGGGTGTCACAGGCAATGCTGAACGATTCGCTTCCGTCGGGCGTAGTGAACGTCAGCCAAAAGGCAAGTGGATTGAGTATCGAAGTAACTTCAGAATCGGACGTGGGGCCAGTTCTCCGAATGATCCACGAAAAGGGGGGCAAACTGCTCTTGGTGCAGCCGGTCAAGCAATCCTTGGAAGAATACTTTGTAAAGGAAACTTCGGACGACAGGGGCAAGGGTTAGTTCTATATACCGAGGCGATCGGTCTAGCCTCTAAAGCCGATAACGACGTCATTCTGCTTTTAGAGCAACAACCTTCCAGCGAATGTTCGCACGGTCGGCTTTGGGCTCGAATCCCTCGAGTGCGAGCGTGACCGGTTGTATCACTTCGCCGGGTCCGAGCGGCCCAAAACGCTCCGGAATGACCAGAACGTTCTTGTCCTTGACCACGTTGTTCTGCTGATCGATCACGGCTGCGTTCACCTCGAGGACCGTGATGGTCCGCGTTCCCCGATTTCGGATACTTCCGGAAATGTACATCGAGATCTTGCCCAATCCGGTAGGCGACTCGACCGTGCGGTTCAGGTCGGTCGCGATGATCACGTCCTTTGTAAGCTCGGCAAACTCCGGCGAACCCTCGCGCAGTGCGTCCTCTAAAATGGATGCACGCCGATCTTCGACAGGCGGACGAAGCGAGATTATTGCGATCACTGCGGCAATTGCCAAAACGCCAATGACCGCACCAATGATGTATCCCTTGTTTACCCCTTTTTTTTCAGGGCCTTTTTCCTCAAAGAAAGATTCCATCCCTTAGAAGTTCAAGCTAATCAGACAACTCTTTTGGCGAAAAGTTCCAATAGGTTATCATTTTAGTATCGAAGCCAAAAGCTCCAAACTGCCGGTCCCTGCCTTCGCTGACGTTGCCCTGCCGATCCCCCTTCGTCGGACATTCACCTATCGACTTCCTATGGCCATGGGAAAAGAGGCCGTTTGCGGCTCGCGAGTTCTGGTTCCCTTCGGAAAGCGGAATCTGACCGGATATATAGTGGACCTGTCGGAAGAGCTGGATCCGCAGCTTGGACTCGAGGATAGCGAGATAAAGGATGCACTCGAACTTCTCGACGAGGTCCCGCTGATCACACCGGCTATCCTTAGGCTCACGAACTGGGCAGCAGATTATTACGCGGTTTCGTGGGGTGAGATGTTGAAGGCTTCCCTGCCGGCCGGAATAAATTCTCCGTCGGATCGGGTGCTTTATATTAATCTAGCTGGCGAGGAAGCCATCCGTGAAGCAAAGGAAGGAAGGTCTGCAAAATTAGAAGTTCTAAGGTTTCTTGAATCAAATGGCGAAACGACCCAGCGTGTCATCGAAAAACATTTCGGCGAAACGAAGGCGAAGCGTGTGGTTCGCGAACTGCTCTCGAATGGCCTTGTGGATTCCTCTTTTCGCAGCCGCGCGTCCCTCGTCAAACCAAAGACCCGAAAAGCCGTCCGTTTGATCACCACAACACCGCCCGATGAAAAGCCCCTCACTGATGGGCAAGAACAGGTCCTGAAAGTACTGGAGAAGCACGGCGGCGAAATACTCTTCACTGAATTCATCGATGGGGCAGGCGTCGGCGCCTCGCCGATCAACTCGCTCACCCGCCGGGGCATGGTTCAGGTCTTTATGACCGAAGTACGACGCGATCCGCTGGCCGAGGCAGAACTGCCAGCGGTCCCGGAGATCGAGCTTAGCCGCGAACAACAAGTTGCTCTTGACGCCATCGGATCGGCCGTCGAAGAAGGGGGGTACAAGGCATTTCTTCTTCACGGAATAACTGGAAGCGGCAAGACCGAGATCTATATCAGGGCAATGCGAAAATGCCTCGGCTCGGGAAAGTCGGCGATGATGCTGGTGCCTGAGATCGCGCTGACGCCGATCTTTTCGAGAAGACTACGCTCGGTCTTTGGGGATCTTGTCGCAATTCTTCACTCAAACCTTTCAGCGGGAGAGAGATTTGATGAATGGCGTCGGATACGGTCCGGCCATGCACGCATCGTTATCGGGACAAGGTCGGCCGTTTTTTCACCGCTGAAAGAGACCGGCCTGTTGATCGTAGACGAAGAACACGATGCGTCGTATCGACAGCACGAGTCTCCATTTTACAATGCGCGTGACACAGCTGTGATGCGGGCAAATCTCACAGGAGCCGTCGTTGTGCTCGGCTCGGCTACCCCTTCGCTCGAAAGCTATGAAAATGCCAGGTCCGGTAAATATAAATATCTAAAGCTTCAGAACCGACCCTGGAACCGCCCGCTCGCAAAGGCGGAGCTCATCGACATGCGAGAGGTTTTTCGTAAAGCTGGCAAGGATGTTACCGTTTCGCCAAAACTCCTTGAGGCTATCAAGGAGACTCGCGCAAAGGGTGAGCAATCGATGATCCTACTCAATCGGCGTGGGTTCTCCCAATTTGTGCTTTGCAGGTCATGCGGAGAAAGCCTGCGATGCCGAAACTGCGACATTACGCTCACGTATCATAAACGCGATCCGAAACTCATCTGCCATTACTGCGGTTTCCATACGAAGGTGCCGTCGAGTTGTCCCTTCTGTACCAGCGAATATCTTTATTTTATCGGCCGCGGTACCGAACAATTGGAGCAGATACTTCAGCAATTGCTCCCCGAGATGACCATTGCGCGGATCGACCGAGACACAATGAAACACAAGGGCGAAATGGCAAAAACCTTACTGGCCTTTGACCGAGGAGAGATCGACATGCTCGTCGGCACGCAAATGCTGGCGAAAGGACACGATTTTCACAACGTGACCCTCGTCGGAGTGATCTCCGTTGATACGGGACTGGGCCTTCCGGATTTTCGCTCTGCAGAACGGACGTTTCAGTTGTTGACGCAGGTCGCGGGCCGGGCGGGGCGAGGTGAGCTTGCTGGAAGGGTCCTCATCCAAACCTATTATCCAGAGCAGTATGCATTGAGATACGCCGTGAACCAGGACTTTGAGGGTTTTTTTGCCGTCGAGATGCGCTTTCGGGAGAGAATGGCCTATCCGCCGTACGTGGCCTTAGCGATGCTGCTGATCCGAGGCAAGGACCTGCAAATCGTGAACCGAGACGCACGGTTCATCCGCGAGGGTTTGGATACCGCAAACGCTCAGAAGAGGTGCCGCGTCGTCGGCCCGGCCCCGGCATCGCTCGCCAGGCTCAAAGGCGAGCATCGCGTTCAGATACTTGTAAAAAGCACAAATCGCCGAGATCTTCGTGAGACGATCGACTTGGGCTTAGCGAGGGCCGAAGAGGCCGGAGCGGACATGCGTCAGGTCCATCTCGAGATCGATCCGGTCGATATGCTCTGATGCCTCTAGGCCAGCCCGACGGCCGGGATACCTAATTAACGGCCCGCGAGGCAAATTCCGCATGCCTGAATTTTATTTGTGAGTAGATCTCTGACAATGAGATCTTGCAGTTGATCGAATCCAGCGAGACCACGTCGTCGCGTTCGTTATAAATGCGATAGAGCCACTGCTTCGCGTTCTGTCGGGCATAGTGCTCCACACGCATTTCGTCTTCCTTTAGCAGCAGGCACTCGCGGATGCACTCCATTTCGAGAAAGCTCTCGACCTTCTTGGTCTTATCTGTGGTATTGGTAGTGTTCGAGAATATCTCGACGACAACCGTAGGATTAAGCAAGAGTTCAGAGGTCTGGTCGGCAAACCTCGGTTCTCCGCTGACAAAAACGATATCCGGGTAGCAAACAAAATTATTTGCCAGCTTCACCCTCATATTGCTTATATAGATCTCGCATTTGTGCCCGTGCATCTTGCTGCCCGTAGCGACTGCCGTATTCGAAACTATCAAATTGTGCCAGCGATTCGATCCCGAACGGGCTATCATTTTGCTGTCGCTTCGCGCGTGACCGCGATCGGCCGGCGGAAAATCGTCAAGGGAAGGCTTCCTCTGTGAATGCTCGAGGCCTTTTTCACTCATAATTAGGTTGCTCCAGAATTTATTGCTTGCGGGCTTGTGACCGTGCGAATTGCAGGAGGCTTTGCTTGGGTTGCTTTCTCTGCTTAAATTAGTTTTGCATATCGCGAGCGCCTTTTTCAAGGACTATCTCTATGAAGCTTTCCGAGTTTGCCGAGATCACCAGATCAACTATCGTTAGCGGTTCGCCCGACCTTGAAATAAACGGGGTCGGCAGCCTGGAAAGCGCCGCTCAGGGTGAGGCAACATTTCTGGCATCGTTGAAGTACGCTGGTTTGGCCGCCGCTACACAGGCTAGTGCGATCATCCTAAATGAAAAGGATGTCATAGACCGGCAAGACCTTGCGATTCTACGGTCAAAAGACCCTTACCTCGCATTTGCTCGCGGCTTGCGGGCTTTTCATCCGACGCCTGCTCTGATCCCGTTTCGACATCCGACAGCGGTCATAGATCCGTCCGCCTCCGTTGACGAAGCGACCGAGATTCATGCGTGCGTTACAATAGGTGCCCATTGCCGGATCGCGGCCGGCGTCAGGATATATGCGAATGCTACGATTTATCAGGGCACGTCGGTCGCCGAAAACACAACGATC
Source organism: Pyrinomonadaceae bacterium (assembly GCA_035327545.1). Classification (GTDB taxonomy): domain Bacteria; phylum Acidobacteriota; class Blastocatellia; order Pyrinomonadales; family Pyrinomonadaceae; genus OLB17. Next base: position 59,219 of record DAOLDE010000009.1, on the reverse strand, counting down.
CATTCGAACGTGTCGATCCGTGAGAACACCAAGATCGGGCGAAATTGCATCATCCACAACAATGTCTCGATCGGGGCCGACGGTTTCGGATTCGCGAAAGACGAGGAAAAGCACTGGTTGAAGATCCCGCAAACGGGACGTGTCGTGATCGAGGACGATGTTGAGATCGGGGCAAACTCCGCTGTCGATAGACCGACCGTCGGCGAGACCAGATTGAAACGAGGTGTCAAGATCGACAACCTTGTCCAGATCGGCCACGCCTGCGTGATCGACGAAGACGCTCTGATCTGCGCTCAAACGGGTCTTGCCGGTAGTTCGACCGTGGGCAAGCGCGTCGTGCTTGCCGGTCAGGTAGGCGTTGCCGGCCACCTGACGATAGGTGATGACGTTTCGGTAACCGGCCAATCTGGCGTTACAAAAAGCATCGAACCCGGCCGCTTTGTCTCCGGCCTTCCCGCTATCGACAACCGCGAGTGGCGCCGCCTTTCAGCCGCTTACCATCGCCTCGGCGATCTGGTCAAAACCGTCCGCGAACTGGAAAAACGTCTCGCTGGATCGGAAGACCGCAAAGAAAAAGACCCGGTTGACGAAGCCGCGACATGACTAGTGCTGACACGGTCACTAACGCTAGATAGTACACGTCGCCGTACGGCCTTCATTCACTTACATCCAGGCATCTGCGCTTAACCGAAGATCTTAGTCCTTACAAGCTTCTGCTCCCCACAGCATCCTTACTTTGCAGGCCGTTTGCGGGCCTACCCGGATCGGCGTCATCGGTTGTGCACCTTTATCGTGCAAATATTCGATCAGTCCGTCGCCGGACACCATCATCTGCGGATACATTATCCCCATCGAATCATGATCGTCGTTCGGCGCCTTTCCGCCGCTCGGCAACAGTCCATTGAGGCCGCAGGCATGGATAAATTCGTGAACCGTGATCACTTCCTTTTGACGGATTGTCGCCCCTTTGACCCTGCCCGGCAAGAATACGACCGCGAAAAATATCTCCATCCGCTTGCCGTCAACAAGCGTTGATGCGTGGCCATGGAGCTTTTCGGCATCAAAATTCGCTTTGGCAACATCACCGTAGTAATGATAGGTCTCGTTTCCGTTTGAAAGTTTAACCACAATATTCGCCGATTTTTCCTCTTTTTCAGGCACAAGCTTCACGCCGAGCCCGAGATTGTTAAATGAATTAATAGCGTTGTTAACCGCTGCAGACCAATCCCCAGCCCGGTTATGGACGGTAAGCTGTCCGGTTTTCCTAATTCTTTTGAACCATGGTAGTGGCATATCATTCTCCGTCACAATTTCAAACGAGGTCGGGCCGAGCAGTACCCCCGTGCAGCAGGGCCCGAACCGTCGCCAACGCCAAGAAGGCGTCAAGCTGCTCCAATTTTAGAATAATAGTGAAAGCATCTCGACTGCCGTCTCGGCTTCAACGCTGGCATCATTTCGCCTTGTAAAAATAGTACTCCGTCGTATATGGCACGTCAGCCTGTTGGCCGATCACCTGGCCCGGCTCGGCAGGTGCAAGGCCGCCCACGGTATTAACCCGTTGAATATACGTGGTATTGGCAAAAATGCCCGGACCGCCGGACGAGACCACACCAAGCAGAAGCCACTGGATAGCCGACTTGTCCGGTGTACATCCCTCAAGCCGAAAGCCGATCACGCTGCTGCCGCTGTTGCTTTCCCACGTCGGGCCGGCATAGTGAGTACCGACCAAGCCGCGAAACTTCGAGCTTGCATAAAGGTTTGCTGTCGGCGCGACGAATGCCCAATTCGTTCCCGTCCATCGATATGTCTGTACGCCTATCGCGTACGTATGATACGAGATACGGTTACCCGCAGGTACTTGGATCGCCTCGCACCCTGCAGGAAGCTCCGGCTCGGAATTCAGACCTTGGGCCTGAACGTCGAGGTTCAACGATGTTGCGACGATCACTGCAAGAGCGATCGTCAGGAATGATATTTTATTTATAAACTGCATTTTTTTTCTCCTTAGTTATGAATCAAACTGCGTTTTTTGCGCACGTTGCCCCAGCCGTCTTGAAGGGACGGAGCAGCATGCTCTTTTGCATTCAGCAAAAACTTTCTTCCCGGCGGTGCGCCGGTCGTCCTGGCCCCGCCTGGCCCTGAGCACAAAGCTGGGGCAGGCGGAACAGGACTGATCGTCATGAGTCAGCGGCTAGGCCTGCCTCATCCGTAGTCCGTCGAATGAGAGCGTGACGATCTCTTCGTGGCCGTTTGATTGGCTGACCGAATCGATCAAAACGGACCTTAACTGAAAGATGATCGATCGCACCAAATGTCCTCTGCGATCTACCTTTTCGAGCGTCAGGACGGCTTCCCGGAAATGACGTCCGGCGTGGCTCGCACTGAAGAGGACCGGCGAGACGCTATCTCGGCTTTTTGTGATCGAGACCTCTTTGAATGTCACGCTTCCGGGGCCGCCGCCCGCACCTGCAGAAGCTCTGCGGGTCGGCCCGCCGCCCCATTGGATATCTGAGAGCTCGATCTCGCCGATATGTCTCGGAGCGAACGATTCGCCTCGAACGCCGTGCAGGCCGAGGAAATATAGGTCATACATTGTTGCAAGCCCTCCTTCCTTACGGTGCCGTGAATCCGTTGATCGGATTTCCGTAGAATGCGTCCGTCTTCCATGCCGCTGAGTCCCACTTCTCCGTCGTCCCCATGACCTTTGCGGACAGAAGCAGCCGATGGTAGGGAAGAAAGACCTGCGACATGTAGCCCGGTGCTACAAACCTTCCATCTGCGCCGACCGCAAACGCCACTTCTCTGATCTGCGCTCCATTGCGATAGATCTTCACGACATAGTCACCGGGGTTCTTGTCGGCATAATGGGCTTTGGGGTAGTAATCCCGATTGAAACCGCCATTGTTGTCCACCCGGAAATTGTTCCACATGAATTGGTAGCGTTTCCAGCGTTTATCGGGAGCAAATGGCGGGGCCGACTGGGTCATCCGCTCGTCGTAATCGCTTACGCCGCTGCTCCCGCCCGCATCGGTCGTAGAAGCTATTTGCTGGCCTTTGTAAAACACACGTCCCTCGAGCTCGTTGGTTTCGACGGGACCTTTTAGCCAGACGCTGACTTCTGGCGTTATGCCACCTATCTCAATATCGCTGTGATGAAAGCCAATGACCGCAAAAGGCATCAGCCAATCATGCTCAACGTAGAAATCGAACTTATTCTTGTCCGCTGGCGCGTTGCTGGTACTGAATTTTCCAACCTTGAACTTGCCCTGGAAAACAAGCTCTTTTGAATCGAGGTTCGTGATCTTGAACGAAAATACCCCTATTGCGGGCGTTGATTTCGTGTCGAATGCTCCATCGTAGGGACTTGGGCTCTGGAATTGCACGGTCCGGTCGGCCGCCAGATTCCCCTGTTCGAGTATCTCGCTGTACCAAGCCGAACCGTCAGGATTAAAGTACTCAACCTGATACTTGATCGCACGTTCATTGTTATAGAACATGCTGAATCGGGTTTGCGGCACCCAGCTTGAATAATTCCGCTGGTTCGGCATCTTCCAGTATTCGTTGTGCGCTTTGGCCTGAACATAAACAGACGTTTTGATCAGCACCGGCGTTGCCGTTGACCTTTGGTTTGAATATATCGGGCCGCCTGTGACCGGCTTGCCTCGACCGGTGTCGTTGGACGTGCCGTTATCCCGTCCGTTCGAGGCTCCGCTGCCTTTCACTGTCGGTTCCGGTTTCGGCTTATTTATGCCGGGTAGTTTCGGCATGTTGATCGTGATCTGCGCCCCGGCCGAAATAGCCGTAGTCAAGATCAGTAATAGTGCAAAGTATTTTAGTTTCATTATCTCTCTCCTGATTGATTTAGGTTCTTCGACCGCTATGCGGTGAGGACCCGGTAAAAAATGTTATTTGCCGACACTGGCCCATCGTCGTCTCCGTACATTGCCCGGTGATATTTGTAACTAGATCGCAACCGATGCCCACGTTAGGTTCGAGGGAGGAAGAAAATCGTCCATCCGAAATTTGCCTGTGCTCGGAAATGACCCCACATCATTGCGGAACCTCAAACTTGCGTGGCTCAAATAGTCCTGAACCTGTTTCGGATATGTATGCGAGATAGCCAGAGATCTGTTCTTCTTGCCAAAATCGTGAAGTTTTTTGAATGCGGAGTACTGATCACCTTTAGGTTTAATGACCCATTTGTTGAATGACGGAAATTTTATGTACTCCACGCCGGGCGGCAGAGCCTTCTTCTGCATTCGGTTCCACATTGGACCGAAATCAACCATTCCAATCCCGGCCGGTACAGCCGGCGGCAATTTCATGATCTTGTCCGTATATTGAAACCACATTCGCATTTCAATGGCTCCGGCAAGGCCTGGATTCCGGGTAACATGTGCCGGCGGCGGATACCAGACCGGCGAAAGCAGCATGCTGCTGATCGCTTCCGTAACTTCGATATTGGCCGCAACTCCGTTGAGATCTTTTGCCTTCTCCATCAGTCTCAGAATCTGCTTGCCCAGATGCTCAGTCGTGTCCTTAAATGCCGTTCGCATGTGATCTACCTTGGTCTTCATCACGAGCAGGTCCGGATTGGGGGGTTCGATCCCTGAGTCCACCCAGGCTGCGAGTTTTTTGAGTCCAAGTATTATCGGAACGGCGATCACTGCGGGACCACCCGCCAAAGCCATGCCGCCGACGACAATGTTGCCGCCGATGTCCACCGCTTCAAGCGCGGTCATTCCCGGCGCCATCTTCTTTGGCAGAGATGTCGTGAAGTCTATCGTGGCGGTTTGAACATGCCGCGCCAGGTCGTCAAATCGATTCAGCCACTCCCGTTCGGCCTGGTCGAACTTTGCGTATAGAAAACTAACTTCGTCAAAAATGCTCTTTGCCATATATGAATGCTCTCCTCTATCTCAACTCCTTCCCGGATGAACCTTTTGCCCGATCGAGGCGTATGGTATGATTCCGATCATTCCGGGAATGGACGAAAATACGTTTTTTGCCGTTTTGCGTCTTGAGAATCCGCTTAGAATTGTCATTAGAAAATTATTAGAAGCATCCAAGTAGTTGAATAATCAGGAGTTATACAAATTCGGAGATTTTGCACTTTGTGCCGATGAAAACCTACTTCAACGGAACGGAGAGACCGTACCGCTTACGCCGAAGATGTTCGAATTGCTGCTCGTGCTTGTCCGGAACCATGGGAAAGTGGTCGAAAAGAACACTCTGTTGAAGGAGGTTTGGCCCGACAGCTTTGTCGAAGAGGGAAATATCGCCTTCAATATCAGACAGCTTCGAAAAGCCCTTGATGATGATGCCCAGTCTCCGACATACATCGAAACCGTACCCCGTCGAGGCTATCGATTCATCGCGGAAGTCGTTAAGGCCAAAGAACGGGAGCCGGACCTGAAGCCATCAGAGAGCCTGCCGCAAAGGTTCTCGGGCGAGCCGCCTGTCGAGTTTCGCAAGCCCTTTCATCCTTTCTTTGCTGTTTTTGTGGTATTTGTCGCATTGCTGGGTGCTGGATTGGCCTATCTGGCTTTGACGCGACCGACGGTGCCGCTTCCGATAATGTCCACCCCTTTTTCGTCTGAAAAGCTATCCATGACCGGTACGGTTTTCGGTGCCGCCGTCTCGCCGGACGGCAAGACGGTCGTCTATTCGATCCGCTCTGGAAACAAACATAGCGTTTGGCTCCGTCAACTGGACACCGGCACGAACTTGCCATTTCTGCCGGGGGTTGAAGAATTCTATTTTGGTTTCACATTTTCTCCTGACGGTGAGGACCTCTTTTTCAGTCGGGCGCGAAGCGATATTGGCCAGCCAGACATATACCGTGTCCCGATCCGAGGCGGGATCCCGGAAAAGTTGATCTCGAACACTGCGGGCCCGCATACTATTTCGCCCAATGGTGAAAGGATCGCTTTCGTTCGCTGCCCGCGCCAGGGCGAAGAATGGTGCTCACTCTGGATGGCCGACGCGAAGGATGGGGCGAACGCGAGCAAGCTGTTGGCCTATCCGGAACCTAACCGCATTTCCGACGCCGTAATTTCCCCTGACGGACGGAAGATCGCCCTGGCCGTAGGACAGTCGAGAAACGCAGCGAATGAATTCAGGCTGATCGAGTTCGACGTTGCATCAAGGGCCGAACGCCCATTATCCTCTGAGCAGTTTTTTAATATTAAGAACATGACGTGGCTACCGGACCAAAGCGGCGTTCTGATCACGGCCTCGCGTATCCCAAACAAGTATTTCCGGATTTGGCACGTTTCAGCGGACACGGGCTCCGCCGAGCCCCTGACAAAGGATTCAGAGGCGTATTCGATCCTTAGTATCGACAAAGCCGGGAAGAACCTTATCTCGACCCATATCAAGCAAGATTTTCAGCTTTATCGATTCGACCTGGCCGGCACGCAGAACAAGGTGCACTTGGCAGCCGGTGTTAGGCCGGCGATCGCCCCAGACGGTAAGGTCTATTTTTCCTCGATTATGTCCGGCAACGACGAGATCTGGAGCATGGACCGCGACGGAAACGACCAGCGGCAATTGACCAACGATCTGGCCGGCGAAGGGAACCCCTTGGTTTCCCCCGACAATAGATCTATCTTTTTTGCCTCCAACCGTTCGGGCGAAACCCAGATCTGGAAGATGAACATGGACGGCAGCGGCCAGGTCCAGATTACCAAGGGCGGCGGCGGTGGGCCCGCATTTATTTCGTCCGATGGCAACACCGTATTTTATCAGCATGCGTTTCATGGAAATCTTTGGTCCGCATCACTTGATTCGGGCGAAGAAAGGATCGTATTGGACCAATCGTGGAGAAGAATGGGATTTTCGCCCGACGGCTCAATGGTCGCGATGGTCGATGATCGCAGCCCGGAAAGGGCTCTTGAGGTTGTATCACTGAAAGGAAATGGGGCTCCGTCGCGGTTTGCGCTGCTGCCGGGGAGACCACGAACTTTGGATATAGCTTGGATGCCCGATGGACGCTCCATACTGTATCTTCTCGCAGATTCTGACTACTCGAAGGGAGCGGTTTTTCGACAGCAGCTCAACGCTTCGGCCCCGGAACTTCTGCTCGATCTGAAGGACGAGGAGGTCAGCGAGATCGCCGGCATTGCGGTTATGCCGGATGGTAGATCACTCGTGGTAGTGCTGGGAGGCTGGCGCCATGATGCGGTACTTTTGAAAGGGCTTAAATGATCTGCAGGAGCGCATAATGAAAGGAACTGTTCTGGCGAAGGACTAACTCCACGCTTAAGGGGAATAAACGGGTATGGAAACGACCACACAAAAAAGTACCTCTGCTTCAGGCTATGACATTTCACCGCTTGATCCTGATGTTCTTGAGCGGCTCGCTTCGGAACTTACGGAAGAGGAATACCGCATCCTTTTGGATCACGGCACCGAACCGCCTTTCTGCGGAACGCTGCTCGATAACAAGAAAGACGGAGTTTATGTTTGCAGGCTTTGCGGTCTGCCGCTGTTCACTTCAGACCACAAATTCGATTCGGGAACGGGCTGGCCGTCTTTCTATGCTCCGTTTGATAAGGACCATTTGAGATACGTTGAAGATAACAGCTATGGAATGCGCCGGGTCGAAATAAGGTGCACCCGTTGCGGCGGCCACCAGGGCCACGTTTTCCCGGACGGCCCGCCGCCCACCGGCCAACGATACTGCCTGAATTCTGCCTCGCTTGAGTTCGTGTCGGCCGGAGATGAGATCCACGATAAGGTCTGAGTTGACGAAAACCGGTATCACAAAGTGATACCGGCTCCTTTATCTTAGAGATCTAGGTGCGTGACCTCTACTTCCTGTCTTTGAAACTGTCGAAAAGTTCTGTATGCCGGCTCGTCAGCGGGATCAAGCGGCCGTTGATGAACATATGTTTGATGTTCGTCCGAGGATCAAGAATATCACCGTCAGTTACAACGACATTCGCGATCTTGCCAACCTCAAGAGTACCCATTTTATCAGCAACACCCAGGATCTGTGCCGGATAGATCGTGACTGCCTTTAGGGCCTCTTCCCTCGGCAGACCATAAGCACCTGCAAGCCCTGCATGATATGGCAGGTCACGGTTCTCAGCACCGCTGTCGCCAGTTGAGATCGCGAATTTCAATCCGGCCTCGTGCATTTTTGACGGTCCCTCGAAAAGAATGTCGTACGGATCGTCCTCGCGGACCGGGAGGCTGTAAATGTTGGTGTAGATCACCGGAATGTTATTCTGCTTCAAAACGTCAGCGGCCCGCCATGCTTCCTGCCCACCGACCAGAATGCCTTTCAGTTTGTTGTCGGCCACAAACTTGGCGATGGCTCTGATATCGCGCTCGCGTTCTGACGTAAAGACGATCGGCTTCTCACCTCGGGCATACGGCACAAGGGCTTCGAGCCGAAGATCGGTCTGCGGGGCTGGAAGCGTCTTATCGCGGGCGTACGCATCGCGTGCACGTCCGTAATTCAACGCATCGGTGAGCACTTTTTTTAGTTCCTCGACCTGTGTGTCTCGCCGACGAACTGCTTCGTTAAAATCGACCTGCTGGCCGCCGCCGCCGCCGCCGAAACCGCCAAATCCCCCACCACCGGTGGCAACCCTGGGGAAATTGATAACAAGAGCATAGGTTGGCACTACAGCCATTTCTGCCTGGGTGGAGCCGTTAAGATTGATCACGGCTCCTTGTCCCGCAATGATGCCTCCCGTCGGTGCCGACATCACGGACGTGATCCCATTCACCCGCGTCACATTTATGTGCGACGAATGTGGATTAATGCCGTCTATGGCCTTTGCGTTGGCATTGTTCGTACCAACTTCGGCAATATCCATCGTCGCGTTTGCTCCTTGCCCGATCTCTGCAAGGCCCATACCCGTTGCGGCGTCGATCATGCCCGGATAAACAGAAAGGCCTCGTCCGTCAATGCGTTCGGCTCCCGACGGAACCGAGACCCCTGCCCCGACCGCGGTGATCTTTCCGTTTTGAATGACCACGGTGCCATTCGGGATCTCAGCACCCGAGACGGTGACGATCCTTGCGCCGACGATGGCAAATGTTCCGGCTCGGCCGGTCTTATTCTGCTGTGACCCATCGCTTTGCGCTGCTAAGTTTGCCGCGATTAACACGACCGCAAAAACCGCCAGACTTGCTCTGATGATCGAAATATGAATCTTTAAGGTCGCACTGCTCATTTGTTGTCTCCATCGACATGGTCGTCGTGATCAAGATCGCCGCGGATACGTTCAACCGGAACTCGGGGCGGTGCGCCGCCGGCACCCGGCGGGCGGTTCATATCGAGCCGCTCAAGCTCTTCTCTTTCCTTTGCAAGCAGGGCACGCCGCGCAATATCTGCTTGCCTGTCAAAATAGATCTCACCCTCGATCATGGTTATCTCGGGTCTAGAGAACGAGCTGAACGGATGTACATTCCAGATCACTATGTCAGCATCTTTACCTTGATCGATCGAACCGGTCCGCTTGTCGATGCCTAACTGCTTGGCCGGATTAAGCGTGATCATTCGAAGGGCGTCCTGTTCGGGCACACCGCCATATTTCATGACCTTTGCGGCATCAAGGTTAAGCCGCCTCATACGCTCGTTCGAGTCAGAATTTATCGAAACATTAACTCCATTTTTCCAAAGAATGTAGGCGTTGTAAGGTATCGAATCGTATGCCTCCAGCTTATAGCTCCAGCTATCCGTAAAGATCGAAACCCCCGCACCGTGTTTGGCTACTTCCGGCGCTATCTTATATGCCTCAAGGCCGTGCTGAAGTGTGCCGATCTTGAATCCGAATTCTTCCGCAACGCGCAGGATGTTTAGATGTTCGTCGGACCTATAGCCATGGCAATGAACTATCCGCTTGCCTTCCAAGATCTCAACAAGCGGCTGAAGTTCTTCGTCAACCCGCGGTGGTACTTTCGTTTTACCTGCACGGAAGTCGTCCCACGCCTGCTTGTAGTCCCTCGCCCGCCGAAATGCGTCGCGTATGACCTCCATAGTTCCCATTCGGGTTCGTGGATAGCGTGGAGTTTGTCCCGGCTGTATCGTGGAATTAGAGCGCTTAACATTCTCGCCCAGTGCGAACTTGATCCCGAGAGGAGCGTCGGGGATCAGAAAATCTTCAACCGGCTTACCGAACTTGAACTTGACGGTGCTGCTCTGCCCACCGATCGGGTTTGCCGAACCGTGCAAAAGCAATGCAGAAGTTACTCCGCCCGCAAGCCCGCGATAGATCGACATATCGTAAGGGTTAAGCATGTCGCGGATACGTGTCATCGACGTTACTGCGAGTGAACCCTCATTGATCGCGCTTAACATAGTATGAGAATGCGCATCGATGATTCCGGGCGTAACAAATTTTCCTGTCGCATCGATGGTCTTCCCTCCTGCACCAACAGTGAGGCCTTTTCCAATTCGAGCGATCTTTCCGTCGCGGATAAGAATGTCGGTGGCTTCAAGCGTGCCGCGCGACGCCGTCATCACGGTGGCGTTCTTGATCAGCGTCTCACCGCCACCCTGAGCGATGGCTGACGAGACGATAAGCGTAACGACAAACAGAATGCATGCAGTTCGGTTCATACCATTTCTCTCTGTTCAAGTATCGGAGCACGTCGGCGTGTTCCACAATTGCTGATGTTTACGGGTTTCGGGTTCCGGTGATCGGCAATGAGCCCTGCGGCGAATCGATCGAACCTGAAAGCTGGTTACCCGTGATCGTAGCTCTGACCGTATAGGCGATCGCCGCACCGCCGACCATGACCGAGCCGCTGAAATTTATCGTGTTACCTGTAACCCGGCCGTCGCCGATCGGTGATGAGCCCAATTCGGTCGTGAGAGTCCCGGTTACGGTTGTTCCTTGTACTATCAAGCTCAAAGTTCCGCTCAGGGTCTGGCCTGGAGCCTCGATCGAGATCGCATAGGTTCCGGCGATGCCTGATGTTCCGGCTCCGGGTCCGCCCTCTCCTCCCGGCCTGGGCCCACCCGCCGCGCCGGGGCCGCGTCCGCCCGGGCCTTGAGCCGGTGGCCTTGGCTCAAAAAGCTTGCCGTCAACAAACACGTGGGTGACCGTTTTCTGTTCGCCTAAAAGGTCGCCGCGCACCACGGTCAGGTTTGCGATCTTTCCACTTTCTATAGAACCCAGGCGGTCGCTTACGCCGAAGATCTCAGCCGTACTCAGTGTCATTGCCCGAACAGCGGCTTCCCGCGAGAGGCCGTTCTGAGTCGAACGGACTACATTCGCCATAAAATCGTTCACACTCGTCGACCCGCCGCCCTGGAATGCAAATTTCACACCGGCAGCAGCGAGTTTTCCAGCGACCTTTGGAACCTCGGCCCTGTAGCGGAGCGTGTTCATTGTTTCCGGATCAGCGTCGGGAGCCGACGCAGTCGTCCGACGCGGAAAATTCAGCGAAAAAAGAACGGGGACGTCCTGGGCCTTCAACCGGTCGGTAAACATCGCGGCGTCGTGGCCACCGGCAATGATCGCGCGGAGATTATACTCCTTGGCAAAGTCCAGCGCTCGTACGATTTCGATGGCACGATTTGCTGTGAAAACCACTGGCACCTGTCGGTTAAGCGCCGGCAGCAATGCTTCGAGAGACTTGTCAGCCTCGGGCCGCCGCATTCCACGCGGATTTGCAGCATAAAGGCGCTGAAGTTCCTGATGTCGCTTCGCATCGTTGAACATCTGCCTAAGTGCAGAAAAAGTGCCGAGAAGCGATCCCGGGTATTGTCCTGGGATAGTCGCAAAAGTAATGTGAAGCGCTACGGGACTGGCAACGGTCATTCCCGAAACGCTCTCGCCGGCAAGGTTTATCAGTGCCGATTGGCCGGGGAAAATGCCCGTTCGGCCGACGGTCAACGCCGACGTGAAACCCGCATTCCTGTTGGCCTCGAACTGTGCATCTCCCGACCTTACGTCTTCGAGTGTCGAGTATTCGGGCCTGAAACCCGATGGATAATTCGAATTCGAAGGCTGTGCCGCAGCGGCAGCCGCGGCCGCGGCGGCGGCCTGCCCGCCGCCTCCACCGGGCCCTGTCGGTGCCGGAGTCGGCCGAGCGGCAATGCCGAGATTTGTGTAGGCGTCGATGAATCCCGGATAGACCGTCAAGCCTGAACCATCAAAGACCTGGGCGTCCGCAGGAGCGGCAACATTAGCTCCCACCGCCGCGATAAGCCCATCGCGCACAACTACGGTACCGCGTTCGATAGTCGCACCCGAGACCGTAACGATCCGAGCATTCGTGATCGCGTAGGATTGCGCATTTGCCTGAAAACTAAAAACACAGCCGATCGCTGCCATTGCGACCAGGAACAGCTTTGGTTTCATAGCGAATATTGACGAATTTTGAATTTGAACTGCTCTGAATTACGAATTACGCAGAGAATAATCCAAAAGTTTCAGATTGCAAAGCGGGGTCTGAGGGCGGTTCTGCAAATTTACAAAAACTTACGTTCACGGCAATTACGGGGCCGTTAGGGCCTATTGCCCGAACGGCCGCGTGTTTTCGCCCTTTCGAGATGATCCTTAGATCATCCTTTCCAGCGTTCTGCCCTCATCGTTCCACCGTCGCGATGAAACATCCGGCCTCGGCATTTCTCAGATTAATGAAGCGGACCGCCGGGTCGGCAAATATTGACGCGATCTGTTCATTCGGGGCGTCTTTCTGCATCGCCGTCCTTGAGATCAGCCGGCTTTGGTCCCCAAATGCCTCGTACAGTACCGGCAGGTCCAAAAGGTCAGGCGGAAAACCGCTGCCGCTGAAAGCCGTACATTCGTTCCGATGTATGAAAACCGGACCCGGGTCGGGCAGGTCCGACCGGCCCTCGAAAGAATTATATGTGAAATAGATCCGGTGGTCCGTCCCCTGATCAAAGACCTGCAGGCAGCTTCGGCAGGGGCCGTACCCGTCGGCAATGCTCACCGTTGCTATCAGGCTCTTATACTGGGGAGAAACAAGCGTCTCGCGAACGCTTGATGCGATCTCGTTCGGTATCGGTTTGATCTCGTAATTCATTTCATTCAACTCCTTCATTCGCTTTCCTTCGCGAGCAATTTCTCCTTTCTCTCAACCCCCCACCGATAGCCGGTCAGTTTACCGCTCTTCCCGATCACGCGATGGCACGGAATGACGACCGCGACACGGTTGTTGGCACACGCTTGGGCGACCGCCCGTACCTTTTTCCGGTCCCCGAGCCGTTCCGCGATCTGGCTGTATGTGACCGTTTCGCCATAAGGGATCTTTCTCAACAGTTCCCATACCTTCATCTGGAACGCCGTCGCCTGGATGTCGATCGGAAGGTCAAGCCGTTTCTTCTCGCCCGATAGGTGTTTCAAGATCTCGTCGACGAAACCTTTGAGCACCTTGGCGTCCTTTATCACTTCGGCGTTCGGGTATTCCTTGCGAAGATTCGCCTCAAGGCTCGAATCATCGTCGGCAAACGCGACATTGCACAACCCCTTTATCGTCCGGGCCACAAGAATGCGGCCCAGCTCGCAATCGGTGATCGAATAGTTGATCGTCACGCCCTTGCCCCCTTTTTTGTAAGCGGCCGGCGTCATCCCCATCCTTTCCGCCGCCTTCTCATAGAGGCGGCTGCTCGAACCGAAGCCGGCGTCGTACATCGCCGCCGCTACGTCACCGCCCTCCCTTAATTCCGACTTGAACCTTTCCATTCTCTTTGCCTCCGAATATTTTTTTGGGCTTACGCCGATTATATTCTTGAAACTCCGCTGAAGGTGATAGGGACTTAGGCCGACCTCCTCTGCCAGGTCCTCCAGCGAATAAAGATCCTCCGATTCCAAAAGCTGGCAAACCCTCAGCATCTTCTCGACCTGCGGATCGGCCGTTGTACCGTTCTTCGGCTTGCATCTCAAACAAGCCCGCAGGCCGGACCTTTCGGCATCTTTCCATGAATCGTAAAAAGCAACATTTTCGCGTTTTGGAGTACGTGCGCGGCAGGAGGGCCGGCAATAGATTCCTGTCGTTCTCACGCCGAGAAAAAAAGCCCCGTCGAATCTCGCGTCGTTCATCTTTACCGCGTTCCAAAAGATCTCCGTGTCCATGTTCCAAAGTTTATCTCGACGCAAAAATGAAATCTATCCGGTTCTTGCGGTAGAATTTTATTTATGGGAGCGGTAGTACTTTTTGATGGCGTGTGCAATTTCTGCAATGGTTCCGTCAATTTCATAATCTCACGCGACCTGGCGGGGTATTTCAAATTCGCGCCGCTCCAGTCTGGTGTTGGCGAGCAGCTGATCGCCAGACACGGGATCGACCCGGCAAAGACGGACTCCGTGATCCTTGTCGAGAACGAGAAAGCTTATCTCCATTCGACAGCAGCATTACGGATAGCACGACGCCTCGGCGGCATTTGGTCGCTTGCTTACGTGTTCGCTGTGGTTCCCCGCCCGGTTCGTGACTTTTTTTACAAACTGTTTGCCAAATATCGCTATCGGCTGTTCGGGAAACAAGATGCCTGCATGATACCTACGCCCGAGATCAGGGAACGATTTTTATGAAAGCAACATGGAATGGAGCAACACTTGCCGAAAGCGATGACACGGTCATCGTCGAAGGCAATCATTATTTTCCTGCCGACTCGATCGTCGAAGAGCATTTTGCCCCCAGCGATACACACACGGTCTGCAGTTGGAAAGGGACGGCGAGCTATTACGATATTTTCGTGAACGGCGAGACCAACGCCGACGCTGCTTGGTTTTACCCCGAGACAAAGCCCGAAGCCAAAGAGATCGAAGGCCGCATCGCATTTTGGAAAGGGGTTGAAGTATCCGAATGACTTTATATCTTTCGCCGCTTTTCGTCAGCTTGGGGGGCACGCAGATCCTTCGCCAACACGAAGGCAATCAATAAAGTGGATCGGATGGCATATTCACTCGAAACTTTAGAATACGAGAAGGCGCTTGAACTTATTAGCCGCAGCGCTCAAACACCAATGGGCGTCGAACGCTTTGCTGCCCTTCGCCCTAAAACGAGCCGTTTTGAGTTGAACGCAGATCTGGCCGCGATATCAGAAACCATCATTCTCAATGAAGAGAAGCAGGTCACCTGGTCGTTCAGCGGACTGGAAGATCCAGGCGATGCGATTGCAATACTGAAGATCAAGAATGCAGCTCTCGAACCGAACAGCCTGCTCGAGATAGCACGCGTTTGCAGCCAGGCCCTTTTCGCCCGCTCCTCGATCCAGGCCGAAAAGCAGGCCGCACCGACGCTGTGGTCAAAAGTAGAGATGATCCCGCCTCAGCTGCTTGCTGCGATCGAACTCGTAAAAAAGAAGCTTCTGCCAGGAGGAGAGATCGACGACTCGGCCTCGCCAGAGCTTTCGCGAATTCGCCGCGAAATATCAAGCCAGCGTGCCCGGCTGACAAAGTCGCTCGAGGCGACGATGCGAGGCGCCGGTGAGGCAATACAAGACGAGATAGTCACGGTCCGCAACGACCGCTTCGTTATCCCGGTAAAGGCCGATCTCCGAGGCAAGGTCAGCGGCGTGGCCCATGGATTCTCGTCTTCGGGCGCTACCGTGTTCGTCGAACCCCTCGATGCCATCGAAGCCAATAACGAACTCCAGAACCTGAAGGGTAAGGAAGAACGCGAGATCGCACGCATCCTCTTCGACCTGACCGAAAACCTTCGCGAACAGCTTCCCGCGGTAGAGGCCGCCGTCGATTCCGTCGCCGAGCTCGATTTCATCAAGGCCAAGGTCGAGTTCGCCCGCAAATTCAACGGCGTCGTCCCCGAGATCTCGGAGGACGGCCATCTCGACCTCGTCGATGCCAGGCACCCTTTGCTTCAGGCCAATATAGAGCAGCTAACGGCTGAAAGCTTAAGGCCGAGAGGTCAAACCGAACCCGAAGCGAAGGAAATTGTTCCCTCGAGTTTTTCTCTCGATCCGGAACGTTCGGTCATGATCATCTCCGGTGCCAATGCCGGCGGAAAGACTGTTGTCCTGAAAACGGCAGGGCTGCTCAGCCTGATGGCGATATCTGGGCTTCCAGTGCCCGCAAAACAGGCCAAGGTTCCCTTTTACCGCTCCGTATTGGCGGATATCGGCGATCATCAATCGCTTGCGGCGAATCTCTCGACATTCAGCTCACATATGTCCAACATCGCCGACATGATGCGCGAGTGCGTGCCGCCTTCTCTTGTTTTGCTCGATGAGGCCGGGACCGGGACCGACCCGGAAGAAGGCTCGGCTCTCGGCGTCGCGATCGTGGACCATTTCCGCCACAAAGGTGCACAGCTCATCGCCTCGACCCACTATCGCGGGCTGAAGATCTACGCCGCAAACGATCCGAACGTGATCAACGCCTCGGTCGAGTTCGACGAAAAAACGCTGCAGCCGACATATCGGCTGTTGATGGGAATGGCCGGTGCATCATCCGGCATCCAGATCGCCAGCCGATTTGGGATCTTGCCCGAAGTGATCGAAACCGCTCGGCAAAATCTCGACATTTCAGCTCAAGATGCCGAGGCTTATTTGCTGAAACTCCAGACCGAGGCCAAACAGGCCGAAGACCTCCGCATCGCCCTCGAAGAAGAGCGCGAGGCCGTGGCGATGAAATACGCCATACTCGACATCGAGGCGGGCAAGAAGGAGAAGGCCCGTCAGAAAGAGTTCGAGCAAACGCTTGCCGAGACCGTCGATTCGTTCGACCGCCAGTCAAGGGCATTCATCGACTCTCTTGAAGACAAGGCCCTAAAAAACAAGCTCGAAAAAGAACGCTCCGCCCGCAAGGCCGAACTGAACCGGGCGGTGGTGTCCAAGGTCCAAGGTACCGGGTCCAAAGTCGGCACCGTCGCCGCACAGGCGGAAACACGACCGGTAGGGAGTGTGTCAAACGCGGCACCAGCGATAGTCGTCGGTTCTCAAGTCGTCACTTCCTTTGGCAACATCGGCACTGTTGAAAAGATGGACAAAGAAGTTGCCGAGGTCCTCGTCGGCGGAATGCGCCTCCGCGAAAAGCTGGCCAATCTCCAACTCGCAGCCGAAGAAGGGTCCAATGTCCAGGGTCCAAAGTCCAAAGCCCGCAATGCACAGACGACCCTGGACCTTGGACGTGAGACCTTGAACCCAAGCGCCGAACTAAACCTCATCGGCAAAACAACGGCCGAGGCCGAATACGAACTCGACCGCTTCATCGACGAAGCCTATATGGCATCGCTCCCCCGCATCCGCATCATCCACGGCTTCGGCACCGGAGCCCTGAAGAACTTCGTCCACCACACCCTCAAAAACCACGACCTCATTGCCACCTTCACCTTCGCCCCACCCGACCAAGGCGGAAACGGCGCAACTATCGCTGAGTTGAAGTTATAGAATTAGAGATCGTCTAAACCTACGAGGAAAGAAGGGCGGGGTAAACCTTAAGAATGAACCTGTTCAGAACCTATTTGATCGCTTTCATATTCATCGCCTCCTGCACCTTCGCAAACGGCCAGGGAATGCCGAAAGCGGTCTTGGTCGATGAGTTCGGCACTATTCCCTGCGAAGATTTGAAAGCTCGAACCGATAGCTTCATTACGGAATTAAACGAAAATCCAAACGACCTTGGTTATGTAGTTGTTTCTCGCCGGTCAAACAGCACGGAAGAAACGCGGCCGATCATTCGAGCTAATCTGTATACACGGCAGTTTCCGCGAGACCGCTTCATATTTCGGCTCGCGTCTAACCCTGAGTCCGCCGTTTCCCAATTCTGGCGTGTCCCGCCCGGGGCGGAGGCGCCCGTGTCGGAAGCATTTGAAGAGGAGCATCGTAATCTTTCAAGGGCATTCCGTTTCGCACGCTCGGAGCGCCACGATCTAGCAGGAATTTGCCCGACGTTTTCACCCGCCGATTTTTCCGATCTGATCTTGGCAAACCCCGGCTCAAAGGCCCGCCTCGTAATTCTGGGACCGTCAAAGTCGTCAAGGCGATCGGCGGCGTATAGTGAACTGGAAGTATTTGCACGTTACACCGGCCTTCCGCGAAAACGAATCCAACTTTATTATGTACATCGCCCCGACTTGTCCTACACAATAACCGAATATTGGTTTATTTCGGCAAAGTAGCTCTGATGCTCTACGACCAATACTTCATCGACGACCTGAGATCACCTGCCGATCTGGTGCGGCTGATTGAGCCGCTCGACGAAGAAAGTAACGGACGTTCGGAAAATTAGTTTCTTTTACTGACAACGCTAACGCTTCCCTCACACGAATCCGTTCCGGAAAGGTCAGGAGGTGCGATCCGCGCCAATAGTGCTCCAAATTCGCGGTTACTTTTTCTTACACGCAGACGAGTTACAATTGGGTCGAAATTCGGGAAACGGATCGAAAGCAGGTATTTGCCTCCTTTGATATTTGGTAGTTCAAAGTTTCCCTGGTCATCGGTTAAGGTATTAGCAATAGTTTTTCCTCGATATTTATCCTGAGTGATCACGACGGAAACACCTTTGACCGGCGTTGCAAACTGTGTATCTTCAACCACCCTTCCACTCACGCTGGAAACTTCGAGGTCACCTCGAACACATTGTGCGTCGATAGAGAACGCAAGAAATCCAAGAATTAAGAGTCTGCAAACTGATCGCATAATCATTTCAACTAGCGATTTTATACCATTGCTGCTTCTGTCGTAACATTACGATTATTCCGTGCTCTACGACCAATACTTCATCGACGACCTGAGATCGCGTGCCGATCTGGTGCGGAATGCTGAGCGGTGTTCAGGCAAATGGCCAGCGGTTCTGCTATATTTCGTCGAGCACGATCACCTCAATCTCGACGATTCGCTTCCATCGTTCATCATTCGTGACGACTACGTCCGCTTGAACTGAAAGGGCCGTCGCGATCTGGATAGCGTCGGGTGTACGAAGCCAGGGGTATTTTGACCGCAGAACAGCGGCGCCTTCGCAGACCGATTCGCCGATCGGGTGCAGATATATATTTGCAGAACCGGTTAGGATCTGACGATAATCGTCGGCCACGTCCTTTCGACCTTCTCTCATCGGCTTCACGAGGACTTCGAGCAGCGTAAGAACACTCGTAACACCTTGGGCCGATCCGGAATCGATCAACTCAAACAATTCTTCGACCAGCGGAAGATAAGTCAGATTCTCTTCGATGTAGTAGATGAGAGGAGCCGTATCGAAGGCGACGACCCGGCCTGAGATGAGTGACTCTAGTTTTCCCACGAATCCCGCTCTGAATCAACGTATTTCTGGGCGTCGATCCCCGTCCACAGATCCTTTCCAACTCCGCGGATATCAGTGATTCGATGAGCAGCCGTTCTCGAAAGAGATTGAGGATCGGCGAGAGCCTCGACGAGCTTGCGGCGGTCCGCCGGTGGAAGTCGTCGGGCTGCCTCAATTATAGATTCCAGGTTAGGCTGCATCGCATATCATCTTAACATCATTTTCTGCATTTCTGACGGCTCTTTTGTCAACGCAGGTGCCAACGAACTGACACACGCTCAACGGTGTCGTAAAATATCTGCACATTTCGCGTGCTCTACGACCAATATTTCATCGATGACTTGAAGAACCGTGCCGATCTGGTGCGGCTGATCGAGCCGTATGCGCCGTTGAAGAAGAAGGGGGCGAACTGGATGGGGTGCTGTCCGTTTCATCAGGAGAAGACGCCTTCGTTCTCGGTGAGCCCGTCGAAAGGGTTTTACAAATGTTTCGGGTGCGGCAAAGGCGGGAATGCATTCACGTTCCTGATGGAGATGGAGGGCCTGAACTTCCCCGAAGCCGTTCAGCGCGTCGCCGAGATGAGCGGCGTGCCGCTGCCCGAGCCGATAGACGACCGCCAATACGAGCAAAACAAGAAGCGAAAGGAAGAGAAAAAGCAGCTTTCCGAACAGGTCATCGAACTGAACAAGATCGCACTTGAATTCTGGGAAGGCGAACTTCAATCAAAAGACAAGAAGGCAAAAGCGGCCCGTAAATATCTCGAAGAACGCGGTATTTCCGAAGAGATACAAAAGCAGTTCCACATTGGCTTTTCGCCGGATTCATGGGATTCTCTTCTTAACCATCTGAAACAACGAGGTGCCGACGAGAAGCTGATCGAACAGAGCGGCCTCGTCTCGGTAAACGAAGAGAAAGAAAGGGTTTTCGACCGATTCCGCGGGCGGATAATGTTCCCTGTTCTGGATGCGAACGGCCAGCCGGTTGCGTTCGGCGCACGGGCGATGGGCGACGATCAGCCGAAGTATCTGAACTCACCCGAGACGCCGGCATATGTGAAAGGTCAGCATCTCTACGGGCTGTTTCAATCGAGAGAAACGATCCGTCAAAAGAAGTTCGCGATTCTGGTTGAGGGCTATCTGGACCTGATCGCGCTTTATCAGTTCGGCATTACCAATGTCGCGGCCAGCCTGGGAACAGCTTTCACGCCCGAGCAATCAAAGCTGCTAAGCCGCTTCACCAAAAAAGTCGTCATCAACTACGACGGTGACTCGGCGGGCATCAAGGCCGCCCGGAGGGCGATCGAAGAATTGCTGCCGAACGATTTTGAGATCAAGGTGCTCGTGCTGCCCAACGGCCAGGACCCCGACGATTTCGTCCGTGCCAACGGGACCGAAGCATACAACGAGGCACGCGGCCGCGCTGTTTCTTATCTGACCTTTACGCTTGAAACCGCCGTAAAAGGCCGTTCGCTCGTCAACCCTCGACAAAAAGCCGATGCCATTGAAGAGGTACTTCCGGTACTCTCCGCGATCAAGAATCCGATCCAAAAACGAGAGAGCTTTGATCAATCGATGGATTTCTTTCGTGTTGAAGATCCCGGACTAAAACGCGAGCTTTGGCAAACGGTCAAGAACGGCCGGGCAATCAACCAAGAACACTTCCGAAAACAAGCCCGCCGTGCGGCCAGAGTGAAAGTGACAGTCGCCGAACAACACCTGCTCGATCTGCTTGTTCACGACGCCGAGCTTCGACTTAAGATCCTTCCGATGCTGGAAGAGAGCGACTTCGATTCTCTTGCGACAGCGTCGATCTTCAGGGCCCTGTACGCGATCGAAGAAGAAAAGTCTGAAGTTAACCTCGAATCGCTGCTTGAATATTCTGAAGACGACGAGCTGGCCGAAGATTTCATTCCGTTACTAGCCATGGGCGAAAGCAAGCGGGGTGAGGGTGAGACGATAGACAACGTGCTCCACGATGCCGAAAATTGCGTGCTCAGCCTGCGTTCGATGGCAATTCAGACCCGCCTGCACGAGGTCAGCCAGGAGCTTATCGTCGCCGAGCAGTCAGGCGAACCCGACGTTGTAAACCAACTTGTCGCCGAACACCTCGAATTATCAAAAATGAAGCTCGCCGTGCTTAGTAAAATCCGCGAAACTTGATATACTTTGCTATTTATGTTGCGGACCATCGTTTTGAAACTAAAACGAGGCCAAAAGCGTATTTTTGAGAAGAATCGGAACAACGAATTGTTCGGCGATTCATCAAAATTCCCAGGAGAATATGCCTGATTACGACGAGAAAGAAGACCTAATGGACCGCCTGGTCGCATTGGGTAAAAGAAAGAAATTCCTCAGCCTGGACGAACTCCATCGCGAAATACCCGAGAATATGATGACGGCGGACGATCTTGAAGACGTCCTCGATCGACTGGAAGGCGCGAATATCTCGGTCGCCGAGACGGACGCCCAGCTTCTCGAGCGTGCCTCGCAGCTCGCTCTTGACGAGGAGTCATCATCCGAAGACGAAGACGAAGACGATATCGACCTCGATCTGTCGGCTGGCGCGCTGGACAAATCCAACGACCCGGTACGCCTCTATCTTCGCGAGATGGGCATCGTTCCGCTGCTGACGCGCGAAGGCGAAGTGACCATCGCCAAACGCATCGAGCGCGGCCAGATCAAGACCCGCAAGGCGATCTCGCGTTCGCCGATAGCGATCGAACGGCTTCTTAAGATCGGAGACGACCTCGCAAACGGCAGGGCCAGCATACGCGAAACCGTTGCCTTTTCAGAGCAGGCCGAGATCTCGCTTGAAGAAGATAAGGCCGAAGAATACCTTCGCTGGACCCTCGAGGGCATCGGGAATATTAGGCAAAGTTATGCCGCGGCGCTGAAATCGTGGGCGGCCCTAAAAAAGGAGCAAAAGATCGCCAAGCCTACTTCAAAGGGCAAAAAGCCGAAAAAACTGATGCGGCTTACGCGGCAAACCGCCCGGCTTCGCCTTGAGGTCGCGCAGGAGATCAAGAACCTCAACCTGACCGAGCACTCGATGCAGCTGATGATCGCCGCCATTCGCAAGGTGGTTGACGAGATACAGAGATCCGAACGGGCGATCAAAAAGGCAAAGGACAAACTTGCCAAAAAACCCGCTGCAGCCACAAAGCGCGAGCTTAATTCCACGGTCAATGAGAACAAGAAAGCCATCGGAGAGATCGAAGAGAAATTTCACTTGCCCGCGGTCGAGATCAAACGCTGCTACCAAACCATCAGCGTGGGCGAGTTCGAAACCAATAAGGCCAAACGAGAGTTGGTCGAGGCGAACCTGCGTCTCGTCGTCTCGATAGCCAAGAAATATACCAACCGCGGCCTACAGTTCCTCGACCTGATCCAGGAAGGCAACATCGGCCTGATGAAGGCGGTGGACAAATTCGAATGGCGGCGCGGTTATAAATTTTCGACCTACGCTACGTGGTGGATCCGCCAGGCCATCACGCGTGCCATAGCCGACCAGGCCCGCACCATTCGCATCCCGGTGCACATGATCGAAACGATCAACAAGCTCATCCGCACCTCGCGTCTGCTCGTTCAGGAACTCGGCCGAGAACCGACGAGCGAAGAGATCGCAAAGCGGATGGACATCCCGGTCTCAAAGGTGAGAAAGGTGTTGAAGATCGCGCAGGAACCGATCTCGCTTGAAACGCCGATCGGTGAAGAGGAAGATTCGCACCTCGGCGATTTCATCGAGGACAAATCGATCCTCAACCCGGCGGAATCGGTCACCTTCTCAAATCTTCGGGAAATAACCGACGAGGTTTTGGCCACCCTCACGCCCCGCGAGGAAAAGGTCATCAAAATGCGCTTCGGCCTCGGCAACACCGGCTCCGAGCACACGCTCGAAGAGGTCGGCCAGCACTTCGCCGTCACCCGCGAACGCATCCGCCAGATCGAAGCGAAAGCCCTGAGAAAGCTCCGCCACCCGTCGCGCTCTCGCCGGCTCAAGGCGTTTCTCGAAGGAAAACAGTAGGCCCATATTCCAGATTGACTTGCGGTTCGGAGCCCATTGCGGGCCCGAACCTTTTTTTGCTGTATCGGACCTTCTAGGGTTTTCTACGCCCCGCTAATTTATATTTCGCCCAACTCAATGCTCGGCCCGCAAATACATTTGGCTATTGGCATTTTCATCATAGACCTCCACCTTCGGTCAGAACGGGCGGCTAACTGCACAAAACCTTGAACATTTTCTGGCTCAAAACCGTATCGTTTTCCGTCCGATAAGGCGTTTTTAAAGAATTTTAATAATAATTCAGGAGAGTTTATGAACCAGGGACAGCAAACCCAACTTGAAGGATCGCAAGGGCTGATCATCCGGCAGCTGCAGGAGAGAGATCTGCCAACGGCCGATAAGGTTTTCCGAATTGCATTCGGCACATTCATGGGACTTCCCGAACCCGAGACATGTTTTGGCGATGCGGATTACATCACGACCCGATGGAAGGCGGATCCGAGATCGACCTTTGCCGCAGAGATGGACGGGGAGGTGGTCGGAACCAACTTCGCGACCAACTGGGGAAGTGTTGGTTTCTTTGGCCCGCTGACGATCCGTCCAGACCTTTGGGACAAGGGCATCGGCAAGCTCTTACTGGCGCCGGTAATGGATCTTTTTGATGAATGGGGCGTTACGCATGCCGGCCTCTTCACGTTTGCGCACAGTGCGAAGCACGTGGGTCTTTACCACAAATACGGTTTCTATCCGCGCTATCTAACGGCGATCATGTCGAAGTCGGTCACGGAGGGGGCAAAAGCATCTGGCTGGCTGAATCTTTCGTCCGTCTCGCCAGACGAGCAGGGTGATTTGATCGCCGCGTGCAAAGATCTTGCCGGCGAGATCTATCCTGGTCTGGACGTTTCGCGCGAGATCCGCGCCGTCGCAGATCAGCAGCTTGGTGATACCGTCCTTTTGAACTCCGATGATCAACTGTCTGGATTCGCCGTTTGTCATACCGGCCCGCAAACGGAAGCCGGAAGTGGAGCCTGTTACGTGAAGGTCGCTGCGGTTCGCTCCGGTCCTAATGCAGAAGAGAATTTCGATCGTCTGCTGAGTGCGTGCGAAGACCTTGCCGTATCTGCCGGACTTTCTCGGCTCATAGCAGGAATGAATACGGCCAGATCCGGAGCATATGAACGAATGCTGGCAGGCGGTTTTCGAACAGATTTTCAAGGCGTCGCGATGGAAAGGGCCAACAACGAGGGTTACAACAAGCCGGACGTTTTTCTTATCGACGACTGGCGTTAAGCGGGGAGCCGAAGTTTTGAACGATCGCCGTCATGTTAGTCAAGTGCATCGCCGAATCGTTTTCTTCTACTGTGCATCCTGCTGATCGAATGGGCGATCGCCTCGGCTCAAGGCGTTCGCCCGCGGCAAAAAGTGAGGTAGTTCTTTGAATGTTTCGGAGTCCGGATCCGGCCGCGGCTCCGGACCATTTTTTGAACCTGCAATTGTCATCGATGAGGCGTGTTTTAAGGTCACAAAAAAATGTCATGGAGGCATACTCTTTCTACGCAATATTTACTGCTCCTTCCGTCTGTAACCATTGGTGTGCGACGCAGTTTAGTGAATACACCTGTTGGTATCGGAAAAACAATAATTCTTAGGAGCATGATTCAATAATTCATTTATGGACCCGACTAAAGTTACAAACTTCAAAAACCCAAAACGCGTCAAGGTGAACATTGCCTGCGTTTATCTAACCAATTACTTTCTGGCTAATGACCAGGGCCAGGTCGCACAGGCAAAGACCGTGCTCGACGAACACAATCTTCAGCTTGAGGTCTGGCCCCAGGGAGCTTTGAAGACCCCGGCGAATACATTGATCTATCCTGACCCCGTCCCGCACGATGCATACGACGATGCTGCGAACAAGGTGACCTACAAGGACCTGCTTACGCGGGCTCGAAATCTTATCAGTTCAAAGGTACCATTCTCCGTTTTCGCAACCGTCGTCTTTGGCCAATTCAAGCACCCTGGCATCGGTATATGCCCGCCCAGCGTTGGGCTGGTTACCCCGCTCTGCATAATTTCGCCCAATGGAAACTCCGATAAAATGGACGTCTTGCACGAACTGGGCCATGCCTCAGACCTCCATCATGAAAACGGTTTTGCAAAAAACTTCATGAACGAGACCAACGGCCGTTCTGAAATGATGAGGTTCCAGGTCGAGAAAATGGCCAAATCCTGGTTTGCCGTCGCCTAGGCGACAGTTTGACACCCCGCGGGAGAAACCCATCAAAATGTGTTCTACTCGCGGGGCAACGTCACCGTCAGATGGCATTCCAATGACCTTGCCGATCTGAACATTTTTTCATTTTCTTCTAGCCAGTAGTTAGGACTGCGACTCGACGCTCGCGATTTTTGATCATCGTTCGTCGATCATTCTCTCAGCCTCGGCGACCGCGGCACCCAGATCGCTGACCTTTCCGTCCAGTTGCAGCTCGTAAACCGCATCCAAGATCCGTTTGAAATCGGGTCCCGGGGAAAGGCCGAGGCCTATCAGGTGCCGGCCCATCAGGATCGGGTCGGGGGCCTTTTTCTCGATATCAAGCGAACGGACGCGCTCGATGAACCATTCCTGTGCCTCTGAGCCGAATATCATTTTACTGCGGTCGCCGTCGGGGTAACGGCCGAGGCTGTCGGCCTTGGCCACGCGGTAAAGCAGTTCGGGTTCAACCTTTCGTGCAAGCCGCCGAAACGCCCCATCGCCGGCTGGATTTTTCGATTCGGCTTTGTACCATTCGCCTGGCTTCAGATGAAATCGGACGAGCTGGATCACCTGTTCCCGAACGTCGAAGCCGTTCAAAGTGTAAATGCCAAGGCGGTCAAGAAGCGAGATCGTCGGCTCGACGCCCGCCTCGTCGTGCCCGCGTGAACGTACGCGGCCATCTATAAACTCCGTCGTTGGCGGTTTACCGAGATCATGGCACAAAGCTCCGAGCATGACGGTTACCTGTCGCGCGTGATCAAGATCGTCGATCAGCATTCGCGCCTCGTCACAGACCATCAGCGTGTGAACATCTACATCGCCCTCAGGATGCCAATCCGGCTCTTGCGGTACCCCTACCAGCGCCTTCAATTCCGGAAAAAGCTGGTCGACCACGCCAAGCTCATAGAGCCGCCGTATTCCGATCGATGGCTGCCCGGCCTTGAGCAGCATTTTCTCAAGTTCGCCCCAGATCCGCTCCCTCGGCAGGTCGGTCACATCGATCGCCTTACACAACTTGATCGTTTCGGGTGCGATATCGAATTCAAGCCTTGCCGCGAACTGCGCCGCCCGCAGCACGCGAAGCGAATCTTCCGGAAAAGTGGCGTCCGACACGTGCCGCAAAAGCCTCCGCTCGATGTCTTCCCTTCCGCCAAAAGGGTCCACTATCTCGCCCGTCAACGGATCTTTCAGGATCGCATTGATCGTAAAGTCGCGCCGCGAACAAGCCTCGTCAAACGACATATCCGGGTCGCCCTCGACAATGAAACCGCGATGCCCGCGTCCGGTCTTTCGTTCCCTTCGCGGCAGCGATACGTCTAGATCGCGTGCCAATCGATATACCGCAAATGCCTCGCCGACAATATTTACCGGAACTCGGACGGGCTCGTCCGCACCCGCCGGGCCGTGGGCACTTATCTGCAAGCCTTTGGTTGCGGTGGAAGGTTTTTCTCCTTCCGGCCCTTTCTGGATCGGCCCCTTGCCGCTCCATTTAGCTGCAAGGTCCTCCAACAAGTCCCGCAGGCGCACCGCCTCGATCCCGTAAACCTCTAGGTCCCAGTCCGTCGGCTCGACGCCCATCAGTTCGTCGCGCACGCACCCGCCGACCAGCATCGCACGTCCGCCTGCGTCGCTCACCTGCCTTGCAAGAGCAATTACTTTATCCGGGTATCCTCTCATTTTCCTTCGGATTCAATTCTGCAGTGTTTCGAAGTGAGAATCAATTTTTGCCCACGGCAATAGAATTAACATTCGAACCGACAAAAACGATGATATGCTAAGGACTCAAGGTAGGAGGTTTTTGGTAATGTTGCGCTGGAGATTGCTTTTTCCACTCATCTTGCTCCTCAACGTCGCCGCCAGTGCGCAGTTATTCCCAACCCCAACGCCAACCCCGAGGCCAAATTCTCGGCAGGCCAATCTTCCCCCTGTCATGGCCGATGGTGTCAATTATGACCGGCTGAAGTCGATCGAGATGATGGGCCAGAATAAGCGCGCGACCGATCATCCATTGCTCGATCCGAAAAAAGGTATCTATCGCCGCCCCAGCCGAGAGGACGTCGAGATCCTTTCCGTTTCCGAAGGAATGCTCGCCCAGCATGCCGCGTTTCTTCGCCTCCCGAACACGGGCATTGTAAAGCTGAATGCCGATTCTTCCTGCATTTCCGAGACCGACGTTATCGTAGCCAGCGAGAACTGCATCGTTTTCAATATACCGGGTGCCGGTACCGCATATTCGTTCCGAGCAGAGACCTATCGGATTCCCAGGCTGGCAGACATTATATTATTCGACGGTTCGTTCATGACGGGCGGTGTGTTCCAGCAAGTCATCATGGCCGACATAGGAGACCTTGCGATCGACGGTCTCACGCTCGAATCGAAGGAGATGAAATATCTCGTCGAACTCAAACCCGTCCGCGACAATGCCGAGTTCATGAAATTCAACGACGTGATCGTCAAAGGCGTTCTGGCGAACGGATTTTTGTATCGCAAGAGCCATCCGGTGAGAGACTCGGCCGCCTTTGTGCTCAGGTCGATCGCCTATCGCGGGCAGTATATTCGGACGATCGAAGGCGTTCAGTATGACGAACTTGATTTCGATAAACGACGCGATGTGATCGTCGCTTTCCGCGTCGTCGAAACAGATTCTAAAGGCAACATCACGCTCCTTTGGAGGCGATTTCGCGACGTCGAGGCTCCCCGGCTGCGGATTTTGAAATGATCGCTTTCTCGCATTTGATCTGTTTCGAAATAAGATAACGTTCTTTACACCTCCTCGATTAACGCTTAATATCGGCAAGAATACTCAAAAGATCGAATATGGCCGAACAGCCCGAAGAAACTATTTCTGAACCGAAATTCCGTTCTCCCGACACGGCTCTGATCGTGTTCGCCATCATCGTGCTTGCGGCAGTGCTAACGTGGATCATACCCGCCGGTGCTTATGAGCGCTCGGAGATGGATGTCCCGGGTGTGGGCAAACGCGAGGTCGTCATCCCGGGCACTTATCAAGCAGTCGAACTCGAACACAAAGGCATCGCTGCATCAGTGCTGCATTCGGCGGGCATGATCCTTAAGGCCCCCATACTTGGCTTCACGGATCTCGACGTCATACAGATCATCGCATTCGTGTTTTTGGTCGGCGGCGCGTTTTCCATTCTGCAGCGAACCGGTGCGGTTGACGCTGGGCTTCGGCGGCTTGTACAGGCATCGCGGCGGTCAAAGTCGCTCAGTTTCTTGATGGTGCCGCTTTTCATGACGATCTTTTCGCTCGGCGGTGCCGTTTTCGGCATGGCAGAGGAAATGGTGCCATTCGTGCTGATCTTTGTGCCGCTTGCGCTCGCTCTCGGCTATGATTCGGTCACGGGTGCGGCGATCCCCATTGTAGGTTCGATGACTGGATTCGCGGCCGCCTTCTTTAATCCATTCACTGTCGGCGTTGCACAGGGAATTGCCGGTGTGCCGCTTTTTTCCGGCTCGGGATTTCGCATGGTGCTGTGGGTTGTGATCACCGGTATTGGTATCGCATTTGTGATGTGGTACGGCCATCGCGTCCTCAAGGACCCGAAACGCAGTGCGATGTTCGAAGCTGACGAGATCAAGCGCAACGAGGGGCTTCATCTCAATGATGACGACACGACCTTTACCGGCCGCCAAAAAGCGGTTCTCGGGATATTTTTCGTCGGACTAGCACTACTTGTCTGGGGCGTTCTGCCGCCTGAGCAAGGCGGCCAAGGCTGGTACATCATTGAGATCTCTGCCCTATTTATCGGCATCGGGCTGTTGATGGGCATTATCGGCGGCCTTGGCGGAAACGGCACCGCGACCGCATTTTCCGAGGGCGTCCGCCAGCTCGCAGTGACCGGCGTTATCATCGGCCTCGCCCGCGGCATACTCATTGTACTGCAAGATGGCCAGGTGATCGACACAATCCTCCACGCGATGGCGACCATGCTCGAAGGCACATCGTCCTCGACCGCCGCGATGGTAATGTTCGCGGGTCAAACGTTCATCAACTTTTTTGTCCCGTCCGGCAGCGGACAGGCAGCACTGACGATGCCTTTGATGGCGCCATTGTCCGATCTCGTCGGCGTTTCACGGCAAACCGCAGTCCTCGCATTCCAAATGGGCGACGGCTTCACCAATATGATCATCCCGACAAACCCAGTAATAATGGGAGCACTCGCTCTGGGCGGAATTTCGTGGACAAAATGGGCCCGCTGGGTGCTCCCTCTCCAGGTACTTCTCTTTGTGGTGGGGTTAGTTGCGCTTTATGTCGCGGTGACAACCGGCTTTGGCAATTGAATCCCTTCAAATTTTGGCGTTGACTATCGTGAGTATCTCAGCCTCCCGTTCGATCGCTTGATGCTCGAGCTCGGCCCCACGTTTCAGGATGTCCTCAGCGTAATCTTTGTCCTTCAGGCCAGCCGCATTGATCTTAACATTCAGATAAGCACCCATCACCGCCGAACGTGCACACAACGCGGCAACGCCCGCGTCCGAAACGGAATTCGGATTTCCCTGCTCCGCCATCGCCTTGATCACCTCAAACGAATCGAAAGCCCTCCGCAATGTCCTGAACGGCACCTCGGTCGCGTATTTCGTTGCTTCCTGTATCGCGGCGGTCCGGACCGCCTTTTCTTCGTCTGTGCTTTTTGGCAGGCCGAAAGCATCCATCACCCGATTGAATGAGTTCGTATCTTCATCGACGAGAAACAGCAGCTCGTCTTTGATCTCTTGAGCCTTGACCGCCCAGTCGGAAAACTCTTCCCAGCGCTCGTCCCACCCTGCTTTATGCGACGAGAGATTTGCCACCATCGCCGCCAATGCCGCGCCAAGCGCACCCAAATATGCCGATATCGAACCGCCGCCGGGAGCCGGCGATTCTGACGCGGTCTCGTCCGCAAAACCGCGGCAGGTCAAATCGACGAGACTCAACTTTTTCTCATCCGCAGCCAAAACGTATTCGATGATCTTTTCGTTCGGATCCCACGGTTTCAGATCCGAAAGGCCGAGCGAGCGGATCGCGATCTTGACCTTTTCGGCTTCCGTGACGCCGAGCGAACGCCGCTGTTTTCTCAAGTAATGCTCGCCCGCGTCGATGATCGCTGACTTTGGCACAAGACCGACGATCTCCATTCCCGTCACGCGGACACCGCGTGCAGCAGCCTTGTCGCAGACCTCGTCAAACGCCGCGTGGAGCGGCGTTTCGCTGAGATTCGTGATATTCATCGAAACCTGAGCGATGCCGTATTCATCAATGAACCAGCCGATGGCTTTTGTTCCTTTCAGAGTTCCCGGGATCATCACAGGATCGCCGTTCTCATCCACGATCGGCTTGCCTGTGATCGGATGGCCTTCGCGTTTCGGACGGCCTTTTTCACGAACGTCGAACGCGATGGCATTCGCACGCCGCGTAGATGTCGTGTTCAGATTGAAGTTCACCGCGATCAAAAAATCGCGTGCCCCGACCGCCGTCGCACCGCTTCGGGCTACACTTTCCGTAAACTCCGTCGGGCCAAAATCGGGCTTCCATTCCGCCGAAGAAATACGGTCTTTCAGAGCCTCGTATTCACCCTCGCGGCAATTCGCAAGGTTTCGCCGCACTTCACTTGTCGCTGCGTTCTCATACAGATAGATAGGAATTCCAAGCTCATTCCCGATGCGTTCGCCGAGCCGGCGGGCGTATTCCGCAGTCTCTTCCATCGAAATACCCGAAACCGGCACAAGCGGGCAAACGTCCGTCGCACCGAACCGCGGATGATCGCCCTTGTGCCGACGCATATCGATCAGTTCCTGTGCTTTCTTAACGGCCTGAAACGCCGCCTCGACCACCGCCTCAGGCTCGCCGACGAAGGTCACCACAGTCCGGTTCGTCGTCGCCCCGGGATCGACATCCAACAGCTTCACACCATCGCAAGCCTCGATCACATCCGTGATCTGTTTTATCACGGCCATATCCCGCCCCTCGCTGAAATTCGGCACGCATTCGATGAGTTTTTGCATACAAAATAATTGTAACGCAGTATGCTAGAATCGCGGATCATGCGTAAAGTTCCATTCTGCTGTCTAGGTGAAATTCTATTGAAGGGACGATGAAAAGGAGTTGCATATGAGAGAATTTTGGAAATTGGCTATAGTCGCGGTGGCCGGTGTCATCATTGGTGCGGTTGGAATGCAGGTGCAGCGAGCACAGAGCACGCCGCCTGTGTATGTCGTTGCCGAGGTGGAGGTTACGGATCCGGAGGCTTACAAAACCTACATGCCCTCAGCATCACAGATCGTCGCAAAATACGGCGGGCAGTATCTCGCACGCGGCGGCAAGACCGAGTCACTTGAAGGCGCCGAACCTACGGGTCGAGTTGTAATTGTTCAGTTCCCGAACATGGCTGCCCTACACAAATTCTGGAATTCACCTGAGTACCGCGAGGTCGCTCCGATCCGCCGCAAAGCATCCAGATCGCGCTTCTTTGTGGTCGAGGGCGTATCGCCTTAAGCGGATCGGCGAGTTAGTTGTGGGGGAACTCCATGACGGTCGATATCGGCCTTCGTCTGTCCCGCTACTTCGGAATGTCTGAAGACTATTGGATCAGCCTTCAATTGGAATATGACGCTTCCAACGCCAAGGAATCTTTATCTAAACTCCTGGCAGATATCCGGCCATGGAAACCCGACCTGCCGGCGACGTAAGAATACTCTAGAACGTCGGCGGCTGCGACCGAGTGAAGATTGATAATACGCTCCCACATTTGTATTATCAACGGCGTTGGAGTTAATCAATAGTTCGGTAAGAGAGATCGACGCGGCTTCTGATGTATCGGGAGGTGAAGTCAACACTTGACACAGGTGTTACGCTCTCGGAAGCGACGCGCTGAAGCTCGCTTGCAGCGGATCGACCGCGAGCGTAACGGCGAGTCCGCAGTTGCCATCATCTGCTTTTCCGCTCGCGGCGTCGACCTCCATACCGAACAACTCAATGCATCCGATCGCGCCAAAGCCCGCGACGGATGATTTCGATCGTTAGGCGGCACTTAGCAAGTAGTCATGTCATACGCTGTCGCAATTGTTGTCGATGCGAATTTCGGATCGCGTCTGTTTGAGCTGGCCAAGCGGGTTGACGTGTGGGTGTGCGCATCATCGGAAAACTCCGCGGCAGTCCGCCGGTTGTGGCAAGACAACGTAATGACCGTCACAGAGTTCAAGGTTTCTCTCGAAGATGACGCAGAGGCTTGGCTGCTTGACGTTCTAAGCGACGTCGATCTGCACCATGGCGTTTACTCCCACGATCCGCCGTGGGACTCCTTAGAGGTGTATGGCTGCTCGGCGTCGCCGCAGGTGCGAAATGCACTTCAGGAATACGGTAGCGGCGAGGTCGTTGATACGGTCGCAGGCTTTCGGTTCAAGCGTCATGGAGTGCCGCCTAACAAATCGTTGGAGCGGACGCGTGAGGGATAAAGTGCCAAGCGCATACGTCGGCGTGCGCGCCGCTCAACTCAACCGTTAGATTGCTCCGCTTGAAGCGGTGGTTTGGAGATGATGAATCTATGAAAGTTATCCTGACAGCCTTCCTTTTGCTGATGTCAGTGATAGCCGCCGGGCAACAAAAAGATAAAAAGCCCACGTATTCGCCTCCCGGCAGATTGGTGGATGTGGGCGGCTTCCGCTTGCACCTCAACTGCACGGGCAAAAGTGGGCCGGCGGTCGTGCTCATCGCAGGCGGCGGTGATTTCTCGTTCGACTGGGTCTTAGTCCAACCGGGCGTGTCCCGTTTTACCCGCGTGTGCAGCTACGACCGCGCTGGGCTCGCTTGGAGCGATCCGGGGCCGACGCCGCGCACCATGAGGCAAGAGGCTTACGAACTCCACACGCTGTTGAAGGCGGCTCGGGTGGAAGCGCCATACGTGCTCGTCGGACACTCCGTCGGCGGGCTCATCGCGCGGGCCTATGCCGAGCAGTACGCGGACGAGGTCGCCGGGATGGTGCTGGTTGATTCCACGCACGAGGACACGACCCTGATGTTTCAAGGCAAACTCGTTCGGGTACGGGAAGGTGCTAAGGGGGGGGCCATCCCGCCCGTGCAAACGATGCGGAACAGTCCGCCAAAGCCGCCATCCGCGGAAGACATCAAGCAATTCGAGTTCAACCAAAAAATATTCGGCGCGCCGAAGACCGAACCGCCCTTCGACAAGCTGCCGGCGTCCACCCAGGCGATGCGTCTCTGGTTCCGGTCTCAACCGCCGCGTGCGGCCGCGGGGCCCGATTTCTGGGCGGAAGAGCTGCAAGCGATGTACGCGGCGAGGGCTAAAACTCCGCACCGGCTAGGCGATAAGCCTTTAGCGGTGATCTTGGCGAAGCCTGGAATCGGCAACCCGCCGCCGGGCATTTCGGCCGACGAGTGGGAGCGTGTCAACCAGGAGAAGAGGCGACAGAAGGTCGGACTGACTGACCTCTCCCGGAACAGCAAGCTCATTGTCGCGGAGAGGAGCGGCCATCACATTCAACTCGACGAGCCGCACGTCGTGACGGATGCGGTCCGCTCAGTAGTCGAGGCGGTGAGGCTCCGCGCTAAACTCGCGCCTTGAAATCAAACGACGCAATCTAACAACGGCATGCACCCGACCGCGAATAGCGCGGCTCTCATCCGCAAGACTTGTCGCTGGCGGCGGTTCGTCGCGGCGGGTGATGTCGAGCGTTAGGAAGTTACTCGTACTTCTAAATACGGTCTCAACTGATCAGCCGAAACGCGCTCCTGCTCCCACGTGTCCCGGTCGCGGACGGTGACGGCGTTGTCCTCTAGCGATTCGTGATCGACGGTGACGC
>DAOLDE010000009.1:0-24856 GCA_035327545.1 Pyrinomonadaceae bacterium | reverse complement strand
CGGTCGCGGACGGTGACGGCGTTGTCCTCTAGCGATTCGTGATCGACGGTGACGCAGAACGGCGTGCCGATCTCGTCTTGGCGGGCGTAGAGCTTGCCGATGCCGCCGGTGTCGTCGTAAACGGCACGCATCGAGGGCTGCAGGTCTTTCTTTATCTTCCGTGCCATCTCGACGATCTCCGGCTTATTTTTCGCCAGCGGCAGCACGGCGACCTTGATCGGCGCAATTTCGGGTTTGAGTTTTAGAATGACGCGTGTCTCGCCTTTGTCGTTCGTCCGCTCGGTATAGGCGTCCATCATCACCGCCAGCAGAGTTCGGTTCACGCCGGTCGAAGGCTCGATGATATAAGGATAAAAACGCTCGTTCGTCTGCGGATCGAAATACGAAAGGTCTTCGGTCGAATCGGGATTCAGGCGGTTGCCTTCCGCGTCTTCGGGCTTTTTCGAATGCACGCGAAGGTCATAATCCGTGCGGTTCGCAATGCCCATAAGCTCGTCCCACTGCTTCGCTTCGTCCTCGCGTTCGGGGAAAAAGCGGTAAAGAATATCGACGGTCCGCTCGCTGTAATGTGCAAGCTCTTCCTTGGTCTGCTCGTAATGTTTCAGATTCGCCGACGATATACCGAGCGACCGCAGCCATTCGTCAAAGCCGTCGATCCATTCCTGATGTGCTTTCGCCGCATCGTCCGGCCGCACGAAATATTCGATCTCCATCTGCTCGAATTCGCGTGTGCGGAAGATAAAATTGCCCGGCGTCACCTCGTTGCGAAACGCCTTGCCGATCTGTGCGATGCCGAACGGCAGCTTTCGCCGCGATGTGTCGAGAACATTCTTAAAATTGACGAAAATTCCCTGTGCCGTCTCGGGCCGCAGATAGGCCAATGCGGTCGGATCGTCTGCATCCGACACGGCCCCGATCGTCGTGCGGAACATCAGATTGAACGCACGTGATTCGGTCAAATTAGTCGAGCCGCAATTTGAACAAATTAACTTGCCCTCGTCGTTCTTGTCCAGCTTGTCCTCGCGGAGCCGCGTCTTGCACTCGCGGCAATCGACCAGCGGGTCTGAAAAAGTTGTCTCGTGACCGGAGTACTTCCATACATTACGGTTCAGGATGATCGATGAATCCAGTCCCTCGATATCGTCGCGTTCATAAACGGCCCAATTCCACCAGCTTTTCTTAATGTTGTTCGCCAGCTCTACGCCGAGCGGGCCGTAATCCCACGACGAGCCGAGCCCGCCGTAAATATCCGACGCCGGATAAACAAACCCACGGCGCTTTGACAGAGAGACGATAGTTTCGATATTTGGTGCGGTCATAAAAGAGGCCGTTCTCGGAATTCAATCCTTGTTCTATCAATCAGTAACTACTAATTAAGTTCGCCAAAACCTAGATTCTACAATCAAAACAGGTTGATCTAAAAAGGACGGCCGAAACCGTCCTTTTCAGCAGCAAGATAGTGATCCCGGTTATTCTTCGCCGCCGCCCGAAGCCTTCGCTTTTTCCTCATTCAAGATCGCCTTGCGAGAAAGCTTGACCTTGTTGCCTTCCTTTCCGATGCACTTGACGAGGATCTGCTGGCCTTCCTTCAGCTCGTCGCGGACGTCTTTGACGCGGCGGTCGGAGATCTCAGAGATGTGCAGCAGGCCGTCGAGGCCCGGGAGTATCTCGACGAACGCGCCGAAATCGACGATGCGCGAGACCGTTCCGAGGTATGTCTCGCCGATCTCGGCTTCCGCCGTGAGCGACTTGATGCGAGCGATCGCTGCCTGTGCGGCCTCGCCGTCTGCGGTCGCGATCGAGATAGTACCGTCGTCTTCGATGTCGATCTTCGCACCGGTTTCCTCGGTGATCGAGCGGATGACAGATCCGCCCTTTCCGATCACGTCGCGGATCTTGTCCGGATGGATCTTAAGAGTGATGATGCGCGGCGCATATGGCGATATGTCCTCGCGAGGCTCGGCGAGAGCCTGTTCCATCACGCCGAGGATGTGCAGCCGCCCTTTACGGGCCTGCTCCAGTGCCTCCTGCAGGATCATCGCGTTGATGCCCGTGACCTTAATATCCATCTGAAGGGCCGTGATGCCCTCGCTCGTCCCGGCGACCTTGAAATCCATATCGCCATAATGGTCTTCGGCGCCTGCAATGTCTGACAAGATCGCATAGCGATTCCCTTCCATTACCAAACCCATCGCGACGCCCGCGACCGGCCGCTTGATCGGGACGCCCGCGTCCATCAAACTCAAAATTCCGCCGCAAACCGAAGCCATCGACGACGAACCGTTCGATTCGGTGATGTCCGACACAATACGAAGCGTATAGGGAAAATCCGCTTCATCAGGAAGGACGGCCTCGATCGCCCGGCGGGCAAGGTTGCCGTGGCCCGTTTCTCGGCGCGATGTTCCGCCAAAGCGGCCGGCCTCGCCGACGGAGTATGGCGGGAAGTTGTAATGCAGCATGAAACGCCGCTTCACCTCGCCCTTTTCGATGTCGTCCATGAACTGCTCATCCATTTTCGTGCCGAGCGTTGTCGCGACCAGGGCCTGCGTTTCGCCTCGAGTGAATAGGGCCGACCCGTGTACCCGCGGCAGCCATCCAACTTCGCACGTGATAGGTCTGATCTCCGAAAACTTTCGACCGTCGGGACGTCGTCGGTTTCCAAGCATGTCCTCTCGAAAGATCTTTTCCTTCAGATGCGAAAAGGCCTTGCCGGCGGTGGTCCGAGCTTCCGGCTGGTCATCCGGATACGACTCGACCACTTCTTTCTTCAGCGCATCGATGGCGGCATAGCTTGTCAGCTTGTCCTTGCCGGTAGTGTCCAGGGCCTCGCGAAGTCTTGCGCCGAAATTCTTTTCAACCTCGCCGATCACGTTTTCGTCGATCGCGGCGGCGACGAATTCGCGTTTCTCGATGCCCAGGGCTTTGCCGAGTTCTTTCTGCCAAAGGCAAAGCCTCTTGATCTCCTTGTGAGCGAGCATCAGGGCTTCGAGCATTATCTGTTCGTTGACTTCTTTTGCTTCGCATTCGACCATGCAGATCGCTTCCTCGGTTCCGGCAACGATCAAATTAAGCGAAGATTCGCGTCGCTGGTCGAAGGTCGGATTGATGATGTATTTTCCGTCGATCAATCCGATGCGGATCCCAGCAATCGGGTTATGGAACACTATGTCCGAAAGATAAAGTGCGCACGATGCTCCGGTGATAGCGATCACGTCCGGATCATTTTCTCCGTCGGACGATATCACTGTTCCGACGATCTGCGTTTCATATCGGTAACCGTCAGGAAAAAGCGGCCTGACCGGACGGTCGATCAGCCGGCACGTCAGAACCTCTTTCTCCGATGGCCGGCCTTCGCGTCTAAAGTAATTGCCCGGGATTCGGCCGGCGGAATAGCTCGATTCACGGTATTCGACCGTCAGAGGGAAAAAATCCAGCCCCTCTTTTGCCTGCTTCATACTAACGGCCGTGACCAGAACCATCGTATCGCCGTACCTGATAACAACGGCCCCATCGGCCTGTTTGGCAACCCGGCCCGTTTCCACGATCAGCTCATTTGCTCCCAGCTTTATCGACTCTTTCAAATATTTTCTATTTCCCATTTATTCTTCCTCGAAAAACGAAAACGGCACAAAGCTGTTCGTGAAGCCTCGGCCGTTTCCGGATTCGTTCAATTTTACTCAGGTCTTAATTGCGCTTGGCCCATTCGCTGTCACGTTCAGCAGCCCCCCGCAAATTCTTCGTAAGACTCAGTTACTCGATCGGCTCGAAGCAGCCGTCAATTTTTTCCTGTCTCAAGTTTCAGGTCAATGCATACTTCAGACGCTGACACTCAAAACCGGTAAGAACGCACTATCTTCTTAGTCCCAATTTCTTGATTATCGTGTGGTATTCGTTAATATCACGCCGCTTAATGTAATCCAGCAGCTTTCTCCGGCGCGAGACCATCTTGAGCAAACCTCGACGCGAATGGTTGTCCTTTTTATGTACCTTGAAATGCTCCGTCAATTCGTTGATTCTCTGTGTCAGCAGAGCGATCTGCACCTGCGACGATCCCGTGTCCGACCCGTGGGTCTTGAAATCGCCAACTATCTTCTCTTTTACTTCTTTAACTGTTGCCATAAAATTCCGACTCTAAAATGGTCTCTCCTTGCTCGCAGTAACTCCGCCCATATTGCTGGCGGTAACCGCAAAAAATACTGAACAATTGATCGTTGTAGGCGAACGATTATTCCGCCGTTAATTATCCGTTATCCATTGCGAAATATCAACTTACAACTCAAACTCTTCCATGAATTTCGTCGAGAAATCGCCGGCCTGAAATCGCTTGTCCGCCATTATTTTCTTGTGCAGCGGGATCGTCGTCTTTATACCCTCGACGACCATCATATCCAGGGCTCTCTGCATTCGATTGATGGCAAGCTCGCGGGTTCGGGCATGAACTATAAGCTTGGCGATCATCGAATCATAATAAGGCGGAACGATATAGCCGGGGTAAGCGGCCGTATCAACACGCACTCCGGGGCCGCCCGGAATATTGAACGCAGTAATTCGCCCTGGGCTTGGAGTGAACTTCACCGGATCCTCGGCGTTTATCCGGCATTCGATGGAGTGGCCGGTTATCTGAACGTCTTCCTGACTGTACTGAAGGTCTTCGCCGGAGGCGATGCGGATCTGATTCCGGACGATATCGGCAAGCGTGACCATCTCCGTTACCGGATGTTCGACTTGAACCCGCGTATTCATTTCCATGAAATAGAAACTTCCGTCCTCGTCCAATAGAAACTCGAAAGTTCCTGCATTTGCATATCCGATCTCTTTGCACGCATTGACGGCCACCGAGCCCATCTTCTCCCTCAGATCCGGCGTAAGCACCGGCGACGGAGCTTCCTCAAGCAGCTTCTGGTGCCGACGCTGAATAGAACATTCGCGTTCGCCTAGGTGAATACAATTACCGTGCTCGTCGGCCAGCACTTGGATCTCGATATGTCGCGGGCGTTCGATGTAGCGTTCGATATAGACCGCGCCGTTTTTAAAGGCTGCAAGCGCCTCTGCCTGTGCGGTCTCTAGTTGGCCGCGCAGTTCTTCGGGTTTGCGGACGATCCGCATTCCACGGCCGCCGCCGCCTGCTGCAGCTTTAATGATCAGAGGAAATCCGATCTCTTCCGCGATCTTTGCGGCTTCATCCGTACTCTCTATCGGATCGGGGCTGCCGGGCAATATAGGAACGCCGGCGGCCTGCATGGTTCGCCTTGCCTCGACCTTGTCGCCCATCATCGCGATAACTTCCGGCGAAGGGCCGATGAATTTGATGTTGCAATCGCCGCAGATCTTTGCAAACGTCGCAGACTCGGCGAGAAAGCCATAGCCCGGATGGATCGCATCGACGTTTGTGATCTCAGCCGCGCTGATTATCGAGGGAATGTTTAGGTAACTTTGCGCCGACGGAGCCGCGCCGATGCAGACCGCCTCATCTGCATATCGAACATGCAGAGCGTCGCGGTCGGCCTCAGAATGGACGGCGACGGTCTTGATGCCCATCTCCTTGCACGTCCATATGATGCGGATCGCGATCTCGCCCCGGTTTGCAATTAGAATTTTCCTGATCTCTCTCACGAGCTCCTGCCGCAAAAACGACTTACCGCAGATGACACTGATGTCGCAGATAAGAAAAATACCG
The DNA here is from genome assembly GCA_035327545.1 of Pyrinomonadaceae bacterium. GTDB lineage: Bacteria > Acidobacteriota > Blastocatellia > Pyrinomonadales > Pyrinomonadaceae > OLB17. The sequence goes on along the minus strand of DAOLDE010000009.1, from coordinate 19,179 downwards.
GCCTGTCTTTATCTGCGTGATCTGCGTGATCTGCGGTTGATACACCCTTATTTTCTGATACCGAACAACGGCTGGCCATACTCGACCGGCTGGCCGTTCTCGACGTAGATCTTGACCACTTCGCCCTCTACTTCGGCCTCGATCTCATTCATCAACTTCATCGCCTCGACGATGCAAACGATGGTTGGCGGCGTCACTTTGCTGCCTTCTTTGACGTAAGCATCCTTATCCGGCCCCGGCGACCGATAAAACGTTCCGACAATTGGCGAAACAATTTTGTATAGATCGTCCTCCGCCGAAGGTTCCGGCTGGGTCGCCTCAGGAGCCGATTGCGGGATCGGCAAAGCCGGTGCCGCCCCAGGCGCGGCCATCGGAGCTTGCGGGAGGTACTGAACTGCCGACGCCGGCGGCGTCTTGCTCAGTCTCACGCGTATATTTTCGTTCTCAAATTCGAAATCGGTAAATCCATGCTCATTGACGAGTTCCGCCAACTCGCGCAGTTCGTCCATATTGAACGAAGGGTCCGCACCAGAACCCGTTTGTTTGCCCTTTGCCTCTTGTTTCGTACCGCCTTGCTTTTCCATTTCCTTTGCTTTTGCAGAAGCCGAATATTCACTCATCGTGCATCGCCTCCAAAAAAGAAATTATCCCCTGGCCGCAAGTTCCCGTGGATTGTCCACTAGTTCGATCACTGCAAGCTCGGCATTGTCACCGCTCCGGCGTCCGACCCGAATGATCCGGGTATAACCGCCATTGCGGTCCTTATATCTCGGACCGAGTTCAGAAAACAACCGCTGGACCGCCTTTACGCCCGCAGTTCTTTCGATCGGGGCCTTTTCTTCGCCCTTCTTACCTCTAAACCGGCTCGCCGCTTCCTTGAACGTGCTGTTGCCGGCATGGAAGAACCGTGCAGCCATGCGGCGAAGATGCACTTCCTGAATCGTTGCGTCGTCGCCCTCGAGCTTCTGGGCCTTGCGGGCCAGCGTGATCGCTTTTTCAACGAACGGCCTCAATTCCTTGGCCTTCTGGACTGTGGTTACGATATGCTCTTTTTCGGCATTTATCAACGACGTCGCCAAGTTTCGAAGCATCGACATGCGATGTTCCGTGGTCCGGCCAAGTTTGCGATGTGCTTTTTGGTGTCTCATCTTCTTAAAGGAGAAAGGCGAAAGGATAAAGGCGAAAGGATTTTGCCGTTCTCTTCGACTTATCCTTTTTTCTTTATCCTTTAACCTTGCTAATCCAGATCTCGTCCGCCCGATCCCGGTATCGGATTGCCCTGCTCGTCAAAATCCATTCCAAAGTCCAGCCCCATTCCGTGCAGCAGGTCTTTTATCTCGGTCAGCGACTTCTTGCCGAAATTCTTTGTGTTCAGCATATCTTTTTCGCTGCGTCGGATCAGGTCTCGGATCGAGCGTATGTCCGCGTTCTTCAGGCAGTTATACGATCTTACCGAAAGCTCCAGCTCATCGACCGGCTTGTCAAGCAGGTCGTTTCGCATCAGCGGCGGGCGGGCGATGTCCTCGTACTTATATTCTTCTTCTTCCTCTTCGAAATTGATGAAGATAGACATATGGTCCTTCACCAGTTTCGCCGCGAGGCCGATCGAATCATCGGGTTTTACCGAGCCATCGGTCCATACCTCTATAGTCAGCTTGTCAAACTCAGTATTCGATCCCTGTCGGGTCTTATCGACGCTGTAATTTACTTTCTTGATCGGCGTGTGAACGGAATCGACCGGAATATACCCGACCGAGAGATCGTCATCGTTGTTCAATTCCGCCGAAACATAGCCGCGTCCCCTTTTTAACCGCATCTCGACATTGAACGAACCCGAGCCACTGATGGTCGCAAGATGAATGTTCGGGTCGAGCACCTCAACATCGCCATCTCCTTCGATATCGGCGCTGGTTACCTCCCCTGCCCCCTTCTTGCTGATCGTCAGGGTCTTCGGGCCGGGGCCGTGAAGCAGGAACGGGACCTGCTTCAAGTTTAGAATAATATCTGTCGCATCCTCGACGACCCCTTTGATCGACGAAAATTCGTGCTCCACACCTTCGATCTTGACCGCGGTCACGGCTGCGCCCTCGATCGACGAAAGCAGCGCACGCCTTATTGAATTTCCGATCGTGGTCCCAAAACCCCTTTCGAACGGCTGAGCATAGAATTTGCCATAGCGCTCGGTCAGTGTTTCGGAATCGACATTCAGCCGGGTCGGCATTTGAAAACCCGTCCAATTATTGCTCTGTGTCATATTTGTTCTTTTTAAACGGTCGTTAAGGCTGGAATTGTCCCCGCGTCTCAAATAGAAGAACAAACTCTCGAGACCCGGCTACTTCATCCAGCCGCTGGTTATTACTTACTATAAAGCTCGACGATCAACTGCTCGTTAATGTTCTGATCGATGTCGCCTCGCGTCGGCGCAGCCGAGATCGCGACACTCAGGTCGCGTCCGGCGGGCGTGATCCATGCTGGCCTCATCCGCCCCGCTGCCGTTTGCCACGCACCTTCGATGTGCGGATTCTTCTGACTTTTCGGCTTTACCGTGATCGTGTCGCCCACCTTGACCTGAAACGAAGGAATATCGACCTTTCTTCCATTGACCTCGACATGGCCATGGTTTACAAGCTGCCGTGCCTGACGACGAGAGGTCGAGAATCCAGCTCGATAAACCACGTTGTCGAGCCGCCTCTCGAGCATGAACAAAAGGTTCTCGCCCGTAACGCCTTTCTGGCTTCTGGCCTTCTCGAAATAGTTCCTGAACTGTTTCTCGAGAATGAAGTAGATCCGCTTTACCTTTTGCTTCTCACGAAGCTGCTCGCCATATCCGGCCAGCATCTTACGCCTTGCAGCTCCGTGCTGTCCCGGCGGGTTGGTTCCCCGCTTCTCGATCGCACACGAAGTCTTGAAGCAACGGTCACCCTTTAGAAATAATTTTCCACCTTCGCGGCGGCACAATCTGCACACCGCTCCTCTATATCTAGCCATAGTATTTTTGCCTCCGCTTATCAGCGGAAAAGTTTACAGGCCTTAGCCCTTCGTCCTTTCGATAAAACTCAAAATTCCATATTCCGGGTCAGATCGCGTTTCGTGATCTGAGATCCGGGGCCGTGGATCAAACTCGCCGTCGTTTGGGCGGTCTGCACCCGTTGTGCGGGATCGGCGTGGTGTCGCGTATCGACGTAACACGAATGCCGGCCTGCGCGACCGCACGTATGGCAGATTCGCGGCCGCCGCCCGGTCCCTTCACTCTTACTTCAACCTCGCGCATTCCCGCCTCGATCGCTTTCCGGGCGGCTTCTCCGGCAGCCTGCTGGGCCGCAAAGGGCGTACCCTTTCTCGATCCGCGAAAACCGCGCGCGCCCGAAGAACATTGAGCGACCAGATTCCCCTGAGTGTCCGTTATGGAAATAAGTGTATTGTTGAAAGAAGCCGAAATGTGAACGATCCCGATCGGGATATTCTTCCGCTCTTTCTTCTTAAAGGTCTTTTTCTTTCCTGCTGCTGGTGCTTTTGCCATTGAATTTTAGTGGACAACGGATAATGGACGATGGATAGATTCCGGATTGTCCACTTTCCACTGTCAATTATCAATTACTTTTTCCCTGGTGCCTTCTTCTTCGCGACCGCTGCTTTGCGCGGTCCTTTTCTCGTTCTCGCATTTGTCGAAGTGCGTTGGCCGCGTACCGGCAAACTGCGGCGATGCCGGAGTCCGCGATAACATCCGATGTCCATCAATCGCTTGATATCCATCTGAATGCGCTTCCGCAGGTCGCCTTCGATCTCGCCCTGGGCGTCCAGGATGGCTCTAATGCGATTAAGCTCATCCTCGTTTAGATCCTTGATCTTCGAGGAAACACTGATGTTCGCCTCTTCGAGAACCGCTGTCGCGCGCGATTTGCCGACGCCGTATATATACGTCAAACCAATTTGTGCCCTCTTGTTGGGCGGTAGATCAACACCTGCTACACGAGCCATATCTTTCTCCGAATCTCGCTGATCACAGACCGCGTTTCAACTGAAGGTTCACGGTTTGCGATCCACGACTCACTACCCCTGCCTTTGCTTATGCTTGGGATTGTCGCAAATGACGCGCACGACGCCCTTGCGGTGGATCACCTTGCATTTATCACACATCTTTTTTACCGACGGTCGCACTTTCATCTCAAACTCCCGCTCATCGAAGATCCCTGCTGCAGATCGGGCCGCGACGGCTTTGCCGGCCCTACACTTTTCGGCCCACGATCAACTTACTTATACCGGTAAGTGATCCTGCCTCTTTTCAGATCGTACGGAGACAGTTCCACCAAAACTCTGTCACCCGGCAATATCCGGATAAAGTTTTTGCGCATCTTACCGGAAATATGCGCAAGGACTTCATGCTCGTTACCGTCGATCGACACTTTGAACATCGCATTCGGCAATGTCTCAAGCACCGTGGCGGTAACCTCTATCGCTTCCTCTTTAGCCATAGTCTGCCGAGGCCAACCCGGGGACAAGTTGGACAAACTATTAGTTTATCGCGAAACCCTTCTCCTATCAAGTTAAGCACGGGCGGTTTCGGTCTTCGCCGCGTTAAGGGCTAATTTCTGTTCCCTCGTAAGGGTCAGGATCTCAGGGCCCTCCGGCGTCACGGCGATCGTGTGCTCGGCGTGGGCTGATGGTTTACCGTCGAGCGTGACCACTGTCCATCCGTCGCTTAGCGTCTTGGTCTCCGCGGTTCCGAGGTTCAACATAGGTTCAATGGCAAAACAGTATCCGGCCCTTATCTTTTCCCGGGTTCCCTGACGCCCGTAATTCGGTATTTGCGGGGCTTCGTGCATTCGCCGCCCTATTCCGTGCCCCGTATAATCGCGGACGATCCCATACTCGTACTGGCTGGCGTGGGATTGCACCGCCCAGCCGATATCTCCTACATGCCCATTAACGCGGCATTGGGCGATGGCACGATCGAGGCATTCCTCTGTAACGCTGATCAATTGTTTTAGCTCGTCCGAAATGGTGCCTACTGGCAGCGTCATCGCTGTATCGCCCACAAATCCATCCAGCGTGCAGGCCATATCCAGCGAGACGATATCCCCCTGGGCCAACGGGATGTCCGTCGAAAAACCGTGTACGACCTGCTCGTTGACCGAAGCACAGATGGCAAACGGGAATGGGACCATCCCATGCGGTTTATAACCGATGAACGTAGGTATCGCGCCCGCATCTCTCATCATCTTTTCGGCCGCCGCATTTAGTTCGAGCGTCGTAATGCCCGGGGCCACCATCGACCGCAAGACCTCGCGAACGCTTGCGATCAGCTCGCCTACGGCCCGCATCTTTTCAAGGTCTTTTTGCGATTTCGCGATTATCATTCTCTTTCCGACAAGTGCCTCCGACGCTGCACTTAGAAAACTGCCGATCTTGGTATTCCGTAATCTCACTGGATCAGTAATTACTAATTTCAAATTATTAATTACTAATTAAGTACTCCGCGTCTAGATCAATCTCGCCAACTCTTCGAAGATCTCCTCGACCTCCCCACTGCCGTTCACCCTTCGCAGCCGCCCTGAACCCTCGTAATACTTCAGCAGCGGTTTCGTCAGCTCATCAAAGGTTTCCAGCCTGACCCGCACCTTTTCCTCGTGATCGTCGTCGCGGTGTACAAGTTGGGCTTCGGGATGCTGATCGCATCTCCCTTCGACCTTCGGCGGCTTCGAATAGATATTATAGATCTCGCCGCAAACCGGGCAGCTTCGTCGGCCCGTGAGTCTTTTCATCAACTCTTCCCTCGGAACGTCCACCTCGATCGCCTCGATCTCTTTGCCCTGCTCCTTCGCAAGGTCTTCAAGCTGTTCAGCCTGGACGGACGTCCGCGGATAGCCGTCGAGAACATAGGTCCCGGCCGTGTCCGACCTTGATGTTCGTTCCCGGACGATCCGATAGGTCACATCGTCCGAAATAAGCTTGCCCGAAGCCATTATCGACTGAACCTCGCGGGCGAGCGGCGTGTCCTGGGTTTTCATCTCGCGGAACATGTCCCCGGTCGAGATCTGCGGGATCCCGCGACGTTCGTCAAGCAATCTTGCCTGTGTTCCTTTTCCGGCACCGGGTGCCCCTATCAAGACAATGATCTTTGCCATAAAGCATTAACCACAGAGAACACAGAGGTCACAGAAGGGGAAATTCGTATCCTCTGTGGTCTCTGTGTTCTCAGTGGCGAAATCTCACCTAGCCCCGGCGGCCGCGAAGCCTGGAACCTGCACCAAGGAATCCCTCGTAGTTCCGCATTACAAGCTGAGCTTCGATCTGCGAAACCGTATCCATGGCAACGCCCACAAGGATCAGCAGCGATGTGCCGCCGAAGAAGAACTGGTACCCGAGCCCCGTCGGCACCCACGTCAAGCCGGGCGTCGCGGTAAAGAACGCATCAAGACTGTCCCCGATGAACGGCAGACGCGATACACGAAAACCGCTGAGCAATATTTGCGGCGCAAATGCCACGAACGCAAGGTAGATGGCTCCGACCGTCGTCAGCCGCGTCAGTATCCCGCTGAGATACTCCGCCGTCGGCGCCCCCGGCCTGATCCCGGCAACAAAGCCTCCGTGTTTTCTAAGGTTGTCCGCGACCTCGTCGGTATTAAAGATGATCGTAATGTAAAAGAACGTGAACAGAACGATCAACGAGATGAACACAAGTTCATAGTAAGGGTCGCCGCCGTGAAACTGCTGAAAAAATCCATGTATCTGTGCCCAGGTTGACGTCGTGTCTCCCTGAGCTGGAGGAAATGCGGCAAACAGGGTCTGCGGCATCGCCAATACTGAAGACGCGAAAATGACCGGGATGACGCCTCCCATGTTGATCTTCAGCGGCAGGCTTGTTTCCTGTCCGCGAAATGTCTGTCCGCCCACCCTTCGACTGGCATAAGTAATGGCAATGTGCCGCCGTGCGGATTCAACATAGACCACCAACGCGATCAATGCGATCAGAACCGCGACGAGGAATATAACCCCGAGGGTCTGCATGGCATCGCCCGCACGGACGCGTTCAGACACTTGCATCACGGCGCTTGGCAATCCTATGACGATACCGGCAAAGATGAGCAGCGAGATACCGTTCCCAACGCCCCGTTCCGTGATCTGTTCGCCCAGCCACATCACGAACACCGTTCCCGTCGTCAAGGTGACCACGATCATCAGCGTCGCGGGCCATGTCTGCGGAATGATGTCGTTTCGGCTAAGCCACGTCGCAACAAAGAACGTCTGGACCGAACAGAGCGCGACCGTAAGATAGCGGGTATATTGGTTCAGCTTTTGCCGCCCGACCTCGCCTTCTTCCTGTATCTTCTTGACCGCCGGCGACAGAACAGGCATAAGCTGCATTATGATCGACGCCGTGATATATGGTGTTACGCCCAGCGCGAACACAGAGATCGTTCGAAAGTTTCCGCCTGAGAAAAGGTCGAGCACGCCGAGAAGCGTCCCGGCAACATCGTTCCAAACCTGTTCAAGCTTGACCTTGTTGATTCCGGGTGCGGAGATATGAGCTCCGAGTCGATAGACTGCCAGCATCGAAAGCGTAAAAATGATCCGCTTCCGAAGCTCGGGGATCTTGAACATGTTCTGGACTGCGTTTAAGAACTTCTCCATATAAATCCTTTTAATGCGGAGTGCAGATCGCGGCATGCGGAATCGATCTTTCGTCCCGCGGCCCGCCTCCTGCATTCCGCATTGTATCAAGCTTCAACGGCAGCTGCCTTTTCTATCTGGGTGGCCGATCCGCCGGCCTTTTCTATCTTCTCTCTCGCGGCCTTTGTGAATCGGTGGGCCGCTATTTTAAGCGATTTCGTTACCTCGCCGTTCCCGAGAATGACCAGGTCGTGCTTTGCCTTTTTGATCAATCCGCGCTCGTGCAGTATGTCAGGCGTCACCTCGTCGCCCGAATTGAAGTTAGCATCTATCTTTGCGAGGCTGATCTCGATCCACTGCTTTTTGAAAATATTCGTAAAACCGCGTTTCGGCAGGCGCCGCTGAAGCGGCATCTGTCCGCCCTCAAAGCCCGGACGGCTGCTGTAGCCCGATCGCGATTTTTGTCCTTTGTGTCCGCGTCCTGCCGTTTTTCCGAGCCCGGAGCCCGGACCGCGCCCAACCCGCTTTTTCTTATGCGTCGAACCCGGTGCCGGCTTCAAGTTATTTAGTCCTAATGCCATATCTTTTCCTTAGGAGATCGCAGATCTTACTATTCCACGATCCGCAGCAAATGTGGAACCTTCGCGACAACGCCTCGGGTCGCCGGCGAATCGGGCCGTTCGATGGTCTGGTTGAGCTTCGTAATGCCCAGGCTCCGGACGATATCCTTCTGTTTTTGAGAATAGCCGATCGAGCTCCGATAATATTGGATCTTGATCTTTCCGCCCAAATTTTCTTCTTTCTTAACCATGATATTGAATTCAGCTTTCATTCGTCAGAACTTGGTTTTCGGCTGCTCCGGCCGATAACCTGGCTCTGAACGCCAGCTGCCGTTACACCAACTCTTCAACCTGCTTCCCACGCAGCCGAGCCACTTCCAGCGGGTCCTTCATACGCGTTAACCCGTTAAAGGTTGCACGGACCACATTGTGGTTATTGCTCGAACCAAGGATCTTTGTACGCACGTTATGTACGCCAAGCGCCTGAAGCACTAGTCGGACCGCACCGCCCGCGATAACGCCGGTGCCCTCGGCCGCCGGCTTCAGCAGCACACGGCCCGCACCATATTCGCCGATCAGTTCGTGCGGCAGCGTTCCTTCGATCAGCGGAACCCGGATCAGATTATTCTTCGCCGCTTCGACCGCCTTTTTGATCGCATTCGGCACTTCTTTCGCTTTGCCCGTACCAAAACCGACATGGCCGGCCTCATCGCCCACTACGACCAGCGCCGCAAACGACATATTCTTGCCGCCCTTGACCACCTTTGTGACGCGATTGATCGAAATTAGCTGGTCCTTCAACAAAAGGCCGTTAGGTGAAATTCGTTGCTTATTCATTACCCTCTTCCTTTCCCTCGCTGCCGGCCGATTCCGACTTGTTCAGCCCGGCTTCTCGCGACGCATCAAGCAATGCCTTGACCCGGCCATGATAAACATAACCGCCACGGTCAAACACCACATTGGAAACTCCGGCTGCAAGAGCCCGTTCCGCTATTGTTTTGCCGACGGCCTGAGCGGCCGCGACATTGCCGCCTGTGCCCGAAAAAGCCTTTTCAGCGGTGGATGCCGTCGCAAGCGTCTTGCCCGAATCATCGTCAATAACCTGCACGTATATATGATTCAGGCTGCGATAGACCGCCAACCTTGGCCGCTCCGCCGAACCGCGAACCTTTTTTCGTATCCGGCTGTGAACGCCTCGCCTGATATCTGCTCTGCTTTTCTGTGCCATATCTTTCTCGTGAATCGTGAATTGTGAACCGTAGATCGCTTTGCTTCCTATTTACGTTTTACGATTCACGATTTACGACCTGCTATTTACCGGTCTTGCCTGGTTTCAATTTATACTGCTTGCTCGCGTATCGCACGCCTTTGCCTTTGTAAGCGTCAGGCTTTCGAAGCCGGTTCAGTTCCGCCGCGACCTGGCCGAGCCTTTGCTTGTCTATACCGGTCAGCGAGATCGTCAATTGGTATTGATTGATCGACGTCTTTGCACCAATTCTTTCAGCCTTTGCCTCGATGCCATCCGGAAGAACGTACTCGATAGGGTGCGAATATCCGAGAGCGAATACTATCTTTTTACCCTGAATATCGGCCTTATATCCGACGCCGACCAGGTCCAGATCGATCTTAAAGCCATCCGTCACCCCGACCACAGCATTGTTCGCCAATGCACGGGCGAGCCCGTGAAAAGCGGCCAGATCGTCGCTTGCTCTTTCGGCAACAAGCGTCCCGTCTTCCTGTTTGAACTTGACCCCGCTCGGGATCGGCGTGTTCAGCGTTCCCTTTGGCCCCTTTACCTCCAGGACCGAATCGCCGATGTTCACCGACACGCCGGCCGGTATAGTGATCGGTTTTTTTCCTACTCGTGACATATTTCTTTCTCGTTGATCGTCGACCGCCGTTCATGACCGCAAACACTATATTTGCGATTGACGATTCACTATCTTCGACTAGTAAACTTCCGCAAGTATCTCGCCGCCGATATTTTCGTTTCTGGCGCGCTTGCCGCTCATAAGCCCCTTCGAGGTCGATACGATGTTGATCCCATATCCTCCGAGTACTTTCGGTATCTCGGTCGCGCCCACATATACACGCCGTCCGGGCCGCGAGACCCTCGCCAGATGCGTGATCGACGACGTTCCCTTGGTGTCGTACCTCAAAAAGACGCGGATAATATACTTAACCCCTTCACCCTTGGTCGTGTAGTTATTGATGTAGCCCTCTTCCTTGAGTATTCGGGCTACCTCCACCTTCAACTTCGAACCGGGAATATCAACACGCGGGTGGTTCGCCGCAATGGCGTTGCGTATTCGCGTGAGCATGTCTGCTATTGGGTCTGTCATTCTCTTTCTACTCCGTCAATCTATTTTCGATCTTCGTGCTGCCATTCGCGCTCTTTCATCGATCACGATCGCAGATCGGCCTTCACAGATCACAAATTTTCTTACCAGCTCGATTTCACAACACCCGGGATCTGGCCTTCCAGGGCCAGTTCTCTCAGGGCGATCCGCGATATGCCGAACTTGCGTACGAACCCGCGGGAGCGCCCCGACTGCGAACAGCGGTTGCGAACGCGTACCGGGCTGGCGTCGCGGGGCATCTTCTGAAGCTTTACAACGGCCGCATCAACCTCTTCCGGGGTCGACTTCGGATCGTTGATTATAGCTTTGGCCGCCGCACGGCGTTCTCGCCAAAGTGCGACCTTTACCTTTCGCTTATTGTTTTTTACTACCTTACTGATCTTCGCCATAACTTTCGTGTTTCAGATGCCGATCCTTATCTCTCAGACCGCATCTTTTCGCGTTCTGAAAGCTGGGACACCGGACTATTGCCTAAAGGGCATTCCCATCGCCTTCAAAAGCGAACGTGCCTGTTCGTCGTTCTTCGCCGTAGTCACGATAGATATATTCATTCCTCGCGATTTATCGACCTTATTAAAATCGATCTCCGGGAAAATGAGCTGCTCCCGGACACCGAGCGTGTAATTTCCGCGGCCATCGAATGCTTTTCCCGAAATTCCCCTAAAGTCGCGAACGCGGGGCAACGCGATCGAGATCAGGCGATCAAGGAACTCATACATCCTGTTCCCGCGCAGCGTGACCATCGTGCCGATGCTCATTCCTTGCCGCAGCTTGAATGCCGCGATCGACTTTTTCGCCTTGGTAATGACCGGCTTTTGTCCGGCGATCGCTTTCAGCTCTTCCGTCGCTACGTCCAGAATTTTCGAGTTCGCACTCGCTTCACCCAGCCCCATATTTACGACGATCTTTTCCAGCTTTGGAATCGCCATCGGGTTGCGAATGTCGAACTCCTTTGCAAGGGCAGGGGCGATCTCGTTCTTATACTTTTCTCTAAGTCTAGCCATTGTCGTACTTTATGATCTGCAAACGACGATCTTTGATCTTATCGGATCGATTGATGTCAATCCCGAGGCCTGCGATCAATTGATCCTTATTCTTCTGCTTCCTTATCGGCAGCCGTCTTCTTGGGTTCCTTTGTTCCAAACACGTCGGGCACCGGTATTGCCTTGCCGCTCTTTGCGACACGCACCTTCTTACCGTTCTGCGTCTCGAACCTTACACGCGTCGGCTTTCCGGTTTCCGGGTCGATCAGCGCGACATTCGACACATCCACCCAAGCTTCCTGTTCGATGATGCCGCCCTCGCGGTTGAGCTGCGGGACCGGCTTCCTGTGCCGCTTTACGATCATCGCCCCTTCGACCTTTACTTTGCCGTTTCGGGCATCGACGGCAATGACTCGGCCGCGATACGGCTGGCGCTTTCCGTTGCTGTCGTACCTCGCATATTCCTTGCCGGCAACGAACACCACCTGGTCGCCGCGTTTGATCTTACTGTTTACTGTTCCCTTCTTCTCGGTTTTCATCTCGTTGATCCAAGGTTTTGGACCGATCGGGATCGGTTTTTCACCCGATCTCTGTCCTTTTCCCTTTTTCCGTCATCCTTCAAATAACTTCCGGTGCAAGCGACACGATCTTCATAAAATTCTTCTCGCGAAGCTCGCGTGCCACCGGCCCGAAAACGCGTGTCCCGACCGGCGTGCCGTCGTCCTTGATGAGGACGGCTGCGTTCTCGTCGAACCTGATATAGCTTCCGTCCTTCCTTCGAACCTCTTTCTTCGTCCTCACGATCACCGCGTTGTAAACCTTTCCTTTCTTCGCGGTCCCCTCGGGCGCGGCTTCCTTTACGGTGACCTTTATCTTATCGCCAAGTCGGGCGATCTTGGCCGTTGAACCGCCGATCGGTGCGATCATTTCCACTCGTTTTGCACCCGAATTATCGGCGACCGACAATGAGGTCTGCATCTGAATCATATCTTTACTCCAGTGGTCGGTGGTCGGTGGCCAGTCTTCAGTGGTGTCTATTTAACTTTCCACTCTCCACTGCCCACTCTCCACTATTAAAGTTCCGCTTTCTGAATTATCTCCACCACGCGCCATCGCTTTCTTGCAGAAAGCGGCCTCGTCTCGACTATCCTCACCTTGTCGCCGATCTTGGCACCGAGTTCGTCGTGGGCCATGAATTTCTTTCGTCGTCGTACGTATTTCCTGTAGATAGGATGCTTCACCAGCCGGTCAACCCGCACGGTAACCGTTTTCGTCATCTTGTCGGAAGCGACCACGCCCACTTTTTCTGCACGCTTGTGAACGATCTTGGACTTGTTGTCGGCGTCACCATCGGCTGCCCCAGCGTCCTTTTTTGCCTTGGTTCGCTTAGACGGTCCGGCAGCGTCATCAGACGCCTTTTCCTTCTTTGCCGCACGCTTCTTCGGCGCCGGTTCTGTGCTTGCCGCAACCTCTTCAGCCGCAGCTTCGATCGCAGCTTCTTCAACGGCCGGCACGTCTTCGACAGCCGTTTCCGGCTGGTTCTCGATTTCTTCGGTCTTCTTCTTTGCCATTTTTTTCCTCAAGCCGTCCGTCGGCGGTCTCGGCCGCCCGTTCATGACGGATCATCCGCATCAGGCTTTTTTCTTATGTGCCTCGCTGATCAGTGTATATACCCGCGCGAGCGTTTTCTTTTCACGGCGGATATCCTTAAGCGTTTCGCCCACGCCCAGGGCCCGCCGAAACTTCAGCCTGAAGAGCGATTCTTTCAACGCATCGGCCTGGTCCTTTAATTCATCAACGCTCATCTCGCGGAGCTGCTCTTTCTGTTCCTTGACCTTCATCTCTTAAACCACGCCTCCTTCAAGGTCGGCACGAGACACGAACTTCGTCTTGATCGGCAGCTTCTGTGCGGCCAATGCGAACGCCTCGCGGGCAAGTTCGATATCGACACCCTGTATTTCATAAAGCACGCGGCCCGGCTTAACCACTGCGACCCAGTGGTCGGGAGCGCCCTTTCCGCTGCCCATACGGGTTTCGGCCGGTTTTTTGGTGATCGGCTTATCCGGGAACATCCGTATCCAGATCTTGCCGCCGCGTTTCACGTGACGCGTCATCGCGATACGGGCCGCTTCGATCTGCCGGTCCGTGATCCAGCCTGCTTCCAGCGCCTTCAGCCCAAAATCGCCAAAGTCCAGATTCTCGCCCCGCGTCGCTTTCCCGCGCATTCGGCCTTTCATCACCCGTCGGTGCTTGACCTTTTTCGGCATTAACATAACTTAATAACCCTCGTAGATCGTCAATCGTTGATCGTGATCCGTGAATCGTTTTCGTTCCCATCGATTTACGATTCACGATTTACCGATCTTAGCGGCCTCTATCGCCTCTATCGTCCCTTCTCGGCCGCCTATCGCCACGGCCCATTCCGCGCTCTACCTTAACCTCGTTTACCGGATCGGTCGTCGTACCTCTTGCCAGGGAAGCATTCGGATCGAGGATCTCGCCGCGGTAGATCCAAACCTTGATGCCGATGATCCCGAAAGTGGTCAATGCTTCGGCAAAACCATAATCGATGTCGGCACGCAGCGTGTGCAGCGGCAAACGTCCTTGCAGCGACCATTCGGTCCTCGCGATCTCGGCACCGTTCAGGCGTCCGGCGATCATCACCTTGATGCCCTGCGCTCCGAAACGCTGCGATTCTTCCATCGTCTTTTTCATCGCACGGCGAAACGCGATACGTTTCTCGATCTGTTGGGCGATCTTTTCAGCCTGAAGCTGAGCGTTCAGCTCCGGGTGCCGGATCTCCTGTATCGATATCAGCACCTCGCGGCCGGTCTGACGCGAAAGGTCCTCGCGGAGCTTTTCGATCTCCGAACCTTTCCGCCCGATGATTATCCCGGGCCGGGCCGTGTAGATGATGATCTTCATTCGCGTGGCGGCCCGCTCGATATCGATATGCGAAACACCGCCTCCCGCAAACTTCTTCTTCAGGTCGCGTTTCAGGGCAAGGTCCTCAGCAAGAAACTTTGCAAAGTCGCCCTTTGCATACCAGTGCGAATGCCAGTCCTTGTTGTAGCCGACCCTAAATCCGTAAGGATGAACTTTCTGTCCCATAATTTCCTATTGCTTCTCGGTCTCCTCACCGGCCTGCTCTTGAGCCTCATCAACGGGCTTTGTATCGTTGCTTTCGGCCTCTTCGGTGGTCGATGCATCCTTTGCATCGGCAATGTTCGCATCGGCCTCGGTGCCGGCAGCCTCGAGGTTCTCAGCGGCAGGCGTTTCCGTCACTGCGGCCTCGACTTCCGGCGTTTCCGGAACATCTGCCGCTGCGGTCTCCGCCTCTTCGGCCTTTGCATTCTTTGTAGCGGCCTTTGCCGCAGGGGCCTTTGCCTTTTTCGGACGATCCGCCGACTTTGCCTTTGCCGCTTCGGCTTTTAATTCCTTTTCGGTTTTCGGCTTCTCGCCGCTCGTCACCTCGATGGTGATGTGGCAATAATGCCGCTGTTCGCGATAGGCACGGCCCTGCGGAGCGGGCCTCATTCGCCGGCGATTCTTGGTCGGCCCCATATCCACAAAGCAGCTTTTCACCCAGAGATCGTCCGGATCGATCGCGATGTTCTCCCGCTCGGCCTGATACGTTGCATTTGCGATCGCCGATTGGAGCGTCTTCGAGATCGGGTCGGCCGCACGTTTGTTCGTGAACCTGAGTATCGACAACGCGTGCGAAACGCGCTGCCCGCGGATCAGGTCGATCACCAGCCGCGCCTTTCTCGGGCTTCCTTTCAGGTATTTGGTTTTTGCTATCGCTTCCATTGTTTTGTGAATCGTGAATTATGAATCGTCGATCATCAATTAATTGTTTTCACCATTTACGATCTACGATCCACGATCTACTTCCTCTTTGCCATCTTCTCCGCTTTCGTTCCCGGGTGTCCTTTGAAAAGGCGGGTAGGCGAAAACTCTCCCAGCTTGTGGCCGACCATATTTTCCGTAACAAAGACGGGAATGTGTCGTTTGCCGTTGTGGACCCCAAATGTCAGTCCGACCATTTCGGGCGTGATCGTCGAGCGCCTTGACCAGGTCTTGATCGCCGGCGGTTTCTTGCCGCCTTCTTCGATCCGTCGCAAGGTTTTCACAACGCTAAGGTCGATAAATGGCCCTTTTTTTAATGAACGTGGCATATCTTTCCTGGAACGCAGACGCCTTCGTCCGCTTCTCTACTGCGGACCGAAGCCCGCGACCCCATTTATTTCCTTCTCCTGTCCTTCACGATCATATTGCTCGTGCGTTTGTTTCGTCTTGTCTTATAACCGCGAGTCGGCTGGCCCCACGGCGTTACCGGGTTGCGGCCTCCGGAGGTCTTGCCCTCACCGCCGCCGTGCGGGTGGTCAACCGGGTTCATTGCTACACCGCGGACCTTCGGCCTCTTGCCTTTCCAACGCGAACGTCCCGCTTTACCGAGGCTTACGTTCTCGTGTTCCGTGTTCCCCACCTGGCCGATCGTCGCGTAGCACACCACCGGGACCTTTCTTACTTCGCCCGACGGCATTCTCAACTGAGCGTAGTCGCCGTCCTTGGCGACGATCTGTGCAAATCCGCCTGCCGACCTGACAAGCTGGCCTCCCTTGCCGGGCCGTAGCTCAACATTGTGAACCTCCGTACCGAGAGGGATGTTCCTGATCGGCAATGCATTTCCCGGCAGGATGTCGGCGTCCTCGCCGCTTACTACCGACGTGCCTACCTTCAGCCCGACCGGCGCTATGATGTACCGCTTTTCACCGTCGAGATAGGTGATCAGGGCGATATGTGCCGAGCGGTTCGGGTCGTACTCGATCTGCGAAACGCGCCCAGGAACTCCGGCCTTGTCCCTCTTAAAATCGATCACGCGATAAAAGCGTTTGTGGCCTCCTCCGCGTCGTCGGATCGTGATACGCCCGTCGCTGTTTCGGCCCGAGATCCTCTTTTTTGGCTCGAGCAGCGATTTTTCGGGTACTGCCCCCGGCGTCAGCTCATCGCGCGTCAGATACGTCTGATAACGCCGCGCCGGCGAAGTCGGTTTTAATCTTTTGATTCCCATATTTCTAAATGATGAATTCAGAATTTCGAATGATGGATCGAAGTCTCTATTCGATATTCGTCATTCGACATTCATCATTCGTTATATCGCTTCCGCGTAATCCACCATTGCCTCGCCCTTCTTCAGCGTCACGTAGGCCTTTTTCCAGTCAGGACGGCGGCCGACCTGCCGGCCCCTACGCTTTTCCTTACCCTGGTAATTTATCGTTTTGACCGAGGCGACCTTTACATTAAAGATCTCTTCCACGGCTTTCTTGATGTCGGGCTTTGTCGCCTCGCGGTCCACGCGAAACGTAAGCACCTGGCCCATCTTTCGGCCGCTGTCCTCATCCGTCGAGTCCTCTTTAAGAATGACGCTCTTCTCCGTCACGACGGGCGATTTCAACACGTCCCACAGATTAAAATCAGTCATTTTCGGCCTCCTCCTTTGCCTCCGGCTTTGCGGCCTTTGGCTTCTTCGGAGCATCGGCCTTCGGGGCCGCTTCCTTCTTCGCCGGCTTCTCGGCCTTCACTTCTTCACCCTCTGCCTGCTTCTTTGGCTTTGCAGCTTTCGGAGCATCGCCCGAAACGGCTTCGCTCGCAGGCTCTTCAGCCTTCGACTCCTCGGCCTTTGCCGCTTTCTTTGGCTTTGCCTCTTTCGCGGGTGCTGCTTCCTTTTCCTTTGCCCCCTCCCGCTTCGGATCGAGCAAATCGTTCAGCTCCTCGATCGCCGCCTTCGAGATCAACAACTTTTCGTGGTAAAGAATGTCGTAAACATTCAGCCCGAAGCTGTTCGTTACCTTCGTCTTTTCGACATTTCTTGACGACAGGATCAGATTCGCGTTATCGAGCGAATCGACGATCAGCGTTTTTACCGGCTTCTTTGCGTCGTCCGACAATTTCATATTCGCAATTGCCCCGACGAATTCCTTTGTCTTGGGGCTCTCGAAACTGAAATCGTCGATAACGATCAGATTGCCTTCTCTCAGCCTCTCCGAAAGCACCGAACGAAGCGCTCCCCGCCGCATCTTCTTCGGCATATTGAACGACCAATCGCGCGGCTGCGGTCCGTGGACGTTGCCGCCGCCCTTCCAAAGCGGCGATCGCAAGCTGGCTATACGTGCACGGCCCGTTCCCTTCTGCTTCCACAGCTTACGGCCCGAGCCCGACACGTTTCCGCGCGTCTTCGTTGCCGATGTCCCCTGGCGGCCATTGGCCCGAAAGTTTACCAGTGCCGCATGGATCAGCGATTCGTTCAGCTCGACACCAAACACGCTGTCGAGCAGTTCGACATCGCCGACTTCCTTATTCTTCAAATTGCGAACCTTTACGGTAGGCATAAAATCTCACTCCGTTCGAGTTGAGAGTCGAGAGTCACGAGATGAAAGCAGATCGTCTTCGCTCTCGTCTCCTGTCTCCGGTCTCCCGTCTAGCTTTTTCTAACTACAACCAAACTTCCATTCGCACCCGGCACAGCACCGCGGACCATCAACAGATTGTTCTCAGCGTCCACCCGTGCGACCGTCAATCCCTTTACGGTTACCTGTTCATCGCCCATATGGCCGGACGAGCGCGTGCCCTTGATGACCCTTGACGGATACGCCGACTGGCCGATCGACCCGGGCGAGCGAACGTTCATCGAACCGTGCGACTCCGGCCCTCGGGCAAATTTGTGCCTTTTGACCGTACCCGCAAATCCGCGGCCCTTTGACCGGCCGACCACCTCGATCTTGTCGCCATCCGCAAACAGATCCACTTTCACCTGGTCGCCGACCGAAGCATCCGGTTCTGCACTGAGCCTGATCTCTTTCAGGATCCGTGTCGGCGGAAGGCCGCCCCCGGTCTTTTCAAAATGGCCGCGCAGCGGTTTTGTAACGTTTTTCAGACGGACCGGCTTGTCCTCGACGAGGCCGAGCTGCACGGCATTGTAGCCATCGCTTCCATTCGCGCTCTTTGTCTGAACCACCACGCACGGCCCCGCCTTGATCACCGTCACCGGCGTGACAGACCCGTCCTCAGCAAATAGCTGAGTCATCCCAAGTTTTCTACCAATGATTCCGCTGATCATATCTTTATCTAAGTCTCGCGAGCCCTGCAGGTCCGCCTGTTTCGCCAGACTTTTACACCCGCCGCCTTAAAAACTCGCCGAACTCGGCCAACTAATTCTTGCCAAAAGCTTTGATCTCGACATCGACACCCGCCGGAAGGTCGAGTTTCATCAACGCGTCCACCGTTTCTGCTGTCGGGTCCAGAATATCCATCAACCGCTTGTGCGTCCGGATCTCGAATTGCTCACGCGACTTTTTATCGACGTGTGGCGATCTGAGCACCGTCCACTTGTTCTTCACGGTCGGCAGCGGGATCGGCCCGGCAATACGAGCCCCGGTCCTTTTTGCCGTATCGACGATCTCCGTGGTCGATTGGTCAAGCACGCGATGATCGTAGGCCTTCAACTTGATGCGAATCTTTTCGTTTAACATATTCTTTCGTTTTGAGTCCCGCCTTTAGGCGGCTCTTACTTGCAAGTTCGGCCGTCTAAAGACGGGACTCTAAACTATTCCACGATCTCCGACACTGTGCCGGCACCGACGGTGCGGCCGCCCTCGCGGATAG
>DAOLDE010000008.1:0-151031 GCA_035327545.1 Pyrinomonadaceae bacterium | reverse complement strand
GCAGTATAACCAGCCGTCCCGCGAAGCAGGTACCAGGTATTGTTCGCCGGCCGCACCACCGAAAGATCTGCCCGCCCGTCTCCATCGTAATCAAATCGCGTGCTGACCGTTCCGCTTTGATTAACGGTGAACGTCTGTCCGTTCCCCGTGATCGTTGCCGACCGCCCCGCTCCAGTATTAGCGGCCACGGTGAAGTTAACCGTTGTGTTGCCCGTTCCAGTAGGAGACGAAGTGACAGTTAGCCAGTTGCCATTGCTGGCGACAGACCATGGACAGCTTCCTGAAACCTCGATGTTAAAGTTTCCAGCCCCACCACCAGTATCAAAACTAGCCCCCGGCGAACTGAAAGAATAGCTGCAGGTTCCATTTAGAGAAAGCGTATAGGCACCGAGGGAATTCTGTGTCGGCGGCATCGAAGGGTTCGACGTGGCAATGATCGAATAACTGCCGGTCGCCGGTATGGTGAACGAGCCAGCACCGGCAGGGATACGCGCGTTCGTACCGCCGCCGCCATTGCCATCCTCAGCAACTATCTGGTTCGCCGAATTCAACAGGATCAGATGAGCGTCAAATCCCGCGCTCATTGCGATCGAGACCTGCTGGCCCGCATTAGCCAAGAAAGTGTGCCTGTCGAAAAACCGGCTAAAATTGTCTGTGAAGTTGCAATCTGTCGCTGCTAAAGTTTGCCCGCTCGTTGTTTGTCCGATAAAGATCGGCTGGGACTGACATGTGGAACCGGCAATGCTGACCGCCCGATCTAACTGAAGGCGAGGTTTGGAAATATTATTGCGTGAATCGATGATCTGTGTACCGGTCGAGTCAAGTATTGCTGCTGCATCATCGACAGTCAGTCCCGGATTGCGAGAACGCATGACAGCGAAGGCTCCTGCGATGTGGGGAGCAGCCATCGATGTTCCAGAATACGCCTGAAAGGTATTGTCCGAACCGACTGCGGCCACAGAAGAGGTGATCCAGCGACCGGGTGCGAGAAAGTTAAGGAACGACGCACTGTTCGACGAGCTTACGACCACATCCAGCGTGGCGCCGGAGCTTCCGTCACCGGTCGAACCGACGCTGAATGCCGACGAGATACAAGCCGGCGCTCCCATTGAATTGGTATACCCATTGTTTCCTGAGGACACTATCGTCGGAATGTTTACGGACCTCAAATTGTCGATCGCAGCCTTTCGAGCGAGTTGAACATTGTCGCAATGCTCAAAATATTGGCCGCCGCCGAGGCTCATATTTACGGCAGCGATATCGATCGTGGAGGCGAGAGCAAGAACTCGTTCAAGCCCGAGGACCTGATCGGACGCATACGAAAGAGCGCACGGAGCACCCGACGAACAGCTTGCGGCAGAATCAAATCTTGAAAATACCTGTATCGCGATCAGGTTCCCGCCTTTTGCAACCCCGCTGAAGCCTGCGGATGTCCCGGCAGCGATACCGGCGACGTGTGTGCCGTGTGCACAGCCGTTGACCGCCGGATCACAGTTCAACCCTGAGTTCGGGTCCGTCGACGACGAGGCCCCACCGGGGCAAACGCTAGTCGATGATCCGGCGACGGTCCTGGAATAGCAAGCTTCCGATACAACCTTTCCCTGCAAAAAAGTGTGATTCTTATTAACACCTGTGTCGAGGATCGCCACGGCCTGCCCGGTCCCGACGAAACCCGCATTCCAGACCGGCGGAGCACCTACGACAGCGGTACTCTCGGCAAGTGTTGGTGCGTCGGCAACGTCTTCCTCGATGCTTAGCACCGTCGGATCGTTACGCATCGCTTCAAGGGTCGGAGCACTGACCGTCATCGCGACGAATGGGATGAACTCAAAATTTATCAGAGACTCATTGTTCGCCTCAGGATAGCGATTAAGGAAAGCATCTTGCCTATTTCTGATCGCCCCTTTCTGATGAGCAACTTCATCACGATTAAGGTCGCCTATGCGTCGGATCGGCTGGTCTATACCCACGATAACCCGCACCATGCCTCGCTTACTGGATTTTTCTATCAACTTTTCGAAGATCCGATCTTTTGCGGATCGTACCGAAGCTTCAGGCACCACATTCTGTGCCGAAGACGGAAAGGCAAAGTAAAGGGCGGCCGGGACACCGATGCTCAAGGCCAGTGTGAAAAGGGGAAGCAATTTCTTCATATAAACCGGTAGGAAATTGGATTCTTAGGCCGGAGAAAATGTTGCATCTGCGAAAGATGCACCTCCACATTTTAAAAACGCATATTCGCCTGCAAATTTCAGGTTGCGGCTGCCTGGCCATTAACACCGTCGACCGGCCACTGAGCGATAGTTTCTCAGATTAGACGGGCATCGGGCAATATTTTTCGTAACTAGATATCTAATTCGACTGCGAACGTGGTTTAGGTGCGCAAGCCGCAAATAAAAAGGGGAGCAGAGCAAATTGTTGCTTCCAGACCTAACTTAAGGCGATTGGGAGATGCCTCATCACTCTTTAGATATATTCAGTTTGTGGCCTTTGCTTTTGGCCCGCCGACGATCTTCATCTCGTCAACCACCCATTTCGCGTCGCCAAATTTCTCGGTGACAAATAGGACAAATCGTATGTCAACAGAAATCGTTCGATTTACATTCGGATCGTAGTAGAAATCATTCCCGAGGCCTTCGTAATTACCGTCAAAACATAGTCCGACCAATTCGCCGCTTCCGTTCATGACTGGCGAACCGCTGTTGCCGCCGATGATATCGTTCGTGGAAATGAAGTTAACGACGACACTATCGCCCTCGCCGTAGCGACCGAAATCACGAGCTTGCTGCAGATCTTTCAGTTTTTGCGGCATATCGAACGGGTTGACACCGGTGTCTTTTTCCCACATTCCCTTGATGGTGGTGAATGGTGAACGGTATTCTGCCTCCCGTGGGACGAATCCTTTGATATTCCCAAATGAGAATCGAAGCGTCGAATTCGCGTCGGGATATGGCGTGACGCCCTTCATCTCTGCCATTCCCTGCTGGTAAAGGAGACGGAGCCGATCGATCTTACCCGCAAAAACTGCGGCTCGGGCGTTTGCTTCATCCTTATACTTTTTCAAGGCCATCGCGAAGGCTTTTACGTTGTCCCGTTCAGGGCGAAAGTCCATGGTTTGCGGGCCGTAAAGAGCTGCGACGGTCTCGGCTTTCCAGTAGTCTCCCTCAGCGATGTTTTCAGCAAAAGCAACTTCCGCATTGCGCCGGCCGCTCCCCTCAAAAGTTCGGAAAAGGTTCTCGGCTCCGTCAAATTTCTGGTCCGCTGGGAGCTCATCAAAGGCCTTCAGGAAGAACTTGATCATTTCGCGCTCATAAAGCGGTTCGCGATCTTCCAGCGATTTCTGGATCTCAGCGAGCTTTGCCTTTCGCTCGCCTTCGTTCAGCATCTTGCCCTCGGCAACTGCAGTATAGATCGCTCTGAACATGGGCATCGTTCCGTCTGGCATTCGACGGACGAGGATGTCCCGCTTGGCATATTTGTTCGATTCTGCAGAAACCTCGGCCAATTCCCGTAGGACCGATCCGTACTTTCGTTGCCGATCTGCGTTCGCGTTGACCCACGCCTCAAATCGCTTTTCATCAGCCTTACGTTTCGCGACCACGTCCGACCTTATCAAACGCAGACGGCCGCCGTCATAGACCTTGAAGGCGTTATCAAAGCTGGCAATATCCGATTGCAGTTTGATGCGTTTTTCCTCGTCGGTGCGGCCGATCTCGGTAAGCGCGGCGCTGCGGGCAGCCAGCCAGGATGAAAGGAAAGGAAAGTTGGCGTCGCGGGCATATTCTATTGACTGCGATTCGCGATACCTGACCGTATTGCCCGGATACCCCAGGACAAACACAAAATCATTTTCTTTCAGGCCGCCGATGTTGGCAGTAAGGAATCGTTTTGGCTTATAGGGTACATTCGAGGTGGAATAGTCGGCTGCAGAGCCGTCAGGTGCCACATACGCCCGCAAAAAGGTGAAATCGCCGGTGTGCCGCGTCCATTCAAAGTTATCGGGATCGCCGCCATAAACGCCGATGTTCCTAGGCGGGGCATACACGACGCGGATATCCTTGATCTGGCGTATCTGGAAAAGATAGTAAAAATAGCCGCTGTTCATCATCTGAATGCGAACGACGGTACCGGCCGGAGCCTTTGCCTGTTCCGCGGCTGTCAGGTCATCCGTGTTTTTCTTGATCGCCGCGGCAAGCTGCTCACCCGAGAGGCCTGTGGTCCCGCTGAGGATCCGAGCAGTCACATCTTCGGCGCGTTCGGTTATGAAGATCGAATAGCCTTTCGCAGGTATCTCGCCGGCGCGGCTGCTGGTCCTGAATCCGTCCTCGACCAGGTCATTTCCCGAAGTTGATGCGGTAACAAGGGCGTCAAAGGCACAGTGATGGTTAGTAAGTATCAGGCCCTCGGGAGAGACGAACTCGGCGGTGCAGCCAATGCTGAGGCGGATCACCGCTTCGGACAAACCGCCGCCCGCCGGGTTGTAGATCTCCTGCGGGCTTATCTTCAACCCCCGTTTTTTCAAGCCGGCAATCGCGCCGATCTTGTCCGGCATGAACATGCCCTCGTCCCACCGGCCAAAGGCAAACTGCACGGAACCGATCATCACCGCGCATAACAAAAGAAACGAAACGGATACATTCTTCTTCATAAACTTGGGCATTCTTTGCAAAATTACGTTCAGTTCGACAAACCCTGAATTATAACGCCATTACGACAGTATCACCAACCGGGTGTTTAATGGTTTAAGAGTCCCTTATGATGGGGATGATTAATCGCAGAAAAGTCTGTTGACGATCTCCAATTAGTAGAATAAAGTTAACGATCCGAAAGGCCCTGCTCGCTTCGCACGCCGCACGAGATATTCGTTTGATGGCTAAACGGGCCGACGGTTTGGTTTGTTGCCTATCGGTGGGAACGAAATGGAGGAGTCTATGAAATGCACAATTGGAACTTTGACGTTCGTTATCATTTTTCTTATGTCAGTAGCCGTTGGTTCAAACGCGCAGGAAAAGATTCGAATAGTAGAGGACTGGGGCACACCGTATCCAAATCAGCCTATTGAAATTGTTGAACGAGAATTAGGCGAGAGGCCGTTTGCCAGCAAGAACAGTGTTTTGGGAGGTCGTGATTGGTTACGAGATCTCGTTCTATCGGTTAAGAATATTTCAACTAAGAATATTTTATCTTTCGATATCGATCTTTTGGTGAAAAGAGACGGAAAAATTTTGATGGGAATTCCTATCCATTTTCGAACCTACACTGATCCGGCCGACACGAATTCCATGACACAGAACGGAGAAAGAAAAATTGGCCTTTTACAGCCCGGCGAGGTTGTCAAGGTTAAAGTGCGGGATCAGGCAATGCAGGCGTGGCGGGAAACGTTGAGGAGGTATCAAGTCGAGGACCTAGATCGAGTTACTCTGGACCTTCGAGCAGTTTATTTCGATGACCAGAGCCGATGGATGTATGGACAGGAAAGTCGCCCCGACCCGAGTAACCCGAATAAGCGGATCCGAATCAATGCGACCGAATAGAAGACAAATCAGCTAATTTCTGATTGGTTGTACTACTTTATACCCCCGGATTTAAATTGCTCGTTTGGGTTCATCTTTCCGGCGAGTGGCCGGAATTTTTTTCTCTTCGCTTCTCCGAAGTTTACGTTCCCTTCGTCTCCGCCCACCTGTTTTTGGTATGTTGACGCAGCGTTGACCAGACCGACTTGTTCGACATTTTCAACCTCTAACGGTTGTGTGGCTGAGGATCAGCTATGCGTTTATGAGAAGTTCAGCGATGCAGTGCATACTTCCGATCCGGGCGGTGCCTCAAAGGGTGTTATGCAGGCTGAACCGTATAGATGTGCGGTTAATCCAAGTATCCCGAATCCTCCTCCTTGTAGCACCTGTGAGGAGTTTACTTATGATGTCTTCCGGTCAGTGCCGAATTGCGGCTCCCTGGGAACTTGTGGTCAGCGTGCGGATTGGGGCTGCGAAACAGGGTTTGTCGATATTGATGGCTTTTGTCAAAGAAGCATTGAATACCAGCAAACATGTCGGCCGCCAGCGGGATTCGATTCCTTGACATGCAGCTGCCCTAACGGTGTTTGCCCAACACATTGTCCGGAAGGCTATGTTCTTGATCCCGTCGAATGCCTCTGCGTATTCGATGGAGGTGGAACGCCCGTTGTACTTGACGTGCTGGGTAACGGCTTTTCACTCACGGATGCTAATGGTGGCGTTAATTTCGACCTTAATGCGGATGGGACCAGAGAACGACTTGGATGGACCGCAGTCGGCACCGACGACGTTTGGCTTGTGCTGGATCGCAATAGCAACGGAAGGATTGATGACGGATCCGAATTGTTTGGAAATTTTACGCCGCAACCGGAGCCTCCGCCCGGCGAGCAGCGAAATGGTTTTCTTGCCTTGGCTGAATACGATAAGCCAGAGAACGGCGGAAATTCAGACGGGGTGATCTCGAAACAGGATGCCGTTTTTGACAGCCTTCGGCTCTGGCGCGATTCGGATCACAATGGACGTTCGAGGCCTTCTGAACTATTTCGTTTGCCCCAACTCGGGTTAAGGAAAATCCACCTCGATTATCAGATGTCAAGGCGGGTTGACGAATTCGGGAACCAGTTTCGTTGGCGGGCGCGCGTGAAAGACACGAATGACGCCCAACTCGGAAGATGGGCCTATGATGTTATCTTGGTGACTCGATAGCATGTTGTACAAACAAAAAGCGAGCCGGGCGACCGACTCGCTTCTGGTTAAAATAATTCCGAAACAGCTTAATTTGAAGTTTTTCGCTGGGCCAGGTCCATGGGCTCAGCGGGAAGGAAACGTCGCGGATTTATCGGACGCGAATTGAGCCGAAGCTCGTAATGAAGATGCGGTCCGGTGGAACGGCCCGTCGATCCCACGTTGCCGATCAATTGCCCGCGAGTGAGTACATCGCCCGCCGAGATCTCGATCTTAGATAGGTGGCCGTAGCGTGTCGAAAGGCCGTTCCCGTGATCGATCTCGATAAACTGGCCGTAGCCGCCCTTCCACCCGGCCTCAGTCACTACGCCCGTAGCCGGTGCCACAACAATGTCGCCCCGTTCGCCATCGATGTCCATACCGGCATGAAATTCATACGTCCGCCCGCCAAACGGGTTACGCCTGAATCCGAACTCATTGTTGATCTTGCCCGAATGGGCCCAAATGGATGGTATGCTCGCCGGATCACCCGTAAGTTCTATCTCTTTAAGCTGCCGCTCAATGTCATTTTCGTCCGCATTAGCATCGTCTGCATCAAACGGGCCGCCGCTGTTACGTGCGAGGTCGTAGCCGACATCGGGCCTCGAATAATCTATAAATGCAGGGCCAGCAGAGGTTCTTTGTGAAAACTCGGTCCGTTCGTTACCAGAGAATTGTGCGACTGAAGTGAGATCGGGGAAATTCGAATAGTTGGCCACGGCAAAGCCCGCGATCCCAAGGAATGTCAAAACAAATAAGGCGGCGATGCCAAAAGATCCGTTTAAAACGGCATTTCTTGATATTTCTATCTTTTTATAAGTAATTCTTGATCTAGTTGTATGCGATAAAAGAAAAGAGTACGACTTGTCGTTTCTTTGCATTATGCTTTTAAGCTCCTTTTAATGATTTCGTGCCGGTGGCCAATACGACCCCGACACACGGAATCACGCAAGAATAGCCGCGAGCGACTAACGCGAAACCTTTAACTATAACTCGTAAAACAGACGGTTATACCTAAAAATAGTGGGACTGTACCAAAAACGATTGTTCAGATGTATTTTGGTTTGACCAAAGTATAAGCAAAAACCGCCGAAAAAGGCAAGCGGCTAAAACTCGCCTTTATCGACGGTATGATTTTTTGTTTAGGCCAGTTTCGGGCCTAATCCTTCTTTCTTTTCGCTTCCTTAAGGCCTTTCAACACCAAAAAGCCTACAAAAACGAATAGGACAATAAAAAGAAGGACGATCAAGATCTTAATAGCACCGGTGATAAAACCGATAAATGCGATGATCGACTTAAAGAAAACGATGATGATCGCGATCAGTGCGATGAGGCTTCCGCCTATTCCGGCCGCTTTAAGAAAAACTGGCATATAAATACTGCTCCTAAAACTTTAACTATCCTATACGATTCCAAAGTCGGGCCGCAAGGGGATCCCAACGCCCGTTCCCATCAAACTTAGATGCTCTAGCCGCGTTCAACGACCACCACTTTCCGACCTGCCTGCAAATCGGCTTCGAACATCATGCTCCCCCGTTCCGGAGGTCGAAAAAAGCCGGGCCGGCGTCGCCGTGTCAAAGTCGGGCCATCCGCTCTCGGCCTCTTTAGGCCTGAATATATAACCGCGCAAAATATAGATGCCCAAACCGATCAACATCGCCGGCAACAGGCCGCGAATCAGCCCCCGCAGGTTAAACAGGTTCTGGAAAAAGAACGCGGCCCCCAGAACAGTTAAGACGATGCCCCACATTTTTGGATTACCCGCAAAACGCTTTACGAAAATATCCTCGGCTACATCGGGTGTTAGGCCCGAGCGGATTATCTGGGCCGTTCGCCATGCGTCGAGCGCGGCAAACAGCCACATGCCCATAAAGCCGATCACGAACATGAAGGCCCCGCCCGTTAATATGGCCATCTGAAAAAGACCCACGAACATCCCGAAATAAACCAATGCCTTAACGGTCTGTCCATTGTAGGCAGCTCCCAATCCCGGGCAGATGAGCGAAAGCACGAGCGCGGCAAACGGCGAAGTGCGTTTCTTGATGAAGGGAGCATACGAGGTCCGATTCTGTTGCCGAAGCAGATCGATGCCCTGAACGATGCAATCCTGGCAATACGGGAAACCCTTGATCCGATGGTCGCAAGAGGGACAAAGTGCCTTTCCGCAGCCGTTACACTGGACAACTGCCGAATTCTGGCTATGGTACGCGCAGTTGATCATGTTTTACTCTGCCCCTCCGTTCGAAGGGCTTCCCGGCCTGATGCCGGAGAAAGCATCCGCCCCCTGCTGATATGTCTGCTCGGCCAGTGCAAAGCTCTTTGCATAGACATCGGTCAATGAACCATCGGCCGAAACCGTCTGGCTAAATACCACAAATGCAAATGCTGCCATCATTGCAACAGGTGCAAGCTGAGGCACGGAGATCGGGACCTGTATGCTTCGTACCCAATCGACAAGTCGTGAAACATGTGATCGGCCCACCGCAACTGCCTTTTCCGTACCGATAGTCTCCCGGAGAATACGCACGTGCAAGCCCTCTGGGACCGGCAGTTCATCAAGTTTATACGATACGCACGCGGCAAGGCTTCGCACGACGAGGCCCGGCAGGTCTGTACAATCATCACACACCGCCGCATGCCGTTCCCACCGATGGAAAACCTGCGCGGGCAGGAATCCGTCCAAATAATCCGTGAGATATTCTTCAAAGTCCGGGCAGGTCAATTGGGAATCAGGAACCGTCATTTCAAGGATCCGGGCCTCGAGCCTGGTCATCGGGATCTTCGCCTCTCCCATTTCCCTACAAACCTGAAGCGACGCCTTCACGTCGTTCAAGAGTCCATGACAAAGGGGACAGCTCAAGGCGTGCGAGGCAACGGCCTTATGCGCGCTCGGTTCGAGAGTCCGGTCGAGATAATCGGTCAACGATTCCTCAAAAAAACTGCAATCGATCAAAATTTCGTTACCCAATGCCATAAAAACTTAACCCCTTGAACCCGCTATTATCTTTAAGGACGACCTTTCATAGATCTATTTGCTTCCCGAAATGTAAGTCTCCTTCTTCAAACCGTTACGACCCGCATCCTTTTCAGGACCTTTGCCAATTCAATTCGCCCGCGATTGATACGGGATTTGACCGTTCCCTCAGGTATTTTCAAAACGTCAACGATCTCTTGATAACTCAGTTCTTCGATGTCTCGAAGTATCACGCAAGTCTTCAAGTCCGGCGGAAGCTTATCAATACCTTCTTGCACGCGGGCGGCCAGCTCCCGTCTCTCCATTTCCTTCTGGGCCGAGTTGCCAACTGCTCGCAAATGGTACGAATGATCATCAACCGCATCGGCCATTGAGTTTTGCGGATTTCGCTGGCGGTGCCGGTAATCGTCAATTATCAAGTTGCGGGCTAGACGCATCAGCCAATTGGAAAGGTCGCCCTGCTTGGGGTCGTACTGGTCCAGCGTTCGGTAGATCCGAACGAAAACTTCCTGTGTCAGATCCTCAGCCGCCTCAACGCTGGACGTAAATCGATAAGCCAGATTGAAGATTCGGCGGGAATAACCCGTGATTATCTCCTCCCACGCCAAACCGTCGCCCGCGCGAGCTCGCAGGATAAGTTCTGCACCGTTGTTTTCGACAGCCTTCAAAGCTTCCAAATCGGTTTTCCCCTGCCGCAACGGCAATTGCTCTTCCCCGGGGCAGATCGATCGTTCCCCGGCTTGTCAACTGCATCTTACGACACCCAAATCTCAAAAGTTCCGTCTAAAAAAGACCTCCGGCACCAACCGATCCCGGCTTTTGCTCCAGGCCAGCATTTTACCTCATTTTAGGCTCAAATTATTGAGATTCGCATTTCGGCAGTCAATCAAGTATCTTTTCTTCTTTACGTCCGTGAAAATTCTCTTAGCGTCGGGCGGACAAGTTGATCGGGAGAAGGGACGAGCGATAGGGATCTGATGAAGACCCTTTTGCTGTCGTGCCGGAATCATCGCGTTGCGGAAATATTTAAGATTCATATTGTTACTTTTGTTCGCGATCTTTCTGCTCTGGTTTTTTGGGCGAAATCTGGATTGGGTCCAAGTCGGGCAAAGTCTCAGAACCGCGGATCCGGTCTATCTTGCGGCTGCCTTTGCCATCGTCTGTGTCGGCTACCTATTAAGGGCATTGAGATGGAAGGTCCTTCTAGCTCAGATAACCGAGACAAGTTTGAAAGAGCTATTCGCCACGACCACCGTCGGTTTCGCGGCCATCTTTCTTGTTGGCAGAGCGGGCGAGATCGTAAGGCCGATGTGGCTTCCTATGCGCGATCGTCGGGTGCGGCCAAGCGCGGCCATTGTAACCATAGGACTTGAAAGGGTTTTCGACCTCGTCTCTCTGATCGCTTTTTTCTCCATTAGCTTGATCTGGTTCCGGGCGCGCCCGGGCCAGGAAGCAGAATATGAGTATATAAAGCTGATAGGCAATCTAATGATGGCCGGTGCCGCTGCCTTCATTGCGATGCTGATCGTTTATCACTGGAAGTCGAAATCCCTTATCGGATGGGCGACAAGAGCGTCGAAAAGAAAGTTCATCCCGTTCCGCATACGTTCGATCGTCCTTAGTTTGATGCGCCAGTTAGCCATCTCACTCGGAATAATCAAAAGCTGGCGCGAAATTCTACTCGTCAGTTCTTGGACCATTGCCCTTTGGCTCGCGATATCGGTGCCGACATGGCTGGTCTTAAAGGCCTTCGGACTGCCGCTCACGTTTGTCGATTCGATCTTCGTTATGGGGGTGGCCTCGATGGGATCGCTTATCCCGACTCCTGGAGGAGCTGCAGGGGCGTTTCATGCAGCTACAGCCGGAAGCCTGATGCTTATAGGCATTGATGCTCCCGTCGCGGCGGCGGTCTCTATATTGATGCACCTGGTCTATTTTGCTCCGGCGGTTATTTTCGGTTTATATTATTTCCTTCGCGGCGACATTAGTGTTGAACGCTTTCGAAATTTGCTTTCCAGAGAATATGCGGCCGAGGAGATAGAGTCCGAAGCTCCGGACTTCGAGCAACCGGAAAATGACCTCCCGGAAGACGGAAGCGTCAGTGTGCGAGGCCCTGTCGGCGAAATCTAGTTCGCTCAAAATACCGAGAAAATATGCGGTGTCCGTACTGCACCCACATCGAAGATAAGGTTGTCGATTCGAGGGAGTCGAAGGACGGAGATTCGATTCGCCGTCGGCGTGAGTGTTTGAACTGCGGCCGAAGATTCACATCCTACGAGCGCATCGACGAGATCCCATTCATGGTGGTAAAGAAAGACGGTCGCCGCGAGACGTTTGAACGGAAAAAGATTCTCTCAGGTCTTATACGGGCGTGCGAAAAGCGTCCGATATCAGCCAACCAGCTTGAAGAGATCGTAGATGAGGCAGAAAAGAACGTACAGGACTCGCTTGACAGAGAACTGCCCACCGTGGAGATCGGCAGGGTCATCATGCGTCGGCTGAAAGCGTTGGATAAGGTGGCGTACGTCCGCTTTGCGTCCGTGTACCTCGAATTCGAGGACGTTTCTGCTTTTATGACCGAGCTAAAAGACCTGGTCAGGTCGCGCGACCTCTCAACTGTGAAAAAGCCAAAGAAAGGCAAGAAGCAATGACCGGCCTGTCAGGCTCTTGCACGTCTTGTTTTGAGTTGTTCGCGATATGTGATTTCAAGCCTCTCTCTTCCCGTCATCCAGGCTGTTTTTTTCTCGTAAAAAATAAGAGAAGTAATCGTACATCGACCAAAACGACGTAACGACGGCTATCCAAAGCGCTCCGCGTCCGACCAAATAGCCAAATACTTTCCAGTCGTTAAGTGTCGTGGAAAGGTTGAGCAGGTTAGCAAAAGCCGTCCGGACCTCTTCTACTTCCCAAAAACGAAACGCCGGGTAGTCGAGGCCGAAATTCGATACCGGCGGATTTCCAGCAGCTGCCGCGACCAGAAGGGCGACAATTGCCACACATTGTGCCCACATCTTTAGCTTGCCGATACTTTGCGCTTGTATGACTATCCCTTCACTGGCAGCAACGGCCCGCAGGCCCGTCACGATGAATTCGCGTCCTACAATAACGACCACTGCCCAGGATGGAGCCAGGTTCTTTCCGACAAGAACAATGAGGGCCGCAGAAATAAGAAGTTTATCGGCAACAGGGTCAAGGAATTTGCCAAGGGTCGAAACTTGGTTTCGGCGGCGTGCAAGGTGCCCGTCGAGAATGTCGGTCAAGGAAGCAACCAGGAAAATGACGATCGCCAGCACATATCCACTGATCCCAAACCATTTTTCCGCGACCGGTGTCAGCAGGACGACCACCAGCAGCGGCACGATCACGATCCTCGCAAGCGACAAATAATTTGGCAGGTTCACAACATTTCCCGTTTGACCGACTGTACCGAAAAGTTTATGGCTTGCGGCATGAAACATCAAGAGATGCTGCACCCAGGAAGATCAAATGCGGCGGCCCCGCGTTCGGAACCGCCGCACTATTGCGAATTATGAAGAGAAGCGAAACAAGCCTGGCCGCGTGGGCTCAGGGCATAAACCCGAGGTTTGAAACCGGAAAATTATCTAAGTTTGGGAAAACGCTTTCCAAGGTTTGTGCATTTTGCGGAAGCCCGAACCAGCGCGCGATCGTCGCAGCGTACTGCTCGACCGATGTCGTTGGGATCCATCTGCCGCGGGCGTTCGCCCCGCTGTCCGCATCGTCAAGTCCGCCCATTACAAAATTCGGATATGGCGTTTGATTGACAACCGAGTTCATTCCATAAAAATTGCCGCCCAGGACAGAGCCTCCGATCACAAACATATGGTTGCCCCATGCGTGATCGGAACCGACGGCGGTCGTGCCGGCTCCGGCAGGATTCATCGTCCGGCCAAAATCGGAGAGAGTGAATGTTGTTACGTTGTTCTCGATCCCCTGAGCCACAAGCTCAGCATAAAATGCACGAACGGCCTGGCTAAAGGTCGTAAAGAGATTAGCCTGAACCGTAATTTGGTTCGAGTGGGTATCGAATCCACCGATCTGACAATAAAAGACCTGACGATTGACATTCAACGATGTTCGACTTTTTATAAGCCGTGCCACCTGTCTCAGCTGCCTGCCCAGGCCAGTGTTGGGAAAAGGCTGGGTCGTGTCCTGCGAAGATTGGAGAGCCGTATTTGCAGCCATTGCGATATCCGTCACCTCGCTTGCTTCGCGAATATAGTTTGAGGCGAGGTCAAGACCACGCAGGTTGTTCCATGCCGTTCGACGAGCAACAGCACCGGTCCCGGTAAACGATGGATTCAATACATTCGCAAGCGACGTATTTGAATCGTTGATCGCCATGGGGAGTGACGATTGACCAGATGTGAAAAGCTGCGCGCCCGCGATCGACGTGACCATTGGTATCAGACCATTGGGGTTATGGGCGAGGTTCATCTGGTCGGAAAGCCTTCCACCCCAGCCCGTGAAGGCTTGTGTGTTTGAAACGCTTGTTTGAAATTGGGCCACCTGATCGGAGTGGGAATAAAGCTGATAAGGCTTCGGATGGCTCGACTGGCTCATTTGGGCCTTCGTTGTAGGCCTTACCAGCGTTCCCACGTTAGTTACTATGGCCATCTTTTGCTGAGCCCAAAGTTCGTGGATGCCGTTGTTCGGTTGGCCGGCAACAGGGCCCAGGTTCGGATGCAGGCCATAAGTCAGCCCCCCCATTGCAGGTACCGTGATCGGCAGCAGTGTGTTCTGCGCGACCGCAAGGTTCGAGCGAAGGTTCGCATAGACGTTGTAATTGCTGATCGTCGCATCGTTATGGTTCGGGATGACCATATTATTGCCGTCGTTTCCGCCGGAAAAAAAGATCACCACCAGTGCCTTATAATCGGAGCCCGCGCCTTGCGGCGATGCGTCCATCGACTTTTGGGCCAATGCACTCATCAACCCGAAATGCTGCATCTGCGTTGCAAGCGTGACCATCCCAAGGGCACAGCCGCCTGATCTCTTTAAAAATTCGCGTCTTGATTCTTTCATGGTCATCACCTCTGTACCTGATATTGCGACGAGGTCGCGACGAGATATAGCGCCTGTCTCGCACGGTTAAGACTTTGCGTTTCTGTTGGTGGGTTAGAAACAGAGATCGACGTCACCGCGGTCAAGATCTCGTTTCGCATTGCAGCAGACATATTTCCATGCATCATTCGCTGGTTAAGAACGTCAAGCAGCTGGCCTCCGGTAGTATCAGCGGCAGCAAGTGCCTGGAGTTCAGCCAGAAAGACACGCGTGCCCGATGGAACGTTCACTCCGCTTACGGCCACCCCATTGCCGATGATCATCGTATTGGCAAAGTTGGCCCTGGCAACGGCCGTGCCCGTTGTCATAAGAGCAAACTCCGGTCCCAGCATCGCAGTTCCGGGGATCACAAAGTCCGGGGAATAGTAATTGAAGACCGTAGGCGAATAGAACACGGTCTGGGCCATCGCGGAAAGAAGGTTGCTCGTAGGTGAGTAGAAGACCCCATCACTCGGGCCGTTTTGAGCGGCATTTACAACGCCGATAGATCTTGCGATGTTAGTGAACCACTGTACCGGTTCGCGAAGCTTCCCGAAATTCGGATCGGTCTTCACGTCGCCCCTTGCCTCTGGGTCGAGCAGAATAGCCCTGATAACGGCCTTCATATCGCCACGCACTCCCGAGCCATTATTGTTAAATGCGGCGGCAACGCGCGAGACGTATGCAGGCGTTGGGTCGCTAGTAACTAGATGCTGGATCAGGATCTTGCCCACGAACGGTCCGACATTCGGATGGTTAAAGAGATTGTCGATCGTCTGCTCCATCGAATTGTTCGAATATGTCGCAATATTTGCGAGCGATGTGCAGTTCGTACAGGCCGGTATGGTTGTGTTCGTGGCCCCGGGGTAGTTCAGAAGTGTCTTTGCAGTAAGGTCATGACGGTTGTTGTTCACATTCGTCAGTCCAGCGTTCATCACCAGCGGGTCTATATAATTAACAACTCCCACCGTCGAATTCGGGCAGCCTGTGTTGCAAAACCCCCAGCCCGTCAACACTTTGGTGAAATTATTCACATCGGCTTGCTCATATGTCGGGATCGGCTGGCCCTGTCCGTCAAGCTGAAGCGTGCCATCCTGATTCAACAGAAACAGCCCGACAGTAAAGAGTTGTTTAAACTCGCGTGCATAATTTTCATTCGGGTTGGTGCGGGTGCTGCGAGCCATGTCGAGATAATTGCCCATACCCGGATTAAGCGTCATTTGGCGCATCAAGTCTCGATAGTTGCCGAATGAGTTATTCGCGAGAACCTTGTAATACTCTGTCATCCACCTAGATTGCTGCGTATCCACACCAGAGATCACCCAGATCTGGCTAAGCGCCCACGCAACGCGGTGCCGCAACTGAGCGTCGCCGTAGTAAGCTTCCTTAAAGAACCACGCCTGCAGGGGGTACATCGTGTATGTGTCTCTGAAGCAGGTTGGCGGTACGTCCGGTACTACCGTCTGATCGTTATCGCAATCGGCCGGTGCATTTGAGGGCTTCAATGGATTATCAGGGAAAGGGTTTGATGCAGATGGGTATGCGATTTCAAATTGCTCTTCCAGCCACGTTCTTATCCCGATGCGGCGGATCCTGTGGTCAAGCAGTTCTGTTGGCCCAAAACCAGCCTGTTCAAGGAATCGCCGCCGATCGCCTGCCCATCGATATCCAACATATTGAGGCTCGTCGAGATCTCCTTTGAACCTATCATTTCGCCTGGGTGTTGGAGATGAAACGTGAAGCTTTGAGAAGGGAACGACATCGTCTTTCAACGGGCCGCCGGATTTACCGTAACCAAGCCGCGCCCGGTCGCTCGTCATTCCGCGCCATGCGACCCTGATGAGCACGTCGCCGAAGGCCGGCGGATCCCAATAGCCGATCTCGTCACGCATTTCGAAAATAAGCGCGTATGTCGGTGTAGGTGCCTTAATTCGATAGAGGTCAACCACGGGGAACCGGTACCTCTTTCCCCGTGAATCCTCAACGTGGACGCGAAAAGCATTCGCGCCTTCGCCGTTCATCAACTCAATGTTTGTCACGAATATCGCGACCCTTGAGCTAGGCGTAAATGCGTCGCGGCCGCGCGATCTTATTTCCACGCGTGCCCCGGTTTCCGCAGGAACCGCGAGTACCCGCTTAGAGCCCTCGGCCCTGACAATTATCGGCGTTGGCGAATTCGGATCCGGCTCCTGCGGCTGAGCAAATGCCGGAAGCGAGACGATCGACGAAACTAAAGTTGCAATGAATAGTCGCAGATACTTTTGCGATCTCATGCCTGCCATACCCTATCCTCCTGATGAACCTAAACAATCGGCTTTTTGCCAGCTGCGCCCGAAGGTGACCTTTTCAGTTCGATCGCGACCCTGCTTTCATACGTTCAAGAATGTTTAACACGCTGACCGAGACAGATAAGCAGTTGGAACTAAACAACTTTTCATCTGTTCAAATTTAAGCAGAAATGACTGACGATCTACTGTAAGACGAAAAAATGGGGGTTCTGGTCTAACAAATGTAAAGATTTGTCAATGAAATATTCTAGACCTATTATCAAGGAAATGTCCAATACGATTTCAATTCCAATCCCGGAAAATTTCGATCTTCGACTGGCGATAGAAGGCCATGGCTGGTACGACCTTTTACCTTTCAGTAATGATAGCCCGTCAGGGACACTGAGATACGTATTCGAAAGTCGTGCCAGCGGGCCTGTGTCTATCTCTCTTTACTTGAAAAAAGGCCGGATCGTGATCAACACAACGGGCTCTGATCGGAACGAAACGAAACTTGTAGTTAGACGCGTATTGCGGATGGACGAGGAACTAGACAGTTTTTACGAAACGATCGAATCTCACTTGCCATTCGAATGGGTCGCCAGAAAAGGGGCAGGCCGACTTCTTCGTTCAGCTACAGTCTTTGAAGATCTGGTAAAGACATTGTGCACAACCAACTGTTCGTGGGGGTTGACTCGAAAAATGGTCACCAATCTCGTCGATCGCCTTGGCAGGCCGGCGCCCGATGGCCGAAGAGCTTTCCCGACCTCTGAGGCCCTCGCCGCCTGTTCGACCGATTTTTTCCGAGATGAGATACGGGCAGGCTATCGCTCGCCTTACCTCCACGAACTGGGAAATTCAGTCGCTTCGGGCCAGCTCGACCCCGAGACCTGGCTAACCTCAGAACTGCCGACCCCCGATTTGAAAAAGGAAATTATGAAAGTTAAAGGGATGGGCAGCTATGCCGCAGACAATTTACTAAAATTGCTGGGCCGATACGACGGCCTCGCTCTAGATTCATGGCTTCGTTCGGGTTTTTACAAAAAACATAACCGAAGCAAAGTTTGCCCCGATACTAAGATCGAGAAACATTATCGAAAATTTGGCGAGTGGAAAGGGCTGGCTATATGGTGTGACATGACGGAATCGTGGTTTAGCGAGAACGACCAGCAATGATCCGTGCGATCGCGACCTGCCTGGCAGAAACAGGAAGGCCAGCTATTGACTTTCATAGTACAATAGCTCTCGTACCCGTATATCCAGAAACCCGTTTTTTCAATGCTCGAGCAAGGAAAGATCCTGCAGCAGCGGTATCGTGTCGAGGGCCAGATCGGCCACGGCGGTATGGGTGCGGTCTATTTGGCAACTGACAACCGCTTCGGAACTTCAGTCGCGATAAAGGAAACATTATGTCCTGACCAGAGTTATTACAAGGCGATCGAACGCGAAGCCCGGCTGCTCAACAGTTTGAAGCATCCTTCACTGCCCCGCGTCAGCGACCATTTCGTCGAGGACGGCGTACAGTATCTGGTGATGGAATACATTCCGGGCGAGGACCTGGCCGTGATGCTCGAGCGATCTGGCAAGCCGTTTCCGATCGAATACCTTATTAACTGGGCCGAGCAGTTGCTTGACGCCCTAAGTTATCTCCATGATCAGGAGGTCCCGGTGATCCACCGCGATATCAAGCCGCAAAATCTTAAAGTCACTCCGCAAGGGCAGGTGTTCCTGTTGGATTTCGGACTTGCGAAAGGAAATCCGACAGATGCAAGCCACCAAACAACGGCAAAGAGCATTTTTGGCTACTCAAGAAATTATGCGGCGCTGGAGCAGATCCAGGGTACGGGCACCAATGCGCGAAGCGATATTTATTCGCTTGCCGCGACACTTTATCATCTTTCGACTGGACAGCCACCCATTGATGCGCTTACGAGGGCGATGAAAGTGCTGGCTCGCAAACCCGATCCACTGATCCCTGCGCATCAAGTTTCGACGAGCGTCCCGGTCAGTTTCTCTGCGGCTTTGAGCGCGGCGATGGATCTAGACGAGGAGGCCCGACCGAGATCGGCCGTTCAATTCCAAGAGATGCTCCGGGGACAAGGAGCGCCAGATCATTTTGCTGCGTCGGCGAACTCGCAGTCGGCGGCAACGTACGTCACCAGCGGCTCTCTGGATTTTGAGACACATGTTCGAAAGGGGCCTACGAAACCGCAGTCCGAAATTCCGACCGAGGTCCTGCCGACCTCCGATTCGCAGGCCACATCGGCCCCGGCAGGGCTAATATCGTACACGGTCCCGGGTGAGACTGCGACGCGGGTTGCCTCGGGTGCCACTGCCGCTCCGCGGTCGCGTGGAAAATTTGCGATCGCGGCCGCTGTAGTTGCGGCCGTGCTGGTACTCTGTGTGGCGTCGGTAGGAGCTCTTTATTACGGGCAGTCAGCACTATTTGGGGTCGGTGAGGCGTCAAATGTCGACGAAGGACAAGGCGCCACGGGCGAACGTGCGGCTGAACCCCGAGAATCCAACGGTGGGCTTGATGGAACCCAGCCGCTTTCTGTGTCGCAGGATCCATCAGGCCAACCAGATCTGACGAACGAGGTCCCTCAGCCAAACCAGAAGGAAAAGCCTGTAGTTCCACTCCGTGACCAAACGCCCCCG
This sequence comes from Pyrinomonadaceae bacterium, assembly GCA_035327545.1. Lineage (GTDB taxonomy): Bacteria > Acidobacteriota > Blastocatellia > Pyrinomonadales > Pyrinomonadaceae > OLB17. Next base: position 131,334 of record DAOLDE010000008.1, on the reverse strand, counting down.
GGACAACCGCCGAAAGTCCCGGACACTGTACGGACAGAACCTCCGGCCACCGACCCCAGGGAAAGACCAAAGGGCAAGCGTGTCGTCGAGTCCGTTGAGATAGACCGGCTTCCGGGTGGGGTTAGGGGCGTGAAGGTAAAGCGTGAGATCCAAAAAGGTCAAAGTGCGGATCGCGACAATGATGATAGTGGCTTTCGGCTTACAAAGATCCCCGGGGTCTTCCGAAAGCTGCCCTCCAAGATGCGCATCGTATCGCCGAAGGACGATAAGAAAAAAAGGAGCACTACCCGACAGGAGTAGGGTCGCATTCCGAATTCGACGGACTGTTGCACGAAACTACGGGTTAGAAGCTGCTGATATCAGAAATTGAGGGAAGGCGGACGCCTGAATGTCCGATGCGGCCGACCACTTAGAGCCCCGCGAAGACCTTACTTCGTAGGTCTTTTTAGGCAGGCACGAGTTCTTCTTTTACTTCAGAGGCCTCGATCTTGACCTTCTCGATCGGGAACGACGCCTCAACAAATTGCAGGTTCAGGATAGATTTTCCGCCCACTCCATCTCTTCGGTTGCAAACTACGGCGAGGCCCGAAAAATCGTATTTTTCACTGATGAACTTGATCCGATCGCCGACCGTTGCGTCGAGCGAGGTGAGGACCGCCGCCCCACGTTTACTAATATTCTCAGTCGTCGCCCATTCGCCCTTAAGCGAAGCCTTTTGCCCATCGACTAATGCTAAATAATGTTCCACCGAAGTATAGAACCTCGGGTCTTTTCTGGGCTTGAACTCCCGGGCGGCCTCGCGGATCTTCCAAAGTCCGTCTTCGTTCATTCCGCAAATACGGTAATTCTGCATCGGGTCCGCGTAGTAACTTTCCGGGGCATTGCGGCCGATAAAGCCCACACCGATATGGTATCCGTAATCTTCGTTAACAAGCTTCTGGCAGTTTTGCACAAGCCCCCACACCCGATAAAGTTCTCGGTCCTCGTCGTAGCACCTGAGTGCCGGATCGAATGGTGCCATCAACTTTAACAGCCGGCCTGGCTTGACCTCTCGTCGAACGTAAAAGCCAGAACCAGTCGGTGAACAGCTAATTACTTCTGCAGTCTCCTTCCAAATATCGCCGTTCTCGTCCATTCCGGAAACGATCCCATGTATCAAGGTCAATGCTGGATCGAATATTTCTGATGTTGCCTTTCCTTGTTCCAATTTCTGATTCCTCCGTGAGAGTTTATGTGTCTGAGCTTTTAGGCTCGCTATCATTCGATCCCTTCCAGCGGGAAGAGATGGTCGATGAATTCCAAATGGAGTCTTGTGATGCCGTCCTGGCCTGTGTGTTTACCTCGGACGATCGAGATGATCGAAGTCTCGAGCCGCTCGCTATTCACGCGCAGAAAACAACCCGGCTCGATGTCAAAAGATGTGAATACGGCAGCTCCGCCAAGGCTCAGGTTCTCGGTAACACTTACCTCGCTGGAGGTTACATCACCATTATCGTCAAGAAGTTCCAGCACCAGCGATTCAGGGATAGAGAATCGTGTATGCCGTCGCAAGTATGTTGGCAGATCGCTCTCATCAGGATTAGGGTCCGCCTCGACAACTTGCCAAAGTCCGCCTTCTTCTCGTTCTGAGAGGTCGAAGAGTTTAGTAGGATCAACCAAATATGTGGACGGTGGATTCTTTCCTATGAATGCCACGCCGACGCCAAATTTCTCATTCTCACGGTCATTCGAGGCCGGGATACATCGGCGGACAAGGCCCCAGATCCTGTATTGCGGTTCAAGATAATCGTAGCACCGCAATTGCCGCGGCATCGGGATAGATACAAGAACAAGGCGCCCGCGTTTGACGGGCCTTTTAAGGAAAAAACCTGCCCCGAATGCCGAAACATCCTCAAGGCGAGTTATCTCGTTCCACGATACCTTATTGTCCACCCTCACCTCGACACGTGTCGGAAGCGAGAGAGAATATCTTTGGATGCGGCGATGATCTACTTCGGTGCCGTCGGCTGAGACTGATTGGACTGGTTCAGTTAGGGTAGTTTGCATCTCGTCGGATGGCTTTCGGACGCAGAAAATAGTTAGCTGGAGGGTTTCGCTGACAATTGAGAAGAGTGGCCGCGCACGAAAGACTGCGCGATGTTGCGGCAATGCTCTGCCGACGGTAAAATAATAGCATCACCGGATTGCCTTTACAAGTATTTTAAACAATTTTGTGCACTGACCTGAACGAAAGAGAAATTCTGCAAAAAAGGCCTCGAAACCCTAGTTTTTACACCAAATGGATTCATTATCAGATCGCAATCAAATAAATATCGAAGACGAGATGCGCCGTTCGTATCTCGATTACGCAATGTCGGTCATCATCGGCCGCGCGTTACCCGATGTCCGCGACGGGCTTAAGCCGGTTCATCGGCGAATTCTTTACGGTATGTTCGAGCAGGGAAATACTTCGAACAAACCGTATCGAAAATCCGCTCGGGCAGTGGGCGACGTGATGGGTAAGTATCATCCCCACGGAGATGCTGCGATCTACGACTCGATCGTGCGAATGGCCCAGGAGTTTGCCATGCGCTACCCGCTCGTAGACGGGCAGGGGAATTTTGGGTCGATCGACGGCGACAACCCTGCTGCGCAAAGGTACACCGAGGTGCGTCTTGCGAGGCCGGCGAATGAAGTTTTGGCCGACATTGAAAAGGAAACGGTCAATTTCCAGCCAAATTACGACGATACACTCAGGGAACCCAGCGTCCTGCCGACCAAAGTGCCCCTTCTTTTAGTAAATGGATCAGAAGGGATCGCAGTAGGCATGGCCACAAAGATCCCGCCGCACAATCTAACTGAAGTCCTAAATGCCAGTATCGCCTTGATTAAAAAGCCGACGATCTCGGTCGAAGAGCTGATCAACCTCGTTCCCGGCCCAGACTTTCCTACCGCAGGTTTTATCTATGGCCGCGAAGAGATATTTCGCGCATACAGAGAAGGCCGCGGGATCATTCAGATGCGAGCGCGAGCCGCGATAGACCGAATCGGTCGCGGTGAGCGCGAAAAAGACGCGATCATCGTTACTGAGATCCCGTATCAGGTAAATAAGGCAAAGCTAATCGAGAAGATAGCCGAATTGGTGCAAGAGAAGAGGTTGGACGGAATTTCCGAGCTTCGGGACGAGTCGAATCGTTTGGGAATGCGGATCGTGTTAGAGCTGAAACGCGACGCGATCGCCCAGGTAGTGCTAAACAAGCTCTACAAGCTGACGCCGATGCAGTCGTCGTTCGGCATCATCAATATTGCGATCGTGGACGGCCAGCCGAAGCTGCTTACCCTCAAGCAAATGCTCGAATACTTCGTCGAGTTTCGTCGAGAGGTCGTACGGCGCAGGACCGAATTCGATCTGCGAAAGGCACAGGCACGAGCACACATTTTGGAGGGCTTGAACAAGGCGATCGATGCGCTCGACTATATTATCCCGCTGATCCGAAATTCTCGCTCGGTTGATGAGGCCCGCAGCTGGCTGACCGCAAATTTCGGCACCCTCGACGAGGTTAAGAAATGGCGTGGCATTACCGGCGGAAAGGCTGAAGATGCCTTTTTGAAGGACCTTCGAAAGGTGATCGGCACCCTCGGCTTTACTGAGATACAGGCACAGGCGATCCTCGACCTTCAGCTTCGTCGCCTTTCAGCGCTTGAACGTCAAAAGATCCTTGAAGAATACGAAGAGATCATTAAGTACATCGCTGAACTGGAAAATATCCTCGAGAATGAACCCGTGCTTCGTCAGGTGATCATTGACGAACTTGAAGAAGTAAAGAAGAACTATGGCGATGCACGGAGGACTGAGATCGTTGATGCCGACGTCGAACTCTCGATCGAAGACCTCATCAAGGACGAAGACGTCGCTATCACTGTAACTAAGGCTGGTTATATCAAGCGAACGCCGGTCTCGACGTATTCAAGGCAGGGACGAGGCGGAAAAGGCCGGCTTGGGGCTACCGCGAAGAACGAGGACTTTGTTGAACATCTCTTTATCGCCTCGACCCACGCTTATCTGATGATCTTCACAGAGGACGGCCAGGTTTATAAGATCAAGGTACATGAGATACCCGAAGCTGCGGCGGCCGCCCGCGGGAAGGCTGTCGTGAACCTCGTTCAGCTTTCGGCTGAAAGGAAACTTGTCGCCGTAATGCCGGTACGAGATTTCAGCGAAGATATCTATCTGACAATGGTGACCAAGAACGGCGTGATCAAAAAGACGGCCTTGGCGGATTACCAGAACATCCGTGCCAACGGTATCAATGCGATAAATATCGACGAAGGAGACGAACTGCTCGAAGTCATCCGAACCGACGGCAAGCAGCAGATCTTTGTAGCGACACACGATGGAATGGCCGTTCGCTTCCAGGAAACAGATGTACGTCCGATGGGCCGTGCAGCCCGCGGCGTTCGCGGCGTGAACTTGAGAAAAGGCGATTATGTCGTTGCGGTCTGTGCCGTCTCGCAAGAGGGAACCGAGAAGATCTTGTCTGTGTCGGAGAAAGGCTTTGGCAAACAGACCCAGGTCGGCAGCTATCGTCTGACCAAACGCGGCGGCATTGGCGTGATCAATATGAAAACGACGGAAAAGACCGGGAAGGTAGTGTCTGCATTCCCGGTCGATGAAGATAGCGAGATAATGATCATCACCCAACAGGCGAAATTGATCAGGCTGGGTGTTGATAAGATCCGCGAGACCGGCCGATCAGCTCAGGGCGTGACGCTGATAAAGTGCGGCGAGGACGACCTCGTAACGAGCGCTTCGCTGTTGGCGAGCGAGGCTGAAGAGGAAGATTAGGCCAGCGGCGCGGAGTGCCCAAAATATGCAGAGTAAACTCACGCCGCCGGTTACTTCGGCTGGTTTGCGATCTCTGTTGTCAGTCGAGACGATAGCTCGATAAGCGATTCAATGTCGCGCCGGGCCTTAACGGCTAGATCCAGGTCGAGCCCTGTGCTGTTCTCAAATAGCGGATTTGTGACGAGAGAGTAAATCTTCCGGCAGAGCTCGGTTAAGGTGTCGGACTGATTATTCGCTTGCGAATCAGGCTGTTGTATTTCTGCTTCCTTCGGTTCAGGCAGCGCCAAGTTTGCCTTTAGCCGGCGGGCGGCTCGCTCAACACCTTTTCCGGTCGCGATCCTGAATTCATTTGTGATCTGGCTGGAGTTTTTGACAAGCATGATCGCATTGTTGTACGCCAGTTGCAGTGCCTTCAGATCTTCTTCGATCTCAACCAGGACCTCTCGCTTTCTCTTGGCGGTCTCAGCCGCATTTTTCCCTTTAACATCACGAGTCAGGCTTTCCCGGTCATATTCTCGGGCCTGCCGATTCATCGTGTCGACACGGCGCTCTAAGGCGGTATTGGCCCTGGATGCCTGCGCTTCTACAGTGGCGGAAACAAGAAACAAAATACAAGCAGCGACAAGGAAACGGAATTTGGTGCTTTTCAGCGTTCTTATGTCCATATCGACTCCGCTTAGCCCGTCGGGCTATACCAGTGTAAACAGGGTAAAAGCTGGCTTTTTCTAAGTCTAAACCCATAGTTCCCCACAATCAAGATTTTATTGGTCAAACAACGGCGTGTTAGACGATGCGGACGAGGAAAGATCAAGGCCGAAATGCTCATGGGCGAGACGAGTGGCCATGCGGCCGCGCGGGGTACGGTTCAGGAATCCGATCTGGAGCAGGTAGGGTTCAATGATCTCTTCGATCGAATCTTTTTCTTCTTGGAGAGCCGCGCAAAGCGTGCCGAGGCCGACGGGGCCGCCATCGAACTTTTCGATTATCGTAAGCAGGAATTTCCGGTCCATCTCGTCGAGGCCGAACGTGTCGACCTCCATTCGGTTCAGAGAATCGTTGGCTACATGCTCTGAGATCCGTCCATCGTGATCAACTTCGGCATAGTCCCGGACCCGTCGCAGCAATCGGTTGGCGATACGAGGCGTACCGCGAGAGCGACGTGCGATCTCGTTAGATCCGGTCGGGTCGATCTCGATTCCCAAGATCCCGGCGGATCGTTCAACGATCTTCTGGAGTTCGGCAATGCCGTAGAAGTCGAGATGAAAGATGATGCCGAAACGCCCTCGCAAGGGAGCAGTTATAAGGCCCGGCCTTGTTGTCGCACCAACGAGTGTGAACTTCGGCAGCTCAAGCTTGATCGACCTCGCCGCCGTTCCTTGTCCGATCATCAGGTCGAGGCTGTAATCCTCCATCGCCGGATACAGGATTTCTTCGATCGCGGGATTCAGTCGGTGGATCTCGTCGATGAAAAGGACATCACCTTCTTCCAGGTTGGTCAGTATTGCCGCCAGGTCGCCCGCCTTCTCAATTATCGGCCCGGCCGTGGTCTTGAGCGCCGAGCCCATTTCATTCGCGACGATATTTGACAGCGTCGTCTTGCCAACCCCCGGCGGGCCGGTCAGCAGAATATGGTCCAACGCTTCCCGCCGCTTCAACGCCGCCTTCATAAACACACGCAGGTTGTCTTTAACCTTCGCCTGTCCTATGTACTCCGCCAACTGCGCGGGCCTCAACGTCGCCTCGAAGCGTCTCTCTTCGTTGGTCAGGTCTTCGTTTCTGATGCTTTTCGCTGCTTCCATCAAATAGTCAAACAGGCTCTACAGGATGTTCCGAGTCGTAATCTATCTTGTTCATCCTGTTAAAAATATAGCTAAAAAAGCAAACCCTTGGCATGAAGTGCAAGAATATCCATCGAAAACGCGACCGCGCAGTGCAATATCAGCCCGAGCCAGATGCTGCCGTTTTTGTAGGAGAGCCATCCCAAAAACACACCGGCGGCGATCGCGGCGAAGGTCTCCGCAGGCGGCTTACTGAAGTGGATCATGCAATAGGGCACGGTCATCACAAAGATCGAGTAAAGCCCCAGCGACCCCTTCAGGCTGTGCACCAGAAACCCGCGAAAAAAAAACTCCAGCCCAAAGAACTGGATGAAGTATAACAGTTCCCAAACCAATAAGGTTCGGCCTATGTAGGGTTCGCCATTGTAAATACGAAGAAACGGATACTTTGCAGCAAATCCCGATGTCAGAGACATCAGATATGTGATCGGCAGCATCACCGCGATGCAGGCCGCTAGCAGCTTTCCGAACCCCGGCTCGATCACCGCTTTCAAGCCGTAATCGCTCAACCGCTCACCGTACCAGAACTTGATCGCGAGGAACGGCGGCACGAAATAGAAGAACGTCACGACCGCGACCCACCACCCGAGCCCCGGCAGATTATTGTCCGGCGAATAACCGATCCAGTCTCCAAATTCCCCGAACCGCGTCCCGACCAGAAACCTCGCGACCGCCTCCTGATCTTTCAGGTAATAAATGCACGTCAGCCCAAATGCCGCATATACCAAAGCAAACACGGCCTTTCGGTCGAGTTTCGAAATATCGCTGCGAATGTGATCGAGTATCTCGAGCATTCGATGGACCACGGATGTGACGTCCGCTCTCAGAACTGCGGACCGGGGTGCCCGCGTTCCTATTTCGCCAATCTTTGCAAAGCGGCCTTGAGCATCTTCTGAACACTCGGCTCGACTCCGTCTTGGCGGGCCTGCTGCAAAGCTTTTTCAGCTGCGTTCTTTTGATACCCGAGATTGACCAATGCAGAGAGTGCGTCGTCGAAAACTCCTACGGGGTCAGAGTCTGGCGATTCCACAGAACCACTTCCCGCCGCCGCAGCAGCGGTCGAACCCACGGCCAGATCCGCCAGTTTGTCACGTAGTTCGACTACCAGACGCTCTGCCGTTTTTCGCCCTACGCCGGGAATCGCCGTCAACTTTGCTACATTATCGGTGCGGATGGCAGTAATTATCTCTTCGGCGCTCATGCCGCTTAGCATGGTTATGCCAGATCTTGCCCCGACCCCCTGAACCGATATCAATTTCAAATACAACTCGCGGTCTCGTGCCGACGAAAACCCGAACAGTTGTATGGCGTCTTCGCGAACATGGGTGTAGATCCGCAGCTCGACATGAGAACCGATCTCCCCCAGATCATAGAACGTGGTTAGCGGTATCGATACTTCGTAACCTACACCGCCTACATCCACGATCGCTGTGTTCGTATGTTTTTCGAGAAGTTTTCCGGATAGCAACGCGATCATTGTTTCATACTTGAAACACGGATTGTAATTCAAAATTCTCGTTAGGGCAACGGGAAACGGCGACATCGGCATCAACCTTTAGAGGTCAGTAATAGTGCCCGGCCATGCCGGTCGGTCAAGCAGGGCCATTTAGGCAGGTTTTGAAGGCTTTTTTCCATCGGTTCAGAAAAAACTTTGCGGTCTGGCTGGAAAGGTATAAAATAGATCACAGGTTAGCTGGTTTTCTTGAAACCGATCTCGAGAATGCTGCGTAAGTATTGACAGAAGCTATCATGAGGTGAATCAGAATGTTGTTCCTGGGAGTTTTTAAAAGAGTCGTTCCATTTTTTGCAGCGTTTGCAGCGGGCCTCTTCATCGCGAGCTTTTTTGTCAATATCGCGACGCCGTCGCTTAATTTTCCGCGCAAATCGCATAAATATCGTGAGTTTCACAAGCTCAGGGAAGAGAATCGAGAGCTGAAGCGGTCGAATCGCGAACTTCGTCGAGAAATTGAGGAGATGAAAAGGAACACGGAACTGAGATTTAATCTTGATACTGATCTCCCGAATTTTGAGCCTCCTCCACCGCCTCCTCCCCCGCGGGTTGTGCTTCGCAAGAACGAAAGGTAATCTTTCGATGGAAATATGAGCCGCAGGCCAACGCAATAGCGAACTGCGGCTCATTGGTTTAGGAACGGAGTTTTTAGATGTACCGGTTGATCTTAAGTCGTATTCTTCCTTTTACGCTAGGTTCTCTCGTTGGTGTCGCTGCTTTTTATTTTTTCACGCCGATCGAAGTGCCGGCACCTCCTATCAATAGCCTTGGGTGGTCCGTCGGACATGGTGGTTCGAAATTTTGTAAGAACCAAAAGTTCGAGCGTCTGATACAGTCGTCTGATTCCGACGTAGAAAATTCGAACACGTCATTTCTAATTACCAGTAAGCCAAAGGCCGCATATACCGATATTGCCCGAGAGAACGAGGTCGAAGGGATCGTCAGACTCAAGGTCAATCTGCTTTCAAACGGGGACGTTGGTGAAATAGTGGTACTTCGAGGCTTGCCGGACGGTCTTACCGAACAGGCGATCCAGGCAGCACGCAAGATCAAGTTTGAACCAAAAAAGGTTAGCGGCGTTCCGACTTCGAGATTTGTTACGATCGATTACACCTTTACCATTTATTAGTATGTCGTAGTTTGATCGAGCCTTTGCTCTTCGAGAGATAGCCGCAGATTAACGGTAACCGTGGGTTTAATGTTAATCTGTGGCTTGAATTTTTTATGGACGAGGGACTGGCCAGAAGGCAGATCGTTGAGATCGGCAAATTGCTCTACGACCGCAATTATGTGGTCGCGTTTGACGGCAACGTCAGCATTCGCCTGGATGAAGACCGCGTGATCGCAACGCCTACGATGACATCGAAGGGCCGGCTCACCGAAGAATGTCTTGCGATCACGGACATGGAAGGAAAGCCGTTGAACGAGAACAAGGCTTCGTCTGAACTGGCAATGCATCTGCTGATCTACAAGATGCGGCCGGAGATCCACGCCGTATGTCACGCTCATCCGCCGCATGGCACCGCCTTTGCCGTTGCCGGGCTTGCAATTGACAAGCCGATATTATCTGAAGTGGTCCTGACGCTGGGCTGCGTGCCGCTTACCGATTACGGGACGCCCTCGACTGATGAACTCACAGACGCAATGAAGCCATATGTAGATGTTCATAACGCGTTGCTAATGGCAAATCACGGGGCAGTAGCCTATGGCAAGCACATCTGGGAGGCTTACGACCGGCTCGAAACGCTTGAACATACGGCTAAGATCGCAATTCTCGCGAAGGCTCTTGGCGGTGCAAACGATCTGCCCGCCGATGCGATCGAAAAACTTATCGAGATCAGGGAAAGGGCGGGCTTTCTGGACGAATCGGCAAGATGTCAGGCATGCGGTTACCTTCATGAAGACAGCGGGGCCGACGCAATATGCACCTCGTCCGTGGCGTCAAACGGAGCAAAGATCGCCTTTACTCGCGAAGAGTTGATCGACCTTTTGAGCCAGGCGGCCAAATTAAGTTAAACTAGCACCACTTTCGGGATTATAATTCGAGGGATTCAGGAGCGATCTAAATGCAAGAAGCATTAGGAATGGTTGAATGTAAAGGCCTGGTTGCGATGATCGAGGCCGCAGACGCGATGGTAAAAGCAGCAAACGTGCAGCTCGTGGGCTATGAAAAGATCGGTGCGGGGTTTGTTACGGCCATTGTTCGTGGAGATGTAGCGGCCGTGAAAGCCGCCACCGATGCCGGGGCTTCGGCCGCACGCCGGGTCGGCGAACTCGTCAGCGTCCACGTGATCCCAAGGCCGCATTCAAGCGTTGACGAGCGCTTACCGGTCGTAATGAGGTAGGCAGTTTTAGACAGGCCGTGTGCAGAATCACTTTACGTGTCGGCTGACTGCTTACTGTCTATTGCTCACAATATGATAATCGGACGCATTTTGGGCACGGTCGTGTCCACGCAGAAAGATGAACGGCTTCACGGCAAGAAACTCCTTATCGTGAAGCCGATAAATTTGGACGGTACTGACCAGAGCGGCTATGTCGTCGCGGTCGATACTGTCGGTGCCGGTTTTCATGAAAGGGTCATCGTGGTTGGCGGCTCTTCAGCCCGAATGGCCGAAGGGAACAAGGATTGCCCCGTCGATTCGGCCATAATAGGGGTTATTGACACGATCGACCTTACAACCGAAACAGGACGTTAGCGCTATAGCAAATTGATCAATGGCCTTCATTTCCGGCGACAGGCTTCGGTTCTCACTAACGGCTATCAGAGTAATGCTCGCGTCCGTGATGTTCGTTCACGGGGCGTCTCGGGTCGCAAATGGTGCGGTTGGGGGATTTGGCGAGTATCTGGGGTCACAGGGGTTTCCGCTCGGATTTTATCTCGCATGGGCCATCACTCTGTTCGAGCTGATAGGGAGCGTTCTGTTTGCGGCAGGGTTCTATGCCTGGATCATAGGGCTGCTTTTTGTCGGGCAGCTGCTTGTCGGCGTTTATTTGATCCACTGGAAAGAAGGTTGGTTCGTGGTAGGTTCGGGGCGGAATGGAATGGAGCTGAGCTTTGTGCTGGTCGTATCGTTTCTATCAGTAGTTTACGCCTCGTACAAGAAAACCGGTAGGTAGGGATGCAGATCGCTCGTGTCATCGGAAACGTGGTTTCGACTGTGAAGAACGAGACCCTTCTCGGACGAAAGTTTTTGATCGTCCAGACCCTCGATGCCGATCTGAATGAAAAGGGAAAACCGATGGTGGCGCTTGATGCTGTCGGGGCAGGCGTCGGGGAACTTGTCTTCTGGTGCCGCGGGAAGGAGGCGTCGTTCCCGTTCAAACGTGACGAAACCCCTACTGACTGCACGATAGTCGGTATTATCGACTCTGACTCACACGTGCAGCAAGGCAGCAAATGAGCATATGTTGATCGCCCGCGTTATCGGAAACGTAGTTGCAACGCAGAAAAATCAGCGTTATGAAGGTTCGCGCATAATGCTTTGCCGGCAGCTTTCACCGGAAGGTGACGAAATGGAATACACGTGCCTGGCGCTTGACGCCGTCGATTCAGGTGAAGGCGACATAGTTGTTATCGCTCAAGAAGGTTGGTCTGCATCGACCGCTGCGACCGGGCGTCCCGGAGCCGCTATCGATTCGGCGATCGTTGCAGTTGTAGATAGGATAGACCTCCTTCAATAGGCACCGGCTGGCTTGGTCAAGAGAGGCAGATACGATCTCATGCATTTCTAAATTTATTGGCTTTGCCCTGATGGACCAATCCGTAAAAATAAAGTGAGTGATTCACGAAAACTAGCCGATCGTATAGCAAAGCTGCTTGATGCCGAGCAGGCGGGAGGGGAACTTGCGTCTGTTTTTGCGAGTATCGAAAAGATAAATCATCGCCTCGACAAGTTGGAGGCCGCTGCAAATCCACGAGCCGCATACAAAGATCCCATATCCATTCATCCTAGCATGGAAAAATTTGCCGTAGTCGAGGCGGTTGCAGATAAGGTCGTCGATAGTCTGAAAGGAGAAAAGGCCTGCGCGTTCGAGCCGAACGGCAAGCCTTGCGATCATTGTTCGATGTGCAGTTCCCGCGGATTCTAAGCTATACGATCAGCGGTTCGCCGGCGGAGCGTTCTCCGGCCGTCGGAGCGAATTTGCATCTGGAATTCTCGGAGCCTGGCGTGCACCTTCCTCTGCCTGGAAAAATGGCTCTTCCTTAAAGCCCAGCAGCCCAGCAGTTAAAACGGCCGGGAAAGAATTGCGGGTGGTATTGTAGTCGGTCACCGCCTGATTAAAATCCATGCGGGCGACATTGATCCGGTTCTCAGTGCCGGAGAGCTCGTCCTGGACCTTCATAAATGCCTCGCTCGACCGGAGTTGCGGATATTGCTCCTGAAGCATCAACAGCCGTCCGATCGTGCCGCCAAAGCTGTTATTCGCTTCGATGATCGCTTGCTTTTGTTCAGGGGTCTTGTCGCCGTCCGGTCCAGCCGGCTGTGCCTGCTGAGCCCCTAGCAAACGCGAACGTGCGTCTGCGATCTGTCCAAAGACCTCCTGCTCCTGTACCCCAGCCATCTTTGCCGTCTCAACCATATTCGGAATTAGATCGGCGCGGCGTTGAAGCGAGCTCTCCACATTTGCCCATTTCCCCTTTACTTGCTGCTGCTTTGCAGTCAGCTCGTTATAGCTGCATCCACTAAAGCCGGCAACGGCCACTAAAGCAATTGATAATAAGATCGCTCTCTTCATTTTTCTTCTCCTCTTTGTACCCTTCTTTTCCTTGATGACAAACGTCGTTCTGTTCATTCGCCGCTGAAGGCGTCAGAACGCCCTATGGAATCAACCGAATCGATCACCTTCTCGATCTGCGTCATATATTGGCCAAATAACTCGTTGGCACCGATCTCATCAAGTCTCGCAGCAAAATTATTCTCACGAATGTTAAAGATTTTTTCAAATACGATACCGTCGAGACCAACCCTTTCCACCGTCATGGCTACTATTTCGTGCTTGGTTGCAGGTGGTTCGGTCCCGTCTAGAATAAGAATGGCCCTAAACACGGCGGCAAAGCTCGGCAAGCTATCGGCCATTAGCCTGCACAGCCCTTCGACCGAATTAGAGACAGGAATATATTTTCGCCGCAGATAGATCAGCTTGCTGCGCAGCTCATATTCCGCTTGATGGCGAAGATAATGGTCGTCGATCTTCAGTTCGGCAAGCACATCCTTTCCGTATAGCACCTTACGTGCAATTTCCATCTGATGAAACTCGATCGGGAAGACGTCTGCGGCATTCTTCAACTCCGACACTGTGAAATAGACCGGGACGGGGTGGCCAAGGCGACGCCATTCCCGTACGCAGGCGTGTGCGTTACGAAGGTCCTCTGGCGTGATCCGGTGTAGAGCAATCAGCAAGTTGAGATCAGACTGACTTGGTAGAAAATCTCCCGCCGCCGCCGAGCCATAGAGGATCACCGAAGCCAGATTGCGGCCGTGCGTTGATTTGAGATCGTCGATCAATGCTTCAAATTGATGGTTCATAGGTCAATTCCGATCCTTTAACCGTGTCGCGACTTTTCGATTTCAGCAAAATCCCGAAACCCGGAAACGCGAGACAGGGAGATCGCCTTACCAATCTCCGCCGGCTCCTCCCCCTCCAAAATCGCCGCCTCCGCCAAAACCGCCCCAATCCGAACCACCCGACGACCAACCGGAATCCCAGCTGCTCGAAGACGAATCGCTAGAGCTGGCAATATTTGAGATCGCCGAGCCGATGATCCAGGGCAAAGCGCTTCCACCGATCCCGCCGTCGCCATCATCATCGCGGTCACGCCCTTTAGATCTGCGAACGATGGAAGAAAGTATCGGGAACACGACGAACACGAGAATGAAACAGCATAGGATCCAGTTGAACCCACCGCTATTCGGGCTTTGCCGATCTCCACGCGTTGCAGGCTTTGCAGGAGCGGTACCAGAGCGGCGTGCCTCGTAGGTTCGAATATAGGCCTCGATGGTATCTGAAATGCCTTTCGCAAAATTACCATTTCGAAATTCGGGTACTAGGTGCTGCCGCTGCAGGCTTCCGACCATTCCGTCCGGCAGTTCGTCTTCCAAGTCCTTGCTGACCTGCGTGAAGTACTTCCGATCATCGATCGCAACAAATAGCAACGCACTTGGGTTGTCGTCCTCCTTCGATCCGATCCCCCAGCCCCTCGCGACTGCGAGGGAATAATCGAATATGGGGCGCTCGCCGGTCGTATTAACGATCGCTACCGCTATTTCCACGCCTGAACTGTCGCGAAACTCGATCAGTCGCTTGTTAAGGCGGGTTTTTGTCGACTCGTCAATGACACCGACATAGTCGTTGACAGGGCCGGTCGGTGCCGGCAATGGAGAAGTGTTAATGGAAAAAGGCTGATTTGATTGTGCAACGACCGCGGCCGCGCCGACCAATATTGCGATCAGCACAGTGAGTGAAAAGAGATGGCTCGCCGAGGCAATTCTGAAATTCATTCAATAAGTTCTGATTCTGCCAAATCGATCAAGAATACGAAAGCGTGGTCAATAATGTTCCGTGGCTAGGTCCGACGGACGTGCTTGATCGAACCTTGAAATATACGCAATACGGCCCGAACGGTCGGGTCAGACTCTGCGTAGGCGATCATTTCCTCTTGGGTCGCAGATTCGGACAAAGGTGGTCGTTCGACCGACGGATCCACTTCAAACACCGGTCTTGCATTGACGTTGAATGCCGGTGCGGCGGCGGCAGCGGCACCACTTGCAGTGCGGGTATCAATTCCCACGGCTATCGCCGGTTTTCGAGTACCCGTCAGCACGACCGCCATTTCCTTTGCTCCTGCGATAGGCCTAAGATCGTCGCCGGAAGAAGCCAGGCGTCGCGAGTAAGCATTGTCCAGCCATTCGTCCTCGCTGTGATCGAGCATTTCGGAAGGTATATCGGGTAACGCAAATTCGATCGAATCCAAAAAGGTGAGATCGTATTCCACAGACGAAATAGGAGCGGAATCACTGCGTTCATTACTTTGGGACTGCAGCGGCGATGAACCAGAAAGAACTGCCGTGGGTCCGACAGGTTCGACCGCAATCGGCTCCGCCTCGGCTAACTCTCTCGATTCGTCCTGCGCGGGAAATGCGGCGGGGAATTGATGCTTTTCATGCGCTCGTTCCCCGTTCAAAGTTTTTTTTTCCGCAATTGGCGGCTCAGGTGTTGATTCACCAATTCCGGGAGAATCTGTCAGGCCTCCTTCGATCGCAGCGAGACGCCTTAAAATACTCTCTACACCTGTTAAACTACGCATCTCGATCAATTTGACGAGCCCAATCTCGAGAACGTAGCGACCATTAACCGCTTCGCGAAGCTTCGATTCTGTCTCGGATAGAGAATTAAAGAAGCGAACAAGGTCGGATTCATTGAAACCTGACGCGTATTCCGCGAGCTCGGCAGGCGTTAGCGCCGACGATTCTGCCAGTTTTTCGTCCCCGTCAGAGACCTTGAAGACGAGCAAGTCGCGAAAGAGCGAGAGCATATCGCGACAGAAGCTGCGCAGGTCATGACCGCGAGAAGTTAGTTCGTCAACCACTTCAAGGACGGATCGGGAATCCTGGCCGCCAAGTGCCGACAATACCTTCACCATGATCGCTGAACCGGCCAGCCCAAGCGCAGACGCCACATCGGGCAAATCTATCTTTTCGCCGGAAAAACTGATGACCTGATCGAAATTCGATTGCGCATCACGCATCGAGCCCTCACCGGAGCGGGCGATCTCTTTAAGGGCCGCATCAGAAACTTCGATCTTTTCGGCACCTGCAATGATCTTAAGCCTGTCGAAAATTTTCTGCAGCGCAATTGTACGAAACTCGAACTCCTGGCAGCGCGAAAGTATAGTTTCGGGAACCTTGTGAAGCTCTGTCGTCGCCATTATGAACATAACGTTCGGCGGCGGCTCCTCAAGCGTCTTCAGAAGCGCATTGAACGAGTTCCGTGAGAGCATATGGACCTCGTCGATGATAAACACCTTAAAGCGATCTCGTGCGGCCCTGATGTTGATTCCCTCGAGGATCGTGTCGCGGATGTCGTCCACGCCTGTGTGCGAAGCCGCGTCGATCTCGAGGACATCCATCGACCGGCTCTCGGAGATCTCGATACAAGAAGGGCACGCATCCGATGCGTCTGTTCGGCAGGGGACGACGTTCGGTTTGTCGCCCGTTTTATGGCAGTTGAGGGCTTTGGCGAGAAGTCGCGCCGTCGTCGTCTTGCCCACTCCACGAGCGCCCGAAAACAGATAGGCATGATGCAATCGGTCATACTCCAACGCATTCTTCAGCGTTTGAGTAATTGCCTCTTGTCCCGTGACCTCCTCAAAGGTCTGGGGCCTCCATTTTCTGGCAATAACCTGATAGGACATTTTCTTAAGAATAATGGATAAAAGATAAAGGATAAAGGGAAGAGGCTCGTGGAACGGGGAAAAATGAAAAAGGCTTCAGACTTAACCGCAACACAGGATGAAATTGCTACCGTTGCTCGATTCCTCGCCTAGCGGAGTTCACAACTCAAACCTTGTGCGGAGCCTGAAGCCCGTTTTAAAGGATAATGGATAACGCGTGAAAAGTGAAAAAGTGGAAAAGAGAAAAGGACAAAGGCAGGGACCAATTTTTCCCTTATCACTTCGCCTTTGTCCTTTCTATTTCTGGCGGAAAGGGTGGGATTCGAACCCACGGAACCCGTTAAGGCTCACAGCATTTCCAATGCTGCCAATTCAACCACTCTTGCACCTTTCCGCGATGCATTTGTTTTTCGGCGACGAACCGAAAATCCGAAACCTGCCGTGAGAACGGGCTTAGGACTAGGTCTCTTCATCGACGACGATGACGGTTTCCTCTATCACCGCGACCGTTTCACCGGCTGGGGCCGCGTCGTCGTCTCCAAGCCAAGTATATAAAAATCCGCCAAGCATTGCACCCAGGATCGGGGCGACCCAGAAGAGCCAAAGTTGTCCGATGGCCCAACCCTGTACGAATACCGCAGGGCCGGTCGAACGGGCCGGATTGACCGAGGTGTTCGTCACCGGGATCGATATCAAGTGGATCAGCGTAAGACAAAGGCCGATGGCGATCGGCGCAAAGCCTTTCGGGGCCAATCGATGCGTCGCTCCGAGAATGACCACTAGGAAGAAGAACGTCATCGCGACCTCAGTGGTGAAGGCGGAGATCAGATTATATCCGCCCGGCGAATTTGCATCATAGCCATTGGCTGCAAAGCCTTTGGCTACGTCAAAGTCGGCTTTCCCGGTCGCGATAAGAAAAAGCAGGCCGGCACCGGCGATGCCGCCGAGTACCTGTGCTATAACGTAAGGAAGTATTTCGTTACCCGGAAATCGCTTTCCTGCCCATAGGCCAAGCGTGACCGCGGGGTTAAGATGGCATCCCGATATATGGCCGATCGCATAGGCCATGGTCAGGACGGTAAGGCCGAACGCCAATGCGACACCTGCATAGCCAATGCCGAGATTCGGATACGCTGTAGCGAGCACCGCGCTACCGCATCCCCCCAAAACGAGCCACAGCGTGCCAAGAAACTCTGCCGACAACCTTTTTGTCAAAGGCATGATTGATCCTCCTGAAGGTCGTGATAGTAAAGTAGAGCTGTGACGGAATTGTGGGCTTTTGGACAGGATAGGTCAAGCCAAGAAGCGGGCTACGCAAAAGCAAAACGGCGCCGGTGCCTGCTGGTCAAAATCTAGCCATGCTTCGACGCTGGATCATATCGTTGTAGGCCTTGATCACCTT
Source organism: Pyrinomonadaceae bacterium (assembly GCA_035327545.1). GTDB lineage: Bacteria > Acidobacteriota > Blastocatellia > Pyrinomonadales > Pyrinomonadaceae > OLB17. The sequence goes on along the minus strand of DAOLDE010000008.1, from coordinate 113,364 downwards.
GGCGGGCGAACCCTCGACCATCCAGCCGGCACCCATTGCGATCTGCCGCCGTTCAATGTCGGTAAATTTCTTGCCGTCACGAATACGGCGCATCATCTCTTTTGACGCCTTTGTGAATTCATCACAGGCCGACGTGTAAAGGTTTGCTGAAGGTTTCGAATTCTCCGTTTTTAGTCTCTCGACGGTTTCGCCAAATTCTTCGATCAGCGGATTAAGCTCATCCGCAGTGATCTTTTCGAATTCTTTCTGCTGGAGCAGATTCTTTATCTTTTTGGCCTTTATACCCGTTTCCACGACAACGGCCTCCGACGTGCGTCCATCGTCCGTGAGTCGTTCAAATTCCTTTTCAGCAACCTCATCCTCAAGTCTGTCAACCTGCGATGCAAACGCCGTATTCGCGGTCTTAAAATCTCGAAAGGCTTCCATCAGACCTGAATGTGCGGCCTTACCTTTAGCAAATCCGTCGTCCTTATAGTCTTCCTGCTCGTAATAAGGGTAAATGTCGCGGATCGCCGCTATAGCTTGCTTGAGTGCGACAAGGTAGGCATCAGAAGCGGCGTCGAGTTCGGGCATCGAAGGCTCCAATCCTTTCGCCGATTCGAGTGCCTTTTCGCAATCCGATCCATCGCCGGTGACGTCATAAAGGCCATAGACGATCCTTTCTTTGCCCGTCGGGCCCTGTTCGACGTCTTTGATCCACGACGCATAGCGATTGTGGCTTTCCACGATCCGGTTTGAATAACGGTTGTAACAGTCGCTGATGTAGTAGTTTGTCTTCTTGACCAGGGTGTTCTCGCCTTCCCCCCTCGTCGACTTTCCAGGGCCGTCGGTTGAGGGCGAGGATGGGCTGGATGCAGGAGCGTTGCCCGATTCCTTCTTGATCATCTCTGATATACGAGCGCACCCTAATGTAACCGCGAGAGCCAGTATTACAAGCACGATCGACGAAAAATGCCTTTTCGAGCTATTTCTCATTCTGATAAACATACGATTTGAAGGACGGAAGCTTCGAAGGGAAATTACTGGCGGAGAGGGTGGGATTCGAACCCACGGAACCCGTTAAGGCTCAACAATTTTCGAGACTGCCCGATTCAACCACTCTCGCACCTCTCCGCAAACTCAAAGAATAAAGAATAAAATAAAAAGGTTAAAGTGTCGAGCGCATTTAGCCGCGATAAAGAGGCTTTATCGATCGAAACGGATCACCGTCTGGCCTTAAAAAACGTCTGCATTAACTCACGGCATTCTTCTACGCGTATGCCGGAAGTTATCTCTACCTCGTGGTTCAACAGGGGGGTATCACATAAATTGAATACCGATCCTGCAGCCCCATACCGTGCGTCGGTCGCACCGAAGACAAGGCGCTTTACTCGGGCGTTTACAAGTGCTCCGGCACACATAACGCACGGCTCGATCGTCGAATAAATTGTTGTCCCGATCAGGCGATAGTTTCCGAGAGATGCAGCTGCGGAACGTAGAGCAATTATCTCCGCGTGAGCCGTCGGATCGTTATCCACGATAGTGCGGTTAAAACCGGTTGCAACAATTGAACCGCCCGCGTCCACGATGCAGGATCCAACAGGGACTTCGCCAATATTTCCCGCGGCCCGAGCCTGCTCCAGTGCGATGCCCATGAACTCAGTGTCGCGTTCTTCCATCTCTCGGGATTTTAACAGTTGGAAAGCCGTTCGGGTAATCGTTTCGAGCGTCCGAAATTCCTTGCATACGCAATTGGAAGGTGCTAATTTTTTTATAGCGAAGTTTCACGCTATCTTCGCTTTTCTTTCCCCAAGCACGCTATGAAAGAGGATGCTCGGACGCAGGCCGCGACGTCTGACGAAGAGCTTCACATTACCAAGGTTCCAGAATCCTTCCGGGCTTTCGCTGAAGAAGTACAAAAGCGGACTACAAAGCCAAAGGCAACCCCTCAAACCATTGCCAAAAAGCTTTCGCCGGCCGAATTCAATACCGCGATGGTCCATTTCTATCGCGGGGAGATCCAGCGCTCGAATATCTGGCGAAACCGTCTGGATGCTACGACTAACTGGGCCGTTATCACCGCCGGTGCAACGCTGTCGTTCGTGTTCAGCTCACCGGATAACCCTCATTTTGCGATCCCGATAAATTCGATCCTGGTCTCGATCTTCCTTTTCATGGAAGCCCGCCGGTATCGTTATTATGAAGTGTGGGCTAACAGAGTACGGGTACTTGAGACCGGATACTTTGCGCCGATGCTTTCCCATCGCACAATACCACCCGATCAGGAATGGGCGGAGCACATTTCGGCTGATCTGGTTACACCCCATTTCACGATCAGCGAATGGGAAGCAGTTGGACGCCGGCTTCGGGCGAACTATCTTTGGATCTTCATTCTTCTGGCACTTTCGTGGGCGTTGAAGATCTATATCCATCCTTCGCCCATTCCAACACAAACGCCTCAAGATCTGGAGCGATTCTGGGAACTGTTTTTTGCTCGGGCTCGGGTAGGCTTGGCTCCAGGCTGGCTCGTGATTCTCGTTGGTGCCCTCTTTAATTCAGCAATTTTCCTCGTCGCCTTTGGGACACTAAAACTTAAAGATTCGTCCAGCGAGGTTTTGCCATTGGAGAGCTTGGAGTGGCACCCATTAAAACAAGTGTCGGAATGGGCTGAATCGAACCTGAAACGCAAGGCTCCGTCAAGACGCACCAAAAAGGCCCGACAGCGGATGCGCTCAGTCCACAAGACCGAGAATTGATCGGAGCCCTCCGAGCCCAACTTTTCTAATTCCCCGCGACCTGTTATTTTTTGTCTGTATCCACATTTCAAAGATAGTTGGAGGTAGAACTGCGTTTATGCCGATCGAACTTGATGACCGCGGAAGGGCGCTTGAAAACGAATATTTTCACCGAAAAGAAAAAGAACTTCTTGAAAAGATGAAGGCGAAGCTGAACGAGGAGAATGCCAAAGATCTTCATCTTAAATGTCCTAAATGCGACGGCACCCTATTCGAGACCGAATACGAGAATATAACCATTGACGTCTGTGACCAATGCACGGGCGTGTGGCTCGATGCGGGCGAACTGGCGCAGGTCGCCGCAAAGGAAGAAAGTAGCGGAAAGGGTTGGTTCGAAGGGCTTTTCCGATAAGCCTGCTGAAGGAGCAAAAACTGATGCGTCTAAGAGGAACGATTGCTTGGCTGCTGATATTGTTCACTGCGGCTTCGTTCGCGGCCCAGACATCCCGTCCAAGCACCACAACGCTGACTGTAAGGGGAGACAGCGACCACCGGGCTCCGGATGAGGGTAGGCTGAAGAGCGACCTGATGGGGCGCGATATGCCGTATCGCGTTGTCCTGCCGTTAGCTTATTCCACAAGAACTGCCGATCGATTTCCGGTGCTATATCTGCTTCACGGCCTGACCGGCAACTACAAGAACTGGACCGATCTTACGAGGATTCGCAGCTATGCCGAGGCTCACAACTTGATCATTGTCACGCCGGAAGGAGAAAACGGATGGTACACCGACAGTACCAGCCGAGCCTCAGACAAATACGAAAGCTATATCGTGAAGGAGCTGATTCCGGAGGTTGAGAAGAAATATCGTGTGATAGCGTCGCGCGATAAGCGAGCGATCGCGGGGCTGTCCATGGGAGGTTACGGAGCATTGAAATTCGGGTTGAAATATCCGGAAAAGTTCGTTCTCGCCGGCTCGTTCAGCGGTGCACTTGGCGCAGCTTCCATAACTGAGGCTCAGTTTCCCGGCGCGGTCGGCAAGACCATAGATGGCATTTTCGGCCCGAGCGGCAACGAAGCCAGAAAAGGGAACGATCTTTTCCATATTGTACGGGAGGCCTCGCCAGAAAAGATCAAGTCAATGCCCTTTTTGTATGTCGACTGTGGAACTGAGGATTTTCTGTTCCAGAATAATCGGGAATTCGTATCGCTTCTGGTGGAAAAAAAGGTTCCGCACGAGTACCGTCAGCTGCCCGGGGCCCATAATTGGGCCTTTTGGGACAAGCAGGTGCTGGAGTTTCTGCGTTTGGCAGACCGTACATTCTCATTGATAGAAACGAAACCGGGGGCGGTCCAGAAATGAAAAAAAGATCAGGTCTGATCATCTTTACCATTCTATTGATCGTAGTTCCCGCTTTTTCGCAGGAAAGAACTAAAGTTAATAGTCCCGCTGGAGCCAGAATGTTGCTCGGGAAGCGCATGTTGTCGCTGCAATGGATTAGCTGGGAACACTTTGGAACAGCGACCGTGACCAATACTCGAGGTGTTTATCGAATAAAGGGCGAACAAAAGGGACGCGGTAACAGCGATCTTCTGCGGATCGACGGTTACATAAGTTCTATAGACGCTAAGGAATTCACATTTCAAGGCACGATCATTACGCAGATCAGCCACATCAACGACGGCGAGCCGTGCACTCGCGAAGGCGAGTTCGTTTTTAGGATCACTGGGAACCGTAAGTATTGGCGGCTAATGCAAATGGATAATCCGTGCGATCAGGCGACTGATTATATCGATATTTATTTTCGTCGTTGAGGCGGCAGACACGATCTCGTCTCTATGCTAAATTTTGCAATTCAAACGGCCCGCGAGGCTGGCAGCCTGCTCCTCGAAAAATTCGGCCGGATCACGTCGGTAACCAAGAAAGGCGACATCAATCTTGTGACTGAGGCTGATCTCGCGTCCGAAGCACTCGTTATTGAGCGGATCAAGAGTTTCTATCCTAAGCATTCCATACTGGCGGAGGAATCGGGTGAGGCAGTCGTAACCGGAGGCGATTCTCGATGGAAATGGATCATCGACCCCCTTGACGGTACGACCAACTACGCCCACGGCTACCCTTGTTTCTGCGTTACTATCGCTCTCGAAAGCGAGGGCGAAATTGTTGTCGGTGTGACTTACGATCCTACCCGCGATGAGATGTTCGCTGCTGAAAAGGGCGGTGGAGCTACTTTGAATCGAAAACCGATCTCAGTCTCTGCGGAGGCAAGCCTTTCAGAATCGCTGATAGTCACAGGGTTTCCATACAACTTCAAACAAGTCCCCCATTTCGAACGAAGCCTGAAGGAATTTCTATTGAGGTCGCGAGGAGTGCGCCGAGACGGTTCTGCGGCCATCGATTTGGCTTACGTTGCCTGCGGCCGGTTCGATGGTTTTTGGGAAGAGGGTCTTAATCCTTGGGACGTCGCAGCCGGGAAACTGCTTATCGAAGAAGCCGGCGGGCGTTTAAGCTACTACGACGGCACCGAGTTCAGCATCTACCAGCCCCCAATATGTGCCAGCAACGGATTGATTCACGAGCAAATGCTGGAAGTGCTTCGGTGATCTCCCGACCTCCCTCCGCTCTTGCTCCCGGGACTTCCACGACAAATAGCTACCCGTATGCTAATCTAGCCGAAATCGTCTATGTCGTGGTTTAAGAGAGACAAGCCAAAGATCGAGGACCAATCCAACGATGCCGAGCGCACCGTTAAGACTGAAGGGATCTTTGTAAAGTGCCCCGAGTGTGAGAATCCGCTGTACAAGCCTGAACTTATTGAATCACTCCAGGTTTGCACGCATTGCGCCTACCATTTCCGTCTTCCGGCACGCGACCGACTTGCCTCGCTTTTCGATGAAGGGATCTACGAGAAGCTCGATGAGGAAGTGACGTCTGCCGATCCGCTTGAGTTTGTCGACACCAAGCCTTACAAGGAGCGGATCGAGGCCGCAAAAGCTTCATCCGGTTTGCCTGAAGCGATCGTTTCCGGCTCTGGGAAAGTGGGTGGGCACCTGGTTTATGCGGGCGCGATGGATATGTCTTTCATCGGCGGGTCGATGGGTTCGGCCGTAGGTGAAAAGATCACGCGGCTGATCGAACGAGCGCTCGAGAATCGCGGCGCCGTCGTCATCTTCGCAGCGTCCGGCGGCGCAAGGATGCAGGAAGGTGCGCTGAGCCTGATGCAAATGGGCAAGATCTCGGCCGCGCTTGCGATGCTCCATGATGCCAGGCTTCCTTTTATTTCGGTGTTGACAGATCCAACGACAGGCGGCGTCACTGCGAGCTTTGCGATGCTCGGCGACGTGAATATCGCCGAACCGAAAGCGCTGATAGGCTTCGCGGGCCCACGCGTGATCGAACAGACGATCCGGCAGAAGCTGCCGAAGGGCTTCCAACGCAGCGAATTCCTGCTTGAGCACGGAATGGTCGATATGGTCGTGGATCGCCGCGAAATTAAAAACACCATCGTCCGCCTGCTAGACTTTATGATGAATCCTGCAGCGGCCGCAAAGGCGTGAGAATTTATGTTGATCGGTATCTTGGGTGAGCTGTATAGGCGCGATCTTTCGAAGCTGAAGGACGAGATAGGGCTCTATGCCGATGACGACGATCTTTGGCGGGTGGAAGGCGACATATCGAATTCCGCGGGGAATCTTAGCCTTCATATATCTGGAAACCTGCAGCATTTTTTTGGTGCGGTGCTAGGTGACAGCGGATACGTACGGGACCGCGACGGGGAGTTTACCCGCAAGGGAGTTTCGCGAACCGAATTATTGAGCGAGGTTGACGCGGCCCTTGATGATGTAATTGAAACCCTGGCCGGGTTGACGGATGAGGACCTTGAGTCCATCTATCCGATCGAGGTTTTCGGCTCGCCTATGAAAACCGGATTTTTCCTGACGCACCTGGCTACCCATTTGAACTGGCACCTCGGCCAGATAAACTATCACAGGCGATTGGTCGCAGCGAAGCGCGATCACGTGGGATCAACCCCGTAGTTCTTTTTTCAAGATCTTGCCCGTAGCGCTCATCGGGAGAGATTCGACGAACTCGACCAATCGCGGGCATTTATAGACGGCGATTCGTTCCTTCGTCCACTCGATAAGCTCATTCTCGGAAACCGAGATCTCTTCTTTAAGCACGACAACTGCCTTGATCTCTTCGCCGAGCCGCTCGTCCGGTACGCCGATCACGGCGACGAGCGAGACGGCCTCGTGCTTGATCATCGCCTCTTCGACCTCGCGGGGATAGACGTTCATTCCGCCCCGGATGATCAGGTCCTTCGTGCGGTCCACGATAAAGAAAAAACCGTCCTCGTCCTTGTAGGCAATGTCGCCGGAATAGAGCCAGCCGTCGCGGATGGTCTCGGCGGTCGCGTCGGGCCGGTTGTGATAACCCTTCATCACGTTGTGGCCGCGATAGAGCAGTTCGCCGGGCTCGCCGGGCGGCATTTCTTCGCCGTCCGCTCCGACGATCTTGACCTCGACGCCCCAGATGGGCGTTCCGACCGAGCCAGGCTTGCGACCGAATTCCTTTTGGTTGAATGTTACGACCGGCGAGCCTTCGCTCATGCCATATCCCTCAAAGATCGGGACGCTGAAACGCTGCTCAAATTCTTCCAGCACCTTTATGGGCAGCGAAGCTCCGCCACTGACCGCGATCCGAAGGTTGCCGGCGACTGCCTCAATGACATCGTCTTCGACCGGATGATTGAGCAGGCCCCAGTACATCGTCGGCACCCCGGCAAAGACAGTCACCTTATTGTGAAGCATCGCTTCGTAAACAGCCGCCGCATCGAACCGCGGCACGAGCACATTGGTCGTCGAGCGGTACGATCCCGCCAGCATCAGCACCGTCAAGGCGAACACGTGAAAAAGCGGAAGGACGATGACCTGGACATCCTGCGGCGACGTCTCAAGAAAATCGGCACAGAGCATCGCATTGATCATGAGGTTTGAGTGGCTGAGCTCAGCACCTTTTGGTTTTCCGGTTGTCCCCGAAGTGTAGATGATCACCGCGGTGTCGTCTGCGCCGGTCATTACCGATTCGAAAACGGCCGGATTCTTCGCGGCCATGCCGGCAAAAGTTTCCGCCCCTTCGATCGGCGAAGGTAGTCCGGGCTGGGCGGTGATCAAATAGAAATGTTTGCACGAATCTGTTGCCGCAAAGGCCTCGTGGCCCATCGGGCCCATTGGTAACTCGGCCGTTCCCTCGAAGCAGAAATAAGCCTTAGCTCCGCTGTCCGCAAGGTGATACGCGATCTCTTCGGTCTTCAGCAAGACACTTAACGGCACGACGACCGCGCCGGCCTTCAGGATGCCGAAGAAAATGATCGGGAAGTATGGCAGGTTTGGGCAGGTCAGCGCGACCGAATCTCCTGGGTTGATCCCGGAGGCACGCAGGCCGTTTGCGACCTGATTTGACGACGCGTCCAACTGTCCGTAGGTCAGGTTAGCACCGCCGAGAACAAACGCCGGTTTGTTCGGGAATTTTCGCGCGCTGTTTTCGAGCACGGCGGCGAGATTGAGCATAGAAATTGCCGTCCTTAGAATTGGTAAACGATCGCGTTGCAGTGCATCCCGGCACCGACTGATGCCATTACGGCGATGTCGCCGCGGCTGATCTTATAACCGTCGAGCCGCCGTTTGATTATCATGTCCAGCATTGTCGGAATGGTCGCGACCGAAGTGTTCCCGAGGAATTCGATAGTGGTCGGGACACGGCCGGTGAACGTGTCTTCGGGAACACTGCATAGTTCGGCCAGGTTTTTTGTTATCGAACAAAGCATTTTTGCATTTGCTTGATGAAACAAGAACATGCCGACGTCAGTTATACAGGTCTTTGCCTTTTCGAGAGCGTCCTTGATCACAAGCGGCACCCACTTTGTCGCGTATTTATAAACTTCGCGGCCGTTCATATGGAAGTAGCATGAGCCCTCGACGCCCGGTTTATTGGACGCACCGAGGTAGATTATGCGGTTGTCGTCTTGCCCATGTGAATAGGTAGCGTGTGCAAGTATGCCGCCGCTTCCACTTTCATTTCTAGACACAACACAAGCCCCGCATCCGTCCGCCAGGATCATCGAATCGACATCGTGCGGATCGAGCATGCGCGACGCGATCTCGAGCCCGGTGACCAAAACGTGCTCTGCGTCGCCGCACTGAATGGCCTGGTGAGCCTGGATTATTCCCTGCAGCCAGCCCGGACAGCCGAAGAGGATGTCGTAAGCGAAGCAGTCGTAATTGGTGTCGTGAAGCTCGTGTTTAAGCGCGGCGGCAAGATTGGGCACCGTATGGAACGCGCCTGTGTCGGGCACCATGTTACCGGCGTTATGGGCAACGATGATGCCCGAGAGATCCTGAACCCCTATGCCTGCATCTTCGACAGCCAACTGCGACGCCTCGGTCATCAGCCCGATCGAATCCTGTTCGAACGGGACATATCGGCGCTCCCAGATCCCGGTGATCTCCTCTAGTTTTTCGATTATGGCTGCCGAGGTGCGTTCCAGCGGACTTCCGTCACGGCTGTAAAATTCGTTCGTTAGAAACGCGGAATTAGGCACGACGAGTTCCGGGATGACGCTTCCAGTTCCGGTAATGACGGTGTTTACTGCCATCAGGAGATCAGGGGAATGCCCGGTAGGGCCCGGTGCTACGGACTTTTCACAACTTTACGCCCAATTGCCGAAAATGCAAGCCGCGATTTGTCAGCATACGATGGAATGGCAAGAATGTCATTGATGGATTTCGAGGGATCGGTCAATTATCTCTATTCGCTCGGCAATGAGGTCGAGACGATGAAGCTAGGGCTGGACAATGTTCGGCGGCTTTTGGCTGAGCTCGGGAATCCGCACAAAGACTACTTGAAGGTGCAGGTAGCGGGGACCAACGGCAAGGGCTCTGTCTGCGCTTTCCTAGATTCGATCTGCCGTAAGGCCGGGATCAGGGCCGGGCTTTACACGTCCCCGCATCTTATCTCAGTAACCGAACGGATAAGGATCGACGGAGTTGAGATCAGCGAGGACGAGTTTGCCCGGTTGGCAACACAGGTCCGAACCGCCTCGGAAGACCTTGTTGCCGCCGGCGAGATCGGGAACATCCCTACGTTTTTCGAACAGGTCACAGCGATAGCCTTGCTTGCGTTCGCCGAAGCAATGGTCGAGCTCGCGATCCTGGAGACCGGTCTTGGCGGCCGCCTGGACGCGACGACCGCGGCCGCCGCCGAGATCGCCGCCATAACCCGCATCGACCTCGACCACCAGGAATACCTCGGCGATACGATCGAGGAGATCGCGGCCGAAAAAGCGGCGATAATAACGCCGGAAACTCAGGACGTCATTTTGGGAATGCAATCTCGAGCTGTGATGCGCCAACTGCGAAAACATTGTGCTGAATTCGGGCTCGATCCACTAAATGACGAATACGAGCCATGGAGGATCTTGGCAAACGACGACGGTACTGCCATTGTTATACTGTCGCTCTACCAGCATCCGCCGATCACACTTGGCCTTCGAGGAAGGCATCAAACTGAAAATGCGCAGACCGCAGTTCAAATCGCGAAAGCGCTCTTGTATGACGGCTTGTTCCTCAATTTTAAGGACGGTGAGGAGGAATTTCGGATAGTAAAGGGTCTTGAAAAAGCTCAACATCCAGGACGTTTGGAGTATGTTGATAACTTCCTGCTCGATGGGGCACATAACATAGGCGGAGCCAAGGCGTTGCGAGACTATCTTGATGAATTTGAAAAGCGGCCGATCACCTTGATCTTTGGGGCGATGGTAGATAAGGATGTTGCCGAGATCGCAAAGATCCTCTGGCCGCGTGCCGAGAGGGTCATACTCACGCGGTCTTCGAACTCTAGGGCGTACTCGGCAGAGGCACTGAGAAGGTTTCTACCGGATGCGGTTGAGCCGGCAAATGTTTACACCATCGAGAGTGTCGATGAGGCGGTACTTCTGGCCGAAAAGATCACGCCGTCCGATTCGATAATTCTCGTTACCGGTTCGCTTTATTTGGTGGGGGAGGTTAGAAAAATAGCCTTAAGCTGTCAGCCATGAGCCTCAAGGAGTGAGCCGTGAGCGGTATCTTTGGCTTATCGTTAATGGCCGACCGCTTGCAGCTTTTAGCAAATTCATCATTTCAGATTAGAATCAGCTTATGTACAAGATCGTATTGATACGACACGGCGAAAGCGAGTGGAACAAAGAGAACAGGTTTACCGGATGGAAGGATGTTGACCTGTCCGAGAAGGGGGTTGCCGAGGCGAAGGCCGCAGGTGAGTTGCTTAAGGCAGAGGGATTTACGTTTGACGAGGCTTACACTTCGGTGCTTAAGCGTGCGATTCGCACGCTTTGGCTCATCCTCGACGGGATGGACCTGATGTGGGTACCAGAGACGAAATCGTGGCTGCTGAATGAGCGGCATTACGGCGGTTTGCAGGGGCTTGATAAGGCCGAAACGGCTGCAAAATACGGTGACGAACAGGTGCTGATCTGGCGTCGAAGTTACGACGTTCCTCCTCCGGAACTTGATGAGACAGACGAGCGTTATCTCGGCCGAGATCCTCGCTATGCTGGGATCGCAAATTTCCCGAAGACCGAGTGCCTTAAAGACACGGTCGCTCGCGTCGTGCCTTATTGGGAGAACGAGATCGGGCCGAAGGTGCGGGCGGGCAGGCGGCTGATCGTCGCGGCGCACGGCAACAGCCTGCGGGCTTTGGTAAAACATCTGGACGGCATTGCGGACGATGAGATCGTAAAGCTGAACATCCCGACGGGTGTGCCGCTGGTTTACGAGCTGGACTCAGATCTCCGTCGCTTGAACAGCTATTATCTGGGTGACCCGGAGGCGATCGCGGCCGCACAGCAGGCCGTCGCGAACCAGGGCAAGGCCAGGTAAAGACGAAAAGTGATAAGAGGAAAGAGTGGGAAAGGGAAGCGGAAGATTTCCTTTTTCACTCTTTCACTTTTATACTTTGGCGTTTCATATGTCCTGGAAAAAGATCCTCTTCTTCTTGCTTCTGCTTTTGATCTTGTCGCCTTGGGGTTCGCCCGCGGCCGCTCTCGCACTCGGGCTTTTTGTGGCCGTTACAATAGGTAACCCCTATCCGGCGCTTTCAGGCAAGCCGGCAAAATATCTGCTTCAAACTTCGGTCGTCCTGCTAGGTTTTGGTATGAATCTAGCTGCCGTTTATAAGTCTGGAAGAGAAGCGATCATTTTCATTGTATGCGTGGTTTTCGGTGCCCTGCTGTTCGGCTATCTTATAGGGAAACTGCTGAACATACCGGGCCGCATTACAACGCTAGTATCTACCGGCACAGCCATTTGCGGCGGGAGTGCGATCGCGGCGGTCGGCCCAGCCATCAAGGCCGAGAACGATGAGATGTCGGTCTCTCTTGGCACTATATTCGTGCTCAATGCCGTGGCGCTTTTCCTGTTTCCGGCTTTAGGTCATTCGCTTGGAATGACCGAGGGTCAGTTCGGACTTTGGGCGGCGATCGCGATCCAGGACACGAGCTCGGTCGTTGGGGCCTCTTCGGCTTACGGGCCTGAGGCGCTGTCAGTTGCAGCCACCGTAAAACTTGCCCGCACACTTTGGATCGCCCCATTAGCCGTCGCGCTCGCCTTCATCTTTCGCCAGGGCGATGCAAAGGCTAGGATCGCCATTCCGTGGTTCATTGTACTTTTCGTTGCAGCCGCCACTGTCCGAACATTTGCTCCGGTTAAAACGCCGCCAAGCCTTTTCGACGCAGCCGTTAACATAGCCAAAGCTGGTTTTACCGTCACTCTTTTCCTGATCGGTCTTAGCTTGACTAGGGAAATGCTCAAGCGAGTGGGATGGCGGCCTTTTCTGCTTGGTTCGCTGCTCTGGCTCATTGTGGCCTCGACCGCCCTGTGGGCCGTAATGGGTTTGCTATAATCCGAATATGGAACAAGAGAAGCCCGATGTTGTCGTAGAGTTGAAAGACCGGACCAAAGGCGTTCTTGATCTACAGATAGTACGCTGGGTGGCATTTTCTGTAATTTCCCTTTCACTGGTCGTATGTACGGTTCTTTGTATTCTGGCCATATGGAAATTCACCGAATCAGACGCCGTTTGGCGGGCGATCGCGACATTTATCGTTGTCAGCGTTGCGACTGCGATCTTTACCGTCATTAATGAAAAGCTTGGATGACCAATCCATAGCCAAGCCAACTCCCGATTTGTATGCAACCTTCATTTTGTTAAAATACTCGTTTCGGCTTTGGCTACGGAAGTAAACCGTAATGAGTATCAAGCAGATCAGCGTACGGGGAGCACGCCAGCATAACCTCAAGAACATCGACGTCGATATCCCACGCGACAAGCTGACGGTCATTACCGGCCTATCCGGTTCGGGTAAATCTTCGCTTGCCTTTGATACGATCTACGCCGAGGGCCAGCGAAGATATGTTGAATCTCTTTCAGCATATGCGAGGCAGTTTCTTGACCAGCTTGAAAAACCGGATGTGGATTCGATCGAAGGCCTGAGTCCGGCGATATCGATCGAGCAAAAGACAGTTTCCCGAAGCCCTAGATCGACCGTAGGCACGGTAACGGAGATCTACGACTATTTTCGACTTCTGTTTTCGTCGATCGGGCTTCCGCATTGCCCGCAATGCGGCGACCCAATAACGCGGCAATCGGTCGAACAGATCGTTGCAGGCGTGACAGGTCTGCCGGAAGGCGAGCGGGTTATGATCCTCGCCCCGATCGTACGGGGACGCAAAGGCGAGTTCAAGAAAGAACTAGAAAAGCTTCATAAAGAGGGATTTATTCGCGCAAGGATCAACGGCGAACTAAGGCAACTCGATGAGGAGATATTGCTCGACAAGCGAAAGAACCACACGATCGAAGTAGTGGTCGACCGCCTTCTTATCAAGCAGGGCGTTGACGAACGCGTGAGCGAGAGCGTTAAAGCCGGGCTTAGGCTGTCCGGCGGCGCCGTGATCGTTTCGGTGATCGATGGCGACGAGAAGTTGTATTCGGAACGAATGGCGTGCGTCAATTGCGGCGTAAATATCGCCGCGCTCGAACCCCGATCTTTTTCTTTCAATTCTGCTTACGGGGCCTGCAGACGATGTCACGGAATTGGCACAGTGATGGAGATCGATGCGAACAAGATAGTGCCCGATCAGAGTTTACCGGCTGGACAAATGAAATTTCTCGGAGACGCGGACAATGCGGGTTCGAAATTTCTTAAGACGGCACTGACCGCGATCATCGAAAAATTTGCGGGTGGCGACAAACTTGCTCCACCCGAACTAAAACGAAAACGCCCCGCCGTTTCCAGACGGAACAAAAAAACAGAAGTGGAGGCAGGTCTATCGGACCGCATCGAGAGATTGATGGGATTGCCTTTCCGCGATCTGCCTGACGAGATCCGAAACGCGTTCTTCCATGGTTCGAAAAAGCGGCTGACCTTTGTCCATGGTAATTATCGGTCCGAGCGGACGTGGCCCGGCGCTTTGCGGGCAATGCGCGATCGGATCGAAGATCCGCCGACCGAGAAAATAAAGGCAGCTCTCGAAGAACTCATTGCCCCTGTAGTGTGTCCCGAATGCGGAGGTAGCCGCCTTCAGCCGGAGAGCTTATCGGTTAAAGTGAGCGGGCTCGGCATTGGCGAATATACGACTCTTCCGGTCTCTGAACTTATTCGTAAGATCGATGAGATCAGGTTGAATGGCCGTCAGGAAAAGATCGCCGGACTAGTTCTAAAGGAGATCCGTGAAAGAGTTCAGTTTCTCGACGCCGTCGGCCTCGGTTATTTGTCCCTCGATCGGCCTTCGGCCACACTCTCGGGAGGAGAAGGGCAGCGGATCCGGCTCGCGACTCAGATCGGTTCGCAACTTCGCGGCGTCCTCTACGTGCTTGATGAGCCAAGCATCGGTTTGCACCCCCGAGATAACCTTCGATTGCTGGAGACCCTAAAAAAACTGCGAGATCTGGGAAACACGGTACTCGTTGTCGAACACGACGAAGAAACTATTGAGAATGCTGACCACGTTATCGACCTCGGGCCGCTCGCCGGAACACACGGCGGCGAGGTAGTAACGGCAGGTACACCGACTGATATACAGAATCACCCGGGTTCACTAACCGGGAAGTATCTTTCGAGCAAGTTTAAGATCGAGATACCTGAGGTGCGGCGGCTTCCGAATGGCCAGCGACTGCAGGTGCGCGGAGCTAGGGCGCGGAACCTGCGAAACATTGACGTCGATTTCCCGATGGGGCTATTCACCGTGGTGACCGGTGTTTCAGGGTCGGGAAAATCCACGTTGGTAGGCGAAGTGCTTTACCCTGCCCTTTATCGTCACGTTTATCGTTCGCCGATGGAACCGCTCGAACACGACCGCATCGACGGGCTTGATCTTGTTGATAAGGTGATCGAGATCGACCAGTCTCCGATCGGCCGCACGCCGCGTTCGAATCCGGCTACATACACGGGCTTGTTCACACCGCTTCGTGAGCTTTATGCCATGCTGCCAGAATCTAGGGTACGGGGCTACAAGGCCGGGCGATTTTCATTCAATGTGAAGGGCGGACGGTGCGAAGCCTGCGAGGGTGATGGGCTGAAACGCTTCGAGATGAACTTCCTGCCGGACGTTTACGTGACGTGCGACGTATGCCGTGGGCGTCGTTACAACCGCGAAACGCTTGCGGTCAAATACAAGGGCCTGACGATCGCGGATATACTGGACACGACCATCGAGGATGCATTTCCGCTGCTAGAGAACATCCCGGCGATCAAGCAGAAGCTGGAAACGCTGCTCGATGTCGGCCTTGGATATGTGAAAATCGGCCAATCATCGACGACGTTGAGCGGTGGAGAAGCACAGCGCATAAAGCTGGCGAAGGAACTGTCAAGACGGGCAACGGGCAAGACCATCTATATTCTTGACGAACCCACAACGGGTCTGCATTTCGCTGATGTACACAAATTGCTTGACGTGCTGCAAAAGCTTGTTGATACGGGAAATACGGTGATAGTGATCGAACACAATCTTGACGTGATAAAGTCGGCTGATTACATTATCGACCTCGGGCCCGAAGGCGGTGCAGGCGGAGGCCGCCTGGTTGCAGCCGGCACGCCGGAGGAGGTTGTGAAGGTCCGAAAAAGTCACACCGGCCGCGCGCTCCGAAAATTCATCAGTTGAGCTATCGGCTCTGCGGATAAGATTCGAGCAGATTTAGCGTTAGTTGAGTCCTTGCTTCACGTCTCGAAAATGAGCGGATGATACCCAGCGTCCGGTCAAAGTCCTTTTGGGCGAGGCCGCGAAAAGCCGAAAAGTCAATTCCCGACGCCGCGCTTTGTCCCCCTCCGACATGGAAAACGTATTCCCCTTTACGTACAATACTGCTGCCCTGAAAACCGTTAACTACAGCCGATGCTTCAGATATCTCGTTTATCTGCAAGATGAGTCCGTCGATCAGATGGAACGCCTCGGCTGGTTCGATTCGGACGTAGGCGTTGACAAGACGCATCAGCTGGTTCATCTCTTGGTTGGTTTCGGGACGCTCCGGCAAAATGGCCCGTGCCCTTTGCAGTATCCGTATCGAAAAGGTGTGGTTCTCTTTCTGATCACGGGAAAACGCTCCGTCCGCAAGAGAGATCAGAGCCTGAAATCTAAATGGATCGGAGAACTCATCGATCAACGCTTCTGCCTCGCCAAATTTCCCTTGATTTATCAGATACTGAACATACTGCTGGTCGAGAGCTTCCTGCGCGAGAGAAAGGACGCCATCAGCAAAGTTTTCCTGCAAGATCTGTCGAGCGCGGGCAAGATCGCCGCCTGCCGTCAGCCTGTTTGCGACCGATTGATAAACCTGGCGTCTCGCGTCAGGATCTAGCTTCACTGCTTCGGCCATGGCCTGCTCAACGGGTGTATCGGTTGAAGTTAAACGCCTGACAGTATCAGCATTTTGAGGTTGAAATGGCGCATATGGAGCACGTTGCTGTGCTTGCTGAAGGCGAGGGACCGCGTCAGGCCGAATTTTCTCAGCGATCGGTACCAATTGCCGGGAATACTGAAAGCCCATAGGATTCCTAGGATCCAGGATCACGGAGTTCACCTTATCGAACAACGATCGGATATCCGCGGTAGTGAATCGGAATGATTTATCCGTCGCAGGACGTTGACGAATATGATCACTAAGGATGGAAAACGCAGCCTGGTACGAGTTGTGATCGGCCTGGTTGCCGACAGTAAAGCTCCTATTCATCAACTGTCCGATCGCTTCCCGCCCTAGAGTCGTGGCCGATTCAGGGTCTTTTTCGTGAAGTTTTCTCAAAAGATTGAGAACCTCCGGGCCAACGCCTCTTTTAAGAGCGATCCTTAATAGCTCAACCGACTTTTCGGGGTTTTGATCAGCGGCCATTCGGATCAACATTTGTTCGAGATTGATCTCGTTCATGACAACATACGCTTCGTTATTCCCAATATTCCTGATCCTCTGATCGTTGGGCGGCCTGCCCGCCATTGCTTGTTCGACATCGTTCGGGCGCGTTCTGTAAAAACTCGCGAGGGCGAGTTCAGCGTCGCGTTGCCCGATCGTACTCAAAACCGAATGTCGAGGCATTTGCTGAGCAATATTCAGCGCCAAGTGGGGATTTCGCCGCTTTTCCATTTCAGCTTGGGCTATAGCGGAGATAAGTTCATTGACGGCTTCGTTGAACAAGTCGCGTGCTCTTTCCTGGTCAATGGCCCAAAGACGGTGTCCCGCCTTAGCCAACATCCAAGCTCGATTTTCAGGAAGTCGGAGATCTCGTGTTTCCGCAATGATCGCTTCGATCAGTGCGTTCTGCTGCCGAGTTCGCTCCTTCGCGGCTTCGTCGTCGGATTGAGCAAATATTGAGGAAGAATGGAAAAATACCAGCAATACAAGGGCTAACCGCAGCTTTTTCATCGACTTTCTCCGAATTTTGTGGAATCTAATATCATCAGAACGCAGAAACGCCCAAAAGGTTGCATGATCTGACTTTTACGGCAGAGCTCTTGGCGAGTTGGGGGAATACTGACCATTTTATCCGCCTATGGCCTCGATCATCTCTCGGACTGCCTGATTCAAACCCACGAAAACCGATCGCGAGATCACGTTGTGCCCGATGTTGAATTCGGTTATTTCGGGGATCGCAGCCAAAGCGCCGACGTTCCGATAAGTTAGACCGTGCCCGGCGGCAACGATCATGCCGAGGTCGATCGCGTGTGTCGCAGCGGCCGCGATCCTTGAGATCTCGGCAACTGCCTTCTGGGCCCCCTCGCCGTGGGCAGCCCTCGAACTTAGCGTAAGTTCCGCGTATTCCGCAGTACAAAGCTCAACTTGCTGGGCGCCAGCCTTGTGTGCGGCCGCTATCTGCTCCGTATCCGGATCTATGAAGATGCTGACAAAAATATTGGCGGCCTTTAGTTTTTCAATCGCAGCCTTGATCATTTCGAAATTCCCGATCACGTCCAGCCCGCCCTCCGTCGTGATCTCATTCGGTTTCTCTGGGACAAGCGACACTGCATCGGGCCTGGTTCGCACCGCAATGCCGACCATTTCGTCGGTCGCGGCCATTTCCACGTTGAGATAGGTCGTGACGACGTCGCGAAGCAGTTCGATGTCGCGATCCTGAATATGCCGTCTATCTTGTCGCAAATGGACCGTGATGCCATTGGCACCGGCTTGTTCGCAGATAACAGCTGCAGTGATTATGCTCGGTTCGATGGTCTTGCGAGCCTCACGGATCGTCGCGACGTGGTCGATGTTGACGTTTAGCTTTGCGGACATAGCGGAAGTTTAGCCACGAATCGAGCGGATGTCACGACTAAAACGTGTTGCTTCCATAGATCGAAGACACGCTCATCATTCCTGCGAGAATTCATAGGCGCCCTGCCTGGCGTTTCGGCGGATCTGTGCAAGTTCTGCAAACATTCTTCTTGTGTCGCGAATTACGCTAACCTTTGAGCCTTCAACGTTGTTCCATCGGACGGGAATTTCCTTCAGGCGAAGGCCGTGATGATCGGCCACAAATAGAAACTCCACATCGAAGCCGAATCGGTTGATGGTCATTAGGTCGAGAAGCGGCCGGAACTTTGACAGCCTAAAGGCCTTGAATCCGCATTGAGTGTCAAAGAAAGGCAGACCTGACATCATCCGGATTATCAGGTTCATCACCTTTCCACCCTGTTCACGTCGCCATGGCTGGTGGGTGCCTATTAGGCTGCGGTCCAGTGCTCTTGATCCAAAGGTCAAGTCGAAGTTGCCATCTTTTATCGGCTCGAGCAACTTATACATTTCATCGATCGGCGTGGAAAGGTCAGCATCGGAAAAAAGGGCGATCTCGCCCTTTGCCGCAAGAAGGCCGGTCTTGACGGCGAATCCTTTTCCTCGATTGACATCGTATCTGATAACGCTTGTGGAAATACCAGGAAACTCCGCGGCGGACTCTCGTGCCGACTCAGAAGTTTGGTCTCGCGAACCATCATCCACGACGATCAATTCGGCCGACACATCATTGGCTTCGAGGAATTGCAGGATTCCCCGGACGGAGCTCCCGAGGCGCTCCTCTTCGTCAAAGGCCGGTACGACTATGGAAAGTTCGGGGTTCATTGGACAAAGCCTAGATGTTAATTATTTGCGAAAAAAAAGTAAATCTATCCAACCGTTTAACATCAGCCTGGTCATGCGAAGCCAATGAAAGCAATGACGCTGGACGTTTCAAAGGCAAAGGAAAAGGCACGAACCGCCGCGATCAAAGGCCTTAAGCACAGAGGGCAATATTCGGCAACCGCACAGAGCAGGACAACAACTAAATTATGCTATATTCGGTGTAGAGACCGTTAGCGGATCTGAATGGATAAAAGATTCCTCATATTAGCTTTGTTGCTTGTCATCGTCGGTGCGGCCGCCGGTGGGTTATTCGGTCGTTTATCGACCATATCAGCCGGAAATGAGATCACTCGGGACGCGATCATAACAGACTATCGCGAGGCACTCGATGTGATAGACAAGAATTACGGCGGTGCCGTGGATTACGAAAAGATCTCAGACACATCCATCCAAAGCACGCTGTGGTCGCTCGACCCACATTCCGCGTTTTTCTCGCGTGAAGCTTTTAGAAAGTTGAACGAGGAACAAGCTTCACAGTTTTTTGGGATAGGTGTTTCGATCCTTCAGCGTCGCGACGGTGTTTATGTTCAATCGGTTGTGCCGAATACCCCTGCGGACAAGGCCGGGCTAAGATACGGCGATCGTTTCTTGCAGGTTGATGGAAAGGACGCGACCGAGTGGACAAGCAGCGAGGTTTCGCGCAACGTTCGTGGTCCGCGAGGTTCTTCGGTGAAGATCAAGGTCGAGAGGGCGTCGGCTGCTTCGCCGGTCGATTACGAGATCGTGCGGGGCGGGGTTCCGCTTCCCTCCATACGCAATTTCTTTATGCTGCCGGATGGCGTGGGCTATATCGGCTTGGTGGGAGGCTTTCAGGAAACGACATCCGCTGAGCTCGATGATGCTGCGGAATCGCTTCGGAAACAAGGAATGAAGAGCCTGATCCTGGATGTACGGAACAACCCTGGGGGGTTGCTTCCTCAAGCAGTCGAGGTCGTCAGTCGATTTGTTTCGACGGGCCAGACCGTTGTTTCGGTGAAAGGACGATCGCGGTACGCAATTTCAGAAGAGATGAAGGCGACCGGCGGCTCTAAATACGATCTTCCTCTTGTCGTCATGATCAATAACGGGTCTGCTTCCGCATCCGAGATCGTCGCCGGCGCGATCCAGGACCATGGCAGAGGCTTGGTGGTCGGGACCGAAAGCTTTGGAAAAGGCCTGGTCCAGCGTGTATTTCCGTTACCTTACGGCACCGGACTGACCCTGACCACTGCTCGATATTACACCCCCTATGGGCGCTCGCTGCAGAGAGATTATTCGAACGGGTCGATCTACGATTACTATTCCCATTTGAACAATGGTGAAGAGGGCGGATCGAGTACTCAGACATCGGGAGAACCGGTGACCACGGCAAACGGCCGAGTTTTTTATGGCGGACGAGGTATTGTGCCGGATATCACGGTAAAACCTGCGGATAACGGCACTCTCCGCTTCAGGATCAACGAGGCGGCATTCTTTTTCGTTAGGCAGCTGGTTTCGGGAAAGATCTCAGGCCTCGAAAATTACAAGGTCGAGAAACAGGATTTTCGACAGTCGATCACCTCAGATTCTATACAAGTGAACGACAGGCTATTCGAAGCATTTCGCCTGTACACAATCAACGATCCAAGATCGGGACTGGTCGAAGGGAGTCTTGCAGTGGGAGCCGATCATGCCAAGCTCCGGCTCCGCGAGGAGCTTGCTACCGCCATACATTCCAACGAAGCTGGTATTCAGGTGCTTCTCGAAGCAGACCCTCAAGTCCTAAAGGCAGTTCAGTCGATCCCTGAGGCCGCAAAATTTGCCGCACAAAGTATCGCTAAGCGATAGAAAACTGTGATCAGGCGGGGTTTGCATTGAAAAGAGGGATCGGCTCGCGAACAGGAACGCTCCGCGATTGCCATTTTTCACTTTTTTCAGCTTTCCATTTAAAATGTAATCAGGCGGCGGACTCTAGGTTTTTTGCCTCGCTGGCAAAAGCTGATGCTCCACCATGTAAACGTTGGATCGAAAGCGGCTGTCACTGTTTGACGCGGTTCCGATCTTGATCTTGACATGCAGGGAAGGTAAGCGCGGGTTAACTATGTACAAACAGATCGGCATATTGACGGGAGGAGGCGATGCTCCAGGTCTCAACGCCGTCATCCGCGCGGTCGTTCGAACAGCTATCGGAGAGTACGGAATGAGCTGTATCGGGATCGAAGACAGCTTCGAGGGTATTCTCGGCGAGACGCACACAATGAAGCTCACAATGAAAACCGTGAGCGGCATCTTGCCCAGAGGAGGGACGATCCTTGGAACGCGAAATAAAGGAAGCTTCGTCAAGATGGTTGACGGCAAACCTATGTTCCCTGAAATGCCGATCGGCGAGGCTCTTGCTAACCTCGACATTCTCGGAATTGAAGCTCTGATAGTGCTCGGTGGCGAAGGCACACTTGCCATAGCCGAGCAGTTTCATAAACGCGGGTTTCCGATCATAGGTGTTCCAAAGACGATCGACAACGATCTGGCGGCAACTGAACTTACGTTCGGCTTTATGACGGCCATCGATATTGCGACAGAGGCTCTTGATCGATTGCATACGACGGCCGCATCACACGATCGTGTGATGATACTTGAAGTTATGGGCCGAAACACCGGCTGGATCGCCCTCCATGCAGGTCTTGCCGGAAGTGCTGATGTGATCCTGATACCTGAAATACCGTTTTCTTTTGAATCGGTGGCACAGAAGGTGATCGCTCGCGAAAGATCTGGGTCCAAGTTTACTAATATCGTCGTTGCCGAAGGGGCGGTCGAGGTAGGGAAGGACCAAATCTATTCAGATACAAAGGAGCTGCGATTGGGCGGGATCGGCGATTATGTACGTGAGGAGATAGAAAAGCTGACCCAAAAGGAGTCGCGGTGCGTCGTACTCGGACATCTTCAGCGTGGCGGCAGCCCGAATGCATTTGACCGAATGCTTGGGACGAATTTCGGCGCATGTGCGGTTCGAGCTTTGACCAGCGGAGAAACCGGTAAAATGGTCGCTTTACAGGCAGGAACCATTGTCACGGTCCCACTATCGGAAGCCGTAGCCAATATTAAGACCGTACCGACAGACGGTCAGTTAGTGAGGACGGCTCGAGATATTGGCATCTCGTTCGCTGCACCAAAGGAGGCAGCGGTAGCATAACGACGTACTGTTGATAAGATAGTTGTTAAAGAAATTAACGTATGGAAGAAATTCGGAAAAAACTACAGGAAGAATTGAACGGACTCGAGGACGAGCTTCACTTCAAGCTTCCGAACGATATCCAGCACGCCCGAGAGTTTGGTGATCTCAGGGAGAATGCCGAATACAAGGCCGCCCTTGAACGCCAGGCCCTCGTAAAGGCGCGTATCTCGCAGATCAGACAGCGATTGTCCGAACTGGATTCTATCGATGTTTCGATGCTTCCGACAGATCGGGTCGCCTATGGGTCCAGCGTTCTTCTTTTTGATGTCGAGAAAGAAATAAAGATCAGTTATCGACTTGTCACGTCTGAGGAAAGTGACCCGGACAATGGGAAGATCTCAACAGTTTCGCCGATCGGTCAAGCTTTGATGGGTAAGGAAGAAGGCGACGAGGTACGTGTGAAGACCCCGACGGGCTGGCGGACATTTGAGATCGACCGGCTGCAGACAATCCACGAGATCGGAGATTAGCGGTACCGATGGAGGCCGATTAGCGGAAGTTGCCGTTCGCTTTGGCCCGAATGCGATCGATCGTTATGCTCGGAGAAAGCATTGGACGTACAGCCATGAAGATCATCAACGCGATGGTCAAGGGCCTTGCGTCTGCAGGGGTTCACCCGAACATACTTACGACGATCGGCGTTTGCATTAACATAGGATGCTGCATCTTATTTGGTTTTGGTGAGTTTTTCTGGGGCGGCATCGTCTTGATTGTTGCCAACGTCTTTGACATGTTAGACGGCAATGTTGCTCGGTTGACCGGACGAGTGACCAAATTTGGGGGATTTCTGGATTCAACTCTGGACCGCCTCTCGGATATGGTGGTTTTTCTGGGCATCATGATATTTTATGCCGGCAATTCACCGCAGCACTCGTTGTTGAACGTGACGCTGGCCGGGGTTGGCATGATCGCATCAGTTATGGTCAGCTACACAACAGCCAGGTCGGAAGGGCTTGGAGTCAAGGCTAATGTCGGATTTCTTCAGCGTCCGGAACGCGTGGTTCTTTTGATCATCGGAGCACTTTCGACGTGGGATTGGAACTCAGATTTCTGGTTGTACAACCGGATGCCGCAGGTGCTCTGGGTGCTGGCTATAGGGTCGGTTTGGACGCTTGTGCACCGGATGTATTTTATCTGGAAAGAATTTCGCAAGCTTGAGGGTCTTGCGGCAAAATAAAGGTGGAATATCTAGCAGGGTTTTGGGAATCGCTTACGCTTGGGAAGGTTGCTCTGGGCGTTGGACTTTTTTTAGTTTCACTGGGCATCAGCTTTACAGCCATTGTCCTGGTGCTTGTAAAGATCCCGGCAAATTACTTCAGCTCGCACTATCGTGACGACTTCCTTCCGAACAGCTCGTGGATGGTTCGTTGGGGAGCGGTCGTTTTGAAAAACGTCCTCGGAGTGTTTCTTGTTCTGCTTGGTCTGGTACTTTCGCTTCCCGGCGTACCCGGCCAGGGCCTTTTAACGATCTTGCTCGGGCTGATAATGCTCGATATCCCAGGAAAACGGCCGCTAGAGGCTCGGATCATAAAGCGGCCGGCGATTCTCGCAGCAGCAAACCGACTGAGAGCTAGGTTTAATAAAGTTCCGCTGATCGTCGATTAAGTATGGGTTTTCTTAGTTTTTTACGGCGTAGGAAGAAAGATCCGTTCGAAGGCAGGCGCGATTATCTTCTCGAGAACGGGCGAATAACAGACGGCGTGATCATCGACACCGAGACCAAGCCGAATGGTGACGAGATCGTCTATTACATTTATTCACTCAACGGCGTAGATTTCGAATCCTCCGAACTGCTGACTGCGGAACAAAAGAGAGACCCCTTGAAATTTGCCCCGGGAGCGAAGGTCGGCGTGAGGTACGATCCGCGGAATCAGGGAAATTCTACTCTGGCCTGAAGAATTGAGGAGTAGGTGCCATCCCTGTGGGTCGTACCCGATCAGGCGTTGTCACTAGCTAGGGGTTTTCCAACAAAGAATGTTCACAAAGATCTTGATCGCAAATCGTGGGGAGATCGCATG
Organism: Pyrinomonadaceae bacterium; assembly: GCA_035327545.1. GTDB lineage: Bacteria > Acidobacteriota > Blastocatellia > Pyrinomonadales > Pyrinomonadaceae > OLB17. The sequence goes on along the minus strand of DAOLDE010000008.1, from coordinate 88,732 downwards.
CCGGATAATTCGCGCTTGCCGTGAACTGAACGTAAGGGCCGTTGCCGTTTATTCCGAAGCGGATGCCGACTCCCTCCATGTCAGAATGGCGGATGAGGCATATCTGATAGGGCCCCCACCATCTTCTGAGAGCTACCTTCGTATTGACAATATCCTCGATGCTGCACGCAAAGCAGGGGCAGAGGCCATTCATCCAGGCTACGGTTTCCTATCGGAGAATCCATCATTTACTCGTCAAGTTGAGGCGTCTGGGCTCGTTTTCATTGGTCCACCGCCAGCCGCAATGGAAGCTATGGGCGGGAAGATGTCCGCCAGGCGTATCGCGACTGAGGCCGGCGTTCCAATTGTTCCGGGCACCACCGAATCGATAACGGACCTCTCGATAGCTCGGGAGACCGCCGCCAGGTTTGGGTACCCAATAATGCTTAAGGCCTCAGCCGGGGGCGGAGGCAAAGGGATGCGGTTTGTCGCTGACGGCGATGAACTAGCTTACGCGCTGGATGCTGCACGTGCGGAGGCCCAGGCTAGCTTTGGCGATGACGCCGTGTATATCGAAAAGGCGATCGTCCGCCCCCGGCATATTGAGATCCAGGTCTTTTCTGATTCTCACGGGAATCACGTTCATCTTGGTGAACGGGAGTGTTCAATCCAGCGACGCCATCAGAAAGTGATCGAGGAATGTCCGTCCCCTATCGATTCGATAGAACTGAGAGAAGAAATGGGGCGATGCGCGGTCGAAATTGCGAAGGCAGTCAATTACTGCGGTGCCGGAACCGTCGAGTTTCTCGTGTCTGATGTCGATCGGAGCTTCTATTTCCTCGAGATGAACACGCGGCTGCAGGTCGAGCATCCGGTAACAGAGCTTGTCACTGGGATCGATCTGGTGCGCGAGCAGATCACTGTCGCGGCCGGTAAAGAACTGTCTTTCCAACAGGAAGACATTCGGTTTGCAGGACACGCGATCGAGTGCCGCATATATGCCGAAGATGCCGACAATGGGTTTCTTCCTTCACCTGGCCGCATTACCAAGCTCAGGATACCGCATGGCTCCGGTATCCGCGACGACGGCGGGGTTTACGAGGGATGGGAGGTCTCGATCCACTATGATCCGATGATATCGAAATTTACAGCCTATGGTAGAGACCGCCGGGAGTCCATTGAAAAGATGAAGAGGGCGCTGGCCGAATATCAAATTAGCGGGATAAAAACAACGATTCCCTTTTTTCGCCAAGTATTGGTTGACGAAGAATTTATTGAGGGCCGCATCGACACGGGTTTTATAGAACGCTGGAAAGAACGGTCGAAGTTTAAAGGCCCCGACGAACTCACAACAGACTTATCGATCGTCGCTGCTGTGATCTCAAAGTCCAACACCGCTTCGCACCGGGCCAATGCGTCGCCAGTACCATCAAAGTGGGTAATGACGGGACGTCGGGAAAGGCTGGACGGCTGAAGCCGCCAATCGAAGATCGGACACGCTTGTCTGATCATGCAAAAAAGGGCAGCCGATTCAGGCCGCCCCCTTTTCTTTCATTTTCGATCAATCATCCGCTTACTTCTTTGTAAGTGCGGGTTTGACCGAAAGGGTAGTGTTTCCTGACTTTGCCTGCGGGACGTGGCCGATAAAGGCTAATCCCGAAACGTTGTCCACCAGTGTCAGCACGATCGAGCTGTCGTTAAAGTTGTAGCGCTTGTGCTGAACACTAACGATGTACAGGTTCCCAACTTCGACCTCATTGATACGGAACTGGCCGTTGCCGTCGCTGCGGACAAATTGGAATGTTCCCGTCGCCGCATTCGTGACAGTTACTAATGCGTTCCGGATCGCGTAGCCGTCGTCGGTGCGAACCTGTCCTTCGATCGTCGCATTAGCCCTGGTGGGGCCCTTAATGCGAGCAATAGTGGGGTCGAGGATACCGATATTCTGCAATTGCGGCAAGCTGTCATTCGGCGGTGTATCGATGCCAAAGATGCTTGTGTTTGTCCAGTCAATCGCGTCGGACTTGACCGTCCCGACTATCTGGTTGCCGCGGGCAAGGGTCTGATTGTAAAGCGTCTGACCGTCGGGGTGCGGCTGGCCGCCGGGACCTAGCAGATTGATCGTTGTTTGTACCTTCACCTGGATACGGCCACCGACGGGCAGAAATGCACCAGGGGCGAGCAGGTCTGAGGTCGAATCGTCACCGATGCCATCATAGTTCGCGTTGCGAGTCGCTGCAGCACCACCACTCAGGACCGTCACTATATTCGATCCAGGAACGAGGGTCAGATTACCGGTGAGCACGCCGTCAATCGCACTGATCTCATCGCGAATATTGAAGTTAGTAACATCGACAGGACTGTTATTCACATAGTCGATGGTCCACTCAAGTGTATCACCAGCCACAAGTGTTGGCCCGCCTACGCGGTCGTTCGAACGTCGGACCGACTTGTAGCCATTGACCGTTGCCTGCTGCAGGCCGCATGACGTCGGGCGTACGACCGGCACGAACACAGCATTGAGCAGCATTCTCTGACCATTAAGCCTCTGGATCGCTGAAGCACCAGACTCGGTGCGAGTATAGTCGTGTCCACCAAGTTCGAAGACCACGCCGCCCGGGTTCGCGGGACCATTGATCTCTGAAACGGTTGCGACAAATTTTTCGCTGTGGGCTCCACTGTTGCGAACCGATATACGGTTGCCATTGGCCGGCCCGGCACCCGGTGCATATGCATACTCAGTGATCGCTCCATCTTGGTTGGCCAGCGTTCCTATGAACTGGTTGAAGGGCATTGCGCCTTCAGGATAAACTAGCGACGTATTCACTGCAGTGCCGTCGTTGGTTCCGAATACCGAATAGCCAGGCAACGTCGTCTGAAAATGCCCGTTTGGATTGTTTTCAAACGTATTGATCGAGGCACATTGGAGGAACAGATTACCGCCAGTCTGTACAAACTGTCGATAAACACCGACGAAGGCAGACGAAGTAGAATGGGCTTGCGTCGCAAGTGTGTAGCACGATGTCGGCTGGATCAGATCGTCCGTTACCGAATCGTAATTCGTTATCCCAGCCGCATTGAAAACCGTTTGATGAACACCATCGCCAAAACCGCCGCCATCCGGGCCAATCGCGATCTTCGGTTTGTGGGTCAGGTTATATCTAATATCAGCCAGCGCATCCGCATTTGTTTTATAGACGACCACGGGCGTTCCAACACTATTAAAATTCGTAATGAGTGAACGCAGCGTCGGTGTGTCGTATTCGGGGGCGATGATAAACGAACCCCCGGAAAAGTTGACCGTGGCCGGCCCCGCCACGCCAGCGGTCCCGTTGATACGAGTTACGTTCGCCGAAAAGTCAACATCGTCCTTAGCCTTTCCGGGTTTAATGGCCCACTTGACCGGGATATTGTTCTGCAGGAACTGGTTAGCCAGACCATAAGCCCTAAGGTTGAATGTCGTTCCGGCAGCGTTGCCCTGGTTGACATTGTCCATTGGGATGATCAATGCTCCAGTCGCGATGTTCTCCGGCGGCGGCGGCACGCTCGGCGGCGACTGAGCAGAAACGGTAAGAGCCAAAAGGCAAAGCACGAAAATTCCTGCAAGTGCATTGCCGGCCAGTTTCCGCACTGATCTATTCTCAAAATGGATGTTCATAGTAGTATTAACTCCTCTCTCAATTTCAAACCGAACAACGGCAATTAAAAACGCAAAAACTCCTGTATTTTCGGCGGCCACGTAACCGCTTTCTCGAGCGACTCGGCCCCGTCACAATGGCCATCCGATTCATCCGAGGCTTTTTACTCTGCCAAGCCCTGAGGACAGCCGAATCGGGAATGATCATTCCCAACCATAAAATGGAAAAGTGCTTAGGCGAAGTTTTAGCACAAAAGCGGCACGAAAGTAAACACTTTCTCCTTCCCTCCATCGCAAGTTCCGTTGTCTAAGTCGTTTGCTTCTAACGATTCACGAGTCGATCTGCCGATTCTAGAAAACTACAAGACTAGTTTTTCCGGCGGATCCGACCGTGTTTAGAACGGACGGCCCTTTTTTCCTTTTTTGCTAGATATATTTAATCGCGTTCTGCTTCCAAAAAATGTATAAATCTTACCTTTTGAAAAATATCGGTCGAGTTTTCGACGAATGTGTTCTCTTGCCCGCGACGTCCTGAACGGTCTTCCCGTTCCGGAGCACGGATTAGGTTGTCAAGCGTCAAATAAGTCTTAGTTGTCTTATCTATATGGTGCAAATCGAATAGGCTGCCAGGTCAAAAGCAGGACCGGACAGCCTATTTCATGAAGGATCGGTTCATAGATCAACCGACGAGAGAGGGAGTTACCTCCCAACCTTTGTCAGAGAAACGTCGCCCCGTCCACCCTTTACCTCGGGTACCGAGCCGACTATGGTAAGACCGATGAGGTTCTCGTTCAAGGTAAAGACGAACGGATCTTCCTGGAACCGGAAACGCCTATGCGTGACGGTGACCAGATAGAAACCACCCGCGTTCAATTCTTCGACACGGAAGTACCCGTTCAAACCCGTACGGGTCCACTTAACCTCACCTGTCGCCGCGTTCACCACCGTGACGAGGGCGTTCATGATCCCGTTGCCTTCCGGATCGACCGTTCTGCCTTCGATCATTACATCGCCCGCCGTCGGAGCTCCAGGAATGGAAACCTGCGTCGGATCAATGATCGCTCCGTTCTGGATCTGCGGCGCGCTGTCCGGCGTCGGCGGATTACTGTCAAAAATACCCGCATTCGTCGCATCGACCGCGTCCGACTTTGTATTCGGACTTGCCGCGATCGTCGAACTTCGGGCGGTTGTCTGATTAAACAGCGTGTATGGACGAGGAGCATTCAGATCGATAACCGTTCTCAACTTGAGTTGAATACGGCCGCCGGCCGGAAGGACTGCCCCAGGGGCCAATAGATCCGAGGTAACGTCGTCTCCCACACCGTCAAATCCTGGATTCAACGCTGCCACTGCGCCACCTGAAAGAACCGTAATCGAAACTGAACCGGGAACGAAGGTAAGGAAACCATTTATCTCACCTATTATATCTCGGATCTGGAAATCGAACTGGTTCGCCTGGCTATTGTTTATGTAATCAACGGTCCACTCTAGAGTGTCGCCAGCCACAAATGGCGGTCCGCCGTCACGGACATTGAACCTGCGAACCGACTTATATCCGATAACTGATTCCGGTTCTGAGATACAAATCGTGTTTGCCGGGACAAATACGGCATTAAGGATCATCCTCTGGCCATTAAGCCTTTCGATCTCAGATGCTCCCGATTCCGTTCTAAAGTAATTGTGGCCGCCTAAAGCGAACACAACACTTCCGGTCCCTGCGCCTAGCTGTGAAACCGTCGCAACAAATTTATCCGAGTGCACTCCGGAATTTCGCGCCGCTACCCGATTGTCGTTAGCGGGACCCGCTCCAGGTGCATACGAATATTCCGTTATTGCGCCGTCCTGATTTGCAAGAACACCAATGAACTGGTTGAACGGCATAGAGCCTTCAGGATAAACCAAAGGCGTGGTTACATCGGTTCCGTCATTTGAACCAAATACCGAATACCCAGGAGGAGTTGTCTGGTAGTGGCCGCTTAACAGGTTGTTCTCGAATGTGTTGATCGACGCACACTGAAGCAGCAAGTTTCCGCCTGCAAGAACAAAGCTTCTATAGGCCGCAGCAAACTGAGTACCCGTCGAGTGGGCCTGCGTAGCTAACGTATAGCAGGCACCAGAGTTGCCGATATCATCGACGCCGGATGTGAAATTTGGTATCCCGGCAGCAGAAAAGAGTTCCTGGTGAACGCCTGCGCCAAATTGGCCGCCATCCGGTCCGATCGCGATCTTCGGCTTGTGCGTCAGCGTATATCGCACGTTGGCCGTGGTATCCGCGTTTGACAGATAAACCGTCACGGCCGTACCGCCACCGTTAAAGCCGCTAATTAGATCACGCACGGCCTGAGTGTCGTATTCTCTTGTTACGATAAATGGACCGCCCGAGAAGCTCACGGTTGCAGGACCAGCCGTACCTGCCGCGCCGGCAATGCGTGTAACGTTCGCCGAAAAATCTTCGTCATCCTTACCTTTCCCAGGTTTGATCGCCCATTTTACCGGCACGCCGTTTTGGAGAAGCGCGTTAACAAGGCCATAGGCTCGCAAGTTGAAGGTCGTGCCTCCAGCGTTGCCCTGGTTGACGTTGTCCATGGGGATGATGAGAGCACCCGCGAAGATGTCCTCGGCCGGCGGAACCGGATTCGGAGGCGGCTGTCCCGATACCCCGACCGAAAAAACTAAGGCCACGAGGACTAGTGCAAGTAATTTGCGAGGGCCGGCCGCGACCGCTCCAGTAATGCTGTGGGTATTCATAAAGTTCATTTGCTCCTGTACAAAAAAAAATCAAAAGCGAAAACGGCAATCTCTTTTACTCCGAAAGTAGTTGTCGTCCAAGCTCCACGCCCATCCTGCCGTGAAAGGTGGTTATGGCGTCAGGCCGAGCCAGTTTCAACCGAAACAGGAACGGCTAGCGGCGCAATCACAAGCGGAACTTCAGCCCATGCCTCGAGTTCGCGCTATCGAAAATCTTGCTTAACCAAGCTTTTAGCATAACTTAGGTGGAATGTAAACCCTTTTTTGCTGACATGACCCAGAATACTTTAGCCATCGGGCCAACCTTATGTCATTCCAACTTTTAACTTTGATAGACGAAAATGCCTGATAAAAAAAAAGTTTGTATTGCAGCATACACAACATATGGGTAGCCGCAAAGAACCTAATACATTGGCTTAGACTGAAATAAGATGCTACTGGTCACGGATCATGACGCCGAAAACGAGCGCAGGCATCGGAGAAATCGAGCGGCGATCCCGTTTCAAGTGGCTAAAATTTCTTCGAAGACCTGAACCTTTAAATCGTAGAACGACATTTTCTTACAGATATTCCAAGATTTTCTATAAGTTATCGAGGAAAACATACATTTATTCTAGGTTTTTCATTATTGAACCGTTTATCTTCTTTAACGATCCTATAAAAATATTCATTATCATCAGGCCTTTCTGTCTCTCTTTTACCTAAGTTTTGGGCATAAAACGGAAAAATGCCTGCTCGCGAAGGCTCGATCGCGAACAGGCAAATAAAATGGAGCGGCCATTTTCAGGCCATTGGCCTAAGCGATGACCGGAGATCGGTCAGAACTCTCAGTATGGGAATCCGACGAACGCCATTGCCGTAAAGTCCTCTCCCAAAGTGAAAGCATAAGGGCTGCCCGGAAAGTAATATTGCTTATTCTGCGTTGCTAGTGTGTAAAACTCTCCGACCGGTACGTCTTCGAATTTGTAATAGCCGAATGCATTGGTCAGCGCGAATTTTGGTTCACCGCCGGCAGCATTTCTTAGAACCACACGGACATTTCTGATCGCCCGTCCGTCTGATGTCTCAACTCGGCCGCTGATGATCGCTCCGGCGGAGGTCGGCGCGTTTGGTGCCGTAAAAACCATGAGATTCGGTGAACCGTCGCTCATGCTTCCCATCGTGCCGCTTGTTGCGTCTCCCATGATCGAAGCAGTTACCTGCGTCGGCGTTGCCTGAGGATTGTCTTCCAGGAATAGCGCGACGGTGCCGGCCACATGGGGGGTCGCCATCGATGTTCCGTTAGCGCTGAAAGTCGCGTAGTCGTTCCACGCCCAGGCCGATGTTATAGCGACGCCGGGTGCAAAGAGGTCCACACAGCTTCCATAGTTTGAGAAACTTGCCCTAGTGTCGCTCTGATCTGTAGCACCGACGGTTATCGCGCTTGGAAGCCGAGCCGGCGAATAATTACAAGCGTCGCCGGCTGCATTACCAGCAGCCACAACATAGCTCACGCCAGCACTGATCGAACCCTGTACCGCGAAATCCATCAACAGCGATGCATTTGAACCCATGCTCATGTTTGCTACCGCGGGTTTGATATGATTCGCCGTTACCCAATCGATCCCTTCCACGGCGCTTGCAATGGTACCGATCCCGTTGCAGCCGAGAACGCGGATCCCATGAATGCGCGTGTTCTTTGCGACGCCATAGGTGTTTCCACCGATCGTAGCGGCAACATGGCTGCCATGTCCGTGGCAATCATTCCCGTTCTGGCCATCGTACATTGAATCAAAATCCTTCGACGCTCGTCCGCCAAAATCGACGTGTGTGGACCTAATGCCGGTATCTATCACATAAACGTGGACACCGGTCCCGGTCTTAACATACGTATAGGCCGAATTTAATGGCACGTTCCGCTGATCGACGCGGTCAAGGCCCCACGGAGCATTCTGTTGTGTCGCTTCGACCGAGATATAGGCGTCCTCTTCGACAAAAAGAACATTCGGATCTCGGCTGAGGGCTTCGGCCTGTTTTTCGGACATCTCTGCCGAAAAACCGCTAACGGCATGCTTAAAGACCCTGTCAACAGATGCACCGAATTCGTGCGAAAGCCGTTCGGCGGCCTTCTCCGATGTCTCTCCGCTTGAACGCATCGCTATCGGATCAAGGGCGACGACGTAACGATTCGGAATAGGTTCGGCCGCTTTTCTGAGTTTCGACTTTTGCCCTTCGATCTTTGGGGGGTTCACCGTCATCGCAATGGTTCCAAGCGCGATTACCGATATAAAGATCCAGATTTTTTTCATTGAGTACTCCGGGAAAGATTTGAAGATTTTCTTAAGAGGATGTTGGGAAATTTTGAGTGGATCGACGGTGATCGTCGACTTAACGTGAATGTATAATAACAAACAACATGTGTCAACAAGTTTTTTGCATTTTGCCCTGTAAAAATGGGGGTTTCGGTCAAATTGAACGAATTTTGAACTTATTCGATTTTTTCTGGAAAAGAGGTAGAATTGACCATGATGGAGAGGGAAAAGTCGAGCAGATCGCGAGGTTGAAATGGAAAAGCTGCTAGTCGGATTAAAGGGCAAAAAGATCGACGTAAATTGCGGATCGAATGTCGTCTATCGAGGAGAGGTCGTAGATTCGAATGACGGAATTCTGAGGCTTCGCAATGAAGACGGCGAGGATGTTTATGTCGCTATTGACAAGATCGCGGCGGTAGCCGAATGTAAAGACTTTTCCTCAAGGCCCGGCTTTATCGTTTAGGAGAATGGCCTGCATTGCGATCAGGCAAGGCAGGCCCTTCTGAGTTTTCAATTGATACGGTTGATGTGCGAGTTCAACCGATCCTAGCTATCACGTCGGCACTAATGGTTTACCACGCCGACAAAATCAATTCCCGTCAGATTGTCCATAAGAGAAATGATCCTTTGCTTTTCCGAAAAGGCAAATCGCTTATGGCTCACATTCATCACGTATAATTCGCCGACGTCCAGCCCATCGAATGAGTAGTATCCGAAAGGGCTTGTCATTGTGATCCGGGCCTCGCCTGTCGAGCCGTTGATCAGAATGATCTGTGCCTTTGAGATGCCAAGCCCGCTCGCGTCTATTACCCGGCCGTTTATCGAACCGTCAGCGGACGTGGGGTTCGAAGGGTCGCCGAAGCAAAAGGTGACGTGGCTCAGGCCTTGTGTAGCTGACGGATAGACCTGCGAAGGATCGAGGTCGGTGTCGCCGTGGCTAAAGGGCTTATAAGGATAAACATAAGCATTTGGCCCCAGCTTCATTATCACTGCCGTCACCTGTCGAGTTGAGCTCCACGAGCCGATCTTTGACGATCCCGAGCTGATCGTAACGTACTGGCTGGCATCTTGCGGTCCCACCATCATGAGGCCGCTGCCTGAAGTATAGGTGAAAGTCCCGTTCGGGTCCGAAAAGTCGAGCTTAAGCTCGTTGTTGCTCTTAATATGAGAAAAGTTTGCATCACCTGTACTGCCATCGTGAAGAGAGTTTAGAGCTGCGCAGCTAGGATTGCCGCTATTGCCCGGGCCCAGAAAACGCACGGGCGTGACTGCTGCATTTGGAGCCGAGACAATGTTTACCGGCAATTTTACCGGCTGAATGTCGCCGCCGGCCTTTTGGCCAAAGGCGACTGCCGAAGTGGACGCGACGATCATCAGCAGCGAAAAACAACGAATTATCGACTGAACAAAAATCATTTATACAACTCCTCTCGATATACTCCAGGCATCGAAATGCGAATGCAGAACCGTTCGTGTATTCGAGCGAAATGTATAATTGCTTACACTTTCCAGATTCTGAGTTTCAACGGAGCAAAACCCAGCGAATCGTTATCACATTCGCGCCCCAGGCCCTGATCCATCGGCGGGCGAATGTATTCTGTCTTACTTTCAAAGAACATCTGGCCGTTAACGAGCCAAGAGATGAAAAACCCGGCGGTCGCGACGACTGCCGGGCCATATCTTCTCGAAATACTCAAGCTTACGGTTCGTCCGTATCTATTACTTCGATAGGCGACAGCGGCAACCGGCGGAAGCCGTTTATCCGCTTTTCCCAATAGCCTTTGAACGGCGAGTAGGTAATGCCCTTGCTCGATGAAGCGTGGTAAAAACCGTTCTCATCGGCGACGATGCCCATATGCCCGAGGTTGTTCATAAACACCAGAGTGCCGAATTTGTATCGCTCGGCTCCCTCGACCGGAACGCTTGCCTGCCAAAGCGATCTGGCGCTTGAACGGATGAAATCGATGCCGGCATCGCGAAAGACGCTCCAGACAAAACCAGAGCAATCGTATCTGTTCGGGCCGGTCGATCCATAGAGATATGGGATACCCAGCCTTGCGTTTATGCCGTTCATGATCATCGACGACATCCCGCGGTCGTAAACAAGCCTCGAAGCCGGCAGGGCCGCAACGGAGTTCATCGGTGCGGACGAGACGGTCTTTTTAACGAGCGGTTTCGGACTTTCGGGTGTCGGGATGTCGTTCAGAAGAGGCGGACGGATCGGTCGGCTAGAGGTTTGAGTAACGACGGTCTGCGTTCTCGGTGCTTCCGAGGTTTGGACAGGTTGACTCGATCCGGTGGTTACGACTCGAGGCCTTGCAGGCGCCGAATTGTCCTGAGCAAATGTCGCGGCCCCAAACGAGAGGATGGTCGCTGCCATTGCCAGGCCCTTACAAAAATTGATCAAAACTTAGTCTCCTTTGATCGAACGGCCGGGCAGAGTAAAGGCATCGCCTGCCTAGGTGCCCGGAATGCAAAAAGCAAAATAACGCGTTTGCGGCTATTTCCGACGCTTTTTGCCCGACTCGATTTTTTCTTTATTTCCTGTTGGCACGCAGGGCCTCGTGAGGTTGAGACCGATCATCACGTGAACTAAAAGTGCAGATGATCCTATGCCAAAAGAGAGGCTAACATTTTGGCCGGGCGCAATGCAAGCGGCGCGTGAAAGCCGGATGGACGACAAAGGTCTCCTTCCTTAAGGAGACCCCGCATGCCTTTACCACCTTCCGAGCGTAAAGTTGTCCTGTCGTATGCCACAGGAAAAGGCCGAATCGGAGTGCGGTTCCACAGAATTTTCCCGGCCTGCCTTTACGGATGTAACGATCCAGTTAAGATCGCTGCCAAGCCGATGCGGATCCCGTCCATTTCGACGTGAGTTCGGGCGGTTTGTCCCGGGACAAATGGGCTTGTCCCACCGTTGGCGTGGGACAGGCAAACCATTGAACCTGGGGGGTTTAAATCCCTTTTTGATGCTTTGTCCCGCAAAATTTTCAAAGATCAGATCGACTTGGTGGAAGTCGCGTATATGAAACACCGTCTCATACAACGCACACCCCGATCATACACCTATGCACATCAAATGTCGAGAGTTTTCTCAAACGCGGGACAGGGATATTTAGTTTCGAAATGCACGGTCGAAAAGCCGTTTTTGGAGCGAGCTGAGGCGGAAGAGATGCGTTTCGCTGCCGGCCGCGGCCTTTTCGTGCCGCCAAGGCGGGACATGCGATCTTAGAGGGCCCGATCAATGGGCTGATCTGCGATCCGATGACCGGCGGGCACGGTAAATGCGGTTCATCGGGCGGATGAGGGCCGTAAGCCGCAGTCCCGCACGAAGGGCATTGGCGGATCGAGAAGCCGGTTCGCTTCGTTTTGATAGGAAAAATAGGCCGCCCGCCTCTTGCCAATGCCGGTGGGCGCCACCCTAGGAGGTCTCCAAAGCGGGACAAGGCTCCCGATCGCCGATCTCCTAACTAGCTAAATCCCCTCGCGGCATCCCCTGTTCCGATGCGGGCTTTTCTGCCTGCGAATCTATTATATTGATATACAATAGAATTCATCAAAGAATACAGTTGTGTGACAAGAGAGGAATTGATCAAGCTGTTTGGTTCTTTGCCTATCGAGTCCTTGGAGTCGCCATCAAATTCCAATCTGGAATGTTTCAATAGCCGTAATATCTGAGCATAAACGCCGCATCGTTCTCCGCATCACTCAACTCCGTTGGAAGATATTTTATTCCGATCATCTCATTTAATGCAGTTCTAAAGATCTCATCGGCATCTTTACCAGCAGCTTCAGCTTTCTTGATTGCATCAATAACTGGTTTCATCTCTGCTACCTGCTGCTGGTATGCTGGTTTACTTGACTTTATTCTCGAAAACACTTTCTTTGCATCTTTTGGAAAAATACTCTTGACTGTTCTCTGCGCTTGGTTGTCTATCCATCTCACGGTTTCCAGCCGCGCCCGCGACTCAAAGTCAACTGCCTGAGCAAGAGTCGAAGGCCTCCCATTCTTAGTGAAGTCAAGAACGTGAATCTGTTCGTGTGAGAGGGTGGTACACAGGGCTCCCGCCCGTTCAGGCGGGTCCTCTTCCTCGAACGCGGGAGTATTCACATATATCCTCAATGCGGACTGGGTGAATGCCCCGTAATCACCATTCTTTACAACGTCCGTAAGATCCGGGCTCCCGGTCATATCGTAGATCGTCACTAAGCCGAAATTCGGGAAGAGTTTCCGCCATAGCTCACGGGCCATCTCCAGCACAGTGGGGAGCTTTAAGATTGCTGCTCCATCATAATCAGGATCTGTAATCGTCTCCACCAAGCTTCGAATCGGGTCAAGGAGTCGAGCTGTATTCGAAAAAGGCGCCGATACGATCGGAGCTGTATTGGTAACGTTAGTATTTCCACCGCCCATAACTAATAAAGGATGCGAATCATACCGTCGGTGGCTTGGGGCCCCAGAGTTTCGCAGCGAGTTCGGCACGTGTAACCGGGTCACCAATGGCGGCAAGCGTCTCTTGCAGCAATTTTTCGCGTTCGTTCAGCAGTGTTTTCTCTGTTGCTGCGGCTTGTTGCACCTCCATCGCAAATTCGTCCAGAGCATCTGCTTCGCCCAGAAGAGCTTCGACAATAACCGAGTCGGTTCTCATGACGATCAATTGGGTAGATAACAACACGCCGTCAACTTCTTTTTGCTCGCCGATTTTCCCCTTCTTAAACCTGTAAAACTCATTATCAGTTGGAGCAGGAGGTAATCCGTCCGCATCAAACGATACTTCGCTAACGTTAAAGTCATCAGTGATCACGTCGTAGGAGATTTTCTGCAGCACCTTTTGAGGTTTGTCGCCTTCGTCGAACACGACCGCCGCAAATTTCAGGATCTTGCGCGCGACGTCGTCCACTTTTTCTTCGGCCAAAACCCCTGCAAGCAGTTGTCGCAACCCGGAAATCGGAACCTCTCGCCACGTGTTGTCCAATCCATTTGTGAAGCCTACAAGGATATCAGTCAAATGCAGCCGCGTCGTATATTCCTGATTAAGTTCGCGAAAAACAAAATTAAGTACGCGTCGTACATTTACATTTACAATCGAACGTTCGATTACAGTTTCGTTGCCTGATTCACGAGTCGTTTCGGATTCTGATGTGACAGACAACTCTCGCTTCGCGGATGCTGTTTTGGCATGTTCGCTAACCGCCGAAGAGACCTGTTTAGCAAACTGCTCGCGGCCAGATTGATAGGAGCCGGAAGCCGAGCCTTTAACTGAGGCGCTTCCCCAACCCCATTTAGCTTTTGCTTCTGCTTCGGCTGCCCACTTCCTTTCTTTCGATTGAGTACTCTTGTCAGTCGTCTCTTTCTGCACCTGGTCCTCAAATCTAGTCTTGGCCTCTTCGTGGTGAGAATCAATTATCGACGACGCTTCTTTGATCGATTCCTTTGTGGATTGCCACGTCCTCAACCTGATTGTCGTTGACTCTCCCGGAAGAAGTGTAAACGTGCGAACGGTACGGCCCATGCCGTAATCTCCCAGGGAAGACGAGATCGCAAGTTTTTCGATCAGAAATAATTGTGGATCGGCTGTCTTTTCTCCACCATCTATCTCCGTAGTACCGCCCCCGTTCGAATCGGGGACAGGGACTGTAACATCGCCTGTTTCCGCCAATAGGACGAATTCTCTAATTATGTCACTCATGACGGCGTTTGGGTCCGGGGCGGGTTCCGGGCGATCTGCATCGGTGTCATATCTGCGCGCCATAACGTCAGTGCGCGGAGCCTCAAGCAAGTACGGCAGCTGTGAAAGTGCTTTGTTGATATCCGCCGTGCGGTAACCAATTCGACGAAACTTATCTCGAAGAAACCTTTCAGCCTTGGCGGTGTCAATCGAAAAGCGAGAACCACTTTTTTCAATGCCCGCAGCCGCCGCGTAGGAGATCCCTTCAAAAGCTTCTGATCTCCAATCCGATTCTTTTAGGTCTAGATCCAACCGCACCATCCTCCGGCCGAGGTGGCTACCCGGCAGAGGGACTGAAAAATTAATTCGAGATATCTCGCCGGAATCTTCAAAAGCTATGTTCAATGGCATAACCTAATCCTCCTGTAAACTGCCAAGAATCTATAAGATTGAGTCCGACAGGTCGCCAAATCGTAAGGCCTTTCGGGATAAAGTCGGACGGATAATATCACAATCTCTCACACTGTCAATATTAAAAAATGCGTTTGATCGAAAGAAGAAGCTGGTGACAGATTAGGGCGACCGGCAACATAGCCTTGAAAAGGTATCGGTCGCAAGTCAAGCATTGGTCAAACAGGCGAATTTCCCGGCTCCGTGTGGCCTGGCGGGAATACCCAAAGTTGGGATGGCAAAAGGTTAGGTTCAGGATCGTACCGAGGATTCGTCGCCTTCAGCGACGGGAGTCGTGGTGGCCGTTGGCCCAGGGTTTCGCCGAGGACGGCTCAACCCTGGGCTTTAATATTAGTCGCCGTTGGCGACGGGGGACGGGAAACGGCGGCGGAGCCGCGGGAGTTTTAGGGTCCGTTGCCGGAAAAGCAGAGCTTTTCTGCAAATAGACGGGCAGAGCCCGGTGGGATCGTTGCGGCAGGCATCAGCAAAGCAGAGCTCTTCAGCAAATAGACGGGCAGAGCCAGGAAGAGCGAAGGATCAATGACGAGTGATGAATGATGAATGATGAAGTACCTTCGATCGATCAATCGTCCTAGATTACTAATTACTAATTACTAATTGCTAGTTATTAATTGCTAATTGTTAATTAGGAATGGCGGCGGGAAAAGTGGGGTCGCATATCAGAAATGAAAAATGGCTGCCAACCCGGCAGCCATTTTTCATAAATAAAGTCGTCGGGTCCGTTAGGCCGAGAACGAGGTGCCGCAGCCGCAGCCGCCGGTGGCATTCGGGTTTTCGAAGGTGAAGCCGGAGCCCATCATATTGGTCGTATGGTCGATGGTGATGCCGTTCAGATATTGTGCGGAGAACATATCGACAAAGAGCGTGACGCCGTCTTTGTCGAGGATGAAATCGCCTTGTTTGGATTCTTCCTCTATGTTGAGGCTGTATTGAAATCCGGAACAGCCGCCCGGCACGACGCGAACCCTCAGCCCGGACGTTTCCGGCAGGTCTTCTTCACCGGCAAAAAATTTTTTGATCTCTTCGATCGCGCTTGGTGTGACCGTCATTTCTACCGACGGTGCTGCAACTGCTGACATAGTATTTATCGCGTCTCCTCGCAAAAATCAGGATCCGCCGAAGCGAATCCTTACTTAAAGGCAAATTTTAGCTCAACCTTTAAAATAAATCAATCGATCTTTCCAATTCAAGACCGCCGCGCATGGTGTCAGAACTTGATAGAAATACCCGTTCCGATCGAGCCTTCGAACTTGAAATCACCTGACCATTCGGGACGGCTGCTGTTGTTCAAACCAACCGACGCCTTTATCGACCATTTGAAGTTCTTGCGATTGATGATGGTCGCTCCGATCCCGGCATTTAGAAAACCGTGGGTCGGGTCAAGAAGGCTGATATCAAAGGCATCGAGGATCCAGTTAGGAAGCTTTCCCTGGAGCTTGGTCTTGAACAACAATTCGTTGACCAAATGGGATATGAACGAAGGCGAAAGGCCCACCGTGTCGCCGATGCCTGCGAGGGTGACGGTCAAGTTGTCGATATGGACGTTACAGCGAACCTGATTGATCTTTGGAAAATTCGCGACCGCCAGATGCAAGGCAGAGATATCTACATTGACGTCCTGGCCCAGCCGGTTATCAAAGGTGGGCAGTGACCCAGGGCCAAGCAGCGGACGATCGTTGACGAAGGGCCTGTAATTCTCACGAAAACCGAGGCCTTCTGTCGCACCAAAGGATAGAGCCAGGGCCCAATGCTTGCTCCAATCGCTGCCCGTTCCTTCCGAAAAAGCCTGTTCGCCGTCGGCCTTCGTGTTTCTCAATGTATTTATGAGCTTCTGTTTATTGGCAACGATAAAGTCTATCCCGTCCAGCGTGTTTCGGTGGGCGACAACCGGATAGAACCGCCGCACGATGTGCTGGCCGCCCCTTTGATCGACCTCGCGCTCGAGCGCCTTATCGTCTGAAATAATATGTTCGTCCAACGAGATAGCGGGAGAAAAGTAAGTGAGCCGGTTGCTGATCTTTTCAAACACCGACCGGTTTTCAATGTTTCGGATCAGCTGTTGGGTGGTCTTGAACGGGTTGTTCGGCGGCACGACCAGTCTCGCTTGCTCGACCTTTTGGAAAACCTGCTCAGCAACCTTGCGAGGATCGAGATCCGGGGTCCGATTCATGTTCGGGATGAATCTTTCTGGCAGCATGATGAGATACCTCCTATTTCAGCATAAACAGGAGACGGCCGGCGGCTCGCCGATTTGCGTAAATATATATTACCAAACTATCTTACGCCTGACGGGCCAAGAGCGCGGCGCTCGAGCATCGAGCTCTATGGCTGGGCCCGCGAGACGATAACAAGCTCGGGCTTCATTGCTTCGATGGATACGTGTCGTGCGACCTCTTCGGCAACGGTGCGGAAAGCGGACGACTGCGGCGAATCCGGCGCCGAGACGACGACGGGCGTGCCGTTGTCGCCGCCCTCGCGAACCTCGAGGCCGAGCGGGACCTGTCCGAGGAAGTTGAGGCCGTATTCGGATGCCAGCCTCTCGCCGCCGCCCTTGCCGAAGATCTCGTAGCGGTTGCCGGTGTCCGGAGCGATGAAGTACGACATATTCTCGATCACGCCGAGAACGGGCACGTTCACCGTTTCGAACATCTTTACGGCACGGCGAACGTCGGAAAGCGAAACTTCCTGCGGCGTCGTTACGAGCACCGCTCCCTGGACGGGCACAAGCTGAGCGAGCGAAAGCTGCACGTCGCCGGTTCCCGGCGGCATATCGACGATCAGGTAATCGAGTTCGCCCCAATTTACGTCGGTCAAAAACTGCCGCACGACGCCGTGGAGCATCGGGCCGCGAAGGATCATCGGCTTGTCCGGCGGCACGAGCACCGCCATCGAGATCATCTTTACCCCGTGGGCCTCGATGGGCCTCAATTTGCCGCCGAAAACCTCAGGCTGATCGTAGCCGGTGCCGAGCATCAGCGGGATGTTCGGGCCATAAACATCGGCGTCCATGATGCCGACCTTCGCTCCGTTCTGGGCGAGAGCGACCGCGAGATTGACGGCGACTGTCGATTTGCCGACGCCGCCCTTGCCGCTCGAGACGGCGATGATGTTCTTGACGCCGGGAATGGCAACGTTGTTGGCGATGCCGCGACCCTGCGGCACCTCGGCGTCCATCGTGACCTTTACATTCTCGACGCCTTCGATAGCCGATACGATCTCGACCGCCTGCGACTCCATCTGTTCCTTGACGGGGCAGGCAGGCGTGGTAAGAACAACGCGGAACGACACATCGCCGCCGTCGATCGCGAGATCGCGGACAAAGCCAAGCGTGACGATGTCCTTGCGGAGATCGGGATCGATTATCTGCTTGAGGGAGTTCAGTATTAGTTCTTCGGTAATTTGGCTCATTCTATATTCGGTTTTTAGTAACGTCTGTAAAAGGATATTCTAACAAATCCGATGATGGGATTGTCCAAGCGAGAAAAGTTTGACCGTCTTTGCCGCGAGGCGCAGGGCTGCCGCACCTGTCCTGACCTGGCGGATAAAACGGCCGTGCTAAGCGATCTGAACGGCATTCTCGATCCGCGCGTAATGTTTATCGCGGAGGCTCCCGGGCGGCAAGGCGCCGACCGAACGCGGCGGCCGTTTTATGGCGACAAATCGGGCGAGAATTTCCAGTTGCTGCTCGATTCCATCGGCCTGACGCGGGAAGAGATATTTATCACGAACGCCGTGATGTGCAGCCCTCGGACCGCGTCAGATGCAAACCGAAAGCCAACACGGACGGAAATAGGGAACTGCTCGGCGTTCCTGAAACGAACGCTCGACCTGATCGATCCGCTGATCGTGGCAACGCTGGGGAGCGTCGCCCTTGAAGCGTTAAAGGCGATCGAGCCGCACGGGCTAACTCTAAAGGCCGATGTCGGCCGCGTCGTAAGCTGGTACGGCCGGATGCTCGTCCCGCTTTATCACCCGAGCCCGCAGGTGATCGCCGCTCAGCGCGGCCTCGGGCTGCAGCTTGAGCACTTTCAGAGACTCGTCTCGTTGATCTCAGGATAGGTGAAAACCTGTGATCATGATTGTGTACATTCGGTTTCTGGCTTCTAGCCATTAGCTATCAGCTTTCAGCTATGAGTTATTCCGAAGTAGTTACTTCGTCCTTCATTTCATAGAATTAAATTGAATGGAAATTGATGTTTATGAACATATCCGCTCCGGCGGGGCAGGCTATATCGAGATGCCGCGAGGGCTGATCGCCGTTTGGGGCAAAGAGGCCGTGCAGTTCCTGGACGGAATGATCACGAACGATATGAAGACGCTGGATGACGGCGGGCAGATGCTTGCCGCGTTCCCGAATGCGCAGGGGCGGCTGCTGGCGGTGGTTCGCGTGCTGCGGCAGGGTGACAGGTATTTGATCGAGACCGAAGAAGCTACGCGCGAGAAGGTTTATCAAAATTTGTTTCGATTCACCTTCGCCGGTGATTTTTTTGTTGAAGATCTGTCGGCTGAATATCGTTATTTCGAATTATTTGGCGTGTCGGAAAGCTCCCCTCTCTATAAAGGAGGCACGGCGTTTCATGCGACGCGGGGCGGATCTGTTGGGGTGTTTGTCGAAGCAGGGGAGCCGGCAAGTTGGATCGAGGCCTTGGAGAATGCGGTCGTGATCGATGACGATACACTTGAGGTGCTTCGCATCGAATCGGGCATTCCAAAGTTCGGCTTCGATATGGATGAGACAACGATCGTGCCTGAGCTTGGGCTCGACGGCATGATCTCTTACACCAAAGGCTGCTATATCGGCCAGGAGATCATCGCCCGGATCCACTTTCGTGGGCACGTCGCCAAGCAATTGACTGGTTTGATTTTTGAGGGAACGCTGCCGGCGGCCGAACGGGAAGACCGTGACGCCACGGCCAGCTCGCCGCAAGCGGCGACTGCGGACGAGGGCGTCCGCGTTCCGATCGATATCATCGCCCCCGACGGCAAACCCGCAGGCCGGATCACCTCGGTCACGTTTTCGCCAAAGCTGGAGAAGACGATCGCCCTTGCTTTCGTACGCTACGAACATCTGACGAATGGAACCATGTTGGCAGTTGGCGAGGTCGCGGTGAAGGTGGAAGACCTGCCTTTTTTGAAATAGCATGAACGCAGCCCTTATGAACAACGAAGAACGCGACATCGACCTTCCGAACGCAAAGCTGGCCTACACGATAATCCAATCGCTTCTCGACGGGCACGAGGCATTGAGCGATCTGCTGGTCGTGATGTCGCACGCGCTCGACGAGGACACACTCAAAGGCCTGGCGTTGACCGGCGAATGGCAGAAATATCTCGAATCGAAACGAATACTCGAGGTTACGCATGTACAGATCGAGAAGTTTGCGGAAGCTTTGAAGGGGCTCGAGAATGCTTGATCTTGTCATCATTGGAGCCGGGCCGGCGGGGATCGCGGCGGCGTATGAATCGAAGCGTGCGGGGCTCTCGTATGTTGTCATCGAGAAGGGGCTGATCGCGAACACGATCTACAACTACCCGGTCGGGCTGACGGTCTTTTCAACGACGAATGAGCTTGAGTTCAACGAAGGCGATCTGAAGCCCGCCCTCGAGAAGCCGACGCGTGAGGAGCTGCTTTCTTACTATGTCCGGTTCGTGCTGGATAACGAATTGGATATTAGGACGGAGGAAAATGTCCTTTCCGTAGTTTCTGCTTTTGATCAAGAAGGTGCCGCGCAAAACACAGAAAAGAGATCCTCCGCGAAACACACGAAAAAAGAAACAGAAGAAGAAGGATCGGAATCCCCGAAACTCTTTCTTGTGACGACAGACAAACGCGAGTATGAGACTCGGTGCGTCTTGTTCGCCATCGGTGCGATGGACCATCCGCGCAAGTTGAATGTGCCGGGGGAAGATCTGCCGAAGGTACATGATCATTTTCGTGAGACCTATCCGTGGGTCAAGAAGAAGGCGATGATCGTCGGCGGCGGGAATTCGGCGGGCGAGGCGGCTTTGTTTCTTGCACAGGAGGGTGCCGAGACCACTCTTGCGATATTTCGTGACGATTGGGAAAACAACGATCCCAAGCAGGGCTGTATAAAATATTGGGTCAAACAGCCGCTTGAAGAAGAGCTGAAAGAGAATTGCCTGAAGCTTTTCTTTCTCGGGAAGGTGGTCGAGATACGCGAAAATGAGGTCGAGCTCGAGAGCGATACGGGCGAACGAGCCGTTATCGAAAACGATGTCGTTTTTGCTTTGATCGGGTCCGATGCCGACCTAAAATTGCTAAAAGATCTCGGCGTCACGACCGAGCAGGGCAAGCACGGCGAGGTGCCGGTTTACGACCAAGAGACGTTCGAGACGAACGTCCCGGGCGTTTTCGTCGCCGGCCATTTTACACATCACCGTCATATCAAACCGGCCATTGACGCTGCCAAAACGCTTGTGCCAAGATTAGCCGCCCGACTTAAGGGAGCGGAGGCGAAAGCGTGATCAGGGCCGCCGAAGTCCTTGTCTAAATTCGGAAAAAAAATGGCGGCCCCGAAATTGGGTGCCGCCAGGGTTGTTCGATTGGATCAGGACTATTGGCCGTCGGCCTTTTTGGTCTTGACGAGAACGTGCTGGTTCGCAAACCTTTCGGCGATGTTCGCCGGATTGATATCGAACGAGCTTACCTCGAAGATCTCCCTCACATTCCCGCCGGTGCTGGTCGTCCATTTGTACGGCAGCAATACCGTGCCCGCGGTTCTGTAATCAGCCAAGCGGACAAGTGTTTCGACGGGTGCAGCGGCGTCGATCTTCCGTGTAAACACAACATTGTCACGGGCCATATCTTCAGGCGAAGCTCCGTCTTTCGCGAATCGCATCACGACCGGCTCGGGAGCGCCTACATAGCTGACGGCGACGGGCAGGTTGGTCGATTTTCCGATATAGAGCTTGTAGGTCGAACCTGCGGCCGCAGCGGCGACAATGTTCACGGGCACGCCGTCAACATCGCTCTCGCCAGCAAATCGATAGCTGACGGGCATGCCTTCAGGAGCCGTCAGCAGCAGCGAAAGAGCAAGCCTGACGAGCTCGTTGCTGCGCTTGGCGGCTGCGGGATGTGCGGCACGGGCCACCGTAATAGACTTGCCATCTGCGCCTTTTGCGGTCATAACACCATCGCTCACCTCAGACGTGCGGATCACCACACGCTTTCCGTCCTCGGTCACGAATTCGCCGTCGGCCCCCGGCGTCGTCGTTATGACAAAGGCCTTGCCGTCCGGGCCGGTAAATTCGGCGCCGGCCCCGTCAGCCTTTCGGATGACGATCCTCTTGCCATCGGCGGTGGTAAACTCGCCCGCTTCGCCTTCTATCCTGACCTTTTGCGGGCCGCCGTCAGTCGTCACGATCACGTCGTGTTTCTTTACAACTCCCTTGTTTGCAATTGCGTCGGTGTTGCCGATCTTCACGGACTTGCTCAATTTGTCCGGGAACTGAATGGCGATCTCGGTCTCGCCCGTCTCGGAACGTTCGGCACCATCGATCTTGAACTGATGGATCGAGCGGCCGGTTATGACCATGCTGCGAACCTGGGCCAACGCGGCCTCGCCGCCCAATGCCGCACGCGACTTTGCGACGATCTCAAGGGCCTTTTCGTCAGACTTGAATTTTGCACCGACCTGCTTGGCGAGCGAACCGAGGCCGACGAAGAATACGGATATCGAAAGAACTGAAATTGCGAATCTTTTCATTTTAAGTCTCCAGATGATTTTTTCTGATCTCACCGGGCGAGGCCGCGATATGAACACATATTATATCGATCAATTTGATGCGGCCCCGACCGGACTGTACGGATTATTCCACGCTGTTTCGTGCGATTGGTTAAGACGACGCAAAGAGTTTGTTAAGAATGTAAAATGTCGCTTAAATCTATTTACAACCGCATTTCAAAGGTGGAAAATCGCACTGGTCGTATATAACGGCGTTATGAAAAGCTCGCTGGTTACAAATATCGCACTTGGCGCGGTCCTCGGGATCCTGACGCTTTTTATGGGCCTGCAATACCACTGGCTCCGCCAAGCCGGCGATGTGGAACGCGAGCGGCTGCAAAAACGCGTCGAAGCGGACACGAACAATTTCGCGGGCGATTTCAATCGCGAACTGCAAGCGGCCTTTTTTAGCTTTCAAATGGATCCGGCAAGCTGGGAGAAAGGGAATTGGGAGGAATTTGCCCAGCGTTACGAGCTTTGGAGATCGAAAACCGCTTATCCCGAATTAATCCGCGAGTTTTACTATTTCCGTAAAGGCGGAGTCGAACCGCTTCGATACGACAAAGAGCTTCAGAGCTTTATTGTTGCGCCGTTAACGTCTGAGCTTGAAGCACTTCGTTCAAAGGCCGAGGCCGAGCGGCCGGTAAGATCTTTTCTCGAAGATAAGAATGTGTTCGTGATGCCCGTTTTTAAGGACGAGCCCCGGGTGGACCGAGTCGTTTTTCGCCGAACCATGGAAAACGGGGTGCCAAGAGTGGCGATGCCCGAACGCATCGGACATCTTGCGATATTTCTCGACCGCTCGGTCATTTCCGATCAGATACTGCCTGCGCTGGCCGCGAAGCATTTTCCGGAAGGCAATTTTCGTATTTCGGTGACTGACCAGGACGGTGCCGCCGTTTATCAGCCTTTTGGCGAGCCGGTGAACCCGGATGCGAAGGCCGGCCTGATGAACCTGACCCCGGATAACCTGCTTATCCTCGCCGATCGAGGAGTGTGGTCGCAGCAATTGCCCGAAAAGCCCCGCGGAGTGGTGGTGAGCGAACGCATCGAAAGCAAGACGTTCACCCACAGCGAAACGACGCCTGATGGAACAAAGACCGGCACGTTCACCGTAGAAGTGCGGCCCGCCGGGCCCGAAAGCGGAAATGTGAGCACAAGGACATCCGTTATCTCAACAGGCAAAGAGGGCGGCGATGTTTGGACGCTTGGCGTGGTTCACAATGCGGGCTCGATAGATTCTTTTATTCGGGCAGATCTGACGAAGAAGTTTCTGATCGGCCTTGCCATTTATCTGCTGCTTGTCGGATCGATAGTTTCGATAGTGCTTTCGTCGCTCCGTGCCCGCAGATTTGCACAGAGGCAGATCGATTTCGTCTCGTCAGTATCGCACGAGTTCCGGACTCCGCTCGCGGTAATCTATTCGGCAAGCGAGAATCTTGCTGACGGGATCGCGAAAGACCAGAGACAGGTATCGCAATACGGCGAACTGATAAAAGGCGAGGGCAGGAAGATCTCTGCAATGGTCGAGCAGATCCTGCAATTTGCCGGAGCGCGTTCGGGAAAACGGAAGTACAACTTTACCGACGCAGATGTTTCGAACATAGTGAACACCGCTATTGAGGAATGCCGGCCGCTGCTGGAAGAAAGCGGAGTTGAGCTGGAGACATCGGTCGAGGCGAACCTGCCGACGATCAAGGCCGACGCGGCCGCACTTTCTTCTGCATTGCAGAACCTGATCAATAACTCCGTCAAATACAGCAACGGGACCAAGTGGATCAAGGTCTCGGCAGAGAATGGCGGCGGAGGGCTGCGATTGTCCGTCGAAGATCGCGGCATCGGTATCGGCGGAGATGACCTGCGGCACATTTTCGAGCCCTTTTACAGGGCGCGGAACGTGGTCGATGCGCAGATACACGGCAACGGGCTCGGGCTGGCGTTGGTCAAAGAGATCGCCGAAGCCCACGGCGGCAAGGTCGTCGCAGAAAGCGAACTTGGACGGGGAAGTAAGTTTACGATAGAGATCGGCCAAAGCAGTTTATGACCGTTGGTTCTGTATCTTAAGCGATGCGAATTCTGCTGGTAGAGGATGAAGAGGGCCTGGTGCTGACGCTGACGGACCGATTGAGGAGCGAGGGCTTCGAGGTGGTTTCGGCGAGCGACGGGGTCAGCGGATCTGAAAAGGCTTGTGCCGAGGCCTTTGACCTGATCGTGCTCGACGTGATGCTGCCCAAAAAGAACGGTTACGACGTTTGCCGCGACCTGCGGCAGAAAGGCGTTTCGACCCCGATCCTGATGCTCACCGCCAAGGGCGAGACCATCGACAAGGTGTTGGGGCTTAAGCTCGGAGCCGATGATTATCTGACAAAACCGTTTGAGATGATCGAGCTGCTCGCCCGTGTGGAGGCTTTGCTCCGGCGGTCACCGGCGCATCTGGATAACGGCAAATCCGGTGCGAAAGAAACGTATCGATTTGGCAGGGTAGCGATCGATTTCAGACGTGCCGAAGTGACAAAGAACGATCAGCCGATCGAGCTTTCGGCCATGGAGTTCAAACTGCTTCAATTCCTAATTGAGAATCGAGGGCACGTTCACTCTCGCGACCATCTTCTCGACGAGGTCTGGGGCTACGACGCGATGCCCTCGACACGCACCGTCGATGTCCACATCGCGTGGCTTCGCCAGAAGCTGGAAGAGAACCCCAAGCACCCGCAATTCATTCAGACCGTGCACGGCCTCGGCTATAAATTCGCAGCGTAGGGAACAACGAAGAACGCGACGGCAATGTAGTGGAGAATGCTGCCGGCCATCACGAACACGTGAAAGATAGCGTGATGGTGGCGGATGCTTTTCCATGGGAAAAACACGACGCCCATGGTATATGCGAGGCCGCCGGCCACTGCCAATGCGACCGGTACCGCACCGAGCGCGAGAAAGAGTGGTTGGACGGCAACGATGCCTATCCAGCCCATCATCACGTAAGAGGTGACCGTAAGTATTGGGAAGCGGTTGCCGAAGATGATCTTGAACGCAATACCGGAGAAGGCAAGCATCCATATTCCCGCAAGAAGCCCGCGGCCGAGATTCCCACCTGAAAGAACGAGTGCGAACGGTGTGTATGTCCCGGCGATCAGGATGTAGATACAGCAATGGTCCACCAACTGAAGGACCTTTTTCATCTCGGGTGATGTCGTGCCGTGGTAAACAGTGGAGGCGGTGTAAAGAATGATCAGCGACATCCCATAAACCACACAGCCCGTGATGAGCCACGGATCGCCCCGCATAGCGGCCAGGATGAGCAGGATCGCGAAGCCGATGATGCTCAGAACAAGGCCGAACCCGTGCGTCAACGCGTTCGCGACCTCTTCTACCGGCAATTCGCTGAGCTTTTTTCTGATCATTCGACGGCGGCCTTCGCCACCATTAAGGATATATCAGAATCGAGCAGTGTAGTGTAAAAATTTTGTAAATCCTGGAAACGTCAGTCCCCGCTCTGTGCAAGGAATTGGGTTTCGGTGTTGGCGCGTTCGCGGCGGGCGACACCGGTTTCGTAAGCAGCTTGCTCGACGCGGGCAGCGACGGCCTCGCCGACACGCTTGTCAAAAACGGATGGGATGATGTAGTCGGGGTGGAGTTCCCCTTCGGATATGATACCGGCGATCGCTTCTGCGGCGGCAAGTTTCATTCTTTCATTGATGCGCGAGGCACGGCAGTTCAATGCACCGCGGAATATGCCCGGAAAGCAAAGCACGTTGTTGATCTGGTTAGGATAATCGGAACGCCCGGTGGCCATTACTGCCGCAAGGCCGGCGGCATCTTCCGGCATTATCTCGGGCACGGGGTTAGCCATAGCGAAGACGATCGGATCAGAAGCCATCCGCTTCAGGTCGTCCGGCCCGATTATCCCCGGTGCGGACAGGCCAAAGAACACGTCGGCCCCAGCAATAACGTCGTGGACGGTGCCTTTCTCTCGGTCGGGATTGGTGTTTCTCGCGTACCAATCCTTTACCCAGTTCATATGTTCTTTTCGTCCCTCATAGATCGCTCCGGTCGTGTCGCACCCGACGATCTTCTTTACGCCGGCGGCCATTACGATCTTTGAGCACGCAACGCCGGCGGCCCCAATGCCGTTGACCACCAGCTTGATATCCTCCATCTTTTTGCCGACGATCTTGAGTGCGTTGATCAGGGCGGCCAGCACCACGACGGCGGTGCCGTGCTGGTCGTCGTGAAAGACAGGAATGTCCAGCTCTTCCTTGAGCCGTTCTTCGATCTCGAAGCAGCGTGGGGCCGAAATGTCTTCGAGATTTATGCCGCCGAAACCGACCGCGATGTTCTTAACGGTCTGGACGATCTCATGCGGGTCCTTAGTACCGAGACAGATGGGAAAGGCGTCCACGCCGGCAAACTCCTTAAAGAGCTGAGCTTTGCCTTCCATCACCGGCATTGCCGCCGCTGGTCCGATATCGCCGAGGCCAAGGACCGCGGTGCCATCCGTAATAACGGCGACGGTGTTCTTTTTTATCGTTAGGTTAAATACCTTTTCCGGATCTTTATGGATCGCCTCACAGACGCGAGCAACGCCGGGCGTGTATGCCATCGAAAGGTCGCTGCGGGTCTTGAGCGGCATCTTGGACGTGACCTCGATCTTTCCGCCGAGGTGCATCAGGAAGGTACGGTCCGAAATGTTCACTACCTCAACGCCGTCAATGTCGTTCAGGGCGGCGACGATCTCTTCGTCGTGCTTTTCGGACGCGGCATTTACCGTGATGTCGCGTATAAGAAAATCGCGCCCGACGCTGACGATGTCGATCCCCTCGATATCGCCGCCGGCTCTTCCGATGGCGGTCGTTATCTCGCCGAGCTTGCCCGGCTGATTATGTATCCTGATCCTGAGTGTGAGGCTGTAACTTGCGTTTGGGGTAGGCTGGTTGGGCATAAAAATTTAGGTTAGCGTTGTAAACATCGAATGGCAAATGGCGATACCCTCTCCGACGCAGTTCAATTTTGGTTTGTCCGGCCCGGGCGTGAACGACGAAATGCCGCTGAAAGATCAGAGTTGTTTCGAATTAACGAAGAAGTGTACCGTGGGGTCGGCATCGGGCCCGGGCGGGTGATAGGCCAGCCCCATTGATTCGATCACGGGAACGATCTCTTCTTTCCGGCGGCCGTCTCGTTCGTGAATTTCCATTATTAGGTATCGGCATCGGGCGAGTGCCGCAATGCCGTCTCCGGCAAACACCTCGAACTCCGCTCCCTCGACGTCGATCTTGCAGATGTCTATCACCTCGCCGGGGAAATACTCATCGGCGAAGTGGTCCAGCGTGCGGCCCCTTATCGAATAACGGTTTTGGTTGTTGACGGGCATCGACGGGTCTTGATAAATACTGTCCGAGACGCTCCCTTTTCCCAGGCTTACCTCGATCGTTCGGTCCGACCCGCATAAAGCCGCATTCAAAGGAAACACGTCACATTCCAGATTTCGCTTCAGATTAAATTCGAGCCGGAGAAACGTCTGTGGGTTGAGTTCCACGCTGACAACACGTTTGAGGTCTAACCCCGCGGCATGAAGCAATAACGGAAATCCGCCGTTGTTCGCACCGAGGTCAAGTACGTTGATGGGCCCCGGGAATGCCATCTGCGGAATGAAACGCCGATACATATCGGTGGCAAAGACTTCGCGAGCCCCGTTCGCATCGCCACCGGCGTGATCCGTCAAGAACTCGATACCGTTGTATCGATAGACCTGCAGCGTCTCGTTTCGGAAAAATACCCGAGTTACCGCCAGCCAAAGGCGATTGTCGAAAAGCCAAACTTCTCGGAGTCCGCGGATCTTATTGCTCAAGCTCATCCTATCCTGACTTGCCTAAAATTCTGAATAACCAAAAAACGAGTCTCCGAAATAACAAATACCCGAAAACGGATAGAAGTTAAATGTTCTGAAATAAAACTAACGTAAATAGCGGGTTCTGGAAAGCCTTCTAAATGGCAATGACCTTTATTTGTTCGGTCGGCTGCATCCGTTCGGCTTCTTCCGCCAGTATCGGCCAAACTCGATCCGCCGCAATTCCGGCCATGCACGACCATAAATCACCGTGTGGCCTGCGGGATTGTTCCGCTCGCCGCAGATCGCGACGCCGGCCACGGCCGCAGAGTGCCGCCGATATTCGGTCTTGACCCGGCGAGTAAGAGCGCATTAGTCTTGTTCAAGGTCAACTTTCACGAGATAGCGCGATTGATCGATCATCAGATCGCGAGTGATTAAATAAGTATGTCAGTATCCGAGATCAAGCGAGTCATTCCCAAAGGGTTCGACGACCCGATCGCCCTGCCGCAAAATGCCGAGCAGGCGAAGGAATGGCAAGATGCGAACCGAAGTTGGTGGGAAAACCACCCAATGCGCTATGACTTTAGCGAATCGGTCGATTTACCGGAATTCACATCCGAGTTCTTCGACGTGATCGACCAACGCTTCTTCAATGACGTGACGTCATACCTGCCGTATAAGCAAGTTCCGTTTGACAGTTTGATCAATTTCGAATCTCTCCCCGACAAAGATGTCCTGGAAATAGGCGTCGGCATGAGGAGCCACGCACAGCTGATCGCACCTCGATCGCGTACTTTCACCGGGATCGACCTTACGACCTACGCGGTTATGAGCACGTCGGAGCGAATGAAGCGTTTCGGGATCGACGGGACGAACGTCGAGATTCTCCAAATGGACGCTGAAAAACTGGAGTTCGCGGAAGGTTCATTCGATTTTGTCTGGAGTTGGGGCGTTATCCATCATTCCTCGGATACACGCCGCATTCTCGAGGAGATTCACCGGGTTCTGAAGCCGGGCGGCCGTGCGACGACCATGGTTTATCATCGAAATTGGTGGAACTATTATGTTTACTCAGGATTTTTCGGCGGCATTATGAAGCGGCACCTGTTTCGATCCGGTTCTCTTCACGAGGTCAGGCAAACCGAGATCGATGGGGCTTTGGCACGGTTTTACACTATTCCGGAGTGGAGAGATCTGGTTTCCGAAAACTTTACAATTGAAGACATACGGATCCTAGGAAGCAAGACAGAACTTGTGCCCTTGCCGGGAGGTCGGTTAAAGAACGCCGTTCTGGGACTGATACCGGACGCGGTAGGCCGGTTCTTTACGAATCGCTGCCGGCTGGGAACGTTTCTGGTTTCGACATTCAGAAAATGACGAAGGCTTCCCGTTACCGACGGCACGAAGCTGGAGCCGCCCGGGTCGCAAAGCAAGAACCCTGTCTGCAATGTGGCCACGGCCTACACCGAAACAACTTGAACTTTCTTATCTGACGTTCTCCTATCGCCGTCGATAAATGCGGAAAGATGGTTCCATACGGTCTCGACTCCGATCTCCGTCATGCACGGATGACCAGGAACCAAACAGGTAAAGGCACGGCAGGGCGCGCATGGGACCGGGTGATGGATGATTGTGTGCCCATCTCCGAGCGGATACCACGCTCCGGGGCTGTTTCTTCCGCCGAAGATCGCCAGGCATCGCGTTCCGGCGGCTGCCGCAAGATGCGTTGTGCCGGTGTCGAGGCCGATGTGGATGCTGCAGCGAGAAAGGAGTGCGGCAGAAAGCCGGACGGGGAAAATACCGGCGGCATTGATACCAGTTCCCCATTCGGCGATAAGCCGATCGCCCATTTCTTTTTCGGCTTTGCCGCCGACAACCACGATCTCGACATCCATAGCAGCCAGACGGCGTCCTATCTCGGAAAAGTTTGCCAGCGGCCATTCGTTAACCGGCTGTTTGCACCCCGGGCCGATCGACACGAGCGATACATTCGGCCGCTTCCGCACATCGGAAAGCCATCTGTCGACCTGGGCGAGGTCTTTTTCGCCCGGCTCGATCATAGGTGTATCGAGGTCTTCGTCGCGAAACTCGATCCCGTCGTGTGCAAGGCGCTCAAGACGGAATATCGCTTCGTGCTTCGAAGCCGTCGGGCGGCCTTCGGGATCGACGGGATATAGCTCGTCCGGGGCGATCGGATGAAATCCGTAAAGACGTTTGATGCCGGCCGAACGAAAGAAAAGGCGATCGCGTCGAACATCGTTCGCCGGCCGCTCGCTCATCACAAGGTAAACGGCCGCGTCAAATCGCTCGCGTCTCAATTCATGCCAAAGCCGCAGGAATCCCGCAGCACGCGACGCACGGCCCCGGCGCACCTTGTAAACCATTGTTCGATCGATAAGGTCCGGCGGGACTACCTCGGACGCAAGCACAAGCCCTTCTTCGGTAAAGTTCTGCAGCATCACGAGCTCGGAGCCGGCAAAATGCCGCCTTACCGCCCGCAGTGCTGGTATGGCCACGATGGAATCTCCCAAAGAGCCGAACAGATAAACAACCACTTTGTTGACCGCTTTATGGATTGAGGTTTGTGACTGCAGCATAGCGGGCGATCCACTGAAGGTATGCGGTCAAAGAGACGATGCGGGCCGCATCAGACCTCGATAAACGCCTAAAATGGCAACCTCATCCGCCGGGAAAAAGTGCGGCTCGAATTCAGGGGCGGCGGGCCGAAGTTCGATCTCGGTGCCATTATGAAAATACCGACGAACGAATATGCCGCCGTCGCCGCAATCGGCCGCGACTATCTCGGCCCGTCGCGCGTAATTTCGGCGTTCAAAGAGAAGCACGTCATTCTCACATATCTGCCGTTCAATCATTGAATCATCAACTATCCGTACGGCAAAGGCCTCATCAGGCGAGAGGGAACCGATCAGGAATCGAGGAACGGCGATGGCGGACCTTCCTTGAAGACCGGTCATTCCATCGCTTTCTTTTGTTTCCAGCAGTTCAATACTGCAAACGCTGTCTGTTTGAAGCTGCCGCGTACGAAGCTCGATGCCGAAGCTTCCATTTTCGCGGCGTCGCTCTATCAAGCCCTGGTTCTCGAGGGCGACGATGTGTCGCTGGATACCGCCTTTTGAGGCGACGCCGAGCTGGCGGGCGATCTGCTGATAAGACGGGTGATAGCCGTTGCGGTCCAGAAAACCGGCGATATATTCGAGCACTTCCTTCTGTCTCTTTGTTCTCGGCTGCACGAGTAGATTCTATTTCGATGAAGGCGGCGGTTCAAGGCGACCCGTTGTTTCGTCCATCTGCAACGTAAGCTGCAATGGCGGCGGACGACGGGGTCGTCAATTGCGGGTGACCCTTTCTGCTATAATTGAATCAAAAGAATGACGGATCAGGGAGTGAGAATTTATCAGCGTAGTTAACGGATTTACACAAGGTCTAAAGCACAATCAACTTCGGCGCATAGAGCGACTGGCCTCGCGCCGCGTGCCGCCGAACGAGATAGTTTCAGCCGAGCTTGCCCGTCAGTTGTCGGAATTGTCGAACGAGACTGGACGCCAGATCGGCGTGCTGCTGAACCGGAAGGGAAAGGTGGAATATGTGATGATCGGAACGGCAAAGCAGATCGAGATGCCCGATTTTGGGCGTTCCCGTGTCTCGGAGGACCGTTTTCGGGGCCTTCGCTGCGTTCATACGCATTTGCTGGGCGAGCCGCTGACGCAGGATGACCTTACCGACCTGGCTCTGCTTCGGCTGGACCTGATGTCGATCATCCAGGTCGAGCGTTCAACGGGGCTGCCTGGATTGGTCCATTCGGCACATCTGCTGCCGGCCACGCCGATGAACGGGAATGCCAAGAGCACCTCGCGGGCCGCAGATTCGCTTGCCTACGAATTTCTCAAACCAGCAATCCCGTCGCAGCTTGAGATCGATTTTGCCGCCCTCATTGAATCGCTGGAAGACGAAATGGCACGCCTGCGCCAGACGGCGCGTCGCCGCCAGCCGAACCGCGAAAGAGCGATCCTGATCTCGGTAACGACGGCACCGGTCGAAGAGGCCGAAGATTCGCTGGTAGAATTGGAGGAACTCGCTCGATCGGCCAACGTCCTTGTCCTGGATAAAGTGGTCCAGAGGCGTCCAAAGATCGATCCTCGGACGGTGCTTGGCCAGGGCAAGCTTCAGGAATTGCTTATCCGCTCGATGAGGCTCGGGGCAGACATCATTATTTTCGATTCAGAGCTGACACCGACGCAGGTCCGCATTCTCTCCGAAGCCACTGACCTTAAAGTGATCGACCGGCCGCAGCTTATCCTGGATATCTTTGCCCAGCGGGCGCAGTCGCGGGAAGGTAAGCTACAGGTGGAACTTGCACAGTTGAAGTATCTCTTGCCCCGGCTCGTTATGGGACAGAACTCTGCATTTTCGCGTTTGGCGGGCGGCATTGGCGGTCGCGGGCCCGGCGAAACCAAGCTCGAAACCGACCGCCGCCGCGTTCGCAGCCGTATTGCACAATTGGAAAAGCAAGTCGAAGGCTTGCGTCGTCAGCGATCCGAGCGGCGAAAGAGCCGCGCGCAAAAGAACCTTCCGCTGATATCGCTGGTCGGATATACGAATGCGGGAAAATCGACGCTACTAAATTCGCTGACCCAAAGCGACGTGTATGCCGAAAAGAAGATGTTTGCCACGCTCGATCCGACGTCACGTAGGCTGCGATTGCCCTATGAGCAGGAAGTGATAATCAACGACACGGTCGGGTTCATTCGGGATCTGCCGGAAACGCTGGTGGCAGCGTTCCGAGCCACGCTCGAAGAGATCTCGGACAGTGATCTGCTTGTCCACGTCGTTGATGCTTCGAACCCGGCGGCGGTCCAGCAGATGGCATCGGTCGATAAAATACTTGCCGATCTTGACCTCACGGGGATACCGCAGATCGTTGTTTTGAACAAGTCCGATATCGCTTCGGAGGAGCAGATGACGACGCTTGGCCGATTTCTTTCCCTTGACAAGCAGGCGGCTTACGTGTCAGTTTCGGCTATCAGCAGAGATTCGCTCGGCCCTCTGGCCGCCAGGATCGGGGATCGGATAAGAAAATTCCAGGTTGGTTCGGTTTAATAAAGATCGGTCATGAACAGGTTCATTCCGGCTTTTTTTGGCGCCTTTGAAACAAGGTTGAAAAGGCTTTGTAACCGAAGCCATAGACCACTGGAATTTGACGGAATCAGCTTCTTAGTTCGATGGTAAAACGGCCACAAGATCTCGCATCCCGCTCGGACAAGTTCAGACGAAAGGTTTGGTCCGCAGTGACCGGCCCGTTTTGGGGCCTCTCGGAGAACCAGCGCTTCTGGATAGGTTTTACGGTCCTCTGCATTCTTACCGCGCTGTTGATACACAATCCGCTCTGGAGAGCTTCGGGTGAGTATCTTTACAAAGAAGGCGATATCGCCCGAGAGACAATAATTTCGCCCGCCGATATCTATTTTGTTGACGAGGAAGAGACGGAACGAATTCGTGAAGCCGCGCGCGATAGTGTGGCTCCGATATTTTCATTCGAACCCCGACGTGCGGATGAGGCGGTTCAGAGCTTTCGGTCGGCCTGGGAAAGCATGGAACGGCGTTCCGACACGGCTTCGAACCGCGCGAACGTGAATACGGCTGCGGAAGTTCGATGGAATGGCCACGGTGGGCCCGAACTCGGGGCAGTCTTCGGTGCTCGTCGGTTCAGCATCAACGAACTCGACGCCGTAATTCGGATCTTGCGCGAGGCGAGTTCGGGAGATATCTATGCCGACCAAGATGCAGAATTCCTAACCGGCGAGATCTCCATAGTTGACCGGCAGCGGCCGACCGACCTGCGGAGGGCGGTCAAAGCCGAATTGACGATGACGGCCGTTACCGACGCCCGCGAGCGAATGCGGCAGCGGCTTGGAGAGATCCGAAGTTTCTCACAGAAGGAGATCGAAGCGTTCAATGCAGCACTTGCTCCGCTGGTGCAGCCAAGCGTGATATACGACGCTGCCGCTACGGAAAATGCTCGCCGGCTGGAGGCCGACAACGTTCAGCCGATCATAATTTCGTTGAAACGAAGCGAGCGTGTGGTCGAAGAAGGGCAGAGAATTACGCCGCAAATGATGTCGCAGGTGGCTGCTATCCGAAACTACTCGGTTTCCACAAGAACATTCAACCGTTTTGCAGGGCTTCTCGTATTGATAGTCGGATTGTTTTGGGGGGCATGGAAATTCATCGAGCATCGGGGCATCGTGCCGCGGCTTGCACTTTCCGAGCAGAAGACATTTTCGCTTTTTGGCTTCGTGGTCGTGGTACAAACGGCGATCGTTGCCGCAATGTTTCAGTTGGCCGATTTTACAGCTTCGCAAAACATTCGCGC
This sequence comes from Pyrinomonadaceae bacterium, assembly GCA_035327545.1. Classification (GTDB taxonomy): domain Bacteria; phylum Acidobacteriota; class Blastocatellia; order Pyrinomonadales; family Pyrinomonadaceae; genus OLB17. Next base: position 53,974 of record DAOLDE010000008.1, on the reverse strand, counting down.
TCCGATGAACGATCCGAGCCTATGGGGATTTGCCATACCGTTCGCATTCGGAAGCCTTCTGATGAATCTGCTTGCGGATCGCAGAACGGCCCTTTTTACCGGCATCTTCTGCGCCCTGCTGGCCGGGCTGCTTGCTCCGCGAGGCCTCGAATTTGCGATCTATGCGACCATCGCTTCGTCCGTCTCGGTTTACGGTATCGGGCATTACCGCAATCGCCAGACGGTCACGCTTGCGGGTCTGCTGGTAGGCGGTGCGAGCGCGCTGGTCGCGATCGCGATCATCTCCTATTCCCAACAGCCGTTCATATTGAATACTATCCTGCTGGCAATAGCATGCGGGCTGGCCAGCGGTATGATAACGGCGGCGGCCACGGCGGTCTTTCTGCCGATCTGCGAATCGCTTTTTGGCATTCTGACGGACGTAAAACTGCTTGAACTCTCGAACGCCGATCTTCCGGTACTGGGCCAGCTTGCGCTTCGCGCACCGGGGACCAACCAGCACTCGCACGCTGTCGGCCAGCTTGCTGAGGAGGCTTGCCGCGTCGTCGGGGCGAACGGCCTGCTCGCACGCATCGGTGCTCTTTATCACGACATCGGCAAATCTGCTGCGCCGGAGCATTTTGTCGAAAACCAAATGGGCCGCAATCCACACGACAGGCTCAAGCCGGCACAGAGCGCAAAGATAATAATCAGCCACGTCACCTACGGTGTGAAGCTGGCACGCGAAATGGGGCTGCCGCAGCGGATAATCGACTTTATACCGCAGCATCACGGCACCCGCACGCTCCATTATTTTTTGAAAAAGGCGCAGGCAGATGCCCGGCCTGATGAGGAGTTTGTCGAGAACGACTTTCGTTATCCGGGGCCAAAACCGCAGTTCAAGGAATCGGCAATAATGATGATCGCAGACAGCTGCGAGGCCGCCGCGCGTTCGCTGGCCGAACCGACGCCTGACAATATCCGGTTCATCGTGACAAAGATCATCGACGCTATCCTCAGCGACGACCAGCTGGACGAATGCGACCTGACACTTCGCGAATTGACCCAGATCCGCGAGGCAATGATACGGTCGCTGATAGCGATCTATCATTCGCGGGTGGATTATCCGGGCTACGTGCCGCCGCCGTCCGGTCAGTACCGCATTGTGCCTGAAAGCGGTCCGTCCGAATATGGCGGTATGAAATATAAGGATCCGGCCGACATTCCGGTAAGCCGGGGCGGTGAGATCGAAGACGAGGCTGTCGATCGATCGCAGGAACCGGGCCGATCAAAGGCCGGCGGGGCTACTTGAAATTTGGATCGAATGCTTTCCATGCAAAAAAAAACAGCCTCGAGAGGCTGTCCGTAAAACTAGTAAAGGCTTCTGCTGAAATTACGAGGCGTTGATCAGTTCCTTGAGTTCCTTGCCTGGTTTGAAATAGGCAACACGCTTTGCAGGGATCTCGACCGAGGCTCCAGTCTTCGGGTTGCGTCCCTTACGCGAGTTTCGCTCGCGCACGCGGAAACTGCCAAAGCCGCGCAATTCTATCTTTTCACCGCTGTTCAATGTTTGAACGATACTGTCGAAGATGATCTCAACCAATTGCTCGGCATCCTTCTTCGTCATCTCGGCTTCTTTGGCGACTTTTTCAACAAGATCCGCTTTTGTCATTTCTGTTCGTCCTCTATGGGAATGACTGATTCCCCTTATGATCTTACCTTTTTCCTAACATCATGCCGACTTTTCAACCGACTCTTCCTTGTTATCCGCCGTCTCGTCAGCAGCAGCCTCTGAACTAGCGTTATCCTCCTTGATCTCTTCTGTTGGCGTTTCTTCAACTGCCTGGGCAACCGATCCGGCCTCGGCTGAAGGTTCCACACTTTCTTCGGTGACGGGATCGGCCGCATCGGTTTCCGTCGCCGCCGCTGCCTCATCCTCTGCAGCTGCCTCGGCGACCGGTTCTTCAGCAGCTTCGCTCTCTGCTGCAGGGGCTTCAGCCACGGGTTCTGCAGCCTGAGTTTCAGACGATGCTTCTTCGGTGGAAGCTTCGCCGTCGGCTGTCGGAGCAGCGTCGGCAGTTGGTTCCTCGGCTTCGCTTGCGGACTCAACAGACGCGTCGCCATCCGTACTTGCCAGAGCTTCAGCCTCTGGTTCGGCGGCCTCATCCGCGGCGGCTGCTTCCTCGCCCGATACTTCGCGGGCGAGCGAGGCTTCATATTCCTGTTTCGCTTTTTCTTTCTTGGCCTTTTTCGCCTCTTCCCGTTCTTCCTTTGTCATCTCGGGTTTTGGCTCTTCAGCAGCAGCGCCCTTCATCAGGTTGGCGAGTTCGCCAAGCGACGCCATACCGCTCTTAGCCTCTGACGAAAAGACGCGGGTATCAACGACAGGTTCACTTTCTTTTCCAACCGCACGATGCGAAAGCCCGATCTTCTGATCTTCGTTCTCGATCCGAAGGATCTTGAAATCCATTTCCTGGCCAAGCGAAGCTACGGACTCGGCACTCTCGACCCTTTCGTCAGAGAGTTCCGAAATGTGGCAAAGGCCCTCGAGTCCATCGCCCAGTTCTACGAAAATGCCGAAACTGGTGAATCGAGACACTTTCCCTCGCACCACGTCGCCGGGCCGGTGAGTGGCGACAAAGCCCTCCCATGCGCTCGGCGTGAGGTCCTTCATCGACAAAGAAAGGCGTTGGCCCACCGCGTCGATGTTCGTAACGATCGCGTCCACTTCCTGGTCCTTTTTCAGCAGGTCCTTGGGGTGCTTGATCTTCTTTGCCCAGGTGATGTCGGAAACGTGGACAAGCCCATCGATGCCGTCTTCGACTTCGACAAACGCGCCAAAATCCGTCAGGTTACGCACCTTGCCGTGGATCTTGGTCCCGACCGGGTAACGGTCCTCGATATTGTGCCAGGGGTTGTCCTGAAGCTGCTTCATGCCGAGGCTGATGCGCTTTTCCTCGGTATCGACGCCAAGCACCTGCACCTCGACGTCGTCGCCGCGGTTGAACATCCGCTTCGGATTCGCCGCCCGTTTCGACCAGGAGATCTCTGAAACGTGGACGAGTCCTTCGACGCCCGGTTCGAGCTCCACAAAAATTCCGTACTCGGTAACCGACGAGACCTTGCCATTGATCTTCGTGTTCACGGGGTAGGATTCGACCACCGTTGACCACGGGTCCGGCAGGAGCTGTTTATAGCCGAGCGAGATCTTTTCGCGTTCGCGGTCGAGCTTCAGGATCTTGACCTGAATCCGGTCATTCACCTTGAACTGATCGGCAGGGTTATTCAGCCGGCCCCAGGACATATCGGTTACATGCAGAAGACCGTCAATTCCGCCAATATCGACGAAGGCTCCATACTCGGTCAGGTTCTTGACCGTACCTTCGACCACGTAACCGATGTCAACTTTTGCAAGCGTCGCAGCCTTTTGCTCGTTGATCACCAGGTCGGTAATAACCTTGCGCGAAAGAACAATGTTGTTACGGCGGCGGCTGAATTTGATGATCTTGGCTTCGATGTCCTGACCAATATATGAGTCCAGGCCTCGCGCCGGCCGCGAATCGATCTGCGATCCGGGCAAAAAGGCCTCGATACCGTTCAGGTCAACGCGTAGCCCGCCCTTTGTCTTGTCAATGATCTTGCCGACAACAGGAGTGTCGGCCTTGTAGGCGTCCTCGATGTCGTTCCAAACCTTTCGCTGCGTTGCATCGGATCGCGAAAGGGAAGGCGGTGCGTCGCCCGCGGGCATCGACTTTATAACGACCTCGACGGTGTCGCCGACGGACAGCTCTTCCTGCGTAGCGGCGAGTTCTTCCGCAGCAACGATACCTTCGCTTTTGTAACCGAAATCGATGAGGGCTCCCCTCTCCGAAACGCCGACCACCTTTCCTTCAACAAGGTCGCCAACGTGATAATGAGTCTGGTCCTGTTCGAACTGTTCAAGGATCGCGCCGAAGTCGATATCACCACTGGCCTGCGGTTCCTCTGCAGCCGCTGCCACCGGTTCCGCGATCTTCGGTTTTGCTACGGTCCTCGGCTTTGCCGGAGTGTCCGGCACGTCGGACGGTGCTGCCGTCTCGGCGACGATCTGTTCGATAGGGGCTGCTATGGGCGCTGCGTTTTGCTCGGGTGCCTTTTCCACGGTCGGAGCATCGCCCGTTTTCGATGCTTCGGCCTCGTTGTTAACCTCATTTACCATTTACTGTTTGTGAACTTCCTTTAACTAGAATATCCTCGCCGATCTTATGCTATCGCCTTTATTAGCTTGCTGCCGTAAGTGTTTTCGGATCGAAGCTGCCTAAGTTAGGTTCCAATCTGAAGATCATGGGATCGATCGAAGGGACAGGCGAAAGCCTTCCTACCCACCGATCAAACAAACTTTGCAAGGCCGCATAAACCTAAAATTTACACGTCAAAATGCTGCGCTGTCAAGACTTAATGTCGGAAAGCTGCTATAAACTAAAGATTTAACAGTGTGCTTAGATCGCGAAGGAGGCCGTGGTCTTCCGCGAACGCTTTCGAAGCCGAAATTTACACCTTCGACCAAAAGGAAAAGCCGTCACAAACGGACGGCCGCGGGCAATATATCAATTTCATCAGAATTTCACATCCTTGTGATCATGTCTGTGACCGAGCTGACCCCGCCCATCTTCTCCATCTCTTCTTTGGCCATAGCCGAAGTATTTTGGATGCCCGCCAGCCTAAGCCGGAACTCGTCGGGATTCGTCGAGCCGCGAAGCGCTTCTTCGAGCGTGATCAGGCCCGATTGGTAAAGATAGAAGAGGGACTGGTCGAACGTCTGCATGCCGTATTGCGAAGTTCCGGCAGCGATTGCATCCCGAATGCTCGGGGTCTTTTCCTCGTGCAGAATATAGTCACGGATAAGCGGGGTCGAGATCAGTACTTCCACGGCCGGAACGCGGCTATTGCCCTTTGCTGATTTCATCAGCCGCTGTGATACGACCGCTTTCAACAGTCCAGCAAGTTGTATGCGGATTGCCTTTTGCTGAAAGGGCGGGAATGCGGAAAGTATTCGCGTCAGTGTTTCCTGGGCGTCGAGCGTATGCAGCGTCGAAAGTACAAGATGCCCCGTTTCCGCCGCCACCAGCGCGGTCTCGATCGTTTCCAGGTCACGCATTTCGCCGACGAGGATCACGTCCGGGTCCTGTCGGAGCGAGCCACGCAAAGCCTCGGCAAACGAACGGGTATCCACGTCAACCTCGCGCTGGGTCACAAAAGATTCCTTGTCTTTGTGAAGAAATTCGATGGGGTCCTCTACCGTGACTATATGGCAGTTTCGCGACTGGTTTATCGAATCGACAATAGCGGCGAGCGTGGTCGATTTACCGGAACCGGTGGTGCCGGTGACCAGGATCAGGCCTCGATTCTCTTCCGATATGGACTGCAGGATCGGCGGAAGGCCGAGCTCGGCGAAGTTCTTGATCGTATCCGAGATAACCCGGGCCACGATGCCGATAGAATTTCGCTGCTGAAAAATATTGACCCTGAATCGGCCGAGCCCGGTAACGCCATAACCGATATCGACCTCATAAACTTCCTTAAAATGCTGTTTCTGACGGTTTGACATCATCGAGAACGCCATCTCCAGCGTTTCGTCCTGTGTCAACTTGGCCACGCCGGCAAGGGGCCGCAGCTCGCCATTGACCCTAATGACCGGGACCGATCCCGCGCGCAGATGAAGGTCCGACGAGCCAAAGCTCATCGCCATCCGCAGCAGGTCATCGATCCTGTTCATCATAATTTCTTGCAGCCGAGTGGAGACGCGGCGAACTGCAACGAAAGAACTTCAGAATTGCATCAAGCGGGTTTTTCCCGGCCGAACGGCCACAAAGACATCTAGCTTCGACGCTCAACTGCCCATATCGACCGGGCGATCAATACGAACGTAGTTGTAACGTCAAACCAAGTTTAACGTCTGGCCAGATTCCGAGTCAATCTAAATCTTTATCGTGATGGAGTTCGCCTGCACGGGGCAAGAGATGCCGAATCACTAAAATTTCCGCTGCTTTTCCAGCCCTGCCGTTCGAGAATAAGGCTGCTCTCGATGGACTCCCCGCCCCGTTGATACTGCGCCGTTCACAATTCACTCATAAAAACTTCACAAGATCCTAAATATTTTCAACAGACTCTGGGCCTAAAGTATGCGTAAGCGTGCAATGAAGTGCCGTGACCAAAATCATCCAGCAAATAGATAGGAGAATTGAAGATGAACGTAAAAACACGAACCGCGGCCGCTTCTGCAAAGGCGGCCGGAACAAACGGCAATGGAACAAGTACAAGATCGGGCAAGATCGGCGGGAGTGCGAAGAAGCTAGACAAGAAGATCGTGCTTGTCAGAGAATGGGTCCAGAATGCCGTTCGCGTTTCATTCGAAAAAGCTGTCGCCCACTATGAAAACCCGTCGATGTATCCTCTCCCGGCCGGTTCCGATTCGGTCGAAAAGGCATTCTACGATCTTCTTTCCGTCCTTTCCGCGGGCAAACGGCGAAAGGTCGTTGAGAAGATAAACGAGACGCTCAAGGCAACCCCTACAAAACGTGCTTCGCTCTACAAGGACATCGCAAATGTGAACTTCAAGTCTTCGGTGTCGATCGCAGAGCAGATTCGAGCAATGCCCGCACCCGACTCGTTACGTTTTACTCCTACCGAAGCCGACGATCTACTGAGCCGCGTGAAGAAGCGATTCGAAACGCCGGGAAAAAAGGAAGCAAAGCAGTCGATGAAGAATAACGCGGTGGCCGTCGCGCCCCGCGGAAGAAAGGTTGCGACGAAACTGGCATTCGTCGTGGACTCAGTCGCTTGTGTCGAGACCGACGACCGCAAGAAAGACGAGATAAGCCTCGCCGGCTTCGGATTCGATACAAACGGAGGCAATTTCAACGTCGTGCCCTTCTTCGTGGGCAAATTCAAGAAAGGCGAATCGATCTCGCTCGGGTCCAAAGGCCGGCTCTTCCAGCATGAGATCAGTCAAAAGGCCTCGGAACAGTCGTTCTCGGCGGCGCTCTTCATCGTCGAAGACGATCTGTTCAAGAACGCCGAAACGGTAGAGAAGCTGCAAAAACTCTTTCTCGCAATAGCAGTCGCGTCCCTGCTGGTTTCCGCCGGACTTCTTGCGGCCGCGTTCATTGCCCAGTCCTTAGTGCTCTTGGGCGCTTCGATAATTGCTGGTGGGTTTTTTGCCATCCTCAAAGATGTGCTCATTATCCTGCCCTTGCTTGGGCCAGATATTTCGCTCGCAGTGCAGGACGATCTTTTCGTCGATGTCAAACTCGAGATCGGCGACGAATTCGCAAGGGCGTTCACGCTGAACGAAGCAGCCTCGTTAGATTCTGAATACGACGGTGACTACCGCATTGCGGCCCGCTGGGTTGCGGAAGCGTGATCGTTCATCGCCGAGCGGTTCTTGACTATCCTGACGGCCCTCTGGCCGATACGAGCCTGTTCTGATCACAGGCTGCTGAATTTGCTTAAAACAAAGAGCTTATAGCCCCGTTAACTATCACGTTGACGGGGAATTTTTTCTTTTGTTCGACTTGCGGCAAAATAACTTGATTCGTATCGGCATACGTGGTAGTTTTTTCGAAAAGTTCACTTACCTTCTCTTCACGTAATTCCCAGGCGGCGGAATGCTTCGAGCGTCGGCACTGACCGAAGAGACAGCTTTCAAATTGAGCGGCCGCTGCATGGGAAAGGCGGTATTTTTTTGGCAGTAAGTTTTTGAGCCGACTCGGTGCAGTCTGGCGTTTTTCGGAGGCAGAAGATGGTCCCCCTCAAAGTTTTTCGTATCCCCAGGATTTTAACTTTCGCTTTCCTTTTTCTTTGGCTGAACATCGGGGCCAATTCGCCGGTCTATGCCGTTAATCTTTGTCACGGGCCATTGAACAACTTGTTCACCTACGCTAGTGCTGGTGGACGTGCTGCGTCCCATAGTATCTTTTCGTATAAAAGATCCAACATTTTAACTGGGAACCTGAATGCGATAGGCTCGCTGCAATTCGATTCAGCTTCCTATTCGGTCGGCGAAGGGGCGGCTGCTGCGGTAATTATCGTGACACGAGTTGGCGGTTCTTCAGGACAGGTTACAGTGGATTTTGCGACGTCGAATGGTACGGCGATCGCCGGACAGGACTATGTCTCGACGCAGGGAACGCTTCTTTGGGAGGATGGCGACAGCACGCCGAAAGGGTTTGGGATCGCATTGATCAGCGACGGAATCGCCGAACCAAACGAGACCGTCAATATTACCTTGAGCAATCCTACGGGAGGCGCGATCATCGGCATCCCCTCGACCGCCGTCTTGACGATCGTTGACGACGACGGGACTATTCATACTCTTTCCATCGCCAATGTCTCTCAGCCGGAAGGCAATGCTCCCAATCAGTTAACGTGTACGGTTACCCTTACACCCGCGTCTGAAGGCGTCGTGACGGTGAATTTCTCGACGTCAGACGGCACTGCGACCGCACCTTCAGACTACACAGCCATCGCCAATGGCCTTCTTACGTTTCAGCCCGGCGAGGTCTCACGGCCGATCGTGATCGATATTATTGGCGATACCGTAGTGGAGCCCGACGAAACATTCTTTGTGAACCTCTCAAATGCGAGCGGCGCGGTGATCGGGAACACACCCGCCACCATCACGCTGCTGAACGACGACGTCGCCGGGACGCCCGGTTCTGTCCAATTCAGTTCATCCGCGTACAACGTAGCCGAAAATGTCGGCAACGCGACCATCACTGTGACAAGGACTGGCGGATCGACCGGGCCGGCTTCGGTCAACTATGCGACGAGCAACGGAACGGCGACATCCGGCTCTGACTATACTGCCGTCAGCGGCACGTTGAACTGGGCAGACGGGGATGCTTCTGCAAAAACGTTCATGATACCGATCATCGACGACCAGCTTCAAGAAGGCGATGAGACCGTGAACATAGCTCTCTCGAATGCGACCGGTGCCACGCTGGGGGCGCCTGTTAACGCCGTTCTGACTATTGCGGACAATGATACGTTGCCAGAGGTTTCGATCAATGACGTAACACAGGCCGAAGGAAATGAGTTGAATACGATGAACTTTACGGTCTCGCTCAACCATCCTTTTTCGCAAACGGTCACTGTAACCTATGTTACGGACAACGGAACAGCGATCGCAGGCTCGGATTATGTCGCCGTAACTAACGGGTCAGTTACGTTTCAGCCCGGCGAGGTCGCACGCCCGATCAGCATCCAGATACTCGGCGATTTCGTGGTCGAGCCTGACGAGACCTTCTTTGTGAACCTGACCGGAGCAACAAACGCCGTCATAGCCGATTCGCAAGGGGTTGGTACGATCCTTAATGACGATTTTCCGGGAACGATCCAGTTTTCCTCCAACAACTACACGGTGAACGAAAACGCGGGTAGCGCGGAAATTACCATTACCCGCACGGGCGGCGTGTCTGAGGGAGTATCCGTCTTTTTCGCAACCGTGGATGGCACAGCCAATTCGGGTGAAGATTATGGGACCGTACGAAGGACGGTGGTTTTTGCTCCAGGCCAAACCACCCAGACGGTGCATATCCCGATCTTCAACGATAATATCGATGAGCCGGACGAAACCGTCATCCTCGGTCTGGAAAATCCGATCGGCGGGGCGGTTCTGGGGGCCCCGATCAATGCGATCTTAACGATCGTGGATAACGATCCCCCGCCAGTGGTATCGATAAACAACGTCGCGCTTAACGAGGGCAATTCCGGCACGACGCCGTTTACATTCACAATCGCGATGACCGGTCTTTCGTCGCAGCCGATCCAGGTCGATTATTCGACGGCGAACGGCACCGCAACAGCGTTAAGCGATTACGTTCCGATCAACCAGGGCTTTGTAACGTTTGAACCAGGCGAAACTACGAAACAGATCACTGTGCTGGTGAACGGCGATTTTACCAACGAGCCGAACGAAACATTTTTCGTAAACCTATCTACATCGAGTCCGGCGACGATCGCGGTCGGCCAGGGTGTCGGGACGATCCTTAACGACGATTTCGGCGGTGCCTTTAGATTTACCTCGGGAAGCTACTCGGTTGGTGAAGGCATCGGAACGCTTCTGGTTACCGTTCAGCGGACTGGAGGGCTTTCGGACGGCGCCAGCGTGAATTTTTCGACCGTTGACGGCTCGGCAACGGCCGGACAAGATTACACGCCCGTCGCGGGGACGCTGGTTTTTGCCGGCGGGCAAACTACGCGATCGTTCAACGTGCCGATCATAAACGACGGCATTTCGGAGCCGGACGAGAACTTCATGCTCGTTCTTTCAAACGCTATGGGCGGCGGATCGACGCTCGGCTCTCCTAATACGGCTACGGTCTTTATTTCAGATTCACTGCCGTTACCGGTGGGCAACACGCTGTTTGATTACGACGGCGATGGTCGTTCGGACCTGTCTGTATTCAGGTCAGCGAACAACACCTGGTACCTGCTTCGCGGAACCGCGGGTTACACGGCCCAACAGTTTGGCGTCGCTGGCGACAAGCTGGCACCTGCCGACTACGATGGCGACGGCAAGACCGACATCTGCGTATTCCGCCCGTCAAATGGGACCTGGTATATCTATATGTCCGCAACGCAGACGTTCCAGACATTCGGCTGGGGCACGTCGGGCGATATACCGGTGCCGTCCGACCGCGACGGCGACGGCCGCACCGACCTTGTCGTTTACCGTCCGTCGAACAACCGCTGGTACACGCGGTTGATGGCAAACGGAAATCTTTCGAATGTGGCTTATGGGGTCAGCGGCGACGTACCGGTGATCGGCGATTTTGATGCCGACGGACGCAGCGACCTGGCCGTGTTCCGCCCGTCGAACAGCACATGGTACATCCAGCGGACGACCGAGGGCTTTTTCATTCAGACGTGGGGAGCCGCCGGCGACATACCACTGACGGCAGATTTCGATGGCGATGGGCGTACCGATCTGGCCGTCTTCCGGCCGTCAACCGGCGTTTGGTATCTGAGCCGCTCGTCGGCAGGATTCACTACCCGGAATTGGGGCGTTTCGACGGATATTCCGGTGGCTGCGGATTTCGACGGAGACGGACGGGCCGATGTGGCCGTTTACCGCCCGTCGATCTCTACTTGGTACATCATTGGCTCGAGCAGCGGCATCCTGATCCAGGCATTTGGCCAGGTCGGCGACATGCCAACTCAGGCCGCCTTCCTGCCGTGATCGGCTCTCTCCCGGGTCAAGTCGGGAGGGTTTGCAAATTGTCCATTCTGGCTCGCCATCTCATCTGAGAGGGCGAGCCAATTTGCTGAAGGGCGTTCGAAAACTTGTAGGACTCCCGCCAGATCAAGTCATTAGGGCACGCCGCAGCGGGTTGAGCTGACATTGCGTTGTGGGCGTCTATGCAGGCAACGCAGCCTTCTGCCAACTCTCTCGCATGTTTGAACCACCTTGGGTAGCGGGCAGCCTCAAGACCAATGAACCCGGCCGATCTTCCACCGCTCTTTCCCTGACCACTGCCCACCGCCCACTGTCCACTGGATTGTCCATTCACAATTTACAATTAACCCTTGGCTTACCACTGCCTTTCCTCGGGTTCACGCATGTCGGAACCTCCAACGAATCCATCCATCTCGGTCCCACATACCACGATCCCGCGATCAAACCCGTCCGCCGCCGAAAGGACGACGATCTCATCGAGTTCTTTCTCAGCGGCAAATACGGCAGCTATCTGGAGCGGTGATCACGAGTTTTATCTCCTGTTCATCGCCACGAATTGGGTGGCTGGACTGTCTGTTTATTGAACTGGAAAGTGCTGTGTTAGAATTTCTCGATGACCGCACAAACCGCACCTTTGTGGCCTTCCGAAAGGGAGAAACTGCTTTTGCATTTTCAGGAAAGGTTGCAGACCGCTCACCATCTGGATCGTAAGACTGTTAGCTTCCAAGCCAATAAATCGCAGCCGTTTTATCGCTGGTTCAAGTACAAGGAAGGATTTTCCTCTGGCTTAGTAAAGTATTTCTTAACTGAATACTCATCGGAGCCCGGACGGTTGCTTGATCCGTTCGCGGGATCCGGTACGTCGCTATTTGCCGGGCAGGAGCTGGGCTGGGAAGCCCACGGGATTGAACTGTTGCCTGTTGGTGCTTTTGCGGTTAAAGCGCGGAGCGCTATTGCCCGGACTGGTGCTGCTATGTTGGAGCGGTTCTTTCACGAGCGGAGCACATTCAAAGGTCCAATCACGCGACGGTTTGCCCATTTGAATATTACGAGACACGCCTTTCCACAAGATACAGAGGAAGCCCTTAATATCTATTTAAGCTATTGTGACACGCTCACGAACGAGGACATCAAAACGTCCCTAGAATTTGCGGCCTTCTCAATACTTGAACAGATTAGCTATACCAGGAAGGACGGGCAATACCTGCGCTGGGACTCTCGGTCCAATCGCAATCTTTCAGGAAAGCCGTTCGATAAAGGACCTATTCTTGATTTCGATGGCGCGTTATCGGCCAAGTTCGAGGAAATATTAGGAGACGCCTTACCCAGCAACAATTTGCTGCCGTTCGATTCGTTCGTGGCTTCGAGCGAGCCGTCACGAGAAACGCACCTCGTTGTTGGATCATGTCTGGAAGTACTGCCTTTGGCTGAAAGCGACAAATTTGATTTTGTAATCACCTCGCCGCCATATTGCAACCGCTACGATTACACTCGGACATACGCCCTCGAACTTGCCTTCTTGGGTCATACGGACGAAGACGTGCGACGATTACGCCAAGAAATGTTGTCGTGCACGGTCGAGAATAAAGACAAGGTTGAATGGATGCGGCAACTGTACGAAAACATCAACAGACGAGCCGCTTTTGAATCTGTGATGGCAACGTATGACTCATCTGAGGCAATGAGTGAAGTCAACATAATACTCGATAAACTGAATGCTGCTGACAAGCTAAATAATAAGAATATCGCCCGGATGGTGCGCAACTATTTTCTTGAAATGTGTTTTGTCATTTATGAATTAGCGCGAGTTACGAAGCCCGGAGGATACTGCGTTATGGTTAATGACAACGTAAGGTATGGAGGTGAAGAAATCCCTGCTGATTTGATTCTCTCCGAGTTCGCACAGTGCTTCGGTTATTACGTGGAATCAATCCTCGTACTTCCCAGAGGCAAGGGCAATAGTAGTCAACAAATGGGTGAATACGGCCGTTCTGAAATCCGCAAGTGTGTCTACGTATGGCGAAAGGCATAAAGCAACGCCCACTTTCCGTCGATGATCTACTGACCCCGCGAGAAGAAACCCGCGCGGGTTTCGTCAAGATGGCTCTCGAGAAAAACTCGATGGCGACGGTCTACGTCGAAGAAGCCCGCGCTCTAAAGGTCATCGCAAGTTCCGCAAAGAAACCACGCGAATTGCTCACGATGAAGGACATTCGACCGGGCTTGCTCGCAGCCTCTGGATTATCGGACAAGGCTCTTCGACACCTAGATGAAGCATCGAAAAACGACGCCATCCTCGGGCTAATAGAAAGTTTCCTTGAACCGGCAGGGTTAGATTTCCCGGATGAGCTCGTTTACCGATATCTCCTCAATAAGGGCGATGCTCTCGGCGGGCGCGCAAGGAATCTTGCTGGTGCGCTCGGTGATCGTAAGTTCTTACAGACTCTTGTCTCGGTTCTCACAATTGCAGGTGTCAAATACACGTGGAAGGATCGAAAGACTGGAAAGTGGGTATCTGAACCGGTGGGTGAAATTAGCACGGAGAGGCCCATAACTGCGATCTATTGGCGAAAGGGCGGCCGTGATCGTTTGTTAAGGATGAACGTATCGGTACCCTTAATTCGAAAAAATGTAGACTTAGTATTGCTTGACGCAAAGCCTGCCGATCTCTCCGCAAGCGGTCGCAATTTGCTTCTACAAAACACTCGATATATTGCGCTCGGTGAATTAAAGGGGGGAATCGATCCAGCCGGGGCGGATGAGCATTGGAAGACGGCAGACACGGCTCTGAGCCGCGCTCGGACCCATTTTCAGGGCCAACGACTGAATCCACCTACCTTCTTCGTTGGTGCCGCCATTGAGCGGAGCATGGCGGAGGAAATTGTGGATCAACTCCGTCGAGGGGTGATGGAGCAAGCCGCCAACTTAACGAGTTCGGAACAACTGACTATTGTGTGCCGGTGGCTAATGAACCTGTAGATTCGCTGTCGAAGAAGTGCTACGTTGCTACTCTGGACGAGGGCATTCCTTTAGTTTAGTAGGCAGAGCTTCGACGAAGCCTAGCGCGCGAGTATACAGTTCATAGATTTCGGCGCTATTTTTTTCCAATGCAAACGACGCGAAGTTCTGATGTACCAAGCGATTTCGATCGCTGCCGATTGCCATGAACGCTTCAATAGCGCTTTTTAGATCATCATCATTTTTCACTTGCTCAGTCATGAACTCGTAGAAACGAGTGCCGAACAGCTTGAAAAACTGATTGGCATTTGAAGAATTCCAATCGAATAACGTGTGATATTTCCGTTTCAACGCCTGGTGGTTTGCGAATTCGGAAACCAAATGGTTTTCGATGGTAATGCCCTTAATATACCCTAATAAATCCGTTACAAGCCGATCTTCAAAGTAACTCGCAGCAGCAAGGAGTATTGCTTTCCGAAAAAGATCTTCGACGAAACTCCGGAATGACGGCTCTCCGTGCTCATCAAGAAATTCGACAAGCGGCTTGAAATCGCCATAAAGTTTCTCAACGACTCCGTCGGGCATTATTTTTAGTTCGTTCGAATTAGTTGGCGAGCGCGGTTCAATCGTTGGACAACATTCGCACGGCTCGTTGTTCCCTCTAGAGCTGCTTCGAGGAACTCGCTGTCCATCTCCAACTCGGAAATAGTTGTTCGATCAAGTTTCCCTGTCAACAGCGCCCGGGTTCTAAATGGTTCCTCAAGTGCGGCTGTAAAAACAGCCTCAAACAGCGCGATATTGAAGCGCCGATTCTTCTTGTTTAGAAAGGCGTCGTCTTCGAGTTCCGAACACGCGTTGAGAAACGACGAAAATAACTCTTCCAAATATTGGTTCTGCTCTGCCGAATGCGCTTTACATTTCTTAGAGAACTGATTGAGGAACTTTATTAGTGAGGGTTTATAGTTGGCGCTGTCAATGAGCATAGCAAAACCGCGGAGTAAAACCTCAACATCCTTCATATGCAGATCTGGCTGTTTCGCTTGTAATAAACGGCGCCATTCGTCCTCTATATTAAGCTTAAAGAGCATGTCGTAAAACGCCGAATGATACAGGCTCATCCGAATTTCTTGTGGAGAGAGGTTGATTCCGCCGGAATTGAGCCTGTTGAAGATCTCGTAGACCGCCGAGTCTGCCTCATCGTGTTCGCCAGCCGTATTAGACTTGACTATGACGTTTCTAATCGGTCTAAGGTCAAATTGTGTCCGGTAGTCACCGAGAGTTTGGTAATTCAGTCCCTTGAACTTGTTTGGATGGTTCGGGAGTTTTTCTGGTAAGCTTAGCTTAAAGTTGGAGAAATAGCTGTCGTTATGAAGAATCTCATCCGGAATATTTCCATGTTTTTCGAAAACTGTTCTAAGTTCGACTCGCTTCTCCTTACGAGGAAATCTTCCTTTAATGAAGTAGTAGATTGACATCAGCCTCTGTTGCCCATCAATTACTAAGAACTGATTGCGACCTTCTTCATAAAGGAATATCTGTGGCACAGGTAGCCCGAGTATCAAACTTTCAATTAACTTCGAAGAACGGGTAAGATCCCAAACGAAATTTCGCTGGAACCCCGGGATCTTGACTGCCCCAGATTCGATGAAATTAAAAATAGTGATAACGTTGAAGTCATTGGGACTGGCAGTCAGATCGTACTCGTCAATCTGGGAGTCTTCTTCACTGACATCGTAGTCGTCAAACCACTTCTGGTTACCATTCTCAATGCCTTGGTCTTCATTATCTGGCATGTAATCTCTCCTCAACGTCCAAACAGGATAGTTTGAAAATGAAGCATTTTCAAACAATGAATAACTTTGGCTCGAGAGTCCTCGATATGCCGACCACAAACTTCCGCGAACCGAGTACAAGAACCATACAGAAAAAGGCTGCTCACGTGAGCAGCCTTCATATCGCACATCTTATTCAAGTCACTCAGCCACGGCCATTTCCTTGGTTTTTTCTTTCTTCTTGATCCCGCCGGCCGTCTATTAGGATAAAGGATGAAGGATAAAGTGAATTAAGATTTCGCCAACCTGCGAAGTAACTCGCGATTTTCGCGCATCACGCGTTCCGCGATTTCCATGATCTCTTCAAACTCGCGTTGGTCTTGAGTTTTCGCCTGTCTTTTCCACGGCGCTTTCTTCTTCTCTTTCATAACCAGCCCCTCTTACAGTATAAACAACAAGGCCCGCGATCGCTCGCGGGCTTTGCTAATTGACAAACTGGCCGCCCGCTTATGCAGGCGGTACTGACTTATTCGGCCACCGCCATTTCTTTGGCCTTTTCTTTTTTCTCCCGCTTGATGCCGCCGATCTGGATCAGGGGCTCGGCTTTGATCTGGTTCTTTTCCATGACCATTTGCTGGTAGAGTTTGCGCATCATCTGCATTTCTTCAGCGGCGGTCTTGGGGCCTTCCATCTCGGGTTTGTTGGGACGCGTTAGATCGACCTGGTTCAGGACGAGGTTGTGCTCCTTGGAGGCGAGCTCGACCTCTTTGCCGCGGGCGAAGACCTCGTGGCGGCCGTGGTCTTTATACCATTGGGCGACGGTCGCGTTCTGGTGCATGTGCTCGATGATGTTACGCCAGCCGATGCCGGTGTTGTAGGCACAGAACGAGATCTCGCCTTCCTGCGTGCCGTACGGGATGATGCACATCTCGGTGCGGCGGAAGTCGTAGTTGAACAGGTCCTGGAACCACATGCCGGCGATGAAGAGGAAGTTCCACGGGTCCTGACGGCGTTTTTCGATGTCCTCGGCCGTGCGGTCCGGTCCGACCTTGCCGTAATCCTTGCCAGAGAGGCCAAAGCTCTTATCGAACTTCTTGAGGATGCCGCCGAGCGTAAGACTGTTCGGCGCTCCGTACGGGTTGTAGTTCTTCAGAAGGGCAAGGCCCATCATGATGTTTGAGAACCACTTGCCGCGATTGGTGTCGGTGATGTGCTGCATGTCCTTGACCAGGCCCTGAATGTTCAGGAACTGCGGGACCGGAGCCATCTCTTTTGTTTCCTTGTTGACCATCACGGCCGTGCCGACGCCGCAGTTCGGGTGGCAGCCGCAGGAGACCTGTCCCCAATCGGACTCGGGGCCGTGGACAACGTCGGCGAAATCGGCGAACGCTCCCATTAAGCTGAGCGGGAACCAGTCGCGTGTAGGTTCGGTGATGCCGACCTGGCCTTTGACGTCGTGCGCCAGGTGCGCCAGCGTGTAGCGCTGCTGGAGACGACGCTGTTCGGTGATCAGCTCGTCGCGGCCCGTGAAGCTGACCGGCTGGAACGCGATGAAGGAGATCTTCTTCGGATTCTCAAGCGCGAAACGGATGATCGATCCGACCTGGTCGTTGTTGATCCCGTTCACCAGCGTGGTCACGAGAATGATGTCAACGCCGGCTTCGTGCAGGTTGTTGATCGCACGGAGCTTTACGTCGAACAGGTTGCCGATCTGCCGGTGCGAGTTGGCGTCGTTGCCGATGCCGTCGAACTGTAGATAGACAAAACGCAGGCCCGCTTCGGCTGCGTCTTTGCAGAACTGTTTCGATTTTGCGAACTCGATGCCGTTGGTCGCTGCCTGGACCGAGTTGTAACCGACTTTGCGTGCGTAACGGACAGCATCGAGGAAGTACGGGCTGAGCGTAGGCTCGCCGCCCGAGTACTGCACCGACATCTGCCGCCGCGGCTTGATCTGGATGGCATTATCGAGGATCTCCTTGACGTCTTCCATCGAGAGTTCGTGGACGAAGCCGACCTGGTTGGCGTCCATAAAGCACGGGTCGCACATCATGTTGCAGCGGTTCGTCAGATCGACCGTCAGCACCGCGCCGCGGCCGTACTTGATCGTCGAACTGCCGTGGTTGTGCAGCTTCTCATCATTGTGCGCCTGCTGATCGCGCCCGGGGAAGAGGCCTTCGATGTGGGTAAGGAACTCGCTATCCATCGCCATCATGTCTTCGAAGTGGCCATGCTGCGGGCAGTCCTTGATCATCCAAACCTGCCCGTCCCGCTCAATAATCTGCGCCTTGATCTCGCCGACCTTTTCATTGATCAGCGTCGATACATCGCGATCGCCGTTGATGATCGCCTCACGCGCCTCGATAACGCAGTTCGGGCAAAGGCTGTCGGTCTGACGCGGGAAGCCCAGCGTCGGCTTGGTCTTCTGCCACGATTTCAAGATCGGCTTGTCCGACCACTTTGGGATGAACGAAGGGTTCGGCTTGAACTGGTTGACGGACTTGATGGCATTGAAGGCCCCCGCCGCTATGTACGTAAGCCCTTTTTCAAAGTGCTTTACAGGTCTCATAATTCTTTCTTCTCCGATTTAGTTCCAATCCTCAATCGCCGATCCGTAAGTTGTAAAGAAATACTGCAAAATATGACAGGGAGAAAGGTTAAATTACTGATTGCGCGCTGAGGTGCTTGATCTTTTGCACTATAAAGAGATTGCAAACCTTGTGCCATGAAGCTCAAAATCAGGAATTTGCTTTATAACCATAAGGATAAGGGTCTTTTACCATGTTGGCCGCCCATGCAATTGGGTGGGCAGGTAGCGCCAAAATGACACGCCTTCCCATTTATGACGGACAGATCGCCTTTTCGACACATGCGAGCTTGGGGTCAACGCTGCCGAAAGTGACGAATACTTTCGTCTTTCAATTACCTTAATAACGCGCTTAATCGCGGTGATCCATCCTGCTTAATTACCAAGCTGCGACGTACCGAACTATTTCAATTAGAATCGACGCAGGATAGGAAGATCATTAAAAACGTACACTAATTGTTCACATTAAGCGCCCAGATTAACTCATACGTGAAGAAAATGAGTATAAACTATTGTAAATAAGGGTGTTGAGACTAATTTCGCGGCGCTTTACTCTTGCATAAGAGCTATGATACTGTTTGCCAACCTCAAGGGAACCTGGCTGAATTCTAGCATTTCCAGATCGATTTTTTAGGTTTCACCTTTTTTGTAGTATCGCTTTGAAGTAAGCAAGTTTCGAGACAGCGGATTAAATAGGCCAATCTTTGCAAACTATGTCGATCCGTTTTGGTACGTCTGGCTGGCGAGCAGTAATTGCGGATCAGTTTACGTTTGGCAACGCCGAGCTTGTAACAAATGCGATATGTTGCTCTTTGAAAGATAGAGGATTTCCAGAAGGTTCGAAGATCGTCGTTGGTTTCGACACCCGGTTTATGGGTGAGGTCTTTGCCGGAGTTGCGGCTGCTGCGGCTTCCCGGCATGGATTCGAGGTGCTGCGATGCGTGGGCCCGACGCCGACACCGGCCCTTTCGCATGCGATCAGATCCCAAAAGGCATGCAGCGGCATTAATTTTACAGCTTCGCACAATCCGCCCGAGTATCAGGGGATCAAATTTTCGACCGAAGACGGAGCGCCGGCCCTACCGGAAATAACGCGAAAGATCGAAAGCCTGATCGACGATGGCGCAGCAGAAGGGACGTCGCCCAAAGGTTCGATCGAGGAATTCGATGCGTGTCCGGCGTTTCTCGACGACTTAAGAGAGAAGGTCAAGCTCGATGTCATTAGTCGGTCCGGAGGGCGTTATGCATACGATCCGCTGTGGGGAACCGGGCGTGGTTATCTGGACCGACTGCTTAAGGAGTCGGATATCGAGGTGGAGACGCTTCACGATTGGCGGGACGTTACCTTCGGGGGGCGGTCGCCCGAACCGGGCGAGGCACAGTTAGCCGAACTTCGCGAGCGGGTTGTCAGCGACGGCTTGACGCTTGGCCTTTCGACCGACGGCGACGGCGACCGATTCGGCATTGTTGACAATAACGGCGAAATGATCGCGGCCAATCAGTTGATAGCACTTTTGGCGGATTATCTTTGCGAATCCCGTGGATGGACGGAAGGCGTCGCGAGGAGCGTGGCCACGACGCATTTGGTTGACCGGGTAGCGTCGCACCGGGGACTGAAGCTCTTTGAAACGCCGGTCGGTTTCAAATTCATCGGTGAGATGATAAATCGCGGCGAGATATTCCTGGGCGGGGAAGAGTCGGCGGGGTTGTCGATCAAAGGCCATTACCCGGAAAAGGATGGGATCCTTGCCTGTTTGCTAGCAGCAGAAGCCGTTGCCGAACGAGGAGCCAGCATTACAGAGCAACTTGAAGACCTGTATTCACGGGTTGGACGGCTGGAATCGGGCCGGATCGGTGTGAAATTGACAGACGAGATCGCGGAAGGGCTTGGAGAAAAGCTTGCCCGCGAACCAAATGAGATCGGTGGCAGAAAGGTGAGGTCGATAAACCGTACCGACGGTGTGAAATTCATCTTTGAAAATGAGAGTTGGCTTTTGATGCGGCCATCGGGTACGGAACCGTTGGTCAGGATCTACGGGGAGAGTGAAGATCCAGACGATCTGAAAGATCTGCTTTCCGAAGGCAGGGATTACCTGCTGAACAATTGATCGAAAAATTTGACGAAGGTTTTTATGGGAGTCAAAGCAACTAAAACCAGCAGGTCGCAAAAATTGGTCGGCATCGGACTGCCGATCATTCTAACACTGATGGTCTGCCTGACCGTCAATTACAGTACGTTTGCTGAGTGGAACAAAGAATTGTCCGAACAGGGACGGCTTGAAAAACAGGTTGAGGCCACGATCGCCGACAACCTCGCGCTTCAGGAACAGATCCACTTTCTCAGACACGACCCCGCAACGATCGAGCGCGAGGTCAAACGGTTCGGGCTACGTCGTCCGAACAAAGAAGTTTCCGTGCAGACCGATAGATAAGCGGAGAAATTTATCGGCCTGCACATTTCCGTCCACAACAATTCCGCCTTTTGCCTATCTGCTCCGCGTTACCTTCAGGTTAACCTTCCGAATTCAAACAGCGGCTTGTGAATCCAGATCACAAGCCGCACCACTTTTAAAGCAGCATGATATTTCTTCTGGGTCTCGGCCCCCAGGTTAGGTCTATAATCATTTTAATTTATCGGAGGGCAGGAAAGTCTGATGCGAATTTCGGCATTTTTATTGTTTTGTGCGGTCGTGATCGGCGTGGGCTGCCGGGCAACGACAAGTTCGCCGGGGCCCGTCGCGACGGAAACTCAAGACACGAATTCCCGTCCGCAAAACGCCGACCGATCGGAGCCGGCCGGTGAAGGTACCGGAGCGGCACCAATGAGCGCCGATCAACCCCGAACGATCAGGGATTTTTTTATGGCGCTTCCAGAGAAGTTTTTCACATTGGAAGGCTGCGAAAGGGCGAAAGACAAGGATTGCCGCAAGGCGAAGCTAGACTATCTGAAAACATTCGCCGAGGTCGAAGACACGGCAAACGGCTACCTGAAGGGCGGGTGCGACGGCGCACAGAGCTGTTTGGAAATGACCATTTTTCGGAAACCCGATTCGACCTACCTAGTCGCGGTTTCGGTAGAAGCGGAAATGATGATAGAGCAATTTTTCCTGGATCATGCGGGCGGCAAATGGGCCGATGTCGGGGCCGACGTGATACCGGAGTACAGCAAGCGGAATATTTACGAACTGCCGCGTCAGGGGACGACGGTCCGGGTGTACGAGAAGAAGGTGATCGAAAAGGGCGACGACTATGAGATCGCCGAAAAGGGCCCGAAAAAGTACGACCTGATCTGGCAGAACGGAAGGTTTCAGATCAAGAAATAGGAGGGATCAAAGTCTGGCGATCACAGCATTGGCGGGTGTTGTGCGTTCGAAAGGCAAAGGTCGGAGCTAGCGCGGGAATCAATGGCGCGCAGATCTCGGTATCCCGTCCGTAACCATTTGCATTACCAATTCACTCAATCCCGTTTCGGTGAGCGATCAACCTGAGGCCCTCGAGCGTAAGATTTTCATCGATAACATCGAAAATCGTTGTCTCGCGGCCGATCATCACGGCAAAGCCGCCAGTGGCCACGATCTTCGGTTTGGATCCGAGCTCCTTAACGAACCTCCCAATGATGCCTTCGGCAAGGCCGATCTGCCCGTAAAAAATTCCCGAACGGATCGAGCTTTCGGTTGAGTCGCCGATGGCCGACGAAGGCCATTCGATCGAGACGGCGGGAAGCTTGGAAGTTGAGCTGCTGAGTGATTCTGTCATCGTTTTCATGCCCGGGGCGATCGCTCCGCCGATGAACTCATTGTCGTCAGTTACGACATCGATAGTGGTGGCGGTGCCAAAACTGCAAACGATGACGGGAGTTCCGTAGAGCAATGCGGCAGCCGAAGCGTTGACGAGCCGGTCGGTGCCCACTGAGTCGGGCGGTGTGTATTTGATCTTCAAACCCAGGTCAAATGAATGATCTACAAACCGAGGTTTGACCCGGAGCAATTCGAGAGAGGCAGCAGCCAACGTTTCATCGATCTCCGGAACGACTGAGGAGACGATGATCGAATCGATCTCAAAGAACCGGTCGTTGATCACGCGAAGTCGATCAAAGAGGAGCTCATCAACGTCATAATCGCGTGCAGTCGGGATAACAAATTTATCGACCAACGCCTCGGGGCCGAATACCCCAAACTTTATTGATGAATTCCCGATATCGATGGTGAGGAGCATCTAGCCTTGTAGCGGCAGGCCGTCGTAGATGATGCTCCAGCCATTTTGCCGGCTGGTGCGGAGGCTCTTTGTGAACCATTCGAGAGCGGCGGCCGGATCATCATAGAGCTGAACTGCGGGGTTGGTTTCCCTCGGGTCCACGCGACAGATCGCGGCGCCTGCCGAGGCTCTCTTAAGGCAAAGGAGTGCGACCATTTGGTCTTTTTTAAGAACAGCCGTGCGGACCTCGACACTATCGTAGCCATCCTCAATGTCTTCGAGATCGATCAATACATCGTCCGAATCGTCGTCGAGGTCAAAGTCGATATCCTCATCAAAGTCACTTTCCATAATTACATGTCCCAGGGTAGAACTTACACGCGCCGCTCAAAAATTTCAATTCGCGTGCATTGGTTGGCGGGGATCCGATTCCTCGCGGAGCTGCTCGACATCGCCTGCCTGAACCATTGCGAGATCGCCTTCAAAAGTCCGAATGCGGAGAGCACCGTTCGGTTCAAGGCCATCAGTAATGCCCGTGAGCGACCCATTTTCTAACACAACGCGGACCCGTTTTCCAGAGAAGTAGGTCGAACGCTTGCGCCATTCGTCGATGATGTCGGCGGGACCGCTGTTCGAGCGGAGGATGTCGTAGAAGTAAGAGATGAATTTCGTAAGCGATCTGGCCAACTCAGGGGCCGTCGGGTAAGAAATGGGTTCTGGGTCAAGCTTGGAGTTAAGTGCGTGATCGTGAGCGGCATTCTGCACTTCTTCGATCGAGGTTGCGGTCGAGGCGATCTCGGGAGGGTAGTTGGACGATTTGATGTTGATGCCGATGCCAACGACGACGGCGAGGCCCTTGGGCGTGTCGGTCGTTTCGGCAAGGATCCCGCAGATCTTTTTGCCGTTGACGTGCAGGTCGTTGACCCATTTGATATCGGCGTCGATGCCGAGTTCCGCGAGCGTGTCGTGGACCGCGACGCCCGTCATCAGCGTGATCAGCGGGAGGAATTGCGTCTCGATCTTTGGACGCAGGACGATGCTGAAGTAAAGCCCTGAATCCCTCTCGCTCACCCACGTCCGCCCGTGCCGCCCGCGTCCCGCAGTCTGCTGGCGGGCGACAATGCAGAGACCTTCCTCAGCACCAAGCCGGGCTTGCTTGAGCGCCTCAGTGTTGGTGGAGTCGATCGATTCGTAGGTTAGGACGGCAATGTTCATTCGCAGAGAAGCACATCTTTTCCTTCAGATCGACGGATCAACGTCCGCTGCTGGGAACAGAAGGTTTCCAAAAAGAATCCAGATAAAAGTCTTCGTCGTTCTTGAACTCCTGCACGATCTCGAAGCCGCCGTCACCTGCGAGTTCGTCGATCATCGCGTGAGTGTATTTCTGCGAGATCTCCATAAATATCGCTTCCCATTGTTCGAAATCGAACGAGCGGTTAAGGGCCTTTATCGTCACCGTCTGCTTCTCGCGGCTGATGAGGAACGAGCGGGCAGCGCACTCCATTGGGCGGTATTGTGCGTAATGGGAGAACTTGCCGAGATCGAAATCCCCGCCAAGTTCGCGGTTGATGCGCGTGAGCAGGTTCAGATTGAACGCGGCCGTCACTCCCTGTTTATCGTCGTACGCGGCGACGATCGTTCTTGGGTCCTTCTGCATATCGAACCCGATGAACAGGCGGTCGTTATCATTCATCACACTTCGCAGCGATCGAAAAAACGCGACCGCATTGTCGCGGAGAAAGTTGCCGATGTTCGAGCCAAGAAAGAGAATGACCTTTCGGCGTCCATCGCTGCTTCTAAGCGAGTTGAGCACCTTAAAATAATCGCCCGTATGCGGGTCGATCCTTAGTGTCGGGAACTTCGCTTTGAACTTTGCCTCAAGGGCATCGTTCGCTTCCTGGGAGATATCTATAGGCTGATAGGTGAAATCTGCTCCGGTTGCAAGCAGGTGTTCGATGAGGACGGCCGTCTTCGTACCGTCGCCGGCGCCGAGTTCGATGAGGTCAATCGGAAGCGGTGCGGACTGAGGTCCGAGTTCCGTCTTTCGGGGCTCTGTGAAAGCATCGCATATCGCGGCCTTCTGTTCTGCAAATATCTTCATCTCGGCCCGCGTCGGGTAATACTCCGGCAGCTTCATTATTTCCATGAATAGCCTAGAGCCTTCGTCGTCGTAGAAGTAGCGGGACGAGAGTTGTTTCGGCGTCGAAGAGAGTCCGCGAAGGACGTCTTCGGCAAATTGTGAGAGTTCTGGTGAAGTTGTCGTTGCCATGCTGCTGTTTCAAACAAGACGGATGGGAAGAACAGAGTGCCGCTGCTTCTGTATGAGCGAACCTGTCTATCCTCTTTATCCTCTTCTAATTACCCCCTTGCTAGTCTGATACCCGTAAACTGCCAGCGCAGGTGCGGGTGGAAAAAGTTGCGATACGTCGGGCGGCTGTGGCCCTCGGGTGTGGCGACGGACGCCCCCCGCAGGACCATTTGGTTCACCATAAACTTGCCATTGTATTCGCCGACCGCGCCGTCCGGTTTCAAGAAACCCGGGTATGGCAGATATGCTGAGTTTGTCCATTCCCAACGCAGGCCCCAATCGAATTTGCCGTTTGCGGCTTCCCATTCAAACTCGGTCGGAAGCCGGCAGCCTTTCCACTCTGCGAACGCTGACGCCTCGTAGAGCGAGACGTGGCAGACCGGCGCATCCATCGGCAATTTCCGCAAACCGCCCAGCGTAAAGTGATGCCATTCGCCTTCGCGGTCGTGCCAGTAGAGCGGGGAAGCCACATTCTCATTGTTTACCCAATCCCAGCCCTCCGAGTGCCAGAGTCGATGGTCCTTGTATCCGCCATCATTGATGAATTCCAGAAACTCGGCATTGGTGACAAGGCGATCCGCTATCGCGAAGCTTTCAAGATAAACTTTGTGACGTGCAAGTTCGTTGTCGAAACAGAATCCGCTGCCTATGTGGCCTATGTCGAAAATTCCTTTCTCAATGTCTATGAACTGGCCGGACGCAGAAGCCGGCAATTGTGACAATTCCTCCGGCGCATGATCTTCACGGTAAGCCGGGAACAGCGGGTTAACGCTGAACGTGTATTTCAGGTCGGTGAGGAAAAGCTCCTGATGCTGCTGTTCGTGGTTCAGGCCGAGCACGACGAGGTCGGTGAGGTTTTTTCTTTCCGCCGGATGCGACGAACCAGACGCTGCTGAGCGCGGTGCCGACAACAGCTGAATCATATGCTCATCTACATACTTTCGATACTGGAAGACCTTCTTTACGGTCGGCCTACTAAGGTCGCCGCGATGGTCGCGGGCCGTACGGTCTCCGATCGTGTTGTAGTAGCTGTTAAAGAGAAATCCAAAGTCCGGATCGAACACTTTGTAGCCGGGTAACGATGATCTCAGGATCATCTCCTCAAAGAACCATGTTGTATGCGCTATGTTCCATTTTGACGGCGAGACATCAACGATCGGCTGAGGGATGTAGTCTTCGGTCTCGAGGGGTTCACACAGCTTTTGGGTGAAGTTTCTTACTGCAAGATAAAGCTTTGCGAGATCCTCTTCCGCGGTTTTCTTCGGAGTCGCAGTTTGCATTCTTCAATTAGACCAAATCGGAACCGAAAGACAAAGAAATCTGAAAGCATGACTAACATGGTAATGATGCGACATCGCGGATCTATTCCTCATTTTCTATCTTAATAAGGGCTTCTTTGCAGATCTCGACGAGATAAGGGTCTGGACTGTTCAGAAATGGACGAAGTGCGGCCGCTGCTGCCGGTTGTCTAGCAGCCCCAAGCGCAAACGCTGCAGCACGGCGGGTATCATCGGCCTCATCAGAGTTGCGAAGCACCCGGGTAAGGGTGGCCATCACACGAGCCAGATCGACCTGTGGAGCATTCTTGGTAACGGCGGGCCGCATTTTCTTGAAACTGGGCGACAGGAAATTTTGCGGTGTCACGGCTTCGGTCTGACCCGTGTAATGTAGTTCGAATGTTTGGCCGATGGCACGAGCAGCCGAACGCCTGAGAAACTCGTCTTCTTCCCGCAAACGTTTCTCCAGGACGGCAAGCAGGTCGCCGATCGCCGATGGGTCGCCGATCCCACCAAGAGCAATGGCCGCAGCGGAGCGGACCTCGGGGTCGCGATCGCTTAGCAGGAGCCGCCTTAATTGGGCGGATGCTCCCCAGTTTCCGACTTTTCCAAGTGCGAACGCTGCTTCTCGGCGAACGAATGGCCTTCTATCGCCGAGCAGGGGAAGCAGGGCGTCTCTCGCCTCAGTTTCTGGGAGAAACACCACTGCGGAGGCGGCCGTTGCACGAACGATCTCGTCAGCGTCGCGCAGTGCCGGCAATGCAAGTCGCGCAGCCTCTTCAGTTTCTAAATTTCGTATCTCGCCAAGAGCCGTCCGTTTTTGTTCGGGATCGCCGGAGAGGAGTGCGGACAACCGAACGGAGATCTGCGGCCATTCGACGCCGGCCGCTTGGGCGTGAGACATCTGCGTCAAGAACAAAAGGCAGAAAAATGCGAACAGGATCCCACGAAATGCGGAGCCGTGGTTCGGAGTGTGAAATTTCGCGAAATTGAGGCACGCCGGGTTGTTGGGCCTTGTTCGCCTCATGCGGTTCGACGCAGGTAAGCCGGCTGCGCCCGCTCCCATTCAAAAACCTGACGAGCACGCCGGTTCTCGTAGGCATTTGCCAACGCGGCGAGCACTTCGTCTGTCGAGCTCTTGAATTTTCTTGAAGGACTGCGGGTGGAGGCTGGCTCGGAAAGCGGCTTATCAATCTCGCGTGCGATCTCTGTACGGGTTCTCTTGACCATTTTCGTGCCTCCTTTTTTGCGGGGCAAACGGCCAAGGAACCAGTTCTCTTAGGTTTCAGCCGCCTGCGATAAAAATTTTGTCATCATCAATGCTTTAATAGATCTTCAAGCCTTACCTTAACGGTTCTATCAGTTTATCACATAAACGGATCCAAAAAAAGGTTATGTTTACAGCTAGCGTCGTGCCGGGTCGGTACGCATATTCATCTGAACCGCTTGGGGTGGTGAATCTTTCGAGTGGAGCAGGGACCGATCCTACATCGTCCACGAAATTCAGGAAAGAGATCAAGAAAGCGCGAGTGGGTGAAACGGCCGATGCAAGCCCATGTACTTTGGCTTTCAGCGGACTGTTTAGGATCTAAGATCAAGGGCATTTCAAGGTGGACACGTTTATGTGTCATCGAATAAACTTTATCTATGTCAGCGTTGATGCAGCACCTCGCCCTTAGATAGCCACTCGCGTTTGGAACGCGGAGTGGCTATCCCGTTAACAATATATTAAGTAATTAAGCACTTAACGATCGCCTGTCGAATTGGATCGCTACGCCAATTTCGATAAAATCGTGGCCTTGGTGATATTGCGTTCGACGGGCAAGCACGGCATTGAACGGCAACACGTTTTTGAACAATGGACGAAAAATATTTCGCGAAGAAGGTTGAGGAAAAGTGGCAAAGAAAGTGGGCCGAAACGAAGGCGTTCGAGGCCGCGGCCGATGACGCAAAGCCCAAATTCTATCAGCTCGAGATGCTGCCGTATCCTTCTGGAAACCTACACATGGGCCACGTGAGAAACTACACGGCGGGCGACGTTGTTGCGTGGTACAGACGATTGACGGGTTACAACGTGCTGCATCCGATAGGGTGGGACTCGTTTGGGCAGCCGGCTGAGGATGCTGCTATCAAACGGGGTGTCGATCCGCGCGAATGGACCGAGGCGAATATCGTTACCATGCAGGGCCAGCTTCGGCGGCTCGGGATCAGTTATGACTGGTCGCGGCAGATGGCAGCCCACCGGCCAGACTATTACCAATGGGACCAGTGGTTCTTTTTAAAGATGTTCGAGAAGGGTTTGGCATACAAGAAGTTGACTCAGGTCAACTGGTGCGAGACCGACCAGGCTACTCTTTCAAACGAACAGGCCAGCGGCGGTCTTTGCTGGCGTTGCGGAAATCCGGTGACCAAGAAAGACCTCGAACAGTGGTTCCTGAAAACGACGGCCTATTCCGATCAACTCGTGGACGGTATGGCCGAGATCGAGTCAGGCTGGCCGAGCAATGTGATCAAGCGGCAACGCGACTGGATCGGGCGGTCGAAGGGAGCCTATGTTGATTTCAAGATCAGCGTGCCGACCGGGCAGTTGAACCAGGCAGCGGCCGCAGCCCCGGCCACCATTCGGATCTTTACTACACGTATCGACACGATCTATGGTGCGAACGCCGTGGTTACTGCACCGGAACATCCAGCGATCTCCGCTCGTCGGGCGACTTTTTCACAGGAAGTGAACGACAAGATCGATGAAATGGTCGCAGAAAATCTGAAGCCGCGAGAACTTGGCGAAGAGGTTGAGAAAGACGGCATCGACACAGGGTTAAAGGCTATCAATCCGTTCAGCAACGAGCCGGTGCCCGTGTGGGTTGGCAACTACGTGATGATGGACTACGGCACTGGTGCCGTGATGAGCGTGCCCGCACACGACGAACGCGACTTCGACTTTGCTAAGAAGTTTGAGCTGCCGATCAGACAGGTGATCTCGGAACCACATCTAGCCCATGAACATCACACGATGCATGCCCTTGCCCTGGCGGAGGCCTATACCGATCATGGAGTGCTCGTTCATTCGGACTTTTGGAACGGAAAGACGAGCGAGCAGGCCATCGCCGAGATGACCGAACACGCGGTAAAGAATGGCTTCGGCGAGGCTGCGACGACCTATCGATTAAGAGATTGGGGTATTTCGAGACAGCGTTTTTGGGGTGCTCCGATCCCGATCATCTACTGTAATGACTGTGGTGTTGTCTGCGAGAAATACGAAAACTTACCGATCGAGCTGCCCAACAACGCACCTATTACCGGAACCGGCGAATCGCCGCTGGCAAAGGTTCCCGAGTTCTTGAACACAATGTGTCCAAGCTGCGGCGGGCCAGCCCGGCGCGAGACCGACACGATGGATACGTTTGTGGACTCGTCCTGGTATTTCTTCCGCTATACAGATCCGAAAAACCCGGGCTCTCCCGTCGGTTCGGACGCAGCCGAATATTGGACGCCGGTGGATCAGTATATTGGCGGCGACGACCACGCCGTCATGCATCTGATATACGCAAGATTTTGGACAAAGGTGATGCGTGATCTGGGCCTGGTTAGCTTCAATGAACCATTTAAGCGGCTGCTGACACAGGGAATGGTCGTCGGTGAGACATTCTTTGACGATTCAACCGGTAAACGGAAGTATTTCCCGCCGGATCAAGTCGACGTTCACAGGGACGCAAAGGGCAAGATCCTAAACGCCTTTGCCGCAGGCGGCGACGCGGACAAGAATGTCCGCGCTCCGCTGAAACATGCCATCGAACGAATGTCCAAATCGAAGGGAAACGGAGTGGACCCGGATGAAATGGTTGAGATCTACGGGGCCGATGCTGCCAGACTTTTCGTTATGTTCGCCGCGCCCATCGAAAATGAGCTGGTCTGGAATGAGGCAGGTATCGAAGGCGCCGTCAGATTTCTGCAGCGGGTTTGGCGACAGGTCTATAAATGGAAGGGCAGATTGTCGGAATTGGCTGCTGTTTCTTCGTCGTCAGATCTTTCGACTTCTGCTGAGCTATCGGTTACAGGCCAGGCCCGTCGCTTGAGGCAAAAGACGCATCAGACGATCAAGCGGGTTGGCGAAAATCTGGATTCGCTCCAGTTCAATACTCCGGTGGCCGCCCTGATGGAGTTGTCGAACGCGATCGGGGATCTTGACCTTCAGCCAGACTCGGCGTCCGATCCGGAAGTTCTTGCTGTTCGTGAGGCGATCGCAAGCCTGGCCCTGATGCTGGCTCCGTTTGCTCCGCATGCTGCTGAAGAGATCTACGCCGTTTTGATCGGCAACGAAAAGGGAATTACGGCCAATGAGGCACGGTTTCCGGTTTACAGTGCCGAACTTGCAAAGGCGGACGAGATCGAAATTCCGGTACAGGTCAATGGAAAACTCAGGGCAAAGCTGAATGTGTCGCCCGATATCCTCGACGAGGATCTTAGGGAGGCCGCAAAGGCCGACCCGAAAGTGCTGGAGTACACTGCCGGAAAAGAGATCGCAAAGATAGTCGTGGTACCGAAGCGGCTCGTAAGCATAGTTGTGAAGTGATGAAGCTGTATCGTTTCGGCGGCCGTGGTTTTAGCTGCCCGACACGGCTGCCTGCAGCACTTTGCGATCGGGAGGGAGCGATCTGTATTCCGGCTGCATTTTGGGGACTCGGTTCCACGAACGGCCTAAAACCCGCGCGGGGAAATCTCATGATGAACTCTGTCCTACTACCCTTTTTCCTTGCTTGCTTGTCGCAAAGTAACTAGAATTAACGGAGGAGAAGACAGCACTCGGATCCGCACGGCACGGCCGCACAGAAAATCAGGATTTCTTTCCGTTTCCATTCGCCCCGGTAACTCGGACGCCAGATGAAGGAATGTCAGCTTTGTAAAAATTGTTACACCGACGAGGTAGCTACCTGTCCGAAGGACGGGATGCCGACAATGCACACGCTTGCAGGCGAGCCGGTGCTGGAAGGCAAGTATCATCTGGAATCACGGCTCGGACAGGGCGGCATGGGCGTGGTTTACAAAGCTCGGCACGCTTTCCTGAAAACCCAGCTTGCGATAAAGATCATCCTGCCTGATCTGGTAGGTAACGACCCGCAGCTTGTAACGCGATTTAGACAGGAAGCTCTGGCCGCAGCGGCGATCAGGCATCAAAACGTAGTTGGCGTAACTGATTATGGCGTGATCCACGGGTCGATCCCATTTCTGGTAATGGAATACGTGGATGGTGAATCGCTCCACGACCTGCTTACTCGCGAAAAGGTGCTCTCACCGGAAAAGGCCCTCGAACTGATGTCTGCGATCTGTGCCGGCGTTGGTGCCGCCCATCATCAGGGCATCGTTCACCGCGATCTTAAGCCGCTTAACATAATGATCTGTCACGATAAGCCCAACTTGTCGCAGGCAGTAAAGATCCTTGATTTCGGGCTGGCAAAGATCAAATCAGGGGAATTGCTGGGATCGTTCATCCAGGCGCAAACTACGGGACTAATGGGCTCGCCGTATTATATGGCTCCCGAACAATGGGCCGACGACGAACCTGATTCGCGTTCTGATATCTATAGCTTGGGCGTAATGCTGTTTCAAATGCTGACGGGAGATGTGCCTTTCAAGGGGTCGTCCATCCCGGCGATCATGAAAAAGCATATCTCCGACCCGCCCCCGACCTTCACGGAGCTTAAGATCCCGCTTTCGCTTGAGATCGAACAGGCCGTCAGGCATACGCTTCAGAAGGAAAAAGAGAAGCGTACGCCGACGGTCGAGCATATGATCGCGGAACTTAGGACCGCGATCGAACCCGTACCTATCGGGATCCATACGACCGGTTCTGCCTCAGACACTTCGTCGCTGAATATATTCACATCTCCGCCGCGTTCTAAGGTGTTTCTTGACAACGTAGCGGTCGGCGAGAGCCGCGATGACGGATGGATCACGTTGAACGGGATCCAATATGGCACGCATAAGGTGCGGGTCAGCCACGATGGATTTGATGATTGGCAGAAAGAACTGACCTGCGATGGCAGCTCGCAAAAGGTGGTAGCGGAACTGCGGCCCGGGTCTGCCGAGCGATCCGTTCCGGCACCGACTGTCGCATTTAATGCCGCCCAACATAATACGCCTCAGAACCTAGTTTCCACACAGGGCGGGCATTCCGAAATGCAGAAAACGGTGGTGCAGGTTTGGGACACCGGCGACCAGAGCGTCGCGGCGGATTCGATCCCGCCGCAGCGAAGGGGATTTCTTTCGCCGCTCGTAATCGGGGTGATCGCATTGATCGGTTTTATGTTCCTTGGCGGGATCGGGCTTGGCGGGGCATACATGGCCGGGATCATCGGCGGAGGCGATCCCCGCAACGGCCTTCCGACACCGACCGCGACGCCGATCTCGAAGACGCCCAGTCCGACGATCAGGGCCGAAATGGTCGAGATCCCCGGCGGAACTTTTCAAATGGGCTTTGGAGATGCCAACTCAATGACCGGTCCCGTACACGAGGTCGATGTTGCTGCTTTCTTCATTGACAAGACTGAGGTAACGGATGCAGAGTACCTGGAATTCGTAAAGGCCACCAACCATCCTCCTCCAAGCCATTGGGTCAATAATGCTCCCCTTCCGGGCACCGAGAAAAAACCTGTCAGGTTTGTTTCGCTGGCTGACGCGGAGGCTTTCGCAAAATGGCGTTCGGACCGCGATGGCGAACAATACAGGCTGCCGACTGAGCAGGAATGGGAATTTGCTGCCCGGAACGGGTCAAAGTCAACGCTCTATCCATGGGGTAATGAGTGGAAGGCAGACGCGGCTGTGATGGCTGTCGTCGGTTCTGAGCCGGTCGAGGTCGGATCAAAGCCTCAGGGAGCGAATCAACTGGGCGTGTTAGACATGATGGGCAATGTATGGGAGTTAACGAGTTCTGAACTGGTCCCGTACCCCGGCAATAATGCAGTCGATGTTCAGAAGCGGCCGGGCAAGCGAGTTGTCTTGCGCGGCGGATCGGCCCACGAAGATCCGGTGAAGCTCAAGATAAATGCGGCATTTCGCGTGGACGTAGCCGCCGATCAGAAAGAAAAGACAGTTGGTTTCCGCCTGGTGCGGCCAAAGTGAAAGCGGCAGATCCAGAGTTTTTTCCGGCGTAGCGTGTTTTTCTACGCTTTTTTTGTTTCCTGCGTGAGTCCGGCTATAAATTTTTTATTCAACCACAGATGAACCTGATCCTCGTAGAGATCGATCCGGTCCAGACGAAACCGGAGATGTCGTTTGAAAAGGATGTCGTGCGCGTCGGACGAGAGGCGGCCGAGTGCGACGTATTCTTCGACGGTAAGAAATACCCGATGGTCTCTCGAAGGCATGCCGATTTTCGATGCGACAGCGGCCGATGGATGATTGACGATCTGGGATCAAGCTACGGCGTGTTCGTCGATGGGCAGCGGATCAAGGCGCCCACGGCGATCAGCGTCGGAAGCAAGATCCAGTTTGGCACTGATGGCCCGACGGTAGTGGTGATCTGGCTTGAGGCGTCTGAGGTTGCCAAGGCACACGCCCAAAAAGTCTCCGAACCGAAGCCCCATGCACACGCCCCGGCTGCCGGCGGGGCACATTCGGCGGATCGGCCGGATCCCTGGGAAATGGGGTCCGCCCCCTCGTCGCAATCACCTCAAACAATTGTCAAAGCGAGCCCTGCAAATCTCTTATTTGTTGACGAGCCAGGCCGTCAACCCATTAATATTGACCCACTCGGGACACTGCTCGGCCGCGATCCCGGCTGCCAGGTTCTGATCGACATCAACGCAGGAAGCGTTTCGCGTAAACATGCGACCATCAGGCACGAGGATGGCCGCTACGTGCTGGAGGACAACAAGAGTTTTAACGGAACCCTTGTGAACGAGCAGCGGATCACGTCGAGCACGCCTCTTTTTCACAACGATGAGATCCGTCTCGGGGTTGGCGGGCCGCTGCTGCGATTCGAATGTCCCGGCGGTCCAGTGCGCAGCCCATCTTTCTCGGCAGATCAGCCAAGTATCGCTCCGGGATTTGCGGGAGCAAAGGATGCAGCTCCGGGCCCGCAGACGATCGTCTTCGAGCGTGAAAAGGCACAAAAAATTGCCTCCGCCAACCTCTCGGCTCAGCCGCAGCTGCTGATGACGGCGTCGTTCGGGAGCCGGTCGCAATTGACCGTGGGGCGAGGCGAGACGAATGACATTAGTCTGGATGGCCTGCAAATTTCCAAACGCCACGCCCGATTCGTGCTTTCTGGCGCGACAGTGGCCGTTGAAGACGTCGGTTCGACCAACGGCATTTTCGTAAATGGCGAGCGGGTGACAAAGAGGCAGATCGGTCCCGAAGATGCGGTCCAGATCGGAGCCTTCCTCCTTGCATCGGACGGCCGGGGAAATGTAAACGTCTTCGACACACGGGCGAGGACGCGCATTGACGTGATAGATGTCGGCCGGATGGTCAAAGATCGCAGCGGCGGCGGGCAGATCGCCCTGCTCGACTCGATAAGCCTTTCGATACGGCCTAATGATTTTGTGGGGCTCCTCGGCCCCTCGGGAGCCGGTAAGTCACTATTGATGGAGGCGATGAATGGCATGACGCCGCCGCCATTCGGTCGAGTAATGATCAACAGACTTGACCTATACCGGCATCTGGACTCATTAAAGCATTCGATCGGCTATGTACCGCAGGAAGATATCATTCACCATGAACTGAGCGTTTATCGCACTCTCTACTACACTGCCAGGCTGCGGCTTTCGAGGGACGCATCGACGGCGGAGATCCGCCAGATCGTCGAAGAGGTGATGGACGTAACCGGGCTTGCGGAGCGTCGCGACGTCCAGGTCGCAAGGCTATCGGGCGGTCAGCGAAAGCGTGTGTCGATCGCCGTTGAACTTATTACAAAACCGTCGGTGATCTTTCTCGATGAGCCTACTTCAGGTCTCGACCCGGCCGCCGAAGAAAGAGTGATGAAGCTCTTTAGGCAGATGGCAGATTCTGGCCGCACGGTGGTCCTGACGACACACGCGATGGAGAACGTAGGCCTGTTCGACAAGATCATTCTTCTGATGCGAGGAAAATTGGTTTTCTACGGGACGCCGTCAGATGCCCTTGCCCATTTCAATGCGGGAAGTTTTCGGGAGCTTTACGCACGACTTGAAGGATCGGGCAAGGGACCGGGCGAGAATGGCTTGAACGCCGTCGGCGCGGCCTCTATCGAGCAAAACGCGGAATCGCTAAAGCAAAAATTTCGTACGACCTCGCAATATGCGGAAAACGTCGAAAAGCCGCTCAGCGAGGTTTCGCAAAGCAGCGAGCCGGGACGCAGCAAAAAGCGACGCCTTGGATTGATCGGGTCTCTGCTCCAGTGGTTCACCCTTTCACGGCGATACCTCGAGGTTCTGCTAAAGGACAAGCTGACACTCTTTATCCTGATAGCGCAGGCACCGGCGATCGCACTGATGACGTTCCTGGTCGTCGGCAGGGAAGAACCACGAGATTTCGTCTATTTCGTGATCGCTCTGGTAGCCATATGGTTCGGGACTTCCGTTTCTGCCCGCGAGATAATCCGAGAGGCAGCGGTTTTTCGCCGTGAGAGGATGATCAATCTTGGTTTGGCCCCTTATCTGGCATCGAAAATGCTGGTTCTGGGCATCATTGTAGTGGTCCAGTGCTTTTTGCTTTTCATTCCGCTAAAGCTTTTGGACCTCGCAGGGCTTTTCGGAATGCCAGGTGAACTTGCCGGGATACCGCAGCTTTGGGCGATGCTTCTGACCGCGGCGGTTGGCACCGCGATCGGCCTGTTCGTGTCGGCCACAGTTCGAACTTCGGAAATGGCGACGAGCCTGGTGCCGCTTATCCTGATCCCGCAGATACTCTTCTCCGGAATCGCCGGCGTGCCGCAAGGGATCGCGGACAAGGCCCTTAGCCTTACCATGCCGGCCGCGTGGGCATTCGATACGATGAAGAGATTTTCTACGCTTGATACCTTGGAGCCCGAGGGAGCAAACCCAAAAGGGAAAACCAAGGGAATGGGACTTTACAAGTATATCGAGACGGAAAACGACAAGACCGTCGCAAAGGCCAAGCAGGATTTCGAACAATATAGGAGATCGAACGAAAGCCGATTTCAAGATGAACCATCGGCGCCTTCTGTGACCACCGACCCCGCTACGATAACAGTGATGAAGCTGCCGGACGATCTCAGTGCATATGTGAGATTTCGGCATCCCTGGATGAATGATGTTTTAAATCAGGCAGTGTTGATGCTAATGTTTGGTATTGTGACCGCTGCAACGCTTATAGTGCTGCGGCTGAAGGACTAGCGTGATGTTGATGAAAAGGGTGGTTTCGAATTTTTTGCTGCTTACGGCCTTTGTCGGCTGCATAGTGATCCTGCAGGGTTGCACAAATACTGCGAATTCGCAGAAGGGCCCGGTGGACGAGATCCCGCCCTCAAATGAACAGCCAGCGACCGGTCGGCCTTCTGCCAAAGGCTCCGATTATCCAAAGATAGCTACCTCTGTGTCTTCGGCGGAGATCAAGGCCCTCGACGGCTCTGTCTTTACGATTAACGACAGGCAGGGCAAGGTGCTGCTCTTGAACCTTTGGGCGACCTGGTGCGGGCCGTGCAGGTTCGAGATACCTGCTCTCGTGCGTCTGCAGGAAAGCCTCCGGCCAAAAGGCTTTGAGGTGATCGGCCTGAATACAGACGAAGAGACCGTGCAATTGATCGAGGAATTTTCTTCCGAACTGAAAGTGAACTATCCGATGGCCTATGCGGACACAAGCCTCCAGTCTTCGTTATTAAAGATCAGCAAATTCCCGGGTATTCCGCAGAGCTTTCTGATCGATCGCGACGGAAGGCTTCGGGGCGTCTTTCGCGGAGCCAATCCCGCAGATATAGCAAAAATGGAGGAGGTCGTGGCAAAGGTCGTAAACGAGGATCCTTCGTCTGAAACCGAGATCGAGACCGGCATAAAGAATCCGGAGATCAAGCGGCCGGTCGAGCCGGGTGCCACGCCTCCCGCAGAGAAAGGGGACAGTTTGAATACAGAAAAACGGCCGACATCCAAGAAAGACTAATTTGCTTCCTTTCCGCCGGTCGATGGTTTATCCGGTTCGACAAGTATCGTCTTGGACTTTGACAGGCTCACCAAACCAGGGGCCGATCCCTTCGGCTTATTCACAAATTTCTTTTGAGTGTAATGAACGGCAGCCTTTGGTTGGGAACTTCCGCGGCTGTAGAAAGCGGCGAGCTTTGCTGCCTCGATCAATGTTCGCTCGGGTATTTCCGTTCGATCCGGGTTTCTCACGATAACGTGTGATCCCGGATAATCCGCCGCGTGGAGCCACAGGTCGAGCGCTCGGGCAATCTTGAAGGTAAGGACGTCGTTGTCTTTCGCCCTCTTGCCGACACGGATCTCGAAGCCATCTGATGAGACGAACCTGCGCGAGACCGCGTCGATAGGGTCAGTTTTTGGGCCCCGAGGCATCTTCGAAGGTTGGCCAGATCCGCGAAGGTATGCGGCGATCGCCGTCTTGTCGCGTTCCTTAATAGAAGTCTCTGCTTTGTTGATCTTTACATCGAGCGCCTTTAGTTCGATCTCAAGTTTCTTCAGCCTGCCGGTGATCTCGGACAAAGCATTTCGGGCCTTTGAGGACCGCTTGTAGTATCTCTCGGCGGCCTGGGCAAGAGATTCGTTCGCATCGACATCTACCTTTACCTCCTGCAGCTCTGGGTGGAAGTAATCAACCAGAAAAACGCTGCCGCCTTCCCGGCGGGCAGCCGAAACATTAGCAAGCAGAAGGTCGCCGATCCGGCGGAGCGTTTCCGCATCTCCGTGATCGCGAAGATCCTGCTTCAGCTTTGCTGCCTGTCTCTCGATCTTCTTGCGCTCTGCTCTCAGGGCTGATATTACCTGGCGTGCAAGCGAGTCGAAACGCTCGCGTTCCTCGATATCGGACAGGTAGTTGTCGATGACCGCGGATGGGGAAGGCTGAGGATCGGCAACGAGACGATCGATCGGGGTTTCGATCGGGTCGGCCATGCCTTGAGGGCGGAGTGGCGGCGAGTAAATATCGCCGGGCCGCTGGCCCTCGCCCTGGGTCTGCCGACTGCGGGCGAGGATCGAGTCGTCGTTGTCCACAAGAAACATATTTGACGAACGGCCGGTCAACTGTATCATCAATGCTAGATCCGAGCCTATGGTCTCGTCGGCGTCTGAAGCGAGATCAAGCCTCAAGATCCTTTCATTTGGCACGAGCGATATTGCGGTCAAACGCCGACCTGTGAGTTGTTGACGAAGGGCCCGGGTGAATGCCGCCGGGTGTATGGCATTCTTTTTCAGATCCCGGAGGCGTAGATCGGTAAGAAAAACTAACGGCCGCGATGGAGTGACATCGATCAGTATTAGACGCGTGAATAGGCTGTCGAATTCTATAACGATACGGTTGGCGGTCATCTGGAAGACCCTGCCAAAGTGACTGTCGGCAAGTTTTTCGGAAAGTTCTGCGACGATCCTCTGAAGCGTTCTAATGTTCACGGGTTTCGTCCTGACCTATTCATATCTATAAGAAAAGCCCGGGCCGCATTATCTACGGCGCCGGGCCTATACTGAAAACGACAGACAATTCACATACCCTTGACCAGAATGGTGCCCGACGCCAGATCGTGGGCGGCGCGTCTTTCTTCGTTGAAGAAAATGGGCAGAAATCCCAATCCTCCGAAGGCGAGCGAAAGCAAATAAACCGAAGAACTAACGGCCGCCTGATGGATAGAAGGGAATTCGCTTTCCTCTATATCCACAAGCTCAAGGGAAAAGATCCGCATCCCGAGCGTTTGGCCAAAAAATGCGATCGAGCCGGTCAAATATATGAACATGACCAGAGAAAACCCGGCCAGGTACAGCAGGATACCGGTAACTGCGAACCAATTTTCCGAATAGGCGAAAAACGGCGAGAGAAGAATGCCGGCAGCAAAGGCTCCGATGATCGCATCAAAGAGCCCCGCGTTAAAACGCATGGAGATCGGAGCGAGGTCTTCGATATCCTCAGCCTCTGTTTCCTCATTTGCCGCATCCGGAATCTCAAATATTTCGGGATCGGCCGCGATCGGCAGGGTCTCGTCTTCAAAATCTTTGATCTCGATGCGGTCTGACCAGTTTTCCTTTAATGGCGGGGCTACTTCGTCTTTGGGCTGGCCAAAGCTCGATTCCATGTGCGCAGCTTCAGGAATAGGGACGAGTTTGTTCGTGTCGTATTTCCTCTTTTCAATTCTTAGGGACGACACAAGCTTTGGACGAACAGCAAGCGCTGGTTGGGCGGCAGGCTGCGGCGTCTCCGAGAGGTCAGTTCTGCTCTGAACCACCCCAAACGGAAATTTTCTGCTCGCCTCTCTCGCAACACGGATTCCCTCACGCGCTTTTTCTGTCGGGAGAAAGGCCCGTCGCGATTCTTCGATCCGTTTCAGGGCGCTCGACAGCATCGAACCTGGCTCCGTCTCGGCGGCCAAGTGGGCCGCAACTTCAGTTGACGTTGAGTTTCGCCGCAACGAAGATGAACCACCCGCGGCCATGGTCGCGGCAGCAGCCAGTGCACCCTGATCAGGCCCTCCCTCGCGAAGGATCTTCTGTCGAACCGAATTCTGAAGTTGAAGACGCCATTCCGGTATCTGGGAGCCGACATTACGAAATTCGGCAAGGGTCGGGCTGGTCTTCTTGATAGGCAGATCAGCGGTGTAAGACCGTCGCGGACGAACATCCGAATGGGGCTCGACGTTCGATACGGGCGGTGCCGGTTCTGGAGAGGGGGCTATCAATTCGTCGGTCCGCGGCCTGAGCGGCCCGGAGATCGGCATTAGACTCGACTCCATTTCCTCACGGACCGTGTCGTTCTTCATCGCACCGCAGCGGATGCACATCGACCAATCCGGCGCGATCTCGCGTTGACAAACACTGCACTTCATAGGTCTTTCAATTGGGTAGATTGGCGGTAATTTGCGAGCCCTAGGGACGAATTGGAGAAAGATTATCAGACTTCACTTTAAGTAGTCAACAGTAAAGCGCAGAAAAGGTTGCTGCTTAGATGGATGGCTGCATGGATCTCGCCTGTGAGTAACTTTGTGGAAAAATTCTGGTCGCTTTATGGCCACACGGCTATTCTAGATCGGTTGCCGGCCCGCAAATCCAGCATCGACCTCGTGCCACCATGCGATCTCCTCCGGTTCACCTAACTTCCAGCAAAGCAGGACCACCCGGCCATCGCGCATCGACGGAAAATCGACCAGGCCTTGAGAATGGTCCTTTAACTGAACTCCTAGATCATTGATCTCAGTGGTAAGCCGCCCGACGTCATACAGAGCCCTGAGATAGTGAGAACCGCCGGCCATTCCACCACCGGAGATCGAGGCTTCCGCGGCGGCCCGGGCCGCGGGACGATAGGTGTCGATCACCGAATAATACCTTCTTATCGAGAGCAGACGTTCCCTGATCGTCGGTACCAGTGCCTCAGCCTCGCTGACAGTGAACAATCTCATCGCTCGTCTCTTGACCTGGCCGGTTCAACCGGATCTTCCATTTCCGTTGCGGGGCGAGCCTGGGACGGCTGTTTTGTATGGGAATGTTCCCGGCCGTTAGGACGCATCCCGCTCCCGGTGATATGCATTTCATCAGGCGGCACGAACGACGGAAAATCGTAGTCGCCTGTCTGCGACGTGTCTTTGCGGATGAGTTCCGCGATATCCCCGAGGTCTATGAAGAAATCTGCAACATCGATTAGCCGCGGGGCTGTGTTCGAACGGAATCCGGCTACCTCGACACGACATCCCTTGTAGGCAACCGCATTGATCGCATAAACAAAATCTTCATCTCCCGAAACAAGCACCGCCGTATCGTATCGACCTGCAAGGCTAAGCATATCGACGGCGATCTCAACATCCAGATTCGCTTTTCGGGTGCCGTCATAAAAGGTCTTCAATTCCTTTTGAACTACTCGAAAGCCGTTTCTTCTCATCCAGAGCAGAAATCCTTGCTGCCTTTCGGCACCTGCGTCGACACCGGTGTAAAAAAAGGCCCTTAAAAGACGACCGTCGCCCAACAGAATACGCAGCAGCTTATTGTAATCGATATCTATGTTATGGAACCTGGCGGCGTGGAATAGATTATTGCCGTCGATAAAGACAGCAACACGGCCCCGGTGGCCGAATTTCCACGAGGCGCTGGTGCTCGTTTCGAACTGCATTTTGAAAACCTCGTCGTCTATGTTCTCAGGCTTTTCAGAGGTTCGGCCGCTCGCGGGTTGGAAAACGAAGAGAGTAAGTTAATTTTCTGGTACCGCTAATAGGTTACGCCGCCGACAAGGCCGGCATAAAGATATAATTCGTATTTTCAAATCGCCTAATCATTCATGTTCCGATCAAATTTCTGAATCACACCGATCCTTAAGAAAGACCCGTCATCAGTTTGCCTTGCCGCCGTCGAGTTGGTCAAGCAATTTCGCGAAAAGTCGTGCTAAACTTCAAATTTACGTCCCACTATGCCAAAAGAAAGAATAGAAGCTGATATAGAGAACAGGCTGGGGGAGATGGCGATCCGCTCGGAGGATATTGGTCACCGCGCGG
Source organism: Pyrinomonadaceae bacterium (assembly GCA_035327545.1). GTDB lineage: Bacteria > Acidobacteriota > Blastocatellia > Pyrinomonadales > Pyrinomonadaceae > OLB17. The sequence goes on along the minus strand of DAOLDE010000008.1, from coordinate 12,056 downwards.
ATGAGCTTGTTCACTGCGAGGCCTGCGGTCGGACAAATGCGCCTGACCGCCCGGCGTGTATCTATTGCGGCAGTGGATTAGATAAAGGGGCGACTGTCGTCGAAGGCCTTTCGCTCAACTTACGGCGACTTGAAAACTGGGAAAACGGGCATAACGTGGTTTGCCGCACGCCGCCCGGCGCAAACGTTTCAGCGGCCATCGCACGTTTGTTTGGCATTGGGCCTGAGATCGGAAAGGGCCTTCTCGCTTCAGGCTCGATAGTGCCCGCCGCCCGGATGGAGTCGGAGCGGGACGCCAAGGCAGCCGTTGACCATCTCGTTCGACTTGGCGCCGACATGACTGTTATAGGCGATGTTCGACTAAAGATGGGAAAACCGAATATTCGGCTTCGGGCCCTCGAATTCAGCAAGGAGATGATCAAGGCAACCGAATTCAATACCGGAGAGCAACGTGCGTTTCAAGAAGGAGAGGTTGCACTCATCGTGGTCGGCAGCTTGTTCGAAAGCCGGACCGACTTGATAACAAAAAGGAAAAAGAACACCGAGAACATTCTCGATCAGTCAACTGTTACGTCCGACGACATGGTTGTCGATCTATACAACGCTGAAGACGAACGCGGATGGCGAATATCGACACGCGGTTTCGATTTCTCGGGTTTGGGTGAGGCAAAGGCCTCGACGGCGCGTGAGAACATCGAAAGATTGATAGACAAGCTGCAGATGTTTTTTCCCGAAGCCAGATTCAGCAACGACTACAAGAAGATCGTAGGCCCGCTTTCGGAAGTATGGCCTTTGGACGAACGCGTGGATCATGAAGGATTAAAACGCATTGGGATCTGGAAGTCGGGTTTTGCTCGTTCGACGCGTCTCGGTAACCTTGATCAGTTTCAGCGATTTTCACGACTTCAGAGGATCGCCGGATGAGATACGGCGCAAAGGGTAAAGGGCCGCGAAGATCCGGGGGGCCTGCCTCAAAAACACATCTTGAAAAGAAAGAAAGGTCGGGATCGCCCGAAAGACACGAGATCCCGCCTGGAGGAAAGAGAGTCGTGTACGGCCACCTACCCGTACTCGAGACACTGAGGGCAAACCCGCGCAGGCTTGAAAAGATCATTGTCTTGGATAGCATCCGAGGCACTCGTTTCGACGAGGTTTATTCTCTCGCCAGGGAGAACGGGATCTTGACGGAGCGAGTCCCGAAGGAACGGCTCGAATCAGTTACCGGAGCGGCCGTGAACCATCAGGGAATTGCTGCGTTGACGGCCGCTGCTGAGTATGCCCCAGTCGAGGAGATCTTTCGCACAACGGGACGAGAACTGATCGTAGTTCTCGACAGTATCGAGGACCCCAGAAATTTCGGGGCGATCCTGCGAACGGCAGAGTGTGCAGGCGTGGACGGGGTGATCATTCCCGAGCGCCGTGCAGTTGGCCTCACTGACACGGTCGCGAAATCGGCCGCCGGCGCGACGGAGCACATTAAGGTTGCAAAGGTGACCAACTTGAACCGGTTGATCGAAGACCTTAAAAAACGAAATATTTGGGTAGTCGGGGCGACCGACGATGCACGGATCGAATACACATCGTGGGACTGGACCCAGCCGACCGCGCTCATTCTCGGGTCGGAAGGCAGCGGGCTGCATCGGCTGGTTGCCGAGAACTGCGACGAGTTGGTGAATATTCCGATGTATGGAAGAATAAATTCACTGAACGTATCGGTCGCTGCTGGCGTTATACTGTTTGAAGCCAGGCGACAACGCGAACTGAAGAAGGTGTAGAAGTATGTTTTGTCCAAAGTGCGGAACCAGAAATCCTGACGACGGAAAGTTTTGCAGAAGCTGTGGGACCGATCTCGCTACTGTGAATGCGGCGATGAGCGGCGACCGCCTTGCTTTGCTGGGTGATCTGGGGCTTGACGGCTCGTGCGCTGTAAACGAATCCCGAAGAAGAAAAGACCCGAGCGAGGTCTATGGAGACGGTATCAAAGGCGTGATCACCGGCCTCGGATTCCTCGTAGTGTCTATGGCGCTTTTATTCACCGGAGTCGCGAACGGGAAGTCTTGGTGGTGGGCGCTTCTGTTCCCGGCATTTTTCGGTTTTGCCAAGGGAGTCTCGGACATTATGAGGTCCCAAAAGATGTTTGCGTCGCAGAATGCGAATTCTTTCACCGAAAGCTCATCAGATATGATCGGTAAGACTTCCTATCAGCCATCGCTTCCTTCGCCTCAAACAGAATTCGTTGTTCCCGAATCCCGTTACAAGACCGGAGATCTGGTTCCCCACAGCGTCACGGACAATACGACTCGTCACCTTGCGGTTAGTGCCGAGGGCGAAACGATGACGCTGCCTAAGAAGTAGCCTATTTTTTCCTCAAGCTCATCTTGTGGCCCGCAAGCCTTTCGATCACAGATAGATATCGAACAGGAAACAGACGCGAGATCAGGCTGATCTGTTTTGCGTCGCTGCCGATCAAGATCCTCGGATCCTTTTTCTTGATACCGTCTATGATGGTGTCGGCGGCGGTTTCAGAGGTGGTGCGGGCAACGCGATCGAAAAACTTTGCACCCTGCTGTTTCCATTCCTGAGGGGTGTTCTCTCCAAGTTTTGAGTTACGTGCAATGTCTGTGAGAATTCCACCGGGATGGACGCAAGAAACGAAAAGACCGGTTCCCTTGTATTCATGCCTTAGGCTTTCGGTGAATCCCCGAACGGCAAACTTTGAAGCACAATAGGCCGTTTGTTCTTCGGGTGCAATAAAGCCGAAAACGCTGGAGACATTGACGATGTGGGCCTCGTCCTGCTCGAGCAATGTGGGAAGAAAAACCTTGCAGCCGAAAACGACGCCCCAGAAATTCACACCCATCAACCATTCGATGTCAGCAACCGAGACCAGTTCGAATGTTCCGAACAGTCCGACGCCTGCATTGTTGACCAGATGGGTGACACGGCCGTGGCGTTCAACGACCTCGTCGGCGAACCGCTGCATCTGATCCAGCTTGCTAACATCGATAACGTGGGCAGAGACCGGCACTCCCTTGCCTTCGATGCGGGCTGCAGTTTCGCGCAAGCCTTCTTCGTTCCAGTCCGAAAGAGCGACGCCGGCGATGCCTTCCTGAACAAATCGAAATGCAAGGGCCCGACCGATGCCTGATGCGGCACCCGTAATGACCGCTATACTTTTGTCATTAACCGACATTTTACGATCTAAATATGATCCAAAATCCGAGTTTCAGGAATGCGGCAGACGCTCGCGGCCGGTTCACTGTCGAACCACCGCCCGGGCGCTTCCCGCATTTCCACTTGCGTCAAATACCCGAAGCGTAACAATGTGTTCGACACCGGTTCTGAATGGGATCACCACGACATAGCGTTCATCCGAAGAATCGGAAATCCCGTCCTCGGCAAACACCGTTTGCCAGGGCCCGCCGTTGATGCTGAACTCTGCCCTCGAAAGATAGCTTGATCTGTCATTCGCGGCAAAAACGATGCGAGCGCTGTCGCCGGAGATCTGCGGCGGACCAGCGGTGACGGTGGGTTGGGTATTATCGATATCAAACGGCTCGCTTAGCTTTTCGCCCGAGAGGAACGATCCGGCCGGGTTGTTAGGCGAATCCTTAGCGATGATCCTTAATGTGTATCTCCCATCCGGCAGCGACAGTCCATCTAGTGTAAAAAACGGCTCTGCGATGTTCTCACGCAATGTCTTAAACGAAGTGTCGCGAGCTTCCTTTATTTGCACGTCATAAACAAGTTTGTCGCCGTTGCGGTCCTCAGCAGTCCATAAGAACGAGCGCGCTGCACGCTGGTAAACACGGCGAGGAGGAATGGCCTGGATCGGGATCCCGAAGATCCGGGGGTCAAGTCCTGAAAGTTCTATGTTCGGATCTATCTGAACGGGCGCATTAGCGACGAGGCCTACGTTTGTTGGAAGCACCTGTATCGACAGCACTTCCGGTGCGATGTTTCTCGGCAGGAAAGCAAGGCTTACCTCGTTCAATGCTGCCGTGACGGACGAAGTTCTTAGCACAGCCCGCCACTGAAAGTAACGAGCGTTAGGGCTTGAGACCTTGGAAGCGGACAGGCCTGTTTCGCTGGTTCCATTTGTCCAGGGGCTCCAAGTTTCTGCCGGGCTCTCTGTATTGCCGCTGCGGGTCTGGATCTGGACATTGCCTGACGATCGCCACCAGATCCGGCCCCACGAGGCAACGCTCTTCGCGTCGAGGACAGCGGATTCATAAGTGCCTTCAGCCACCGTTTCCGGTCCGATCTTCAGCAGTCGGCCCTGATTGCTGGTCGTGGCAAAGAGATCCGCACCGCGGCTGATCATAGTTGAGATCTGGCTTGCGTCGGTCTGCATTACAAGCGATTCTCGCCCGTCATTCGAAATATTGTAGATCCGCCCCTTTTCCGATGTGCCAAGCAAAGCTCCGTCGCCGGACTTTTGAGCAAATATCGAAAATCCAGTTACGCTGGGTGATGACCATAGAACGTTTACCCCGCCATCCGGAAGGATGCGGTAAACGGCTGACCTGGCTCCCGTAACGTCGTGTCGGCTCTTTTGCGGCTGCTCAGGCGCCGCAGGTGCCGGACCAGCTACTGAGACCGTGCGCGATTCAGATGCCGGTGTCGGGCTTGGTGCAGGCGCGGCCGCTGAGGCAGATTCGCCTAAGGCCAGAACATAGGCCGAGCCGTCAGGCCCGATCGCGATCTCGTGTATCTCACGCAGTGGGGAATCCAGTAATGCGAATGGCCGCCCGTCCGCCGAGAATTTGAGGACCAGGCCGTTTGAGTCGGTCCCGGCATAAAGGTTCCCGGCCCCATCGACGGCAAGGCAGATAATGTGGGAATCGCTGGAATCGAAGAATAACGAGGACTCAGGCGTCGCATTGGCAGCCCTGACTCGAAAGATCTTGCCGCCCTCGCCCGTCCCGACTGCGAGGCTGCCATCGCCCATCACAGCCAGTGACCAAATATATTTTGCCTTCGGATCAAAATAGACGGTCGCTCCGCCCGAAGAATCTATCCGGTAAACCTTTCCATCTGGCGAGGTTGCGGCGAATATCTCGCCGCTGCGGCCTACAGCAAGCGCCGTGACGTTCAATTCGGCCAGATCCGAAAATAGCGTGCCCGCTCCCGCGGGTGTGACGCGAAATACCTTGCCTTCACCGCCGGTGCCGAGATAGACATTACCGGCATTGTCAGCGGCGCTTGACCAGATGAAGGATTGTTCTGTATTGAAAACTTCCGAAATTCTCGGAGCAAGCGTTATCGCCCCGCTGCTGTCGATGGAAACGCTCCGGGCATCGCCCTTAAGTACATCGGCTCGCGAGCTGACCGACCAGATCGAAGGGTCGCCTGCCAGTATCGGGAGTGAGAAAAACGCAAGAAAGAGAAGCGTTATAAGAGATTTCATTGTATGGATTATAAGGCAAAGTAACTTGCTCTAGATTTTAAGCTATCCGGCGGCAAAAAGACACTCAGAGACGATGTTGAAAGTCAGGTCAGATCAGCCTCTCGTGCCCTTGATTTTCAGGTGATCTTCTTTCACTGTTTCGCTCCCGCTTTGAATAAATGGTGTGCTCGTTCCCTCGATGAACCTGATGGCATTGCGAAGTTCGTCAGCGTCGCCGGTGATAAGGCGAGCGCTTCGCTCTCGAGTAAGATATGCCCAGAACCAACCCAGCAGGACAAAAAGCCGGTTGCGGAAGCCGATGAGGAAAACCACGTGAAGAAAAAGCCACATCAGCCACGCGACAAAGCCGCGAAATTTCATCCCGAATACCTGTGCAATGGCCTTGCTTCTACCGATGGTCGCCATCGAGCCTTTATCGACGTATCTGAACGGGGTCCTCGCCTTGCCGCCGAGCTCATTCAGAATGTTCCTGGCGGTCGCGGTTCCCATCTGCATAGCTGCCGGCGAAACGCCGGGGACCGGATCTCCATTCTCCTGCATTAAGTGCGCCATGTCGCCGATGACGAAAATGTTGTCGTGGCCTGGGATGGTGAGATCCTGCTCAACCAGAACGCGGCCTGCTCGGTCGGTCTCGACACCTAGCCTTGATCCCAGCGGCGATGCCGCGACACCGGTTGCCCAGAGCACGACCTCACAATCGAACCACTCGTCGCCAACTTTCAGCGTGCCCGGTTCGATCTCTGTCACATAACTATTCAGACGAACTTCGACACCGAGGTCCTCGAGCTGCTGCTTGGCGCTTTCAGAAAGATCGCTGGCAAACGTGCCCAAAACTCGATCGGAGCCCTCAAAAAGCACGACACGCGCTTTGGTTGTATCGATCGCCTTGAAATCCTTTGCCAGCGCTTGTCGGGCGATGCCTGCAATGGCACCGGCAAGCTCGACTCCCGTTGGCCCCGCCCCCACGACGGCAAAAGTGAGCTGTTCCTGTATGCCTGAGATCGCGGCCTTCCGTTCCGCGAGTTCGAAGGCGAGAAGTACGCGCCGACGGATCTCGACCGCGTCTTCCAAGGTCTTTAGCCCCGGGGCCCATGTCTCCCATTCATCGCGGCCGAAGTAGGCATGACGAGCGCCGGCGGCGATGATCAGATAATCGTAGGGGACCTCGGAGCCGTCTTCCAGCTGCACCCGGCTATTCTCCTTATCAAAATCGACCGCTTCTCCGAGGATGACCTCGATATTTTTTGCGTAATAAAGGATGCGGCGGATCGGCTTTGCGATCTCGCCGGGCGAGAGAACGGCCGTGGCGACCTGATAAAGCAGCGGCTGAAAAACGTGGTGATTCTTGCGGTCGATGAGAGTAACGTCCACCCGCGTGTTGGCCAAAGCCTTTGCAGCCCACAGCCCTCCAAAACCTCCGCCAACGATGACAACCTTACTTTTCCTTGTCATTTGATCCATCAAATGCCGATCCAAAACGAAAAGCAGACCAAAACCACCCTGTCATGTGCCCACGTACCGAGCGTAAAGGGCTCTTGCGGTCGGAAGATCGTCGGTGCCCTTAATGATCGCACGAGCGTCGCGAAACACAGTTACCTCGCGGCCATTGACAGAGAAGCGGAGCAAATACTCATTTTGCTTTACGGCTCCGGCTGCCTCAAGCTTTGAGGCAAGGGCGGCGAGATCAAGTTCGGACGGGCGGGCCGGGGCGATCTGAACCGCATCGCGGCCGCACAAAACGGCTGCGAATTCTTGCGATCCGGCGTCGAGGAATTCGTAATTATGTTTACCGCAGCAGATGCAATCCTTGTTCGGCTCGCTTAGCCTTATCTTTCGCCAATCATTGGCCCAAACATCGATCTGCACTAGCGAGCCGTGCAGCGATGCAGCGTCCCCGACCAGGATCTTGATCGCTTCGGCGACCTGAACGGCCGAAATGCTGGAAATTATCGGCATAATAACGCCCGCCGTGTCGCAGGTCGGCGCACTTCCGGGATCGGGCATCTCCTCAAAAATGCAGCGCAGACAAGGTGTCTGTCCGGGAAGGATCGTCATTGTCGTGCCATAGCTTGAAACGGCCGCACCGTAGATCCAGGCTATCGCGTGCTTTGCACAGGCATCATTCAGCAGATAGCGGACCTGAAAATTATCGGTCCCGTCCAGGACCAGATCGCAGCCTTCGATAAGAGATTCGACGTTCGAGTTATTGACGTCGGCAACTAATGCATCAACCCGCGTTTCGGAGTTTATCTCGCCGATCCGCTTCTTTGCGGCTATGGCCTTTGGCAAGCGTTCTTCGGCATCCGATTCCTTGAATAGGGTTTGCCGCTGTAGATTGGAGTACTCAACAAAATCACGGTCAACGATCCTCAGACTTCCGACGCCTGCCCGCGACAGCATCTCGGCATGCGAAGCCCCAAGTGCACCGCATCCGACGATCAATACACGCGAAGCAAGCAGCCGCTGCAGGCCCTTGCGGCCGATCTCGCGGAATAAGATCTGTCTGCTGTAACGCTCGTTCATTTAAAGATCGAAGAGCCGGCTTATGAACTTTCCGATCGGGTTTGCGTCAAAGTCGTCTTCATATCGGGCAACCCCGGCCCGTCTCTCTATCGAGGCCATTAGGCGCTGATCGTCGCGAAGTTTCCGGCGTTCGTCCTCGATCGATATCTTTTCTTTTTCACGCTGCCTCGAAAGTCCCCCTTTGTTGATAAATTCAATGATCTTGGGCAATTCGTCTGCGTCGAACCAGACACCGTGCTGCTTGCAAAGGTCGATGATCACTCCGGAAGAGCGGGCGAAATTGCTGCGGTTCATTAGCTGCCCACAATCGGGACATGGGACATAGCTTATCGCTGCAGGATGAACATTCGGATGAGAATCGCTGCTTATAAAGCCCAGGACAGAAGCTTGGTTCTCGCTGTTCGCACAAAGATCCTCGAACGTCGCAGGGTCGGACCAAAAACCGCCGCATTTATGACATTCACGGACATTGACCTCGTCGATTTGAATCAGCTGAAGGGCTCGTCGGCACCGAGGACAATCGCCCGCTTTTTCGCCGTCCAAGATCACAGCCGCCGCAGCCCGGGAACCGCAATTGTTACAGAACTTTGAGCCGAGGAACATGAGGCCGAGACAGGCAGGGCATCCGACCGACTTGAGCCGCGAACGACAAAACTCGCATTGCGTGCGATCGCTCATGACCGCACCGCCGCAATTTGGACAATTCAACGATTCAGGATTCATTCCGAGTTTGCAGGGATGAGCCGCCGCTCGACGGCCGACCTCATCGCGTCAACAGGTGCGTTGCGGCCGGTCCAGATCTCAAACTGCTTAGCTCCCTGTGCTATCAGCATTTCCATTCCTCCGATCGTTGGAACCCCTGCTTCCTTTGCCTCTTTCATTAAGCGGGTTTCGGAAGGATTGTAAACGAGGTCATAGACAAGCTTGATGCCTTCGAGGGCCGCTGCCGTCAAAACGCAGAAGTTGGACCTCCCACCTTGTGTGCCGAGAGGTGTCGCGTTGACCACAATGTCGAATTCGTCTGCCATTCTGCGGTCACCAACAATATGTTCCCATGCAATCCCAAACTCCTCAGCCAGGGTTTTTCCTTTTTCTTCGTTCCTTGCGAACAGGCCGACCTGGGCACCCTCGTCTAAAAGCCCGACGATGCATGCTCGGGCGGCGCCGCCGGCACCGAAAACCGCGACCCGAGTGCCCTCTACCGATCCATAAGCATCTTTCAACGTTGAGATGAATCCGAACGCGTCGGTATTAAAGCCCTTCAGCTTATCTTCTTCGACCTTTACCGTGTTGACCGCACCTATCCGCTCGGCAGACGGATCCAGCTCGTCCATAAACGCCAAGATCGATCCTTTGTGGGGATTTGTGACAGAGAAACCACCGAAATTCAGGTCAACTTCGCGTATCGCTGGGAGGACCATTTGTCGAACGAATTTCTCGACGTCAGATGTCTGAAACGGGACAAAAACGGATGGGATGTCTGCTGTCTTAAACGCCGCGTTGTGCATCCATGGAGAGACCGAATAGTCTGTGGCAGCAGCGATCAGACCGTAAACGCTATGCTGCGGAGTAATTTCTCGTACTCGAAAAGTATCTATCAGATCGCTCGCTGAGATCTGACCGGGGGCCGTCTCAGATCCACTTTCCAGAGAAGCATAGGTCATGAACGCTCCATAAGCCGGGCCCAGCACCCTTGTCCATTTTCCCGCTTCCCCCATCGCGATCGGGATAAAGCGTTTTCCCTCAGCATTTGCCTTCTCAAGTACTTTCCAGATCGATAACGCATCTACGGCGTCATTGACAAAAACCGCTAACTTTCCTACCTCATTTGCCGCGGTAACTGTCGAGTATGCCTTGTCGAGATCGGCATTCACACCCTCAAGGTAATGCTTTGACCGAATAACAAAACACTTATCGACCCAGAACATGAATTCCTTCTCCGGTATGAGATCGTGTTCGTGATCGATCCAGACGGAGCCATGATCGACAGATTGATGGAGCGCGTACTGCATCCAGAAGCCGATCCTTTCCTGAAGATCTGCCGCAGATTCGCCGCCTTCACGCTTTGGCCTGAGCGTCAGCAGAAGCTGTTTTTCGGATGTCAGATTTTCAAAGAGATCTCGAAACTCTTCCATTGGCAGCCGGTCACATCGAAGTTCGATAACATCGGCAAGAGGTTCAGCCCGCCGCATCAGGGCAACCATCTCATTGCCAGTGTTCGCTATCACGGAGACGCAGATCTTACACTCGTTCATCGTTTGTACCTTTGAGGTTCATAATAAAACTCAGTGCCGCGATCAAGCACGCTATCACACCAAAGGCCGCGGCAGTAACGATCGCGGTCCGCCCGCTCTGCTTTACCGCAATTGCGGTCAAGGCCCACGCAATTGCCAGGGGCGCAAAGAAGTTGGCGAGCCAAACGCGATAGAAGATGCCAAGGGCCGACGCGGTTAAGATCAAACCAACACCCAATATGGTTTCGCCTTCGTCAAGGTCGATATTCCAGTGGCGAAACAAAATCGCAAGGTTCACGAGCGAAGCAGCTGACAGCCATCCGAGGTAGATCCCGAAAGGGGCCCTTACGAGAAGGGCATAGGCCGTGGTGCCTTCTTTTGGAAGCTTTGCGTTTATATATCCGATCGTTGCCAGTAATCCAACGATCAGCACCAAACAGATCGCGATCTGATCGTGATGCCAAAAATAGATCCAGGCGCAGTTCAATACACAGCTTAGGATATATACCGACCGAACGGCACGCAGGGGCGCAAGCGATCTTGAGAAGAGTTGGTATATGCTGAATGCGGTAAGGCCTGCATAGATCAAACTCCAGATCGAGAAGGCGTAGCCCGCAGGCGTAACGATCGTTTCATATCGGGCCGAGACCTCGGCGGGAGAAACGTCATTGACATATCCCGATGCCGCGAGTCCATTGAAAATGATGGTTCCCAGCGTGGCAAAAATGACCAGGAGAGGTTGAATTCGGTCGGCGGAATTAGCTTTCATATTTAAGCCTCAGATCGATCGGATGCAGGTTTTCGTTCATCTGTCTGATTTCAGCCAACGCATCAGCTGTGACCATAATCTCAGGTTAGTCCATAGTGGACCCGCGTGAAAGCGCTTGCGAAATTCACTATTTCGTATAAGAATGACGGAAAACGTAAAGTTTTGTAAATGCCAGTGAACGCGTTAAAGCGAATTATTCTTTGAATTTTAGGCCGAGAACAAGTCGTGCCTCGTGTGGCATCGATTTTGCCTGTTCTCGAATTGACGCACTTTCCCTTTTCCCCGAAGGCGTTAGAAGAGGAGAAAGGTGGTTGCAGATATGATGGTTATATTGAAACGGTTTTTGCTGTTGATGGTACTTGTGACCGGGGCCTCGTTGGGCGTGTTCGCGCAGCGTGACCAGGATCCGAAAAAGCCCCCGCCAAAGGAACCCAAGCCTCCCGTGATCAGGCCGGGAGACAAGTCTCCACCGCCTCCCCCGCCGCGGGACGACAAACGGCCGAATAGGCCCGATTATTACGCGGTGTTGGTGAGGAAAGCTGGTTCGGAATTGAGTTAGGCGTCAACGAAACAATGGTCAGACAAAAGTGGACGGCCCGGCTTATGCGGGCCGTTCACTGCGCTTGACCGGCCATAGCGGACGAAACGTACCTGCCGAAAATGGCCCCACGTCGGCCGGGAATCCTCAACGTTAAAAAGCACGTGTGAATATAAGTTCCTAAAGGCGTATTATCCGATGAGAAAACTTGTCTCGATAATTCATGGCATAAGATCCTCAAGCTTCGTCCATTTTCTCCGACATCAGACTTGTATTTAGTTAAAAATAGGACTAAATTTAGGCAGTAATGTAGGAAAACCAGTGTTGCGCCCCAAAATAATTGCCTTTCTTGTATGCCAGCATACAGAAATCGAGGCGTAAGCTGGGTTAACTTATTGCGATAATTGCCAATAATGGAGGCTAGTGTGTCTCCAGATTTGATATCCCGCACCACGCCAACCAGTTAGCGGGATGGTTTCGGGGAGAAAACCGACTTTCGGGTCGATTGCGGCTCCCGCACTCTAGGAAAAGGACTCGAAAAAACAATGGAGGATTCGAAGATGGACGAGATCAAGACGAATGT
>DAOLDE010000007.1:0-179106 GCA_035327545.1 Pyrinomonadaceae bacterium | reverse complement strand
TCTTCCGGCGTCGCAATGCCTGGGTGATCTGCCCGGGCAGCGGACGCCGGTTTTTCGCTGAATGCGACGTGCTGTTGAGAAGCGGCTAACACTTTCAGGGCAAACGGAATTATATTGTTTAGGACCGTCCCATTACTGATCCGGAACATACAGAATAATTATGAGTTCAAAGATCGCGGGCAAGAACGACCGCAGGCAAGTTTTCGGCTGGATGGTTTACGACTGGGCGAACTCTGCCTTTTACACGACCACGATCAGCGTACTGATCGGCCCGTTTCTGATCGCGCTCGCATCAAAGGCGGTGGGCGAGGACGGCGTTGTGCTGAGCCTCGGCCTATTTGACATCACCGCAAAGGGCCTTCCGGCGTTCTGTCTTGCAATTTCCGTGATCTCGATGGTGGTGATGCTGCCGATTCTCGGGGCTATCGCCGACTACACGCATTTGAAGAAACGCATGATGGCGTTTTTCGCTTATACGGGCGTCATCGTCAGCGCTCTCTTGTTCTTTACAACGGAATCGTATGTTGCCGTCAGCATAATACTCATTGTCTCGAATATGAGCTTTGCGGCGGCGAATGTTTTCTACAACGCATTCCTCGTGGACCTCACTACGGAAGACAATCGCGATCGCGTGTCGAGTTACGGATACGCTGCCGGATACGTCGGCGGCGTCGTGATGCTGATCGGCAACCTTTTGCTGATAAATAACGCCGAAACGCTCGGCATTTCCACCGGCCTCGCCGTCCGGATATCGTTTCTGGCCGCGGCTGTGTGGTGGGGCGGGTTTGCGGCGATAACATTCTGGCTGATCAAGTCGCCGACAGACATTCGCGAGATACCTGAAGGGAAAAATATCGTCACCATCGGATTTGCGGAGATCTGGGAAACGCTGAAAGAACTGAAACGCCTGAAACTTACTGCACTTTTCCTTGTCGGGTACCTCTGTTACAACGACGGGATCCAAACGGTGATCCTGATGTCGTCGGCATTTCTCTCGAACGAGTTGTTTACCGCCGCCGAACGCCTCGAAGGGCTCGACCAATCGTTCCTTTTTACGATCTTTCTGATCGCGCAGGTGGCTGCCTTTGCCGGCGCTATGGGATTTGAACGGATCGCAAGGTTCATCGGTGCCAAACGTACGATAATCGTCTCGCTTCTGGTGTGGATCGGCATCGTCGTCTATGCCTACGGATATCTTGCAACGCGCACGCAGGCAATGTTCATGGGTGCGGCGATCGGTCTCGTGCTCGGGAGCGTGCAGGCGCTGTCGCGTTCGCTCTATTCGCAGATGATACCGGCGGGCCGCGAATCGTCCTTCTTCGGGCTTTACGAGATCTCGGAAAAAGGCACCGCATGGATGGGACAATTGACGTTCGCGATCATAGTCGGCGCGACCGGATCGTTCAGACACGCGATACTCGGGCTGATAGTTTTCTTTATCGTCGGCCTTGTCATCCTCGCAGTGACGAATACGACGCGTGCGATACATGAGGCGGGAAATCTGACGCCGGAGGAAGCCGCAGATTAGCGCGGATTTGGTTCGGATGTGCCGAGGAATTATAATTGTATAAGTTTTGAACGTTACTCGGCCCTGGCAGCAAAGACAAAAGTGAAGGAAAACAGCGGAGAAAGGATAGTAACGATCTTTGGCGGGTCGAAATGCGCGTCCGATTCGGACGAATATCGCGACGCACGGGACCTTGGAGCGCGTCTGGCAGCGGCCGGCTTTACAATTTGCACCGGCGGCTATCTCGGCGTGATGGAGGCTGCGTCGCGCGGTGCACGTGAGCGTGGCGGCCGCGTGTTCGGCATCGTGATGAACCAGTTCAAGTCCGAACCGAACCGTTATCTGACGGATAAAGTGGCGACAAACCACTTTTACGACCGGCTGCAGAATTTAATTACGCGATCGGTCGGATTTGTTGCGTTTCGCGGCGGGATGGGAACCGTAACCGAGGTGTCGCTTGTATGGAACAAGCTGCAAACGGGTGTGCTTGCCCGTCGTCCGCTGGTGCTTGTCGGCGATTGCTGGAAGGCCGTGGTCGATAGCTGGAAAGAAAATCTTGTCGTGTCGCCCGCCGATCTGGCTTTCCTCGATTTTGCATCCGACGCCGGACAGGCTTGCGACCTGATCCTCAAAAAAGCAGAAGGAGTCGCCGTCCAATGAATTGTCCTCGATGCACTATGCCGCTTTTGCCCGACGCAAGGTTCTGCGGCTCGTGCGGTTTCACCTTAAATGCCGGCACGGCCGTGCCGCCGCCGCCCGGATCTGCGCCCAATTCGGGCCCGCAAAGCGATCGATCGCATTATCCGACGGGCGGTGCGTTCCATTTCGACCAGGACGGACGCGGGCGCGGACGCGGTTATACCTGGGCAATCGATTTTCAGGGTGCGTTCGCCCTCGCGACCGTGAACCTCGAGGCGGAACAGGCCATTTCCGCCGAGGCAGGAGCGATGGTCTCGATGTCGGCGAACGTAGAACTGCAATCGAACCTAAAAGGCGGCGTGTTCGGAGCACTCAAGCGTGCGGTCGGCGGCGAATCGGCATTCATCTCTACGTTCACCGCCCGCGGCGGGCAGGGAGAAGTGACGTTTGCACCCGGAGCACCCGGTGATATTGCCGGTATCGAGATGCAGAACCAGGCTTTCATGGTCCAATCAAGCTCGTATCTTGCCGGCGACACTAGCCTGGTCGTCGATACAAAGTTTGGCGGCGCGAAATCGTTCTTCGGCGGCGAGGGGCTGTTCGTTCTCCATGTTTCCGGCACCGGGCTCTTGCTCGTTTCGTCGTTCGGAGCGATCCATCGCAAGACCTTGCGGCCCGGAGAACGGTATGTCGTGGACACCGGGCATCTCGTCGCGTGGGAAGGGCATATGCAATATAATCTGCGAAAGGCTGCGAGCGGTTTCTTTAAGAGTTTTCTGAGCGGTGAAGGCCTTGTCTCGGAATTCATCGGCCCGGGCGAGATATTGATCCAAACGCGCAACCTTGCCGCATTCGCCGGCCTGCTCAAACCCTTCTTCCCCACGCAAAGCGGCGGCGGATTCAGCCTCGGCAATTGAGATCAAAAGAGATCGGCCGATCTTTTCCCGGTAAGCGACCAGAGTTTTACCCGAATGACCGGAGACAAGAACCAAAGCGAACGATTCGAGACAACAGGCACCGAACACGAACTCCATATCCGGGAGCGTGCCGTGTCTCGCGGCATAGCTGTCGGACGCATCGTCTGCCTTTACGGTGAGAACCGACAATTTTACAGGACCGAGATCGACACCGACCGGATCGAAAAGGAGATCGAGCGGCTGAGGCGGGCGTTTGAGGCGTCGCGCCGCCAGCTTGATCGGCTCGCTTCGGCAAAGTCGGGTCAAAACGCATCATCCACGTCCGCGATCTTCGCTTCTCAAAAGCTGATGATCGAAGATCCTAAATTTCTTACCGCCATCGAACGCGAGATCAGAGACAGCCGGACCAATTCGGAGTGGGCGATCAAGCTGGTCGCTGACCAGTATGCCACACGGCTGAAAGGCATCGCAGACGCTCACCTTCGGGAACGCTATATAGACATTTATGACGTTTCCGATCGAATGATCGGTGCTCTCGCCGGAACGACAGATATGCGCGTCCCCTTTGTCCGGCAGGTTGTGATCGCTGCTAAAGAATTACGGCCTTCAACTTTGGTAGAACTCTCCACCCAGGGCGTGGTCGGCGTGATCACTGAGAATGGCGGGTGGACCTCGCACACCTTTATTCTCGCTCGCGAGATGAATCTCCCGGCCGTGACCGGCGTCCGCAAACTTTTCAGAAAAGTGAAGACCGGAGACACAGTGGTGGTGGACGGATTTGCCGGCGAGGTCATCGTTCATCCGAACAAGGAAACGCTCGAAAGGATAAAAGGCTCGAATGTGTCGGTCGCATTGCCCCAGGTTTCGGAAAAGACCTCGCCCCCGCCGACCAACACCCTCGACGGACAGCGGATCGTGATCTATGCGAATGCCGATTCGCCCTCGATCTATGAAAAGGCTGAAGAATTGGGTGCGGAGGGTATAGGATTGTTCCGGTCCGAATCGCTTTTGGGGCGAAGCCAGCGCGTTCCGTCGATCGCCAGCCAGACGTCGGCTTACTCCGCGATCGCCGATGCCGCCGGCGAGGGACGCGTGAGGATCAGGACGTTCGATCTGGAGGTCGAAAGGCTGATCGACGAGCGATCTGCCCGCGAAAGAAATCCCGCCCTCGGCCTTCGGGCGATACGTCTCGGCCTGACGAAGCGGGAAGTGCTGCGGCAGCAGCTTCGTGCCCTGCTCCTGGCGTCGAACGACCGCTCGATAGACATTGTCGTGCCGATGGTCTCGGGACTGTCGGAGATGCGAGGGTTCCGCGAAGCGCTTGAAGCCGAAAGAACCTCGCTTGAGAAGAAAGGGAAGACGGTAGGGAAGCCGCAGATCGGCGCGATGATCGAGGTGCCGTCGGCCGTCGTGATGATCGACGAAATTTTGGCGGAGACCGATTTTGTTTGTCTCGGAACTAACGATCTTATCCAGTATCTTCTTGCAGCCGACCGCGACAACGAGAGCGTTTCCAGTTGGTATCGGAGCGTGCACCCGGCGGTGCTGCGTTCGGTCAAGTTTGTTCTCGAGGCCGCCTCGCGAGCAGCGAAACCTGCCATCGTGTGCGGCGAGATGGCCGGCTCGCCTTATTATGTGCCGGTGCTAGTGGGCCTCGGGGCGACTAGCCTCAGCATGAATCGCAATTCGATAACGGGAGTTAGAAAGATCATTTCCGGTATAGCAAGTGAAGAGACACGGGAGTTGAGTTCGAAACTTCTTCAGGCCACCACCGTGGAAGAGGTCGAGGCAAAGCTCGACGAGCACATCCGCGCAAACTGGTTCCATCTGTTTCCGGCGGGCTTTCTCGATCGATGAATCACGCAGCGTTTTTGCGTTTAAGAAACCTCATTTCTTATGTTCAACATTTTTTGTTATACTTGTTTTGCCTTTAAGCGGAGCAGATCGGGCAGTCGCTTGTCCAAAACGGATGAGAGGAAAGTCCGAACACCAAAGGGCAGCGAGCCGGATAACGTCCGGGCATCCGAGTTTCGGATGACGACAAGTGCAACAGAAAGCAGACCAGCCGTTGCCATGTGCGGCGGTGATGGGTGAAATGGTGAGGTAAAAGCTCACCGGCGCGAGTGGCAACACCCGCGGCCAGGTAAACTCCTCGTGGTGCAAGACCAAATAGGGAAATGCGGATCGGGCGGCCCGTCCGAACGCCGGCTTGACCGGTAGCGTTTCCGGGTAGGTCGCTAGAACTGTCTGGCAACAGACGGTCCAGATGAATGATTGCCGCCTGCGCAGGCAGGTACAGAATTCGGCTTACAGATCTGCTCCAATCCAAGGCACTCAAGACAACCCCAAAGGAGAAAATTCCAAACCGTATGGCAAACCGTAAGGGTGTTTTTATCGGCGCCTATGTGCCGAATGAACTTAAGGAGTCGCTAAGACGACGCGCGGCTGCTGAACATCGGACGCTCTCGCAGGAAATAACGAGGATACTTGTTGAGGCGGTCCACGGGCGTGGGCTTCCGGTTGGCAGCGTGGACCGGCGAAATACTTCAACGATCCCTCGAAGGCGTTCAGACGACCCGCTTCCGCGACGAAGGTCGGAGGACCTGCCCCACATACCGACCGGAAAGAAAGATTAGAGCATCGAGCAGCTTACTTAGACGCTGAACGGGCCCCGCCCGTCGGCGTTTTTTCTTTATTCGCAGGTATTTGTTAAGATTCTGAGTAATGGAGTTCAAGACCGTATGGATCGCCGCAGCCGCCTGTTTCTTAGGTTTTGTAGGCGGATTTATGCTCGCAAACTCGCTCAATCGGAGCGGGACAATGATTTCGTCCAACTCGGAAGTGGCTTCGAACAACATTCCCGATCAGGACGCGCTAAGGGCAGCCGCAACGCTGACACCCGATGAGATAAGATCCCGAATAGAATCTGCAGACAAGAATCCCCGGGACTTTACATTTCAAAAAAGCCTCGGCCTTTCTTTGTACCGTTACGCTTCGTTAAAGCAGGACTCCGCTGTTCTGCCGGAGACGATCCGTATCATGCAGCGGGCGCTCGACCTTGACCCGGCGGACCGCGATCTTCAGATCGGCCTGGGCAACGCGCATTTCGATCTCGGGTACTTTAACAAGGACAATGCGAGCTTTGAGCAGGCCCGTAAATTTTACCGCAAGGCCCTGGAGCGTGTGACGTCTGATGTGGATGTTCGATGCGATCTAGCTCTTACTTATTTCCTAAACGACCCGCCCGATCTGGAAACGGCGATAAACGAATTCGAAAAAGGCCTCGAGTTTAACGCAAGGCACGAAAGGTCGCTTCAGTTTTTGACGCAAACTTATATCAAGGCAGAAAAGATCGGCAAAGCGGGTGAAACTCTTGAACGTCTCAGGTCAGTTAATCCATCAAATCCGACGATCCAGGAATTTGCCTTGCTGTTATCCCAGGACCAACCCGCCGGCAAATGAGAGAAGCCCTTTTCGTACTGTTCTTCGTTCTGGTGCTGCTCGGCTTGACGGCGTTCCGCTATCGAAAACAGATCTTTTTCGGGATACAGATGTGGCGTTCGTTGAATGCTGCCAGAAAGAACTTGAAGCAACGCGACGGGTCGGCCTTCGATGATCTGCCTGATCGGCAAAACCTCGTGAGCTGTCTGAAGTGCGGTTCTTGGGTGTCGGAAAACTCTGCTGTCAGGTTAGGAAAGGCTTCTTACTATTGTTCGAAAGAATGTGCCGCGACCGCATCGCCCGCCCACTAGCTTTCCCGATGGGCAAGCAAGGCACGAATTCGTCCCCTAAGCCGTCAACCAAGGAAATTCGAACTGTACCAACCTATCAATCGCTCGCCGAAAAGAAGGGCGAGGATCGAGCCCGCTCCCAAAAAAATACCGAACGGTATCTGCGCCTGCATACTTTTGTCCTTCTGCTTCGCGATCACGAAAATGCCGGCCAACGCACCCGTAAACGCACCGAGGAAGATAGAGAGGAATGCAAGTCTCCAGCCCAGCAATGCTCCGACCCCAAGCATCATCTTAACGTCGCCGAGCCCCATTGCCTCGACACCGCGAAGTCGCTTCCACAGTTCGCCAACCAGCCATAGCGAACCGCCGCCGGCCAAAGCTCCAACCAAAGCGGAAATGACAGATATCGCCCACGCGGGATAACCTTGAAGCCACGTTGCGGGAGCAAACTGCATATCGCTGAAATAGGCCGTGCCAAAGACCAGCGGAAACACCAACCGTACAAGCATTGCGAATAAGAATAACGGGTAAGTGATCACATTCGGCAGGATCATGTGACCGGCATCGATGAAGATCAAGGCGATCATCACAGCTGAAAATACTAACGCGACCGGCAAAAACGCCGTAAATCCGATCTGCCAAAAGACCGCGGCGAAGACGATGCCAGTTAGGGCCTCGACAGCAGGGTAGCGCGCAGATATCCGAGCTCTGCAGCTTCGGCATTTTCCACCAAGAACCATCCAGCTGATGATCGGGATGTTGTCGTACGGTTTGATCGGGGTATTACATTTCGGACAGGCCGAGTTGGGGAAAACGATCGAAAGTTCGTTTGGCACGCGATGGATGACCACGTTCAAAAAGCTCCCGACCACGGCCCCAAATCCGAAAGCGAAGACGATCCCGACAGCATCGGGCAAGCCGGTTAGAGATTCGAAAGATGTAATTAACGAGATACCAATCATGAGGTCGCCGAAGCACGGACCGATCAAGAAAGAAGGATGTCGTTAGACATCCCTGAAAGCATAATAGTGTTTGCTGGCGAAAAACGGAAACCGGCCGACGAAGTCAAACCGCTTCTGACTGCGAAGTAAAATTGAACTCTTTGATCTTCAGGGCCGGCAGCAGCAGGCCGCCGCCGCCCTCGGAACCGCCGACGCGCTCGGGCCGTCCGATCGCAAGCACGTTTCCGGGGCCAAGCGTTCTGACCGTGGATTGATTGAATCGGAAGTTTCTGAGCGGATACGCGATCTTGCCTTTCTCGATCCACCAGACCCCATCACGAGTAAGTCCCGTGGAGCTGGCCGTCCGGGCATCGGTCGACCTGATGTACCAAAATCGGCTGACCAATATCCCTCGCTCGGTCGAACGGATCATCTCTTCGAGAGAGACCGCCGCACCGCTCGGCTCCATTATCGTGTTCACCGGCCCGGGTGTCGGATCGACGCCCTTCTGTTTCGCCCAGAACCGATTAAAATTCAGATTCTCGAGGATGCCCTTATTGACCATCGTTATGCGCTGCGCCGGGATGCCGCCCTGGGCAGATTGCGAACCAGGAAGTTCCGGATGCCAAGGATCGCTGTAAACGGTGATCTTTTCATCAAAGACCCTTTCGCCGAGTTTTGTTTTGCCGTTCGGAGCGGAAAACACGCCGCGGCCCTCTTCAGCGGTCCTGGCATTGAAAATCTGCCCAAATCCGCCGATGAGATCTGCAACTGCCTGCGGCTCTAACACAACAGTGTAGATCCCTGGCTCGATGGCACGCGCGTTCCGCCCGTCGGTGGCCTTCTTGATGGATTCCCGTGCGATTCGCATCGTGTCAAGCTTCGAAATATCGTTGTGGCTACGCTGAAAATATCCCGAACTCATCCCGTCGGGCGTGCGGGCTGTAACAGACAGGCCAACACCGGTCGTTCGCTCGTAATCGAAATTTCCGTTCTTAGTCGCCGATCCGCCTGCCTGCGCAGTGGCGGAATGGAAACCGGCGCCAATTACCTGGCTTTTTTCGCATTCGCTGAGGATCGCCGCGATCTGCCGTGCGCGGTCTGACAGAGAAAGGTCGGACGTAGCCTGAAAGAATCGGTTCGTTTGCTTATATTCCTGTTTGCCGAGCGTCGGAACGTATTCGCGATCCGGCGGAGCATTGCGAGCGATCTTTTCAGCCTCGTCCACCATTGCCCGGAGGCTGGCATCGTCCAGGTCGTTCGTCGAGGCAGAACCGCGTTTTCCCCCGATCCAGACGGTAACATTTGCGTTCAGCCCGATCCTGCTTCCGCTTGTTAGCACGTTGTTAGCGGCAAACCGGAGGTGTGATTGCTTGTTGCTGCTCACCGAAGCCGTCGCATCGTCTGCCTTGACCATATCAAGGATCCTTCCTGTCAAACGTTTTACTTCTTGTTCTGTCAACAGCATTATTCGTGGTCCTCCAATTCACCGGCGTTCGTTCCTGCGGCCGTGTTCAAGACGTTTATCTGGCGGAATCGCGCCGGCGGGCAGCCGTGCGACACTGAATTTGACTGGCCCGGCTCGCCCTTGCCATCGTTGAACGTTCCCGGCACTTCATAGGTCGCCTGCCCGCCTATACCGTCGCAAGCGGCCCAGAAATCCGTGGTTCGAGACTGATAGGCAACGTCTCGAAGCATCCCGACGACCTTGCCGCCTTTAATCTCCCAAAACGTTTGTCCGCCAAACTGGAAATTATATCTTTGCTGGTCGATGGAATAACTTCCGCGTCCGTAGATCAAAATTCCGTTATCTACACCGCCGACCAGATCGTCCTGCGAAACATTCTGTTTGGAGGGTGAAAGCGATACGTTCGGCATTCGCGGAAACGGAACACTGCCCCAACTGTCAGCATGAAGGCAGCCATACGACTTGTTCCGGCCGATGAGTTTCGCAGTGTCTCTTGTTGTTTGCCAATCCACAAAAACGCCATCCTTCACGATATGCCATTCCTGCCCGGGCACGCCTTCGTCGTCGTAGCCGACGGTCGCGAGGCCCAACGGCTGAGTTCGGTCGGCGACAAAGTTAACGATCTTTGCCCCGAATTGCAGCTTGCCCGTCTTGTCCGGCGTGAGGAAACTCGTACCGGCATAATTCGCTTCCCAAAGCATCGCCCGATCGAGCTCGGTGGAGTGGCCTACAGATTCATGTATTGTCAGGAAAAGGTGTGATGGATGGAGGACGAGGTCGTATTTGCCGGGCTGCACGCTTTTCGCTTTCAACTTCATTACCGCGTGCTCCGCCGCAGTTTTGGCTTCCGCCGCCCAATCGTGCTTTGTCATATATTCGTACCCGATCTGCTGCGCTTCGCGGAGCGAATTGACTTGCTGGAAGTCGCCGGAACCTACGGCAGTGACCGAAAAGCTCGGATTCGTCCGTATCAGGTACTGCTCGATCCGCGAGCCATCCGAAGTAGCAAGATACTTTTGCTCATTGACCGCTGCGATAGAAGAATTGACAAAATTTACACCCTTAATGGCAAGGGCCGCTTCGTTGATCTTGAGCAGCATCGCGACCTTCTCATCGGCCGGCACATCGAATGGGTCACGTTGAAATGGGCTTTTCCATTTACCTGTAACTTTAGGCGTCGGTACGAGCTCGATGCGCCGTCGGGTGATCACAGAATTTGCCTTTGCGATCGCTATTGCTTCTGCGGTCACACGATTAACTTCTTCGACCGTGACGATCGGGCTCGCGGCGAATCCCCAGGTCCCGTTGACCAGAACACGGACGCCAAATCCGAAATTCTGCGAACTTGAAACATTCAACACTTGCCGCTCTCGCGTATTTACGGCTTCGATCCGGTATCGGTTTATGCGAATGTCGGCGTACGACGCGCCTAGCTTTTTGGCAGATGAGAGTGCTGCGTCGGCTAATGCATCTTTGTTTAGCGTTTCAAACGCCGGCGAAAGGTGGTTAAGCCCATATGAAGAGACGGGCAAAGCCGCCGCGCCAAGGGCGATGCCTGCTGTCTTTACGAAATCTCGACGTGAAAAGGTCATTTCGGGTCCTTCCTTATTAAGCTGGGATGAAAACGGTTTGAAGATTGAAGTGATTCTAGTTCGAAGCATCCACGTGCGTCAAGATATGGACACCGATTGACCGGCAGTTCGGTCTTATTGATCAACGATTTCCATCAAGTGCTTAAATCGGCTTCGACAGTGCTAGGATAGACATGAACGCTGACATTCTTTCTGCAACCTGTAATGAAATTTCCACGAGCTTCCGGCGTACTTCTGCATCCGACAAGCCTACCTGGCCCATTTGGTATTGGCGACCTCGGACCAGAAGCCCATTCATTCGTCGATTTTTTGGAAAGGGCCGGCCAGTCAGTTTGGCAGGTGTTGCCGCTCGGACCGACAGGTCACGGCAACTCGCCCTACCAGTGTTTTTCCGCGTTTGCCGGTAATACGGTTCTGATCTCTCCCGAGCTATTGGTCGAGGAAGGCATATTGGATGCATCACATTTGGCCGAACGGCCTGCTTTCAATTCCGCAATGGTGGACTTTGGTGCCGTTTATGAGTGGCACTCGGCATTCCTCCTCCTCGCATTTCAAGAGTTCATGCAAGGATCATATCGGGAATTGAGGTCTGATCTCGAGATCTTTTTGCGTGAGAATGCCTGGTGGCTTAACGACTATTCCCTTTACCGTGCTCTAAAAGCGGCCCAGCACGACAGGGCATGGAACGATTGGCCCGAGCCGCTGCGGTCACGGCATCCAGAAGCGCTCGATGCGAACCAAAGAGTGCTTAGCGAGCAGATCGAGAGGGAAAAATTCTACCAGTTCCTGTTCTTCCGCCAGTGGGGACAACTAAAGAAGTACGCGAACACGCATGGCATTAGCATTGTCGGTGACGTCCCGATCTTTGTCGCGCACGATTCCTCCGACGTCTGGTGCAATCAGGACAAATTCAAGTTGAATCCCGACGGCACGCCGAAGGTGGTCGCGGGGGTTCCGCCCGATTATTTTTCAAAGACCGGCCAGCTGTGGGGCAACCCGATCTATGATTGGGAGGCAATGCGGGCGGACGGGTTTCGGTGGTGGTCGGCACGGGTAGCATTCACGCTTCACCTGGTGGACGCCGCCCGGGTTGACCATTTCCGGGGTTTTAGTGCGGCATGGGAAGTTCCCGGCGGGGAGGAAACGGCCGTCAACGGAAGCTGGGTCGAAGTGCCTGGACATGACCTGTTTCGCACGCTTAGACAAACCCTCGGCGAGCTGCCGTTGATCGCCGAAGACCTCGGTGTGATCACGTCGGATGTGATCGCGCTGCGTGACGCGTATGGACTGCCCGGGATGAAGATACTCCAATTCGCTTTCGGCGGCGACGCACGAAACCACGACCTTCCGCATAACTATGTACGCCATTGCGTTGCGTATACCGGCACGCACGATAACGATACCGTCGTCGGATGGTGGAGGTCGCTGCGAGGCTCGTCGAAAAATGAAAAGGAACACTTCGCCACCGTCCGTGAGCACTGCAAGAGATATCTTGCCACGACCGGACGCGAGATACACTGGGACTTCATCCGCGCGGTATGGGCATCGGTCGCAGACATTGCCATCGCGCCGCTTCAGGATCTGCTGGGACTCGGCAGCGAAGCGAGAATGAATCTGCCGGCCACGGAAAAAGGAAATTGGAGCTGGCGTTTTAACAAAGGAGACCTTACGGATGAGATCGCCGACAGGCTTCGCGAGTTGACCGAGATCTATGGCCGGATCAATCGTGATCGATCTGGAACCTGATTCGTCTAACCTCTCCTTCGGGACGTGAAAAAGCCCGGCCTGTTCTGATCCAGCCGGGCATTTTTCAGGATTCGTCGAGATCCATTATCAAAGTACCGGGTCTCTCAGGACCGACGCCAGTGCGGCGAGCCGGGCCTGGTCGCTTCCGGTCTTTGTTTTTGCCGTCTCATCCAATGGAACCGCGAGCTTGGCAAGCTCGTCACGATCTTTCTTTGCAAGCCGCGAAGCCTCAGCCTTTTGTATCGACTGGCGCAAAGCATTGATGCGCCCAGCCGGAAGTGCCTGCGACCGCTCCAACTGATCGACATACGCCTTTGCTATCACCAGCTTTCGCGGCCACTCCACCCGCTCCTGCATTTGCACGTTCAGCTCCGCAAAACGTACTGTCTTTGCGGCGTCGATTTCGTTGTGCGTCAGATGTTTCGTCGGCGTCAGCTCAAAGATGTCGAGACCGCGGGCGATCTCAGACGAGTAGATAAAGCCGTTGTACCAGTAAGCCGACCACGAACCACCCATCACGAGCATCTTTGCGTCGATCGGGCCACGGTCAAAGTAAGCGATCTCGACGGGTTTCGCCGCGTCGGTGAAGTCCATTATCGAGATCCCGCCCTGGTACCATGCCTGCACCTTGATGTCGCGGCCGGGAACCGGGACGAGCGAACCGTTGTGGGCAACACAATTTTCCGTCTCTGTCTGCGCTGCCGGCAGCTTGTAGTAGCTTGCAAACTCGAGTTTGTTGCCGCTTAGGTTAAAGATAGCGTTCGCACCCCATTTGTCCGGGTCGTTCTCCCGGCAGCGAGGCCCCATTCCGCCGCCCCATTCATCGGTGAACACCACCTTCTTCCCGTCATTTGAGAACGATGCCGAGTGCCAATAGGCGTAGTTCGGATCATTCACCGAATCGATCCGTTTCGGGTTTGCCGGATCTTTGATATCGATCAAGATGCCGTTGCCCGAGCAGGCACCGGCTGCAAGGCCGAGTTCGGGATATACGGTAATGTCGTGGCACTGGTCTGTCGGTTCAACACGGCCGGCATTAGCATGCGAACCGGCGTCTTTGAGGGCGCTGATCGCACCGGTCTCCGGGTCTCCGAACAACCGAGGAGTGGAAACTATCTTCGAGTCTTGTGGAGCAGCAAGCGGGACCTTGATCACCTCGATCCTGAACAAAGCCGTGTTCGGGTCTTTGTCAGGTGGGCCGCCGGAGCATCCGGCAAGCTCCGCGCTCGGACGTACAAACGATGTACCCGAGACGTAGATGTAAACGTTGTTCTTATCATTCGTCGGGACAAGCAGCGTGTGCGTATGCGAGCCTCGACAGGTCTGCACCGCACCGACCTGTTTCGGGTTCCGTATGTCGCTGATATCGAAGATGCGTACTCCGCGGAACCTGTCTTTCTCAGCCGAGGGCATCGCCGGGCCCTGCTGGGTCATCGGTGGCGGCGGAAAGCCCTGTTCGCCGCAGTCGATGCGTCCATTCGGCATCTCGACGGACATGAACATTAGATTTTTATAAACGGACACGTCACCCTGGCCGCCGGGGCAGATCAACGACGTTAAAAGCCGGGTGTTCGCCGGCTCGGAGATGTCGTATATGTTGATGCCGTAAAAATTGCCAAGAAACAGGCGGTTGCCCTGAAACGCAAGATCGGAATTTGCAAAGGCGAGTCCGGCAAAACCCATCCTCATCTCCACCGGGACCATCGAAGGATCCGGCACACCCAAAGCTCCGAGTGCTTTCCCCACCTTTGGCGAGGTCGGATCGATACCCACGTCGAATACCTCGGGCTTCTTCAGCAGCTTGACGCTGCGAATTCCAAGGGCGGCCTCGCCGGCATCATAGAGCCCGGGCGAGAGCTTTGCACGCGGGTCGCTGGTGTCTGCGCCGGACATTCCCGGCGGCAGCTTTGCGGCTGCGTTCTGGCCGAGGGCCAGCGCGGAAAAACAGATCCCAAGCAGCAATGATGCTGCAAATGTTCGGAAGGCGGTAATTTTTACTGTTTTCATCGTTGTTGATCTACGGTTTTTTGTTCAATAAGGTTTCCATCGATTTGATCTCGGCCCGCTGGCCGCTATCTACATCGGTCGCAAAGCTGAATAGTTCGGCATCCTGGCCGGCACCGGCCGTATCAAACAGGTCTTTGACCATCACGAGAGCGCCCTCGTGGTGCTGGATCATTCCTGCAAGGAACAATCGATCGAATTCTGCCCCTCTGGCTCGGCGCAGAGCGTCCATTTGCTGCTTGGACAGCATACCAGGCATCAACATTTGAGATGATGAGCCGTGTCCGCCGTGATTATGTCCGCCGGACGCGGCGGGCATCTGATGCGAGGTAGGCTCGCCGCGCAATTCGAGCCAGCGTTTCATGAACTCCATCTCATCCGTCTGCGATTTGCTGATGCGTTCGCCGAGCAGGCGGATGTCGCGGTTCGAGGTACGGGACTCGATCATGTCCGTCATCTCAACGGCCTGCTCGTGATGCATAATCATGCCCTGCATAAACTCCACATCCTTTCGCGAGACCGGCGGAAGCGCGGCACGCGTATCGGCGGGCAGAACGCGGGTCGGCTGGCCCGGAGCACCCGGGCGGACGACGACGGGAGCGTCCTTTGTTTCGGGCTTTTGGCCAAAAGCGAAGGGCGCCAGCACAAAAACGGCAGCCGCGGCGGCCGCAAGACCGGCCCGGCGGCCCGGTGCAAACTGCATTCTGTTTTCCCTTATCGGTCTTTCGCGTCGGTTGACTGCCGCGGAAGCGTTCGACGCCCCGGCCTGCCCTAAATTAACTTCCATATCGATTTAAACCCTAGCACATAGCCCCGGCGGACACTATCGCCCTCCCGAACCCGACGCCGCCTCGAACATCGTTCCTAGATACGCCGGGATCGCGATTCCGGTTTCCTAAATTTATATCGCATTTACAGTCAGCCCGCCCCGGTCGTCTCTCTAGTGATGACGCAAACCACGCAAATGTTGGCCAGATCCAACTCCGCAGCACGGCTTTAGGCCGAAGCAGGGCGGGCGACCCCGAACCGGGCTTTCCACTTCGAACGCCTGGCAAAAAAATGTATGGCGGCATACTGACAAAGCGGGTAAAGTGTAGTACCATCTCGCGTACGCGTAACTGCTGGTTCAGTTCAGGTCTTGGTAATATGTTGATCTTGTTGCCTTTATCAACAATTTCCTTTTCCTTTGGAAAGATCGCGTCGGCTTGTGTGTGGCCGACACACGATCTATTAAATGAAGCCTCAATCTAACTGCCAGAAGAACACAAGATCTTCAGGAGTCATTTCGATCCTCGTTGCCGCCATTTCAAATGGCGGCTTTTTTAATGCCCGTAAAGCTTTGTCTTTCGCGTCCCCTAGCAGCTATTACCTGCAGCGTTGACCGATCTAGTCAGACCTTTGCACCAGAAACAATAAAGAGAGAACCCCCACTTATGTATATTGCCAAAACCAATCTGCTCCGCTTCTGTGTCGTGTTTACAGTCTTAACGGTCGCCGTCGCCGCGCTCTTTGTTGAGTCTCGCGTTTCGGCCCGATCAACGATCTCCAGGACCCAGGATGTTCTGTTCGATCACGGGCACCCCGGCTGCGTCGCGTCGGGAACTTGTTTCGATAGGCATCGTGAGTCCCGAAAGGTCACCCCGGCGGGGAGGTTTGGTGCGGGCGAACCGAGAATGGATGCTTCAACCGGGCCGCTTTTGGCCGGTTCCGTTTTGGTGCCCGAGGTTTCCAGCTCCACATTGGGGTTCTGGGCTAATGCGGAGAGAAAATTCTCAATTGGCGATGTCCCCATGGCGAGCTTTGTTCCCGGGAATCTTGTGATCTTTCGCGTCGGTACCGGAGCGATGGGCCTAAACACCAATGCGACGCCGGTTTTCCTCGATGAATACACGACAACCGGAACTTTTGTACAGTCGATCGCGATGCCGACCACGGTATCCGGTGCAAACAAAAGACTCACCGCTTCCGGCACGGCTACAAGCGAAGGCTGCCTCTCGCGGTCGCCGGATGGAAGATATGTCGCGCTGGCCGGATACGATGCGGCGGTAGGTACTGGTTCGATCACAACAGCGAATGCTTCGTCAATAAATCGAGTGATAGGCCTCGTGGACCATACCGGAGCCTTCGATACGACGACCGCCTTCGCTGACAATGTTAATCTGGGCAATGCTCGCGGAGCAGCGACTTTAGATGGATCCAACATCTGGTTAGCTACAGGAAATAACAGTGTTAGATATTCACCCCTTGGAGGGACGACGAGCACACAGCTGAGCACGGGCCTAACTAATGTTCGATGTGTGCAGATCTTTGATGGCCAACTATACGTCAGTGCAGCAACTGGCGCCTTTCGTATAGCCACGGTGGGAACCGGCACTCCTACGACCTCAGGTCAAACGATCACGAACTTGCCTGGGTTCCCGACGGCAACGACAACTCCGTATGGTTTTTTCTTTGCTGACCTTAACAACGGTGTTCCTGGGCTGGATACGCTTTTCATAGCTAGCGATACGGATAACCAGATACAAAAGTACTCGCTGATTGGCGGAAGCTGGGCGTTGAGCGGAACCAAAGCTCTTTCCGCCGTTCGCGGACTGACGGGCGTCGTTTCGGGAACCAGCGTAACGCTTTACGCGACAACCCAGAGTTCACTTCAAACAGTCACTGATGCGAATGGCTACAACGCTGCGTTCGGTGGAACGCTGACATCGCTGGCCACGGCCGCGACCAACACCGTCTTTCGAGGCGTCGCCCTTGCCCCGGTCGCTCCACTAGCACCGGAGATCAATATCAAAGGGAATGGGCAAAGCATTGTGGACGGGGATACGACGCCTGATCCGGCAGATCATACTGATCTCGGTTCGACCATGGTCTCCGGCGGCACAGTGATGAGGACCTTCACGATCGAGAACGCGGGAACCTCCGACCTGAATCTGACCGGCAGCCCGCTTGTTGAGATCACCGGTTCGAATCCGAGCGAATTTACCGTTACGGCAGTGCCGACGACACCCATCGCGAGCGGCGGCGGGACGACGACCTTCCAGGTGACGTTTGATCCGAGCTCGACCGGGCTGCGCGAAGCGACAGTCTCTATAGCCAACAATGACGCGGATGAAAATCCATACACGTTTGCGATACAAGGGACGGGTACCGAGCCGGAGACAACCGTAACCGTAAGCGGCGGAAATCTGACGATAACAGACGGGAATGGGGGGACTTCGAACGACGACCTCACTCTCGCGTGCAGCGGAACGAACATCGTGATTACCGATCCCGGGACGGGGCTGAATGAGGCCGTGCCGATCGCCGACGTTACGGGGAGCATTACCATTAACGGGCTCGGCGGGAACGATACGCTGACTGTAGATCTATCGGGCTGCAACTTTATACCCGCGGGCGGGCTGTTCTTTAACGGGGGCGACCCGACGACCGCGCCCGGCGATACGCTGAATATTGTCGGCGGCAGCCAGGGCACCGTTACCTACAACTACACCAACTCCAGCGACGGCAGCGTCGTGATGTCGAATTTCGGTACGATTACCTACACCGGCCTGGAACCGATCTCGAACACAGGGACCGTTACCGACGTTATTTTCAATCTGCCCGCGGCGGCCAGCAATGCGGTGCTCGAAGACGACGGAACATCCGGCAACGGCATCTCGCGCCTGAGAAGCGCGATCGGAACGTTTGAGACAACCGATTTCACCAACCCTACCGGCTCGGTCACCATCAATCGGGGCAACGCCGCCGATGCACTGACGGTCAGCTCGCTGCCCGACTTTGATGCCGCGTTTGCAGTAGGCTCGGCCACCGATCCTTTTGATTCGGTCACGTTCGGCGGGACGGTCGCACTGACCGGTGCAAACGGGATGACGGTCCACGCTTCGCGGACGATCGACGCGAACAATTCGAATCTAACGACCGTCGATGGAAACATCCTCCTGCGTGCGAACCAGCATGCGATCCCAACGACCGGCAGCTTTGTCGGTATAAGCGTTGGCAACACGGTTATCGGAAGTACCACGGGAGACATAACGCTTGAAGGCCGGGGCGGGGATACCGGAAATGACCAGCGTGGGATCGTTATCTTTAATACGACGACCAAGGTCGGCTTTGGAACTACGGGAGAGGTCACTGTGAAAGGCTTCGGCGGCGGCACCACCGGCGATAGTCACAGTAATTTTGGCGTTGTTGTAAGCAGCGATGCCGAGATCACGTCCGGCGGCGGTCCGGTGTTGGTTGAAGGAACCGGCGGTGGTGCTGGTACGGGCGGCGGAAACGTGGGCGTCCTCGTTCAAGCTGACGGCAGGATCACTAGCGCAGGTACGAACGCGACCGTAACCGTCAAGGGACAGGGCGGCGGCAGCACCGGAAATGGAAACTCCGGTGTTTTTGTGCACGACCCCGCATCGAGGATCACATCTTCCGGCGGACCCGTTCTTGTTGAAGGCACTGGAGGCGGCAGCGGACAGAGTGATCTGAACTTTGGCGTGTTCGTTGTCGGCGGGAAGATCAATAATGCAGGAACCGGGGCGGGTTCGCTTGTAACAGTCCAGGGATGGGGCGGAAATACCGCGGGATCCGACGGTTGGGAGAATCGCGGCGTCCAACTCGAAGGAACTGCCGAGATCACCTCGGCCGGCGGTGATGTTCTGGTTGAAGGAACCGGCGGCGGGTCGGGCAATGCCAACGGCAACCAAGGCGTGGATATCCGCGCCGGCAGCAAGATCACAAGCTCAAGTGCAACCGCTGACGTCACTGTAAAAGGCCAGGGTGGAACGAGTTCGGCCGATTGGGGAAATTTCGGCGTATATCTTGATGCCGTCGGGTCTGAAATTACGTCGTCAGGCGGGAATGTGTTGGTTGAGGGTACAGGCGGCGGTAGCGGGACGAGCAGCAATAATCACGGCGTTGTCTTAAGCAACGGAAGCAGGATCGCCAGCGGCGGATCGGGTACTACGACCGTTAAAGGGTTCGGTGGAAATAATGCGGGCATTTACGGCCACCAGAACATTGGTGTACTGGTCGCAGGTGCAAATGTTGAGATCTCATCCGCGGGCGGAACCGTGCTCGTAGAAGGAACCGGCGGTGGATCGGGAAATGGCGGCGGGAATGATGGCGTTCGTATCGGCGAAGGTAAGGTCACCAGTACAGGTGCTACCGCGTCCGTGACCGTGAAAGGGATCGGCGGCGGCAACGGTTCGAGCTTTAATAATGTGGGCGTAATTGTACACGTCGGTGCAAAGATCACAACTTCGTCCCCGAGCGCCTCGGTATCGGTTATCGGTCAAGGCGGAAATCTCGCCGGCACGGAAGGCCTTGGAAGTCACGGCGTTCAGGTCTCGGATGCGGGTTCGGGTATATTCGCTTCAGGCGGCCAGCTTATGGTCGACGGAACGGGCGGCGGCAATGGGATCGCCGGCATCAACGTCGGTGTTGTTGTGACAAGCGGCGCTAAGATCGAAAACACCGGCGCCGGTGCGGGTGCGACAGTAACCGTCGTCGGTAAAGGCGGGAATCTCCTGGGCACGGGCGGCGCCAACTTTGGCGTTCATGTGCGGGATACCGATTCTGAGATCGCGTCATCCGGCGGCAACATTTCAGTAACGGGCCAAGGTGCGCCCGGCAGTTTAGCAATATTTATCGAAAATGACGGCCGGATCGACGGCACAACCGGAACGCCGATCGTGACCGTGACCGGAGATTCGATGGACCTCCAGTCGAACCCGTCGATCGATGCGGGAACGAACACCGTTAATCTTTTCGCGCGATCTGCCGGGACGCTGATCAACATGGGCGGCGGCGACGTACTTAGCGGAAGCCCACTCACGCTTGGGCTATTTGATGATGAACTCGATCGCGTTATCGCGGGAACGCTCAATATTGGCAAAGCGGACAGCGGCTCGGTCACAACCACGGCCGATATCACGCGTGGTGCGGCCACCGATATGACTATCGCGAGCGGCGGCGATATTGTCATCGCCAATGGGCAGGTCAATACCGGCGGCGGCACGCTGCTGCTCGATCCGGGAGTTTCGCCATTTGCGGTCAAGCCGACAAAATTCGGTATCGATACGACGGCCAGCACGCTTTCGTTCGCCAGCGACCTGGCGATCGAGATCAACGGGGCGGCGGCCGACATCGGTTATAACCAGCTGAATGTGGCCGGTGAGGTCGACCTGACCGGGGTTGACCTTGTACTGAGCGGAACGCATGTTCCAGCGTTGGGCGAGAGCTTTACGATCGTTGAAAACGACGGCACAGATGCGGTCGTCGGTACATTCAACGGCTTGCCCCAGGGTGCGAACATCCCCGGTTTCCTCGGATCCGGCTTTGTCGCAAAGATCAATTATGCGGGCGGCAGCGGTAACGACGTCGTTTTGACGGTCGGGTTGGCCGGTGCGGGAACGATCTCGTTCAAGTCGGCCCCGTATGTCGATAACGAAACGAATTTGGACCACGATTTTGCCGTGGTCGTCCAGCGCACGGGCGGCTTTGACGGGAATCTCGGTGTGAATGTCGCGACGAGCGCGGGTACGGCAACACCGGGGCCGGATTACGTTGAAACGAGCTGTAACCTTACTTTTGGTGACGGTGATGTCTCAGACAAGATCTGCAATGTCACGATAAAGGGCGATACCGATTATGAAGGGCCCGAAACCGTTATCCTGACGCTGACCCCGGGCCCCGGCGCGCCGACGATCGGGGCGCCAAACCCGACCACACTCACCATCATCAGCGAAGACGGCCCTTCGGCGACGCTTGTCGTGAACAGTACCGCCGACACCGACGACGGCTTCTGCCTGCCGC
Organism: Pyrinomonadaceae bacterium; assembly: GCA_035327545.1. Classification (GTDB taxonomy): domain Bacteria; phylum Acidobacteriota; class Blastocatellia; order Pyrinomonadales; family Pyrinomonadaceae; genus OLB17. The sequence continues at coordinate 157,751 of DAOLDE010000007.1, read as the reverse complement.
TCGGCTTCGGCAACGGCTGTACGCTTAGAGAGGCGATCAATGCTGCGAATGCCAACGGCGATACAACCACCATTAACTTTGGTATTCCGAACACTGATTTGGGATGCGATGGCGGAACTGACGTATGTACGATCTCGCCGGGAGCACAACTGCCGACGCTGATCACCCAGATGTTTATAAATGGCTATTCTCAGCCCGACTCGCAGGTGAACACGCTCGCTGTCGGAAACGATGCGATCATTAAGATCCGCGTCGACGGCAACTTAGCTCCCGCAGGAACATGGGGATTCTCACTTAATTCATTGACCGGTGGCACCGAAATAAGTGGCCTATCGGTAACGCGATTCGATAACGGTATCGTGATCGCCGGATCGGATGCCGGCACCAACTTAATAACGGGTAACTTTATCGGACTGCAGCCTGATGGAGATACTGCGAGCGGCAATGTGTGCTACGGCGTGGCTCTCGGCGGCCCGAACAATCATCTCGGTGGGTCCACACCTGCCGACCGAAACCTGATATCGGCGAACGGTTGCGATGCTGGGGTTAATGTAAGTGGATCGGCGGCAACCGCTAACCAGATACTGGGCAACTACATCGGAACCGATAGAACCGGCCTACTCGACCGCGGCAACACAGCGAACGGTATCACAATATCCTTAGGGGCGAATACCAATACGATCGGAGGGACAACATCGGCAAGTCGGAATGTCCTCTCGGGTAACAACGGTTTCGGTGTTCGGATCGTGGACGACAATACCGCCAATAATGTCGTTCTTGGCAATTACATCGGCGTTGGTGCAGACGGTATTACACCGCTTTCGAACAACGGCTTTGGCGTCACCGTCGGAGGAAACTCAGGTACTTCAGGTAATGTTATCGGTGGAACGGCAGCTGGCGAAGGTAATATTATCGCGCATAACGGTTTGTCTGGTGTGGATATTCAGGGATCTGGAGCCTTAGACACGTCGGTACGTGGAAATTCTATCTTTTCGAACGCGGGTCTTGGAATCGATCTTGCACTTGGCGGCGTCACGGCCAACGACGCGGGTGATCCCGACTCCGGCCCTAACAACCTCCAAAACTTCCCGGTGATCACGCTTGCGCATTCTTCGGCGACTGCGGGTGTGATCGCTGGAACATTGAACACGACGCCGAATAGTGAGAGGGGGTATTTTGTTGATTTTTATTCGAACACAAGCTGCGACGCGAGCGGGCACGGTGAAGGCGAGACCTATCTCGGGTCTTTGACAGCTTCGGTTACGGATGCGAACGGCGACGTGCTGCCGTTCACATTCAATACGGGGCCGATCGCTGTCGGGTCATTCATCACCACCACCGCGACCGATGAGGACGGAAACACGAGCGAATTCTCTCAATGCTTCACGATGCTCGACAGCGCGGATACGCCATCGGTGACCAACGCCGTGACCGTCCACAATGTGCAGACAACGAGCGGCCTGGTCATCAGCCGAAATGCTGCGGACGGAGCGGAAGTCACTCATTTCAAGATCACGAACATCCAGAATGGCTCGCTGTTCCTCAACAACGGCACAACTCCGGTCGTGAACGGCCAGTTCATAACATTTGCACAGGGCAATGCCGGCCTAAGATTCACGCCGAATCTCGGCTTTATCGGCACGGGCCACTTCACCGTGCAGGCAAGCGTGAGCGGCAATGATCCCGGCCTCGGCGGCGGCACGATCGTTGCGGATATCGAGGTAAATAGGACAAACACCACCACGTCGATCACTTCAGACTTGCCGGACCCGAGCGCGATATCGCAGACCTATTCAGTGACTTGGAACGTTGGCGTAGTCGCACCCGGGATCGGAACTCCGACCGGAAACGTTTTGGTCACGGACGGCGTCGATAGCTGTAACGCACCGGTCGGCAGCGGATCTTGCGAGATCACCTCAACCACACCCGGGGCTCGACTGCTGGTCGCGACGTACAGCGGGAACGATCTCTTCAATGGCAGTGTCTCGAGCGGAGAATCGCATACAGTCTGCGTGGTGAACCCGATCGTAACGAATAGCGCTGACAGTGGCGCGGGAAGCTTGCGGCAGGCGGTTATCGATGCATGTCCGGGAAGCACTATCACTTTTGATTTGGATGATGGACTTACAACCGTTACCAGCCCGATCACGCTGACCTCGGGCGAGATCGTCATCGACAAAGATCTGATCATCCAAGGGCCGGGTGCGGACCAGTTGACAATAAGCGGCAACAATACCAGTCGCATCTTTTCAGTAGAGGGAGTGATCGATGTCGAGTTCATTGGACTGACTTTGACTGGCGGCAATGGTGTTGGGTCCTCGTTCTCGGGCAGCGGCGGAGCGATCCTGAATCAAGGGTCTTCGTTGTCCTTAAATTCCCTTGTTATCTCGACAAACACAGCGTCAGGTTTTGGCGGAGCTATCTACTATCGCGGAGGCGGGGGCTCTTTAACGGTGACGAATTCAACCTTAAGGGATAACACGGCTTCGCTTGGTGGAGCAATTGCAACTGGGAACGGGATCACGAGTCTTGTGAATAGCACCGTGGCTGACAATCGCTCGACATTTGCGTTCGGAACGGGAACACTCGAACTTAATGGGACTGTTAATATTGTCAATTCGACGATTTCTGGGAATCAAGTGCCTAACGGTAGTGGAAATGGTGGAGCCCTGTGGGTGTTCGGTACCGTCACGGTTAGAAACAGCACGATCACGAACAACTCTGCGGCCGGTGTGAACAGCGCCGGCGGAATCCTTTTGGTTGCTGGGCAGGTATTCTCCGAAAGTACCATTATCGCTGCGAACCAGAACAATGCAACGACTCCCGATGTGGGCGGCGCATTAACGTCTCAGGGCTACAATCTGATCGGTAATGTCGGCACCGCGACGGGATTTACTAATGGCGTTAATGCGGATCAGGTTGGAACGGGCGGAGCGGGAGTTCTTGACCCGATGCTCGGGCCGCTTGTTGACAACGGCGGACCGACGTGGACGCATGCCTTGCTACAGGGCAGCCCGGCAATCGACAAAGGCAAGAGCTTTGATCTGACCGAGGACCAGCGCGGTTCCGGAAGGCCTTTCGATATTCCATCTACGCCACCGGCGGACGGCGGCGACAATTCTGATATCGGAGCCTACGAGTTGAATACGATCCAGACCTCGACGGCATTGGTGTCCAGCGTTAACCCGACGGTTTATGGGCAGATGGTAATATTCACGGCAACGGTCGAAACTGTTCCACCAAATGGCGCTCCAACGGGTTCGGTAAGCTTCTTTGACGGCCTAAACCCGATCGCAACCTGCCAGAATGTCGCCCTCGCCTCGGGTCAGGCACAATGCGGGACCTCATCCCTGGCCGTCGGCGGGCACACGATCAAGGCCGAGTTTGCTGAGGACCTGCCTTACGTGAACAGCTCGGGCACGATCGCTCACAACGTGAACAAAGCAGGCACGACGCTGCAGATCACGGGCGACACCCCTGATCCGTCATTTGTGAATCAGGCATATACTGTGAACTGGACGGTTAACGTTGTCGCACTGGGAGCGGGCACCCCGACGGGCACGGTCATGGTCTCTGATGGAACCGGTGGGACGTGCTCCGCACCGTTCGCGGCCGGGATGTGCAGCCTGACTTCGACCTCGCCCGGGCCAAAGATCTTGACGGCCTCCTATGGAGGAGACAGTAATTTCCACGGCAGCTTCGACGACGAACAGCACACCGTGATCGACCCGACCGTTTGCACGTCGACGCTGACCATAACAGAGGTCTTCCCGGGTAGCATTGCGGGCTTTACGTCAGTAACAGCAGGCGTCAACTCCATCACGATCGATGTCATCAACAGTGGTGCGGGTCTTCAGAATATCTCGGTCATAAGCTCGACGAACGCGAACATCTCGATACCGTCGTTCCCCTTCGGGACTTTCAATCCGGTTACGGTGACCTACACGCTGCCGATTCCGGGCCAGACGGTTGACTTCACCATCCGGGCATCTGCAAGGTCGCACGCACTTTTGATCCGCGGACAATGCACCTTCCCGGTTGTCGGCCCGCCAACTCCAACGCCGACTCCAACCCCAACGCCAAGTCCTACACCGACGCCCACACCTACGCCTACGCCGCCCGGAGTGTGTACGCCGACGCTGACTTTGACGGAGGTAAATCCGGGCAGCCTGGCAGCATTCGAAGCGATCACGGCCGGATCGGGCACCGTTACGGTTGATATGGTCGATTCGAGCATCGGCTTGCTCGGCCTGACACTAGTCAACGCCAGTAATGCGAATGTCAACATCCCGATGTTCCCGTTCGGCACAACGGCACCTGTCATCACGACGTTCACGAGGCCAAACCCGGCACTTCTGGTGGATTTCACGCTGCGGGCGGGCTCGCGCATCAATGCCGTGCTTATCCGAGCTCAATGCCCAGCCGTACCCTGAGCCGGACAAGATGCAAACGAAACAGCGACCCCGACCAAATGGGGCCGCTGTTCTATTTTACGCAAACGCTTATTTAAGCTCGTTGTGCCAAGCTCTTTTTCATCTTACGGCTAAACACTATGCCTTGGTGCAAGGGAAGAAGTGGCGAAGTGTTGGAGGCGGCGATCGGAATCGAACCGATGAATAAAGGTTTTGCAGACCTCTGCCTTACCACTTGGCTACGCCGCCGCATCTTTGAAAGGTAAAGGATAAAGGCGAAAGGACAAAGTTAAAGCACGGAAACTACTTTACTCTTTCTCCTTTCGCCTCTGGCCTTAAACGTTTGGAGCGGGAGACGAGGGTCGAACTCGCGACTTCGACCTTGGCAAGGTCGCGCTCTACCACTGAGCTACTCCCGCTCGCAAACTATGATTCTAGCCGCACGTGGCAATTTGTCAAGTTTTACCGGACCGAGCGGGCTGCTTAACTGGAAGCTTCGTACATTTGCATTCCGTTTCGGGGCTCCTCGTGCTTTTTCTATGTTCTTGTGAAATCTACGCCTGCAAACAAGATCGATCAAAACCAAGTGACAAGCAAGCACTAAACAAGACACCGCAGGTTTCCGATCACAAACGCAGGCTAAATCGAGTTTACTGGGATGCGCAGCGTCTTACTGCGGCTGATCCCCAGTGATCCGGCAGGACCGAAAAATAAACTTCATTTACATTCTTAAAAAAGACTGCCTAATTAGTGACAGTAATATCTTTAAGAAAACTCCAATCACCGCTTGGGTTGATCTTGATATTCGTAATTCGTTTGTTTGCGATGGACATGTTCGCTGGGTACCAAAGCGGCATTAGTGGCAGATCTCCACTGATCACGGTCCAGGCTTGGGAATAGAGATCCTTTGCTCGGGCCCGATCTATCTCATTGATCGCATCATTTAGCAGACGGTCGACCTCAGGGTTCGAATAACGGCTGCGGTTACAGCAGCTTACTCCTTCGCCCGGGATCTTGCCTGTTGTAAACAGGTCTTTTAGAAACAGCGGATCCTGGTTGCCGCCTATCCACGCCCCTGTGTTCAGCTGAAACTGGCCTTTTGCAAGATTCTCACGGATCGTGTTCGGATCGAGCGTTTCGATCTGGATATTCAACCCGACCTCGACCAACATATTTTGTATCGCCTGTGCGTAGCTGCTATAAGCCGCATTTCCAGACGAAAATTTGAAGGTGATCGGTTGGTTCTTATAACCGGCCTCCTTCAATAACTGGCGAGCCCGGTCCGGATCGTAGTTGTACTGAGTGCCTGATGTGTAGGCCCACGAGCCTTCGGGCAAGATGGAATAGGCGATCTTAGCCTGGCCTGAAAGCAGTTCCTTAATTATCTTCTCGCGGTCGATCCCGTAGCCGATCGCTTGTCGAATTTTTGTATTATCGAGCGGCGGGGAAGTCGTGTTCAGGCCAATATATTGAATGTTCGATCCGTCAAACTGTTCCACGGTCAGATTAGGCAGCGTGCCCAACTGACGAATACTGTCGGGCGGAAGATTTGAAGGCACGGGCGCAATGTCAACACCGCCGCTCTGGAGTTCCGCTTGCAACGCACTTGCGTCGGTGACCGTTTTCACTCTCAACTTAGCAACCTTCGGTGCCCCATCCCAGTAATCGGCGAAAGACTCAAGATCAACGGTGTTTTGTGATTGATCAAAGCTGACGAACTTGAATGGACCAGTACCTACCGGCTGAGTGCGAAGCTGGGAGGAAGACCCATCTGCAACGATCGGGATGGCTACCAGGTTCGAGAGAAGCTGATTCTTCAAGGCCGCTTTTTCCAGGTTAAAGACGACCGTACGGGCATCGGGTGTCTCGATCGAGATTATGTGCGGAGTCGGTGCCTTGTCCTTTCCGACAGATTCAAAGAAAGCAAATGATTTATAGCCTTTCGTTCGAAAAAGTTCGTCGAAGGTGTATTTGACGTCCGCCGATGTGAACGGTTTTCCGTTGTGAAACCGTATGTTCTCCCGAAGTAAAAATGTGATCGCTTTTCCGTCCTCAGACGTCGCTATCTCGCTAGCCAATTCGCCTTCATAATCGAACGAACTATTCTTCCTGACCAGTCCATTAAACATCAGGTTGCGAACGCGTTCCGCCGCGGCGTCGGATTTTTCAGTCGTCAGCGTGTCAAATCCAGTGAACGATTCCGATAGCGCGACGGTCACGATCTCGCTGTTCGTGCGGCGGCACGAAAGCGTAAAGAACAGTACGAGAATGAATGCGAGGGTTAAAAAGTATCTCAAATTCGGTTTACCTCCGATCTGTATTAGGCCAATCGCCGCGAAAGATCCGTTATCCGATCTACGAGGGCATCGAAGCTTGCTGGTTCGGATGCCGTTGGGGTGTGCAAGGTCGCCTTTAGTTTTAATATTCTTGATAGCGTTTCGTTCAACCTGGATGTGGTTATCCGGCCGATGGACAATGCGTCGATGACGGACCTGTGCGCATCTCTCATCCGATCGATATCCGCACAGATACATACCATATCGTTTCCGGCAAGAAGAGCCAGTACGGCCGCCTCTCCTATGCCGAAATTATTCATGATCGCCCCCATTTCAAGGTCGTCCGTGATCACCAGTCCATTAAACCCGAGTTCGTGCCGCAGCAATGAAGTGACAAAGTTGAAACTAAGAGAGGCCGGTAAAAGTTTGCCATTTTGGGCCCGTTCCTGCAAGGATAGGGCCGTGTAAGCGGCGTGAGCGACCATCACGACCTCAACGCTCCCTTGAGAGATCAGACGCTGATAGGGGTAAAGATCGACGGACCGGAACTCGTCAGGACCTATCTCAACGACCGGAAGATCCTCATGCGAATCGACCGTTGACGCACCTAAACCCGGGAAATGCTTCAAACACCCGACCACGCCTCGTGACTGAAGCCGATCTAGGAATCGACCGGCGATCTCGACAACGGTGTCCGGCGAATTCCCAAAGGCGCGGGAATGAATTCCGTTGACAAACTGTTCGCGGCCAGGCCCAACAACATCGACAACAGGAGCGAAATCCATGTTAAATCCTAGCCTAAGCAGAGCGTCGGCAATGATATCAGCATGCTCTTCAGCTTCATTTGCCGTCGCGAACCTGGAGGCCGCGGGCATGGGTGCGAGTATTCGCCGGAGGCGGTCCACGAGCCCGCCTTCCTGGTCAATGCTGAGGAAAGGCTCGACGGATAGACGGCCCCTTATATCGGTCAAAAGCTCCGATGTTTGAAAGGTGGTGCGAATATTTCGTGCAAAAAGACAAATGCCGCCCGGCTTGATCTCATCGATCAGAGCTTTGCTTGACGAATCGAGAGTATCGCCCGGTAATCCGATAAAAAAAAGCTGGCCGGCTTTTTCGTCTAGCGATAGTTCGTCTGGATCAATTTGTTTCATATTGCAGATTCAGAGTTGAGAAGCCACTCTAACTGTCGGGACATAGACATTTAAGGAATTACTTTAAGAACCGGCTCTTCAATTGATCTTTTTCTTGATCTCAGCAAGGAACGAAATTGTTTCTTCAGGCGAATGGCTTTCCAGATCGAAATCCCGAAGTTCTGCCAATACTGTCTCGTTACCTATCTCGAAAAGCGAGTGCTGGGCAATTTGGGCACGAGCGGCAGCCGCCTTTTGCCCGCTTTTTGCCTCCTCGGAAAAGACGGCAAGTTCATAACGTTCCAGCCGCTCGAGCACGTTCTCCGCACGGTTTAAAACCGAGGCTGGAAGACCGGCCAGTCGAGCGACCGCAATTCCATATGACCGTGCTGCAGTCCCTTTTTCGAGCTTATGTAGGAAGACGACCTCGCCATCCTGCTCGCTCGCAGTCATTTGATAATTCTTCGCCCCGGACAGATCTTCTGCCAACTCGGTCATTTCGTGGTAATGCGTGGCAAAGATCGTCTTAGCGGCGTGCTCGGGTGAATCGTGCAGATATTCGGCCACGGCCCACGCTATCGAAAGGCCGTCGAAGGTAGAGGTGCCGCGCCCGATCTCGTCCAAAAGCACCAGACTACGCGGCGATGCATTGTGAAGTATCGCGGCGGTCTCGGTCATTTCGACCATGAATGTGGAACGACCTGAAGCCAGGTCGTCCGAGGCTCCAACTCGTGTCCAGATCCGGTCCAATATCGGAAGTCTAGCGCTTGACGCGGGAACGAATGAACCGATCTGTGCGAGAATCTGAATGAGTGCTACCTGGCGCAGTACGGTCGATTTTCCACCCATGTTTGCGCCGGTGACAATCAACAGGCGGTCGGTAGAGTTATTTAGGTAAATATCATTCGGAACGAAAGCCCCGCTCGGCATTGAAGCCTCAACGATAGCGTGCCGTCCGCTTTTGATCTCGATCTCATCGCCATCGTGAAGTACGGGCCGCACATAATTACGGCGCGCAGCAGTTTCAGCAAGAGATGCAAGGGCATCAAGAGTAGCAAGAGCTCGAGCCGTCGTTTGCAGACGGTGAGTTTCTTCTTTAACTTTAATTCGTATCTGTTGAAATAATTCCGCTTCCAGCTCCGAGATCCTTGATTCTGCTCCAAGCACCCGGTCTTCCCATTCCTTCAACTGGGGTGTAGTAAAACGCTCGGCATTCGTCAGGGTCTGACGTCGATGGTAATCGTCGGGGACCCGCGTTGAATTGGCCCGTGAAACCTCGATGTAATAGCCGAACACATTATTGAAACGGATCTTTAGTGTAGAGATCCCGGTTCGCTGACGTTCCTTTTCCTCAAATTCCGCGATCAGCCGCTTTGCTCCACCAGCTACCGACCGAAGCTCGTCGAGTTCAGCGTTAAAGCCGTCTCGAATTGTCCCGCCGTCACTGAGTACCGCAGGCGGCTCATCGACGATCGCAGACGTAATAAGATCTCGAATTTCGGGGAGCTCGAAAATATTCTCCGACAGAACCTGAAGCAGCAGGGAACTTGCATCCTGCAGCTCGGCAGACAATTTGGGTGTCTGAGCTAATGTGCCTGCGAGCGCATTCAGATCGCGAGCCGTGGCACTTCCTAAATTTAACCTTCCGACAAGTCTTTCAAGATCCGACACTTGCTTTAGCAGGAAACGAACTTTGTCACGAAGTATCGCGTCAAGAAGCTCATCTACGGCCGCAAGCCGCGTTTCGATCTCGCTGCGTTTAAGTGATGGCCGCAGCAGCCAGGCCCTTACGAGCCTCCCTCCCATGCCAGTGACCGTTTCGTCGATCACAGTTAGCAAGGTCTGACGGCTTCCCTCGTTTCTTGGCTGCAGAATATCGAGATTTCTCAGCGTGAGTTGGTCAAGCACCAGACAATCGGAATGCTCAAAGTACCTGATTTCCGACACATGGTCAGCAGCCGCCTTTTGCGTAAAACGAGCGTAGCGCAGGCAGGCAGCAGCAGAACGAATGGCTTCCGACTTATTCTCAAGGCCGAATCCGGAAAGCGCCCGAGTCCGAAAATGCGAACAAAGAAGAGCTTCTCCGTTTGAAAGGTCGAAATCATCGTCGTCCAGACCGGTCAATGCAAAAGGGGAATCTTGTGCGATGTTGCCGTCGTTCGACGGGTTCGTCAGCAGGCTTCCAGAGCGTATAGAGCCTCCATTTAATTGAAAAGACAAAACTTCTGACAAACCGGAAGGAAAGATCAATTCCCGCGGGGCGTGAGCCTCAAGCAACTCTCGCACTCGCTGCCATCGGTCACCGCCAAACAACTGCGTTGAGATGAATTCGCCTGTCGAAAGCTCGAGCAGAGAAACACCGATTGTTTCACCGCCTTCAAAGATCGATGCCAGGTATACCGGTTCCTTGTTTTCGAGAAGCTGAGGCTCGATCGCGGTACCCGGAGTTATCACTCTGACAACCTCGCGCCGCACAAGTTTCGTTCCTTTAGCGGATGGCTCGGCCTGCTCACATATAGCCACTCGATAACCTTTGCGAACGAGCTTTGAAATGTAGTTAGCTGCTGCGTGGTGAGGCACGCCACACATCGGAATGGGATTTTTAGAGTCTTTTTGTCTTGCCGTCAGTGTGATCTGGAGTTCGCGAGCACCGACCAAAGCATCCTCTTTGAACAGCTCGTAAAAATCTCCGAGCCGAAACATCAAGAGCGTGCCGGGATATTGTTTCTTGATCTCAAGATATTGCCGAAGCATCGGCGTCGCGTCGTCCATCGCAGTTTGTATATTTGAGGCCCTTGTTGAGTCTATCTTAAATCCCCCATAGAATTAAATTCTTTGGTTTTCAAAGGTTGCGGGGTTTGCTAAACTATTTTTTTGTTCGGTCCCCGGGTGGCGATTTGCCGATATTGTAAACAACTTTTAGCCCTACACGGCTATCAAAGCCTTAAAATTATTGGCTTTAAGAAAATTTTAAGGAGTCTGGAAATGAATTCCAAGTTCACAGCTTTATTGGTCGCAGGCTTATGTCTTAACGCGGCGGCAATCTCGGCCCAGACAACGCCTGAAAACCAGCAGAACCGGCAGGAAGATAGATATCGTATCGGGCTTAGAGACAAGATCAATGTTCAGGTCTTTCGGCATCCGGATCTTAACCAGACCGTGGCCGTAAATCCAAATGGAACGATAACCCTTTTCAAGATCACCGAACCAGTCGTTGCAGTATGTAAGACCGAGCGCGAACTGGCGGACGTGATAACCGAAGCATACAAAAAGGAGTATCTCCGAAACCCGGAAGTCAACGTTATCGTCACGGAGCAGATGTCACAGTCTGTAGCGGTGATGGGTGCCGTGGAAAAGCCCAATAACTTCTACATTTCGAGACGGGTCCAGTTGCTGGAACTTTTGGCACTTGCGGGCGGTCCATCCAAGGACGCAGGGTCGCGCCTTGTGGTATTTCGACCTGGGACCAATTACCAATGTCAGGAAGGAAATAGCGACGCCGATCCGATAGGCCTTTACAGTTTTAATATAAGAGACCTTCAAGAAGGTAAAGAGTCTTTGGCTATGCAGCCTAATGATATCGTCTCAGTGCTGCCGGCCGACATCGTGTTTGTCTATGGCAACGTCAACGAGCAGGGCCAGGTCGTTATGAGACAACCCATGACGCTTCGGCAAGCGATCGCTTCGGCAAAGGGCATCAGGGCCGCAACAGATAAGGACCGCGTTAGAATAATCAGGCAGAAGCCCGGCGGGATCGAGACGGACGAGATCATCGTTGACCTGAATGCTATCAATAGAGGAAAGGCCGATGATCCTTTTCTTCAACCCAATGACATCGTCGCCCTGTCGGAAGACAGAGCAAAGAGTATTCTCAACAATGTGGCCAAGAGCTTTTCGCAGGGGCTTGGAGGATTGTTTTACCGTCCGTTTTAGTGCCGGAACCATATGAAAGAAAGTCGAGAATTGGTACCTCAGCCTAAGAGCGATTTTTTTGAATTCGACCGACCATTCGAGCCTCAGATCGTAGCTCAAACGGGCCGTTATCCGGCCTATCGTGAGACCTACGCGCAGGAAGGGATCCAGATCCTAGACTACTGGCGGGCCATTCGTAAACGGATCTGGCTGGTTGTAGGAATTGCCGTGCTCGTTACGACCCTTGCTGCGATATATATGGCCCGAAAGCCGAATGTTTTCTCGGCAAGGGCTACTATCCAGGTCGATATGGAGCAGACAAATCCGGACCTTGTCACCGACCGACAAAGGCCGCTGCTCACGGCCGACCCGTCGTATTTCAACACTCAGCTTCAGCTCCTGAACAGCGATGCTCTTCTTCGCCGCGTCGTCAAGGAGCATCGGCTCGATTCCAATCCGGAGTTTCAGCGTCTAAAGAGCGAAGGCATGACATCGCCGTGGCGAGCAATGCTCAAAGCTGTCGGGCTTGCCCGCGACGAGGTAAAGCAAGATCCCAGGAGAGTCGATGCTGCTCCTGGGGGAACAAATTCTACGCTTGTTTCTGCCGATGAGATCGCCGAAGCCGTTCGTCTTGCTCCGTACGTAGACATCATAAAGAAGAACCTCAGTTCGGATCCCGTGCGCGAATCGAGGGTGACCGTTAAGGATACTCGACTGATCGATATCTCGTTCACAAGCCAGGACCCCGAACTGGCCGCATTCGTTGCAAATGGGATCTGTGAGACGTTCACGAATTACAATCAAGAAAGGCGAACCGGCACAAGCCGAAAGACGAGCGATTTTCTCCAGGGGCGAATCGCCGACCTACAGAGCGAAATAAGAGCAGACGAGCTGAAACTGCACGAGCTTCGCAAGACATACGGAATTATAAATATAACGGGCGAGCAGACCATCGAGATTGAGCGGCTTGCCGGATTGAATCGCGAGAAATTGGCGGCCGAACTCCTCCGCACGAATGCAGAGGCCGAGCTCTTCTCGGTCAAAAATTCACCGGATCGGCTGAAATCGATGGTCGAGGCTTCTCTTGGCCGCTTTATTACCGAAAAAGAGAATTCGCGGGTGAACGTCCGTAACGAGACAGAAAAGAGGATAGCTGATCTGCAATCACAGAAGGCCAAGCTGCTCGAAACGTTTCATGAAAATACAGAGCCCGTAAAAGAGGTTGATAAACAGATCCAAAGCCTGAAAACGTCGCTTGATGACCTGCTTACCAAAACGAACGACGAGATCAACGAGTATCGGAACCGGGCTTCAAAGGACGTTCTTAATAACCTTCAGACGACCTTCACGAAGGCCCTTGATAACGAGTCGAAGATTCGGGCTGCCTACGATGCTCAATATGCGAAAACACAATCGCAGAACAGCGGAGCTGTGACCATCAAACTTTTGGAGCAGAATCTGAACGCAAATAAGGCTTTTCTCAAAGAGCTTCTCGAAAAGCAAAGCGGGAACGACATTGCTGCACGCGGCTCGGACAATAACATCAGCGTCGCCGGATTTGCGATTCCTGATAATACCCCGGTCGCCCCGCGACGGATGATGACAGTACTAGCGGCCCTTCTCTTGTCCACACTCTTCGGAATGGGCCTCGCCGTGTTCCTTGAATATCTGGACGACACTATCCGAACAGTTGAAGAGATCGAAAATTATCTTCAGCTTCCTGCCCTCGCGGCCATTCCTACGATCGAATCGATGCCGAAGCGAAAACTTCTTCTGGTCGGCTCGAACGAGGAGGGCGAAGAACGGCCGAATTCGGAACTTCTTATTTATTCGGATTCGCGTTCGGGCCTTTCGGAAGCTTACAGACAGCTTAGAACTTCAATATTGCTTTCAACAGCTGGGCATCCACCTAAATCGCTGTTGGTTACTTCTAGTTTGCCATCGGAAGGCAAGACAACGACCGCAACAAACACGGCGATCAGTCTCGCTCAGACAGGAGCGAACGTTCTGATAATTGATGCGGATATGCGGCGACCGCGGCTTCATTCCGTATTCAACTTACCAAATGGCGAGGGGCTGAGCACCCTTTTATCAAGTGAGAGCACAGATGCTGACATTACGCGAGTTGTCCAGACGGACGATGGAACAAAAATGCATTTGCTCACCTCCGGCCCAATACCGCCGAATCCGGCAGAATTGATCGGTTCGGAACAGATGGCTAATTTATTAAAAAGGCTGCAGAAACACTATACCCACGTCGTGATCGATTCCCCCCCGATCACATCTTTTACCGACGGCGTCTTGATCGCATCGATGGTAGATGGCGTGATCCTTGTAGTTCATTCCGGGAAGAGCTCGCGTCAGGTGGTTCGTCGTGCTAGGGTCCTGCTACAGGACGTAGGTGCGCGAATTCTGGGCGTTGTTCTGAACAACGTGAACCTCAGGTCGCAGGATAATTATTACTATTATCAAACCTATTATCATAGGAATGCCTATAACAGCGACGAGCCCGTTTAGGAAGCCTATCCCACTACCGAATTATATGGATCTGAAAACTAGGGTGGCCGTCACCGGAGCCGGGGGGTTCATCGGAAACCATCTTGTCACATTTCTCAAGAACAAGGATTATTGGGTACGAGGCATTGATCTTAAGTATCCGGAATTCTCGGATTCCAACGCCGATGAATTCCTTCTCCTGGATCTTCGCGATCCGGAAAATTGTCTTTCGGCAGTTTCAGGAGTCGAAGAGGTTTATGCGCTAGCGGCCGACATGGGGGGCATGGGTTATATTTCACAGCACCATGCGGAGATCCTTCGAAATAACTCGCTCATCGACATCCACACCATCGAGGCCGCTCGAGTGAACGGCGTTCAGCGATTTTTGTACACCAGCTCGGCCTGCATCTATCCGCTTCATCTGCAGGAATCGGAAGATGTTCGTCCCCTAAAAGAGGAAGATGCCTACCCAGCCTTTCCGCAGGATGCTTACGGTTGGGAAAAGCTGATGGCCGAACGGATGTGTACGCATTATCGCGACGATTTTGGGCTTGACACTCGCGTCGTCAGATTCCACAACATCTTCGGCGAGCTAGGGACGTGGGAAGGCGGCCGGGAAAAGGTGCCTGCAGCACTGTGCCGTAAGATCGCTGCGGCAAAACTCGCGGGCGAAAGCGAGATCGAAATATGGGGCGACGGCGAACAGACTCGATCGTTTTGCTACGTAAGCGATTGTGTCGAGGGTATCTATCGGATCATGCGTTCAGACCATACGGACCCGATAAATCTAGGTCAGGACGTAATGATATCTATCAATCAGCTTGCGGATAGGATAGCTAAGATCGCCGGGATAAGCATAGTGAAGAAACATGTGAATGGGCCTCAAGGCGTGCGCGGTCGAAATTCGGACAACTCCTTGCTGCGAAGTGTGCTCGGCTGGGAACCATCCGTCACACTAGAGGACGGCCTTGCTGTAACTTATCAGTGGATCGAGGAACAAGTGAGGGCGGCATACGAGAATCCCGGCCAGGCAGCAAAGATCGATGCTGTTTCCGTTTGAAAAATTCAAAGAGTTTAACCCTTCCGACAACTGTCAATACAAGAGTACTTGCAGATCGTGAGCTCGGTCGTACCGATGTTCTGATCAGGTCTCATTCAAGATGGCGATCAGCGAAACAAGCCCTTCCTTGACCTTAAAGGCCATCTTCTATGCGGCATGTTTTTGTTTTCTTTACCTTCAGGTCTTTATCTTTCCCACGACTCCGATCTATTACGAGGCCGATCACATAAAGATGATCTACGAGGCCAGCCGGGTCGCAGGCGGCGAAGCTATCTATCAGGATTTTTGGGAGTTTATTTTCCCAGGTTCGATCAGCATTTTCGCACTGCTGATCAAAATATTCGGGGCAAAATATTGGTTGATCAGTGCGTTCATCATTCTCCACGGAATGATCTCTGCATATCTAGGAGTTGTGATCTCGAGGAGGGTGATAGCTGATTCATTCGCGGCCTACTTGCCCTCAGCTATTTACATTTTCTTCGGATTCCGGTGGTTCGGTGTCGATGCAGAACACCGAATGATGAGTCCTATTTTTGCTTGGCTGGCACTTTTTCTCCTTCTAAAAGTTCGAAGCTATCCGACGATCGCCCTGGCCGGGGTCGCGTGCGCACTCGCAAGTTTTTTCACCCAGCAGCGCGGGCTCCTTGTACTAGCTGCCGTTGGTCTTTTTCTACTCATAGAAGTCGGGTTCAAGGACCGCAACTGGAAGCGGCTTCTTTGCTCATGGGTGGTTCTTGTCGGTGCCTTCGGCGTGACTTTGATCTTCCTTCTTGCTCCATACGTATATCCGGTCGGCTTATCTAAGTTCATTGAGGACACGATACTATTCATCTCGGCCTATTCTCAGGATCCTTACACAAATAGTTGGCGAACATATTTCTCGACGATCTCTAAGCTGCGAGCAGCAGGTTTTACGATGCTCGCAGTTACGATCTTCTATTCGCTGCTTATTCCACTGGTCTATGTCGTATCCTTGGCGTATGTCTGGACAAAGAGACGCGCAGAAAGGTTCGAACGAACCGCCCCGGTGCTACTCACCATTTTGATCGGCCTCTTTCTGGTTCTCGGAACCACGGGACCGAACGTAATGAGGCTTTATCAGATATCGCTTCCTGCGTTGATAGTGTTCGTTTGGCTATTGTGGCAAAGCGAATTTCTGACAGGCGCCCGCATAAAATTGGCAATAGTTGTCTTAATGGTCTTCGGACTCTCCCTCGGGATCCGCACCCAATTTGCTTGGGATACGATGGCGCTCGACACGCCCAGCGGACGCATAGTATTCCTCTCGCGGGTGATAGGCGAACGCTACGAATGGCTTCTTGCGAACTCAGCTCCAGGTGATAAGGTATTTGAAGTATATGTTTGTCACGTCAATTTTCCACTTGCGCTGCAAAATCCGACGAGAATGTCGATACTCTTGAACACAGGATATTCTCCACCGCACCATGTGGCATGGGCAATAGAAGATTTGAAAAGGGAAAGGCCACGTTTTATCATTTGGGATGGAGCCTGGACACCAGAAATGGAGCGAATGGCCGACGATGAACGGCTTAAGCCGCTTTATCTTTTCTTAACCGCTAACTATCAACGAGTTCGTTCTTTTACCCCCTACGATGGACGCGAGCGGGAAGCTTGGGAGATCATTCGTTCGGATTAAAAAAGCGGCAAAACAAGGCTTGGCGGACGGAATATAGTCGATCGATTTAATGGCGACAGCGTTAAGAAAAACAGATACTGCGGATGCTCAGCGTCGATTTCTGCTTGGGGGGGCGTTGATGATGGGGATCGCGGCGTTTCTGGGTGTCGTTGGTGGCCTTCTCAGCAGCGATCTGACCGCATCCTTACCCTTTGTCTATCTGTTACCGTGGATCTTCGGCCTGCTGGCACTCCTGGCAACTCCGACTTTGATCCTTCATTATCGCGGGCGATTGACTCTTTATGATCCTCTTGTCTTTGCGACCTGGTCATACTTCTTCCCGGCATTTGTTATCGGCGGATTGATGTTGACTGCCGGATGGTCTGATCCCTATTACCTCACCTTTATCCAGGATGCCGAGTTTAATCTGCCATATACGATCGCACTGATCATGCTCGGTTTTGCCGGGCTCGCAGCAGGTTATTTCACGCCGTTTGGGGTGAGGGCCGGAGCCGCGGTAAGCAGGATAATTCCACGACGCGACTTTGATTCGTCGGTCATGCTCATGCCGGGCCTTTTTCTGCTGATTCTGGGCACCTTCAATACCATCGGAGCACTTATTATTGGTGTCATTGGGTATCAGCGTTCGGACGCGATCGAGTCTTACGACGGAATCGTTTTTCTGACGACGCTTTTCTGGATGCAGGGATCGTTCATACTTTGGTACGTGATCTTTAAGCGTGGAACTTTTGATGTTCGTGCAGTCGTTCTCGTCTCCCTGCTGTTACTCGCTACCATAGGGAAGGCCCTGATCTCAGGAAATCGCGCTTCGCTGCTTCAAGTCTTCATCATCGTCATACTCGCCTTCTTGCTTTCAGGGAGAAGATTGAATTTTCGCCGTACGGTCTTCGCGGGAATAATACTCTCAGTTTGTCTGATCGCGGGAATGATCTACGGCACGACCTTTCGCCATATAAAGGGCACAGAGGCCCAAACGTCGATCGAGCAGTACACGGAGAATATTTTCGAGACGATCGATCAGGTCGGCAAGTTCGACGTTGGGAATAGCCTGCAAATGGCATTGCTCGGGCTTGCCGAGCGCCTGGACACACTCAGCTCAGTTGCTGTGGTCGTTTCCAATTATGAACAGCTGGCACCATATGAAGAGAGCTATGGTCTGGACAATAATATCTGGAAAGATCTGAGCACCTTTTTTATTCCAAGGATCTTGTGGGACGAAAAACCGATCGCCTCCGAGCCGCGAAAATATAGCGACCTATATTTCGATTACGGCGACAATTCATTCGCTATCACACCCATCGGAGACCTGTTGAGAAATTACGGACCCGTAGGTGTTCCGATCGGTATGTTCTTGTTCGGCATAATAATTCGTTTCATTTACAGATCGCTCATAGAAGATCAACCGCGGACGATCTGGCGTGCCACCATGTACTTTATGCTTTTAATGGCGATCTCTTATGAGGCATTTTACGGGTTGCTGATACCATTTCTCTTTAAGGTCGGCCTAACGGCAGCCGTCGGCCTGCTGATCGTCGGCGTGGTGGCGAGATTGTCCGGCTTTCAACGCACGGACACGCCGAACTAAGGACATATACGAAATTTCTGACTTTCGGTCCATGACTTTATGATCGTATTTACGAACGGCTGCTTTGATATTCTCCATCCCGGCCATGTCGAGCTCCTCGACCGGGCCAGGTCTTTGGGCACCCGGCTCATTGTCGGATTGAACAGCGATGAGTCCGTAAGAAAGATCAAAGGCCCTGATCGCCCTTATCAGACCGCGGAAGACCGTAAAGCGGTATTGCTAGCACTCTCGTCGGTTGATGAAGTCATTATTTTCGAAGAGCTTACGCCTGAGAAGTTAATACGGCACTTGAAGCCTGATGTGCTGGTGAAAGGGGGCGACTGGAAACCAGGCGAGATAATTGGCTCCGATATCGTCGAGGCAAACGGGGGAAAGGTTGTCTCGATCCCGCTTGTGGATGGCCACTCAAGTTCCTCGGTTCTCGAACGCATTAGAAGGGTGCCCCAAACTGTGGAACAGAGTTCCGGGGTGATCGAGGACTCGCTTCGTCAGCATCTCGAGGTAGCCGATCTCGTGATGAAAGGCCTTGTTGATACGATCACCGAGTGTGGATCGATGATCACGGAAACTGTTCGCTCTGGCGGGAAGATACTCATATGTGGCAACGGCGGAAGTGCAGCTGATGCTCAACATATTGCTGCCGAATTTGTCGGCAGATACGAGACGGAACGGAGAGCATTGCCGGCCATTGCGTTTACCACGGACACCTCCGCACTTACGGCCCTTGCCAATGACTATGGTTTCGACCGGGTATTCGCACGCCAGGTGGAGGCATTAGCGAACCAAGGAGACTGTTTGATCGCGATAAGTACAAGTGGAAATTCGCCCAATGTTATTTCTGCCGTGATGGAAGCACGACAGCGCGGGTGTAAAGTGATCGCAATGACCGGTTCAATGGGAAAGAAGCTTGCTTCGTTGTCGGACGCGTCATTAATGGTGCCTTCTGACAGGACAGCCCGGATCCAGGAAATGCACATAACCGTGGCACATATATGGTGTGAGCTCGTCGATCGGATGTTGGCTGCTGAAGATCAAGGCACGTAGTCGCGGCAGAAATCAGGTGCGTGTCGGCTGATACCTTCGAGCAGCCGCAACCTTAACAGCCCGAAATTGTTTTCATCAATCATTCGGAACGTTTGACTCAAACGCAAATACATCTCTATTTCTAATGCGAGTACTCGTTTTTGGTACAGCCGGTATGCTCGGGCACAAGATCGTGCAAACACTCGGGAATGACCATGAGGTTTGGGGAACCGTCCGTAATGATGCTTCTCAGATCACAAGATTCGGCTTTGTTGACGACTCAAGGATCGTGCCGAATGTAGATGTTTCGAATGAAGGATCAGTTGAATCAACATTGCGGGACGTCTTGCCGGACGTTGTGGTAAATGCTGTTGGTATCGTTAAACAAGCGTCAAATTCGAACGATGTGATCTCCGCATTGACCGTTAACTCGATCTTTCCGCATCGACTCGCACGTCTCGGGCAAGAACTTGGTTTTAGACTAATCACGATCAGCACTGATTGTGTTTTCGACGGGATTCGCGGCGGATACACTGAGACGGACGAACCGAACGCCAGAGATCTATATGGGATCAGCAAGGCACTAGGCGAGATCATTTCAGACAACGTTCTTACAATTCGAACTTCGATAATTGGCCGTGAGCTTGCAACGTCGCAGGGACTTGTAGAGTGGTTCTTCGCAAACAGCGGATCGAGAGTAAGCGGCTATGCACGGGCCGTGTTCTCAGGCTTTCCAACCATCGTATTCGCCGATATAATCAGGGACTTGATCGTTAAGCACCCTGAATTGAACGGCTTGTACCATGTTTCGAGCGCTCCGATCGACAAATTCCGGCTTCTTGAATTGATCCGGGATAAATTCGATCTTCCGGTCTCAATTGAAAGGACGGAGAACGTAGTTATAGACCGAAGCTTGAATTCGGATCGATTCAGAGCGGCAACTTCCTACGCACCCTTATCGTGGGAGAAGATGATCGACTTAATGGCATCGGACCCGACGCCCTACAAAGAATGGAGAAGATCGAATCATTAAAAGGTAAAAAGATCCTGGTGACAGGCGGGACCGGCTCGCTTGGAAAGACCCTTGTCCGACGGCTGCTTACAGGTGAAAAGGGCCTGCCTGAGCGGATCACGGTGTTTTCTCGCGACGAGGCGAAACAACACTATATGCGACTGGATCTCCAGAACCGGTCGGTCGCAACGGACGAGGTAATTTATCACGAGGCTGAAGACATCCTTGACTTCACTATCGGTGACGTTCGAGACCTGGGCGCGGTCAGCGCTGCTCTTCGCGACACAGATATAGTTTTTCATGCGGCCGCGCTCAAGCAAGTGCCGTCATGCGAGTATTTTCCTTTTGAGGCAGTTCAAACGAATATCGGCGGGGCTCAAAATGTTGTACGGGCAATTCGTGAGAATGGCCATAAGATCGAGGCCGTGGTAGGCATTTCGACCGACAAGGCTTGTAAGCCGATCAACGTCATGGGAATGACCAAAGCCTTGCAGGAACGCGTCTTCGTCGAAGCTAACCGCCGTTTGCCTGATACGCGTTTTGTTTGTGTTCGTTATGGAAATGTGATCGCATCGCGCGGCTCGATCGTCCCGCTATTCGCCGAGCAGATCAGGAACCGACGGCCGCTGACTGTTACGCTGCCTGAAATGACACGGTTCTTGCTCAGCCTTGACCGTGCTGTTGACACGGTTTTTGCGGTGCTGGAAGCAGGCCGAACGGGTGAGACATTTGTGCCTCAGGTCCCATCGGCAAAGATCATCGATCTTGCCAGAGCGATGATGGGCGAAGAGGAGCTACCTATAAATTTTACCGGCATCAGGCCCGGCGAAAAGATCCACGAGATCATGGTTTCTGAAGAAGAGTGCTTCCGTACCAGATCGGAAGGCGAATATTTTGCGATCCAGCCAGTGCTGCCTGAGCTGAGATCCGATATCGACACCGAACCCGCACTTTCTGAAGAATATTCGTCGAAGAATAATAATCTTACGGTCGAGCAGCTTCGTGAGCTGCTCGCAGCTTCGTCGGCAGAGATCCATCGGTTCGCGTCCGTTTGATCGATTGAGCCATCACCTGGGAATCTATGAAAGTCATGACGATCTTCGGGACGAGACCCGAGATAATTCGGCTATCCGCCGTAATGAAGATCCTCGATCAGCATTGCGACCACCTGATGGTCCACACGGGACAGAATTACGAACAGAGCCTGAGTGACATATTCTTTCAAGAGCTTGAGGTCCGTCAGCCGGACGAGCACCTTGGGATCCGGTCAAACCATTTCGGCGAGCAGGCGGGTCAAATAATCACACGGATCGATGAAGTCCTGAGCACCCGCAAACCCGAAAGAATACTCATACTGGGCGATACTAACAGCGCGTTGTCCGCGATCGTCGCCGCCCGTCGCGGTATTCCGGTCTATCATATGGAGGCGGGGAACCGATGCTATGACGACAGGGTTCCGGAAGAGGTTAACAGAAGGATAATCGACCACTCCAGCACGATCCTCTTGCCATATACCGAAAGAAGCCGTGCGAATCTCCTGGCCGAAGGGATCGAGAAAGAGCGTATTTTTGTAACGGGAAATCCGATAGCTGAAGTGCTGACCATTTGGGAGGCGAAGATCGAGGCAAGTAACGCGTTAGAAAAATTCGGTATCAGAAAATATGAATTTTTCCTCGTAACACTTCACCGTGCTGAGAACACTAACGAACGCGACCGCCTTGCCATGATCTTTGAGGGTTTGTCTAGGCTGTCGGTCAAGTTCGATAAGAAAGTGCTCGTCAGTGTCCATCCCCGAACCGCGTCGCGGCTGTCCGAATTTGGGTTCGTCGTCAACCCTGAACGCATAATGCTGCTCGATCCCCTTGGATTCATAGATTTCATTAAGCTTGAAAAGAATGCGCTTGCAGTACTGACCGACAGCGGCACGGTACAGGAGGAGTGTGCGATCCTTCGAGTGCCTAATGTTACGCTTCGCGACGTGACTGAACGTCCCGAGACCGTAGAGTGCGGGAGTAACATCCTCAGCGGCAGCGATCCGGAAGCGATAGAGCGGTCGACTTCTTTAGCATTGTCGCATCCGCCCGACTGGGTTCCACCCCGTGAATATATGGAAACTCACGTTTCGCAAACCGTCGCAAAGATCGTTCTTGGACACACCAGCGTGCGAAGGCACGCCAATTAGCCTAGAGCCTTCACCTCAACCGCTCATAGAAATCGAGCCACTTGTCCATATTGTCCCGGATGTCGAACTCGCGCCTGACATATTCCTTACCTCGTTTCCGAAATGCTTCGTATTCTTCGTCGTGGAGCGTCAGAACCCGTTCTATCGCCGCAGTCAGCTCTTCCGGTGAATTTCCCGTTGAAAAGCCGACCTTTTCTTTTTCCAGCGACTCCCAGGGCGTGTGATGCGAAGCCACAACTGGTGTTCCCTGGGCAAGCGATTCCAGCACTACAATTCCGAAGTTTTCCGAATGGGACGGCATAAAGGTGAATTTGGCGTTCGCAAGGATCTGGTGCTTCGCCGCCCCTTCCACCTGCCCGAGAAATCGGATCTTCTCCTCAAGTCCAAGTTCCGTGACCAAGGAGCGAAGCTTTGCCTCATATTCGGGTTTGCCTTTGCCCGCGATCCATAGCTGAAGGTTTGACTTCAGGAATGCTTCTGCTCCGGCGACAGCCCTGATCAGATTATCAACGGCTTTTTTCGGATGAAGTCTCCCAATAGAGAGAAAATAGTCACCAGGTTCGCGTGAAAGTGCCGGTTCCAGTTCGACAAAGTTGGGTATCATAACGACCCGTGCGCTGGCACCAAAGACCCGACGAATATCTTGCGTCTCTTCTTCTGAGGTCGAATGAAAGAGAGGATATCGGCCGATCAATTTCCTGATCATAAAAAGGATCGGCCGCTTTCGCTTGCCGGAATAGTTCAGAGAGTAATCGGACAACTCGCCTCTCGGCGACCATGCCAGCGGTTTTTGAAAAAGGCGCGCGGCCAGTCCCGTGATAAAAGCCGTCGGGAAAAACACGGAAGATAGGTGAATCACGTCGGCACGAAGAAAATTCGCAAGTGCCATGATCGTTTGGCCAATGGGGAAGTGGAGAAATCTTGTCTTTACATATATGGTACGCCCGGCATCCATGTGTGTCCATTTGTTGAGTTTCACTGACCCATGCAGGCCCTTGTCCGTGGAAACGACAATCGGCTCAAACCCTCGTTCTGAAAGATTCTTTGCAAGCCAATAGACAGTGTTTGCGGGCCCGCCCGCTTGAGAAGGAAAAAAGACCTCTACCGGAAAGAAGACCTTCATAACTGGCCAAGAATAGCAGATGAGTCGAGGATTGTTGTATTGTAGATTCTTTTCGACCGCATGAGAAAACGACCGCAAACGTCTTTCATAATCATTTCGGATCTCGCGCGCAGGCAACGCGTAAAGGGGATCGAGTCGATCGATCGTTTCCGGACTGAAATTCTTATTCGGACGTTTGAAATGCTGTGCAAAGCTGAATGTCCTCAAAGGAAATGAGTAAAGCACGACTCTGGGTCATTTCAGAGTTGTATTACCCGGAAGAAACGTCCACTGGGTACTATCTGACGCGTATTGCCGAAGCCCTTACCGACGAGTTTGAGGTAATGGCGGTGAGCGGCCAGCCGAATTATTCTGCCCGTGGTACGATCGCACCAAAACGGGAAGAAAGAAATGGCGTGCGGATCTTTCGCGTCGCGGGTTCGCGGCTCGACAAGAACGTTATTTTCTATCGGCTCGTCAATATGTTCACCCTCAGTACGACAATATTATTTTTGCTGGCAAGAAAACTCGAAAGGCACGACAAAGTCCTTGTTGTAACTAACCCTCCGGCCATGCCTTTTGTCGCTGCTGCCGCTTCATTACTGCGAGGCGCAGGTTATACGTTGCTGATCCACGATAACTACCCGGAGATCTTGGTCGCTGCCGGTAAAATAAGTGAAAACTCGCTGATAGCAAGGATCCTGACGATCTTTAACAGATGGCTTTACAAACACGCTGAGCGGATCATCGTTGTGGGACGCGATATGTTGGAACTTGTAGGAAAGAAAAGCGCTGGCCTCGACGTGCCGATAGCCGTCATTCCGAACTGGGCAGAACTCGAATCGGTCGAGCCGATGCCGCGTGAAACGAACAGACTCCTGGAGGAACTTGAGCTAAAGGAGAAGTTCATCATGTTGTATGCGGGCAACATGGGGCCGCCAAACGACATTGAGTCGGTCATTGGCGCAGCGGATCTGCTCAGAAACGAAAAACGGTTTCATTTCGTATTTTTGGGATCTGGAATGAAGAAAAGGCTTGCCCAGAACAAAGTAAGAAAGCTCTCTCTGTCAAATGTGACGTTTTTGGAACCTAGGCCGCGAAGCGAACAGAAGGATTTCTTGAATGGATGCGATGTTGCCCTGATCTCGCTGGTCCCAAAGATGCTGGGCGTTTCGATGCCGAGCCGAACTTACAACATCCTTGCGGCCGGCAAGCCGATGATCGGCATCACGGAGGATGGGTCGGAACTAGCTCGAGTCATCGAGGAGGAAAGCGTCGGATGGATAGTTCCGCCGGGTGATGCGCACGGACTGGTCAAGGCGATCAGAGAGGCGGTGGAAGATGTCGATCTCAAAGAAAAGGGCCTCAGAGCAAGACGTGCTGCCGAATCCAAATATTCGATCGATGTCGCGATCGAAAGATACCGTAGCGCTCTCCTTTAGAAAGAACCACAAATGTTCGGTGATCTTATATCGATAGGCCTGCCGATAGTGGCCATTGTGTCGTTCCTGGCTACTGCTTTTGGAGTGGCTTTGTTCCGTCGCTATGCCGCAAGGACGGGGTTGCTTGACCACCCCAACGAGCGCAGTTCACACTCATCGCCTGTTCCCCGGGGCGGCGGGGTCGTGATAGTCCTGGTCTGTCTAGGTCTGTATGTAGCCTCGGCACATGCGATCGGCTTTCACGCGAGTTGGTGGTTCGTTGTCGGCGGCGGCGTTGTTGCGGGTATAAGCTGGCTGGACGACAAACATACGGTTCCCCCGCTTCTCCGCCTTTTTGCTCAAGCGGGCGCTGCTGTACTTGTCATTGTCGGAATCGGCCATTTTACGTCTCTGCCGATACCATTCAGCAGCAATATGCTCCACTTGGGCTGGCTTGGCGTGCTGATCACCTTTTTATGGATAGTCTGGATGATCAATGCCTACAACTTTATGGATGGGATCGACGGCATCGCCGGATCCCAGGGGGTGGTAGCAGGCATTTCGTGGGCAATTCTTGGCTTTTTGCTTGGCGACCCCGTCATCACCATCGTAGGAGCGATACTCGCCTTTTCCTGCTTGGGATTTCTGGTTCACAACTGGAGCCCTGCCAGAATATTCATGGGCGACGTCGGAAGCGCCTTTTTGGGCTTTTCATTTGCAGTGCTTCCTGTAATGACCCGTAGTTCCAATGAGGAAGGATCGGGATGGTTGTTGGCTGCCGGAGTTTCATTCGTCTGGCTCTTTCTTTTCGATACCCTGTTCACATTAGCTGCGCGGCTCAAAAAGGGAGAAAAGGTCTGGATCGCGCACCGTCAGCACCTCTATCAGCGGATGGTGATAGCCGGAACAAGCCATGCTTCGGTAACCCTGCTTTTCGCTGGCGCAGGGGCTCTAGTCGCAGCAAGTTTCCTGGCCCACCGATCTCTCGGAACAGGCTCATACTTTATTCTTTTAATAAGCATGGTTGTTACCTCTACAGTCGTCTTATTCTGTGGCTTGAGAAAAAAGCGTTGACCTCAAGTGATGGAAATGTTAGATTTCCAGTAAATCGGCAGTTTTATCATTGCTTAATGTCGAAAGCGCGACCATCGGCACCTCGTGATTTTGGCAGGCGGTTCTCTTTCGTGGCCTTTGGCGTTCCTATCAGTTTGGAAAGCGACCACGAAACTTTGCTTGAAAAGTCGCAGAAATTGGTCAAAGCGGCGTTTGGCGGCAGGGCGAGAATTGTTGCTGACCCGAATGCGGGCATTGAACATCGGTTCAGGCTGGTTTCGGAGAATGGGAATTTGGCTTTATATCGAAACGGGATCTTGCTGGACTCCGGGCCTTCCGAACGGCATTTCCTGCAGTTTTTGAACCATAAACTGCGACTTGAGGTAGCCGAACATACCAAGCATCGCGTGTTCATTCACGCTGGTGTTGTGGGCTGGAACGGCAAAGCGATAGTTCTTCCAGGAGTCAGCTTTGCGGGTAAGTCGACATTGACGGCAGAACTCGTGAGAAACGGGGCAGAGTATTACTCCGATGAATACGCCGTGATAGACAAAACCGGGAAAGTGGGACCGTTTCCGCGTTTGATATCACTACGTCTTGCCGGCGATAACGGTGAGACGGGCGTTTCTGCTGAGGCCCTTGGGGGAGTTCAGGGCAGGCATTGTATTCCGGTCGGAATGGTGTTGTTCACTCGCTTTTCGAAAGGCAGCAAATGGATGCCGGAAGAGCTAGGGGTTGGAGCCGGGATCATGGAGCTTATCCCAAACACGTTGACAATGCGGCAGGATCCGGCTTTTTCACTGAAAGTATTGGATTTAGTCGCACAACGTGCAATAATGGTAAGGTCGCCTCGCGGCGAGGCAGGAAAATTCGCTAAATTCCTGTTGGATTTTTTTGACAAACATACTAAATTAGCTAAAATGACGTAACTCTATTAGAGTTAGGTATTTGATTGGAGGAGAAGATGAACAAACCGCTTAACCCCGCAGCCCGCAAAACGGGACTGGTCATCCAGGAAGCGCTTGACGAGTTGTTGGTTTACGATATGGGGACCAACAAAGCCCACTGTTTGAACAAGACTGCGGCTTACGTTTGGCAGGCGTGCAACGGAAGTCGGAACGTTTCTGAGATAGCCGAATTCGTAAGTTCCCAAGCTGGTGAAAAGGTATCGGACGACCTAGTTTGGCTCGCCATCGATCAACTTAACGAGAACGATCTGCTGGAAAAGGCCGTCGAGGCTCAGCTTAATGGCATGAGTCGGCGTGACGTGATCAAAAAGATCGGATTAACCTCGATGGTGGCATTGCCGGTGATCGCTTCGCTTGTTGCTCCGCCTACGGCCATGGCATCGACATCCTGTAACTGTGTCAGTGATCTCGCTTGCCAGGCGGCCCCAAATCTGGACTGTCCGTCGACGACTTGCAACAGTACAGGATTGTGTCGGCCATAGGTCCCAGTTGTTCTCGATCCAATATTGAGCAGCAGGCATTTATGTTTGCTGCTCTTTTCCTTTGACGCCAGTGAGTGACGACCACGATATTGAACCCGTTACGGATACGCGATGGAGACAGATCTACAATCGCCGGCTGGAGTTTGAAGCTACCGAAGCGACCCGGATGCTTCGCTCCGCCGGGATCGAACCTATCCTGATCAAGGGCTGGGCGGCAGCAAGAAAATATCCACCGGCCGCTCCTCGATTTTACGACGACGTTGATCTCGCAGTTGCCGAGCGCGAATACGCGGGAGCAAAAGCGGTTTTATCATCTCAGGAAGCGGATAAATTTGGTATCGATCTTCATCGAGAACTCAGACATCTAGATACAAGATCGTGGGCTGAGCTTTTTGCTGATTCACAAGTAGTCGATCTAAACGGATCTCCGATCAGGATACTTTCTGAGGAAGACAATCTCCGAATTCTATCGGTTCACTGGCTTAGTGATGGCGGGATCCGCAGACATCGGCTTTGGGACATTTATTATGCCGTGGCTAATCGGGGTCCAGATTTTGATTGGGACAGATGCCTGAGGGTCGTGTCAGAAAGGAGACAAGGCTGGATCGAGGCAGCGATCGGAATCGCACACAAGTATCTTGGCCTTTCGATCGAGGAGCTACCCTTCGAGGATCGTGCCAAAAACCTTCCTTTATGGCTGACGAAGACGGTCGAACGTGAATGGAACCGGAAGAGTCCCTATCGTTCGCTTCATCTTTGTCTCACGGAACCGAAGGAACTTTTGAACCAGATTCGCCGACGAATCCCTCCTAATCCAATTCAATCGACGATCAACAGGGAAGGCGATATCTGGGAGGGTTCAAGATTGCCCTATCAGTTTGGAAGCTTTAGCGATAGGATCTTTCCTTCGCTCAGGGGAATTGTTCATATGCTAAACCCGCGAAAAAGATGAATGGAACCCTCACTTTGGCGATCGAATCGGGAATAGAGAACGGGAGCCTTTCGTTAATGGATGGATCGTCCGTGCTCGCGACCTGGTACGGTCAGCCCGGTCTGGCGGCTTCAGAGAAATTGCTTCCTGCGATCGCGGATCTCCTGAACAGCGGAGGGTGGGATATTTACGCGGTCGGTCGGGTCGCTGTCTCACGGGGTCCCGGGAGTTATACGGGAGTCAGGGTCGGCCTTGCAACCGCTTTAGGCCTTTCGCGCGGCCGAGGAATTCCGTGTATCGGCATTGATCTGATGAAAGCAATTTATTCACGGTTCGGCAACGGTCTCGCAGCTATCTGCGCGATCCCGATCGGTCGGAACGGACTTTGCTGGACGTACTTTCCCGCAAGCGGTGATGCCCTAAATCAGGGAATTTTAGGCACAGGCGATCGCGACGATTTCGTAGAATCGATGCGATCGAAACGCGAGACTCCCATTTTCGCCCATTCATTGGTTCTGCCGTTACTTTCAGCAGGTGATGAGTTTTCAGACGACCCGGCCATTTTCGACGTAGGGCGCAATATGGCCATTTATATTGGCGAGGCATCACTCAGTTTCGACGACGGACTCGAGCCGATCTATGCTCGAACAATGACGTTCGCGACGACATCAGGTGAAAATGTGGTCAAGTGACCGAGTTTCGATAAGAAATGCCGAAGCGGCCGACATCGATCGGATAATGGAGATCGCAGAACCTCTCGGCCTCAGCACTAGAACCAAATCCGACTATTTGTCTGATCTCGCGAGTGAGTTTCAAATGATGTTGGTTTCACTGGTGAACAATAGGATCGTTGGATTTCTTTCTGGCCGGTCGCTCCCAATGTATGACGGCAATGACCGAGCCGAAGCGGAAATACACAATATCGGCGTTGAACCGGAATATCAGCGAAAAGGCATCGCGACGGAGCTTATTCACGCTTTCGGGGATCGTATATCGCGGCTTGGCTCTCTCTCTTCAATTTGGATCGAGGTCAGGGCAGGGAATCGCGCGGCAATTCAGTTCTACGAAAAACTGGGATTCTGTGAGACAGCACGTCGCCGCGGCTATTACACCGAACCGCGTGATGACGCGATCGTAATGGCATTGACGAGCACCTTCGATGACGGTTAAATTTGTGTAAAGAATGCTTGAAAAAGGCTACTAATTTCGACTAAGATAAGGCTTGAGCCCAGATCTCATTCACGCAGGCTGAGGTACAGGGCCCTAAACTGATTGATAAGTGAGGAAAATGCCGTTATGGACTTGTCGACACCCGATAGGGTACGTGATGAACTTTTGAAGACGAATTCGACATTTCGCGATCTGGTTCATCAGCATACAAGCTACGAAGAGAGGCTGAACGAACTTGCCCACCTTTCCTATCCCAGCGACGATGAACAGATCGAGGAATCCACACTAAAAAAGAAAAAGTTGTTAGTTAAAGACGAGATCTACGCAATTATGAACGAGTTTCAGGTCTCGCATTAACATTTCTGACACGTTGATGTACTTTGGCGAAAGGCGGCATCCTCACGGTGTCGCCTTTTCAAATTTTTGTTCGCAGCTTCCTAATCCGTAGATCTCAAGACTTTGGGTGAAGGCCAGCGCAAACTTACCGTTTCCGAGATCGATGGGTGCCAGACTTATCAACCCTCGATCGGATGATGGGATGGAATCAAGCAACTTCCCATTCTTCTGCTGCAGCACGAACACGGAACCTTCGCCGGGCACGAGTGCCACGAGGGCGTCGTCGATGAACGTAGCCCCTTCGAAAACGCGACCAGTCAGGCGTCGCTTCCACACGACGCTGCCGTTGTAGTCCGAAAGAAGGTAAACAAAGTTATCGAACGAAGTCATAAATATTCCTTCGTCCGAATATGAAGCAAACGAGACCGCACCGCCGCTCTTAAATCGCCATAGAGTCCTTGAGATGGGATCGCCGAGGCGAAAAAGGTGGCCCCGTTCGTCTCCTACGAGGAGGCCCTCTTTTCCTGCAAAACTCAAGAATGTAGGCTGGTGATCAAAGGTCGCTCGCTGCTCCGCCTCGAAAGAACTTAGCGAGACCAGGATGACCTCTTTTGAAGCAGAGCTGATCGCGGCCGAATTCTCCGAAATTGCCGGTGCGACGCTGATCTTCCCAAGACCATTTACCTGCCCGAGCATCTTGCCCGATCTCATATCAAGCTTTACAAGGCTACCATCGGAACTCAAAGCAATCACTAAGCCGTTGATCACCGCGAGCCAATATTGATCGGCGTAGGGCAGTCGCGTCGACCATTGGACTATGCCAGATTCGCCGCCGAGCAGCCTGATCGTCGTGGTCTTCTCCTCAAGTCCTCCATTGCCGGCAGAATTCATTACAACAACGGTGTTCCCGGAGGAACTCACAGGTTCCGAGACAAACTCGCCTCCAAGCTCAGTTCGCCAAACGGTTTCGAGTTCCCACTGGTCATAGGAAGTCAGCGCTCCGTCTGATGAACCGATCAGGATACGTGGCCCGTCGGTCGCCACCACTTGCGGGGTCGTCGCAACGAGCGTTCTGGCCACACATTTGACCAGTGCCGGACTCGGTCTGCCATTCTGCTGCGCGCGGTTCGTCACTATGAGGCACAGAATCAAAAGGGTACCGATCGCAAGTAGAGTTGACAGCCTGAAATACATCGATTTATTCAAGTTTTCAAGATCTTCGTAGGAAATGGGCCATCGAAAGTAACGCGAGGAGGTTCTTTCCAAATTCTACCATGCCTGACTTGACCACCATAGATTGATGAACGTACTATCAGTGAAAGTTCGCCAACATTTTAATTTTCGTTAGGAGGACGCAAAGTTTATGTCGTTCAACAAGATAACGCTTATCGGGCATTTGGGTAAGGACCCTGAACTCCGTTACACGCCTCAAGGAGTTGCGGTATGTGATTTTTCTTTAGCCACAAATGACAAGAAACGGGACCAGGCCGGTGAACTTCAGAATGTGACTACGTGGTTTAAGGTGACGCTTTGGCGCCAGCAAGCCGAGAATGCCGCGAAGTATCTTTCAAAGGGCCGGCAGGTCTACATTGAGGGACGACTCCGGGTTGAAGATTGGACTGATCGGGATGGAAATAATCGGTACACGTTGGAAGTTCAGGCAAGTGAAATGCAATTTATTGACAGTGGAGGCGGCGGTCGAAACGACGACTATCAGCGAGATGAGCCAAGGGCTGCCGAGTTTGCCGGTCCGGCCGGTTCAAACGCCGCCGCAAACAGTGCTGGTGGCAGCGGAGGTTTTACAAGACCTGCAACAACCGACGATGATATTCCGTTTTAATGCGAGAAACACAAGGCCTATGCCCATCTCCCCATCATACGAAACTTGCGAAATCGATCGGTTGTTAATCTTGAAGGCTCCACCTTTGCCAGCTCCTGTAAGCTTCTGATCAAGCTTTGTTTCAGCGATTCGGCGATCGAGTTGAAATTCGGCTTCTTATCTTCATTATCCGCGATCTCCCAAACTGCAGGTTCAGGTATTACTTCATCTATTATCTGGAAACCTTTGAGATCCTTGGCAGTTAGCTTAAGGGCATTGGCGGCGAGGTCTGCTTTAGACGCGTCTTTCCATAGTATCGCTGCGCAGCCTTCTGGTGAGATGACCGAATAAATTGCGTTCTCTAGCATAATAACGCGGTCCGCGATCCCTATCGCAAGAGCACCGCCTGAACCGCCCTCGCCAACTATGACCGCAATGATGGGCACCTTAAAACCAGCCATTTCCCGAAGATTCACTGCGATCGCTTCCGCTTGGCCGCGCTCTTCGGCATCTATGCCTGGATAGGCACCCGGAGTATCAACGAATGTGATAATGGGCCGGCCGAATTTTTCAGCTAGCCCCATCAAACGAAGTGCTTTTCGGTAGCCCTCCGGTTTTGGCATTGCAAAATTTCGAAATCGGCGCTGGTTTGTATCCCTACCTTTTTGCTGGCCGATAACGGCGACCTCCAGGGCGTCTAGTCTCGCAAATCCGCAGACCAAGGCCGGATCGTCCGCATAACGGCGATCTCCGTGGACTTCGACAAAATCCGTAAAAATGCTATTGACAATGTCTAGCGAATAAGGCCTTTCCGGGTCTCGTGCCATCCGAACCCGGTCGAAAGCGGTCATCAGCGGCGTTGATTCCGACTCGATCTGCGGTTTTACAAATGCCATTTAACTGTGCAGCCCATTTCCTTGAGGGCAGCCTCCATTCTTCCGGAACCCTTTACTCTGACCCCGTGGAGCTCGACTCCGACCGAAAGGCCAGGTATCGGCACTTCAAGCTCCACCCTGCAGTTCCCCCGACTTTCTCGGAGAGCAGATAGAAGATCGAATAGCACATCTTCGGTGATAGCACGGCTTGGAAGCCCGATCAATAAGTTCTTCGCATTCTCAGATTCGGCCTCCGCAAGCAGCCTTAGATCTTTAACGATCAACGTTAGGTCATTGCCTTCAGCGACCTCAATTCGGCCCTCCGCTATAAGTAGACTTTCTTCCCGGACCAAGCCACCGCATCGTTCAAATGGTTCTGCCCATAGAAGGCACTTTAGACCTGCAGATTGGTCTTCAAGACGAAACGTGCAAAATCGGTTTCCTTTCTTACTATACCTTATCTGCGAGGAGGAAACGATACCAGCAACGGTCAGATTATCTCCCGACGATATAGCGCCATAATCGGCCACCGGACGGACGTTCAGGTCACTGAGCAATCGCTGGAATTCCTCAAGCGGATGCGAAGAAAGATAAAATCCGAGCGCTGCTTTTTCATTTCGCGTCATTTCAGTCCGGGTCCACGGCGTCGTGTCGCGCAAAGGGAAATCTGTATTCTTGTCGGGGTTGAGGCTTCCGAACAGGTCGTTTTGTCCACTGCGTTTATCGCTCCAACGACGTTGACCATAACCTACCGCGTCGTCGATGGATTCGAAATTGCGGGCTCTCCATTCATTCACCTCCATCGCATACGGGATCAGCGAATCAAAAGCCCCGGACGCGATCAGGCTTTCCAGGCCCCGCTTGTTGATGGCGCCGCTTTCAACTCTAGAGACTAGGTCAAAGAGCGAAGTGTAACGCCCGTCCGTTCTTGCCTCGACTATCGAATTGATGGTGGACGTTCCTATACCTTTGATCGCGCTCAATCCAAACCTTACCGAATCGCCGACTGGGGTGAATCCATGGCCGCTCTCGTTAATGTCCGGCGGGAGCAACTTAAGACCCATTGACCTTAATTCTGTAGAATATTTGTAAACCTTTGCACTGTCGTCGGCTTCGTGCGAGAGCACGGAAGCGAAAAAATGGGCAGGATGATGTGCTTTTAGATACGCAGTTTGGAAGGCGAGATAGGCGTAGGCGATGCTGTGGCTTCGGTTAAATCCGTAGTCAGCAAATTGTGCCATTAACTTGAATATTTCGTTTGCCTTTTCGCGTTCGAAACCGTTCTTCACCGCTCGTTCTACAAATGTCTTTTCCTCCTTTGCCATCGCCTCACGCTTTTTCTTGCCCATAGCCCGCCGCATCACATCGGCTTCACCAAGGCTATAGCCCGCAAGCTTCTGGGCTATCTGCATGATCTGTTCTTGGTAGACGAGAACGCCGAAAGTATTTTTCAAGATCTCCTCCATCTCCGGAAGAAGATATTTGACCTTTTTTTCCCCCCGATGGCGCTGGATAAAGTCTTCGATCATACCTCCGTCCAATGGGCCCGGACGGTAAAGAGCGTTCAACGCCGAGAGGTCTTCGAATTCCTTCGGCTTTAGCCGGCGGCAGATCTCCTGCATCCCCGACGATTCGAATTGGAACACGGCGTCAGTTCTACCTTCGGAGAAAACGGCCATTGTCTTCTCATCTTGAAGCGACACACTGTTCCAATCGATCTCGACGCCGTCGCGTTCACGAAGACTCTTAAGACAATCATCGATCACGGTTAACGTCGTGAGGGCGAGAAAGTCCATCTTCAGCATCCCGACCTTCTCCAGGTCGTTCATCGAATACTGGCTGGTCAATTCTCCCCTAGCCGAAATTGCGACCGGGACTATTTCGTAAAGTGGCTTCGGTGCGATCACGACGCCTGCTGCATGGACGGAAGAATGTCTCGAACACCCTTCAAGCCGCAAGGCAAGATCGACGAGATCCTTTACCGCGGGATCCTTTTCGACCAGGGACTTGAGTTCTCCGACCGTTTCGAGAGCTCTTGAAATGCTGACATTGCGGCCGCGGATGGGAGGAGGTATCAATTTTGCGATCCTTTCCACTTCACCGTACGGCATATTCAAAGCGCGGCCAACATCCTTGATGGCGGCCTTTGAGGCCATTGTCCCAAAGGTAATTATTTGGCAGACGGATTCCCGACCGTACAACTCTGTAACGTGATTAATTACCTCGGCACGGCCTCTAATGCAGAAATCAATATCGATATCCGGCATAGATACACGTTCGGGGTTGAGAAAGCGTTCAAAAAGCAAATCATACTGGATCGGATCGATGCCGGTAATGCCAAGGCAATATGCGACAAGTGATCCGGCGGCGGATCCTCGGCCAGGACCAACCGGTATTCCACGTTCAACCGCGTATTTGATGAAATCCCAAACGATGAGGAAATATCCCTCGTAGCCCATTCTCTTGATCACTTTGACTTCGCTATTTAGACGTTCCTGATAAACGTCGAGGTCATAACGGAGTCTTCCATCCCGCTTAAGAGGCAAAAGCATTGTTTGCTTTCTATTCTCGAAACCCTGTGCGACCTGTAGTTCGAAGTAGGCTGCTAGGTCGTCTGCATCCGACTCTTCCGGGATCGGGAAATTCGGTAGTACTAGATCATTTGCGCTGACCGATAGCTCTACTTTGCACCGTTCGGCGATTTCTAGAGTATTCATCAAGGCTTCCGGATACTCGCTTCCGAAAATGTCCCACATTTCTTCGGCTGAACGGACGTATGCCTTAGTAGTTCCACTAGACGGCTCGCCGCCGTTTCGTACCGTTCGTCCTTCACCGATACAAAGCATCACCTCGTGGGCCCGGGCATCCTGTTCTGTCAAGTAGCGGGCCGCATTGGTTGCGACGAGCGGAATTTGCGTCTTTATTGAAAGCTCGGACAAGGATGAAATGAGCTCAGATTGTTCGGGCAAACCATGGTCTATCAGTTCGAGAAAAAAATTACCTTTCCCGAAAATGGTCTCAAGCTGCCGTGCTGTCTCGATCGCCTTTTCGGGATCATTGTTTAGAAGATGATGGGAAATGGCCCCTTCTTTGCCGCCAGAAAGCCCGATAAGCCCTGAACTGTGTGCCGAAAGTAGCTCGAGGTCGATCAACGGCTTATATCGAAATCCCTCGGTAAAGGCCTTGGAGGACAATCGAACGAGATTCTGGTACCCCTCAAGGTCAAACGCAAGGAGCACTAGATCGTAGTATGGCCGTTCGCCTGCTCGTACCGCATTTCCGTATTCCGATAGGGAAGTCGAAGCAACAAAGGCCTCATATCCAATTATCGGCCTTATCCCCTCAGAGGCCATTTCGCTATAGAATGAGACCGCCCCGTACATGTTTCCCGAGTCGGTGATGGCGCACGCCTGCAATTCTATTTTATTCAACTTTTGAACAAGCGGTCTTAGTTGGATTGTGCTCTGCAAAAGGCTATAATCCGTGTGCAGGTGCAGGTGAACAAAGTCGCGTGTTTTGAATTGAATCGTTCCCATTCCGAAGTTTTTCTATGAAAAAAGTCTATCTCGAAACGTTCGGCTGTCAAATGAACGTATCAGATTCTGAACGTGTCGCTTCGAGCCTTGCACAAAAAGGATATGAGATCACTCTGAGCGAAGACCTCGCCGATGTGATATTGATCAACACGTGCTCGGTTCGCGAAAAAGCTGAGCAAAAGTTATACACCAGAGTTGGAGAGATTCGGAAGGCTCGACAAATTAAACCGGTGGTAGGCGTGATGGGCTGCGTTGCCCAGTTGGAAGGTGAAACACTCTTTAAGAAGATTTCAGGAATTGATGCGATAGTGGGCACCCGGGCGGTCGGACGGATCTCGAGTGTTATTGACCGCGTACTGAACGGAGAGGACAACATCGTTGACCTAGGCGAACGCGAGCAGAATTACGACTGGAATGTCGCCGAACCTCAGCGTCACTCGCCCTACGTCGCCTTTGTTCCGATAATCGAGGGCTGCAACAAGTTTTGCACTTATTGCATCGTTCCTTTCTCACGCGGTCGTGAGATTAGCCTGCCCGCGTCAGAAATTATCCGCTCGGTGCTTTCGCTGCGGCGGTCTGGCATTAGGGAAGTTCACCTTATTGGCCAGAATGTAAATAGCTATAGACCAACCACTGAGAGCGGGTTAGAGGGGGTTCGAGGTTCGACCCCGTTTTCCCGGCTTTTGCGGGCTGTCGCGGCCACCGGGGTTGAACGTGTCAAGTTCAACACGTCCTTCCCTCGAGATTTTAAGGCGGATATCGTGGACGCGATCAATGAGAATGAGAACCTTTGTAACTGGATCCATCTCCCAGTCCAGTCAGGTAGCGACCGGGTCCTTAGAATGATGAAGCGGGGCCACACTATCGAATCATATCGGAGAAAGATCGAAAAGATTCGGTCGTCGGCAAGAGACATCTCGATTACGACGGACATCATCGTAGGCTTTCCGGGAGAAACCTGCCAGGACTTTGACCAGACGGTAGACCTCGTCAACTTTACAGGTTACGACGCGGCCTATATTTTCAAATATTCACCCCGTCCGGGCACGCCCGCATTCGCCATGGACGACAATGTGCTTCCGCACGAGAAGACCCGCCGATTCCGCGAACTTGAAGCGATTCAACGAACGGTTCAGGGTGAGCGAATGAGGCGTTACGTGGGCCGAACTTTGGATGTGCTTGTCGAAAAACGGGCAACACGGTCGGAGTGTCAGGTAACTGGACACTCGACCTGCCATAAAGTGGTGAATTTCGAAGGGACTGATGACCTGTTTGGCCGTATAGTAAAAGTGAAGATCTCTGAAGTGAAGCCAAACTCATTGCTCGGAGAGCTTTGTAATTAGGTTCGAACGTTACAGTGAATTATGCTCATCGAAGTAAAGATTGGTGCACTCATAATGGATCCGAACACGAACTCTCCGATAGTTGTGCTTAAAGGTGTCGACTCCGAGATAGTTTTGCCGATCTGGGTTGGGGCGTTCGAAGCCAACGCGATCGCGTTGGAAATAGAAAAGATCGTGCCGCAGCGTCCGATGACGCACGACCTGCTTCGCAACTTGATCGTCGAGTGCGGTCTGCGGCCTTCGAGGGTCATCGTAACCGACCTGCACGAGAACACTTTTTATGCGTTGATCGAGTTGATGAATGAAGACGACGAGTTGGTTGCCATCGATGCTCGTCCTTCCGATGCGATAGCTTTGGCTTTGCGTCTCGATTGTCCTATCTTTGTTCAGCAAAAGGTCGTCGATCTCTCAGCCTCCTCAAGCAAGGCCGAATCCGACACAGTCGAAGATACTCTTGGTCAGGCGGAAGAATGGCCGGATCTTATAGGTTAGTCCGCTTTGGGACGCGCATTTGAATAAAAGCGGAAAGTTTAAGAAATGATCATCGTTATTGCTAACCAAAAAGGCGGAGTTGGGAAGACGACGACCGCGATAAATCTTGCGGCAGGGATCGCGAACCAAAGAAAAAAGGTGCTTCTGATCGATCTGGACCCACAAAGTAATTCTTCACTTTCGTTTCTGGAACCTGAAAATGTAAATGGTGGTTCATATGAGCTCTTTGCAGAACCGAAGCGTCCGATCGAGGATTTGGTGTATCAAACGGAAACAAAGAATCTCTCGTTGATTCCCGCACGAATTAATTTGGCAAAGCTTGAAGCAAAGCTTATCGGGGATTTCGATGCGGCATTCAAGCTTCGAGACCGTTTGGAAACCATTCGGAAGCGGTACGACGTAGTTTTGATCGATACTCCGCCAACTCTTGGAATACTTACCGTGAATGCACTTGTCGCAGCAAATCATATTATAATTCCTATTCAGTCGTCCTACTTCGCTCTCGAAGGGACGGACGACCTGCTCGAGACCATCGAGAAGATTCGCTCGCGGCCTAACCCCGATCTAAATCTTATGGGTGTTGTGGTCACCCTCTTTGATCGTCGAACAACGATCTCCAAGGACGTCGAGGCCCATATCCGCAGCGTATTTGGCAAGAAGACCTTTAAGACCGTTATCTCCAGGAGCGTCAGGCTTGAGGAGTCCCCGGCACATAAGAAGCCGATCTTTGAGTATGCGCCGCGGTCCTCTGGCTCGGTTGAATATTTGGATTTGTCGAAGGAGGTTTTGAGACGTGCCTAAATCAGGACTACCTTTAGGGGTTAAGATGCGTCACGACGCCCATTATGTGGACCAGATCGCCTCCCGTTCGCGCAGCGTCGGCCGGACGATCGCGATCACTCTGATCTTTCCAAATCCCGAACAGCCTCGCAGTGAATTCGGGGATCTCTCGGAGCTAACGGAATCGATAAAGGAAAAAGGTGTACTTGAGCCGCTTCTGGTCAGGCCTACGAGCGAAGGAAGGTTCATGATCATCGCCGGAGAACGACGATGGCGGGCGTCAAAACTGGCTGGCCTGATTGAACTGCCTTGCATTGAATTGGATATCGACGACAACGCTGTGGCAGAGATCGCTTTGATCGAGAACCTGCAGCGGAAGGATCTCACAGTATGGGAAGAGGCGGATGGCCTCAGGGCTCTGGGGGAGAAATTCGGTTATACCCACGATCAAATAGCACAAAAGATCAGCAAGAGCCGAACTACCGTAACTGAACTTTTGACTATCGCAAATCTGCCCGATGAAATAAGATCCCGTTGCCGTGATCAGAATATTTTATCCAAGGCGGTTTTGCTTGAAATAGCCCGGCAGTTTGACGAAGAAGCGATGTTTCATCGCCTGGATGCTTTGAAAAGTGCTGAAGTTGTTAACAGGGGAAAACAACGGTCCTACCCAGATAGGTCTCGCCAAACTTCTAAGGAATCTGAAGGATCATCCGCACCAGGTGTTTTTAACTATAGATCTCCGGAGAAGGATTTTGATTTATCTATCCATTTTCGTTCGGAAGAATTCGACAAAGGCCACGTGCTTCGGGCCTTGAAGCGGGCGTTTGACGATACTAAATCGGGACAATAGTAGCGAGGCTCGTTCGTAGATGCTTGCTACATAATCTATATTATCAGACGCAACTAATCCGATCCCTACCCACGATGGGA
The DNA here is from genome assembly GCA_035327545.1 of Pyrinomonadaceae bacterium. GTDB lineage: Bacteria > Acidobacteriota > Blastocatellia > Pyrinomonadales > Pyrinomonadaceae > OLB17. Next base: position 117,765 of record DAOLDE010000007.1, on the reverse strand, counting down.
GACCGTTCGGGATAGCAAGCCCATTGAGTCTTCCCCACTGAGTAACTTCGCAGCCAGACGCGAGCTCAAAACCAATACCAATCGCTCAAGTACTTCCCCCGTGAACGATCGCTGACCAGTCTTAGCGACGGGCATCTTTGACACGCCCTGATTTTGACAGCAGTTTACTGAAAAGTTAAGATAGCAGTTTTGATATGAGCATTGATATGTACTGAAGGTAACCTCTGACAGATTTCTATATAGGAGCCACAAACACTTTTGAGTAACGGAAATTTTCTATTCACGTCCGAGTCTGTAACTGAAGGTCATCCGGATAAAATTGCGGACAATATATCGGATGCGATACTGGACGCTATTCTCACTCAGGATCCCCTGGCCCGTGTCGCTTGTGAGACACTCGTAACTACAGGCCTTGCAGTAATTGCGGGTGAAATAACAACTACAGCGCGGGTCAATTATAAGACCATCATAAGAGATACGATCCATGAGATCGGCTATAATGACGCCGAGTTTGGCTACGATTCGAATACGTGCGCGGTCATCGACGCCATTGGCACCCAATCCCCCGACATTGCTCAAGGTGTCAACACCGGTGGGGCGGGTGACCAGGGCTTGATGTTCGGTTTTGCCTGCAATGAGACCCCGGAATTGATGCCGATGCCCATTCAGATGGCGCACAATCTAACGCGAAGGCTTTCGCAGGTCCGCCGCGATGGTACGGTTCCATACCTGCGCCCGGACGGCAAGTCGCAAGTTTCAATAGAGTATCGCGATGGCCGCCCGTTTCGGGTGGAGGCGGTCGTGGTCTCGACGCAAACTGCAGACCTCGATATTGAAGACATAAGAAGCGATATCCGGGAGAATGTAATCAATCCTGTGATCCCGGCAGAAATGATCGACGACAATACGAAGTTTCACATCAATCCGACGGGAAAGTTTGTGATAGGCGGGCCGATGGGCGATGCGGGTGTGACCGGTCGAAAGATAATCGTTGATACCTACGGCGGTTATGCCCCACACGGCGGCGGTGCTTTTTCTGGCAAAGATCCAACAAAAGTAGATCGTTCGGCGGCATATATGGCTCGATACATTGCGAAGAACGTCGTTGCTGCGGGACTTGCCGAAAGGTGCCTCGTACAATTGGCATACGCGATCGGCGTAGCGGAGCCTGTTTCGGTTTTGATCGATACGCAAGGGACCGGAACCATCGATGACGAGCGGATCGCAGACATCATCCGTGAGAATTTCCTGCTTACACCTGAAAAGATAATCGAAACGCTCGATCTTCGCCGGCCTATCTACAAAGAGACGGCTCGTTTTGGACATTTTGGAAGGTCGAACGATGAGTTCACATGGGAACGGACCGACAAGGCCGAAGCCCTTCGCAGTGCGGCCGAGGAGCACGCCGCCGCTGCCTAGCAGAACCCTGTAGATCCTAAGGGCGTCGGGTTCGCTGGTGTGCGGATAGCAAGACGTGCAGCATTCACCGTGCCCAAGATAACAAGCATTCAGAAAGAACAATATGACGATACCAGGCACTTCATCGCAATTTGACATAAAGGACATCAGCCTTGCTCCGCAGGGCAAGCAGCGTATTGAATGGGCAGATCGCGAAATGCCCGTCCTTCGGCTTATCCGCGAGCGTTTCGAGCAGGAAAAGCCGCTGACCGGCGTCCGCCTGGTAGCATGTGCTCATATCACGACCGAAACGGCGAATTTGGCACGTACGCTTCAAGCGGGCGGTGCAGAATCGTTACTCATCGCTTCGAATCCTCTTTCGACACAGGACGATGTCGCCGCTTCACTTGTCGAGGACTGGGGCATCCCAGTGATGGCGATAAAGGGTGAGTCTATAGAGACTTACGTGTCGCATGTTAAAGCAGCACTTGATACAAATCCGAACCTGATAATCGACGACGGATCGGACGTTGTCGCTACGATGCTTAAGGAAAAGCAGGACCTCGTCCCCAACCTTATCGGCACGACCGAAGAGACGACAACGGGCATTGTCCGCCTAAAGGCAATGCAGAAGGCGGGGGTGCTTAACTTCCCTTCAATTGCAGTCAACGACGCTCAGACCAAGCATTTCTTTGACAACCGCTATGGCACGGGGCAATCCACGCTCGACGGAGTGATCCGTGCGACCAATATCCTGCTCGCGGGAAAAACGCTTGTCGTGGTCGGCTATGGATGGTGCGGCAAGGGTGTGGCGATGCGTGCACGCGGTATGGGTGCGAACGTAGTTGTCACCGAGATCGATCCGATCAAGGCGATCGAGGCCGTGATGGACGGCATGCGTGTGATGCCTATCGCTGAAGCCGCAAAGATCGGCGACTTCTTTATCACGGTCACCGGCAACCGCCATGTTATTGATAAGGAACACTTTGAGGCGATGAAAGACGGTGCGATCGTGTGCAATTCGGGCCATTTCGACCTCGAATTGAATCTTGGAGCACTTCGCGAAATGTCGCAGCCGGCGGTCACACGACGTCCGTTCGTCGAGGAGTATCGCTCAAAGGACAACAAGAAGAGCGTTATCGTGCTGGGCGAGGGCCGCTTGATCAACCTCGCCGCCGCCGAAGGCCATCCGGCCTCGGTGATGGACATGTCGTTCGCAAACCAAGCCTTGTCGGCAGAATATCTGGTCAAGAACAAAGGCAAGCTGGCCAACGGCGTCCACGTGCTGCCGGCAGAGGTCGATCAGGAGATCGCGAACCTCAAGCTGCACGCAATGGGCGTGAAAATGGACGTACTTACCCCTGAGATGCTCGAGTATATGTCGAGCTGGGAAACCGGAACTTAATACTTCACGTCCCAAACATCCCCAGGGATATTTTCAGAAACTATGGCCCTGTCGTTTTCGATGGGGCTTTTGTTTTGTCGCGTATCATGTCGAAGTGCCGATTCATCGCGTCGGCGGAAGAAGTTCTGCGATCGGTGGCAGGATCCATGCTTTCATACGCCCTGTGCCCGAAAGCACCCCTTGATCACGCACCGAAGCGAACTCTGAACCCGACTCTGACGCACATATGGACATCACTTAAAATCGGAGCGACAAACAGCTAAGCCCGCCATCCATTTTCCGGAATTCGGACATCTCAAGATCGATAATTTGATACCCGAGTTCTGCGAGCATGGACTTGGTTCGTGGAAACCCGTTGGCAAACAGGATACAGCCGTTCACAAGAACGCAGTTTGCCGCGTACTCTTCCCCGTTCGGAACGCGAACCATCTCAAATTGCTCGATCCCCTTTTCGCCGGCGAGGGCTTCCGTAACCAGGACCCGCCCGTCACCCAGATAACTGATGCCGCTTTTAAGGTGAAGGAGGCCGTCGAGCCCGCGAATATCAACATTTCTCGATGTGTATCCAGCCGCCGCGAGAAGTTCCGCCAACTGCCTCGCCCCGTCTTGATTAGTGCGGTCCGAGATCCCGATAAGAAAGTGTTCATCGAGCTGGCAAACATCGCCTCCATCGACCGTTCCCGGCGGCTCTATGCGAGAGAGTTTGTCGTAGTATGGCGCAAGGGCCGCCGCTATGCTGACGGTCTCGCAGGTACGGCTTGCGGCACCAGGTCGCGTAACGACCGCACAGCGGTCCGTGACAATCGCGGTGTCCTCGACAAACGTCGAATCCGGAAACTCCGCATCCGGCTCCAGCTCGATAAGCTCGAGCCCGAACCTCAACAACGCCTCGCAATACGCCCGATGCTGCCCCAACGCCCTGTCAACATCAGGCACACCAAGATCAACGCTGGTCAAACCATCTGCAAAATTCTCACTCGGCTGTCGGACAATGGCTTTTGTAAACATCGAATTTTCTCTGTAATGTGCGCGTCGGCACATGATCATAATTCTAGCTGCACGTGAAGGCGAAGCCGAAACGTGTAGAATACATGAAGCAAAATTCCCAAGCGTGTGAACCACACGTCACATCAACTAGAGAATGTCGCACACCTGATTCATTTATCACATTGTCTTTGGCACGAAGGACCGCTTTCCGATGATCTCACGCACCTGGGAAGAGGAACTCTATCGCTACCTTGCCGGAATCGTGAAAAACCTCAAGGGCGAGGTTATCGCGATCAACGGAATGCCGGACCACGTCCATTTGCTCATAATTCTTAAGCCGTGCGACTTCCCCGCTTTCATGCGTGAATTAAAGGCAAGCTCGTCGAAATGGGCCAAACAACATTATCCGAAGTTTGCATGGCATCGGCGGTACGGGGCCTTCACCGTAAGCGAATCGGCGGTCGAAGCGGTGCGGGATTACATCCGCCGCCAGAAAGATCATCATAAAAAGCAAACGTTCGAGGCCGAGTACGAAGGCTTTCTCCGACGCCATAAGATCGATTTCGATGAACAATATCTTTGGGATTGATGTTTCGATATTATCCAAACATTTCGACATGAAATTGAAGGTCGAAAGTGTGCGGAGCACACGAAAATATCGCTAGCTACACGTGGAGGCGAAGGCGGAACGTGTAGGACGCGACGTGCCGATTTTGCAACATTGCCCCATCTATGATACACTCGTTTCGGTTTAAGGAGCGAGCGTTTCAATATGGAAATGGATTGGGAAATATTGCCGAGGGGAGACGTGGCGGCGCATTGGTCGAAGCTGTATGTTTCGATGAACCGGATGGGGGCGATCGCGATGAGCCGCGTAACATGGGAGCGGCTGGCGCGGCCGACGGCGGTCGTGATCATGTGGGACCGTTTTAACGGGCGGCTCGGGCTTAAACCTGCCCGGCGGGGAGAACCACATGCGTATCCGGTAAGAAAATACGGACGGCGGGGAGGAAAGATCGTGCGTGCATACCGGCTGGTCACCGAGTTTGGGATCGCGCCGATGGAGACGATAGAATTCCGGTTTCCGAAGATCGATCTGGACGGAAATCTGATCCTCGACCTGAGGACCGTGAAGACCTCGCCAAAGGCCCATTCGCAATGCCGAAGATCAGGCAAACCTGCCGAAGACGCTGATTGAAGCGGGTCGATGCGATCACTTACCCACCGAAGGGGATCGCGAAGATCTCGCCGACAAATTGTGAGCGGAAAACGAGGTACAAGACGAGTGCAAGGATCGCAAGATGGACGCCGATGATCGCCAAGCCAGCACGATCAAGGCGTCGCGACTCGGTCCAGCCGCCCTGGGCGCTTTGCAGCATCACCGAAAACAGCACGCCGACCCACGGGATAAACCTCAGGAAAACAAACCACCGGCTGACGCCGATATTTCTGAGCCGCATGACATCAAGAACAAGGCCGGCAACCGTCGCCATAAGGGCGATCGCCCGAAACGCTGAGCTTTCAGGCCCGAAATAAACGACCGCAAACGTAGTTGCGATCACCAACATTACTCTGGTCAAAAAATAACCGAGCCTTCCTACTCCCGGATAAATATTCTCTCGCGTTTCTTCAGCCATGCCCTTTTCCAGAATATTAGCAAACTTCGAACCTCAGTCAAAGCAAATTTTCCGCGCAAAAATATCGAGACGGATCGCACGAGAGGCGGGCCGAAACTCTGTGATCAGGCCCGGGAATAAAACCGGTTGCAAAATCTGCAGAATTGGAAGATAGTTAAACCCATATGAGATGGATGATCGCGGTGCTTATGGCGGCGGCAGCGGTTTCGGCCGCGGCGCAGGAAAATAGATCCGCCTCGGCAAATGCCGAAAAATTGGCCGATGAGAATTGGGTAAAACTTGGCCCGACGGTCGAGGGCGAACGCGGGTTCACTGTCCATGGCAAAGGAATAAGACTCAATAAGGAAGGACTTTACGAGCTTTGGGTCAGGATCATGCCGGTAAACACGGCAGCTTTTGCGCGGCGATACAACTTGCCGCGTGAACTGCGCCACGTGGTGCAATTCGCCACGGTAGATTGCTCGAAAAATGTCTTGCTACTCGAGAAGACCTCGGTAATAGGCGCTGATAATAAAGCGCTTGCCGCAAAAACCAACCTGCTCACTCCATCGTCAAAGCAGGACGCCGTAAAGCCAGGCTCGATCGGCGAAGCCGTATTCCGCTATGTTTGCGTCGATACGACGACGATGCCTATAACGAATAACTGATATCGACACCTTAGGCCTTCAGGTCCGAACCCTTGACATGAGAAATGCTCCGATCGCGGCAAACGCAACCGTCGGAGCCCAAACCGCAACGCCTGACGAGAGCGAGCCAGTCAATCCTAACTGATCGAAAATGCTGATCGTGCCCATATAGACCAGCCAAATACCGATCGCATAGCCGGTAGTGGCCGCCTTCCCTTTTCGGCTGAGACTGAGGGCGAACGGGGCCGTGAAGAGCGCCAGGACGAACGGCTGAAACGGAGTGGCATATTTTCGATCGAGAGCTACGGCGAAATTCCTGCGTTCGACCTCAGATTCGCTGGCATCCAACTGCAGCCGAACCTCTTCGGTATTCATCTGCGCAGGTTTGCGAGCAAGGCCGAGGAATGGGTTTGCGCCCTCGATAACGGTGCCGATCGGAAGCGAAGAGCGCGTAACGCTCTCGTCTCCCATCTCGAGGCGGTCGCCCTCTGCCTGAAGTGTGACGCGGCCCCTTTCCCACTCGGCGGCCGGGGCCCGATAGACCGACCTTAACCGCACGCCGTCATCGCCAAACGAATAAACCGTAAGCCCAACGATGTCGCACCTGACGGCACATCGCTGCCCGGGCATTTGAAAGGTTTCCTCCGATCCATTCGCCAGCTTGAACGAAATTACCTTTGCCTGATCCGCAACCCACACCTTATCAGGTATAACGGGAAGGGCCCCGCGGCTGCGGATCTGAAGCCGCAGATCGTCCTGCACCCGGTTCGCAATCGGTGCGATGCGCTCTTGTATCTGCCAATTTAGAAAGCCGAGCACGAGGGTGAAAAGCAGGCACGGCACCAATAGGCGATAAACGCTTTGGCCGGCCGAGGTCCAGGTGACGATCTCGTTTTGCCTGGATTTGATGACGTAGGTTGCCAGTGTTGCGATCATCGCGGCCGAAGCAGACAGCTGCAAATAGACAAATGGCAAAAGGAAGAACAGATATTTGATCAGCAGAAATATGCCATTCTCCATCGTGCCGGCAAACTTCCACAGCTCAAAAGCAGTAAAGATTATGAAGACCGCTGCGAGAAAGCCCAGTGAGAGTACATAGTAGCGGACGAGATCAAAGGCGATGTCGAAATCGCGAATGCCGGAGGTCAGATCAAGGAACACGTTTCCAAAACTGGTCTTCTTTGGACGCGTGCGGAATCGGGTCACCGCCCGCGACAATAACTCGCCGAAGCGTCCCGCAAAGGCAAAGCGACCAGCGGCGGCAAGCCACACAATCGCAAAGATACTGAAAAAGACCGGGACGAGACTTCCGACCGGGACGCTTATTGTGCCCGTCCGCGCCAACTGCTCTCCGAGAAATGCCAGCAAATAGTATGCGATCAGCCCGAGCAATGCCGATACGATCGCGAAACCGCGGCTCTTACGGTTGTAGCGAAGAACGAATACCGTTGCGAAAATACAAAAGATGAGCGGCGAGACCGACAGCATTATTCGCCGATACCAGAGCAGTTCTGCTTCGGTCTTTTGCTGGCCCTCGCGCGCCCGTGCGTAGTCCGACAACTGATCGAGACCAAGTTCCTCCGGGCTCAGCTCGGTACTGTTCAGCCTCTGGACCAACTCGGAACGACGCGTCTTCACCGCATAGCGGACCTCACCGATGTTCTCGGAATAGAACTTGAACCGGCCGTTCGCTTCGGAAAAGGTAGAGCTGACGGCATTTTCGAGGACGAGCTCCGAGTCGTCGTCAGAATGATCGATGCGGCCGCTTTGCGAAGTGATCAAGCGAACGGTGCCAGTGGCCTGATCTTCGTTATGAACGAATATGTTCTTCCACTTGCCTGTTGCAAGGTCGCCGCCTTTCACGTAGATAGTGAAGCCCGCGATCTCGGTGTTGAAAACGCCGGGCTCGATCGGCGATTCCAGCTTGTATAGGGCACTCCGCAAAGCAACCTGCCGAACCACGCCGGCGGCCATCGGCACGCCTTTGAGATTTACGAATATTGCGAACAGGGAGAGAATGATGCCGAGGACGACGAACGGTGTTGCGATCGCCAAATTGCCCACGCCCGCGGCCTTGATGGCGACGATCTCGCTGTCGTTCTGCATCTTTGTCAGGCCGATGATCACACCGACGAGCGCCGCCATCGGGCAGGTGAACGAAATGACGTTTGGGATAAGCGCTATACTGAGCTGCCAGACGAGGCTGGACGGGACATTTGCGCTGAAAAAGATGTCTGAAAAGCGGCCTGCCTGCTGAACAAAGAGGACAACGCTCAGAAGCACCCAGGAGAAAATGAAGTACGGAAGCACCGAGCCGATGAGGTAAACTGAGATTTTCCAGCCAAGTCTCATTTTAAGCGACTAGATAGCGGAGCCTGCGAGACGTTCCATAGCAAGATCGCGGCCCACAACATTTCTAAGAAACGGCCGCAGTATCTTTGAGATCTCTCTAACGGCCGGGGTGTATCTCCTTGTCTCAGCGAGAAACAAGTCCGGCGAAAGCCTATCAACACTGTTCAACACTTCGACATGTTCGTTCTCGAGCCGCGTATCTCGTCTTTCACGGCGGCATTTTTTGCAATAAAGGTGAAGGTCCGGCGCCAGCCACCGCTCGTCGCCATTCGACCATTGCCTGCCGCATTGACCACAGGTTGAGCGAGAAGGCAGAAAGCCGCTAAGCCGGAAAAGCCAAAGTTCGAAATACAGAGCGATCGCCTCGAGGCCCGCATTGTCCGAGGCCCCTGAATCAAGACAGCTTTTCACCATTCGATAGGTTGTTAGCTGTGGATCGTGCGGCGGAACAAGGGCGATCAACAATTCGGCAAGATAGGAAAAGGTCCGAAGAAACGAAGGGTCGCTTGCGGCCTGAAATCTCGAAGCAAGAAGCTCGATATTCTGTATCGAAACCAGTTCGCGTTCTTCTTTTTCAAAATAGGTAAGCTGAACGGTCGAAAAGGCTTCAAGAGTGCTGCCAAACCGGCTTTTCAACCTTTTCGCACCTTTTGCCACCCCGCGAATGATCCCGTGGTCTCGAGTAAAGAATACGACGATGCGGTCAGCTTCTGCCAGGTTATGGCTTTTCAATACGACGCCTTCCGTCTCAACTATCGGCATAACCCACCTGTTCTCTATAGCTCACCCTGAGGGACTGCCGGATCAAAACGGAATGAAATAAAGGACCCAGGCGATCAAAAGGCTAATGCCGACAAACTGCAGAAAGGTCTTAAGCCCGTAGAGCACGCGCTCGCGAGCCGTCCCGCTCGAAAAGACACCGAAACAGACCGCGACGAAGAATGCGAATCCGATGAGATAGAGAAAATGGATCATTCTTTCCTTCCGAGGTTAATATCGACCGCGTCGATGACAGCAAGATAATTGAGGAGTCCGGCGACCTCAAGAAATCGCCCCCCGTATTCGAAGGTCGCACGCGCGGCGACATCCCGCGAGGGCTCCACGGACAACAGAAAGCTGATCAGATCGCCGAGGCCGTTGCCAAAGGTGGCGAAGACGTTGAGCAAATAGAGCAGTGTCCCGTCTTTGAATTCGAATCCGGGGTAATAAGCTCCGCCGCTTGCGATGGCGATCACGAACATTGTCCAGATCGCTGTCGAGATGATCAGTCCTCTCGTGAACCGCTTTTGCATCAAATGGCCGGCACCTGGAAAAAGCCAAGCCAAAAAGCCGACAAAAACTGTATTGCTGTCCATTATTTTCCGTCTCTAGAATCCTGGTCCCGGGCGGAAACCATCTAAACCAAAATCTTAACTGTCGAACCCCCGACACTTAAGCCAGATATTGCACAGATCCCTGCGATCAATTGACACCATTAGACTTAACTGGTACCAGCCTGAACCGTACGACCGCTGCAGGCCGAGACAAAATCGGAAAAAAGCCTGAGCGATACCGCATCGTTTCTCCAATTCAGTTCCGGGTGCCACTGCACGCCTACCACCCAACGACCTTCACGCACGTCTTCGATGCATTCGATAACGCCATCGTTCGCTGTCGCAGTTGCAGTTAAATCATTCCCTATTTTATTAATAGCCTGATGATGATGAGAATTCACTTTAACTTGTTTCACGCCTGCCTCTTTTACCGCTGCTGCAAGCCGTCCACTGTCTGAAGCGTTCACCGAATGCGAAGCTCGATCGAGAGGTATCCCCTGCTCATGCTTTAGGTGGTTCTCGACCAACGACTCGATATCCTGAAAGAGCGATCCGCCTCGAAACACATTCAAGACTTGTGTGCCGTAGCAAATCGCAAAGATCGGTATTCCCGCACGTTCGGCCGCATCGAGCACCAGCAGGTCGGTCTCATCCTTTTCAGGGACCACTTTTTTCAATCTGGGATGCGGATCTTCGCCGAAATATGCGGGATCGACATCCGTATCGCTGCCGGGAAGCAAGACGCCGTCTAGCCCGGCGACCAGATCCTCGATGAAGGCCTTGTCGGGTATGAGCGGCAGATGCACCGGAAGACCTCCAGCCCCCTGGACCGCTTCGCTGTAATCGCGCCCCAAATAAAACCGTCGGGTATCGATCTCCAGCCTCATTGTTATCCCGATACGAGGTCTAGCAGTCATATCTTACATAATGTTCATTCAATTTCGATATAGATGTCAATTTGAGGATTTAATGACAAGACCTTATGATTTAGGTTTTATGGGACGTTCGAAACACTTGGCTAAGATCCGTTCAACCACCGTCCTGCTCGTTCGTCGAAACGGGGCCGTCGCGATAGCAGGCGATGGCCAGGTCACGCTCGGGGACACGGTCATCAAAGGCACGGCGAAAAAGATCAGGCGGCTCGGAAACGGAGAGATACTGGTTGGATTTGCCGGTGCGACGGCAGATGCCTTTTCTCTGCTCGCTCGATTTGAATCGAAGCTTGCCGAGTTTCAGGGCCAGCTCGAACGTGCCGCGATCGAGCTCAGCAAGGACTGGCGAACCGACAAGTACCTGAGAAATCTCGAAGCTCTGCTGATCGTTGCCGATAAGAACGACGCGTTCCTTATTTCCGGCAAGGGCGACGTAATCTCGTCGGACGACGGAATACTTTCGGTAGGTTCGGGCAGCATGTACGCTAGCGCTGCCGCCCGTGCCCTGCTTCGCCACACTGAACTGTCTGCACGCGAGATCGCTGAAGAATCTCTACGCATAGCAAGTGAGATCTGCATCTATACAAATAGCGAATTTGTTGTCGATGAGCTTTAGGAATGGTGCAATCGGAACTCCGGCGGGCCATGCGGCCGGCCGCAAGGTTCCCCGGACGATCTATTAAATCGATAATGACGATCTATCTTGGCGGTGAAACTGCCGCTGCAAAATTAACACTCGACTCTTTGACGCCGCGCCAGATCGTGGAGGAACTTGACCGCTACGTTGTCGGCCAGGCAGCCGCAAAGCGCGCGGTCGCGATCGCCCTTCGAAACAGGATACGACGACAAAAGCTGCCTGACGAGATCGCTCGCGACGTGCTGCCGAAGAACATACTCATGATCGGCTCAACGGGCGTCGGAAAAACAGAGATCGCCCGCAGGCTGGCGCGGGCGGCAGATTCACCGTTCATCAAGATCGAGGCATCGAAATTTACGGAAGTTGGCTATGTCGGCCGCGATGTCGAAAGCATGATACGCGAATTGACAGAGATCAGCGTCGAGATGTCGCGCCAATCCGCCTACGAGGATGTTCGTGAGACGGCGGAACTGAATGCGGAAGAAAAGCTTTTGGACATACTTCTGCCCCCGACATCATTAGATCATCTCCAGCAGGGCGTCTCAGGGGAGGATGGTGACGCCGCGGAATCGTCCTATTCAAGGACCAGAGAAAAGCTGCGTGACCAGCTTCGACGCGGTGACCTGAACGAACGGCTGGTCGAAATAGAAACGCAGGACCGAGGGAACGCGACCATCGATTTTGTAGGCGGACAGGGCATGGAAGAGATGGGCGTGAACCTAAAAGACATGTTTGGAAATCTTTTTCCCTCGCGGACCGTCAGCCGTAAGATGAAATTGGCCGACGCTCGTGCGGCGATGACTCGCGACGAACAGGAAAAACTGATCGATATGGAAAGCGTCACGCGTGCCGCGATAAAGAGGGCCGAGAATTCGGGCATCGTCTTTTTGGACGAGCTGGATAAGGTCGCCGGCCGCGAAGGCGGTGCCGGGCCCGACGTATCCCGCGAGGGCGTCCAACGCGACTTGCTCCCGATCGTGGAAGGCACGAACGTAAACACTAAGTACGGGATGGTAAACACAGATCATATCCTGTTCATCGCGGCGGGGGCGTTTCATGTTTCAAAGCCATCTGACCTCATCCCAGAGCTGCAGGGCCGCTTCCCTATCCGGGTCGAGCTGGAGTCGCTGACCGTCGAAGACCTTAAGCGGATACTTACCCAGCCTAAGAACTCCCTGGTCAAACAGTATCAGGCCTTGCTAGGCACCGAAGGTGTCGAGCTGGAATTTACGCCTGAAGCAGTGGCGCGCATCGCTGAAATGACGGCCGAAATGAATCGCGCGACGGAAAACATAGGCGCCCGCCGGCTGCATACGCTTCTTGAGAAACTACTTGAGGAATTGAGCTTCCTCGGTGGAGAACTTGAAGAAAAAAAACAAGTCATCGATGTAAATTATGTCGAAGAACGACTTGGCGGGCTGATCCAGGACCAGAATCTGAGGCAGTACGTGCTTTAAGCACGGGCATCACCAGTTTGAATTGCTGACACAATGCGTTCGATGGGCATCATCTTCAGCCTAAGCCGGATCCCAGCCGTTATCTTGTTGTTTGCGGCGGCGATCTTCGCTCTGACCCTCTCGGGCTGCGGCAAGCGAAAGCCTCCCCTTCCGCCGATCGCTAAGGTCTCGCAGCGTGTGGAGATCGCAGGATTTCAGCGCGGCAACAGCGTGATCTTGTCGTGGCAAATGCCTGAAACCAATGCTCCTAAAGACGATGTCAGACACATTGCGCGGATCGAGATCTATCGTTTGGCCGAACAACCAACCGCGCCGCTGACAATGTCGGAAGCCGAATTTGCCGCCCGAAGCCTCGTGATCGCTTCGGTCCGAGTGACTGACGATGATTTCGGCGAAGAACGATATCGATATACGGACACGCTGCAGTTGGCAGGCCAGCCCGCACGCTTGCGCTACGCGGTGCGGCTGGTAAATGCCTCGGGGCAGAGGGCCGCGTTCTCAAATTTTCTCCTTCTCGAACCCGAAGCCAGAGTGGCTGCAGAACCTACCTCGCTCACGGCAGAGGTAACTCAAGATGCTATAGTCCTGAAATGGACCGCGCCGGAACGTAATGTCGATGGAAGCTCGCCCGTAAATGTTGCCGGCTATAATATTTACCGAACAGACAGCTCGGACCGCGCCGCTGTCGTGGTAAACAGGTCGCTGGTAACCGAGACTGAATATCTGGACGAGGAATTCGAATTTGAGAAAGGCTATTTCTATTTTGTAAGAGCGGTTTCGGCCGGGACGGGTGCGGAGCGGACGGAAAGCAGCGAATCTAATATCGTCGAGGTCAAACCTGTCGATACATTCCCGCCAACGCCGCCTGATTCGATAACGATCGCCGCCGCGCCCGGAGCTATATCGATCTTCTTCCCGCCGAATCCGGAACGGGATATTGCCGGCTACCGTATTTACAGGACCACGAACCCATCTCTGCCGAGATCAGAATGGGAACTGCTGACACCGGACCTGCTCGAGGTCACAACCTTTGAGGATGCGAAAGTCGAAAAGAATATTGAATATTCGTATTACGTAGTGGCGGTGGATAAATTTGGCAATGTCTCCGAGCCAAGTATGGTGGTGTCGGACAGACTGCCAGGAGGCTCGTCAGAAAGCAGCGAGTCAATAAGCGGTGTACCTATCCCGGACGCGAATCCGCGGACGGATGGACACGAATTACTTAATGCACAGCCTTAGCCATTTAAGTGTAAGTGATTGACAACAATGATGTGGGATGATTTTGGCAAAAAAGATCCGCAAAAATCAACTGGGAACGGCGTCCAAAAGAAAGAAAAGGCTTGCTGCATGCCGGCAACAAGCCTTCTATCTTTTGTAACTACTCTTTATCGAGTCAAGAGCATTGCGCCGACAAGACCCTCAAGAGCGTTCCCAATGACGTAACTCCCGCTCTTACTTTCCACGCTGGATTTCAAATCCGGGCGACCATTGGGCCGGAAGTCTATCGTACAACTTCCTAGTACCGGAACGCGTTCAGTAAGGTTATGATACTGATTATGGGCGTGTTTGTCAATGTTTTTTGCGATATTTTTGAACGATCGGTACTTTTTTTCCCTGTCGCACATCAAGCATCTTCGGGGGCGTTGGATAAAATCTACAAACTCCTGTAATATCAACGTTTACGATTCAGCCTATTCGCTCGATGAAAGCTCGGATCGACCATAAAAATTAACAAGGAAGAATGAAAATGGAGCTTGGCCCTGGCTATTTGCCTTCGAAGGTCGTATGTATCGGCAGGAATTACTCCGATCACGCAAAGGAACTTGGCAATCAGGTCCCTGAAGCGCCAATGCTCTTTCTAAAGGCTCCTTCTGCAATTATTTTTGACAATGAGCCGATCGTTCTGCCCAGATTGTCCGACCAGGTCGAACATGAGGCCGAGCTCGCCGTGGTGATCGACCGTCGCTGCAAGGACATTGGCGATGAAGAAAATCCTTTTTCCTACGTCCGTGGTTTTACATGTCTTAACGATGTTACGGCTCGAGATCTTCAGCGGAAAGACGGGCAGTTTGCACGTGCAAAATCGTTTGATACGTTTTGTCCGATAGGCCCGGAGCTCGCGGCCGGACTCGACGTTTCTGACCTCGCCGTAGTCTGCCGCGTGAACGGAGAGGTAAGGCAGTCCGGGCGGACCGCAGAAATGGTGTTTCCCGTTGATTATTTGATACGATACATTTCAAAGATGATGACGCTTATGCCGGGCGACCTGATCGCGACCGGCACGCCGTCGGGCGTATCCCGTTTGTCGCATGGCGATGTGTGCGAGGTCGAGATCGAGGGAATCGGCGTTTTGACCAACCCGGTAGTAGGAAGTTGAATCGCTCTTTACATCAATTTGACAGTTTTTATCGGAAAACTTTATGAAGTTCTTCATTGACACAGCAAACCTGGACGAGATCCGCGAAGCAAATGAAATGGGCGTGATCGACGGTGTGACGACAAATCCAACGCTTGTCGCTAAGGAAGGCGACGTCGATTTCAAAGAGCATGTCGGCAAGATCTGCTCGATCGTCAAGGGCGATGTCTCTGCCGAAGTGACGGCGCTTGATGCTGCCGGTATGATCGACCAGGGCCGAGATCTGGCGAGGATCGCCCCCAATGTGGTGGTCAAATGTCCGTTAACGGTCGAAGGCCTGAAAGCGACTCGAGTTTTGACCGACGAAGGAACTGGCGTAAATGTCACCCTTTGTTTTTCGGCGGCTCAGGCTATCCTGGCCGCAAAAGCGGGAGCGAGATACATTTCACCGTTTATCGGTCGGCTTGACGATGTCGGGACGAATGGAATGCAGCTGATCCAGGACATCGTACAGATCTACGGGAATTATGACTTTAAAACCGAGGTGCTGGCTGCATCTATCCGCCATCCAATGCACATTGTTGACTGCGCGCTCGTTGGGGCGGATGTAGCCACGATCCCGTTCAAGGTCATCGCTCAACTTGCCAATCACCCGCTAACGGACAAAGGCCTAGACGCATTTCTTGCCGATTGGAAGAAAAGCGGCCGAAGCTGATCTAGGCCAGCAGTCTTTGCAGTTCTGCGTGGATCGCGGCGGCCTCGACGTTCTGCTGCAAACCGCCGCGGTATCGCAACGAAAATTCGCTTTCCTCATCTGTGAAAAGAATGACGTCTCGGACCTTTTCGATATGGAGGCTCACTGCCTCGTCCGAAAATCCGTCACGCTGAGCAAGAAGCTCGTCGATCTCGACGATCACCCCCGAAAACCTTCGCAGCCAAGAGAAATTCTCATCTTCAAGTAAAAGATTAAGAAACGCCCCGGCGGAAACCTTGCCGTAAGTTCCTTCATAAACCAGGCGTTCAAAATCCAGAAGCGACTTGTGAAGCGAAAGCAGCAGGTTTCGCCCCTTTTTAAGCGTTTCGACGTTGTCCATACGTAGATTATATTATGTCTAACTGAAATTTATTATACGTCTGAATGAAATTTATTAGACCACTAATCAATTTTTATTTGACGGCTAATTAAAGTATAGTAGCCGTCTAACGGTAAATTATTCGACCGCTATTAAGTGTGGCCGCGCAGGCGTTTAAAAGTGATAATTGACTTTAGCCGATGAAGATCGAAGACACTGTAAGTTTCATTCTCGCGAATGCCGGGACCGCGCATCGCAACTTGATCGAGGATCAGATCAGGCCGCTAGGGCTGCATTCCCGCCAGCTCTTTGTGCTTTTTGAACTTTGGAAACAGGACGGGCTCAGGCAGATCGACCTCGCTGCCCGGCTGGGCGTCTCTGCTGCGACGGTGAACAAGGCACTCGGCGGCCTGCTCGAAAGCGACTTTGTGACACGTGTCAAGTATGAGAACGACGCCCGTTCGACACGGATCTGTCTGACTCGAAAGGGGCGGGATGTAAGGCCCAAGGTGGAAGCTGTCTGGCATCAGATCGACCGGCAAACGACAGGAGGCCTGACCGACGTGGAAGAGACCATGCTCCGACAGCTTTTGCCAAAATTGGTCGTAGAGATCATATAGGAGGAGGTTTGAAATGAAGATCTTGTTCGCAACCGACGGCGGTAAGCAAAGCGAGGCCGCGATCGCCCTGATCAGAGGGCTGAAGCTGATCGAGGGCGACGAGATAAAGGTGATAAGCGTTGTCGATATGGCATTGCCGATGGCGATCGATATTTACGGAGGCTATATCCCGGATACGGGCGATATCGAAAAAGCCGCGAAAGAGAATGCGTCAAAGATCGTTGCCGACGCGGCTGCCAAGCTGCAGGAGGGGGAAGCAGCAGGCGGTGTCTTGATCTCTACGGATATACCTTTCGGCTCGCCCGACAGCCGCATCGTTGAAACGGCTGAAGAGTGGGGCGCAAACCTTATCGTTGTCGGGTCGCATGGCTACAGCCGTTGGGAACGATTGCTGCTTGGATCGGTTTCTTCGTCTGTGGTTCACCATGCGCCCTGTTCGGTCCTTGTTGTTAGAGTGCCGGCAGAAGGTTAAATGGACCGTTGGATAACCGTCAATTCCCTTCGCTACGACCTCAGCGTTCGCCGAAGCTGGAACTGCCGGCTGATCGAACAGACCGACAGCCTACTGACACTGATCGGTGCTTTTGATAGCGAGATCGAACATCCTTTTCTTGGGCGAATACATGCCGGCACAATATCCTACGAATTTTTCTGGTTTGACCGCTGGTTCAATGTATTTCGATTTCACGAGCCGAATGGCGAGTTCCGATCGTTCTACTGCAACATTGCAATGCCGCCGATTCTAACGGCCGAAACGCTAGACTATATTGACCTCGACATCGACCTGATTGTCGGGCCCGACGGCAAGGCGGACGTGCTGGACGACGATGAGTTCGAACAAAATTCTCTGCTTTTTAAGTATCCCCCCGATGTGTTGGGGCGGGCCGCAGCGGCTGTCAGAGAGGTACAGAACATGGTGAGGGAAAGGGAATTTCCTTTCGATACTGTAAATGATTGCAACCAAATGAAAGAAAAACCGTGAAGACATTTGTCGGTTCCAACTTTTTGACAAGGAATAAAATGATGAAGTTACGTAACGCGCTAGCTGCGGCCATTTTGTTGGTATCGGCCGCTACCGTTTTTAGTCAGCAGAATACCGCAACTCCCGCTTCGGACCGGTACTTCGACCCGAACACAGGCATGGCGCAGGACATTTCGCGGATCGCCGCTTCCGTTCAGACCATGACGCAGGCTCTGCGGGACTTCGTTGATAAATTTGCAAAGGTTGACGGCATTTCGCTGTCTGAAAAACAAGCCCGTCTCGTTATGGGAATGCAGCTGCTTGTCCAGTCAGAACAGCGGCTGGCAACTCTGCAAAAGTACCAGATCGAGCTGGTGGAAAAGGAAGCTTCGCTGCGCACGCGCCTTACCCAGATCGAGAACGATCTGAGCGAACAGGCACTCGAAAGAAGCCTTGCATTTGAAGGCGGCACGCGAACGCCCGAGATAAAAGAGAGCCGACGTCGTGCCCTTCAAGCCGAAAGAGCAAGCGTAATGAGCGTAATGCAGCAGGTTCAGTCCAGTCTTTTAGAAGCCGGGCGGGACGTGAGAGAAGCCCAAAGCTTTGTCATCCGACTTCGCAGGACCTATTTGCCGCAAGTCGAACGAGAATTGGCCGAACAGTGATCTCCGATCAGGGGTCGCGGATCAGACAGCAGTTGGGCGGTAATCATATTGCCGTTCGGGCTCAACGATGTTCCATCGTTACCGAACTGGTATGGGGACAGGCTGGCGCGAACCGAACGCCGACAACGATCGCACTTCTTCGATCAATAAAAATCCTTCGATTCAAATTGACAGGATCCGAGCTTCAGGCACAGTGCGTTAGCGTGCCTGAATCCGAAGGATATAACTGCAGACTGCGAGGCTGACGCCCGGGGCCAGATTCACACGCTCCCCGATGGGCAGTTCGAAATTGTTAATGGCCGCGGCATTGCGGCCTTCGTTCACCACCCAAAACTTCCCGTTCCCATCGGTATGGATTGTAAGATGGCGGCGGCTGATCTCAGGGTCGCCTGCCAAAGATATGTCAACGGGCCGAGATTTCGAACCTCGACCTACCACGACGACCTCTTGAAAGATCGGGACCACATTTTGCCTGACGCCATTCAACCAGATCTCCAGTTTGTAAAGTTCGGCGAGCCGGCGGCGAACGTTTGTCATTTCTTCGCCGTCGTCGATGGCCGGATCGGTCGGCGGGACATTTTCGACGAACTTTGAATTGGGGATCGTTTCCTGCAGCGACTGATCGGGAGGCGGCGGGAATTGAAGCGGCCTCGAAACTGGCGGCTTTAGGTTCGGGCTGGTCGGCAAGGCAGAGGCTTGCTTTCTTTGCACGGGAGGGACGGCGGGAACCTTCGCCCGAGGGAGCACACCCGTTTTCCCTGCAGACGAATCTTCCCAGCTATGCTGGACGCGGACATCACCTTTTTCAAGCGTGGCATCGACACGGAGTTCGATAACAAACGACTTTGTCTCAAGTTTCTTGCGGCCCGCGATCTCCTTCGCACGCTCGGCGAGTATATGATACAGCCCCTGTTCAAGTCCCTTTCGCTTAACGCCCTTCCATTCCTTATCGTCCTCGCCGCTTAGAAAAATGGCGTATTCGCTTGGAATTATGGTCGTTCCCTGAGGCAGCGGCACCATTTCAGCCTGCATGACCGCTTCGACGGCACGTGCGATCTTGACGATGAACTCTTCAGCCCTGCTGCGAGGTTTGACCTGCGCGTCGCGGGCCGCTTCTTCGAGAACGGCCTCGGCCGATTCCCCGTCGATCCATTTTCTGACCTTATCCAGTATGCTCAGAGCCGATGCTACCTCCGTCGATCTAAATCATTTCTCATCCAGGTCCACGTATTTTCCGTTCAACCAGCCTCGCGTGGCCGAGGGTGCATTGGCCCGGACGCGGCCCTGCTCGATGACGTCAACCTGATGCCAGTTGTTCTCCGTTCGCACGATCTTGACCCTCGAGTTTCTCGTTACCAGTCCGATCGGCTCATTATTCAAATTCGGCGCGGGCCGCAAATTTATGTCGGTGTTGGCCCGGCCGGTCTGAGAACGAAACAATCCGCCGACCTCGGGCAAATATCCGGAACCTTGAAGCGAAGAATGCGTCACGAAAAGCCCGCCTGCAAACAGGCCAAGAGCCAGAGTAACGGCGGCAAAGCGACGAAGCATCTTCGCATTCTTTTGTTTTTGCTGAGACGCTGCGCTGCCGACCGCATTCGGAATGTCAATTTGGAGTTTTGCACCGTCCGACCGCGGACTCGCGTCATCCAGGATCGGCGGCTGCGGCCTGACCACAGGGCCGATATCGGATACGCGTGTTTCGATGAGAGGCATATTGGACAAAGGCGTAGTCACCGAAAGCTGACGCATGTCCAATTGGCGAGACGTGTTGAATCGGGCCCGCTTCGGAGCGATGGGCGAATATCCGCTTGCAAAATGTGGCTGCGGAGCCGAGGCCGTTCTTGACCGCACGTGAGTCGCAATTTCGCCCTCGTCGGCAAATCGACGGACCTTTCCTAGATCGTGCCACAGTTCGTCGATAGATGAATGCCGCTCTTCCGGATTACGGCAGGTCGCACGCGCCAACACACGCTTCAGCTCGCCGGCCCACGGCTTTTCCCGGACCGCGAGCGGTATCTCAGTGATCTGTTGGTTGGCAAAGAACCTAGGTGCCTCGCGGGTAAGCAGCGTGTATGTACATTTTGCGAGCGAATAAATGTCGGCTGCGGGAGTGAGCACGCTGACGACCATGGCGTCGCCGTCGCTGGACATAGGGCTGTGTTCGGGAGCCGCATAAATATTGGTGCCGACGCGCGTTATCGGGGCATCTGAGTTGCCCAGCCTGGCAACACCAAAATCGGCTATCTTTACGGTTTCGCGATCTTTGGTCAGCAACAAGTTTTGCGGCTTAATGTCTCGGTGGATCACTCCCTGCAGATGCGCGTGTCGAAGCCCTGCGCACACCTGCTCGAGGTAAACGAACGCCTGCCCAAAGCTCAATCCTTCATCACGAAGCAGTTTCTGTAGATCGCCGCCCTGGAGATATTCGAGGACAAGATAATGAAAAAGGGTTCCGTGAACGTCGCGGGCCGTGCCGTGGCCAAGCCTGCTGATTATGTTCGGATGACGAACTCGATCGAGTGCGATGGCTTCGTTCTGAAAATTCTCGACCAGCGTTCGTTCAAGTTCCGCGTCAAGGTCGTCTTGAAGGAAAACGTTAAGTGCCTTGACCGCCACTAGCCGATGGGGCGACTGTTCGGCCGCCATCGTGTCGCGAGCGATGAAGATCTCAGCGTAACTTCCACGCCCGAGCCGGTCGAAGATGTCATATCTTTTGTCAAGCCTGCAGTTATTGAGCGAGAGTTCCTTCATCCGATCTGTCCGGCCCGCACCACAACCGTACTGCCAGTAGCCGAAATTATGTACGCTATTATAAATGCAAAGTTCGAAAAAGACACAACAAGAAAATTGCCCGCCGGCGATGACGAGCATCTACCGGCAGGCAAGGTTCGTTCGCGGAGAAGATTACGAACGATGTGGCACAACCAAAGGTTGTAATGTAGGGCGAGGACTGCTGTCAGTCCGCACCGTCAAATGTGTCGCTTAATCCGTCGAACGCTCGAACCCTGTCGTTTGCACATACTGGAAGAATGGCGTCCCGGGAGGAATTCGCGTCGGATCGAGGAACGTGCTGTCGAACACCCAGTTTCGGATCGGAGGATTGTAAACCGTGTTGCAGCATTTGAATGAACCGTTATTGTTTCTTGAATTGAACAGGTTGATCAGCGAACCGGCATAGTCCAATCGCACGTTCTCGGCACCTGTGCCAGACCATCTTTCAAGAAAGCGCTTGAAATTGTGAACACCGCCGTTAAGCCGCGGTGAAATGCCGCCCTGATGGGGCGTCGCCTCCCGGCTGGCGATCGTATCGCCCGAGATCATCGCAAAACGCATTGTCGTGGTCGTAGCCAGGCGCGTGCTTTGGTTATATGGGCTTGTGACCGGGCTCGAGAAACTCTTTCCATCGTTCCAATTGTTCGAGAGGATCGTCACGGAATCTGAAACGATCGACGCCGGAATATGGACGGGAGTGTCAAACGGCCGGTATTCGTTATACGGCGTGTTTCCGGTCGCCGGAACCGTGTTCACATGGGTTGCATTGTAGTTGCCCAAAACGTAAACGCCGTTCTCGGACGCTACTGTAAAGCCACGCGTATTGGCCGGAGTGGCGGCGTCGTAGATGCCGGGCAAAACTGTGCCGTTAATAAGACGGACGCCGCGACGATAGTATTTATGGTCAACCGATGCCGCCACGTCAGGCATGACAAGAAAATCACGATAGCGCTCGGCTTCGGTGCCGTAGGCCGTGTTCAATGCGCCGTTTCTGTTGACATCTTCTCCCGCCTGCAGCACGCCGTCGTTCCCGAGACCAGAGCCATAGACGTCCTCCATGTCGAACTCGCCGTCGAAATCAGCATCGCCTCTTCGGTCGGAAACGTAAAGCACCCATCCGCCCTGCTGAGGAATATCATTGCTAGTAAGCCCAACACCTGAATTTGAGATCGCGAACTGGGTGGTGACAGGAAACAAGCCGTTAAAGTCGCCGCGAAGGAATCGTCTCAGATTTGCAATATCGATGTCGATCATGCTCATCACGCCATTGCGGGTGAGCGTCGTCAGGTTCGAATAATAGGTTGTCGAGCGTTCGTCGTAATGAAAGCCCTCGCGCATATCGAACATTTTTATCGGGAAGGGCACGACCGCCTTGTCGAAGATAACGCTCGCCGTATTTACACTCGCAAGCTTCATTGCAAAGCGTTCAAGTCCACCGGTGGGATCGCCGTTCTGGCCGGTGCACCCGGTGCTGCATCCGTTGGCCAGTTTGGTAGCATCTACCGTGCTGTAACGAACTACTGCATTGTAATAATCGGTTGAGATGAACGACGTCATGAACGAGGTCGGGCTGCTCACCGGCACCGCCGGCCCGTTCAGCAGAAATCGCTGAAGCTTCAAGATGGAGCGGCTGTCGGTGCCAACCGAAGCCGTTTGGGGAGTGGTCGCTATAAGCGAGGATGAAGCCGGCGTATGTTCGTATCCATTGATCTGAAAACGGCCGCCGAGGTTGAGCGCCTGTTCGGTCACTCCCAAGCTCAAAATATCTTCCGTTATATCTTTAGTAATAATGGCCCCGGTCGCCTCGTCTGTCGTGACCGTTTCGACCTTGATCCACACCTCTCGCGGCGATCCTGAATGAAGGCGTTCACCATTGACCCGCGTGGGAATGTACCCCCACGACGTGTCGCCCAGCATCCGCCTCATCGGTTTTGGCTCATACCCGCGGGCCCTTAGCGGAAGGACGGCATTCGTGATGTTCGGATTTGCACCAAGGCCTAAATTGTCACCGTCGAGCCTGATGCCGCAAACGCCTGCAACCGGATTGACCCCCACACCAGAAGCACAGCCAGGCAGTTTAGCCTTGCTGTCAGCCAGGCTGACGCGAATGCCGGCTTTGTTGGCAAATCGTTCGCTTCGCTGTATATCGTTGTCGGCCAAGGCCGCTGTTACAGGCACAGCCGTCGTACCGTTTGAAGTAAGGTCGCCGCCGTTAGCGCCCGGCACCTCCTTTCCTCGCTTGACCATTTCGATCAGATCGGCATTAGCGTCGCCGACTTTCAGCGGAAGTTTTAGCGGTTTCGTCAAGTTTTGAAGATTACCGTCAAATATCGCGCTTTGCGATGCAAAATTTGTATTTAAACGACTCGGCGGAAGGTCAGGATCGGCCCACTGGCCCGAGCCGAAAACGTTGGGCGTTCCGTTGAGAACGCTGCCGCGGTCCGGCAGAAGCTGGCGGAAAGTGCCCGAAGCGTTCTTGATCCATGTTTGGTTGTTCGCGCTGTCGCCGGAGAACCAGTTACGCCAACTTTGGGTAATGATATGGCCGGCAGCCGTCACGCGCGAGTCAAAGTAAACGCCTTCGGCTCCCGGCGAAACGAAAAAGTGGCGGTTCGAATGAACGCGGCCGCCAAAGCTGAAACGCGGTGGGCGGTACAATTCAAGATCGTCTTCGTAAAAAATACCGAACTGAAAGATCGGGATGCGATTGTTGAGGACGTTGCGGGCAAGGCGGATCTGTGTGCCGCCGTTGTCGGTGGCTGTCGTGCGAAGCCGCCAGGTGTCGCGGATCGCATAAAGGCCGGCATAAGGCCCGCCCGAAAGCACCGCTGCCGTGCTCTTTGATGTCGGATCAAGCTCAGGCAAAAGGTCGAACTCGCCCCCAAGCGCCCGAGATATCGACGGAACGTTATTCGGATCCACTACACGGGCCAGATCGGTCGTCGAGGGATTCAATTTTCTTTCGAAGACCTTGTTGAAGTTTCGCGTCATCACCTCGAGGCTTGCTTGCGCTGCATAGAGCGTTCGGGCCTCGGCTGTTTCATTGCCAACCGCGGCGGCCTCGGCAGCAGTCCGCGAAAGCGAGAAAGCAACGAACACGCTGATCAAAGCGAGAACAAACAGAGCGATCACGATCGCCGAACCTCTCTCGCCCGACCTCGAGTTTGAATTATCTGAATTAAACGTCCTTAGATTTGTTCCTTTCATATCCATCCGCCTCGCACATCCGCTAATTCGCATCGTAACCAAGATTCCTGGTACTAAAGGTTGCCGTTTCGTTGATCATCACGGGCTGTCCGCGTGCGTCAAGTTCTGTGGTCCGAGCTGCGATAGTAACGCGAACCTGCCGGACCGCCGCCAGCGAAGCAAGGTCATCATCGGCCGTTCCGGGTATCCCGTCCGGACCTGCACTCGGGTTGTCCACCTCTGCACCATCGTCCAAAATGTATCTGATCTGAAAATTCTCTACGCCATAGACCAATGGTTCATCCACAAATGCAGCGACCGAAGGCGGCGGT
Organism: Pyrinomonadaceae bacterium; assembly: GCA_035327545.1. Lineage (GTDB taxonomy): Bacteria > Acidobacteriota > Blastocatellia > Pyrinomonadales > Pyrinomonadaceae > OLB17. The sequence continues at coordinate 93,053 of DAOLDE010000007.1, read as the reverse complement.
TGATTGACGTATTCGCGTCTCACCAGCGTGCCGTCTGCGGTCACGAAGTACGTGATCATACGTACTCGAATGATGGTGGCCGGGGTCGTGATGTTTCGCAGGACACCCGTCGCGCCTGTCAGATTGAAACCGAGCGGATCGCCGTTTGCGAACTGGATCTTGTTCGTCCCGCTGAGCCCGGTGGCGACCGAAAGCGTCGAACCATTGTTCCCTGTTATCAGGTAAAGGTCGTTCACGCGGCAGTTGGCATTGCTTCCACTGATGGGGACGATCTCGTCGATGCCCGTGCCCGTGGTTGTTGCGGCATTGATGTTCAGAGGCTGCGAGACCGCGCTGTTGCCCGTGCCGACCAAATTGAACGTAGAATCCTTAAAAAGGAAGGTAACCTGGTCAGTCCTTATGTTTGGGGTTTGATTGAAGGTGTTTAGAGTGATGTTGTTGCCCGCGATGATCGGTGGAACCAGATCGCGGGTCGGGTCCGGGTCAGCAGGAATGCCCAGCAGCGGCGCTACCCGTCCGTTGCGTATCACTACCGAATGAAGCAGCGGATAGCCGTAACCTGAGTTGTAGATGTCGCGGCCGACCAGGTTCAAGCCAAGCCTTGCATTCTTAGTAAGCTGGACCTTGTTGCTAACGGCCCCGCGGCTTTGCCTCGCGACCTGCAGTACGCCGTAGATAGAGCCGCTGACCACCATGAAAATGATCATGGCGGCAAGAAGCTCCATTAGCGAGAAACCGGCCTCCGAACGCCGATGCCCGCTTTCCCTAGCTTTGGTCTCTCGTGAATAGTTCATAATTGCTCCACTAATCGACAACCGCATAGTCGGTCAATACCGTTCGCAAAACTTCCTGCCGCCTCATCTGCCCGATCAAATAGGTCACCCGCACCTCTACTGAACGGATCTTCACATCATTGGTACCAGGTGTGGGGCAGTTGTAGGACGGGCGATCGGGATCGCATTCGTCGGTTATGACTATCTGACGGGTCACGTTCGGCACGATAGGCCCGGTATCGTCCGAGGTCCCGATGACCTCGTCCGGGCCGGGATCTTCCCTGACGATCCGTTCGCCGTTGAGAAAGATACCGCGGGGCGTTCCAGTACTATCTAAATTCGATCCGATGTTGCCGATGGTTATCCAGCCAAGACGATTCGGGTCGGTCTCCTTTAGAGACATGATCGATTCCATGGTCGATGCGGCAATCTGCTTTGCTCCGAGCTGGGCCTCCTGCGACCTTGATTGAACGATCGCACCCGTTATGCCCGACAAGAGGGCGAGGATCCCGACCATCAGGATAACGACCGCGATCATTACGTCGATGTATGTAAAACCGGCAGAGGATGATGATCTCATTTCAATTTTCCTCGATCACTGATACGGAACGAAGCTCGAACCGTTGTATTTCCAGTAGCGTACGGCGCCGCTGCCTCCAAAGATCGTGATCGCACGAACTTCCTGCATTCGACGCGGTGTGGACCCGCCGGCGGCGGGGGGCCAGGAATAAAGCGTTGCGCTTATCGGGGTGTTGGCAGCATTAACGACTGTTCCATCGCTTCTGAACCGTGCGGACCAGACGTTCGCCAGATATCCAATATTTGCGTAATTTGGCGGATTCGGCGGCGTGATCCCGGACGGAACATCCATCCGTACCTCGTTGAGGGGCTCGAGTGGGATCGATTTGATCACGATCGCCGTTCCGCCGTTGTTCTCGTCGATGATCCGCGCCTGCGGACGGGCCGCGTTGCTCCGGTCGAGCTCGAACCGGATGGTTCGGCGGCGATTCAGTGCAAGCTGGGCCGTCTCGCGCATCAGGTCCATCACCTTGATCGCCTGGTCCTCAGACTTGTACATCTTCGTGTAATTGACCAGGTACGGCAGCGAGATCACCGTTAGCAACGCGATGATCCCGAGAACGACAAGCAGTTCAACCAGCGAATATCCACGGACATTTTTTCCGGCGTGGCCGAATAAATGGGTGCATCCACCGCGTTTGCTTTCTCTCATTTTTGATCCTGTATAGTTAAGGCCCGACCGACTCTTCGCCTGTCATGCCTGTGTAATGATGGGTTCCGCGTCAAATTGGGAACATATAGGGAAGAAATGATGAACGGAAAACTAGTTCCAAAACAATTTTACATTGTTGTACATAGATTGACAAGCCTATTGTTTGCTTCTCAAGGGAACCAAATTCGGATAAAATGGCAACAAATTCCGCATAAGCGGCGTAATGCGCCTTCTGAATGGCCCACGTGAAAAAAAAACCGAAGAAGCGAGCCTCAGCGGACTGGTTCGTTCAGGGAATCCTGACGAAGTTGGGCGATTACTTTGATCGGATCACGGGGCGCCGATGGAAACCCTCGAGCAGCCTTGCGACAAGCGAGTTGGGTGAACGCCTCAAGGCCCTCATTGATGCCGAAGCCCGTGAATCTCCTGAAGGGCGGCGGTATGTACCTCACAACATCAAGCTGAAAATGCAATGGGACAAATTCGCCACAGATTCGGAAGACGTTCTAAAGAAACTTGAGCACGAACTTATGACGACCCTGATCGATCACATTAACGATCGGCGGTACTTAACTTATTCGTCTATTTCACTAGAAGTTAAGCCGGATTACTTCACAAATGGCGTTAAGCTTTTTGCGAGCTTTGACAAGGCCGATGACGATGAACGGGAGGTATCGTTAAATGTTACGGTCCCGAACCTGACCGTCGAGATCCCGGCGGAGACAGAACTTGCCGCGGGCGGAACCGAAACGACTTCCCTTTCGATCGAATACTCCGCAGGAGGGAAGGAAATTCGGAGGATCATTGACCTTTCGCCGGGGGCCAGGCTTTCGATCGGGCGAACCGGAGAAAACGACATTCCTATTGACGATGCAAGCATTTCGAAAATGCATGCATCCTTACTGATAGGTAAGGACGGCGAACTTGTCGTTGCGGATACCGGCTCGACAAACGGAACGTTCGTCGGCGGAGAGCGTATAGCATACGGAAAGGCGATCCCTGTGATGCCGGAGCAAGATGTAGTATTCGGCTCTGTCGAGGTCAAGTTTGGCGTCACGTACGACTACGTGCCGGCGCCGCAGGGAGTAAATTCCGACGATACGGCCGATGAAGTTGAGGATGTTGTAAAGATCGGCGACCTCGAATTCAAGGCGAAGCCGGTTCCGTCCGAAACTGAAGAGACCCCTTTGCCGCAAACCGAGCCGGCAATTGGACATTCGGTAACGCTCCTGCCGCTGACGACGGAACTAAACACGATCAAGGGCGCAATGGAGATCGAAGAACGTAAGGATACTTGATGCTTGCCATTTTGCTGCAGATCGATTGGGACCGCTTCCGCCCGGAGAATTTTTTCGGCGGCCAGGTGCTCGAACGTACGCCGGCCGGGCTTTCGATCGTTTTTCTGATAGGCTTGGGAATTTTGGTGGGATTCCTCGTGATCTCATTTTTTGAGAACTTCAATCGCCCGAAATTCCCTTTCGAACACGATCTCCCCCGCGAGGTCTCAAGACGATTAACGCAAACCATAACCAACCGGAGTTTGCGCGTTTGGCAGGTCGTTTTCATTATGCTCGCCTTTACGGTTTTCGGATTCCAGGTTTATTGGACCTACTATGCCGACCAGTCGAACGAACAATTCCAGGCATTGGCTTACAAGGACCTGCGAAACCGGAGGACGACGGCCGCAAATTTGAGGGGATGGATGCTCGACAGGAGCGGTAAGCTCGATGCAGCATTGGCGTATTATAAGGTTAACCAGAACGGCGATATCGTCCGGACATTTTCGCTTGAAAATGAGATGGCACACCTGCTCGGGACCGAACGCGGCACACCGGGCTTAGAGCGTACGCTCTATGGAATTACGAGCGATCCGATGCCCGAGGCCTGGGACATACTGACAAAGTATAAAAAACCCGAACCGGAGCAGAAAGATGTAAGGATTACGATCGACCGCGACCTTCAGGCTTTTGTCGCAGAACAGCTGAAAGGAAAGAAGGGCGGCATCGTCGTTATCAACCCGCAGACCGGCGACGTGCTGGCAATGTACTCGAACCCGTCCTACAGCCTCAGCGAGGCGGGAACCCTGGAAGGTTTTCTCAAACTCGAGGCCGACCGCGAAAATAAGCCGCTTTTGAACCGCGCCCACCGTGAATTTTACATTCCCGGTTCGACATTCAAGACTTTCACGATGATCTCAGCTCTCCGTGCGGGGCGGCCAGACCTGACCTTTCCGGGAAGGCCGTCGTCCGCTTCGCCGCCATGTTATACACCGTTTCGAGGTTCGAGACCTATCTGCGATTCGGGAGGAAGCTGCAATCTTTGTTCGGAGAGCATTCCTCTCCGCGAAGCCTATAAGGTGTCGAGCAACCAATATTTTGCTCAGCTTGCGGTGGCTTTAGGACGGGATCGTCTGGCCGAGACGGCCCGCGTTCTGGGGATCGCTCCGACGGAAACACCGAGCGAGGCCCTTACGCAGGGCTTTTTTGCCGATCTGTGGAACACATCGAACCGTCGCATAGCAAATTCGATCGCCCCGGCTCGATCCACGATCGTGACCGGGAAAGCGTTGACGGCTTTTGATATCGGGCAGGAAGGTATGGGCCAGGGAATGTCCGGACAGATGACGCCCCTTCAAATGGCTTTGATCGCTGCCGCTCCGGCAAATCTTCAGGGCCGATTGATGAAGCCGAAGATCGAGGCCGACATTGCTCCACAGGTTTTCGCACAGGTGCTGACACCCCAACAGGCCGCGACTGCAAGAGAAATAATGTCAACGGTCACTGAGGAAAGCGGCGGTACAGGTGCACGCGTGCGGGCAAAGCTTGCCGGCACAGGCATCGTCAGTGGGGGAAAGACCGGCACTGCGGAAAAGGACGGCGTGCCGGCCTACGACAAGAATGGAAAGAGATTGACCGTAACCAAGCGGAAGCGGGATGAGAACGGCGAATGGACCACATTTGAGGAACCGGTCTTCAGGCGGCGAACCGACGGATGGTTCATTTCCATCGCCCCGCTCGAAAATCCGACGCTTGCCATAGCTGTGGTCATAGAAGATATTGGCCGGGCATATGGCGGAACTACGGCCGCGCCGGTCGCAGCAGACGTTATTTTGAAAGCCCGCGACCTAGGGCTTCTGGGAGATCGCTATCGCCCGCGTCCCACGGCCCCTCCGGCACAACGCCGAAGGTAAAGGAAACCGATGCTGCAAGGACCGTGTTTTAAAACTTGAAGAATCGAACATCGTCACATTTTTTCATCCTAGTGCTGATCGTCGTAATGGCGGCGACGGCACACTACGCGATATATTACGGCGGACTGATCCGCGGATACGAAACGTCCTGGTACTCGGCTATGCGAAATCTGGGACTTCTGACGCTGCTTGCCGCGGTCCCGGTCTTTTTAAAGCGCATTTTCAAGTACCAGGGAAGCTGGACATTTTACACTACCGCCGTACTTCTCTTCTCGATCGGCCTCACCGTCCAATACAGGTTATTTAGCGACCCGGAGTATACATCGCGTCGTGACAAGGCCGAGGCGCGCCAGCTTAAGTTGAAGACTTTGCAGCTTCACTACATTCAGGAAAATTACTCACCGGAAAAGAAGCAGATGATGGGCTTGCCGGCAACGCCTCCGTCTCCTGTCGATCTCTCAAAATTAGCGCCGAGGCCCGCGCCCGATACCCTGACAGGCGTTCTCTCGTCAGGCCGAACTATCAATCCACTCCTTGCGATCGCCGGTCTGATCATCGTGATGCTCATGATGCGTAACGAAAAGTTCATTGAGTTTCTCGAAAACAATGGCTTTTTGTTGGTATTGTTGACATTAGGGCCACTGATAGTTGCGGCGGTCACGTCGAGGGCGGGCAAGTCGATAGGCAATATGACGCCATGGGAATTGGCTAAGATCCCATTTCTGGTCGGATTTGCGGCGATCTTGGCCGTACTCTATCGCAACATTGCGCGGACCTATTGGGGCCTGCCGCGTGCGAAAGACGTCCTGCCGCTGCTTGTAATGGCAGCTCTTCCCTTTTTCCCGTTCTTTGTATTGAAAGATTTTGGCCAGATGATGGTATTCAGCGGGGTCTATGCAACGCTTTATCTGATCGCTGTACGTCGATTTTCGCAGCGTTTTGTTCTGGTAGGGACCGTTTTGTTTGCCGTTGGGATACTGGTGGTCGGGGCCTTGCCGACATCGACGCAGGAACGCATTCCCCTGCTCCCGACACTTGCCAGTCCCGTAAAGTCCGTTCTGCCGGACCGTATCCAGCAGCGATTCCATCTTTGGCTTGATGGGTTCAATCCTCCAACGCCCGAAACATCCTGGTGGAAGTCCGATTACGACGAGTATTACAGGCGCTTGGTAGAGAAAGACCCCAATTTGCCTCAGCTTTTGGAGAACGATCCCGATCTTCAGCGTACCATCAACGTGGATGCTTGGTTTGACATACTTGCTTTCCAACCGGCACAGGCAACATTTGGACTCGCTTCGGGCGGCACGACGGGACGCGGGCTCGGGCTCGGTTATCCCGAATTGATTCCTGTCGCAGACTCAGATTATATCTTTGCCGCCCTTGCGGAAGAACTTGGACTTTTCGGTGGTTTGTTGCTAACCTTTGCGCTGATCGTGTTCGTAAGCTCAGGTGTGCGCACGGCGTTGGATTCTCGGGACATGTTCAGCAAGCTTTGCTGCATCGGATTGGCGGCATTTATTGGGTTCCAGGCCCTTGTGAATATAGGCGGGATCACGCGGGCATTGCCGATGACGGGCATTACACTGCCCTTTGTAAGCCACGGCGGTTTTTCTCTGATCACAAGTTTTGTCATGCTCGGAATGTTGATGGCCTTCTCGCACAGGAACGCCCTCGATCGAAGCGTAAACGAAATTAAGGCATTGCCTTAGGTTAGTTCGCCCATTCAATTCTATCTGAATATGTTACAAGAAGCCGCCCTGCATCAGTGATGCAAGGTGAGGAGGCTAAATAATGACGACCATGGTAAACCAATTCTCCTCTGCCGCGGTCAGCGATCGCGGCCTCAATGAAGGCCGGCCGCATAATGAGGATTCCTACATCGAACTTGCGGAACACGGGTTCTTTGCCGTGGCCGACGGCGTCGGCGGAGCACAGGCCGGCGAGGTGGCATCGCAAATGGCGGTCGAGATCCTCGGCGAGGCCTTCTCGAACATGTCTGAATTCACCGATCCGGAAGATATGATGCGGGTCGCTCTCGAGAGGGCAAACGAAGCCATTTTCCAAATGTCACGCGATCTCCCGCAGCTTTCCTCGATGGCGACGACCGTCGCTGCGGTCCACGTATCCGGCGATATAGCTACCATTGCTCATGTCGGCGATTCGCGCGTATATCGCTGCGATCCGACCGGGCGGCTGTTTCGCGAAACCGACGATCATTCGGTGGTTGAGGAAGAGGTGCGGGCGGGCCGAATGACACCGGACCAAGCCAAGAACCACCCCAGCCGGAATGTTATCAGCCGCGCCTTAGGTGCGGAAGAGACCGTCGAGCCGGACGTCAAAATGGTGTTAGTACATCCCGCAACCAGCTTTCTTCTTTGCTCGGACGGTATCACCCGACACGTTGAAGACGAAGAGATCGAGGATCTGCTGAACAATAACGACGATCCGGCGGAGGTCTGTTCGATCCTTAAAGAAATGTGCTTTCAGCGTGGAGCAGAAGACAATCTTACCGCGGTCGTCGTACGTTTCCCCGGCGAGCGAAGAGCCCCTGCCGCGATAATGGAAGGACAAGACGAAGCTGAAGAGGTAACGCTCGCGGGTGTCAGGCCAAATTTCGAGAACGAGGGTGGCTCAGCGTCTCTTTTGGATGTTCCTGAACAGGACCATTTCAGCTCAGATCAGGGAATCCTTGAATTGGACCAAACGGTGGACAGGGCGGCAGAGCCTGTTGAAGACGGATCGACAGGATCGGCTGAAGAAGTCGAAGTACCGCTTGACGACGAAGCCTATCTATTTGTTGAAGATGTCGGAGCTCCTGACCCTGAAGGGATCAGTCATCCCTCGTCCGAAGAGGCGGTCGCGGCTTCATCTACGCGGGACGAGATCGAAGAGATGCCTCGCACCTCGTATCATGCTGATCCGGCCGCCGGATCCGGGAGCTTTGCAGGGTCGGTGTTCGCTGCTATGGGATTCCTCATCGGGGGACTCTTACTAGGTTTTATCGGCGGGTATTACTTAAACCAATACATTAGCCCGCCAACCGAGCCACCTGCGATCGTCGAGCAAAAGAGCGGCAACGTGCAGCTCACCTCCTTCGAGGAAACGAGGCGCCTTGTCGATGCCGATGCCGCGGCCTATCTGAACGCAAATGCCGCGACACCCCAAGAGGCAGCAGATTTTCTGTGGCTCGGACGGGCACTTTTACTCACCGGGAAACCGGTCGAGGCAAAGCGATCGCTTGTAGAGGCCCGGCGGCGGCTGGCTGTGACGGACGATCCTTCAAACATAAAAACGATGGAACACGAGATCGCGATGTATTTGGCAATAGCAGAAAACGAAGAGGCGGTAAGGGAGTTGGAACGCCATTTGAAGGTAAGTGTTCCGGATCCGGGCAACGCATCGACCGTTTCGGGCTCCGGGTCGCCGACCCGCTGATCAAACACGGCTGGTTCGCTGCCGCAAGCTTTCAAAAAGTACGACTCCCACGGCAACGGCCAGATTGAGGCTTTCGACTCCGTTCATCATCGGTACAGTAATGATCTCGTCTGCACATTCCAGAGTCTCATCACCCAGCCCGTGCCCTTCATTTCCAAAAATGGAAAGCGTTGGCATGCTCCAATCGATCTCGGTATAAGCCTTTTTTCCCGACGGATCGGCCGCTACGATCTTGAGCCCCTCTTCCCTCGCCCAATTGATACACTCGGCAAATTTACACTTTCCCCAAAGCGGGAGCCTAAGGCTGGAGCCCATCGAGGCACGCAAAGCACGCGGTGAAAAGGCGTCGGCAGAACCGGTCGAAAGTATGACGCCATTCGCTCCTGCGGCTTCTGCGGTCCTCAGCACTGCCCCGAGATTGGTGGGGTCGCCAACTTTGTCGAGATAAACGAAAAGGCCCGCAACTGCCCTATTCTGCGGCTGATCGAAAAGGTGCCGGCCCGCCCGAGGCCGTTCGGCGAGCAAAGCAATGCCTTGAGAATTTACCGTGTCGGACAACGAACGAAACACGCTCTCAGGCACCTGCAGAATATCCACTCCTCGCCGTAAAATATCCTCGAGCAGGCTCTTCTGCCGAGGGGCGGTACCGAACCCGTCGGCTGCGATCCCAAATAAAATTCGCACATCTGAACGCAGTGCCTCTTCAACGAGCCGAAGGCCTTCAAGAAAGATCTCGTCAGACCCTTTCCCGTCGCGTGCCCTCCGGGCGCGAACTACGTGTTGGTTTGAACGGCTTGCGATCTTTATCAGTTCGGCCATGTGCAGACGATTTTACTCGATTCACCTGCTCCCGGCTAACACTGCTTTGTCGGAGCAGGCCTTGCAGAACGAGTCGTTTAGGCTAAAATTACGTTAAGTTTATGAAACCTGAGACACGCCCGCAAAACAAACTTGAACGGCTTCGCGAACGGTCGTCGCTGGCCGAATCCGGAGGCGGCAAGGCCCGCATCGAGAAACAAAAGGCCGCCGGAAAGTTGACCGCCCGCGAGAGGATCGATCTTTTTCTCGACGAGGGCAGTTTCGAGGAGTTCGATAAGTTCGTCGTCCATCGGTCGGTCGATTTTGGCCTCGATGCCCAAAAATTTCCCGGCGACGGCGTGGTCACCGGTCATGGGCTGGTCAACGGACGCGACGTTTTTGTTTTCGCACAGGATTTTACGGTCTTTGGCGGCTCTCTCTCGGAAACTCACGCCGAGAAGATCTGCAAGGTTATGGATCTGGCAATGAAGGTAGGAGCCCCCGTGGTCGGCCTGAACGATTCGGGCGGGGCTCGGATCCAGGAAGGAGTCGTTTCGCTGGGCGGTTATGCGGACATCTTTCTCAGAAATACGCTCGCAAGTGGAGTGATACCCCAGATCAGCTGCATTCTTGGGCCTTGCGCAGGCGGCGCGGTTTATAGCCCCGCGATCACGGACTTTAACGTGATGGTCAAGGATACGTCGTATATGTTCATCACCGGGCCAGATGTGATAAAGACCGTCACGCACGAAGAGGTCACAAAAGACGAACTTGGCGGAGCGATGACCCATAATGCGCGGTCCGGTGTTGCCCATTTTGCCGCTGAATCGGACGAACACGCCTTGCAGCTGACCCGCGAATTACTTTCGTTCATTCCTTCGAACAATTTGGACGACCCTCCCTTTGCGGCAACGGACGATCCTTCCGATAGGACGGACGAGGCACTGAATTCGATCGTTCCCGAATCGGCGAACCTTCCCTACGATATTCGGGAGATCGTTCGATCGGTGGTGGACGATGGCTATTTTTTTGAGGTGCAGGAGCATTTTGCCCAGAACATTGTTATCGGATTTGCCCGGCTTGCCGGCAGTTCGGTCGGAATTGTCGCGAATCAGCCGGCATTTCTTGCAGGTGTTCTTGATATCGACGCATCCGTAAAGGCCGCCCGTTTCGTCAGGTTCTGCGATTGCTTTAATGTCCCGCTGATCACGTTTGAGGATGTTCCGGGCTTTCTGCCGGGGGTTAACCAGGAACATCAGGGCATCATCCGGCACGGGGCAAAGCTTTTGTACGCGTTCGCCGAAGCGACTGTGCCAAAGATCACCGTGATCACGCGAAAGGCCTATGGCGGTGCATACTGCGTGATGGCCTCAAAACACATCAGGACGGACATAAATTTTGCGTATCCGACGGCTGAGATAGCCGTGATGGGGGCAGAAGGCGCGGTCGGGGTGCTTTATAAGAAAGAATTGATGGACACGACCAACCCCGAGGAAGATCGGCGCCGGATCGTTGATGAATTCAACGAAAAATTTGCCAATCCGTATGTGGCCGCCGAGCGGGGATTTATCGATGAGGTGATCGAGCCATCGATGACCCGCCCAAAGCTGATCAGGGCGCTTTCCCTGCTGCGAAACAAGGTCGATACGAATCCCAAGAAGAAGCACGGCAATATTCCCCTTTAGGTTTTACTTTAACTGTCGGGAGCCCGACAGTTCGCAGATCACTTTAAGTCGGGACAGGATCTTCCCGGCCAACTCCATCGGCATGGCCTTGCGTTCAATGATGATCGAAACTGAGCCCCTTCGTCCTACACAAGCAGTCATCGATCTCGACAACCTTGCGTTCAATCTCCACTCATCCCGAAATTTTATTGGCGGCGAGATCGGATGTATGGCCGTGGTCAAAGCTGATGCATACGGCCATGGTGCGGTCGCCTGTGCCCGCCGGCTGGAGGCCGAGGGCGTAAATTGGTTCGCTGTGGCACTCGCCGAAGAAGGCATCGAGCTTCGAGAAGCAGGTATCAAGCTCCCGATCCTCTGCCTCGGCGGGTGCTTGCCCGGGCAAGCGGAGACCTTTTTTGCATATGATCTAACACCGGTCGTCTTTAACCTGGAAGCTGCCGCATCGATCTCAAACGCCGCATTAAACGCCGGCCGAACCGCACGTGTTCATATCAAAATTGATACGGGAATGGGCCGGATCGGCGTAAGCCACAGCGACGCGGCCGCGTTCGCCGATCGGATGGCACGCCTTCCAAACCTCTATGTTGAGGGCTTGATGACGCATTTTGCTTCGGCCGACGATCTTGCCCAGGCCGACTTCACTGCGCTGCAGACCTCGCGGTTTTACGATGCCATCGAAGCATTTGCCGAAAAGGGCTTGCGTCCCGATATAGTCGATCTGGCAAACTCGCCGGGAGCGATCGCTCATGCGGGATCGCGAGGCAATATGGTCCGGCTCGGCGGGATCTTGTATGGCCTCGGCGAAGATGTGCTGCCTGCCCAGACCGAAAAACCGGAGCTGCGCCCGGTAATGTCGGTCAAGACAAGGGTCGTACAGATCAATCCCATAATGGCGGGAGAAACCGTCGGATACGGGCGGACGCACACTCTCGGGCGAGATTCCCTGATCGGGGCGCTGCCGATCGGGTACAGCGACGGGTATAGACGAACGCTTTCGAATAAAGCAAGGGTGATCGTGAACGGAAGCTACGCTCCTGTCGTAGGACGCATTTCAATGGACTGGACCTTGATCGATCTCACCGATTCTTCTGGAACGAAACTCGGCGACGAAGTGGTTCTGTTGGGATCGCAAGCTGATCTGGATGTTACGGCCGGCGAACTCGCCAGGCTCGCCGATACCATTTCCTATGAGATCACGTGCGGCATTTCGTCCCGTGTCAGAAGAGAGTTCAGCACCGGGCGAGCCTGAGATAGGTTAGAATAGGAATAAATTAGCCATTTGGTTCGTCAGCCGGCAGGAGAACGCAGATTGAAATATCCGATTGAACTTTCATTCAAGATCATAGCCATTGCGAGCCAGATATACATCCGCGACGGTTCAGGCTCGCTTATCGGCTATGTAAAGCAGAAGCTTCTTAAGTTAAAGGAAGACATTAACATTTTTGCCGATGAGGATCAGCGGGAGCTTCTGTACAACATCAAGGCAGACCGCGTGTTCGATTTTTCTGCCCGCTACAGTTTTACCGATCCCAAGGGGCGAGAGATCGGCTCGATCAAACGACAAGGAATGCGGTCGTTGTGGCGGGCAAATTATGACATTTTCGATTCAGCCTCTTACCCCGTGATGAAGATCAATGAGGAGAATGGCTGGATAAAGGTTGTCGATTCTCTCATCGGGGAACTTCCGGTGGTCGGTATGTTTACCGGCTATTTTTTCAACCCAGCCTACATCGTCACGCGGATCGACAGCACGCCTGTCGCTCGGCTTCAGAAACAGCCTGCCTTCTTCGAAGGCAAATTTCAGATCACAAACCTTGCTTCGATGAATGAGGAAGATGAGATACGAGTGCTTCTCGGACTCCTAACGATGACGCTTCTAGAACGTTCAAGGGGATAGATGAAGATCTTCGGAAAGGATGAATGGAAAGAATTCTTTGGCCGTCTTTACGAAAAGGTAAACGCGACCGACATTTTTAACCGGGCAGCCGAGGTCGCCTTTTTTTTCTCATTCGCATTTTTCCCACTCCTGCTGTTCCTCGTAACGCTCGCCGGCATCGTGCTCGGCAGCACCGAAAGCCTGAAGCGCGAGCTGTACAGTTATCTCTTTCAAATACTGCCAGTTACAGCGTTCGACCTGGTGCAGCAAACGCTCGAAGAGATCATCGAAAGCAGTTCCGGCGGAAAGCTGACGATCGGGATCTTCATCACTCTTTGGTCTGCGTCGGTGGGCGTGGACACTCTGCGAAATTCGCTGAACTCGGTGTATCAGCTCACCGAATCAAGGCCCTGGTGGAAAACGAAACTTCAGTCATTAGTCCTGACATTCATCTTTATTCTTCTTTTGGTGATCGCATTGATAACGGTTTCCAGCGGTTGGGCATTTTTCCAACACCTATTGGCCCTTGCGGGGATCGAGATCGGATCGTCGCTGGTCGTTATCGTTGTACAATGGCTTGCGTTGCTACTCGTCCTGTGGCTGGCGAGCGAGTTTATTTACAACTGGCTTCCATGCCACCGAAAGTTTCGATGGTACTGGATCACCGTCGGCTCGGTGGTCGCCATAGGCCTATGGATCATTTTTTCGGCGGGTTTTCGCACTTATCTTCAGTATTTTAACACCTACAACCGGGCGTATGGTTCGCTTGGCGCGGTTATAATCCTTATGCTCTGGATGTATCTCTCAGGGCTGTCCATAATGATTGGCGGGGCAATAAACTCGGTCCTGAGGGAAATGGAGCTAAAACAGGAAGGGCGGACGATAAGTGCTGGAAAACAAGAATCTGAGTGCGATGCTGATTAACATATCAGTTTATAGATATTTAGCGTGGCTATATTCAAGTGACACTTTAAAGATATGTCAATGATGCTTGCAGAGATCCACGAGCAGCCCTCAGTGCTTGAACGGACAATTTCGGCTGAGAGCGTAAAGGCCGAGAACCTTGGAGCTTCCCTACGTGCGAGAGAAATAGCCCTGATAGTGCTGGTTGCCCGGGGCAGCTCTGATAATGCTGCCCTCTTTGGCCGTTATTTATTGGAGGTCGCGACCGGCATCCCGGTCTCTCTTTCCGCCCCGTCGGTTTTCACTTTATATGACGCTCGTTTAGATCTGGGCCGCGCTCTCGTAATAGGCGTGTCGCAATCAGGCGAGGGCTCGGACATAAATCTCGTTCTAGAGCGGGCGAAACAGGCCGGAGCCTTTACGGTCGCGATCACGAATGATGGCGGCTCGTCTATGGCCCGAATCGCGGACGAAACCCTGCTGATCCATGCGGGAAGAGAACGATCGGTGGCCGCGACAAAGACCTATACCGGTCAAATGCTGCACTTTTATCTGCTTGCCAACGCCCTCGGGAGACGAAAGATCGAGATCGAGCGGATCCCGGACCTCGTTGCGAAAGCACTGGAACAGGCCCAGGAAGTGGAAAATATTGTCCAGCGCTATGTGTTCATGGAAAATTGCGTCGTTGTCGGACGCGGATTGAACTACGGCAACTCCTATGAACTCGCGCTCAAGCTGATGGAAACTTGTTACGTGGTAGCTGAAAGATTTTCGTCGGCCGATTTCTTTCACGGCCCGCTTGCGATCGTAGAACGCCGCTTCCCTGTCGTTCTGTTCGGCCCCGGAGGAGTTACAAAACGCAGTTCCATCGACCTTCTTGATAGGCTGAAAGAGCTTCATGCCGATTCGCTGTCAATAACAAACGATGCCGAGATAGCGGCCCGATCTTCGCGCAGCCTCCTGATCCCAGTTGGCGAAGACGAGTTTCTGACGCCGATCCCGTTCATCATTCCGGCTCAGCTTTTTGCCGCAAAACTATCCGAGGCAAAAGGCCTCGACCCCGACGCCCCGAGATCGCTGACGAAGGTGACAAAGACTATCTGAGAATGGTTTAGATCGTGGAAACGGCGCGGATCAATGCTTCCCGCATCTCGCCGGCACTTCGCCACCGCAGGTCTATCTGCTTGGCCAGTGCTGTCTCGAAGACCGCGGCGACGCGCAGCGGCACATCAGGCACACGTGTTGTGATCGGAATGATGGGTTTTTCGAATATGGCTTTGACCGTTTCGGAGATACCCGCATTCGGTGCAATGTCGAGCGCGTGAGCACCGGTCAACAGGCTGTAGGCCGTCATACCGACAGCGTAAATATCCGAAGGCGGCCGCACTTCCTTAAAATCCCGAACCTGCTCGGGCGGCATATATGCGATCGTGCCTGCAACGTCGCCAACCATCGTAACACCGCTCATTCCAGTCTGTTTATAACTCTTAGAAAGCCCGAAATCGGTCAGTTTAGACACATAATTCGGATAGCTCCCTTCTACGAGGATGTTCTGTTCTTTAATATCCCGGTGGACGAAGCCCTTTGCGTGGGCGAAATCGAGTGCTGAGAGGGTTTGTTCGAGGATCTTTGCGACCTCTTTGAAATTGAGACGGCCGCCGCGATGCTTGGCCAGCTTCGAGGCGTCCATTCCACTGACGTATTCGGTCACGAGATAGACGATGCCGTTATGCGAGCCATGTTCGATATAGCTGACAATATGCTGGTGCTGCAACGACGCTGCGACCTCGATCTCGCGCATGAATCGCTTTAGCGATTGCTCGCTGACAGCCACTTCGGGAAGAAGGGTCTTGATCGCCACGGCCCTTCCGTCGCGTGCCGATCTTGCGAGCATGACGCTGCCCATGCCGCCTTGCCCAAGCACGCGCATCATCTGGTAGCCGGGGATCGGCTGCGGATTCTGCCGAAGTTTTTCGCGGCAGTCGTCGCAAACGAAGGATAATTTTGCATCGGGCCGCGAGGCCTCAGCGTTCGACGGCATTCCGCAGTTGAGGCAAGCGACAGTTATCAGCGATGGCTCGGTCTTTTCTGTTTTTCCGAAAGGGTCGGAAGAGGCCTCACCCAGATCGGCCGCGACCTCGACCTCCAACACCGTTTCGCCCCCCTGAATGCGGTCGCCGTGCTTTAGGTGAGCTGTTTCAACCCGGATCCCGTTTACGAAAGTACCGTTTGTCGAGCTTAGGTCGCGGAGAAAACACTGGGGCGGCGCGATCTCGAGAATACAGTGATGACGCGAAAAGAACCGGTCATGGGGCAGGCAGAATTGAGCGTCCTCGCTTCGCCCGATCATGAACGTATCGTGTTGATCAAATGTAAACTCGCGACCGGTTTGCGGTCCGGCCACGACATGAAGGGTTACGCGCATCAGCTCAAGCAAGCAACATAGTTAGTCTCGAAACGTGAAATCTGTGCTATCCGGCCATCATACTGGCCAACAAAGCGAGAACATAGATCATTATAATCACTAAATAGATCGCGAGAAAAATTAGGCCCGTAATAATGCCCCCGATGGCCAGGCCGCGGCCGCCATAACGCTGCGGGTCTTTTTTTATCTGATTAAGGGCGATAAATCCGACGACAATAGCAGCCGGAGACAAAGCAAACCCGGATGAACAGCACCAGCCGACCGTGATCGAACCCACTCCGAGACACAGAGCCACGATGCCCAGGTTTTGATTTGCGACCACTTGCGTCGGAAGGGTTGAGTAGGTCGGCGTGTTCGGCTCGGCTTGATCTTCCTTCCAGAGTACCGGCGGTGCCTGGGGCCATTTGGTCTCCTGTGTCACGCGGCCTTTGCCCAGAAATTCGGTCGGCGGCGGATCATCCGCATATGACAGCCGGTCAGAATAGATCGTCCGCTCGGCGTCCGGCGACAAGTGGCTTAGCAGCTCGCCGTCTTCTAAACAGAAATTCAGATCTTTGTCTGAATAACTTCGCCCGCATTTTGGACAAGTTTTCATTGGCAAACGACCACGGCCAGCAGTTACTTGGCGATCTCCAGATCCTTAAATGCGATATTTACGGCATCGCCGGAATAGAGCCCGACAACACCTCCCGAGTAGCCGTGGGTATTTTTTATGGTCGTCACCATTTCGCCGTTTATATAAAGCTCGATCCGGTCTTTGGTATCGCGGACCTCAAGTTCGTTTTCAGCCGTTCCCGTCTTTATCGCGTTCGATGTTGTCCAGTTGACGACATTGATCTCGTTCTTTGGCTCGTGCCTTACGATCCGATACCGGCGGCCTTTTGTATCAACGAGAAAGGCATATCCTTTCTGGAGCGGCTTTGGATTGCTGTGAAAGACCAGTCCATAGCCGAGCGTCGAGGTTGCATCGCCCACATTGCGCAGCGTGACCCTGGTGCTAGCCAACTCGGTCTTGAATTCAGGCGGCGCGGCGACCACATAATAAAACCCCTTTCTCTTGGAGCTCATCGTAAACTCGCCATCGCTGAAATCGGTATTGCCAAATGTTGAAGTTTCCTGGACCCACTTTGAAAGATCCACCGTTTTCACCTCATTGCGCGGAAACGGGGTCGGTGTTGGTGTTCCAGGCCCAGGTGTAGGGGTCGGCCCTTTTCCGTTATTGGCAACGGGATCGAGCGACGCAAGATAGATCAGGATCCCCGCAAAACCTCCGCCGCACGCGAGCATTAGAAATCCCACGATCAAAAGCACCCAGATCCATGCCTTGGAGCCGGACTTCTTGGGCTGCATCGAATAGCCGGGCTGGTCTCCAAAGGATGACTGAGCATGAGGCGTGGGGCGCATGGCCGGGTTCGGCTCGGTGAACCTTGGTTGGTTCATCATGACGGTATCCGGCGCCTCACCGCCGATCAGTGTCAGGACAGAACCGTCTTCAAGGCAAAAATTTAACCCGTCGTCCGCATATGTCTTGCGGCAGGTAGGACAACTCTTCATTATCTTGGCCCCCGGGATGTCCGCGGAAGAGAAACTCCAGACTCAGCCATTATACGCATTTCGCCTAATAAACGCGACTAAACGAGGCTGTAGCCGCAACGGCCGCAGAATTTGATGTGGGCAGGAAAGGCGCTGCTGCACCGAGTGCAAACGCGTTCGGCCTGCTGCGGCTGCAAGGTCGAAGGATTTGATCTGAAACCGACCGGCATTGAAGGAGGCAGTGACGTCGGCGCCATGTTCAGGCCGCAGCGGCCACAGAACCGGGAATGTTCCGGCAAAAGGTTCGAACATCGAGGGCACGGGAAAGCACCGGGCGACTCGGCCTCGCTTATGGTAACGAAGGTCCGGTTACCGCATCGTCCGCAGAACTTGACGCCTTGCGCGAATCGCGAGTTACAGTTGGAACACGCGACGATACCCGGCATAACGCTCGAATGGATGCCGCCGCTGCTACTTCCCTGTGAAGGCGAGGGTTGGCTTCCGGTTTCGGACCTTGACCGAAGCTGCGCCTGGATAACTTGCTCGCTGGCACCCTCACGGATCTCGATCAGGCGTTCGTCATCGCGTTCCCCGCTCCGGGCAACTCGAAGAATATGCTGACCGGGCGGTATGTTGCTTAGTACAACGCGGCCCGATGTTCCAACGCTTCCTTTTCGCTCATCGTTTACATAGACCTCGGCCCCGACCGGTGCAAGAATGATGAGCCGCGTGCCGCCGGACCGCTTAGCCTCGTCAACGTCCTCAGCCGCCTGTTCGAGGTCTGCGATCCATTCGGCGACCGATGCATGGCGGACAGACGGATCGATCTCGAGCGACCGCATTATCACGTGCTCAACATCAAGCGGAATATCCGACCGGATCGAAGAAAGCGGCGGCGCTTTGTGCATGATCTTCTGCATTACGAGCTGCATCATGTCGCCGGTGAACGGCGTTTTTCCGCCAAGCATAAGGTAGGCAATGGTCCCGAGAGCATAGACGTCCGCCCGAACGTCCACACCAATTTCGGGCTGCATCTGCTCCGGTGCCATGAACTCGGGCGTGCCGATGATACCGCGTGATGAGGGCGTTGCGTTCGAACTGAAGTCGGTTACCGTTTGATTGATGATCTTTGCAAGTCCGAAATCGCCGACCTTGATAAAGCCGTCGCCCTTCCCTTTTTGAAGAAGGAAGATATTTGCGGGCTTGAGGTCTCGGTGAAGGATGTTTATCTCATGTGCTGCCTCGACGCCGTCCGCGATCTGCCGCAACAGGGCAACCGCGCGTTTTACCGGAAGGGTTCCTTCTCGTCGAAGCAGGCGATGAAGCGTTTCGCCCTCGACGTATTCCATAACGAGATAAAAGATCCCGTCGTCGGTCTCGCCAAAATCGGTAACGCTGACCGTGTTCGGATGCTGGATCGATGCGGCGGCCTGTGCCTCGCGTTCAAAACGAGCAATGGCCTCGCCTTCCTGAAGATCGTCACTGCTCAGGATATCCTGACGGACGGTCTTGACGGCAACATTGCGCGAGGCAAATTTTGAATCTCGTGCAAGATAGACCTGACCCATTGCACCCCGGCCAAGCCGTCGCGAAAGCAGGTAGCGCTCCGCCAGCAGTTGTCCTCCGGGCAGCGACAGCCGCGTCGCCGTCTGGTCGTTCGGACACTCGGCAACTTCATCCGGAAAACAGGTTTCGCATTTGGGACACTCTCGCATTTTCGGTCTATTCTGAATGATTCGATAAAAAGAACCAAATCCGGAACGCTCTAAGGCTGAGTTTTTGCAGCCCGCGAATTTCTTGTTATACTTTCTCTGCTTTTGGGTCGTTAGCTCAGTTGGTAGAGCAGCGGACTCTTAATCCGCGGGTCGCAGGTTCGATCCCTGCACGGCCTACCATCCAAAATAAAGAAGGCTGCCTCAACCGGGCAGCCTTTCTTTATTATTTGCCAGGATCTGGCGAAAAAGAAGAGGGTCAAACCTTGTCGCGCCACCGCAGGACCTCGTCTCGAAGCAGCGGATTCTGCTGGAAGCTGGCCGTGTGCCCCTGGGCCTTTGTGGCTCGATGAATATGCCAGTAGCTTAGGCCGAGCTTCGAGATGGCTCGCGTGAAGCGGTAGCGTGCCATTGCTTTTCCTTTTCCTATCCCGCCAAAGATCCAGAAACCGCTCTTGAAGAATTTACAGGTTCGGTCAAGGTCATCCTTTGTGATGAGGCCGCGGGCAATGTCGAGAGCAAGCATCTCATCGAGGATCCGCCGCTGTCTGCGGGTCAGCCAAAAGGCAAACACGAGGAATGCCAGGAAAAGGGGTATTTCGAAAATGATATACATTGCGAAAAACCCGCAAAGCGCGATCAGCTGGCCGCCGACTCCGATGGCCTCACAAACGGGCGCGAGGCCAAACCCGAGTATCGCAAGGGTGAACACGATGCCCATTCCGTTCCAGATAGCGTGAAGAACCACGGCCACGATATATCCTCCAATAGGTGCGGCGACACGAACGAACCAATTGTGCGATTCTCGCGAAATGCCACAGCCGATGCCGATCATTGCGGTGAAGGTGACATGGGCCCACGGTGATAAAATTCCGCGGAGCGAAAAGAGGAGGAAAAAATCCTTTAGGGCTTCATAGGTGAACCCAAACTGATAAACCGCCCCGCCAAGGCCGCGGCCGTAATAAAGAACGTTCTCGACAGTGGCAAAACCCAGAGCAACGACACCCGCAAAGACGATCCCATCCAGCACGTCATCGAAATGCCTTCGAAAAAGTGTCAATAGGACCAGGAGCCAAATTCCTTTCGACGCCTCTTCCACTATCGGCGCGGAGATCACCGCACCTGCGAGATCGGCCAATTGGGGGATACCGGTCTGGACCAAAACACCGATGCTTACGGCTGTGTTGAGTATGAAGGAAACGAGAACGGCGACGATCCCACCCCATAAAAAGGTCAGGAAAAGCAGCCACGGCGGTTCAGGATCGAAACGATCGAGCCAGATCAGCGGTGTGAGATAAATGACTACCGGCAAAAAAGCGATCACCGATGCCAGAATGGCAAACACCGGGCCGACCGTTCCGAACATAATGAAAACAACGAACGGAATGAGGATTATCAGGATCAGATAAGCTGCGATCACAAAGACCAGGCGAGCTATTTGTATTCCCGACATCGGCGGCGGAGGCGGCGGCGGGGCCATCTCCACTGGACCAAGCCCGAGATTTGATACCGATCGAAAAACGCTTACCGGCGCAACCTCTGCCGCCTGCTGAAAATTGTAGAGCTGCTCTTCGCGAAATTCGGCGGGTGCGGGCATCTGTGCGTCGGAGGGCATCTGTATACTGACGCTCGCCGTTATGCCGTTCTTCCCGAACTGGATCGTATCCCCCGAGTTCAGCTTTGCAACCTGCACACGGCCGCCATTGACAAGTGTTCCGTTAGTGCTCTGATTGTCGGTAAGGTAATAACCATCCGGCCGGGCCTCGATAAACGCGTGTTGTTTCGACGCGATGCGCTCGGCCGCGGGATCGAAACGCACGCTGCAGTTGTCTCCCCGGCCGATGGTAAGAAATCCGGTTTCCAGATCGAATACCTGCCCGGCAAGCGAGCCGCTGTTTATCGTAAGCTGTAATTTCATACAGCAATCATAAAAACAAAGCTCGTAAAGTCAAGCGAACGCCTGACTTTACGAGCTATTCATTCTCATACAAAAAATTCTATTGCGGATTGACCGAGCCGGGAACGACCACGGTCGAACCCGTTCCGCTCTCTTGAATAACACGCGTGACAAATCCGCCGTTCGAGCTGTTCAGTCGATACCAAACGCGATTTGAAGGCCGGAAAACGGAAATATCAGTTATTCCGTCGCCGTCGTAGTCGGCCGGTGCAGGCACGTCTCCGGCTTCACCAAAAACCTGCGTACGAAAATAGGAAGCAACGGGATCAAAGATATACCACGTGTTGTTGGACGGGCGATAGACCACAAGATCGGCTCGGCCGTTTCCGTTGAAATCGCCCACAAGCGGGCGGTCGCCGTTTTGCCCCCAGCCGATCTGGAAAGTAAGACTTGACGAACTGCGGATGACATACCAGTTGCCATTAGATGGGCGCCAGATCGCGGCGTCGGCCTTTCCATCGCCGTCATAATCGGCTGCCAGAGGCTTGTCTCCAGGCTCGCCCCATTGGTATGTGACGATACCGAGCGTGCTTCGAACGATATACCATGTTCCCGTCGATGGCCTCCAGACGGCGATATCGGTCCTTCCGTCAGCATCGAAATCGCCCGGCACCGGTACGTCCCCCGCAACTCCCCATTGAACATAACGCAAGCCTCCGGTGCTCAAGATGATATACCAGACGCCGTTCGAGGGCCGCCAAACAGCAACGTCCGCTTTTCCATCTGCATCGAAGTCGCCGTTGACGACGATGTCACCGACCTGCCCCCAGTTATAAAAAGTATTCGACGAATCAGAACTTCGCTCGATCGCCCAGCTAAAGCCGTTACTCAACGAAAGATCGGTCTTGCCATCGCCGTCATAGTCTGCGACACGATTGTTGTCGATGCCTGACAGACGACTTGCATCCAGCACCCAAAGGCCGGTTCCCAGATCTCCAGCCAGAACCCGGTGCGTTCCGACAAAGGGAAAAACGGCCCATGTTCCCTCATAGGTCGTAGGAAGCATGTTTTGTCGATATGAACTTGAACACAACATATCCCACGGTTCCGCGTTTTCAAGCGCTCTAAGCTCGTCCTGGCTGGGGGCAAATGCAGGTTGATACATATCGTACTGCGCGACGCGTTTCGGAACGGCCGGGTCCGTTATGTCGAACACCTGAACGCCTGCCTGATACCACGAAACATACAGATAGTTGCCTAGAACGACCGGATTGTGCGGAGTGACCGCGTTTATGCCCAGCTCTGCCATTCCGATACTGCGAACGAGCAGCGGGACGGCAGGATTCGAGACGTTGTAAACCCTCAGATCGCCGGTGCCGTTGTTGGTCTCGCGGGCGCTGTAGAGATAATTGCCGTCCTCGCTGGTCCAACTGCTGTGCATATTGTTGCCAGCGGTGACGTTCGGGCTGGGATCTTGTATAAACCCGAGCAGCGTCGGCGGCTGCGAACCAATATTCGTAATATCGTAGATCTCCGTCCTTCCCCGTTGCGAAGCAGTTCCCCAGCCGGATGTGTACATTCGATTTCCGCGAATGTGCATCGCGTGGACCCACAACGGTTCTGTCGGAATAATGTCGCGAACAAAGACGGCGGCCGCAGGGTTGCTGACGTCGATCACACGAATGGCCTTGTTCGACAGCGTATTCGCATTTGCGATCAGGTAGTTTCCCCAAACGACCATTTCATGAATGCTGGTGAAACCGCTGCCGTTTGACGGATTCACGATGCCGAGAAGCTGGGGGTTTGAGGGAACGGTTAGATCGACGATATGCACACCGCCGCCGTTGCCGCTGCCAAAATATCCGCGGTTCCCAACGATGATCGCTTCGAGAAATTGCTGTTCGTCACCGGGATTGTACCAGCTCAATAATGTCGGAGCATCGGGGTTTGAAATGTCGTAGATGAAAGCACCACGGCAAAGGTAGCTTCCCTGAACGGCAATATTTCCTTCGGCGTAGATGTCGGCAAATCGCAGCCCGGGGGCTGGGCTGTCGCAAATGGGAGTTATCATCGAACGCAACCTAAGGCGTTGGCCAGAAGTGTCGATCGCACCTGCGAAAAGAACCAACGAGAATAAGATCGCTGCAATAGATCGTCCCATGCTTGTCCAAAACGGCAAACGCCGTGACCGCCGTATCGAAAACCGGCCTCGTCACGACGTTTATCGATTCCCCTTACTGACTTTCTTTACCGGCCACGAATTCTCTCAACGGAAGGGACCGGCAAATTACAAAATGCTGAAATTTATGAAGCTGCCCGTGATGCCTCGCGCATGATCAGATCAAAGGTCCCCGGGCCCACCTTACGAAACCGTCGATTTCGGTTAAGCGAAACCGCGATAGAGATAGTCGGGTTGTTTCCTTTGAATTCCATACCGCCGGCGACCAAAAGTTTATAAAGATCGTTTACATGCAGCGGAAAACCAGCTTCACGGAGCAAAAGCGTGCACGCCTGGGTGATCGTTCGGTCTGCGAATCGGTTTGACACCGGCTCGATCTGGCTGTTTTTCAACAGGACCGGCCTTCCGTTTCCGATATAGGAAACGTTTGCAGCGGTGATCGGCTGTATGGCACCGACTTCAACCGTCGGCGGATCGGACAACTTTTTACGGTCTGTCCCGTCAGATACCGGCACACCCTCATCAAGACTGAATTTCGGCCGCCGGCTCGAAGCAGACCCGCGGATCCCGTCCCGCATAAGGACGAGAGCGTTGTCGATCATCGATTCAGCCTGCTGCGCTATCTCATCCAGCGCAGTGATCTGAGCCCGGAGGTTCTCAACCTCGTCTTCGGCGTCTCTGAGGCGCATCATCAACTCTTTCTGCTCATCGCGTGTCTTGTTAAGCCACGCTTCAAGTGCAGCTATATGTTTTGCGTCTATCATGTTGGCGAAAAAGGATTTACGGCTGAAGCGATCCGAAATGGCCGTGTTAAGTCTGTCTTGGTGGTTTAGCTTTTGCGTTCGATCACAAAGTTTGGGATCTCTTCCAAAGCAAGAGAATACTTGGTTTTAGGCAAAACATCAAGATTTTTTCTTGCGGCAGCAGCGAATTCAACAGCAACCTCTTTTATCTTCTCGATAGTTCCGGACTCCTCTAGCTTTTTAAGGACCTTTGCACGAGAACCATTTAGATAGCTGCGATCGTTAATGATCTCCTTTAAGTCGAACTTGAATTCCGGGAACTCACGACAAAGGTGGATCAACGGCAGTGTCAACTTTCCTTCAAGCAGATCGGCTCCCGAGGCCTTGCCGAGAGAGCTTTCGTCCGAAGTAAAATCAAGCAGATCGTCTGCAAGCTGAAAAGCCACGCCGAGATTCATTCCGTAATCTCGCAAGGCAGCTTTTTTATCACTATCGGCTCCTGCAAGTATCGCCCCGATCTCACAGCATCCTGAAAAGAGATAAGCCGTTTTGCGCCGAAGGATA
This sequence comes from Pyrinomonadaceae bacterium, assembly GCA_035327545.1. GTDB lineage: Bacteria > Acidobacteriota > Blastocatellia > Pyrinomonadales > Pyrinomonadaceae > OLB17. The sequence continues at coordinate 68,109 of DAOLDE010000007.1, read as the reverse complement.
TCAAAATAAGCCTCTTCGGTGATCTCAGTATCGCCGATCACGGTCAACTGGATAAGTTCCCCTTCGGTCATTTTGCGCGTCAGCCTGGTCAGGATCTCGAGAATTTCCAGCGAACGTTCCTTAAGTGAGGTCTCGAATGCCGACATATACAGCCAGTCGCCCATTAGAACGGCCATCTGGTTGCCGAATTTTGTATTCATCGACTCGCGCCCGCGGCGGGTCGAAGCGTTGTCGATGATGTCGTCATGCACGAGCGTGGCCGCGTGGAGCATTTCCATCACGGTCGCCATTCGAACGGTTCCGGAGTCTGATGAATTGCCGCCGCAAGCCAGATTTGAAAGCAGCAACAGTGCCGGACGAACACGTTTGCCGCCCGAAGAGCGAACATAATCTCCGAGATGATCGATGATCTGCAGGTTCGAACTGGCCTGACGTTCGAACTCCCTCTCGACCAACTCCATTTCATGCCTGATCAATCCGAAGATCTCTCGGGCCTTGAAGCCGGCCAGAACACCGTTTCTTGTTGCGGCAATTACACTCATTTCCTTTCAGTTCGACCGGTAATTGTCGAACGTCATGTCGATCCCAAAGTCTTTGGCTTTCAATGCCAAAATAATTTCCTGAAGGGTGTCGCGATCCTTGCCCGAAACGCGGACGGTCTCTCCCTGTATCGACGCCTGAACCTTAAACTTCTCGTCTTTGATGAATCTGACTATCTCTTTCGCTTTTTCGGTCGGGATGCCCTGCTGGATCTTGACCAATTGACGAACCGTCCCGCCGGCAGCCGGCTCCACCTTCTGATAGTCCAGCGCTTTCAGCGAGATCCCGCGTTTTACAAGCTTGCTCTGCAGGATGTCGTTCATATTTCGCAACTTGGTCTCGTCCTCGGCCGCAAGCATCAGATCTTTCGCCTGAAGCTCGACCGATGCCTTGCTGCCTTTAAAATCAAACCGCTGGGACACTTCTTTGGTCGTCTGGTTTATCGCGTTCGTGACCTCGGCATAGTCCGTCTTGGAAACGATATCGAATGAATTCTCCTTCGCCATAAAAAAGATTTTGCCACGAAAGACACAAAATCCACGAATGCTGCTCTAATTATTGCCGAACGCGGTGATGGGAAAAGCCTCGACTTTGAAGAGATCGAGAAAGTTAGCGGTCGTCTGTTTGGCAAGATCATCGAATGAAATGCCGTGAAGTTCAGCTAGAAACCGTGCCGTGTGGACCACCATCGCAGGCTCGTTTCTCTTTCCCCGGTGCGGCACCGGAGCCATAAATGGACAATCGGTCTCTACCAACAATCTATCCAGCGGAACGACGCGAGCAGCCTCACGTAAGTTCTCAGCTTTCTTGAACGTAACGTTGCCGGCAAAGGAGATATAAAAACCGACCTCCATCAGTTTCTCAGCCATTTCCGGAGTGCCTCCAAAACAGTGCATAACGCCCGGCTTATCGCTAACAGCTGACGGCTTAGGGCTGTTCTTATCAAAATCCGAGCGATCAGCGGTAAGCACTAAGCCTTTAGAATTCGCTTCCGATGGCTCTGGTTCGGACAGAAATGCGTTTCTCAGTATCTCAACCGTGTTGTCATTTGCATCGCGGCTATGGATGATCACTGGAAGGCTTAGTGTTTTCGCAACGCTGATCTGCCGCCGAAAGACCTCTTGCTGGACATCGCGCGGGCTGTGGTCGTAGTAATAATCGAGCCCGATCTCGCCCCAAGCTATGACCTTTTCTGAATTCTTTGCAAGTTCTATCAGGTGCTCTTCGGCACGGTCATCGTAAAGCTTTGCGTCATGCGGATGAACGCCAACGCTTGCCCACACATTCCCATATTTTTCGGCTACAGCCACAGCGCGGCGAAAGTCGTCAGAATGCGGATCGCCTGTCCCGACATTCAACATCGCTGCTACGCCAGCATCACGGGCACGCCGGACAACGTCGTCTCGATCGTCATCGAACTGAGGCCCGTCAATGTGACAGTGGGAATCTATGAGTTGATCAAAAGAATGCAAGTGAATCCAGAAATTTCTCCAATGAGTCTAGGTCCGCTTTAGAAAGATAAGTTAATACAAAAGTGATCGAATAACCCCTTCTCATCGTTGCGTAATACCGAAGAGCAAGCCTTTGTTCCCCACTGCTGAATGTAAACTCCACGAGTCCGAAATCTCTACCTGCTCGTTTGAGCTTTCTAGTTTTCGAAGTCAACGTATAGTTCGGATTCTTCACAAAAAAAGCCGCTGCGTCATCACAGATCTCATCCGGGGTTGTCCCGTCCGGTTGCTTGACGGCCCCAATATTCAATGAGGAGACCCCCTTGACACCCGGCCTATCCATAGCAACCGAGAATATCAAGATTTCCTGACTTGCAGCCTTCTCAAAGGCAGCCCGTCCTTTTTCGAGATCCTTAACAAACATCTCTTCGCCGGCTTTCCTGTAGATGGCCCTTTCCTGGTCAGAAAATACGTACATTTCAGGTGGAACAGATAAAGTAAAACCGAAGAAGCCATTCTGGTATTTACCCTCACGAAATTCGCCGAGAAATTCGTCGGAGCTTTCAACCTTGGTCTGCGCCAGAGCAAAAATCGAAAAGATCAGCAGAATCAGCATCGATGCCAGCAATCGCATGAATTCAAGAAGCACTTAATACCTTCCTCTGACATCGACAATTAAATTGTCGAAGAGATCTTACGTACTTTATCTAAAGTTCGTCCTCATTCTGTTCGCCGGTAAAAGGCATCTTCTCGATGAGGCAGCGAAAATAAATAGGCATCAGCGAACGGAAGTTTCTGGATTATCCTGGCGGGTGATGCGAATATAATCCCTCAGAGCTTCATTGACGGAGTCCTCTGTTGGAAATTCTTCAGCGACGTCCGGAGCCAATCCCACCCTTACGACCATCTGATTATATTTCTCAGCAAACCGGTTGGACTTTGATTTCGAGAAATCGAGGTCGTATTCGGGGAGAAGGTCATCATTTTCGTCAAGTTTGATCGTCATACAGTCGTCTCTCTCTGGGGGTGGCTCGACGCGCGCTAATTAGCCTGATTGTATCATTTTCCCGCTCTGTAAAGCTGACCATCAGTAGCCTGTTCGTCTCAGAGTGTCCAAATATGGCGCTTCGCTTTTCTTCAAATGAATGAACCTCAACATCAAAGATCCTTGCCAGGGGATCGCCAAATACTGTCTTTGCCTCGTCAAAGCTGACACCGTGAATCCTCAAATTCATATCGGCCATTTTCGGATCCCACTCAAATTTCATCTACTTGAGTCTCGCACCTATATCAACATTCTCAATGAATGTGGCAACCGCAGGGTCTTCCCCGGTGCCGTCCTCGAGCGATGCGGCGCAGATCATCCCTTGCGATTCGAGTCCACGCATCTTGCGGGGTTTCAGATTGGCAACGACGACCACCTTGCGGCCGATCAGTTTTTCCGGCTCGTAGTATTCAGCCAGCCCGGCCAGTAGCTGTCGCGGCCTCTCTTCGCCGAGATCGACCTCCAGCCTGAGAAGCTTGTCGGCGTTCGGCACCCGCTCGACGGCCTTGACCTCGCCGACCCGCAGATCGACCTTCAAAAAGTCGTCTATGGAAATGTAATCTTCCTCAGCCGTCGGCTGCTCTTCTGCTAGAACGAGGGCCGATTCTTGCTCAGTAGCCCCCGGTTCTTGATCACTTGTAGCTAACTCCCTGCTGCTATCTTTTATCTCATTCATAACTTTATTTTTATCTATCCTTGGAAAGATGCCTTCAGCCTCCCCAACGACCGTGCCTGCTTCCAGCTCACCCCATCTCAAGTCTTCGGGATCTGTCATTGAGATATCGCCGGCCTGGCCCAACTGAATGAATATCTTCCTCGCCGAGTCAGGCATAACAGGATACAGCATCACGGATAGCCAACGCAGCGTTTCCGCCGAGCGATAAAGGACTGCATTGAGCGTCTCGGCCTGTTTCTCATCCTTTACCAGCTCCCATGGCTTTGCGTCCGATATCATCTTGTCGATCCGTGCGATCACTGCCCATAAATTTTCAAGCGCCTGGCTGAACTCGAAATTATCGAACCGCCGGGTAAATTCGTCTCTCGCGTGTTCAAGTACGGACACAATTTCGCCGCCGTCGGGGTCTAGGCCTGCACGCCGAGCGTGAATGTAGTTTTCCTCACTGATCTTTCCCGCAGGCACCTTGCCCTCGCGGTATTTGTGGATCATCGAAACGGTCCGGCTGAGCAGATTGCCAAGGCCGCTCGCAAGATCGGCGTTAGCACGTTCGATCAACGCCTCGTAGCTGAACTTGCCGTCTTGGCCGAAAACCATTTCCCGAAGACAGAAATATCTGACAGCATCTACCTGAAAATGCTGGTGTAATACATCAACTTCTATAATGTTACCTATGGTTTTGCCCATCTTACGGCCTTCCGCGTCGAGCCACATTCCGTGAGCATAGACAGTCTTTGGCAATGGCAAACCGGCCGCATTCAAAAACGAGAACCAGTAGACCGTATGAAACCGCAAGATGTCTTTTCCAACCAAATGAACAGCATTTTGCCAATATTTATCGAATCCCGGGGCGTCGGCCCGATCATTTCCATAACCCAAAGCTGTGACATAGTTCGAAAGTGCATCAAGCCAGACGTACATCACATGTTCGTCGTCACCCGGTACCGGCACACCCCACGAAACCGACCTTTTCTCGCGGCTTATCGAAAGGTCCTGTAAACCACCTTTAATGAATGAGATAACCTCGTTACGGCGAGATTCGGGTTTAAGTATCTCCGAATCGTTTTCTATCGTCTGTAGAAGAAATTCATCGAAGTCGGAAAGCCGAAAGAACCAGCTCTCCTCCGAGACTCGGTCAAGCGGTCGTTCATGTATCGAACAGAAGGGCGTGTCAGCACCTTCGCGGGTAAAATACTCGTCCTCGAGCTTGAACGCAGCGCAAGGTGCACAAAACCATCCTTCATAATGCCCCTTGTAGATTGTGTCGTTCCCTTTCGGAGTCTTGTTTTTTGCGATCTCGCGCCAGAAATGCTGCACACCATCGTAGTGAAACGGCTCAGACGTGCGCATAAAGATGTCGTACCCGCCGTGTGCAGTGTCCAAGCCGAAATCGGCAAACATCCGCTTCAACTCACTGGAAATGTGGTCAACCTGCTCCTTCGGCGATCGGCCCGCTTTTTCAGCCGCTCGCTGAATGTTTATTCCGTGTTCGTCAGTACCCGTTAGAAAAAAAGCGTCGCAACCGCGCTGCTCTTTGTAACGCTGCATCACGTCCGCCACGATAGTTGTATAGAGATGTCCCAGATGAGGGAGACTATTGGCGTAATATATGGGCGTTGTAATGTAGAAGGGCTTCATTCGGCAAATAGTGCGATGCGCATAGGCGACCAAACCTACACGCTACACCGAAGGGGAATTAAATTCAAAACTATCTGCCCATCCGCTTCCTATCTGCGTCGAAGAATTCGTCGGTCGGCTTATATCTAGGCATTGTGGGTGAATTTGCTATTTTCAGGCCTATCGCAAAGCCGAGTTCGGCATTCTGAAGCATGGCGGCACTGTCCCACCAGTCGTGAAACTGGTCTGACGGCTGATGATAGTGCCTGGCCGTATATGTGGTAAAAAAGCTTAACGCTTCGCCCCTAAGCGGCGGGTCGAAATCGTCGCCATGACGAAGCGAAACGGCAGGTACACCGGCCTTGGCAAACGGAAAATGATCCGAGCGAAAGAAAAAGCCCTGTTCAGGTCGAGCGTCCCCTTCAAGGACCATGCTTCGTTCGCGGGCGACCTCCTCGACCATCGGCCCAATCGTCGAACGTTCCGAGCCAAGTGCGGAAAAATCCCTGGTACGGCCAAAGAAGTTGACCCCGTCGATGTTCACATTGCCTGCGATCTTATTTAGTGGAATCAGCGGATTCTGAGTAAAATATTCGGCCCCGAGCAAACCTTGTTCTTCTGCGGTGGGAAAGAGTATGTAGGTGGTTCGCTTTGGACGTTGGGCCCTGGGCAGCGCAGCGATCGCCTCGCCGATCCCCAGCACGGCGGCAACTCCTGATGCGTTATCGTAGGCCCCGTTGTATATGCGGTCGCCGGTCGCATCCGGCTCGCCGATACCAAGGTGGTCCCAATGCGCCGTGTAGAGAACGAATTCCTGCGAAAGACGCCGATCGCTTCCGTCCACGCGGCCAACAATATTCGGGGATTCGAAATTCTTGATCTCCGCTTTCAGCTCGATCTGCATACGCAGACCTGTCTTTACAGCCTTGAACCCGCGTTTTGCCGCGCTCACGCGAAGCTGGTCAAGGTCGAGGCCCGCTCCTGCAACGACGGCTTTCGCCGCATCGTCCGTTATCCAGGACATAAGATCAAGGAACGGCCGAGGATCACCAGCGGATCGAGCCAGCTCTGACCGCGCTCCGCCAAACGATGTGCGGACCACGTTCCAACCATAGCCTGCAGATTCGTTCGTGTGTATCAGGATGACGCCTGCGGCTCCGCGCCTCGCGGCCTCTTCATACTTGTAGGTCCAGCGTCCGTAATATGTCAGCGCCCGTCCGCCGAAAAGGTCTGGTTCTTCGGCAGTAGCGGGCGGATCATTTACCATGATCAGCAGAATCTTCCCACGATAATCTTCTGCGGGGCCGCTGTAATCATTCCAATTGTACAAAGGAGCATCTATCCCAAAACCGGCAAAGACTACCTCTGCATCGACCTTGACGCCCGATCTTTGGGCACCCGTCGTTGCAACAAAATCGTCACCGAATCTCAATGAGCGCTGAGCATTTCTGGGCCCAGTGAATTGCATCTGCGTTGCAGGATCGACCTTGACCCCAACCATTTTCACGTTCTGGAAATAACTTCTGCCGTTCCCGGGGGCGATCTTGGCCGCCTGCATCTCTGCTGCTATATATTCCGCCGCTCGCACACTTCCCGGCGTGCCGGGGCCGCGACCCTCAAAATCATCGGCCGAGAGCCTTATCACTCTTTCACGGATCTTATTCGCGTCGATGCGGGCCGATCCACCCTGCGCCAACAGCGGACTAACGGACAATAGCGTTACAACAAATAGCGACAAGAGCTTTTTCATAAGTTCAAGTGGTTTCTCAAATGTCGGCTTCCCGACCTCTAAAGTAGTTGTTTAAGTATTGCTAAGAGCATTTTTGTGCAGAGCCCCCGATTCCTTCCTATCTGACATAAGTCGGCAGGCCGCCTATCCCTTGATCAGCGACATCGCTTCTGCGCGTGTTCGAGGATCGCGCCTGAATCCGCCCAACACAGCCGACGTGATAGTCACGGCACCCGGCTTCTTTACGCCGCGCAGGGTCATACAGGTGTGCTCGGCCTCGATAACGACCATCACCCCGAGAGGCTTTATCTGTTTGAAAAGAGTGGTTGCGATCTCCTGCGTGAGGCGTTCCTGAACCTGTAGCCTTCGAGAAAAGATCTCGGCGATCCGTGCAAGCTTTGAAAGGCCGACTATCCGGCCGCCGCTTGGTATATAGGCGATATGGCATTTCCCGACAAATGGCGCAAGATGATGCTCGCACACGGACGCGATCGAAATATCCTTTACCAACACCATCTCGTCATGGCTGTCGCCCGGCAGCGGAACCGTATGTTCTTTGGGGTCTTGCCACATTCCTTCGGTCAGCTCCAGGTAAAAGTCGGCAACGCGGTCGGGGGTTTTCTTGAGGCCCTCTCGCTCCGGGTCTTCGCCAATACCCTCAAGGATCATCCTCACGCCGTCCGCGATCAACACTTTGTCGATCTTCTTCTTTCCCGTTTTCGGCATATACATAGCCTTATTCATCGCCCAAGACCGGTCTGCAGCCTGTTCCGTAAAGGAGTTTATTATTTTTTCCATAGAAAGGAAAAAGAGCTGCGTTCGATGGAAGTTTTGATTACTCTCGTCCTATACGCATATAATCTCAGTTTTCGCATTTGCTTGTGAAATTATCAGATGACGATTATTGAGATCCAAAACTTGTTGAAGCAAACGGTCCGAGACGCTTCAATCGCCAAGTTCGGCGTTGACCTCGGCAGCGCGGTCCTCGAGGTCCCCCCAAAGACCGAACTCGGCGACGCGGCCTTCCCTGCCGGGTTTGAACTTGCAAAACTGCTAAAGCAGCAGTCCGGCGAAAAGCAAAATCCGCGAGCGATCGCTGAGACTTTGAAGGCCGAGATCGAGAAACTCGATCCTGTTTCAAGGGTGGAAGTCGCTGGGCCGGGATATCTGAACGTTTTTTACGACCGGGCCCATTTTCTCGCGGCAAACGCCGCCGCCGAACCGCTTCCGCCGGCCGAGAATGGCGTCGGAAGTAAAACCTGCGTCGAGCATACTTCGGTCAATCCGAACAAGGCGGCGCACATCGGTCATGTTCGAAACTCGGTACTTGGAGACACGTTTCAGAGGATCCTCAAGGCCACGGGCCGTACCGTTGAGGTACAGAATTATATTGACAATACCGGGGTACAGGTAGCTGACGTCGTCGTCGGCTTTGTTTATCTCGAGAAACGAGATCTCGCCCAGATCAAAGAGCTTGAGAAAGAACTTGAAGAACAGGGCACATCTTTCGACTATTACTGTTGGGACCTTTATGCCCGCGTCGGCCACCAGTATCAGGTGAATGAAGACTTGAAGGCTAAACGGGCCGAGGTGCTTCATTCGATAGAGGAAAGGGCCGAGCCGATCGCTTCAATAGCGGACCATATTGCCACGAGAAATGTGGAATGTATCCTCAAAACTATGGAGAGGCTTTCGATCCGCTACGACCTTCTGCCGCGCGAATCTGAGATTCTCCACCTTCATTTTTGGGACAAAGCCTTTGAAAAGATGAAGGAACGCGGTGTGATCCGATTTGAGACCGAAGGGAAAAATGCCGGTTGCTGGGTAATGCCCTTTGAATCGCACGAAGGAACCGACGAACACGACGCCGATAAGATCCTTGTCAGGTCAAACGGCACGGTGACCTATACTGGCAAGGATATTGCCTACCAGATGTGGAAGCTCGGGCTGCTAGGCCTGGATTTCCATTACCGGCCTTTTTGGAAATATGCTGACGGCAAAGAAGTTTGGATAACTACGCCCGTCGCGATATCAGGTAACGCCAAGAATGAAGCAGACCAAGGTTCACACCGGAGCTTCCCCGAATTCGGCCACGGCGACGTGGTTTATAATGTGATCGATTCTCGCCAGTCGTACCCGCAAGAGGTTGTTCGCAAAGGGGTTGCAGCGATCTTTCCCGAAAAAGGCGAAGCATCCAGCGTTCACCTTTCGTATGAGATGGTCGCACTTTCGCCGGCGGCTGCCGAAGAACTCGGCTTCGAAGTGAATGAAGACGATCGAGGAAGGCCGTTTATCGAGATGAGCGGCCGGAAGGGACTTGGCGTCAAGGCCGACGATCTGATCGACCGGCTTGAGGCGAATGCTCTGGCAGAGGTCGAATCGCGCCATCCAGACCTCGATGAGGCCTCCAAACCCATCGTCGCCCGCCAGCTTGCCATAGCGGCCCTGCGGTTCTTTCTTCTGAAGTTCACGCGAAATACCATCATCGTATTCGATTTCAAAGAGGCCCTCGCTACCGACGGCGAAACAGGGACTTTTTGTCAGTATTCCGTCGTGCGCGCTAATTCTATCTTTAGAAAGTCGGCGGCTCAAGGGCTTTCTTTGCAGAAGTTTAGGAACATCATCGAGAATTCAGATGAGGTTAAACTAATACTTGAAGGCGAAGATGGGGATGAGATCTGGTCCGTCGTGATGCTGGCTGCTCGGCTGGAAGAGACCGTCAAACAGGCGGCGAACCAAACCGAACCAGCCATTCTGGCGAAGTATGCCTTTTCTTTGGCAAAGGCCTTTAATCTTTTCTATCACCGGTTTAGGATCATAGGGGAACAGAACCAGGCAAAGCAGGCAGTGCTGGCCGTCACGGCAGATATGGCCCGCCTTTCCCTGTCCGCGGCCCTCGACACGATGGGTATCGAGGTGCCTGAGAGAATGTGATTGACACACCGGCGTCGTATCTGTTACAAGAATGGGTGATGTGGGACGTAGGCGTGCATAAATGCAGAGAGAGCGAGGCTTGGAGCTGGCGGTATCGTTACCGTTCAGCGGTGCCTTTCTGTCGCTTGAAGACCTTACGATCCTGTTCTTGACCGTCAACCGTCTTCTGATCCTGAATGGTGCCGCCTTCAATATTGTGGGCGGCTTTTTTGTTGTTTCCCGATGAATGGTTTCGAAAAATTTGCTGACGCCGCGCGACGTGCCACCATCGTCCCTGTTGTAGAGACTATGCCGGCCGATCTGTTAACGCCGCTCGCGGTGTATCTAAGGCTCTCAAAGGGACGCGCTGATTCCTTTCTTCTTGAATCGGTCACCGGGGGTGAGACACTGGCAAGGTATTCATTCGTCGGAGCGGGTTCTTGTTTTACCTTGTCAGGCAATAGCCGGCAGGTAACGATACGGGATAACTCTGGAGAAAGGGTGGTGGAGCGATCTGCGATCGACTTTCTGCGTTCTCATTTTCTGGAAAATAGATTAGAGGAAAGCGATGATCTGCCTATTTTTGCCGGCGGGGCGATCGGCTGGTTAACATTTGGGTGTTCAGCTTGGTTTGAGCCTTGCCTTGCCGCTAAGTTCCCCGCGACCGATGAAGAAGCATTCTTTATGTTTTGTCGAACCGTCGTTGCTTTTGACCACGCCAGGCAAGAGATAAAGATCGTTTCGCTTGTAAGTATCGAAGCGGCCAGATCCAGCATGGCCGATCTGAGGAAGGATTACGACCAGGCAGTTGCCGCCAACAAAGATATTAGAAAGAAGATCGAGACGGGTCCTATCGAATTGCCGGTTCAAGGCCCAAAGGTCGACGAGGCAGTACGGGTTTCTAATTTCTCGAAGGAAGATTTTGAGCGAGCGGCCGCCTCTATCAAGGAGTTGATATCGGCCGGCGATGCATATCAGGTCGTTCTTTCACAATGCTTTTCGCAACCTACGTCGGCCGATCCCGTCAGCCTCTATAGGGCGATGCGGTCGCTGAATCCGTCGCCGTATATGTTCCTTATCAACATTGACGGGCGTTCGCTTATAGGAGCCTCCCCGGAAATGCTTGTCCGCTGCCGGGGCCGGCGTCTGGAGTATCGGCCGATCGCCGGTACGCGCCCGCGGGGAAAAACGCCTCAAGACGACGCCAGGCTCGCGGAAGAAATGGCAGCGGACGAAAAGGAGGTCGCCGAGCACCTGATGCTTGTTGACCTCGGCCGAAACGATCTCGGAAGAGTTGCCGAATACGGCAGTGTCGAGGTGTCGGGGCTGATGAGCGTCGAGAAATATTCTCACGTTCAGCACCTTGTCACGCATCTTTCGGCAAATCTCAGAAATGGACTTGACCGTTTTGATGCGCTCGCGGCTTGCTTCCCTGCCGGGACGGTCTCGGGTGCGCCTAAGGTGCGTGCGATCGAGATCATCAATGAACTTGAACCTACGCCTCGGGGCATTTATTCCGGTACTGTCGGTTACTTTGACTATTCAGGAAATATGGATACCTGCATAGCGATCCGAACGATCGAGCTAAGCGATGGCTTGGCCAAAGTACAGGCCGGTGCCGGCATCGTCGCGGATTCTGATCCGGCCGCCGAATACCAGGAAACGATAAACAAAGCATCGGCACTTTTTCGTTCCATTGAGATCGCTGAAGGTCAGAGCGACCAACGGTAACAGATTTTTTTCAATACTCTATGGGCTCGGGCAAATTACACAAAGTCATCGAAATTTTCCGCCAGGGCCGTGACCTCGACGGGAATGATGCGGAAGCAGTACTCGATGCCCTGATCGGTGAAACGGACGAGACGTTGATGGCCGATGTATTCCGCGGCTGGGACGCAAAGGGCATCGCTGAAGACGAGATCTATTTGTTTGCAAAGATCTTGCGATCTCGAATGACTAGGGTTAGATCTCGACACGATACCTTTGTCGATATCGTAGGGACAGGGGGGAGCCGTGTGAAAACGTTCAACGTTTCGACCGCTGCCGCATTCGCGGTCGCTGGTGCCGGTGTGCCGGTCGCAAAACATGGCAACAAAGCGGCAACGAGCAATTCTGGAAGCGCTGATGTGTTGTCTGAACTTGGCGTGGATGCGGCGGCTCCATCCGAAATTTCTGAAAGATACCTCAATGAATTTGGCATCTGCTTTATGTTCGCACCAAATCATCACCGCTTGTCGCCGACGCTTGCTAAGGTCCGCAGAGGGCTTGGTTTTCCGACCATATTCAACTGCGTCGGGCCGCTCTGCAACCCGGCATCGGCACAGCACCAGCTTATCGGCGTTTGGAACAAGGAACTTTTACCGAAAATGGCGAGTGCACTTGCGCGGCTCGGCACAAGACGCTCATGGATAGTCCACGGCGAGGACGGCCTGGACGAGATCACGATATCCGGCGGGTCATTTGTGGCCGAGGTCGATGGGGAAGAGGTCAAGAGAATTGAGATCGCACCGTGCGACCTCGGTATCTCTTCGGGAGAGACCGAAATCTTGAAAACTCGAACCGCGGCCGAAAGTGCAGCGTTGGTCCGTGCAGTGCTTTGCGGCGATAATATCAACACTCCTGCCGAGTCGATCGTCTTGGCAAACTCGGGAGCTGCTTTGTATCTTTCAGGCCGAGTTAAAACGCTCGGCGATGGAACGGCCCTCGCGGCCGAAAGCATCCGAAATGGAGACGCAATTAAGAAGATGAAGCAGCTCTCCGAGGCGGCCCGCAAATGAACGAGACGATCCTAGACAAGATAATTGAGGCGAAGCTGGCACGCATAGCCGAAGCGAAAAAGCGTATAGGCCCCGTGCGTCTGGTTGAAACGGCTGCGTCCTGTTCGCAACATAAAAGAACTCGTTTTCGAGACGCGTTGGCGAGAAAAGACAGGCTAAATATCATCGCCGAATTCAAGCGAGCCTCACCTTCAAAGGGCGTGATCAACGATCGTCTTGACCCTGTGGAAACCGCAGTGGCCTACGAAAATGGTGGTGCGGCTGCGATCTCGGTGCTAACTGAGGAAGATCACTTTGACGGTTCAATCGATGATCTGAAAGCGGTAAGAGGATCAGTAGCGCTGCCCTTACTTAGAAAGGATTTTATCGTCGATGAATACCAGATCTATGAATCCGCCCTTGCCGGAGCGGACGCCGTTCTGCTCATCGCCTCCGCGCTAACCTCTGAAAGCTTAGAGAGCTTTCAGAGATTAGCGGCATCGTTGGGCATGGACGCGATAGTCGAGGTCCACGACCATGATGAGTTGGAAAAAGCTGCTGATATTGGAGCTCATATCATCGGCGTGAACAATCGTAATCTGAAAACCTTTGAGGTCACGCTCGATGTTTCCCGTGAACTGATCCGACACCGGCCGGAAGGCACATTGATGATCGCAGAGAGCGGCCTTTCGAGCCACGAAGACCTTAGTGAATTTCATAAGTTGGGATTCGACGGATTTTTGGTCGGCGAAACGCTAATGAAAACATCTGATCAAGCGGAGGCTTTGAGAGCATTGTTATGACGGAGAATGTGTTCCCCAAAACACGCTATGAGAGCCCGCTCGTAAAGATCTGTGGCATAACCAACGTAGATGATGCCCTTCACGCTGCAGCCTGCGGGGCCGAATTTCTCGGATTCAACTTTTTTCATGGAAGCCCGCGTTACATTAAGCCTGCTGATGCTAAGGAGATCATAAAGAGACTACCCCAATCGACGGTTGCGGTCGGTGTATTTGTTAATGAACGAGAGGAACGCATCCTGGAGATCTGCGAAATGACGGGATTAAAAGTAGTTCAGCTTCACGGTGACGAGAGTCCCGGCTTTGTGGCGAGGCTGCGAGAAGTTCGCGACGTCGAGGTAATAAAGGCAGTACGTATCAGGCCGGGAGACCGAGCCGAGGATCTGGTGCAAACAGGGGCAAATGCGATATTGCTGGATGGTTACTCGAAACGCGGCTGGGGTGGCCTGGGTGAGCGGATCGATTGGCAGCTAGCATATGAGGTCGGGCTGCTCCACGGACCCATCTTTCTCGCCGGCGGACTGAATCCCGAAAGTATTGAGGAAGCTATACGGACGGTGCGCCCGCATGGAGTTGACGCTGCCAGCGGCGTCGAGTCATCGCCGGGCAAAAAGGACCCGATGAAGGTCGAGGAATTTATAAGGAACGCGAAAGGCGTATGACAGAATACGAGCCGAACGAGCGAGGTTATTGGGGCGAATATGGCGGCCGCTATGTGCCCGAGACGCTGGTCGCCCCTTTGGACGAGTTGACCGAGGCGTTCTTCACCTATCGGGATGATCCGGCTTTTCGTTCAGAAGTTGACGGGCTGCTTAAGGATTTCGCGGGCCGGCCGACACCTCTGTATTTCGCCGAACGGCTTACGGAAAGGCTTGGCGGCGCACGTATTTACCTGAAACGCGAGGATCTGAACCACACCGGTGCGCACAAGATAAACAACTGTATCGGCCAGATCCTGCTGGCACGCCGGATGGGCAAGACCCGTATCATCGCAGAGACCGGTGCCGGCCAGCACGGAGTCGCAACGGCAACAGTCTGTGCCCGCTTTGGGCTGGAATGCGTCGTTTATATGGGCACCGAGGATATGCGGCGGCAAGAGCTGAACGTATTTCGGATGCGGCTGTTGGGTGCAGAGGTGCGGGGCGTGGTGTCGGGATCGAAGACGCTCAAAGATGCAATAAATGAGGCGTTGCGAGATTGGGTAACGAATGTAGAAACGACTTATTATCTGCTTGGATCAGCATTGGGACCGCATCCCTATCCGCTGATGGTGCGTGAGTTTCAAAGTGTCATCGGCCGCGAGACGCGCGAACAGATCATCACAAAGGTAGGCCGGCTGCCCGATTTACTTGTTGCTTGTGTCGGAGGCGGCTCAAACGCGATCGGTATCTTTCACGCATTTCTTGAAGATGAGGCCGTGCGAATGATCGGGGTAGAAGCCGGAGGAACTGGAACAGATCTCGGGGAACACGCTGCTCGTTTTTTGTCTGATGCATCGGTCGGCGTTCTCCAGGGCACGAAAAGCTATCTTCTGCAGGACGCGAACGGCCAGATCGCACCAACGCACTCTGTTTCCGCCGGTCTGGATTATGCTTCCGTCGGCCCGGAACACGCGTTCCTCCACGATCGGGGCCGCATTGAATACGTCTCGGCTTCTGACGACGATGCCCTTGCTGCTTTTCGGACGCTTTCTGAGACCGAAGGCATAATTCCCGCTCTCGAGTCGTCGCATGCCGTCGCTCACGTGCTAAAGATAGCTGGAGATTTGTCGCGTGACTCGATCATAGTGGTGAATCTTTCCGGGCGTGGAGACAAGGATGTCGCCTCGGTCGCGCATCTGATCACGAATGTTTGACGGATCTAATTTATGGTATGGGAAGAATAACCGCACGATTCGACTCGCTGAATCGCACATCGCGAAAGGGTTTTATCCCCTTCATTACGGCGGGCGATCCGGATATCGAGACCTCTGTGCAGATCGTATTCGCGCTTGCAGAGTGCGGTGCGGACATTATCGAGCTTGGGGTTCCGTTTTCCGACCCGATGGCGGATGGCCCGACGATTCAGGCATCGTCAATGCGGGCCGTTGAAAATGGCGTAACTGTGAGCAATGTCCTTGATATGGTGCGACTAATTCGCAAAAGGTTTGACGTGCCGATCGTGCTCTTCAGCTACCTCAATCCACTGTATCGCTATGGTATCGAACGCCTTGCGGCCGATGCGGCTGCGGCAGGTGTTGACGGTATGCTCATAACTGATGCGGTAGATCAAGAAGCAGCAGATATCGGCAAACTGCTGAAAAGAAAAGGCCTTGACCTGATCTCACTAGTTGCCCCTACGACAACCGATCGGCGTTTAGAAGAGATATGTATCCGAGCGAGTGGTTTTATCTACGCGGTCTCACGTGCCGGAGTGACCGGAGCCCGAAGCGAAACCAGCGTCGCAGCTGAACATGTTGTTTCGAGGGTCCGCCAATTTACCGATCTCCCGGTCGCCGTCGGGTTTGGAATATCGACGCGAGAACAGATCGAGGACGTGTGGCGATATGCAGATGCTGCCGTGGTTGGATCGGCCATAGTTGCAGAGATCGAGCGAACGAACGAACCGGGAGACGCGGCCGAATGCGTACGGCACCTTGTCTCCAGCCTGCTGCCAGCGGTTGCAAATACCACGGCGGAACCATAAAGTTTTAAGTTTACGAAAGGGCGCCACATCAGACTTTCTAAGTTGATGCCCTGACATTGAGTTTATGCTTATCGTAATGAAACCGGATGCGACCCCTTCCGACATCGAGCGGGTCGTTGAGGTAATCGAAAAACTTGGCTACAAAGGCCACCCGATGCCGGGCGAGAACCGCACCGCGATTGGGATAACTGGAAACCGAGGAGCCGTCGATCCGACACACTTTGAGAACCTTTCGGGTGTTGCCGATGCGATCCGCGTCACAAAGCCGTACAAGTTGATCTCGAAGGATCTGCGGCTGGAAAAGTCGGTGATAAAGGTCGGCAATGCGACGATCGGCGGCCCCGAGCTTGCGGTGATCGCCGGCCCCTGTGCGGTCGAGACGGTCGAGCAGGTGTTCGCAGCGGCCGATGCCGTAGCAAAGAGCGGAGCCAAATTCTTCCGAGGCGGAGCGTTCAAACCGCGAACCTCGCCATACGCATTTCAAGGTAAAGGTGAAGAAGGGTTAAAGATCCTCTCCGAAGTGAGAGAACAATTCGGTCTGAACATCGTTACCGAGGCAATGGACGAACACGGGGTCGATCTCGTAGAAAAGTACGGCGACTGCATCCAGATCGGCGCCCGCAATATGCAGAATTTTTCGCTGCTGAAGTATGTCGGGAAGACTCGTAAACCCGTTCTTTTGAAACGAGGCCTATCGGCAACCCTGGATGAGTTCATGCTCGCCGCCGAATATGTGATGGCCGAAGGGAATTACGACGTGATCCTTTGCGAGCGAGGGATCCGCACGTTTGCGGACCACGCGCGCAATACGATGGACCTCTCTGTTGTGCCGGCCCTGCATCGATATACGCACCTTCCGGTGATCGTCGATCCCTCACACGGAACGGGCCACAACTATATGGTAACTCCGCTGGCACGGGCCGGCGTCGCCGTCGGGGCCGATGGCGTTATAATCGAAGTGCATCCTTGTCCGGAAGAAGCGCTCTGCGATGGAGCACAAGCCCTCACGCCAGATCAATATCTGTCGCTTGTACAACAGATAAACACTATCCGCGCGGCCATAGATTCGCCTCACACTATCGCTGCCGAAATTTAGCCCGAAGATCTCTTGAAATAATGATCTGCGTTAAAATACGAAGATCCGTGCAGCTTCCAGAAGGCCGCACGGATCTTGATTTTCGCTCGGCGCCTTTTGCCTATTTTGCCAAACGAAATCTGAAAATCGAGTAAAACTGGACCAGAGCGCTGTAGGCTCCGGCAACGATGAGCAATGCTAGCGGCACGAATCGAAACATTTCGGGAAGGAGGACCCCAACCGCCTGTTTAAAAAGGATCCCAAGAAGGATGCCGAAAGACGCAACTACCGCACGACCCATCACCCAGCGTTCAAAAGCCGGTTTTTCACCATTATATGGCAAAAAATACGGAAATACGAGAAAAATTATCAGCGTGGCTGCGGACATCATTCCGTCGATACCGAATGAAAATCTCATGCCACCGTCAAAGGCAAGAAAGAACAATACCAAAGTGGTGTCAAATACAAAGCCACGACGGTCAGCGATCTCGGTACAAAGTGGATGTGGTTGAGTGATAGCTCTCATGTTGGGTCCTTTGTAAATATATTCTTTAACTGCGAGCCTACTTGCCAGGTTTGCTGAACTGTTTATACGCAACCCGAAACAGTTCTGAAAGAGCTTTCGCTGTTTCCGGGGTCAATTTCTTGTCAGCACGCAAGTGTGCCTCTACTATTTCGGGCGTTGCTTCGTGTGGGTAATAGACGACCGGTTCAACATCTGCTGACGCCCCGCGATTCATCACCCTGTCGATCGGCATATCCAGCCATTGCGTCAACCTAGCAATATTGTCAGCATCCGGCTTACCTGTACCGTTCTCGATCCGCGAAAGCGTCGAAGCCGATACATCGGTCACGTCCGCCACATCTCGCAGGCTGAGGCCCAATTCCTCCCGCCTCCGCTTTATAGCCCGGCCCAATTCTCCTGTGTTGACCAGATTGTCATTCTTAAATGCCATCTTTCTCCTCCTTTGTGCAATTTTTATGCAGTGTCATAGCTGCAGATCGCATTTCACAGATAAAACATAACACGGATCATTTTTAATTGCAATACCTCGTTTCATGCTTGCAACTGAAAAAATTCTGTAGTACACTGTTGCATCGATGGCACATACGGGGCCGTTGACAATGCGATCTGACTGAGTAGTTGACGTCTGAACAACTGCGAACAGGTGCCGGCTGAGGCGAACGGAGCACGGGGCGATCATCAGACACCGCTCCTCCAGGCTTCTGCCAAAGCGGCAATGGAACACGAAAAGGAGAATTCGAAATGACGAAGAAGATCATAAATGGACAGGCTGTGGAAGCAGAAGCAATAGCCCAACCCGGCAACATACTGGATTTTGGCTCGACACTGCAAAAACTTCGAAAGAATGTGGACCCCGAACTTGTCCGCACTCGAGAAGCGGGCCGACGCCGCAATGGCGAGGTGCAGACCGTCGAGTACGTCGAATGGCACACGGTGGCCGACGTTCTGGATCAAACGGCACCAAACTGGATGCATTCGATCAAGGAGATAAGAAAGATCGGTGAAATAGTTGCGATAACCGTTGCTGTGACGATCGATGGCGTAACCCGTGAGGGCATCGGGACCGGTACCGCAAAGACCGAGACGGGTATCAAGAAGGCAGAACACGACGCGTTGAAGCGTGCCGCCGTCAAGTTTGGGATCGCACGCGATCTCTACAAACGTGAATTTGACGAGATCGATCGGGGGGCGCCCGAATCGATAGGTGAAGATCGGCCGTTTGAGGCCACCGGCTTCCCTGCCGAGCCGATTGCCGCAAGCCTTTCGGAACTGGTAACTGCAAAACAGCTTGGAATGATCCGCGCGATCGGTCGCGAATCGGGCATCGACACCGAATCTGAATGCCGCCTGATCCTGAAATGCGATGTATCGGAGCTTTCAAAGCGGGCAGCCTCTGCCTTTATCGATCATTTAATGACGGCCAGCAAGCGGATGGCTGCAATGTCACAGCCCGTGCGCCGTGCCGGTTGATCGACCTGATTTTCCAACCCAATGTTTTGAGTTGCGATCTCCCGCCGAAAGAGTTACCCGTTTACGGCTCGAAGGACAAGCTCGCAACTCAAAACTCCCCTCGCTGCCGTATTCATCGGTTTGTTCATACATTTCATTCGAAAGGCTTTGGTGATATGCTTTCCTTCATCCGCAGAGCAAGGAGTTGATAATGAGCGTATCTCAGGCGATCGCCGAATGTATCGGCAATTGGAACGGCACAAATAAACTTTTTTTGTCGTGGGAACCAGAGCCGCTTAGGCAATCGGAGTCCGAACTTATCGTCTCACTAAAAGGAAAGGGACAATTTGTCTCGTTTGAGTATACGTGGTCCTACGAAGGCGAGCCGCAAGAAGGGATCATCCTTTTCGGGTCGGATCCAAAAAGCAATGCGGCCCAGGCGGTATGGACCGATTCATGGCATAGCCGAGACACGCTGATGGTGTCAGACGGCATTGTAAATGACGATGGTTCGGTCGATGTTAAGGGGTACTACAAGGTCGAAGGCCATCCTGAATGGGGCTGGAGAACGTTGATCGTGCCGGAGAATGTAACGCTTAAGATCATTATGTACAACGTTTCGCCCGACGGCGATGAAGAATTAGCGGTCGAAGCGGCATATACCAGGATTTGATCTTGCGTTTCCGCCTCTGGCAAATAGGTGGAAAGAATGAGATTGGCAGGCCTGACATTGTTGACGTTGATGTCTTTCGGTCAGTCTCCCTTCGCTTTTCAAACGGTGTCGACGACCGAGGCCGACGATGCGGCAAAGATACGCCGGTCCGTGGACGAGATCTCAAAAGCTTACGTAAGCCGCGACCCGGAACCATTCGAACGGTTATTTCTCACGAACCATGCCGGCATCAGGGAACGTCCGGTGTTCAATCTTCGCGAACAATTGATAGCAATGATGAGGGCCGATTCCCTCTTATTACGTGCCGGAAGGAAACTCGATTTCGAGACCATATTTTACGAGAACGAATTGCCTCAGATAACCCTGTACGGCCCTGCGGCCGTCGTCTCGGTGGCAAAGAAGAACCAGTGGCGATATCGTGGCCAGAACTGCTCGACGAGGACACAAGCAACCGAGCTTTGGATCCGACGCGACGACGGATGGAAGATAGCGGTTGGCCACAATACCACCTTCCCGTGCGACCCACGCCCTTATCACCCCATTCATCCGGCCGTTGCGGACATTCCTTCCAGTTCCAGGGCTCCCGTGAACTCCGATCGGAAGGCCGAACGTGATATCAGGGAGCTGATCGATTTGTTTGTCAGGGCCAGGGTTGCGACCGACAATTCGCTATCGACGCTGATCGAAAGCCATGTCGCCGCCGGTTTTGTCTCGACGAACATCGATGGAGAGATCGGCCGCGACACGTCCATACTTCGCGAGGTTCAGGCTTACGCACCGTCCCGTCCGCTTGGCCTTCGAAATCAAGACGACGCTATCGTGGTTTACGACCATGCGGCGATCTATACCTTCCGAAAAAGGCCATCTTCTCCCGGTGAATTGCCTATCCAGGTGACGATAATGTTCGCCGAAATTGACAGCAAATGGATGATCGTTGCGAGCCACGCAACGAGTTTCTAAGGACTACTTTATTGGCGCCGTCGTTCAAAACTTTTTCACATAATGTTGCGTAGTTGATCGGAGCGAACGAACCGGGGCCGGGCATATATTTGGAAGGGAGAGTTTCAATGGCACAAGAAGCAAGCGAAATGGCCGAATTTGAAGGGCCAAAGCCGGGATCGTTCTGTTGGACCGAAATTGCCAGCACCGATGCCGCGAGATGCAAAGCATTCTATACGAATGTTTTCGGATGGAAATTCAAGGAAAGTAACGCGACGGACGAGTCATTTGCTTATCATGAATTCACGAATGGAAGTGGAGATTATCCGTCCGGCGGACTTTACGAGATCTCGTCCGCGATCTGCGGAGAAGGCGAACTTCCGCCCCCTCATTTTCTGACCTACGTGGCAGTGGAAAATGTGGATGACAATGCCCAAAGAGCCGTCGAGCTCGGCGGAAGGCTCATTAAGGAGCCGACCGATATTCCGAATACGGGACGCTTTGCATTGATCCAGGACCCGACTGGAGCCATGTTTGCTATGTTTACGATGCAATGCTGACAGGAGGAGAAAATGGCCGACTTCAAGATTCCCGGGCACGGAGAAATATGCTGGCGAGAGCTAAGAACTACAGATCTTCCTATAGCAGTCGAATTCTATACACAGTTGTTCGGTTGGACGACGGAACAGTCGAAAGTGACCGATCTTAGCTATAAGGAGATAGTTACGGACGGGGAGGCAACTGGAGGGATGATGGCGATCGACGATTCCTGGGGACCAGAACCGCCGCCGTCCCACTGGGCCACCTATATCGCGGTCGAGAACGCCGACGAAACTGCTGCAAAGGTCGTTGCGAATGGAGGCAAGGTACACGTCCCGCCTTTTGATGCTCCGGGCGTGGGACGGATCGCGATGGTCGCAGATCCGTCGGGCGCGGATTTTGCCGTTATCCAGTTTACGGAGCAGCCGGTTTAGTTGTAAGGCCTGTTCGCCCGCCGTCCAGCATTCTCCGATCTGGAGGACTTATTGAAACCCGGCAGAGTTACGACAGGTACACGGTCGTTCTTACGGGCTTTGAATTTCGTTTCCGTCGGTGTCGAACACAAAGGCCTTGTCGGCGCGGCCCTCGGTCTGAGGCAAGATCTCGTTGGCATCGCCGACGATAACGATGGAAAGCCGGTCGGGATGAATAAATCGATTTGCGACCCTTTTGACATCGTCCGCGGTAACGGCCGAGACATTTTCTCGATAGGACTGAAGATAGTCATCGGCCAGGCCATAAAGCTCCTGCGTCACTATCAGGTTAGTCATGCCTTCCTGCGTTTCAGCGCGGATCGGGAAAACGCCCGTCAGAAAATTCTTTGCGTCGTCCAGCTCTTCCTGCAAAACATCCTCGTCACGTATCCGGCCGAGTTCGAAGAAAAACTCGTTCAGGGATTCCCCGGTAACCGCGGTCCTAACTTCGGCAGTTGCCTCAAAACTTCCGGTCAGCCTCTTAGAATCAAAGCGGGTGTATGCGCCGTAAGTGTAGCCCTTTTCTTCCCTTAGATTCATAAAGATACGCGATGATGCCCCGGCGCCGAGGATCTGGTTCATAACCAGAACGGGAAAATATTCGGGATCGTTTCGCGGTATCGCCAGATTCGAAAGCACTATATTCGACTGTGCAGATCCGGGCCGGTCCACAATGGTCAAGCGCGTTTTGTCCATCTCTGGCGGGGCCGGCGGCGTGTTGGTCTCGACCACGCCTCTGGGCCAATCGCCAAAGTGGTCGCGGATCTCTTCGAGCATCGGGTCCAGTTCAAGATCGCCGACCACGATAAGGACGGCGTTATTCGGAACAAACTGTCGCCGGTGAAAATTTGACATTGTCGAAGATCTCAGCTTTTCTACATCCTCGGCAGTCGGCGACACTCTCGAATAGGGATGGACTCCATAGATCACCCTCGCCGTCTGCTCACCGGCGAGAAAATTCGGCTGGGACCGTTGGAATTTGAGGTTCTCTATGGTGTTTCGTCGATACAGGTCCAGCTCATTTTCAGGGAACGTTGGCGTAAAAACGATCTCGGCTAAGAGGCCCAGTATCTCCGAATTGTAGAGAGCCAGCGATGAACCGGAAATTATCGTAAAGTCATCGGAAGCGCTCGCGGACAAACTGGCTCCGAGGCGCTCGACCTTCTCAGCAAGCTGGAGGCTGGAATAGTTCTCGGTACCCTCTGTGAGCATCGAGGCCAAAGCCGAGGTTAGGCCGATATTATCTATCGGATCATGGATGTCGCCCGTAAGGAAAGCAAGCCGAAAGCTGGTCAGCGGAAGGCGAGAATCTCGAAATAGTATCACCCGCAGGCCGTTATCGAGCGTGGTCTTATGGGCCGGAGGAACATTGAACGGCACTGGAGCCAATGGGCTAGGGGCCGACTTTAATGAGGTCTGCGTCATAGATTGTATCGAAGATCTAAAGGCGGGAACTTTCTGGTTGGTCAATTCCCAGGATCGTGAACGAAAGGGATCAACCCATTCCGGCGGGCACCACATCGAGTAATGCCCGATTCTCCGAATTCAGATACCGATCGACCGATAAACGGATCTGTTCGGGCGTGATAGCGAGCAATGTTTCAAGCTCGGAGTTAATTAACCACGGATCGCCGTCATATAGGGCAAATTCGGCAATTGCCTGTGCCCTGCTTTGCGACGATTGGCGATGCCTTACCGTATCATTGATCAACTGATTGTGAAGCTTTTGCATCTCGTCGGCGGTGGGGCCATGTTCTGCAATGTGGGCGATCTCGGTCATTATCACGTCGCGGATCTTGCTCAGATCTTTCTCAGGTTTTGGGATGGCTCCCACAAATATGCTCGACGGCCCGCGGCGTTCGTCCGTAAACCCGAACAGTTGGATCACGCTTTCGTCCCCCTTCACTAACTTTTGGTAAAGTCGAGAACTTTCTCCGTCGTACAGGACCTTGCCCGCCAGAAAAAGAGCGTTAAACTCAGGCGAACGGCGCGGCGGGATCTTCCACCCGACAAGAAATGCCGGAAACGGGGCCAGCTTGTCTTCCCATTCCTTATACCTGACAGCAACTTCATCGGGTTCTTCGACGTTCACCCGCTGCGGCAGGGGCTGTGAAGGGATATCACCAAAGAAGGACTGTATCAGGCCTTTCGCAGTTTCAGTATCGAACGCACCTGAGACCGTAAGGACCGCATTGTTCGGAGCATAGAATACACGAAAAAACTCCTGGACATCTTCGACCGTTGCGTCATCCAGGTCGTCCATCGAGCCGATAGTTGAATGCGAATTTGCAAAATTGGTATATATCATCTCGGCAATAAGATCGAAGATCTGGCCGTAAGGCTGATTGTCATACCTCAGCCGCTTTTCCTCTTTTACCGCTTCGCGTTGATTGTCGAGATTTTCCTGTGTGACCGCGAGAGATCGCATCCGGTCCGATTCGAGCCACAGCCCAAGCGGAAGCTGGTTTGCGGGCAGCGTTTCGTAATAATTTGTACGTTCGCTGGAAGTAGTGCCATTCATTGTCCCGCCGGCCTTCATGATGAACTGAAAGTGTTCGGCCTTCTTCACGTTCTCCGACCCTTGGAACATCATGTGCTCGAAAAGATGAGCAAAGCCGGTCCTGCCCTTGCGCTCGTTTCGCGAGCCCACGTCGTAATAGACCGCGATCGCTACTACAGGCACCGAATCGTCTTGATTCAGAACGACCCGAAGGCCATTTTCGAGCGTATATGATTCGATCTCAAGCGGCGGAAGGTGAAAGTTGGATGACATATTTAGTTAACTGCCCGAAAGGCTAGAACCATCAATTTTCCTTGATAAATCAAATCATTTTGGACGCGAAAATGCAAAAAGGAAGGTGCTCGAAGCAGGCAGTTTTTAGGAGGCCGGCCGTTTGTTCAAAGTTTCCGTGTTTTCGCGAGCGATCGCGTAGAGAGCGGATTTTACCTGAAACGGCGTCATGTCAGGATGTTTCTCAAGCAGCAAAGCGATCACGCCGACAATATGCGGACATGCAAAACTGTTGCCGGTAAGGGTACGATGCCCGCTGTTCAGCCAGGTCGTGCGGACATTCACCCCTGGTGCTGTCAGCTCTATCACGTCGCCGAAGTTGAACGAGAATCTGAATGGGTCGGTTTCCGCGTTCTTTACGACCGAGATCAATGACGATGAGAATACCGACGGAAAGCTCGGATACGGAAGGTTGTTTGCTGCAGCGACCACCACGCAGCCGGCTTGATAGGCTCGGTCGAGAAGGTCATGCAATGGCGAGAAGAACTGTGGCTTGGTAGTTCCGAGGCTCAAGTTGATCACCTGGAACCGGTGTTTGATCGCATATTCCAAGCCGGCCATGAATGCCTGCCCGTCTCCCAATCCTGCCGCGCCAAGCACCTTTATGCTATGAAGCCGGGCGTCAGGAGCGATCCGCGCAATTATGCCGGCACACGCAGTGCCGTGGCCGGCGGAATCGCCAGCTCCCGTCTTGTCAAAAACTATCCTCTTGTTGGTGTCGGCACGCGCTTCAACCAATTCGGCAACCTTCCCCTGCAGCATCGGATGATCGGCCTCGATGCCGCTGTCGACGATAGCCACCCGAACTCCTTTGCCGGTCGCTGAACGCCAATCGTTCTCCAGGTGGAGGTAGGTTTCGCGGCGATCTGGCATTTCGGTTTCGATCCCGGGGATAGTTTCCATAGATCACGCTCAAAGCGAAAGGTAGCCGGTTTCGGACTTTGCATCCGAATAACTCAAAACAGATTCCATCAATTGTTTGCAGATATTCTGCTCCGCCTCTCCACGAGAAGCTATCTCTCTTACCATCAGGGCAAGTTCCATCATTGCACGATGCTCCTGTGAATCCCGTATCCCCCGAAGCCACTCCCGCACGTCCGAGAGGTCGCCAGCGGAACTGCCTGTCAGCATCTTTTCTCCCATGTCGCGAAAAAGCTTTGCAGATTCGTAAGCATTGACTAAAGACGCGATCGCTTCGGCAAACAAGGCGGCCCGATCCATTTCGGCGGGAGTAAATGCCTCGTAGGGCGGGTCACCGCGTCTATTGATGTATTCGAGGACGCCGATCACCTCGCCGCCGTGACTTAAGGGCGTAGCGAGGATCATCTGCGTCGAATACCCCGTGGTCTTATCAACCTCAGAATAAAATGAGGATTCTTCGCCAACGTCTGACACCACCATCGGCTGCCCTGACGACATAACGAATCCGGCGATCCCCTTTCCTGCCGGAACGCGGATATTCAAAAGCTGTTCTGCCACCTCTCCGATCGCGACCAGAAATCGAAGATCGCCTTCATCACCGTCACGTACCAGAACAGACGCCTCGTCAGAATCAAGTTCGGCCGCTGAGATCTCAAGCAATTTGGAAAGCGAACGGGTCAGCGGCTCCGTCAGCACGTTTGCCACATCAATAGTTTCTACGAGCCTTTGCAGTTTTTCCGGCAGGCTGCCGTCTCGCGATTCGGTCATTACTAGGATTCTTACCCAAATTCCGATGATTATCAACCAATGTAGAGATCTCGGTGGAATCTCGGTTGAATTGGCATTTTACAACGGAGAAAGAAAGATCCAGAACGCTTTTTATCTCGCTCGGAGGGCGGCGCGGGGCCGGGCAGGCCCCGTCTCTAAGGTCTATGTCGAAATACAGGTATATTTTCCTGGTCCTTGCCCTTGCACTGTCCGGTGGACAGCCCGCTTTTGCTCAGGAAAAGCCTGTTACAGAGCTTCAGGGCCCAACGTCGTCGGAACCATTCTCGATAACGTCAGGGAGCAGCTTCACGGCATCAAGCAACTCGCCGAACGCCCGCCGGAAAGCAGCGGCGGTTCTGCCGGAAACGATCGAACGAGACGTCGCCGAAGCCCTGGCGATCATTGGCGGGAACCACGTTTCAGGCAAGCAGCTCGACCGTGACCAGCTTTCTGCAAAGGCGATCACCGGCATGTTGAAGACCCTTGATCCTCATTCTACATTCTATCCGACCGAAGAATTCCAAGCTCTGCTTGGAGAATACGAAAGCGAGTATTCCGGAACGGGTTCGTCGATCGCCGGGTTCGTGCGGAATGGGCAGCTTGAGATCTACGTATTATCCACATTTGCGGGTTCACCGGCTGAAAAGAGCGGATTGCAGTTTGGCGACAGGATCGTTGCTGTGAACGGACGTGCGATCGCAGGTCTTTCACCCGATTCGGTACGCGACCTTATCCGAGGGAAAACGGGATCGATCGTCCGGCTTACGATCGAAAAAGCGACCGATCTGAAAACCGTAAATATCGAGATCCGCCGCGACCGGGTACACGAACCCTCGGTTCCGAAGGGCGCGATACTTCGCGGCAAGATCGGCTATATCGATATTTCAAACGGATTCGGAAACACGACCTACATAGAATTCGATGCGGCACTTCGTGACCTAAAGGGTCGGGGAATCACATCTGTAATGATCGATCTTCGCGGAAACCGCGGCGGCATTCTTACGCAGGCGATAAAAGTAGCGGAACGCTTCCTGCCGGGAGGCGTCACGATCGTGACCCAGCGAGGGCGAAGTTTTGCAGACGAGAAGACCTGGCGGGCAAACGCAGCCCGGCCGGAAAATATGCCGCTTGTCGTTCTGGTCAATGAGAGGTCTGCCTCTGCCTCGGAAGTGGTCGCCGGAGCGCTTCAGGACAATGACAGGGCTATGATCGTAGGACAGAAAACTTTCGGGAAAGGCCTGGTCCAGAATGTGCTGCATCTTCCGGGTGGTGCAGGCCTAACTTTGACCGCCGCTAGATATTATACGCCGGCCGGGCGCTCGATACAGCGCGACTATGAGACGACCAGCCTTTACGATTACTATCACCATCGGAACAGAACGGCCGAGATCGGGCGGTCCGCGTTTGCCGCAAGGACCCCGACGAACCGAGTGGTTTACGGAGGCGACGGCATCACACCCGATGAACTCGTCCCCACCGAGCCGATGACTGAGCTGCGGTTCGCACTTCTTGATCCGATATTCTTCTTCTCGCGGGACTATCTGAACGGCCGCATTGAGACCAATGATGGAAAGACGCCCGGTGCTAAAGAGATCCGGCAGAAGATACTTTTCGGCGAAGAGATAGTTGACATAGGAATTGAAAAAGCATTTTCCGAGTTCAGCAAAGGTCATCTCGATCCGTCAATAGCGGGATCGCTCGCAAATGAGGCAGGTTTCGTTAGACGAATGCTTACCTACTTTCTGGCGTTGGGAGCTTTTGGCAGAGATGAGGCCGAACGAACAAGGATAGCGCTTGATCCTGTAATTTCACTCGCCGCAGATGCCATTCCGCGTGCAGCCTCTTTAGCCAGCGAAGCGGAAGCCGCAAGAGTAAGACAGCGAAAACAAAAACGCCCGTCAAGTCTCGTACTCAACGGGCCCAGGTAGAAACAGGAGGAATTAGAAAGACCAGTTCTCGGGGACAAATGCCGCCGGTGGCAAAAAGGGCTTTCTGACCCAAATTGACGGATGCAGGGCAATCAGGTTCCGTTGCCTTTGCCTCAAAAAAATTCTGCGGCCCTCGATAAAGGGCCGCAGATCCATTTTCACAGGACCGACAAGAACTAGAAATTCAACTTGCCAGAGATCTGTACCCTTCTCGAGAAACTCAGTACGGTGTTATTGATCTGCCCAACGGATGCGCTGGTAAACAGCATCGCCGCATCTGACAGTCCATAGGTCGGGGTGTTGGTAATGTTCTTCGCATCGATGCGAAGGTCAAAACTCCACCTTTCACTGAACCTGAATTTCTTCGAGACCGAGCCGTCCGCCGTATATGACCGCGGGCCGATGAAGTAGTTACGGCCTGTGTTGCCAAGCTCACCCGGATTCGGTTGAGTGATGTTGGCGAGTTGAGCCGCCGTAAACCAGACCGGAATCCCGTTCACCTGTTCGAGCTGTCCCAAGTTGCGTGGGCAGCCATTACAGCTAACCGGCGACTGGACCGCTTGGCTGATCGTGTTTCGACCCGAATAGAAGGTGTACGGCCTGCCGGAGCCGAGGTTGACAAGACCGGAGATCTGCCACCCTCCGACTATCCAATCCAGGCCGCGCGGAATGTCCGAGCCCCACATCCTGCCACGGCCGAACGGCAGATCGTACGTGAAATACGACTGGATCACGTGCCGTCGATCAAAGTCAGACCACGCATAGTTAAGCGAACGGTCGCGAAGGTCGAACGGCGTGCTCGACGCGGACTGTGCGCTTCCCGTGTTTGCCGTCGCAAACGTCGGATCCCAGGAACGAGTGTCCTTAGAGACCGAATAAGTGTATGCGACCTGGTACGCCAATCCCTTCTGGAACCGCCGTTTCACGATGAATTCGAGGCCGTTGTAACGCGAAAGGTCGTTGGTCTCGAGAACGTTCAAACCGCCCGTAAACTGCGGAAACGGCTGGAAGAAATAAGGATTGTTGAAGTTCGCCGCGCGGCCGATGGTTTGTACCCCGCCAGTCGTGTGCTGCGAAACAACCAGCGCCGCTGTCGCGACGCTTCCGCCGGTCGATCCCGCCGCGAGAGTTGGGGTGATCGCCGCCAGGCCGCGGAAGGTGGTCGTACCTGCATTGTTGTCGTTGTTGCCAGTGAACAAATAGTTGATCAGGCACTCGTTAGTAGAACCGCCTCTTACCGCGTTGAATGCTTCTAGGAAGTTCTGGTTACAACGGGGATCGCGAGCAAAGATGTTCACCTGATTGGCATTATAAGCACCGAACAGATGGACACCTCGGCGGCCGATATAATTGACCTCAAGCACGTTTCCGCCCCAGATCTCACGCTGGATGCCTGCGAACCACTGATGATTCTCAGGGAATTTGATATCAGGGTCCACCGCCACGATCGAGGTGGTCGCAAACGCCGGCGGCTGCCTGAGCTGATCAGGCGATTGTGCAGGCGTCATGTTCGGGAGACCGTTCCGGATCAGCAAATTTTGGTTGCCGACACCGGCGATCGACGATTGGAACGTGTTGCCCGGCGCACTTTGGAAAACAAAGTTCGCAAAAACCTGCGACGGGAACCGATCGTACGACAATCTGTAGTTCGCCCTGACCGAGGTCTTGCCGCTCTTGAACGGGTCCCACGCCAGACCGAGAGACGGAGAGAAATTGTCGTAATCGTTAGAATAGAGTTTGCCGTCCGTCCATCGAAGCTGGTTTGTAGGAGCCGCACCAAGCGTAAATGGAAGCGACGGTGTCAAGATCGGAAGATCCTTCGAACTTGGACTATATTTGACCTCCCAACGTACACCCATATCGAACGTCAGGTTCTGACGGACACGCCAAGTGTCCTGAATATAGAAATCAAGCTCAGGATAATCGGCCTTCCAATTCCAACGAGTTCCTGCCGGTGCGAACTGGTTCGGAGCACCAGGACTGACCACAAAGCCTTGTGTGATGCCGCCGATCCGACCGATCAGATCGTTAATTGCGGCCAGTAATCTCGTTCGGTCGTTCGTGTTGATGGTTGTTCCTGAAGCATCGGGGACGTTCCATCCGACAAAGCTGCTGTTACCGGCACCAAGCGTTACCTGCGGCTCGATCTG
Organism: Pyrinomonadaceae bacterium; assembly: GCA_035327545.1. GTDB lineage: Bacteria > Acidobacteriota > Blastocatellia > Pyrinomonadales > Pyrinomonadaceae > OLB17. The sequence goes on along the minus strand of DAOLDE010000007.1, from coordinate 37,664 downwards.
CCCACCGGCACTCGAACGGTCGTCGAACTGGTCGCCTAACCTGAAGTTAACGCCGAATTTCAATGTGTGCGGCGAAAGATCGAACGTCATGTTGTCAACGAACTGCCACGTTTTTGAGCTTCTCGCGTTATAGGCAAAGTTGCGGTCAAAATCAGTGACATTATTTAGAATGATCGGCACCTGCGGGTTTGACGCCGGATATTCGAACCTGAACCCGAAGGAATTCATTCCGAAAATGAACTCATTCACGAACTTTGCGGTCGGCGACCAGCGATAATTGATGGCCAGATTTTTCGGGTTTCTGAATGTGTCGATCCAGTTTGCTCCACCCTGGATCCTGGCAAGGCCCGCATTGGCGATATCGCCAAACGTATTCTGCTCGCCTTGCGCATAACGGAAGTAAACGTGGTTTTGATCGTTGATATTTACGTCAAACCGCATAACAAAGTCGTACTGCTTTTCTGTCTGCGGAGCGACAAATCTCAAGAACGCCGTGTTCAGCCCGTCACCGCCGGTAAAGTCATTAGGCGCCTGCTGGCGTGCGAGAAGGCTTGCGATAAAAGGATCCAGTGTTATCGGGCGGCCGGTCGCAATGTCATAGGTCGCGATACACGGATTCGGCACGTTCGGCCCGCAAGCCGGATACCGCGGAGAACCATCGGCATTGACGGCCGAGCCCGTCGGGAACGTGGTAGATTGTACCGTACCGAATGGAGCATTACGTCCACCCTGAACATAACGATAAAGGCCCGCACGCGCCTGCGGTGTGTAAACCGTCAAGGTCTGCAGACGGGTCTCGCTTGCCCTCAGCATCTGAAGGTTCACGAAAAAGAACGCCTTGTCGCGAAGCAATTTCCAGCTCCTGCCGTCACCAAATGTGGGATCAAAAAGCGGGCCGCCAAAGCTGCCGCCATAGATATGTTGTACAAATTGGCGTTTTGCGATGCCCTGTTTGTTGAACTCCCACTCATTGGCATGGAACTCCGGCGTCTGATAAAACTCAAAAAGATTTCCGCTGAATCGATTCGTGCCCGAACGGGTCGTGAGCGAAACCTGTGCACCGGATGATCTGCCAAGCTCGGCCGTAAAATTGCTCGTCACGATCTGAAGCTCACGGATCGATTCCGGATTTGTACGCAGCGGCGTGAAGTTCGAGCCGCCGGCGGTCGATTCGTTGATGTCGATACCGTCGAGTGTAAAGTTGAAAGCCCGGTCGCGAGCCCCATGGACGTGGATGCCGCCACCGGTATTTGCACCGACCGTCACGCCCGGCTGAAAATTGAGAAGGTCGAACGGATTTCGACCGCGAGCACCCACGATCGGAAGGCTTTCGATCTCCCGTTCGCCGAGTGTCGAACCGACATTGCCCGAGGTAGCCGTTTGCACGACCTCAGCGCTCGCTTCGACCGAAACGACGGCACTCACGTCGCCTATATCAAGAGTGGCGTTAACGGCCGCCGGTATGTTTACCTGAAGAATGTTCCTAGAAGAGACAAATCTCTTAAAGCCTTGCTTTTCGATCGTCACCGAATAGGTACCCGGCTGGACGAGGTCGAAAACATAGACTCCCTGATTACTGGTCTGCGTCGTCAGTGTGGCGTTCGTCGCTTCATTCGTTAGGGTCACCATCGCTCCCGCAATGGCGGCACCGGACGAGTCCGTCACCGTTCCGGTAACACGGGTCGTAGTGCCCTGGGCATACGACGAATCGACGGACGACAGCAAAAGAGCCACTAGAACCAATGCGATCGCAAAAGGTTTACTACCCATTTCAGTCCTCCAAATTACTAATTTTCGTTATAACTATCCCTGATGAAAACAGGACTATCGAGAAGAAATAATGATGTACGATACCACAACTTTACAAAAGTGTTAATAGCAAAACATCGAATTTAGGGTATGTCTCGGTGTTTAAGGGCGGAATTCAAGCAAAAGGCCGTCGGCTCCGACAGCCCAGCCAAACCGTCGGGACATATAAAGTCCATAGAGATGTTTCGTTGTCGGTCCATTGGCCTGATCCCAGGTTCGCCCCTTATCGCGGGAATGGAGGATCACACCTCGACGCCCGATTATCCAGCCGTTCCTGTCATCGGTGAAAACAACACGCAGCAGGGTTGCCGTGACGTCGTTCTTTATTTTCTCCCACACGCGGCCGCCGTTCTCTGTTCTGAGTATCGTACCGGCCTCGCCGACGGCATAACCGACATCGTCATCACGAAAATCAACGTTGTACAGAGCATTCGTCGTGTTCGAGTTTTGTACCTGCCACGTCTCGCCACCGTTGGTCGTTGCAAGGATCAAGCCCTTGTCGCCGACGATCCAACCGTGAGAACTGCCGTTAAAGTCTATGAAGAACAGCTCGGCCTTTGAAGGCACGATCATTCGGTCCCATGACTCGCCGCCGTTGGCAGTACGCATTACAAGAGAATCGACCACTCTTCCCTGCTGATTGAGCACTGAACCGATCGCAAGGCCTCGACGGCGATCTGCAAACCGGATGCTCAAGAATACAGGCGTCTGCCCACCACCGAGCGGGTCTCGCAAGATCGAGGTCTCCCGCCACGAACTTCCACCATCACTTGTGATAAAAAGCTTGCGGCCGGCAACAATATATCCGTTGTCCTCGTTCCGAAAATAGATCTCGTTAATGTCCTCAGTCGTGTTCAGGGGATATTGGCGCCAGGTCTTTCCACCATCAACGGTAAACGCAAGGTAGCCGTTGTCGCCGCCAACAAACCCCTTACGGGACGTCGTAAAATGGATGGCTACCAGGTCGCCGGTCGCGTCGATGGAGTGAGCACGCCACCCTTGCCCAGGTGTACTCTGAACAAAAACGAACGCGGAAATAGCAAGAAAGATCGATATTATTTTGCGATGGGTCACCAAACTACTCCCGATGCGGATTGAGATAATATCGATTTTAGCCGCTTTTTTCGGAAAATTCACGCGCCGCCCGATCTTGTTGTTTTCTAGAGGACACCGGTCAATAATAAAATCGGGTCCGTCGTTTCTACTTTTCGTTCTTCACTCGATAGACCTGGCCGTGCCAAACGACCACAACCTGTTCGCCGACTGAAAAATATCGAGCGAGGCCAGGCACAGACGCCGCAAGCTTGAAATAATCCTCGCTACCGAATTGGACCGTCTTTTCACTGAGTCCCGAACCTTCGGCGAATTCGCTGTCTATCCAGACGCCATTTTGGAGAGAAAAATTCTTACCCGCGAAGAACTGGCTGGTGGCGGTATTGTCCACAAGGATACGCTCGCGTGCGTCTTTGGCCTTTTCCTCTACGATCTGTGTGTTTCGCATCATCGAGTTCTGCTGTACGCTCATCTGCACGGCGTCGGCACCGCTGCGTTCGGCCATTTTTGCGGGGGCGGCGCTCATGATCCTCTGCCGCGTCACGACATCGCCGGCATTGACGACGGTACCATCGGTAGCGAGATAGGACGTGTAAGGCGTTACAAGTCCGAACCGAGTGCCCAGTTCCGTCACTTCATCCCTAAGTTCTTTCGTTTCACCGTTCAGGCGGATCTGCTCGATCAGATGGCCGACACGCCGGCTTGCCCAGAGGCGCGGCAGAAAATCGTTCTCTTCATTTCGCAACGGAAGCTCCAGCCCGCGAAAATTGAATGTGCGAACCTCTCGCTGGTCTTTGCCGCGCAGGGCCACCGCAAGATTTCGCAGATCGGAATTGTTCTTGTATCGCCCTATAATTGTGATCTGCATCCCGCGAAAAAGGTCGCCCGGCTTTCGCGGATAGACAAACTCTGCATCGGCCGCGCCCAGATCGATCTCGACGTCTGCGAGAACTGGCGAGCTGACCCTGCTGAAAAACGCCGATACCTTCACTTCGAGATCTTCTTTTGGCTGCACATACTCCGATATGCCGGCATTCTCCGAGCCGAGCCGATCAAGAAGAGCGGTGTTAACGTCGTATCCGAAACCGAACGGAAATACCCGGATCCCTTTGCTCTCCACCGCCTTGAAATTTTTGATAATGCCTTCGACCGAGCGCTCTCCGACAGTCGGCAATCCGTCGGTCATGAACACAAGCATCTTCGGCCGGTCGCTGCCGTCGAACTGTTTTGCGGCGGCCACCAGAGCATCGTTGATGTTTGTTCCGCCGGTTGGGCTGAGCCTTTGGATGAACTCTTCAGCGCGACGCTTCCCGGCAGCATCAGCGGCGATCAAACCGCGTTCCATAGGACGTTCCTCACCGGCAAATCCGAAGACATTAAAGCGGTCGCCGTTCTTCAGAGTGCGAACGCCGAATAAAAGCGCGGCTCGGGCCTTTTCCATCTTTCCTTCGTCGGCCATCGATCCGCTTGTGTCGAGGACGAAAACGATATCTTTGCTTACGAGTTCGCGGTCCGCGGCATCGTCCCTTGGCGAGAGCAAAAGCATGAAGTAACCGTCACGCCCGGGCTCGCGATGCGTGATCAGCGAGAGGCCAAAATCTTCGTTAAAGAGACCGTAAAAGAGTTGAAAGTCATTATTACTATTCTTGGTCTCAAACGTGATCGAGGCCGATGTTTCCGATGTTCGCTTGACCTCAATGCTATGGGATGGCGAATAGATGTTTCGAAGCGGCTGTTTCGCCTTCAACTCGATCTTCCCCGACACCGTACCGAAACTTTGCGGAACCGCTGGAGTTTGACTTACCTGCTGCGGTCGGCTCCATACATTCCGTCCCGTTCCGAGCGGGTATTTGAACGATGCGGTCCCTGATTCGGCCTTCAGGACCTGCGTATAGAACAGTTCCAGCTTCTTGTCGGAGTGCGGAGGTATCGGAAAGATAGACGCCTGAAACAGATCCTTCCCGGCATACTCCAGCAAGCCTGGATCCCGCTGGCGGCGGACTATCTCGTCGTAGATCCGCCGGGCTTCCTCCCGCGACCTTACTTCGCCCACCAGCCTCTTGCCGTCCTCCCAGATCGCAAATTCAACTATCGACGCGGTCTCCGGTATCGGGAAAAAATAGGTTCCCTCCAGCGTATAGGGCGTGTCGTTGCGGAAGACCTGCTCGACATGGGTTCGAGCCACCTGGCCGTCGATCTTTGTGTCGATGTTGATCGATTTGACGGGCAATGCGTTCGGCAGCGGTACAGGCCTCGGTATCGGTCTTGGCCGGCAGGGCCTGATATCGCATATGATCGGTACGACCACCCCCTGCGCACTTACGGAAACATCGAACGACAAAACGGGAACGAGGGCCAACGCGGCAAATAGAGCGATCTTGAGTTTCATATATCTTTCGTCGAAGGAGAGAAATGCGATCTTTCACTTTTTGTTGAACGCTTGGGATGACCGCCGCTTGCACGAAATTTTGCAACAACAAGCTGTTTGGATTGTGATTACTGCTAAAATGGAGAAATATGTCAATGGACCGATCATTTCATGCCGTTCGTTTGACCCCTATCGCAGGCGTACTCACGCTCTTTTTTGCGGTATTCACCCACGCCCAAGACCAAAAGGAACCCAGGCTCGAAGATCAACGCTGCAATATCGAGTTTGCCAAATTTCTGGTCGATCAGCAGGCAGCAGAAAGCAAGTCGGTCGCTGAAACCGACAAACGCATTCGTATTCTTATCAGATCGACCGACTTTATTTGGAAGCTTGATGAACCCGCGGCTCGCGGCTATTTGACTGAAGCGTTCAAGGTCGCCACCGAAAGATTCCGCGAAAAAGGATTTGAACGTAAGGACGATAACGGGATCTTGATCATCCCTCCCGACCATCGATTTGAAGTTGTGCGAGCCATCGCCCGTTTCGATGCGGAGTGGGCAAAGAAATTGACCGAACAGTTATTAAAGGATTACGAAGAGAGTTCTTCTGACCGAAAGAACGATTTCAACAGGAACCGTGAGATCCAGGAAACCAACCGCCTCGCTTTCGAAGCCCTGAAGACGAATCCGGAACTAAGCCTGCATCTGTATCGCCGGCTGATGAAATATCCGCTTGACTATCATTGGTTCTTTGCCCTTCCAGCGGTTGCGAGCAGCGACCGACAATTAGCCGACAGGCTCTACGCCGAACTCCTTACCGTCTATTCTAACGAGACGCCTCGACGCTTGCTCTTTCTTTCGGGATATCCGTTTGCAACCGATCGGCCGTTCGGCATTGATAAGCTTAGTTATTCAACCTCGCTCCCTGCGGGATACGAACCAGACCTTGCACTTCAGCAGAGGTTTATCGATCTTTACCTGCGTCGTGCCGCAACCTATCTCGGCGACCCAGCAAATCTGGCAAAGCCGCCAGAACAGCACTATCACCCGGAGCCGCTTTATATCCTTACGGCCGTGCAGGAATTGGAGCCGATCGTGATCGAGCGATTCCCGCAGTTGATGCAGCGATTATCAGTTGCAAGGGCACTGGCAAATGCTGCGTTGAACGACGATATGCGGAAAAGGTTAGCCAGCCAAGCGGGCCGTTGGGAGAACTACAATCTAGGTTTTGATGAACGGATCAAACAATTGGAAAAGGCTGAGATCGACCGCAAGCTCACCGATTGGATGATCGTTCAACTCCTGATCTGGGACGTCAACTCTAGAACGGAAGAGCAGTTCGCAAAGATCGAACAGTGGCTTGAAAAGATCGAGCTAAAGGAAACACGAGAGGCGATACAGGGATTTTTCTGGTTTCATCGAGGCAAACGAGCGGTCAAAGACGCCCGTTTCAGCGACGCAAGACGTTTCGCCGCCCGCGTATCGGAGATCGATCATCGGGCCATCCTTTTCTTTGATCTGGCCGAAGCCCAGCTTGAGGACCTGAACGAAGCGGCCGCGGTTTACGAAACGCTGACCGAAGTCGGAAGGATCGCCCGTCAATCAGGCGATTCTGTCGCAAAGGCCCGCGTCCTCCTAGGCCTGGCCAGCTTGTATGAAAAAGTGAATCACACGTTCGCCCTGAACGAATTGAGCGATGCGGTAAAAGTGATAAATAAGCTGAACGATCCCAACATTTTGTCGTCGTCGATCATGAAGCAGATCAAAGGAAAAGACTTCAGTCATCACTCTGTCTATCCGGTACCGAGTTATGATCTCGAATCGACCTTCTCGCTCCTTAGCAAGAACGATTTCGATCTGCCTCTTTCGAATGCAAGGGCACTTGAAGATAAGTATCTTCGGACACTGGCAGTGACCGCCGTTGCCCGAAAGTGCATCGAGCGTCCGGCGGTGCAAATTGATGAACCAACAGAAAATTAAGCGGGATCAAAAATTGTTAGGATCGTCGGCCAACGCATCGTCGATCTCTTTTTCGAGCTTGGTCCGCAGCCGCTCGACCATCGATTCGGACCTTTGGAGATTCTGATCGAGGGATGTTCTGGTCCGCTGAATTTCGTTAAGCAACGCCTGTAGATTTGTCCGTTCGACCTCAAGCTGGCGCTTCCTCATCTCACGCAGGGCTTCCGGACGCAAGGTACCGGCAAATGCCACTTCCCGCTCGATAGCCTCGGGACGGATGCTGACCTCGATCATGTCCAGCTTGGTCTTGATCGTGCTTTCTTTCTCGATCATATCGAAAAGCTGCTTTCGCAAAGATTCCGATCGCTGCTCCGCACGGTTAAGGATGTCCAGATTCAATAGAAGTCTCTTTTGCTTCTCGTCGCGGTCGTTCTTGTTTTGCGATTCAAGGCCTGCGACACGAGCCCGGAGTTCAGCTATCGACCTTCCATTGTCAGTCTCTTCCAGTGACATATCCGGATCACGTTTCACTTCCGGCTTCACGACCTCGACAGGAACGATCTCGGGATAATCGTCGGCACGGCTGATGACTTGGACCGTCCCGGCAGCGGGCGCCGGAACTGGCGTTGCTGACGCGGTTGGGACACGCTTTCTCCGAGTACCCTGCCCGTAAACGTCCGCCGCGATCGCAACAAAGCAGAACGCGGCAACCAGCATTCCAATACTTCCGAGACCGGCAAAACGGATCGAATTTCGCATAAAAACCTCTATTTTTTCGATTCCTTGTCCGAAATAAAATCGCCCCGAACAAGCTCGATCGCATTTTTTGCGAGTCCCACGAATGGGATCGCATCAAAGCCAGAATTGATGAGCCCGCCGACCAGGCCCTTTTTACGGATATCACTGCCTACCAAAAAAAGAACGACAGCCGCGCCGCCGAACGGGAGCATTTTCGCGCCGCGTTTCGCGATCTGCCATCCGCCAGCATGCACTATCTTTCTCGGTAAACTTGCGGCTTTTGTAGCCATAAACCCCAATAAAGTCTATACTTGCTTTCATCGGATGACAACAACATTCTTAAGTTTGCACGTTTCCTGCCCGGAAATGTTCCCGTAATTAAAAGATATGGTGCTCAAGGCTTCTGGAATCTCGGAGCGCTCGGCTGAGCGATGGAAGCTTCGCGACGTGAGCTTTGAGATCGATCCGGGCCAGATCTTCGGTGTTTTTGCCGATCAACCTGAAACTAGAGCCAGCCTTTTGAACATACTCGGCGGATTCGAGCGTCCGGTGTCGGGGCAACTGTGGCTCGGCGAAAGCGAACTTCTCGAGCGAGGCTTGCTCCGGGCTAATACTGCATTGATCGAGCGTCCCCCGATCAAGCAGAATGCAAGTTGGATCTCGAGGTTATTAGGGACGAACCGACGCGCGGTGCTCCGATCGAATGATATTGTCGCAGAGATCGAAGCAAGTGCTGCCCCGATCGTTATTCTAGTCGAGCCGTTTCTCGATCGCATCGCCGAGGAACGAGATGAAGCATTCGAGCGGTTGAAAGAAGTCATCCGCAGAAAACAGATCTACTGCATGATCGCGTCGTTCAATTTTGAAGATGCGATGACGGTTTGTGAAAAGGTCCTTGTGCTCGCAGACGGTGAGGTCTGCCAAGTAGGTACGCCGAATGAGGTCTATTGCGAACCCGCATCACGACAGGTCGCCCGGATCACCGGACGAAACAATATCTTTGAAGCAAGACGGTTAAGTTCGTCAAAAGCAGAAATTCCCGAGTTTCAAACCCTTTTGGGTTCACATCGAATCGCCACTGAAAGGGTGGAGAAGCGCGAACTAGGTGCCCTCAATCAAAACGTCTTTCTCTCTATAAGGCCCGAGCACATTTCGGTCTCGTTCGGCGCCTCATTTCCTGAAGATAACGTCGTCCGGGCCGTTGTAAAAAAGATCCGCTTCCTTGGCCCGACCACTCTCGTTCATTGCGATGCAAGCGGCCTGTCGCTGACGGTGCATGTTATGCGCCTTGTTGGCTTGAATATAGGCGACGAATGCCTGCTCGGCCTGCCGCCTGACCGCATTCGGATCTTTACGAGCTAAACTTTTTCCTTCCTATGGGCCGTTGTTCGTTGCCTGGAAGCTTAGATTTGTCAGATTTCCATTTACCGATACGTTCTGCTGCGCAAATGTGTAACGCTTGGCCGTGATATTTACCGTATAGTTCTGGCCGCCGGCAACGCTGGTGAAAGTGAAATAACCGAGGTGGTTCGTCAGGCCCTCGCGAACTCCGCCTTGCGAATCCGTCAATCGTACCCTGGCATTAAAGACCCCACGGCCGCTCTGCGAGATCACTTGTCCTGAAATGGTGTGAAACGACTGGCCGGCCGACGGCGACCAGTTGTAAACCACAACGGAATAGTTCTGGTCGGTCGCATCTCCGTTATAAAGCACCCCGTCACCGTTCAGCGTCTTCGCTGTGACAACCACATTCAGTGAAGTCCCGACAGGTATGCCGGCGGGAAGAAAAACATTCTCTACGTTATTCACGCTGTCTGCCGTTCCGCCGGGTACCGAAACACCGTTTGAGAATACGTTGCCGCGATACAGCGTACCGCCGACGTTGACCGTAAGATCAAGGTCGTTGACCAACGCTGGGCTGCCTGCAGCCGGCGGGTCGCTCCAGACAAGGGTTATGCGAACAGGTTTTGTCGAGCTTGCGACACTACCATTCAGTTCAAAGCCCTGACCCGGCGAATCGAGAGCAACCTCCTGGTTGATGTATTTCATTCCTACGCCCGTGTTCATCATGAACTTCAGGTTCGGCCGTCCCCACCCTTCATTTGCGTTCGGGATCGGGGCACCGGTGTTCTCGCCATTCGTATCGACGGCCGAATTGATGAGAGCTGCCTTTATCAACGAAGGCATCGGACGCTGGCCAAAATTATTGTTTCGGTAATAGTTTGCGAACAACGCGGCAACACCGGTTATATTTGCTGCTGCATGCGATGTACCGCTGCTCCATCGATGAGCCGCATCGATATTACCGCTAAGGGTGTTCGAACCAGACCGCCCGCCCGTTACGGCTGAACCCGGTGCGACAATGTCGGGCTTGATCCGGCCGTCTGCAGCAGGGCCGCGACTGGAATCAGCCGCCAAGTCGTCCATATTGTTCCCATTTGTCCCCGCAAGTTCGCTCCTCAGGTTCTCCGTACTTCCGACCGCGATCAGGTTCTTTGCGGTCTTTGGACGGGTCAGGCCGTTGAACGCCTCATTACCGGCCGAAAATATCATCGTTATAGCGTCGGCGGCGGGATGCACGGTCGAAGCATCGAGAACGATGCCGTCAAACATGCTCTCCATGGTGGAATAAGAATTTGAATTGGTGCCGTTTCCCCAGCTGTTATTGCTGATCATGGCGTGAGCGCCGTTTGGCCCGGGTGTAGAAACGCTGTCGTTGTAAACTTCAGGATCGGTTCCGGTATATCCATTCTTATTGCGCGGCAGATTCACGATGTGAGCACGCGGAGCAATGCCCTTTCCGTAGTTATAAAATAGATTATCAAGCGCCCCAAAGGGCGTGGAACCCGCGATGAGCGTCGCATTAAAGTGGCCGTGGCCAAGAGCTCCCGAGGTTGTGCCTCGAAGCGGTCCGTTAACCGCATTGAGCGAGCTTATATAGAATCCGCCATCGCCCGGTATCCCGACACCATCGTCAACCACCGAAACAGTTATATTTGTCCCATCCGCGCCAAATTGTGCCTGTGGGTCAAAGCTCGGGCCGAGGATCGTCGTTGCATCGATATAGTTTCCGCCAAGGATCTGCCCGGCACGTTCGTCCTCATTCCTGGTACGAACAAACGCCTCGACAGTAAACACATCCGGCATCGCGGCAATGGCCTCGATCTTGTCCAGTGCCGCTTCTACTCGAACAAGGTTAAAGAAGTTGTTCTGAATGGGCGTGGTTTGGATCACCGCGGCTGAATGCTGTCCGACTAATTCTTTGATGAAATTTGACAGGTCGGCACGAGAAAAGACCGCAATATCGAAAACCGCAGAAGCCTTCTTCGTCGTTTCAATAGGGCTTATCCCGCGCGCCAGCGCTTTCCCGCCTCTTGCTGCCGCCAACTGGTCTTTAACGACGGAACTCAGCTTCTGGTCCGCGCCGTAACTGCCGATCCAGCGAACCCGCGAATGATCCGCCAGGCGGGCGATCGCTTCAGATTCGCCATAAACAAAAAATGCCTGGTGGGGAACATACTGAAGTATCTCGACGCCTAGATCACTGACACTCTTCATCCACTCGTCGGTTACGGTGCCGCCAAATTGAACAATATAGTATCCCTTTCCATTTGAGGTTGCCGCTCGTCCAAGCCGGAGCGAGCCAGGCGGCGGAGATTTAAGCGGCTCGAAGACCGCTCCCGGCAGGTGAACGGTGGTCGTGATCTCGTCCTCGTCAAGGCCCAGGTTTTTTGCAGAGAACGAGCGATGTCTTGCAACAACTACGAACCGGCCGTAATCTTCTACGATCGTTCCCACATTCGCAGCGTTTTCTTTGGATGTCTTATCGGGCGTGTAGATCCGGGTTAGGGCAAACGAGCCGTCACGAATGGCCTCAGTAACTTTGTCCGAACCCGAAAATTTCGCGTCGGGCGTGGAGTTTCGGGTCATCCTCGGCCCAAATGCCTCCGGACGGACCGTAAATGCTTTCTCGTAAACGAGAAGTCCAGAGATCGAAATGACAATGGCCGCAAAAATACGTCGGCCATTCAAAAACCTGCTCATCGGCTAAATTCTCCTACCCGAGTTCTCTAAGGTTTAACAGATAAAGAAATGACAATTTAGCACAGATTTCCCAGATTTTCCATATATTTAAGTCGGCCCGCTCCGGCGCTCCGTCACCGATCACACGACGATACGCCGATAAGGAAAACTCGGGGACGGGGTATCGGATAAATGAGGGACGCAACTATCCGAGGCCGCCCCGCTCAACTTAAAGAAAGGCGGAAGGAAGCTATCTTTATTCAAATAGCCGGTACAAGAACAACCTGGACCCTGCGATTTCTGGCCCGATTCGCATTGGTCGTGTTTGGTGCCACCGGTATGGTCGCTGCGAAGCCCTTTGCCTCGATCCGCCCTCCCGCGACGCCATAACCCATAAGTCTTTCGCTGATCGCCTGCGAACGTCGCTGGGTCAGTGTCATCAGTTCATCTTCGTTTCCCCGGTTATCTGTGTGCGATTCGATAATGACACGGTAATCCGGATTTTCGTTCAGAAGCTGGGCTATCGCTCCGAGTCTTTCATCGGAAGTCGGAGCAAAGTCAGCAGAGCGTATAGCTGACCAAAAAGTTTCGGGAAGCGTGACTATGATCCCTCGGTCGTTCCTATCGACCGAGCCAAATCTTCGTAGCGACTGGATCAAGGCCGGTTGGGCAGAAATAAAGCTATTCATTCGCTCTTCGCGGGCTCGTTGCTCTTCAAAAGCGCGCTGTGCGTTCTCGATCGATTCTAACCGAGCCTTGGCGTTGTCCGCCTCGACTCGCGTGCGGCCCAGTTCCTCGCGGAGCCGGCCATTCTCGGCACGAAGGTCTCTGACCTGCCCGGAATAATTCAAGCTGTCGCGTTCGGCCAGCTCGCGGTTTCGTATCTCGGCAGCAAGCTGTTGTTTCAAGCTTTCGATCTCGTCCAGCGTTTCTTGATGGCGGTTCTCCATCGACCTTATCTCAGCGTCGGTTCGCAACCGCTCGTCGCGCTTTTCACGGGCATCTCTGCGGATCAGAGCGGTGGACTCGGCCTTTACCGCTGCGCTGATCGCTTGTCTCGCCGTGATATCGACATCCTCTTCTTTTCTGCCTGCCCTCCATGAATCCTCAGCGTTGACGAGCAGCGACTCTGCCTCTCGAAGCTCCACCTCCGCATCGCGATCGGCCCCGGCAAACCTCGCGAGTGCTACGGCCTGCTTCGCCTGAAGTATGGTCGATGGTGTCCTCGAGTAATCGACCTCAGCTATCTCAGGAGTGCGCGAATCACGAAAGTAGTCGCTCGAATTCCCAAAATATTGGATCGACGGCGTCGTGATCATTGTCCGTCCTGATCTGGTGTAAGGGCTTAGGTTCTCGAGCATTATCTCCTGGCTGGGGCGCGAAACGAGAAAATGCGGCTCAGCCGTGATCAAAAGAGCAAACGTTTGGAGTTTCGTGGTAACGCGGATACGCGAATCGAATTCAAAAAAGCCACGACGTTTTATCTCGCCCAGATTGTCAACCTGTCCTTCAGGCGAGACGGCCCAGAGAACATAAGTGGCATATCCTGCACCAAGCTCAAACGGACGCGGCATTTTCGACACGCTCAGATCGATCTCGCTTCCATTTCGGCTTGTCCGCCTAATTCTCGCCTCGCCTTTCATGCGCGGAAAGCGCGTAGTTCCGCGAAACTGAACATAAACTAACTGATCCAGCGGGTAAGTTATCGCAGTGGTCCTGCGAGGCACATCGACCTGGCCAACAAGGGCGTTCGGGACCGAAAGAATGATGACGAAAGCAAAAACTCCTGCTGCGATCCTGAAATTTCTCATGATTTTTGTACTCCGACTAGAGGCGTGCTAAAAAAAAGATGCCATATTTACTCAATACGTTGCAACCTTTGCGTTCGTGGACATTACATCCGCAACTCTAGTATATTCGTCTTTTCTGCCCTGAAATGAATGATCTCAAGCGGCTTTTAAGTTATGTTCGCCCTCACTGGGTCACCTTTACGCTCGCCGCGATCGCAATGTTGTTTGGGGCCGTTTTCGAAACTGCGACCGGCGCACTGCTTATCCCGATCTTCAATCAGTTCGCACAGTTCCCTACGCCCTCGTCCACTCTATATTACCTGCATCGCTTTATCCCGCAGGACGACTGGTACCGTGCCTGGCTCGCTATCGCCGGTATGCTGATGACCTTCACGATCCTGAAAGGGATCTCTGAATATTTCTCATCATATTTAATGGCCCGAATAGGGCAGACAGTGGTGCTTGATCTGCGCAAGCAGCTATATGACCACCTTCTTGGCCAATCAGCATCCTTCTTCGAACGTCACAGGACAAATTTCCTTGTATCCAGACTTGTTGTTAGCTGCTCGGCGATCGAGCATGCGGTTTCAGGAAACTTGCGAGATGTCCTGCGCGAAAGCCTGCTCCTTATATTCTTACTCGGGGCGGCGTTTTACCTGAATTGGAGGCTGATGATCGCTGCGGTGATCATCGCCCCGATCATCGGCATACTGACCACCAGATTCAGCAAAGCATTGCGAGGACTCGCCGAGGAATCGTTCGAAGGAAATAAGCTGCTAACCGACGTCGCGCAGGAAACTCTTGCGAACCAGGCCATAGTTAAGGCCTATTCGGCACAAGCACGAGAAAGGAGCCGATTTGCACAGGTCGCAGAAATAATTGCCCGGGCTAACCTGAGATCCGGCAAGATCGCAGCAACCTCGCCTCCGGTGATCGAATTCATCGGGATGTCCTCGATCCTGATCCTTCTTTATTTTGGACTGAGATCGATCAATACCGGCGAGATGGACGCCGCCCAGTTTTTCGGTTTTCTATACTTTTTGTTTAGAAGCTACGATCCATTGCGCCGCATCTCTCGCCAGCATAACGAGATCTCTAAAGCGTTCGCGGCCGCGAAAGACGTTTGGAATATTCTTGATGAATCGGACAAGCTGCCCGAACGCAATAATGCCATTGAGCTGAAGCCTCTGAAAGACAAGATCGAGCTAAAGCAAGTGGGATTCAGTTACGACAACGATCCGGGCAAGAAGATCCTTGACGATGTAAGTTTCGAAATAGAGAAAGGGACGATGGTTGCCCTTGTCGGCGAAAGCGGCGGCGGAAAATCTTCCTTGATCAAGCTTGTACAACGTCTGTACGACCCGACCAGTGGAAGCATTCATTGGGACGGGACAGACCTTCGGGATGCGAACTTCGCCAGCCTGAAACGCCAGATCGCTCTCGTCACCCAGGAAACCGTACTCTTTAACGAAACGGTGCAGTATAACATTTCATACGGCGATCCGATGGCCTCGGATGAGGATATTGCCGCTGCAGCCAGGATCGCTTTCGCCGACGATTTCATTAACGAACTGCCCAATGGTTACGATACGATAGTCGGCGAACGCGGGATCTTGCTGTCCGGCGGCCAGCGACAGCGGCTTGCAATTGCACGGGCAGTACTGCTCGACGCCCCTGTACTTATTTTGGACGAGGCCACTTCGGCCCTCGATGCCGAATCGGAGCGGCTCGTGCAAAAGGCCCTGGCTAACCTAATGCAGAATCGAACGTCGATCGTCATCGCTCATCGCCTTTCGACCATCAGGCGTGCCGACAAGATCGTGGTAATGGAACGCGGCCGCGTCGTCCAGATGGGAACACATGCCGAGCTTCTTGAAAGCGGCGGCAAGTACAGAAGACTTTATGAACTTCAGTTCGCCGAAGAAGAATCGTTCGAACCAACGCCAATAGGAAGCGGCCTTAGCTGAAGCTGAAAAATATATGAGATCAATGACCGGCTATGGCAAGGGATCGGCTTCGGCAGAAGGAGTTTCCGTCACGATCGAACTAAAGACGGTGAACAACCGTTTTCTGGACGTTGCATTAAAGCTCGGCAGCGACCTGCAGTTGGCCGAGACACGAATAAAAAGGCTGATCGCTGACCGTCTTTCCCGCGGCAGGGTCGATGTGAACCTTCAGTTCGAACGCACGGCCGAGGTGACGTTCGAACTAAACAGGCCTTTGCTTTCCGGCTTTCTCAACGCAATGCAAGAGATCCGCGACGAGTTCGGCATTTCCGGCGAACCGGATATAAACGTAGTGGCCCGCCTGCCGAATGTGATGAACCCGAAAAAGGAAGCGATCGATGATGTGTTCATGAAGTGTATCGAATCGGCTATAGCCGTCGCTTTAAGTGACCTCGAAGCAATGCGAGGAAATGAGGGTTCGATGCTGAAGGAAGAGCTCGCTTCGCGCTTGAACGCCATCGAAAGCCTGCTTGTCCCGATCGCGTCAGAATCGGCCTCTGTAGCTGAAGAATATCAGCAGAAACTTTCCCGTCGGATAACCGAAATGCTTTCTCGAAGTGAAATCCAGATCGAATTGGACGAGTCACGACTCGCGCAAGAGATCGCCTACATTGCCGACCGCTCCGATATTTCAGAGGAGATCGCACGGCTTCAGAGCCACCTCGCACATTTTCGTCAGATCATGGATGAAGAAAAAGAGGTCGGCAAACGCCTCGATTTTTTGACGCAGGAACTTAACCGTGAAGCAAACACAATCACTTCAAAGACGAATAGCCTTGTCGTGAAAGAAAATGCCCTTAAGGTTAAAAGCGAAATAGAAAAGATTCGCGAACAGGTACAAAACATAGAATAGCGATCCCTGTCCCGTCTTCCGCCGGCCGCCGATCGCCGACCATTCTTATGACTGGCAGCCTAATCATCATCACATCGCCGTCAGGTGGCGGAAAGGGGACGCTCATCGCCGAATTGATGAAGACCGGGATCGGCGTTGCTTACTCCGTTTCGTACACGACAAGGCCGCGGCGTCAAGCCGAAGAGGACGGAAGGGAATATACATTCATTTCCGTACCCGAGTTTGAACGGCTTATTAAAGAGGATGAGTTTCTTGAATATGCCCGAGTTCATGACAACTATTACGGGACCTCCCGATCAAGAGTAGATACGCTTGTCCGGGGCGGCGAGGATGTCATCCTGGAAATAGACGTGCAGGGCGCGGAGAACGTTTTGAAGATCAGGCCGGATGCGGTCAGCATTTTCATACTCCCGCCGTCGTTCGAAGCGCTGGCAGACCGCCTCAGGGCACGAAATACCGAAACCCAAAGCCAGCTCGAACTCCGGCTTAGAAACTCGTTATATGAGGTCATACGTTACACGGAATTCACTTACGTTGTCGTAAATGACAATGTCGCCGACGCCGTGGGAAAGCTGGAGGCGATCATCCTCGCTGAACGTCAACGCCGCACTCGACAAGATGATGCCATCCGGGTTATTCTAGATAGTTTCGAGGCGTCGAAAACTTTGGTAAGCGAGGAAAAAGGATCGTAAATATGGCCGACACAGTCGAAAACAACGTTGAAGAAACAGAACAGGAAGAGGAGATCATCGATCCGCCTGAGATCGATTCGAAATACCGCTTAATAATTTTGGCGGCCCAGCGAAGCAAGCAGCTTCAGCGGGGGGCTAATTCAAGGACCGACATCGATATAAGAAAAAGCAAACCGACGCGCGTTGCGTTAAGGGAATTGGCTGAAAGGCGAGTGAACTTCAAGATAATCGACTGATCCTGGACTACAGATTGGTAAACGATACGGCCGTCCGATGCTCTCATCGAACGGCCTTCTTGTTTTCCTGCGGCGATCCCGGAAATAGACGTTGATACCATTGGTCTCGGCCTCGTCGGCGCTACATCCCCTTATAATCAGGGCCTCCGCCGCCCTCGGGGGTGACCCAATTTATGATCTGGTAAGGATCCGCTATGTCGCAGGTCTTGCAGTGAACGCAGTTGGAAAAATTTACCTTTAGTTCCTTGCGATTCTTCTTTTCATCGAACTCCATTTCATAGACGGCGGCCGGGCAAAACTTCTCACACGGATTGCCATATTCTTCCGCACACCTGGTCGCGCACAACTCAGTATCAAGCACCCTAAGATGCGAAGGCTGATCCTCGTCGTGGGCGACACCGGCATGGAACACGTCGGTGACCTTGTCAAAGGTAAGCTGCTTGTCAAACTTCAGCTCGGCGTACCTTGCATGATCGGTATGCCCGTGCCGATCATTGATGTGCTGCATTCGTTCATGGCCCGCGATATGATGCTCCTTCGGCATAAAGCCCCACGCAAGGCCCTTCGTCAGAAACTGCAGACCAGAATTTATAAGCCCCGACCACCGTCCGCTCTGGAACGCCGCGTGGAAATTCCTCACCGGGCGCAGTTCGTCGTAGATCCAGCTTAGGTTCACCTTTTCTTCGAAGTGCCGCAGGGTCTTAGACGTAAAGTCTCCGTGTTCAAAAGCTCCGATGATCGTTTCTGCGGCAAGCATACCGCTCTTGATCGCTGTATGAATTCCCTTTATTCGCTGGCCGTTAAGGAATGAAGCGCAATCGCCAACCAGCAGCAGGCCATCCGCGTAGAGCCTGGGCATCGTGTAATAGCCACCCGCGTTTATCGTCTTTGCTCCGTACTTTATCATCTTGCCGCCCTTGAGGAGTTCGGCGACTTTAGGATGCGTCTTGAATTTTTGAAACTCAGCGTGAGGGTCGATAGTCGGGTCGAGATAATCCAGGCCGGTCACATAGCCGATGCTGACCACGTTGTTCTTCATTCCGTAGATCCAGCCGCCGCCGTATGTTTTCGTATCAGAAGGAAAGCCGAGCGTGTGAACTACCTTGCCCTCGGGGAAATTACCTGCCGGAATTTCCCAAAGCTCCTTTACGCCCAGCGAAAAAACCTGAGCCTCTTTTCCTTCGTCCAATCCGAGACGCGCCATCACTTGTTTTGCCAGCGAGCCCCGTGAACCTTCTCCAAGCACGGTCAACTTTGCAAGCAGATCGACTCCCGGCTCAAAATTTCCCTTCTGATGGCCTTCCTTGTCGATGCCCTTGTCACCGGTACGAATTCCGATCACCTGATCATTTTCGTCATACAGTAATTCTGCCGCCGGAAATTCGGGAAAGATGTTGATGCCGGCCTCTTCGCATTTTTCGGCCAGCCACTCGCACATCTTCGAAAGGCTGATTATGTATTTGCCCTTGTTCTTAAGCGGCGGCGGCGTGATCGGGGCGACAAATCCTTTTTTCCTGGTGAGGTACCAGGCCTCGTCCTCCGTGACGACCGTATCGACCGGACAGCCCTGTTCGAGAAAATCCGGCATCAGCTCGCGGATGGCGATCGGGTCCATTACCGCTCCGGACAAGATGTGAGCACCTACATACGGGCCCTTTTCGACGATCCCGATCTCGATCTCGCCGACCTTTTTACCGTGGCGAAGCCCGCGGTCCACCAACTCGTCATGCCCAGCGATGCTTTGCTTTAAGTGCAGAGCCGCCGCGAGATTCGCCGGCCCGGCCCCGACAAACACAACGTCCATCTCGATCTGTTCGCGTTCAATCATAATTCAATACTGTAGAACGGATAGCAGAAAATGAAAAATGATGATACTTGCCGACTCGTACCGGCGGTTCTAAATTTCAAGACTCGATCAAGCTTCTGCTTCGGCCGCTTGCTCAAACTGTTTCCTAAGGCTTTCCGTATAGGGCGCCTGTGCGACGCCTTTTTCCGTGATGATCGCAGTCACCAGCTCGTTCGGCGTTACATCGAAAGCATAATTCGACACCCCCACTCCTTCGGGAGCTAACTGATTGTCTTTGACGTGGGTCACCTCGATGCGGTCACGTTCTTCGATGGGAATATCGTCACCCGTGGGGCAGTTCAGATCGACCGTCGAAAGCGGGGCTGCCACATAGAATGGTATTCCATGCCGTTGAGCAAGAACGGCGACCATATATGTGCCGATCTTGTTCGCCACATCCCCGTTCGCGGCGATGCGGTCGCTGCCGACCACCACGGCCTGTACACCGCCTTTCTTCATTATGTGGCCGCTCATGTTATCGGTGATCAGCGTGACCGGAATATCGTCTTCCATCAATTCCCACGCGGTCAGCCGGGCACCCTGCAGATAAGGCCGCGTTTCGTCGGCGATCACCGAAACATTTTTACCCTGATCGACAGCCCCGCGTATCACGCCAAGGGCCGTGCCCCAAACGCCGCCCGTCGCAAGCGCTCCCGCATTGCAATGGGTCAGCACGGTCGAATCATTCTCGATCAATTCACCGCCGAACTTTGCGATCAGCCGCTGTGCCTCGATGTCCTCGTCGTGGATTGCCTTTGCATCGTCCAAAAGCAGCTGTTTGATCTCGCTTACCGACTTCCCTTCTGACCGGCCGAGTTCGAAAGTCCGTTTCATCCGATCGATCGCCCAGAAAAGGTTCACCGCCGTTGGCCGCGTTTTCGCCAGTACATGCGAGGCATAGTCAATTTCTTCGGCCAGATCGTCGATACTCGTACCGACAAAAGTCTTCGCCGCAAGAGCGATGCCGTAGGCAGCTGAGACACCGATCGCCGGCGCACCGCGAACGACCATATCCTTGATCCCGGAGGCGACCTCGTCATAAGTTCGAAGCGTAAGCCATTCTTCTTCGGTCGGCAGCAGCCGCTGATCCAGCATCAGCACACCTTCATCGGCCCATTTGACGGGAATAATGTTAAGTTTCATATCTCTCCAATGGATTTACTTTACGAAAACTGAGGCTCTTGCTCAAGAAATCGGAAACTTTTACAACCTGAAAAGACGTTAATAGATGCGTAATGATAATCGAGCACACCCTTGATCAGCTTCATTCCTCGGTGACAAACCGCTGGTATTTGCAGCTTTTCACGGTATTCACCCGAAGCCTTTTAGCGATAGGCTTTATTCCGCCAAGCATCCCGAAGATACTTCACCGGCCTTTCACCGTACTTCCAGACACACATCCGGTCGGCGCCTATTTCAACGCACTTTACAACACCGGCTACTACTACGATTTCATCGGCTGGACGCAGCTTTCGGCAGCACTGCTTTTGTTGATCCCGCGAACCTCGCATCTCGGAGCGCTGATGTTCCTTCCGATCATCGTCAACATAGCTGTACTCACGTCGTCGGTCGGTTTCAAAGGAACCTGGCTGATCACTATCCTGATGTCGCTTGCCGCACTTTATCTCGTGGCGTGGGAATACGACCGTCTGAAACCGATCCTGTTCAGTGACCGGGTCGCGAGGCCGAAGTTTCAAAGGTGGTACTATTTTGCGATCCCTCTCTTTTTCGCTGCCGGCGGTTTCTTTGGCTCGTTATTTTTCGGGTGGTTCCTGCTCGGCGGCGACCCTTGGTTCTGGCGTCGAAATCTCGTGCTCGGAGGGCTCGGGCTCGCCTTTGGGGCCGCCGTCGCATTGCATTACCGTTTTATGCCGATCGGACGCCTTCGCGAAAGCCGACCCTCTCCGTGATATATTTCCCCAATGCACAAATTCTTCGACGGACGGCTGATCGTTAAAGTAGGCGACCTTACGGACGAAAACGCCGATGCGATCGTCAATGCCGCCAATTCCACGCTTCTTGGCGGTGGCGGCGTCGATGGTGCGATACACAGCCGCGGCGGCCCGTCTATCCTTGCTGAATGCCGCATGCTTCGCAACACGCGGTATCAGGACGGCCTTCCCACCGGCGAGGCCGTGATCACCACCGCGGGCCGGCTTCCCTCGAAATTCGTCATCCACACCGTTGGGCCGATCTTCGGAATGAACGGCGGCCGTGATGCCGAACTGTTGGCGGCCTGTTACCGAAACTCACTTGATATCGCTGCCGCCAATTCACTTAGTTCGATCGCCTTCCCTTCGATATCGACCGGAGCGTTCGGTTATCCCAAACCGGAAGCTGCTGGTGTCGTCTGGCGGACCCTTTCGTCGCTTATCGAGGTATATCCCGCCATACATTCACGGCTGGTCTTTCACACCGCTTCGGACGCCGACATTTTCATCGAGCACACGAAATAAAAAAACCGAGATCCCGGCCCATTTCTCGGTTTGCGGTATTCGCCCCGGCACACACCCGTTTGCCTGAATTCCTGCGTTGTTTTATATTCAATTGTTACTTCAGAGACTAACCAAGAAAAGTTATTCACAAGCATAGCAAAATTATTGACCACGTGGTCTTCGAAAGATGGACCTGACCTTTCACACCTTTCAGCCGCCCGCGATCAAGCTACCGGGCCCGCTCGCCGATCTGGAAAGGATCGCGATGAATTTCTATTGGTCGTGGCAGCCGGACGGCATCGACCTTTTTCGTTCGCTCGCCCCCGAACTGTGGGACCGCGTTGAGCAGAGCCCGCTGCCGCTTCTTTCGGAAGTCACTTCGCTTCGTCTATGGCAAACGGCGAACGACAGCGATTACGTCGATCGTCTTGCTGCTTTCATGCAGAACCAGATAGATTATCTTTCTTCAACATCGGATCGAGACGCCGGCTCTGAAACCGAAAAGATCGCTTATTTCTGTGCCGAGTTTGGCATTCACAATTCGCTGCCCATTTATTCGGGCGGATTGGGCATACTCGCGGGCGACCATTTGAAGTCTGCGAGCGACATGAACGTCCCGCTTGTTGCCATCGGCCTGCTCTACCGCTACGGATATTTTCGCCAGCGGATCGCACACGACGGCTGGCAGGAAGAAGTGTACTCAAATATTCTTACGTCGGGCCTCGCGATCGAGCCGGTCATCGACGCCAGCGGCGAACGCGTCACGGTAATGGTCCACATTCGCGGCCGCGAGGTGCACGCTCAGTCGTGGCTTGTAAATGTGGGCCGAATACGACTTTACCTGTTAGATACTAATATCGAGACCAACTCAGAGATCGACCGGATGATCACCGGACACTTATACGGAGGCGATACCGAAACGAGGATCGTCCAGGAAAAGGTGCTCGGCATCGGCGGTGTTCGCCTTTTGAAGAAACTCGGCATAGCACCGACGACCTATCATCTGAACGAAGGGCATTCGGCATTTCTCACGCTCGAACTCATCCATGACCACCTCGCGGCCCATCCCGGCGAATCGTTCGAAGATGCCCGAAATGTCGTGAGATCCAAGTGTGTGTTTACAACACATACGCCGGTTTCCGCAGGCAACGACGCGTTCTCGACCGATCAGCTAAGCGGCTGTTTCGACAGCAAGTTCATCGCAGGACTAAAGTTGTCGGAAGAGGAGTTCTTCGGGCTCGGAAGGGTCGATCCCAAAGACGTGTCTGAGCCATTCGGGATGACGCCTTTTGCGCTAAGGATGTGCCGCTCGGCAAACGGCGTAAGTCAAAAGCATGGCGAGGTCTCCCGAAGCCTTTGGGTGGACGTTTTTCCCGACATTGCGGACGCTTCCGAGGTTCCGATCTCACACGTTACCAATGGCGTACATCCGGCCACTTGGATCGCAGCTCCGTTTCAAGCATTGTTTTCCAGCAGGTTCGGCGAGGAATGGCGGGCAAAATGCAGTGATCCGGAAGCATGGGCGAACGCTGTCGCCCAACTCTCTGATGAGGAAATTTGGCAGACTCATCTGAACCTAAAGAATCTCTTGATCGCGTTCATTCGAGAAAAGACCAGATCGAAAGAGACGGGATCTAAAGACACTATCCATGAACATCGCGATACACGCGGCCTTTTTTCCCCAAATGTGCTGACCGTCGGATTTGCCCGCCGCGTCGCGGCTTACAAACGGTGGAACCTCCTTGTCAGCGACCTCGAACGCCTGCTTCGGATGGTTGACGACCCGTCGCGGCCGGTGCAGTTCGTCTTCGCCGGAAAGGCACATCCGCAGGACCGCATCGCAAAACAGATCCTACGCGAACTCGTCAGTATCAACCACGAGTCCAACTGGCAAAGGCGTGCGGTTTTTCTTGAAGACTATGACCAGGAGGTGGCGCGCTATCTGGTCCAGGGTGTGGACGTTTGGATGAATGTTCCCCGCCGCCCGTTCGAGGCCAGCGGGACCAGCGGGATGAAGGCTGCCATGAACGGCGTTCTGAACTTTTCGGTATTGGACGGCTGGTGGATCGAGGGCTACAACGGAACGAACGGGTTCGCAATAGGAGGTCTCGAAGACGAAATTGACGACAGTTCCACCGATCTAAAAGATGCCGGATCGCTTTACAGCACGCTCGAGTCCCTTCTGATCCCTGAGTTCTATGAACTTGACCATCGCGGCTTGCCCTCTAAATGGATCGCACGGATGCGCGATTCGATCTCGACCCTCACACCTATGTTTTCCAGTGATAGAATGGTGAGCGACTATTTGCGCAGCATTTACTAACCAACCGGAGGACTTGATCAACACAATGATGCACCAGGAATTCAACGTCAGGGTCTTAAAGCCGGTCGAGGTATATAAAGAGGCCTGGGAAATGATCAAAGACCAGTTCGGGCTGGTCCTTGCGGTCACCGTCGTCGGGATGCTGATAGGCGGTGCCGTGCCTATCGTGCTTATCGGGCCAATGATGTGCGGCATCTATCTGGTTCTGCTGCAAAAATACCAGGGCGTCCCGGTCGATTTTTCCCAGCTTTTCAAGGGTTTCGACTACTTTTTACCGAGCCTAATTCTATCTGTGATCATCATGGTACCGGTCTTTATTCTGATTTTCGCGATGTACATCCCGTTGATAGTTATGACGATGGCGGCACCGCGAATGAACGAGGCTGAGCTGGTCGCAACAATAGTCGGAATTCTGGCGGTGGAGTTGGTTTTCGCGGTGATCATGGTCTGCCTTCACACGCTGCTGCTATTTTCATTTCCGCTCATCGTGGATAAGAGGATGTCGGCCATACAGTCGATCAAGACAAGTGCGCGAGCCGTCTGGGCAAACCTCGGCGGTGTTGTCGGCCTATTTGGCGTTGGGATCCTGGTCGCTATTGTCGGCTATTTAATGCTTTGCATCGGGATCTACCTGGTTCTTCCTCTTATCATCGCGGCGAATGTGGTCGCATATCGAAAGATATTCCCGGGAGCCACCCTTCCTTTAGCGTAGAAATGCTTATGGCTGCAACAATAAAGCCGATCGAATCGCTCCAGGGTCTGAATGAGATATTTTCGGCCTCTCGAACCGGGCCGGTCATTTTGTTCAAACACAGTGCGGCCTGCGGCATCAGCGCCCACATTTTTGAAATGCTAAGTTCGATAAACGCTGTGATCAACCTCGTTGTTGTCCAGAACCACCGAGACGTGTCGAATGAGATCGAGTCGCTGACCGGATACCGCCATCATTCCCCCCAGGCATTCGTGATCCGCGACGCGAAAGTGGTCTATCACGCCACGCATTATGCGATCGACCCCGTCGAGATCGAATCGCATCTTAGTTCATAGAAAATGGTAGAACCTACACGCATCGTCGAGGAAAACGACAGCGAGATCACCATCGAATGGTCGGATGGCCGAGCTTCTCGATACTCGGCGGCACAACTGCGGCGGGTTTGTCCATGTGCGGGCTGCGTGGATGAATGGACCGGTGAGAAACGGCTTGACGAGAGATCAGTTCCAGACGACCTCGCGTTCGACCATATTTCGGTTGTAGGCCGCTATGCCCTTAACTTTCATTTTTCCGACGGCCACGACACTGGCATCTTCAGTTTTGCCTTTCTCCGAGATCTTTCCTCTTGAATCTGAATAAAAAGAGAAGGGCTTTGCGCCGCGATTGTACCAAACCCGCGCCGGGCTCCCGTGTCATTTGAGGCTTGCGTCGATTTGATCAAGTTCATGCTTGATCGAAAAAGTCGGCACCGGAGCGCAAGTATCATTGGATACACTGCCGCATGAAATTTCGATCTCTAGGGCCGTTCGGCTTCAATATCAGCGTGAAAATCGCTAGACTCTAAACGATGCAGGAACGCGATATCTTTAACGAAAAGCAGGAAACCAAAACTGCCAATTATTCGTGCCCATTCTGCCGCGAACGGAACGAATACGAGGTGCGCTGGCTGACACGGCGAAAAAAGGCCCAGCCCTCACGACGGCTGAGCGATGACGAACGAGCGAGGTTCGCAAAATCGCGTGACTACATGGTCCGCATCGACGATCAGTTGATGTGCAAGAACCTTCGCTGCCGCAAACGCTTTGAGATCCCTTCCTCTCAATCCGTCGTTTTTATTTGAATTGCCCCAGGAAAACGGTCTACTGTTTCTCCACCAATAAAGATCCGTCTGTGCGACCCATTTATGGTATTCTTGAAATATACCGACAGATCAAGGAGGGCCATGCAATGCGCGGAAAAGAACTCGAATTTTACGAGAAAGAGACTCCACCAGATCAGGAAATAAAGGCATTCATAGAAGATGAGATAGCCCACGTTCCGCAGGCTCCGGGCGAACTTACAGAACGCCTGCAGGAGAACAATGCCGCCTCGCCCGCTGATTCGGGTGGCGACATCGACGCTGATTGGGAAGAGGTGAATTCGACCGGGTCTGAGGCGGTATTTGGACATAACCCGACGCCGGACCAGTCAGACGTTGAAGAAAATGCCCACGCAATGGGGATCGATTTCCAGGACAACGAACCTCTCGACATTCTTGATAAAATGGAGCGTCGGGACCGAAACAGGTTCGAGCTGGATGAAAATTCAAAAGCGACCGATGAGTTCATTTGAACTCATCGACAGATCTAAGATCGTTTAGGATCGATCATTGACGCTCGATCAACTCATCCAGCGATCTGCTGATCGAAGAAAAAAAGGCTGCCTTTATCGGCAGCCTTTTCCACTGATATCCAAAATCGGAACGACCTAGTAAATACTGAACGAATAGTCGATCGTCACCGTTCT
Source organism: Pyrinomonadaceae bacterium (assembly GCA_035327545.1). Taxonomy (GTDB): domain Bacteria; phylum Acidobacteriota; class Blastocatellia; order Pyrinomonadales; family Pyrinomonadaceae; genus OLB17. The sequence continues at coordinate 11,037 of DAOLDE010000007.1, read as the reverse complement.
CGAAACGGGTATTCCGTTCTGCCGCGCAGGTTCGAACTTGATCTGCCTTGCCGCGGCGATCGCCTGCTCGGTAAGGCCGTGCGGCAATCTGGTCACAGGCGTGATGGCACCGATAGAGCCGTTGGCCAAAAGCGTTACTTTAAGGCGAACGCTGCCCTGAACACCGTTGGTCCTGCCGGCGTCGTTATACTTTGCCTGAGGCTTTGAAATTATCTTCACCGGCGAAGAGACGCCAGCCGTTGGAGGCGGCGGATTTCCGCGAGCTCCCCCTCCGGAGCCGTCTCCATATCCGTCGCCGTCTCCGCTTCCCGCACCCGAACCAGAGCCCGAGCCCATTCCCGTTCCGCGTCCACTTCCGGCGCCGGTTCCGATCCCAGTACCCATACCGCCGCCTGAACCCGGCCCACTCGAAAGGTCACCGAAACGCGAGTTCGGATCTCCCCACTGGCCGTACTTTTTCTCGGTCTTCATGGTGCCCTCAGTAGATGGGGGCGGTGTTTTCAGCTCAAAATTATCACTTTGGTGGACCTTCGGGTCCGGCGGCCTTAGCGGTTTCAGCGTCTGATCGGGAAGATCGCCCTGATTAACAGGTTTCGGGTCCTCTTTTCCGCCGCCGCCGCCTCCACCGGCATTATCCTTGTTCTTCTTTTCAGGCTCTTCCTCGATCGGCATCGGAACATCGTCAAGAAGCATCGCGAGCGAACGCTCGTCACCGATGGCCCCAATACCCAAGTCCTTTTGGAACATCGACACGACGGTCGCTCCGACCGAAAGTGTCAACATAAGAAAGGTGGAACCCAGGAGCAAAAGATTTCGCCGTCCGCTCCCTTTTTCCTGGATAACGGTCACATAGTATCCGCCATCCTCTTCCCTCGTGTAATCACGATGTTCGTATCTATTTTCTTCGTAAGACATATCGGAACCGGAATAGTCGGCTGTCGCTGCCGCCCAGGCCGGTACGGTTGGCGCCGGGTCGCTGGCCGGCAGATCCACAATTTCTTCGGATTCTTCAATAACGTCGGCGTTCGCGACCTCGATCGCTTCGACGTCGCTTTCATTCACAGCGGACGAAACATCGGCTTCAGGTAAAGATTTCGCTGGAACTTCCAGCAAGCCTTCGTCTCTCGAAAATTCAGTCGTTTCAGCGGTCGGCGAGATGTCGGCCACAGTAGGTATTTCGATGATGTCGTTCGCAGCCTTTTCTGAATCCCCAACCGGGTTCATTTCGAAAGCCTGCAACGGCGCGGCGCAATTAGGGCAATATCCAAACTTCTCTGAGAAGTTTTCGTCACAGGAACTACAATACTTGACAATTTTTCCCATCGCTACGGCCTCACTTTATTCTTGCCGGTTGGTGCCGGCATTAGGAACAACCTCTAATTATAACCCGTTTTCAGCGGATAACTCCAAAAAATGTGAAAAAAATTCCGCGGGTCGCGGCCGCCTTGTTCATTTCAGATAGATGCGACCTGAATACCTGACGATGCCCGCTCAAATCCAACTTTTTTCTCTAAACCCTCGTACCGGCCCATCTTACTTATCCGAAAGTCTGTGCATTGGTTCCGCCGGATCAACGAATTACCTTCAGACGCCATTCAATATAACCACATCCGAACTTCGTCAATTTTAGGGCATCGCGATCTGCCCATCTGCCCATCTTCGGCGTACCTATCAGACATATGCCCGATTGCCCGATCTTCGAAACCAAGATCGATCCCCAAACGATGTCCGACAACACTTCGATGGAATTTTGCAACTAAAACAGATAAAATCTTCATTTCTGTTTCGAGTCCAACAATGATCCGTCAAAGATATACGCCATTTTTCTTTGTTATGTTCGCTGCCGTGATGCTGCTGCCGATGATAGCGGTCGCTCAGGGGCCGGCCGCCGCTCCTCGCCAGGAAAAGCTTCTCAACGGGATGAAAGTTTTGCTTTGGAACCGGCCCGCCGAAGAACGTATCACTATACGACTTCGCATTCACAGCGGCGCGGCCTTTGACCCACAGGAGAAAGAGGGCGTGCTGCATTTGCTGGCTGACAGCTTTTTCCCCTCAGCCGACTCGAAAAGTTTTTTTGCCGAAGAGTTGGGCGGCAGCCTAGAAATCGAGACCAATTACGATTTCATCCAGATCAACGCTGAAGCCCGGAACAGTGATCTGATCGAATTGCTCGAAACGCTTTCCCAGGCGATCATCAATCCCAGCGGGGATAAGGAAACAGTTGCGGTCCTGAAAAAGGCCCTTGCGGAGCGTGTAAGCGTGTTGGAAAAAGATCCAGCGTATCTGGCGGACCGGGCTGTTGCAAGGCGCCTGTTCGGGACGTTTCCCTATGGACGGCCCCATATGGGAAGCGTATCTTCGATAGAAAGGATAGATTTTGCCGATCTCGTATTCGCAAAAGGCCGCCTTCTGACAGCTGACAACGCGACAATGGCGATTTCGGGAAATTTCGATCCGACGCTCACCTTTCGGGCGGTCCGTAGATTCTTCGGAGGCTGGCAAAAATCAGACCGTCGAGTTCCTGCCACTTTTCGCCAGCCCGATCCTCCTGCAGCCGATGTCGCGGTAGTAGACTCGCCTGTTCCGGGTGTCAGTGAATTCCGGGCAGCAACACGCGGCGTAGCCCGAAACGATCCCGATTACTTCGCTTCCGAAATGCTACGAAGCGTTTTGAACGAACGTCAGCGGCAGCGCGAAGGTGCGGGCGGTTTTGTCCGTTTCGAATCTCATATCTTGCCGGGAGCATTCGTCTTTGGAACTTCTCAAATTGACGCTGATATGTCGGACCCACAAAACGGCCAAGAACGAAAGAGTAAGGCGATCTCGGATATGCTCGGTGGGCCGATACGCGAAGCAGAGTTCGCAAAGGCCCGTACGGCAGCACTTGACCGGCTAAGAGCCAGCGAGATCGATCTTTGGCTCGACCTCGATACATTTCGCTTGTCGTCGGTGAAAACCGAATTCGAACGTGCTCAATCGGTAAGACTCTCCGACCTTCAGAGAATATTCGAAAGGATCCTGAAGCAGCCTACAGCCTATGTTCACGTTGTTCACAGGACGACTGGAGAATCGGTTAGCCAGGACACCGATCAGTAGCAAAGTGAACGAAAGAACATCGAACGAGATCGCACACGCCAACGAAGTTCGGGAAATGTTCTCGAACATCGCGGGCCGATATGACCTGCTCAATCACCTTCTTTCGGCAAACATAGACAAGCGCTGGCGACGCCGCGTAAAAGCCGTTTTGGAAGAAACGCTGAATGACAAGGATGCGGTCGTTCTGGATGTTGCCTGCGGAACCGGGGATCTGTCGCTGGAGCTTGCAAGCGGATCAAATGCAACAATATTCGGATCGGATTTTTGCCGCCCCATGCTCGCGATCGCGGCAGACAAAGCCGGCAAAGCTGCCATTCCGGTACCTTTTGTGGAAGCCGATGCACTAGACCTCGCCTTCGCCGATGATACATTCGACGCGGTCACGATTGCTTTTGGCCTTCGGAATCTGTCAAACGTCGCCGACGGCCTGGCCGAGCTTCGCCGGGTGCTGAAGCCAGGAGGTAAGTTGGTCATTCTGGAGTTCTCGACGCCCGTGGTCCCGGGATTTAAGTCCCTTTTTAATCTGTACTTTACTCAGATCCTCCCTCGGATCGGAGGCGTCGTCAGCGGCTCGCGTGGGGCTTATCAGTACCTTCCCGATTCTGTACGCAAGTTCCCCGACCAGAAAGGCCTTGCAGCGATGATGACAGAAACTCAATTTGTAAATGTCGGGTTCAAGAATGTAACTGGCGGGATCGCGGCCATCCACTCGGGGTTGAAGAAGTAATTTTGAGCGTGCGGCAGCACCGCCCCGGCAATCGCTTAAGCTGCGGAACAGTTTTTTGAACTGACCGCCAACCTTGCGGTTCGGAAGCGCGGCCCATTCGCAAGTTAATGGATCGCTCTGACCGACGTTGTTTGCAAAAATGCTGAATTACGGATCGCTCCTGCGTTTACGGCTGTTTGTTATCTATTGTTCGAGATAATAAAATTTACACGCCTTTTCCTTTTACCGAATGAAACATAAGTTACTGAATCTGGCGAGGCAGATCGGGCTGATGATCCTGGTAATTTGGACCGTGGTCTCACTCGTTACCCTGTTGATCGAGCTGGTCCCTGGCTCTCCTGCCTCGACGATACTCGGTGAAACAGCCACTGCCGAACAGATAGCGAATTTTAACCAGAAACACGGCCTCGACCGGCCGGCATTTTTTTTCTCCTATGATGAAGCGGAGGGATTTGCTTGGAACGGCACGAACAACCGGTACTTCGAATACTGGTCGGGATTGATCCGCGGCGATCTCGGGACGTCGTTCCGAACAGATAGGCCCGTGCTCGACATGATCCTTGAACGCTACCCGGCAACGATCAAGCTAGCCCTCGCGGCAATGCTTGTGGCTGTCGGCATCGCGATACCGCTAGGCGTACTTGCCGGAACGAACAAGAACGGATTGATCGACAATGCCGCCTCTTTCATTGCACTTTTGGGAATCTCACTGCCGACCTTTGTGATCGGCCCATTTCTCGTTTACGTTTTCGCGGTCAACCTCGGCTGGTTCTCACCAACCGGAAGCCTTTACCCTGAAGATATTATTCTGCCGGCGGTCACGCTTGGCGCCGCGCTTTCTGCAATACTCACCCGCCTTGTCCGTTCGAGCGTGATCGAAGAACTCGGCGAAGATTACGTCCGCACTGCACGTGCAAAGGGATTGAACGAACGCCGGGTCGTTTATAAGCACGTGCTCAAGAACGGACTCATTCCGGTGGTTACCGTTCTCGGCCTGCAGCTTGGCGTTCTGCTTGCCGGAGCGATCATAACCGAGAAAATCTTCAGTTGGCAGGGACTCGGACTTCTGCTGCTCGACGACGGCATCGCAAAACGCGATTATCGCCTCGTTCAGGGCTGCGTGCTGGTCATCAGCGTTACGTATATCTTTGCAAATACGCTGACGGACCTGGTTTATCGCTGGCTTGACCCAAGGATCAGACTTTCCTGATGAATCGATTGACCTACATCGGACTTGCGATAGCGGGACTGGTCATCTTTGTCGCGATCTTTGCGCCGTTCCTCGCAACGCACGACGTAAATTCCCAGAATCTCGCACTGCGATTCGACCTTCCGTCGCGGGCCCACTGGTTCGGCACGGATGGCCTGGGACGGGATATTTTTTCCCGGGTTCTTTATGGCGCCCGCATCTCTTTGCAGGTCGGGATCTCCGTGGTGGCGATCTCCGGCCTTATAGGCATCATCATCGGTGCGATCGCGGGCTTTTACGGCGGCTGGGTGGACAGGTTTCTCTCAGGCTATCTGTTTAATGTCTTTCTCGCCTTTCCAGGCCTGTTGCTTGCCATTGCGCTTGTTGCTTTTCTTGGAGCCGGACTCGGCAAGCTCATTCTCGCACTATGCATCATCGGGTGGGTAGGGTATGCACGCGTAATGCGAGGGCAAGTGTTGAAGGTCCGTGAGTACGATTTCGTAATGGCCGCCCGAGCGCTCGGCGCGGGCAATATGCGCATACTTTTTTCGCATATAATGCCAAACGCGATCCAGCCGTTGATCGTTCAGGCGTCGTTGGGGATGGCCGGTGCGGTCCTCTCGGAAGCATCTCTTTCGTTCCTGGGACTCGGCATACCGCCGCCGGCACCTAGCTGGGGAACCATGATCGAGGAAGCGAGGCAATATTTCAGCATAACGCCTCACGTGTTGGCATTTCCCGGAATGGCGATCGCATTGACCGTGCTCGCATTCAATTTTATCGGCGACGGATTGCGTGCTTACCTGGATCCAAAGCAAAGGACGCGATAACAATGTCTTTTACACCTGCCAGAATATTCCCGCTCGGCGATTCGGCGCTGACCGTTGAGTTTGGTTCGGTGATGTCAGACGAGCTGAATGCTGCGGCAATCCGACTTGAGGAAATGGTCGCAGCCGACCCGTTCCCCGGATTCGTCGAGTCGGTCCCGGCGATCGCCTCGACGACCGTTTTCTACGACCCGGTGATCGTTCGAGCAAGATCGGCAGCCGCTGTGTCGGCATTTCTGACGGTGCATGACCATATGATGGGACTGACCGAAAAGTTGGAACGGACGAGTCCGGTTAATGATGAGCCTGCCATAGAGATCCCTGTAAACTTCAGCCCGGACGTGGCTTTGGACCTCGACCTTATTGCAAGTCACTGCGGGCTTGCACCCGGCGATGTGATCGACCGGTTCGTTTCCGCAACCTATCGCGTATTTATGCTTGGCTTCTTACCCGGCTTCGCCTATTTGGGCACGGTCGAGGAAGCGATCGCGGTTCCCAGAAAGAACGCCCCGAGATTGAGGGTCCCGGCCGGCAGCGTCGGCATCGCGGGGCGGCAGACAGGGGTCTATCCTTTAGAATCGCCTGGCGGTTGGCAGATCATCGGCCGAACCGACATTGATATGCTGGCCGGCAAAGCTGGCTCGCCGTGTCTCCTGAAGCCGGGCGATGCTGTCCGCTTTATTCCCGTGTGACTTGCGGTACCTCTTCGACCGTCTCGGGATCAGATCTGAAATGGCTCTGTTCTTACGAAAAGAAGGGTTAATGACATCGGTCCAGGGTCTCGGGACATACGGAATGCAGCGTTACGGCATCAACCCTAGAGGCGCAATGGACCGGTTCGCGGCGCGTGTGGCAAACATCCTTGTCGGCAATCCTGAAACAGATCCCGTGCTCGAGGCCTACTTCCCCGGTCCCGAGATCGAATTCACCAAAGCTGTCCGATTCGCGCTAACTGGCGCAGACTTTGCCGCACATCTCGACGGTTCGCCATTGCCGAATTGGTCCGCCGTATCGGCCCGTTCCGGTCAGGTCTTGGATCTTCGGCAGAAGATCAGTGGAGCGTGTGCGTATTTGGCGATCGAAGGAGGCATCGAGATTTCGAACATTGACGAACCTGTAAACTCGGCACGGCGGCTTTCAAAGGGAACAAAGTTGGTCCAATGCCGCAAAGACGGGTCATCCGGGCCGCGTTCACGCCTTCTCTTGTCACATTCCATATGTCCGCGTTATGGCGTTGCTCCACGCGTTAGGGCGGTGGAAGGTGCAGAGTTCAGCGAACTGGGCCCCAATAGTGTTCGCGCCTTTGGAAAATCCGTATTTACTGTGACAAACGACTCGAACCGAATGGGCTACCGTCTTAGCGGCCCGCCACTGAACGCCGTCACAAACACGGAAATGCTCTCTGCCGCCGTAACTTTTGGCACCATTCAACTTCTGCCGGATGGACAGTTGATAGTGTTGATGGCGGACCATCAAACTTCCGGCGGCTATCCGCGCGTAGCTAACGTCATCACCGCCGACCTGCCTCTTCTCGCCCAGCTTTCTTCGAACGATTCGGTCTCGTTCGAGATTGTCGATCTGGAAGTCGCTGAGGCAGCTTTGGCACAAATAGAGTCCGATATCGCCAGGCTTCGCGTCGCGGTCGAACTGCATGGGTAGCAGGACGGCGACTGTGTTAATCTTGCAAACGCGAATATGCTTTCGATAGATCTGAATTGCGATATGGGAGAAGGCTTCGGTCCCTGGAAAATGGGGAACGATGCCGAGCTTCTGCGATTGGTATCGTCTGCAAATATAGCTTGCGGCTTTCACGCCGGTGATCCAACGACAATGCGGAAAACGGCCGAACTTGCCATGAAGAACGGTGTGGCGATCGGGGCCCACCCGGGATATCCCGATCTGCAGGGGTTTGGTCGAAGGGCAATGACGATGACCGCAGACGAGGTCTACGATCTGGTGGTATATCAGGCCGCTGCTCTAAAGGGTATATGCGAATCTCTTGGGACGCGGCTCAATCACGTCAAGCCGCATGGGGCACTTTACAACAAAGCGGCTCGGAACGCCCTGTTGGCCGAAACGATCGCACGCGCAGTCCATGACCTCGATCCGGATCTGATCCTTTACGGCCTTTCGGGCAGCGAATCCATAAAAGCGGCTAAGGCGGCCGGGCTGCCTACGGCTTCCGAGGTATTTGCCGACCGAACTTATCAATGCGATGGCAGCCTGACACCCCGAACGCACCAGAATGCACTGATCGATGATCCGGGCGTGGCCGCCGATCAGGCTGCGGGCTTTGTCGAAAATAGTTCCGTGCTCTCGGCCGATGGGAGCAAGGTCGATGTGACGGCCGACACCATCTGTATCCACGGCGACGGTCCCCACGCTCTCGAATTTGCTAAGGCGATCCGAGCCGAACTCGAACGTCGTGATATTATCATCGCCCCTATAGATGTCCGATATGACGGATGCCGCTAAAACCAGCAAAGGAACGACGTCGATGGTACTCGGAGCCGCGTTCCTTATGGCGACTTCGGCCGTCGGCCCCGGCTTCCTAACTCAGACCACAGTATTTACGAAACAACTCCTGGCCAGCTTTGGTTTTGTCATCCTCCTGTCAGTGATTCTGGACATTTTTGCCCAGCTGAATATCTGGAGGGTCATTACGGTCAGCGGGAAGCGCGGGCAGGAGCTTGCGAACGAAACCATACCGGGGAGCGGCTACATGCTCGCTTTCCTCGTAGCCTCGGGCGGGCTCGTTTTTAACATCGGAAATATCGCCGGAAGCGGCTTGGGGATGAACGTTCTTTTCGGGATTCCGCCCGAGGCCGGCGCCGCCATAAGTGCCGCCCTTGCCATCGGGATCTTCCTTGTGAAAGAGGCGGGTCGGGCGATGGACACTTTTGTAAAGATCCTTGGGCTTGTAATGATCGCCCTCATCTTCTACGTGGTCTTCGCCTCACAGCCCCCGGTTCTCGATGCGGCCTATCGCACTTTCGTGCCAGAGCAGATCGATGCCCACGCCGTGGTCACGCTGGTCGGCGGCACCGTCGGAGGATACATCACGTTTGCCGGTGCTCATCGCCTTATCGACGCGGGAGTGACCGGAACCGCCGCCATTCCCCAGGTCAATCGTGCTGCCGTGACCGGCATACTTCTTACCGCAGTGATCCGATTTTTACTTTTCCTCGCAGCTTTTGGGGTAGTTGCCCTCGGCCTCGCGATCGACGACGCAAATCCGCCTGCTTCAGTCTTTCGCAACGCGGCCGGCGACGTCGGCTACCGCATCTTCGGCATTGTAATGTGGGCAGCGGCAATTACATCCGTGGTCGGCGCCGCCTTTACCTCCGTCTCGTTCATCAAAACATTCAACCGCCGACTCGAAGCCCGCAGCAACCTCGTCATCGTGGGGTTCATCCTGCTTTCGACACTCGTTTTCCTCGCAGTGGGACGACCGGTTACGGTGTTGGTCTGGGCCGGGACCATAAACGGCTTCATCCTCCCCATCGGCCTCGGCCTGGTGCTGCTGGCTTCGCGAAAGGCCACTTTGATGAAAGACTACACACATCCTTTGTGGTTTCAGATCGCGGGGTGGATGGTCGTAGCCGTTATGCTTGGCTTTATGATCCAGACGGTTTTCGGCCTTTTTTGATATTTTGGTAAGCTAAACTAAAGCGGCACGCATCATACACTAAAACCGCACCAATTTGAGGCTTTATGGCAAAACTTCCAGCCCTGGCCCTTTTTTTTATCGCTTCCACGGCGACCGGCTATGCCCAGTCGGGTCGCAGAGTTGAACCGGCACCCTCGCCGCCTCCCTCCGTCGCAAACGATCCGGCAGAATATTCGGAATCGAGGCCGGCCCGTCGTCGGCCCCTCGGTCCGACGGTCCTCCGCGCTCGTGCAGCTTCTGCAAATGCGGCCGTCGGGACACAACCTCAGGTTCAGGCGACCCCGGCGAACGATGAAGATGTGCTCCGCGTTGAGACCGACCTCATAACGGTCCCCGTCTCGGTCTTTGACAGAAGCGGCCTCTACGTCGCCAACCTTCGGAGGTCGGATTTTCGCATTTTCGAGGATGGCATTGAGCAGGAGATCGCCTATTTCGGCACGGAGGACAAGCCGTTCACAGTCGTTCTGCTGCTAGACACAAGCCTTTCCACTACCTATAAGATCGAAGAGATACGCCAGGCCGCGATGGCATTTGTGGACCAGCTTCGGATGCAGGATTCGGTCATGGTCATCGATTTTAACCGGAATATCAAGGTCCGGACCGAGGTGACCAACGACCGCTCCCGCATTTTTCGGGCAATTCAAAAGGCTAATTTCGGCAGCGGCACATCGCTATACGACGCGGTCGATTTCACGCTTCGCCGACGGCTCGACGCGATCCCCGGCCGCAAAGCGATAGTCCTGTTCACGGACGGCGTGGACACCACCTCGCGAAGGGCAGGCTACGATTCGACCCTGAGCCTTGCCGAAGAGGCCGACGCGATGATCTTTCCCATCTACTACAACACCTTTGCCTGGAATCGTCCGAGGCTCGGATTTCCGGAGATCTACTCGCAGATCGGCACGCGGCCGGAAGATTATGCCTTGGGTCGAAAGTATCTCGACGAAATATCGGAATATACGGGTGGGCGTGTTTTCAGGCCCGAATCGACGCCCGGCGGCCTCGCAGCGGCATTTGAGGGTATTGCCGAAGAGCTTCGGCGTCAGTACAACATTGGTTATATACCGGCAAAACGCGGAAACCCCGGCGAGCGAAAACTGATCACCGTCCGCGTCAACCGTCCTAACTTGAACGTTCGGGCCCGGGACAGCTACATCGTCGGCGATTCGAACCCTAAACAATAAACATCTTTTCCCGCGAAAACTGGATCGACTACGCTATCTCGTCCCAAGATGGACCGTCTTCAATACATTGGTCGTGCAGCTTATCTATCAATTCCGATCGCTTCATATAGCTAACTGCCAATGGGTCGTAGCCTGGTGTCAGATCTTCCTGACCGAAGGCCCATGATAAGTGGCCGCGGCACGCTGCCTCCCGCTTACTGCCCTTCTCCTTTCAGCTTTCCGCCGGCCCTTGCTCGATACTCTCAACACATTTCTCTTACCAGTGTGCGAACAAGAAAAGAAGGACGTGATCGCTCACGCCCTTCTTTGGTTAAGGTTGAACCGGTCAGGCGGCCTTCTTTCGG
>DAOLDE010000006.1:0-198415 GCA_035327545.1 Pyrinomonadaceae bacterium | reverse complement strand
CTATCCGCGAGGGCGGCCGCACCGTCGGTGCCGGCACAGTGTCGGAGATCGTGGAGTAATTTCGGACGGGCGTCAATGAGAGGCGGTCTGAAATGATCGAGACATCCGCCGCTGGCCCCTAAGCAGCGAAAACTGAGGTAAAAATGGCAAAAGGAGCTAGAGACAATATTATTCTGCAGTGCACGGAGTGCAAAGAGCGCAACTACGTGACGACAAAGAACAAGAAGAACACGCCGAACCGGCTTGAGTTCAACAAGTTCTGCCGTCGCTGCCGCTGTCATCGGCTGCACAGGGAGAATAAGTAAATCGTGAATGTCGATTGATGGATGGTGGATCTTATATTCTCCATTCGTCATTCGGCACTCTGTTCAGGGGTATGGTGTCAATGGTTAGCATGGAGGTCTCCAAAACCTTAGGTGCGGGTTCGAATCCTGCTACCCCTGCCAGCTTGAAATTAGTAGGTACTGAAATCCAGTACGGTCTTTGGCGGCATTAAGTCATGGGGAAGAATTTCTGATAGCGAGTGTGAGACCGCTGAGCATAGCGAGGAGCGTAAAACGTGGCGGAAGCTGTTGAAACAAAGAAGAAGGAAGGGGTCGGCGAGTTTATCAGACACACGCGCGAGGAACTCGACCGAACGACGTTCCCATCGTCAAATGACGTGAAGAACACGACGATCATAGTGATCATCGCCGTTATCTTCTTTGGCGTGTATCTTTTTGCGATAGACAATGTTTGGAAGTACCTGCTTGACGGTCTGACATGGCTTGTCAATTGGATCTTTGGTTAACGAGGAATTTTCATGAGGCAGTGGTACTTCATCCATACGTATTCCGGGCACGAGAACAAGGTTCTTGAGAGCCTGAATGCCCGTATTCGCGATATGGAACTTGTCGACCTTATCACGCAGGTTAAGCTGCCTAAAGAGAAGGTCGTTGAAAAGCGGGGGAATAAGGAACTCGTTTCCGAACGAATGTTCTATCCCGGCTATGTGTTGGTCGAAATCGAGTGTGACGAAAAGGGAAAGATCCCTGACAACGTTTTTCACGCGATCAAATCGACGCCAAAGGTCACGGGCTTTCTCGGAGGAAAACAGCCAACGCCGCTAACCCAGGAAGAAGTTGACCAGATCGACCGAAACATCGAGGTAACGACGGAAAAGCCGAAACCGAAGTTCATGTACGAGGTTGGCGAGGTCGTCAGGATCAAATCGGGGCCATTTGCAAGCTTTACCGGCAAGGTCGAAGAGGTCAACGAAGACAAGAGCACGCTCAAGGTCTCGATCACAATATTCGGCCGGTCAACGCCCTACGAATTGAGTTTTCTAGAAGTCGAGAAGGTGACTTTCGCGGAAGAAGAATAAATTGGCAGATCGTGAATCGTAAATCGTAAATAGAAACATGCGATTTGCTTCTCACGATCTACAATTCACGATTTACTAACATGGCAAAGAAGATAGAAGGTTATATAAAGTTGCAGATACCTGCAGGAAAGGCCAATCCGGCACCGCCGATCGGACCGGCGCTCGGACAACATGGTGTGAACATAATGGAGTTCTGCAAGGCGTTTAACGCAAAAACGCAGAATGACGACCCTGACATGAAGATCCCGGTCGTTATCACAGTCTATGCTGACCGTTCATTCACGTTTGAGACGAAAACGCCGCCGGCGGGCGATCTCTTACGAAAGGCCGCGGGTATTCCGAAAGGTTCGGGAACACCAAATAAAACTAAGGTCGGAACAATTTCGCGTGACAAGATCCGAGAGATCGCTGAGAAAAAGCTGCAGGATCTCAACACAACCAATATTGAATCGGCGATGCGGACGATAGAAGGTACCGCGAAGTCTATGGGACTCACAATTGAATAATGAGTTATGAAGATCGGATCTCCAGATACGATCTTCTGAATTCGAAATTAGGGAGAATCGCCAAAGCGATTCGTTTGTACCTGGAGGTTAAATGAAACGAGGCAAGAAATATCTTGCGGCTTTGGAAAAGATAGAGCCGCAGAAAAAACACACGCTTGAAGAAGCGATCGCAAAGCTCAAAGAGATCGCTTTTGCCAAATTCGATGAGACCGTTGAGCTGACGATGTGGCTGGGTGTTGACCCCCGAAAGGCCGACCAGCTCGTGCGCGGTACGATCGTCCTTCCCCATGGCCTTGGGGGCGCGGCTAAAAAGGTCGTTGTCATCGCCCAGGGCGATAAGATACGCGAAGCTGAAGAGGCAGGAGCCGACATAGCCGGCGGCGACGATATCGTCGAAAAGATCAAGGGAGGTTGGCTGGATTTTGACGCGCTTATCGCCACGCCGGACATGATGGGAAAGGTTGGACAATTAGGTAAAGTCCTCGGCCCTCGCGGGCTGATGCCCAACCCCAAGACCGGCACCGTCACGATGGATGTCAAAACTGCCATCGAAGAGACGAAGGCTGGAAAGGTGGAGTATCGCGTCGATAAGACCGGGGTTATCCATTCGCCGGTCGGCAAGGTCTCGTTTGACAACGACAAGCTGGCGGAGAATACGCGGGTACTTATCAGCGCTGTCATTAAGGCAAAGCCGACGACGGCGAAGGGTCGGTATCTTAAGAAGATCAACGTTGCGGCGACGATGAGTCCGGGCGTGTTGCTCGATGAACTGGCGTACGTTTAAGGAAGGAGCGGAGTGGACGGCGGGCCTTTGAGCCTTTCGATCCTGCAGGGATCCAGCCGGTCCGACAAAAGAAATGAAATCAAGAGAAACAAAACAGAGAGATCTTGACGCCCTTGCGGCGTCGCTGGCCAACTCGAAGTCCGCCATGGTCGTAAGTTTCAAAGGGCTTTCGGTCACGAAAGACCAGGAATTCAGGAACAGTATTCGTGCTGCCGGTGCAAACTATCAGGTCGTCAAGAATACGCTCGCACGGCTCGCGGTTCAAGGAACAGATTTTGAGCAGGCGTCTGAATATTTTAAGGGAGTCACGGCGATCGCATGGACTGATGACGATCCGGTCGTGCTCTCGAAAGCAATATCGAAGTTCATGAAGGACAACGCCGATGTTTATTCGTTCAAGACCGGCGTTGTAGATGGAAAACTGGTCGATCTTTCGCAAGTCACGGCGATCGCCAGCCTGCCGTCAAAAGAAGAACTCATTTCGAAGCTGCTTTTCGTGATCAACGCACAAGCTCAGCGCTTGGTGACCGTGATAAACGCAATACCACGCGATCTCGCGGTAGTGATCAAGCAGATCGGCGATAAAGCCCCGAATACTCAATCTGCCGCAAAACCAGAGAATGCGGCAAGCGAGGCAGGATCGGCGACGCCTGAAGCCGATGCGGCTGCGACCGAGACAAATGCACCCGCGGAAGCGACCGAACCGGGATCAGAGACTAATGACGGCAAGACTGAGGATGCCCAGCCTGAGGCTCCCACTGAGGCCGCTGAAGAAGCCCAGGAGAAAAAGGAGAACGAACAGGACGCCGGGTCTCCGGAGGCAGAACAAGCCAAGGAAGCGGAAGACAAGGCGGAAGAGTAAAAGTTTGGCCGGTTGACGAGCATAGGCTGCTCTGATGCCGGCAAAGGCCGTACTCAAGGAAAACGAGCCGGGCGATTTGTCAGTTCGCCTGCGCTGCTCGGGCCAAACGAAAAGGAGATGCAACCCTTACGCGAGGTCCCATGGGTTCTATCGGCAGCGACCAGTTGGTCGTGAATCGGCATTGGTAGATAGAAGTTATGTTTACTAGTGGCCACTTATTATTAAGAGAACCCTAAATTAGGAGATAGATAAAAGACATGGCAATCACACAAGACGAGATCGTTGAGCACTTCAAAAGCATGACGCTTCTTGAAGCTTCGGAATTGGTAAAAAGGCTCGAGGACACATTTGGCGTTTCGGCGGCTGCGGCTGCCGCACCGGTCATGATGGCGGCTCCAGCAGGCGACGGCGGAGGGGCAGCGGCAGCAGAAGAGAAGGATTCGTTCGACGTGATCCTGACTGCGGCCGGCGGCAACAAGATCGCGGTTATTAAGGTGGTTCGCGAGATCGTTTCGGGTCTTGGGTTGAAAGAAGCGAAAGACCTGGTTGACGGGGCTCCGAAACCGCTAAAGGAAGGAGTTTCGAAGGATGAGGCCGAAGAGATCAAGACAAAATTGACCGAAGCCGGCGCGACCGTCGAATTGAAGTAAGACACTGGAAAACCGAAACTTCGCCTGCCGCATCTTATTGCGGCAGGTTGAAGCATCGGTTATTTGCTGGTAATCTAGTAAACAGGCGAATTAGGTCCAGAGATGGCCCCGCGCTTGTCGGCAGGCGGCGAAGTCCTTTGTTTGTAGGTTTTACAAGGGTCTTAGCTGAGTATTAAGGCGGTTTTCTCGCAGAAGTGGAGAGTTGGTGTCCCCTTTCGGCACGCTCGAAAAATTTAACTAACGCACGTTAGCTGCTTATAAAGCGGTCTGGGCACACTTTACCCTCGACCGCATTTGCCGTCTTTTCTTGAAAATATGGGAGTTGCGACCGATTGGGGAATCCTAGCAATTCTCGATGGATAAATCAATAGTTTTTTGTCCCGTCCAAATACGATTATGATCAACAATCCTCTTCAGACAAATGCACACGGCCTCGGACGAAGGACCAGTCAGTCTCCGGAGCGTGTGGATTTTTCAAAGATCTATACAGCCGCCCAGATCCCGAACCTGATCGAAGTCCAGAGAGAATCTTACGACAGATTTCTGCAGATGGACTTGATCCCGGAGGAAAGAGACAGCATCGGTCTGCAGTCCGTTTTCAAGTCGATCTTTCCGGTTTCGGATTTCCGCGAGACGGCCACCCTTGAGTACGTCGAGTACCAGATCGGTAACTGGCAGTGCAAATGCGGAAATTTAGAGGGTCTCGAGCACCTTCGTGCGAATTGCAAGGAATGCGGCCATAAGATCAAGGTCGATCCATTTAATCCGGCCGAGGTCCTCTGTAACAGCTGCGGCACGTTCAATGCCGTTCGGCCCAAGCTTTGCGATAACTGCGGAGAACCGGTCGGTCTGAAGCACAAGCACGACCAGCAGGAATGTCAGGAACGCGGTATGTCGTATAGCGTTCCGCTCAAAGTAAAGATCCGTTTGACCGTATTTGATAAGGACCTGGAAACGGGCACCTCAACGATCCGCGATATCAAGGAAGAAGACGTGTTCTTTGGCGAGATACCGTTGATGACGGACAACGGAACATTCATCATCAACGGTACCGAGCGAGTGATCGTCTCTCAGCTTCATCGAAGCCCGGGCGTCTTTTTCAAGGGCGAGAAGGACGAGTATCTTGCAAAGATCATTCCGTATCGAGGTTCGTGGGTCGAATTCGAATTTGATCAGAAAGGCATTCTGCACGCCCGGCTGGGGAAGCGAAAGATCCTGGCCACCATCTTTCTGCGTGCGCTCGGCCTTTGGCTTTCGCCGCAAATAGACATGAAGACCGTTTCGGACAACATTCTCGAAGAGGTTGTGAAGAATGCCGAGTACACAAATTCCGATATTCTGCGGCTTTTCTATACCGTCGATACCGCCCTGGTTGAAAAAGGCAAGCTCTACCTGAAAGTTAAGTCCGAAGGGGAAACCAACCTGGTCGGGATGAGGGCTGGCCAGGACGTTAAGGACAAGAAGGAAGAGGTGACGCGGGTCGGCAAGAAGGTCACAAAATCGGCCATCGCAGACCTGAGGCGGATGAAGATCGAAAAGATCGAAGTTTCGCCAAACGATCTTGAAGGCGTTTTCACAGTCTCCGACGTCGTCAATATAGAAACGGGCGAAGTGCTCATTGAGTCTAACACCGAGATCCTGTCGGCAAAACTCCAGCAGATCATCGAGGAGGGCGTGGAAAGTTTTGAGGTATTTTTCCCAAAATCCGACGTGATCGGCGAGATCATCTCGCAAACGCTGAAAAAAGACGCCATCTCAAAGCCGGTCGATGCTTTGCTTGAGATCTATCGCAAGATGCGACCCGGCGACCCGCCAACCGTTCCGACCGCCTATCATCTGCTGGAGGGAATGTTCTTTGACGAGCGTCGTTTCGATCTTTCACGTGTCGGCCGCCTCAAGTTCAACATTAAAATGGGCCGCCATGAAAAAGACCGGATCAATGATCCGCTGCTTGTGGCGACCGATTTTATCGACGTTGTTGCCTACCTGCTTCGAATGAAGCGAGAGAGCGATCGGTATTCGCAGGATGACATTGACCACCTGGGAAACCGACGCGTTCGTGCCGTTGGCGAGCTGCTCGAGAATCAGTTCCGCATCGGACTCGAACGTATGGAGAGGGCGATCAAAGAAAAAATGTCCATCCAACAGGACATGTTCACAACGATGCCTCGTGATCTGGTGAACGCAAAGCCGGTCACCGCCGCAGTTCGCGAGTTTTTCGGTTCGTCGCAGCTTTCTCAGTTCATGGACCAGACCAATCCGCTATCGGAGATCACGCATAAGCGTCGTCTTTCGGCCCTTGGGCCGGGCGGTTTGTCGCGTGAGCGTGCCGGGTTCGAGGTCCGTGACGTGCACCCGACCCACTATGGACGCATTTGTCCGATCGAAACTCCTGAGGGTCCTAACATCGGCCTGATCTCCAGTTTGTCGTGTTTTGCCCGTATCAATGAGTTTGGCTTTATTGAGTCGCCCTATCGAAAGGTGGTCGACGGCCGTGTCATTGAATACGTAAAGATCCATAACGGCGGAGATACTAAGTTCAAGCCGAATGAGCATGTTCCGCTTGAGGATGTGGAAAAGGCGAATCGCAAGGTTGCGAAGGAGGGCGGAAAAGAGGCCGAATTCGAACCCTATCCGTTCTACCTAACGGCTTGGGAAGAAGACCGCTACATAATTGGACAAGCTAATATCGAGCTTGATCAAAAGGGCAATATCGTCAACGAACGAGTGCAGGCCCGATCGGTCGGAGGCGAGTTTATCATGGCCGACCGCGGCGATGTCCAATATATGGACGTCTCGCCAAAACAGCTCGTTTCGGTGGCCGCGTCTTTGATCCCGTTTCTTGAAAACGACGATGCAAACCGCGCCCTCATGGGCTCGAACATGCAGCGTCAGTCAGTGCCGCTTCTCCGGGCCGAATCGCCTTATGTCGGAACCGGCATGGAAAAGGTCGCCGCCCGTGATTCTGGAGCTGTCGTCATCGCAAAACGAAACGGCGTGGTCGATTACGTCGATTCGGAGCGCATCATCGTAAAGGCAGACCACCAGGTGGACGGTACCATCTCGCGAGAGGTGACCGCAGACATTTATTCGCTGGTCAAGTTCAAGCGTTCGAACCAGAATACCTGCATCAACCAGCGGCCGATCGTCTCGGTCGGCGAACGAGTGACAAAGGGCCAAGTGATCGCCGATGGGCCATGTACCGATCGCGGCGAACTCGCTCTTGGACGAAATGTTCTTGTGGCATTCATGCCGTGGCGCGGATATAACTTCGAAGACGCCATTCTCGTTTCCGAGCGGCTTGTAAAAGACGATTACTATACGTCTATTCACATAGAAGAGCTCGAAATAGAAGCCCGTGACACGAAGCTGGGCCCGGAAGAAATAACCCGAGACATTCCCAACATCGGGGAGAACATGCTTCGCGATCTAGACGATTCAGGAATTATCCGGATCGGGGCCCAGGTCAAGCCGGGTTCGATCCTCGTTGGAAAAGTAACGCCAAAGGGTGAGACTCAGCTTACTGCGGAAGAAAAACTCCTTCGTGCGATATTCGGAGAAAAAGCAGGCGATGTAAAAGACGCGTCTCTGACCTGCCCTCCGGGAATTGACGGCACGGTTGTGGACGTGCAGATCTTTACACGAAAAGGACAGGAAAAGGACGACCGCTCTCTCGATATCGAGCGAATGGAAGAAGAGAACCTTCGCCGCGACCTCGAAGACGAGATCCGCATCCTGCAGGAACAGAGAGATGAACGGATCTACGAGCTTTTCGACGGACGTCGGCTGAATAAAGACCTAATGGACGGCAAGGAGCTCGTCGCGAAGAAAGGCTCCGTCCTCCGTGGGGAAGACCTCCGCTCGATCGACACGAAGGTGTTGAAGAAGGCCGACATCTCTTCTGGTGCTATCGATATTATCGGTGAGATGAAGGAGTACGAACAGCGTACCGAGCGGCAGATCAATATTCTCGCCGACATTTACGATGAAAAGATCACAAAGCTAAAACAGGGCGACGAGCTGCCCCCGGGCGTGATCAAGATGGTCAAAGTATTTGTCGCGATGAAGCGAAAACTTTCGGTCGGCGACAAGATGGCCGGTCGCCACGGAAACAAAGGCGTCATTGCCCGCATTTTACCCGAAGAGGATATGCCGTACCTGCCCGATGGAACTGCGGTCGAGATCGTGCTCAATCCGCTTGGTGTGCCGTCGCGTATGAACGTGGGCCAGATCCTCGAGACGCATTTAGGATGGACCGCACGTGTGCTTGGGCTGCATTTCGCGACCCCGGTCTTTGACGGTGCCAGTGAAGAGGAGATCAAGCAGTATATCGGCCAGGCGAATCGCCGCTATGACGAGTTGAGCTTGCCGCCTTCGGTTGGCCCTTCAGGTAAGACCAAACTGTTTGACGGGTTGACCGGCGAACAATTCGAACAGAAGGTGACCGTTGGCTACATTTATATGCTCAAGCTCTCGCACCTTGTGGACGACAAGATCCATGCCCGCTCTATCGGACCGTACTCGCTCATTACCCAGCAGCCGCTGGGCGGCAAAGCGCAATTCGGTGGGCAGAGGTTTGGTGAGATGGAGGTTTGGGCACTCGAAGCCTACGGTGCTGCCCACATTCTTCAAGAGCTTCTGACGTGCAAGTCAGACGATGTCGCAGGACGCTCGAAGATCTATGAAACGATAGTCAAAGGTGTCTCGAACTTCGAGCCGGGCATCCCCGAATCGTTCAACGTTCTCGTTCGCGAGCTGCAGTCGTTGTGCCTGGATGTTGAGTTGATCACGGAAGACGAGATCGACCCGGAAGAAGTGGCGGCGGGCGTGGATGCTCTGGTCGGTGTGGATTAGTTTCGCGTTCCGGGTTCCGCATTCAGGAACCCGGACCTTCGCATTCTCCGAAACTGGGAACTTGGAACTGCAAACGGTGAACTTAATAAAGATATGTTTCGATTCAATAACGAAAATAAAACGCAGCTGACGACGAACTACGAAGCGATCCGCATCTCGCTGGCTTCGCCGGAAAAGATCCGTTCGTGGTCGCACGGCGAGGTGACCAAGCCTGAGACCATCAACTATCGCACGTTTAAGCCGGAGCGCGACGGGTTGTTCTGCGCGCGGATCTTTGGCCCCGTGTCGGACTGGGAATGCCTCTGCGGTAAATACAAGCGAATGAAACACCGCGGGGTTATCTGCGACAAATGCGGTGTTGAGGTGACGCAATCCAAAGTGCGCCGCGAGCGCCTGGGCCATATCGAACTTGCAAGCCCGTGTTCGCACGTCTGGTTCTTCAAGGGCCTGCCATCGCGTATCGGCCACCTGCTCGACATTACTCTTCGCGATCTTGAAAAGATCCTTTACTTCGAAACATACATCGTCGTCGATCCAGGCGACATTCCCGAACTAAAGGAAAAGGATCTGCTTAATGACGAGAGGTACCGCGAGCTGAGCCGCGACCATCCTAACCAGTTCATTGCAAAGATGGGAGCCGAGGCCATCAAGGACCTGCTTCAGAAGATCGATATCAAGGAACTGGTCGACGAGCTTCGGGTCAGAATGCGTGAAGAAACGTCGCAGCAGAAAAAGCTGAAGTTCTCAAAACGATTAAAGGTCGCGAACTCTTTTATGCGATCCGGCAATGCTCCTGACTGGATGATCCTCGACGTTATCCCGGTAATTCCGCCAGAGCTCCGTCCGTTGGTACCGCTTGATGGCGGCCGGTTTGCGACAAGCGATCTCAACGATCTTTATCGGCGTGTCATAAACCGCAACAATCGGTTGAAAAAGCTGATCGAGCTGCGTGCGCCGGAAGTCATTGTTCGAAACGAGAAGCGAATGCTTCAGGAAGCAGTTGACGCGTTGTTCGACAACGGCCGACGCGGCCGAGTGCTTCGTGGCGCTAACAATCGCCCGCTCAAATCGCTGTCCGGCACGCTAAAGGGCAAGCAGGGACGCTTCCGCCAAAATCTTCTTGGCAAGCGTGTCGATTATTCCGGTCGTTCGGTCATCGTTGTCGGCCCGGAGCTAAAGCTGCACCAGTGCGGGCTGCCGAAAAAGATGGCACTCGAGCTGTTCAAACCGTTCATCTACAACAAGCTCGAAAGCGACCAGCACGCAGCCACTATCAAGCAGGCACGCGAGATGGTCGAACGCCAGGAGCCGATAGTTTGGGACATTCTGGAAGAGGTGATCCGTGAACATCCCGTCCTTCTTAATCGGGCACCTACGCTTCATCGCCTCGGTATCCAGGCATTCGAGCCGGTCCTGGTCGAAGGCAAGGCGATCAAGATCCATCCGCTGGTGTGTACAGCATTCAACGCAGACTTCGACGGCGACCAGATGGCCGTCCATATTCCTCTGTCGGCCGAGGCACAGATCGAAGCCAGCGTTTTGATGCTGGCGTCAAAGAACCTCTTGTCTCCGGCGTCTGGTCAGCCGATCACGGTGCCCTCGCAGGACATCGTCTTGGGTTGTTATTACCTGACTCTCTCTCGCGACGGACTGCCGGGCGAAGGTAGAGCTTTTAATTCAATAGATGACGTGTTGCTCGCACTCGACGCGGGGCTTGTAGAAACGCAGACAAAGATCAGACTACGCTGGAATGGCGACCTTCTCGACCTGACGGTCGAAACGCACAACCAGGACGTGCTGCGGGCACCGGTCCGCGAAAATGTGAATCGAGTGATCGACACCACCGTCGGCCGTGCCATCCTGAACGAACGCCTGACGCGCGACGGGCTGCCGTATGTTAACGGAACGCTGAAGAAGAAAGGCCTGCAATCGCTTGTCAGTTTCTGCCATCTTCGTCTCGGCCATGAGGCGACCGTTGCGCTCCTCGACGATCTAAAGGCGATGGGCTTTCTCTATGCTACGAAATCGGGAATGTCCATCGGTATCGACGACATGGTCACGCCGTCGAGCAAGAGAGCTATCATCGAAGAGGCCCGTAAAGAGGTAGATAAACTGCAGAAGCAGTATGAAGAAGCCACAATGACCAACATGGAGCGCGAGAACAAGGTGACGGCGATCTGGTCGGAGGTGACCGATAGAGTGGCAAAGGAAATGTTTAAGGCCATGCACCTTCGTGAGGACGAGAGGAAAGAACTTAACCCGATCCTCGTGATGGCCGATTCCGGCGCTCGTGGTTCCGACGCTCAGATCCGTCAGCTTGCGGGAATGCGCGGTTTGATGGCAAAGCCGTCTGGCGAGATCATCGAAACTCCGATCGTCGCGAACTTCCGCGAAGGGCTGAATGTTTTGCAGTACTTCATTTCTACACACGGTGCCCGCAAGGGCCTCGCCGATACGGCACTAAAGACGGCTGACTCAGGTTATCTTACGCGTCGGCTTGTTGACGTTGCCCAGGATGTCATTGTGTCAGAGCAGGACTGCGGAACACTCAGAGGTATCGGGGCGGAGGCAATTATCCGAAACGGTGAAGAGGTAGAAAGCCTGCGCGACCGTATAGTCGGCTGCACCTCGCTTGACGACATAATCGACCCTGTCGAGGGCTCCGTTATCGTAACTTCGAACACAGAGATCGACGAGGAGCTTGCCGCACAGGTACAGCTTTCCGGTTTGCAGAAGATCCGCATCCGCTCGCCGCTTACGTGTGAGAGCCGGCGGGGGATCTGCGTCAAATGCTATGGCCGCAATCTTGCGACCGGTAAGACCGTGGAGATCGGCGAAGCAGTAGGCGTGGTCGCCGCGCAGTCCATTGGCGAACCCGGCACACAGCTCACAATGAGAACATTCCACGTCGGCGGCACCGCTCGTCTCGAACAGGAGACAAAGCACGTCGCCGCAATGGACGGCACCGTCCGCTACGACGACGATCTTAAGGTGATCCGCAATCGAAACAAGGAGCTGATCTCGCTGAAACGGCAGTCCGAGATCGCCATCGAGGATGAGCGCGGCCGTGAGGTCGCCCGTTACCCGATCGTTTATGGAGCCCAGCTTCATGTTAAAGACGGGCAGAAGGTGAAGGAAGACGATGTTCTCGTAACCTGGGACCCGTTCACGTTCGCCATCCTGACCGAGGTCGAGGGAACGGTAAAGTATCAGGATCTCAAGGAAGGCAAGACCGTCGAAGAAGAGATCGATAAGGTTACCGGACAGAAGCGGCTGGTCGTCAAGGACTCGGATGAAAAGAACCAGCCAAGGCTTGAGATCAAGAGCGGCAGTAAAACGCTAAAAACGTATCAGATGCCGATCAGGGCGAACTTGCTCGTCGTGGATGGCCAGGCGGTCAAGCCCGGTGACATCATTGCGAAGATCCCACGTGAGACAACGAAGACGAAAGACATCGTCGGCGGTCTGCCGCGTGTCGTAGAACTGTTCGAAGCAAGGCGGCCGTCAGAGACGGCGATGATGTCCGAGATCGACGGAACGGTCAAGTTCGGCCCGATCTCAAAGGGTAAGCGCAAGATCATTATCACCGGCGACGATGGTGCCGAAAGGGAATACGACATTCCTCGCGGTACACATATCAACGTGCAGGAAGACGACCGCGTCCGAGCAGGCGAGCCGCTGATGGACGGACCGCTCAACCCGCACGACATTCTGCGAGTTCTCGGAACCGAGGCACTGCAGCAGTACATCGTGAACGAGATCCAGGAAGTTTACCGGCTGCAGGGCGTGAACATCAACGATAAGCACATCGAAGTGATCGTCCGCCAGATGCTTCGCTGGGTTAAGATCAAAGAGGTCGGCGATACCGAATTCCTTATGGAGGAACAGGTTGACCGCTTCCGATATGAGGACGAGAACCGCCGCGTGCGAGATGAAAAGGGCCAGGCAGCCGTCGGGGAACCGCTTCTGCTAGGTATAACGAAGGCATCGCTTTCGACCGATTCGTTCATCTCGGCCGCGAGCTTCCAGGAAACCACCCGTGTCTTGACCGAAGCGGCGATCTCGGGCCGCGTAGATTACCTGCGAGGGCTGAAGGAGAACGTCATCATGGGCCGATTGATCCCGGCGGGCACCGGTATGAAATATTACCGAAACGTCGAGATCGCACGGGATGCAACGGAGAACCAGAAGAAAGAGGACGAGTTTGACGAATTAGCAGATATTCGCGGCGGCCTCGAAATTCCGGTATTCGCCAATGTGCCGGGTGTCGAAGCCGACGGCGATTATGAGGAAGAGGCCGATGTCGAAACGGAGATCGAAGAGGAAGAAGAATTCGACATCGAAGAAGCGATGAAGATCGACGACCTCGAGGGTGACGACGATTTATAAGGTTTGCCGTCAGATTGTCTTTAAGATGGGCCGGGGGAAGCAATTCTCTCGGCCTTTGCATTATCAAACGAGAACAGCGATCAGATATGTCGTCTTCTTTCCAAACCTATTAACCGCCCTAATAAAGGGGCTTTGCACACCTTCTGTCAGAGGTCGCGGTCATGCGTTAACCGCTTAGCGTCGTAAACATATCGAAGCAACCCACGATTTCTTCCGTTGCCTCTGATAGTTTTTCTCCTCTCAAAACGCATTTGACATTGGAGGAAGCGATTATGCCAATTTACATGGAGAGCGACGGTATTCGGGGAGACGCGAGGCCACAGGCATCTAGCTCAAGTAATGGCGGGGGTTGGGAGACGAACGATCTCCTGGCGAGGGAAACCAGGGCAAGCGGTGTTGGGGGGGCGTCCTCCGATCAAAGTTTTTATGTGCCCTAGCGATCCAGGAGTTGTACAGGTCTAACGCATCTCGCTTGCCGGCGGGGCAAATCCAGTCGATGGGCGGGATCCTTCCGCAAGTCTCAAGGTCGAGCAGCTCATCAGCCTTGCTCGTAGCAGTGGAAACGGCAATCTTCAGATCGCAACCATATATACGGGCGGCTCCAGCGGGTTCACGCCCAACGGGCGGCTTCTCGTGGGAACTGACGCAGGCGTGTGGCGGGCAGGTGGCGCAAATAGGACAAATGCCTCGAACAGCCTTTCGCAGATCCCATCTTCGCCTATGACTCGCAGAACTGTAGAGATCATCGTCACCGACTGGGCAAATGCTGTAGTCCAGACGTTCCGACTTGCAAACGTTTCGGTTTCGCGCAGCCCGTCCGATCGCTCGGCTCCTCAAAAGTCGATGATCACGTCCGTGGCTGTTACTTTCTAGTCATTTTGTGGTAACCGATACGGCGAGAACTAGAAACATTGCGAGCGGTCAAGACCCCCGTAAGGCACACTTTGTTGACCGGATTGCCAAAACGGGAGAGCACAATTGATGGTCCAAGGAGCGAGTCTTGGCTAATTGCTAGTGATGCCCATCGTCTTGCTTGCAAGATTGAGGTCTGCTAGTTTACTGACTCGCACGAATGTCTCTATTCGTTCGTGCCCCCAGAATTTATGTGTACCCCGCGAGTAAAAGTTATAGAATAGCGGTAGTGCATCCAGACGGTCACAAAAACGCGGTCTTTGCCGGCATTGCTTTTTTGCTGGGCTTTGTCGGTCTGGTATTGGTTTTTTCCGATCCGGCTGAGGGCTGGCGTCTGCGGATGATCATCGGTTCGGCTTTCTTCCTGCTTTCGAGCGGAGCCATCGGTTATCTCCATCCTGATCGCTGGCCGATCGCCGTACTCACGGCCTGGGGCGGAGTGCTGTTTGGGGGTTTACTGATACTGCTGGCCATCGCCCGCTACGGCCGCGATGCGTTCAATGCCGCCGAGCCGCCGTACATCACCTCCGGGCTGATCATTCTGTTCGGCTCGCTGGGATCGGCCTTTTTCGGAGGATTACTCGGACGATCGCTTTCCGGGCACGGGTTTTCTCAAGGCGGAAAAGTATTGGATCGTCCGTCTGCATGATCTTCACTAAATAGGCTTCGACGGAATTCGGCTCCGTAGGTCCCAGGTACTTAGACAGCGTTTCGGATAAGACAACCATTCAAAGCATCGGTATAAAATTACTTTCGATGCCCTCTCTTAACTTCACCGCCAGCCGCTTGCGGTCGGTGTCAACGATCGGTTGGTCGCCGAAGGTGACGATCGCCGTGAACGTCGGGAGCGAGAACAGGAGCCAGAGGTGTTTTAGAAAGCCGGTATCGTCCCACCAGCATACTCGCTCGCTCGGTGTTGGGCCGCCCTCAGGGGTCGCGTATCGCACGGCCGCATAGGAGACGGGCAAGTCAGTTTTGGCGGCGAATTCCAAAAATGATGAGTTGAACGGCAGGATCATCTCGCCCTTGGTGCTCGTTCCTTCCGGGAAAAGTATGACGCCCTCGCGCTCGTTCAATTTCCTTATCACCTCAGCCCCCGCCCGCGGGATATCACGCCGATTTTTTCGGTCGATGAAAATGTTCCCCATATTCCGGATCATCGGCCCCGCCAGAAACCAATCCTTGACCTCGCTTTTCGCTACGAAGATCCCATTCGCGGCCAATCTCAGAACGGGTATGTCGACGTAACTTACATGATTCGAGACGAGCAGGAATGGAGGTTTCGGCGGCGGGCCGATCACTTCAAGTTCCATCTGCGCGATCCGAGCGAAGAGTCTTGACCACCAATGAAACGCGACTTGACGCCACAGGGTCTTGTTCGGCACGAACCACGACGAGACCCACCACAGTCCGTAAAGGGCGATCGATCCAAAAACAAAGGCTGCGAGCCGCAGCGATCCAAGAAATAAACGCATGTAAGACGAAACGGACCTGAATAAAGAGCTCTAAGCCAGTGCATGCGGCCTCGGTCAATTCGAATTGTACCGCGACCCAAACTATCCGGCCAATCTATAAGAACGGCGTCGGTTCACGCATGATAGAACCTTGTCACTACCTCCTTTACTTCAGCCGGAAAACAAATTCGATGGATCCGGTAGCCCGCCTGAAGGCCGCGGACCGGGGCGCTGACCTCGGAGATCTCACGAATAACCGGGGCCGAAAACCCGTCTTCAACGTAGATCTGATCCTTGGGCTTGGTTTCGTCGCGAATGTAAAAATAGTGCGGGGCGTCGCCCGCCTTGTCTTCGATGAAATAATAATCCGGATCAAATCCTGCCTGCTCTACCACTTTGCGCGACTCGTCAATGAAATCCTGCTTTCGATCATCTGTCATATCAAGATCGAAAGCCTTGAAAAGTCTTCGGTCGAGAAATCGTGACGAAAGGTCGGCAAGTATCCGGTCGGCGGAATTTCTCCACTGTTTTATGTGGTAAAGAAAATCAGAATCGTCGAGCGACAAGTGCTCCGAAAGCGAGAGCTTCGCACCCTGCAGCACCTTTTCGAACGCCGAATCCGGCTGAAACCACACGTCGCCGCTTTCTTCGTAGAGGTGCAGAGCACGGCGAAGTATAGAGTGGAGAATCGATTCTGCCGCTCGCAGAGTCCGGTGATAATAAACCTGCCGGAACATATAGTAGCGGGCCTGCAAATAGTCTTCGACCGCATAAACGCCGCGTGCCGACACATACAACTGATCGGCGGCTTCGTTTATCTCGAGAGATTTGATGATCCATTCAAGGTCATAAACACCGTACTTGACGCCGGTCATCAGGCTGTCGCGGAGCAGGTAATCCATTCGATCGACATCGAGCTGCGATGATACGAGTTGGGCAAGCGCCATCGGCCTGAAAGTGCCTCGGATTATCGCAGCGACGCGTTCGGGCAGCTCCGGTGAATGTGCCGTCAATAGCCGCCCGACGTCGGTATCCGGGCTGAGCAATGCCTCGACCGTAAAATCTTCGTGATGGAATTTGAGGATCGGTTCGATCACGTGAGAGAACGGCCCGTGTCCCGTGTCGTGGAGAAGCGCCGCTACACGAACGGCCATCTGATCTTCTTCTGAGATCGTATGGTCGAGCCTTAATTTTGCAAGTGTCCGCGATGCCAGGTGAAACGCACCCAGGCTGTGCGCGAAACGTGAGTGTTCAGCGGCCTGATAGGCGAAATGCGCCAGGCCGAGTTGGCGGATCCGACGCAGCCTTTGAAACTCTGCAGAATCGACCAAAGATCCGATCAGCCTGCCCTCATCGGTGTCGGTCCTCAGGCGGATAATGTTATGGACGGCGTCGCGATAGACTCTTTCGTGGCTGGTTCTCATTTTGAATTGATAACAACATTCTCCAAAAAATCGTCGCGATGCGCCATTCGGGGTGGAATTTTTCCCTGGTAATAGGTTTTTAGTGTTATAATACGACCTCAAATCACCAGTAAAACGCCCGTATTTTTGGAGGTATCAATGGCAACAGCGAATTTGAGGTTTTTTCGCGGACCATTTCTATTGATCTGCGTCCTGGCATTCACAATCAGTGCTTTTCCTGCCGGCGGCGCAGCGCATACGATCGCCGGGACGGTTTTTGATGCGGGCAGGATCCCGCTACCCGATATCGACGTCGAGCTTCAGGACCAGTACGGCCGGACAGTGAACAACGGCCGGCAGAAAACTGGCGGCGGCGGTAGATTCCAGTTCACCGTCGGGACACAGGGCCGGTACACCATCAAGGTCTATGCATTTCGTTATGACTATGAAGATGAGTCGATGGACATCGAAGTCTCGGCCGTGAGCGCAGTGGCGGGCGAGGGTGGCAGCTCATACAACAACCACGACTTTTATCTCCGTCCAAAGCGCGGCGGGCTGGTCGATGCCGAACTCGGAGTTGTGTTCGCTCAGGATGTGCCTTCTGCGGCTAAGAAGGCTTATGAAACGGCAATACGAGACCTGGCTGCCAAGCGTATTGCGGATGGCTTTGCGGGGTTGAACCAGGCTCTTTCAATAAAGGCCGATTACTTTATGGCATTGAATCGGATGGGAAGGGAATTATTCATGCAGGGCCGGTTTGAAGAATCGGTTCCTTTCCTTCTAAAGGCCGGCGACGTTAATCCAAAGAGCGCGACGGCATTTTATTATCTGGGATCGGCACTATTCCAGTTGGGAAAGCAATATCATTCGGCGGCGACGGCTGCTCTTGCAAATGCCGCGGCACATGCTCCGTCGTCACCCCAGGTCCATTATATGTACGGACGTGCCCTCAAGAGCGAGGGCAAATTCGCGGAAGCTGAAAAGAGCCTAGTTCGTGCCAAAAAGCTGTCCAACGAGAACGTACCCGAAATACACAAGGAACTCGCTCAGCTTTATGCAGACAATCTTAAGAAATATGACGCTGCTGCAGACGAGCTCGAGGCCTATATGAAGGCGAGCAAGCAGCGGGGCCCCGATCAGGAGAATACGAGGAAGGTCATTGCCGGGCTTCGGGCAAAGGCAAAGTCGAATACGTCTAACTAAGTTCAGCCTTCTCCCTTTCTCAATACGAACATAAAAAGGGCCTGCCGTTTTCACGGCAGGCCTTAAGAATTTCAGTTCTCGTTAGAGAATTAGAAGAAGAAACGAGCTCCGAAACGGACCGTTCTCGGGCCCTGGAAGCCGTTCGGCTCAAGGTAAGTATTAACTCGGCCCGCTGCAGAAGTGCCTTGGGCGGCCAAGTGGTTAAGGACAAACTGTCTGATACCCGTTCCGTTAAAGATCGTGTTAAAGACAGCTGCTTCCTGTACACCACCGGACTGTGCGGCCGTTCCGCAGGTAGTGCAGCCGTTTGCACGGAGCACTGCCGCGTTGTAGTTAGTTCCGCTGATCGTCATCGTCTTCGTCAAAACGTTCCTTTCATTGAAGACATTTCGGATATCGATGAAAGGCTCGATAGAGAACCTTGCGTCGCGTCCGAAGCGATAGCGGTGGCTAACATTAACGTCGGTCTCGGTGAACATCTCGGTCCGGCCTGCGTCGCCGCGTCCATTGAGGATCGTCGTGCCAAGACTATAAAGATTATAGATCGTGGTCAGCGGCGTACCCGACTGTACGGTCGTAAACGCAGAGACGGTGGTAGCATTGATGTTCTTACCGGCCCAGTTAAAGGTGTATCCGCCGTAAGCCTTAAAGACATGCGGGCGGTCCGTTGCCAAACGGCCGTTGTCCGGATCGCCGTCGGCCGTAAAGCCGAGAGGCGGAAGGTCGAAGAAACGGTTTACGTTCGGGCTGTTACGTCCGGCTTCGTCCGAGCTGGCAAGACCAGAGTAGTTACCGTAGAGACGGCTGATCGTGTAGCTCATGTTCGCGAACCAGTTCGTTGCTCGTCGGTCGAAACGGATCTCGACCGCGTCGTAGTCACGCTGTGCTTTCGGGCACGGCAGATTTGCGGCAGAAGCAACGGTACAAACCAGGCCGAAGCCGGGGTTGCCGATGATATAGGCTTCGCTGCCCTGCGGATTCACGACACCAATATCCTCGACGGTACGGTCAACCTGCTTATGCGTATAGCGTCCGCTGATCACCGAGTTGCGCCAAAGTTCACGCTCAATACCAAACGTATACTCGCTCTGACGAGCGGCCTTCAGATTGGGATCTACTGCACCGGTCTCAAAAATGTCGGCACCCGCATTATTGGTTGCGATGCGGAAGTCGAACTGACAGATCGACCAGCCACCCGGCCACACAGGTGCATTCGGTCCCGGGCAGTTTCCACCGATCGGGTCCGTTGCATTGCCCAGGATGTTCTGGAACGTGTAGTTCGAGAAGAGCGTACCCCGGCCAGGAAGGATCTCGAAGTAGTCGTTTCGGAAGAAGTCTCCGCCGAACGAACCACGAGGCAGTTCATACTTGAACCTGTCATAGAACCAACCATAGCTACCAAACAACTTGGTCTTGCCGTCGCCAGTAAGATCGATCGAAAGACCAAAACGGGGTGCGATCTTGTCGCCCCAGCCGAACTGGATCGACGTGCCCGAACCGAAGCTCGGAACCTCTTCGTTCTCGATACGAAGTCCGAGATTGAGAGTTACCCGACGGGCAAAGGTCCAAGAATCCTGGACGAACAACGCCTGGTTGACGCTGCTTGCCTCTCCCTTCGTACCAAATCTCTGCATCCAGCCCGAACCCCAATTGCAGGGATCAGTATTTGGATTCGCAACGTTCAAGCAGCTTCCCGAAGGATTCGCCGCTGTCGAACCGGTCGGTGTCTGACCCGTCTGGGATGAGATAGGAACGAGATAATCAAGAACGACAACGCCAAGTCCAACGTGGCCGCGGTCAACCTCGTTAAAGAGGCGGTTCCACTGGAAACCGAACTTGATGTTGTGGCGTCCGCCTGCATTGATGCCGACCACCTGCGCATCAGCGTCGATCGTGGTCCTCGTGGAAACATCGAGGAATACGTTGTTGTTGTTCGGGACGCTGTTAAAACCAGGTCCGCAGCCCGAGCCCGGGACAGCGTTCGGATTGCCGTTTGCACGGCAGAAGAAACGCGTAACGGTCGGGATGAAATACGAATTCAGCTTTTCGTTGAGGAACGTACGTCCATAACGGAAATTTAGAACAAGGTTGTTGGTGGGCGTGTAGGTCGCCTGCGTGTTCACCGTATTGCTGTTGTTACGGCCGCCCTGGCGACGTGCCAATTCGGTGCCGCCGAGGAAGCCAAGGTTGCCGCCGAAATTGATCGGAGCAGGCAGTGCGGAAAGTCCCGCGGTAAGTCCGGGAACGACGCCCTCCTGGATCACCGGGTTCCACAAGAACGAACCAAAAACACGAAGCTTCGAGAACGGCTGAGCGTCCAAACGCAAGAAAGCCTGCTCAGTACGAACGTTCGTGTTGTAGGTCAACTGTTGTACAAAGGTCCTTGTGTTCGGGTTAGCGGATGAAAGGTAATCGATCGTCCGCGATACTTCCTGGATCTGGGGTGCATAAACTGCTGCGAACCAAAGCCTGTCCTTAACGATCGGGCCGCTCAGGCTTGCAACCGGGAACCAGTTCGTTCCACCATCTTTTCTGGGCTGGAACTGTTCGAACTGGCCTGTACCGGTTCCCCAACGGTTAAGGATCGTCCTCGGATTGCCCTGAAGCTGCGAAGGCTCGAACGAAACACCAAAGTTGCCGCGAAACTGGTTGTTTCCGCCAACCGTGACCACATTGATAACGCCGCCCGTCGCACCGCCGTATTCGGCGTTCAAACCGGTGGACTTGATCTGTACTTCCTGAAGAAGTTCAAAGGGAAGGTTGCTGTTACGTGTAAGCGTACCGTCGCGGAAGTTTGTGACCTCCTGACCGTCAACGACAAACACGTTCTCGGAGCCGCTGGCTCCGTCAACCTGGAAACCGCCGCCGAGGGTCTCGGGGCGAACGTTCGGAGCGATCTTGAGAAGACTTCCAAAAGTCGTGCCCTTCGGCAGAGCCTCAATGACACGCTTGGTTATGTTCGTATCGATCGACGTATTCGTCGGATCGATCGTTACCGCAGTGTCGGCAGTTACTTCGACTTCGCCGACCACTCCGGCAGCCGCAAGTACCGGGCTGATGGTGGTCGCGCGGTCAACGACGACCGTCACGTCCTGAGCCCTTTCGGCAAAATTAGTAGCGCTAACGGTCACGCGATATGTACCAGCCGGCACACGCGGAACCGAGAAAAATCCATTAGAGTTAGCCGTCACCGTTTGGTTGAACCCGGTTGTTACGCCGGTGCTCGTTACACGAACGGTCGCGTTCGGGATCACTGCCCCGTTTGCGTCAGCCACAGTTCCTTCAATGCTGCCCGTCGTTCCTTGTCCAAACGCTACTGCCGAAAGGCAGATAACGATGGCAAAGATCGACGATAGAAACTTGAAGCTCTTTTTCATTTTGTTCTCCTGTAAGAATTAATTAAATCTGAAAAGCACGGAGAGCTAAAATTGGGGGGTGTAATATGACAGACCGTACTTCCACGCACTATTGTTCGCAATATGCGTGCCGAGGGGGGCGAATGCCGCTAAGTCTTGCAATTAGTGTAATTACGAAACGACGGCTAAGTCGTAAGGTTTGAGAAAATCCAAATTATTGAACGTTGCTATGAATAACTGAACAGGCTAGAAATCGATCAGGTGGCCGAGTTTTTCCTTCTTTGTTCTGAGGTAGTGTGCGGCTGCCTCTTCTGCCTTAATTTCGAGCGGGATCCTCTCGACGATTCGAAGTCCTGCCTCTTCCAGAGCCCGCAATTTATCTGGGTTATTGGATATGACACGAACATTGCAAAGCCCAAGATCGAAGAGTATTTCGGCACATTGCTTATAGATCCGGGCATCGACGGCAAATCCCAATTTTTCGTTCGCCTCGACCGTATCGGCACCCTCATCCTGAAGGGCATATGCACGAATTTTGTTTATAATGCCGATGCCTCGCCCTTCCTGATGCTGATAGACTATAGCCCCTCTCCCCTCTTTTTCGATCACTTCCATCGTTTTGCGGAGCTGCGGTCCGCAATCGCATTTGATCGAGCCAAAGACGTCGCCAGTGAGGCATTGTGAGTGGATCCGAACGAGGGTCGGGAGTTCGGGCTCCATTTCACCCTTATAAAGCACGACAAATTCTTCGTCACTGGTCAGCGAACGATAGCCGGCGATCATGAACTCACCAACCTCAGTTGGCAGTTTCGCCGAAGCGACCCTTTCGACCGACATTGTGCTTTCTGCCCATCCGCAGCTGCCTGATACAGCTTCATTTGCGGCGGGAACGTGAGACTCTACAGACATATCCATAATTATATATCCAACCTGCAAGCTTTGTGTACTCAACTGTTCGCATGTTGGAGGGCAATGGATGCACAAAAAAATTGACTATTCTAAGGCACTTGCGAGCCGTTGAATAGCCAATCCTAAAGGCTTACGCCCAATATTTAATTCTTGTCGTCCGTTTCTGTGCTTTCCTCTTTCGATTCCGCTGCCTCGGGGTCTTTCTCGTTGTGAGCGAACACCGCGCCGTCCGTAGTGCCAAATATTCTCGAAAGCAGCCCGCTCAACACCTCTGAAACCCTCGTTGGCTCGCTTTGGGCCACCTCGGCGGCTTCCATCGGAATTTCTGCAAAGGCGAGGTCAAGGCGGATCAGTTCGGCCGTTACGTGCCGGCAAAAAGAGCAGTCCACCAAATGGCTAACGATCGGTCTTGCCTCACGTTCCGACAATACGCCCTCCGTGAATGTCGCAAGAGAATCGTGGTCCGGATGCGGCCCTTTTGCTGTTTGGACCTTATTTCCACCGGTCCGAACTTTCAGGAACTGGCCAAGTAGGTTCTGTATCGCCGCTTCCTGCGGGGTTATGTTCTCATTGTTCTCCATGTGAGTTTGACCTCCCGATTAGCTGACGTAACCCTTTGGAAACATTTGCACTATTTTTTCGGCGTCGCAAGATTATTTTTATATATTTCGGCGGCAGCATTATGAGGAAGACAGGTGTTTGAAGAGATTATTGCCGGAAATGTCCTGAGTGGCGAGACTGAGGCAGATCTCGATCTCATCGCTCTTGAGCCCTGCCGTTTCGGTCAGTTCGTTCTTGAACAGATTCAAGACACGCCCGTAACTCTTTTCCAACCAGCGCATTATCGTGGATTCGTGAATTCGGCCCGATGGATTTTCATTTCGAGATTGCGACTTTCTCTGAAACCACCCCCGAAGAGGCGACGCCTCATTTTCCACCAGCCGTGCAATCTCTCTAAGTTTAAGATTATCAACATGATAGAAGAGAAGGAGTAGCTTTTCGTGCTCTTCAAGAGAAGAAAATGCGGCTTCGAGGGCGGAGACCGTGGCCTTGCGATAGCGCTCACGCGAGATGTGATCAAGCATCTCGTCCTCGCCGCCGGGAGCCGCCTCAGCAAAGCTGGCGTGAGCCATGCCCTCACCGACGTTCTCGGTCATTTCGTCAAGCGAAACCTCATCGTGGCTCGCTCTGTGGAGATCGACGAGGGAATGCCAGATGACGGTCCTCAGCCATCCGCGAAGGCTTCCGCGGCCAGAATAGGTGGCGAACTTAGAAACTCGTTCACCATCTACGATCTTTGTTCCGTAGAGCTCTACGTAAACCTGATCGATCACTTCCTGTGCGTCAACCTCAGTCTTAGCAAGGTGCCGTGCCACGCGTTCCAGATATGAACGGTGAGCCTGGTCGAACTCCCACCAGGCCCGCTCGTTCCCATTCGCGCAGGCCAGAGCCATGAACAGGTCATCCGCCTGGATCTGAGCCAGAAGGCTGTCTATATCACCCGCTTCCGCGATTCCGTCATTACCCAGATACTTGATGATCGTTTTGGTTAGCGATTCTTTGAAACAATCTGGGGTTACGCCGAAGTTAGGAGCATTCTCCTGGCATCGAGCATAGATCAGATCGATCATTTCATGATTTTCGGGTGAAAGATCTGCGCTCGTTTTGGCTTCGGTAGGCATGACTAGTCAGCAAGTATAAACCAAACCTTACATTTAATTCTAGTTAGAGGGCCGGATGAGGGGTCGCCGTGTCTCGGTTCGGAAACTGCGGACCGCGGTCCGAGTATTGAAGCTGGAAGAGCTTCCAGTACAACCCGCGATGGTTGAGGAGTTCATTATGCGAACCGCTCTCACGGAGTTCACCGTGGTGGAACACCATGATCCGGTCGCACTTCTGGATAGTCGAAAGCCGATGAGCGACAACCATCGAGGTGCGGCTTTCCATTACGCGCTCGACGGCCTGTTGGATAAGCTGTTCGGTCTCGGTGTCGATCGAACTAGTTGCTTCGTCGAGGATCAGGATCGTCGGGTCAAATGCGAGTGCCCGTGCGAATGAGATCAGCTGTTTTTGCCCGACCGATAATCCCGCGCCCCGCTCGTGGACCTCGAACTTATACCGGCCGTCCAGGTGCTCTATGAAATCCGCCGCTTTTACCTCATTTGCGGCCCATTTGATGCGTTCATCATCGATGCCCTTGTTGCCAAGCCTGATGTTGTTCTCAATAGTTCCGCTGAAAAGGAACACATCCTGCAGCACTACAGCGAAATTCGACCGAAGATCGTGCAGATCCCAGTCGCGAACATCCACGCCGTCCAGGAAAATGCGGCCCTTTTGAACATCGTAGAACCGCATAAGCAGGTTCGTGACCGTCGTCTTGCCCGAGCCGGTGTGTCCGACCAACGCCACGCTCTCGCCCGCCTTTACGGTAAACGATACGTCCTTCATTACCCAGTCGTTCTCTTTATAAGCGAACCAGACGTTGCGGAATTCGATATCGCCGCGGGCGCGGCCTTGTTTCTTCGGCTGCTCCGGGCTTTTTATTTCAATGTCCAGATCAAGCAGGATGAAGATCCGGTGCGAGGCCACGATCGCAGCCTGGAGCACGTTGAATTTGTCCGAAAGGTCGCGGATCGGCTGAAAGAGCTGAAGCGAGTACTGAATGAATGAAGCTAGTATGCCTACCGTCAGGGCCTGCCCCGCTGCCGACAGCCCCATCAAGTATTCAGCACCGAAAAAGAAGATCACGAACGCGATGCCGATAGCGCCGATAAAATCCACCAGCGGGTAGAAGACCGCGTAATAATAGATCGTTTCGATGTTCGCTTGACGATAGTCGTCGTTGATCTCGTGAAATCCTTTCTTCGCCTTTTCCTCAGCATTCATTAGCTGGACGGTCTGGGCGCCTGAAATAAATTCCTGAAGATAGGCGTTCAACTTTGCGTTTCGCGTTCGGACGCGGTCAAAACCTTCGCGGGCATGTTTGCGAAACCAGTTCGTCGCGGCAAACAGAAGCGGGACGGTTATCAAGGACGCGATCGCCAACTTCCAGTCGAGCCAGAACATCATCCCGATAATGGCGAAGATCACGACCAGATCACCGAGAACGTCGATCACGCCAGATGTGAATAGCTCGTTCAACGCATCAACGTCAGAGGTCAGCCGTGTGATTATCCGTCCTACCGGGTGCTTGTCGTAATAAGCGACATCCTGCCGCTGCAGTTTGGTAAAGATCTCGGTCCGCAGATCGAACATCACTCTCTGCCCGACCATGTTCAAAAGAACTTCCTGAATGTAGGAGAAAATGAAGCGAAAGAGAAAAAGCCCGAAGAAGGCGAATGCGAATAGCCAAACGCCGTCCGTCTGTTTGGGAATTATGAAATCATCGACCGCAACTTTGGTAAAGTATGGCTGCAGGCTGACCAATATGTTCGTAAACAAGGTCAGCGAAAGCGCAAGGGCGACCAACTTCCAGTATCGGCGCAAATAGCCGAGCAGCCGTTTGACCACGCGCAGGTCGTACGTCTTCCCGATCCGTTCTTCTTCGTGGTATTTCTCGACTTCAGTTGCCACGCAAAGTCAGATGCTGATGCTTACTTTGATTTGACCAGATGGGGTTTTACCGCGGCGTGTATTTCATCTGCGACGGCGGCGATCTGCTCGAGATTCATTTTCAGATCCTCTAGATCCATTACCCTAACGGATATATCAATTCGGGCAAAAATGTCGCCGTCCTTATCGATACCGAGCTTCACGCGGTCGTAATCGGAATTTGCCCGCAAGAGCTTCATAGTTAGTTCCGGAGAGAGCTTGAAGTTCTTCTTTTCTGCGATCACAGAAAATACGACGAGGATATCGTCGCTGAGCGATGCTACTACAGCAATGTCCTTCTGGGCCTTTCCTTCAAATGGTACCATCCAAACCGTCTCCGATGCTTTAGCAAGCTTATAACCGGTCTCGTTCAGCAGCCTGGCGGTTTTAGCTGCACTCGATTCCTGTGCCGACGCGGTCAATTGAAAACAAGCTAACAGCGCGAACACGGGCAGCAGACGGGCGGTCAATTTAAAAATGGTCTCTTTCATTCCTTCGTCCTCCAATGGCCGATCTCATTTAACATCGTCCAAGTTTACGATTCTTACACGACCGATGTCGCACTTGAAAGCCGCAAGGGCAGACGCCTTCATCTGACCGGCATCGCCGGTCGTGAAAAACAGGTCATAGCCATTGCACGGAAGCTTCCACTTTGAGGCCTTTGCGGCCAAAGCTGCGGCCGGGTCGATAAGAACTGTTGTGGCTGAAACGTACTCCCTTATTACCTCGGAGATCGCCGGATAGTGAGTACAAGCGAGAAGAATATGCGAGCAGCTGCGTATCGGCGAGAGAATTCGGGAGCATTCGCCCCGAAGCTTTTCGGAAGAAGTGTCGCCGCTTTCGATCAGGCCGGATAGCGGCTGTGCGATCCTCTGCTCTACTTCAATACCTCGTCGGGCAAAGGCCTTGCGATAGACTCCCGATACGACCGTCCTTCGACCGCCGATCAGGGCAAGGCGTTTTGGCTTCAGCCGTGCGGTCATCTCGACCGCTGCATCGATAACACCTTCGATCTTCAGTCCCTGCGGATCGAGAAAGGGAATTGCCGTGCTCGCCGCGTTGCAGCCGATCACGAGGTGCGTGACGCCTTTCGACTTAAGGAATCTAATGATCAATGCCAGTCGGGCGACCAGTTCCGCCCGCGACATCTTACCGTAAGGCGTAGCTCCGGTGTCGGAAATATAGACCGCCGAAATTTCAGGCCGTCTTTCTTTTATCAGCTTATGAACACCGATCCCACCGATGCCCCAGTCAATAATTCCCAGCATTTCCGAAACGAATTTATCAACAAAAGATCATTTATCAAGATCAAATAGATCACGGATAAGAAAGCTCAGCATCAAGGCCTTTTTCTACCGGCCCACTATCGAAGGCAACGATTCGCGAGTTCCAGGCCATGTTGAGGATCTCCATTTTCTGTCCCGGGAAGCGGCTTTCGAGATACCATTTCATTTCATGCTCGGAGCGTATTGGGTTGTACTCGAGCATTTTTTTCCAGTCAGGATGCGAAACAAGTTTCTTTAACGCCGCATCAAATCTCGCATTCGCCTTTTGGTTCTTGATCGTTCTAAGCTTATCCACAAAAAGTCTCGGATATTCACGCACCGCGACCGGGACGGTGACCATATCCACGATAAGCAGCTTACCGCCGGGCCTTGTCACACGCTTTATCTCGAGCAGCAGCGGGTCCCAGTCCAGATATCGGAACGACATCAA
Organism: Pyrinomonadaceae bacterium; assembly: GCA_035327545.1. GTDB lineage: Bacteria > Acidobacteriota > Blastocatellia > Pyrinomonadales > Pyrinomonadaceae > OLB17. Next base: position 170,463 of record DAOLDE010000006.1, on the reverse strand, counting down.
GGATATGACAGCGTCGAATGAATCATCCGGAAAGGGAAGTACCGGCCCTTTGATGAGTTCAAATCGGAGGTTTAAGATCTCTGAATTCCTGATCCTTGCCCGATCGAGTATCGAGGCCGATTCATCAACACCGACGCCGCTTCCGATCCTGTCGGCCACTGCGTTCAGCAATGCGCCGTTGCCGCAGCCGATATCGAGCACGTCGATCCCTCGATCGCGAACGTCCAGCCCACTGGCGTTCGAGCTATCATCTGGCCGTTCGAGGTTCCCGGGTGTAGATGGAAGATGGTCATTTAGCCATTTCCACTCGTCTCTTCGGACACGAATGTCGGCAAACGCCGTATCATAAAGCTCTGCGACCTCATTGTATGTGTCGGCTCCGTCAACAGCCGACGGTTCGAAGGACTTCATCACTTCGGCCGGCATGAAGCCAAGACGTTTTTGCAGCGTGGCTAAAAGCCCGTGCGACTTGCGGCCCTTGCAGCCTATTGTGTAAAGCGGCTTTTCCGTATTCTCACCCGCAGAAGCAAATCGCGTCCTGCTATTTGAGAATGTCGTGTACCAGAAGTACCCAAAGGCCTTGACGTTGAATGTCCTGGCAAAAAACGGAGCGAACCAGCGAGCCGACCGGCAGCAGTGAAAATACGCCGAAGCGCTTTCGGCGAACGGGATATCCATCTGCTCCCATTCGTAGGGCGAGAACTGCTCGGGAAATGCGACGGTGCCGAACATAGGCCCGTACATTCCCGAATGACCGACAAAATGAAACTCGCTTATCGTTTGCCCTGAATCACGAATGGCCGCGATCTCCTTCAACACGTCGCGTTTGCTCTCGACCGCCCTGCAAACGATATTTGCCCGCCCTCCGTTTCGCTTTTCATCTGCCAGAGTTTCGGCAACAACGGGGAACTGGTTCCCGCCCTTTCTGTAAAGGGTCGTGTAGACGATCAGAACGAGCCCGTCGTCGGCCATCGGCTGTGATCGGTTCAAAGGTCCTTTTCTTTCTTAGCCTCTTTGATCACCCGGATCAGTTTGTGCGAATAGGACGAGCCGTCAGCAGCGGGATTCGCAACTTTGGTACGCTCTACCTCGATCGCATAGAATCGGCCTTTCTTAAAGTTGAACCCCTCGATCGGTCCGAAAAAATTCTGCCACGCACCTTCTTTCGCGTCTTTGACCTGAAGGCATTTGGTTTTGACGACACCGACGCAGTCTTGAAGGTCTTTATTTACAAACCAAACATATCGTTCAGGTTTGATGATTCGCTGAAAGCGCATAAAATGCCCGGTCCTCTGATCGGAAAGCGTCAAAATACCCGTACCGAAAGAGAAAGAATCGACACCCTGAAGTGCTTCACGAAACGCTGCCTCAAAGCGGTTGTCGATCTGCGGGCAGGCCATCAACGTCCCGGCGAATGGGCCTACGACCAACCTTCCCGAATCCTCGAATTTGAACTGCCCAATAAAGCGGTTGCAGCCAGAATTACCCGAGACACGCTGTTCGCGCGTGTCTATAGTGATAGTTACATCTTTGTCGTCTATCGGATAGTTGTTGACCCTGGAAAAGCTGTATGCGACCAGCCGCCAATCGTCGCCAGCGGACGCTTGCTGTGCTGTCGTGGAAGAGCAGAACGCAAACATTAAGCCTACAAAACTAAAACCAAAAATGATCCTTCTCATTCGATGACCCCTCTTTCTAGGAAACAGACTTTCCGAAGCGTCTTTTGCCTCGGCCAGATCGATGTTGCTGATGCTGATTCGGATATAGATTTTATTCCTACCTATGAGTATTTTCAATTAGCCACAGCTGCAAGCGGTTGCGCTCTGATCTGGTTTCGTGGTTCATTATCTCGGCACAATATGAACCCGTATCCCGACGAGAATGGACGAAACTTGCCGACGCGTTTTCAAGCGACGGTATTCAGGCTGAAAACTCTCCTTCTTCACGTCCGCCGAGCCGCTGCCGACCAGCTTTTTCAAAACGTAAAACGGGCCAACGGATCCGACGAGCTTGCCAATATGCCGGTGATATCACGTTCGAGGACCCCGCTCTGGACCGAGACCGAACCAGAGGAGCGATTTCTGATCGCGGGAAAGATCCATAATCTCCGTTTGGCGGCAAGACGGCTCAACGGCATCGAGGTCGGGGCGGGCGAGACCTTTAGTTTTTGGAAGCAAGTGGGCCGGGCAAGCCGGCTGAAAGGCTATGTGGAAGGGCGTGAGCTGCGAGAAGGGTGCATCATTCCGAACGTTGGGGGCGGCCTATGTCAAATATCCAACGCGCTTTACGACGCGGCTCTTGATGCAAACCTCGAGGTGATCGAACGTCATGCCCACACCCAGGTCGTTAGAGGTTCGCTGGCCGAAAAAGATCGCGATGCAACCGTCTTCTGGAATTATGTCGATCTGCGGTTTCGATCGGAGAAGCCGTTTCGAATCGAAGCTCGTCTCGATGATAAAGACCTCATCGTCGTCTTTCGTGGTGAGAAGCTGAATGGCTCCGCCATGCATCAGATCCGCAGGATACCCGTGCATAACGATACTCCACAGTCATGTGCTACATGTGAGATGGGCGACTGCCATCGCGTCGTGGATACTACACTGAATCGTGATTTCGGGAAAACCGCATTTCTTCTCGACGAGTTCTCACCGGAGTTTGACAGATACGTCCAGATAGAGCGTGCGAGCAAGGACCTTCTATTCTCGCCCCTCGACGGGTTGCGTTACCGAAAGAGCAATTATGCATGGACAACAGAAGGGTTTGGTTCAGTCAAACACAGCCGGTTTGTTACGGCAGTTCGCTCATATCGTTCGCGAAAGCTTTCTGCGCAGGGACGTGCACGGCAGATCAACCTTTTGGCAATGTATGAACAGCTAGCGGAAAGCTATGCGAGGCGACTCAGGTACGACGTACTGCACGTTGTAGTGCAGCAAAACCTTTTGCCATTCCTGTGGAAGAATGGCCACCTGGGTGGACGGACCTTTGATGTTCTGATGACTGCGCTGCCAATGGCCGAACTCCAGGAACGGCTGGATGATGCTGCCCGGCGTCATCCCGAAAGCACGACTCTGGCCGATTTCCGTGCCGATAGGGAACTGGTCGCGGTGGAAACCGAGGCACTCAAACACGCACGGCGCATCATCACGCCTCATTCGGACATCGCGTCCTTGTTTCAAGATAGATCTGTGAAGCTGCCATGGGTAGTTCCGAAAACAAAAGAAGGAAAGAAAAAGCCGCGTAATACAAAGCCGGTGGTCGTTTTCCCCGCGGCAACCGTCGGCCGGAAGGGCTGCTACGAGCTTAGAGAAGCGCTTCGCGGGCTGGACGTCAAGATCATTCTGCTTGGGCCGCTGATCGAAGCTGCCGATTTTTGGGCGGGATTTGAGATCGAAATTGGCGGCGGCGACTGGCTGGACAGGGCAGATCTTGTCGTCTTGCCGGCTTTCATCGAACACAAGCCTCGCCGTCTCATCTCTGCCGCTGCTCAGAAAATTCCGGTAATTGCGACTCCTGCATGCGGTGTGGACGGGGTGGACGGTGTCCAAACCTTGCAGGCCGGCAATGTTGAGCAGCTAAGAAATGCGATCAAGGAGGTTCTTTTCGGCTGAGAAACTTTGGCCCTATGGCAACTAAATCTCAGGTTTGCGGCTCAAATAACCTGACCAAAGTAGTTTCCCTCGGAGGAAGGAAGTCTTGCCACGCGTTGTCGTTCTTTTATCGATGTCCCTTTCATTTGCGTTCGTCGCAATGTCTCAACCCCCAGAACCGGTCGAGAATCGCCTTTACCAACAGATCTATTTAGCTAAGGACGACGGACGCGGGAATCCGGGCGATGAAACGACCGAATTTGTTGTAACCGATATCCCGATCCATTGCGTGGTGGTTCTTTCTAATTCAGAAAGCGTAACCGTGAAGATGGATCTCGTGGTAGTCGAAGCGGCCGGCCTGCGGGCCGAGACAAGAATTGTATCGAGAAGCTATACGACAAGGGAATTGCAGGATACTGTACAGTTCTTTGGCAAACCCCGTGGAAACTGGCTCGCGGGAACGTATCGAGCAGATATCTCTATTGACGGCGTGCTGGTCGGCAAATTTCCTTTTGTTATCAAGGCGGCGGGGAAGCCTGGTGTAAATGCCCGGCCGAAGACTCCGGCCGAGACAAAACGTTCACGCTCAGCGTTCGCAAGAAAGACCTAGCGGCTTTTGCTTTAAAAATAGAGAACGCCCACCGAGACCTTGGGGGCGTTCGTCTGTTTTCCGGAATTATGCGAGCCTGGTGCTCACCACCGATTCGGGCTTCCGCCAAAGTCGCTCGGCCGGCCGCCGCCGTATCCACCTCGTCCGCCGCTATATCCACCCCGCGCACGATTTTCCTGAGGTTTCGCTTCGTTGACCTTTAGCTCCCGGCCGTCAAATTCCTTGCCGTTAAATTCTTCGATCGCCCTTTCTCCTTCTTCCTTCGAGGACATTTCCACAAAGCCAAAGCCGCGTGAACGGCCGGTTTCGCGGTCTTCGATGATATTTGTCGATTCTACAGTTCCGACCTGTGCAAATAGCTGCTCGAGGTCCTGAACGTTCGTTTTAAAGGAGAGATTGCCAACGTAAAGTTTCATTGTCATAAAAGAGAATATTCCTTTCCCTGCATGGGAAGCTCAAGAGAAGCTCGATCGAGACCAATTCTAAAACGAACGATCCGCCTCGGGTGCTCAACACTGCGAGCGGCTTCTTTTACCAATATCCAGCCTGCTCTCAAACTACCCAAAAAAGACCATCTTTAGCGGAGCGCATCAAACAGATGCGAGAGAAGGACCAACGAGGCTAATGATGCATTTTTTTGACTCCAATTGCAAGACCCATCGGAGCCATGATCGACCGCTGGGATTCGATCGTCCGCGCTGAACTCCGGCACAGGTTCGGGCATATTTCCCTCCAAAAGAAAGCGTCGCATCGGCACCAGACGCCTCACTAGAACTACTGTCGCCGAGCCGTCCGATCTAAGATGGTTTTCAGCAGCCGGCGGCGCAACGTTGGCTGCGAATTCCCACTAGGTTAAAATGCCGTGAACATTAGTTGAATTCCGTATGAATTGCGGTTAGAATCGCTCGAAATCCAATAGGGGTTAAGGTGGGCCGAGTCGGGCCTCACGAAGTTCATCCGGATAGCCGAACATATTCTCTTTCTCAATAGTGGTGGCCAGGCTATTCGTCCGATGACCGGGCCGACAAGAACCATTTGTTTCGCGTACCTATGGAACCGGTTTCAACTAAAAGCATCAAGTATTGACAAGTCTAAATCTGGCAGCGGAGGTTCAAGAATGATCGTTCGAATTTTCACCTTCATGTTCTTAATGTCTCTGATGACGCTCGGTGTCATCGCACAGGCCGGCGGCTCGACCGCGGAGATTCGCGGACGTATTGTGGATCCGAACGGAGCGGTGGTTCGCGGGGCGACCGTTACGCTAACCGATCCGGCTCGAGGCTTCAGCCGCGTTGCGACCACAGACGATGACGGCAGCTATCGATTTCTTTCGCTGACGCCAGGCACATACCAGCTGCGCGTGGAATCGACGGGGTTTAGCACCCAGGTAAAAAATGGCGTTCAGGTAACCGTCGGGCAAACTTCCGATCAGGATTTCTCTTTGCAGATCGGTGACGCGACCGCGATGGTAGAAATCTCAGGCGATCCACCGTTGATCGAAACTGACCGGTCTCAACAATCAACCACGATAAGTGAGCGCTTTATTCGCGACCTTCCGATCGATCGGCGTGACTATCTGACTTTCACATTGTTGGCTCCCGGTGTGGTGGACTCAAATGCTTTGGCGGACAATTCAGATTTTCGGGTTACCCAAACGCCTCAGAGCGGTCTCTCGTTTTACGGAAACAATGGACGAGGGAACAACATAACTGTCGACGGTGCCGAGGCAAATGACCAGGGGGGCGGTGTTCGGTCAACCCTCAGTCAGGAGGCCGTGCAGGAGTTTCAGGTAAATCGCACGAACTACAACGCGGAACTTGGCGGAGCCAGCGGCGGCGTTATCAATATCGTCTCGAAGACGGGCACCAACCGCGTCAGCGGCAGCATTTTCGGGTATATGCGGCATCAGTCGCTGGATGCTGGTGATCCATTTGCCATCGTGCTCGAAGGCAATTCGCTTCGACGGATAAAGCCTGACGCTAGCCGTCAGCAATACGGCTTCACTCTCGGTGGCCCATTCAAGAAAGACCGCCTTTTCTTTTTCGGAGGTTATGAGGGACTGAGAAGGCGCGAATCGTCAACTGTTCCGCTGCTCACAAATTTGGCGATCTTTGAGCCGACCGCAGCCCAGGCAGCGATCATAGGAGCTCTTGCATCGAGTGCCGACCCGACTCCCGTCCCTTGCGTCACGGGTGTTACGGTTCCTCGGGCCCAGTGTGCACCGATCCTTCAGGGTTTGTTAACGATAGATCAGCCGGTCCGTGATCTTTTCCGAAATAACAGCGGCGTGTTCCCGTTCGACAGCGATTCTCACGCTGCTTCGTTCAGGGCCGATTACATTCCCAGTTCCTCAAACACATTTTTCCTTCGCTACAGTTTCAACGACAGAGAGGAAAGCAACCAATCGACCAGGGCTCTGCTCGCTTTTTCTCGGTCGAACAATTCTTCGGTTCTTGATCACAATCTGACGTTTGGCTGGACCCATATTTTCAGTTCCGGCATGAGCAACGAGTTGCGTGTCCAGGCAAATTATAACGAACTGATCGTCCAGTCGAACGATCCCCACGGCCCCGAACTGAACCTCGCCGGCTTTGGGTTTTTCAACCGCGACATCTTTTTGCCGAGCTTCAATACAGACAGGCGTTATGAGATCGTTGACAATTTTTCGGTTATCTCCGGGAACCACCGGCTGAAATTCGGCGGAAGTTTCTTGCTCAGGGATGGATTTTTCGACTCGAAAACGTTCTTCGGCGGCAGGTTTGGTTTTGGAGCATTGCCCGGGGCGTTGGTAAGCCCCCAGCTTGCGACGACAACCATAAATGCCATCCAGTCTCTCGACCTCGGTCTTCCTCAATCGTATCAGCAGGGATTCGGGGACGGGATCGTCGGCGGCAAGCTACCCTATTATTCGATCTATGGGCAGGATACCTGGAAGGCGGCGCGGAATCTGACGCTGAACTACGGGCTTCGATATGAGGTTGACGTTCGCCGACAGCCGCTTAGAACATTTTATGGAAACCTTGGCCCGCGTGTCGGCTTTGCATGGGATCCGTACAGCCGCGGCAAGACCATCATTCGCGGCGGATACGGAATGTTCTATGCGCAGATCCCGTTCGTCATCGATTACGTCGTACAGTCGCTGAACGAGATCGACGGTTTCCGCCAGATCCCGCAGGTGCTGACGACCCTAAACGCGGCAAATCCGTTAGCCGTGAACGGGCCGATAAACATCTTTCGCACATTGCGGGCGCAGGGTGTGATCGGAATTCCGGCCACCATTCGCCAGATCACCGCTGCCGACCTAGCTCAGTTCGGAATACCCGTATCCCAAACCGGCCCTAGAAATCCGCTTACAGTTCTGTTTAGGGCCGACCCGACCTACCGCAACCCCCGTGCGCAGCAGGCTAGTCTGGCCGTCGAGCAGGAATTTGCTCCAGGGTTCTCAGCCTCGGCAAGCTACGTTTGGGCACTGACCCAGTACATTACACGTGCTCGCGACATTAACCTTCGAAACAGGCCGATCGGCTCTCGCGGGATCCGCGAATGGGGGGCGAATGCTCCCGATTGTGCCGGTGCGGGCATCTTCAACTGTTTCGTAAATCCCACCCTTTTTCAGGAGATAATCTACGAATCGGCTGCTTCTGCGAACTACCACGGCTTCATCGTCGAATTTCAAAAGCAATTCGGTAGGAATGTCGCGATCGCCGGCAATTACACCCTCAGCGAAGCTTTCGATCAGGTGACCGATTACAACAGCGACTTTCGTGCCTTTGATCAAACCTGGGACGATCCGGAATATTCGCTTTCCGCATTTCACCAAAAGCACAAGTTCGTCATTTATTCGGTCCTGACCACTCCATGGAAGAATCCTGTTCTTAGGGATTGGACGTTTACGCCGATCGTGCGTGCGAACAGCGGCCGTCCTTTCAACCTGCTTGCAGGCGTGGATGTCAACGGAGACCGGAGTTCGAATGGCGATCGCCCTCTTTTGAGACTGAATGGCCTAGATCAGGGCGCGATCCCGAGAAATGTGGGCAAAGGCCCGGGCTTCGCGACGGTGGACCTTCGCGTTACCAAGCGGATCGGTTTTAGCGAGAACATCAGCCTCGATCTGACCGCGGAAGCATTTAATTTGACCAACCGGCTCAATTTCTCATCGGTCAACAACACCGTCGGTGCGTTTTTCCCTACAACCATTGACGTTCGAGGGCGACACGATGTGGGCCCCAGCGGCCCGCTCGGATTTACGTCGGCGTTCGATCCGCGACGGATCCAGTTGGGTGCGAAGTTCAGATTCTAGGGGTCTCAGTTAATTGATCCAACATCAAAGGCGGGGCAGTTATGCCTCGCCTTTTTACATTGATTTCAATTCGCCGCAATTGGCTCGGACGTTATTTCAATAGCTTTCTTATTTCCGGGATCATTTCAAGAGCGGCTTGCTCGCCCAACTCGATCAACTCGTCTCGCTTTACGATCTCGTCCGGCCGAATGTGAGCAATTGGCGGCTCAATTACCACATCTGCCCGATAGTGCTGATTCTTTGACGCAGTCCGTATCATTATCATCGCCGATTGAAAGAAGGTCCCGATCAAGGTGTTAGGCTTTCCCCAAAAGGTCGATCCGCAGGAAAGCACATCCACCGCGATCACGACATCCGCACCCAGGTCGCGGACTGCATGGGTGGGCATCGGGGTTGCCGCACCGCCGTCAACCAGGCTCCGCCCTTCATCATCAACCATCGGGACAAATACGCCGGGTATCGCGCAGCTTGCCCTGATCGCGAACGACAGATCGCCCTTATCCCTGAAGCTCACTTCTTCGCCCGTCGAAAGGTCGCAAGCAAGTGCGACAAATGGGATCTTTAGTTCCTCAAAACGTGTCGCGGGAAAGTGTGAGGAGATGAATTTTCCCATTGCCGCGCTCGACAGCAGGCCGCGCGGGGAATAAGAAAATCCGGCCACGCCAAACCAACTGATCTTACGTCCGATCTCAATGATCTCATTCGGCGTAAGTCCGGCCGCAAGTGCCCCGCCCACGAAAGAACCTGCTGAGACACCTGACACAAGATCGATAGGTATCTCGTTTGCGACGAGAGCTTTCAAGACGCCCACGTGGGCAAAGCCGCGAGCGCCCCCGCCGGATAATGCTATGCCAACCTTTCGAGGTCCCATAAAGTGAACGACCCCAAAATCGGAGGGGCCTTTCCCCAAACCCAAACGATTGCGCGCAAGGCAGTAAAGATATCCAGTATTCACATATCAGCCTTTCGCTTTGGATGATGCGCCCTGAGGCGGAAAATCGAGTATTGATTTTACCCGGTCTCTGTGGAAAACTTAACCGTCCAAATGACCGTTCACGAATCCCACAGTTTTCTTCGGCCAACCCTGACGGCAGACCTCGCTGCCGGCGGAAAGGTTTGCCCGGTCTGTTTTCGCGAGACCCCGGACGAATTTGTTCCGATGCTGGTTCTTGCCGACGATCTTCAAAAACTGATCGTGGCGAACGCGCCGGATACTCGAGAGTTCAAGGCCGTCTGCGCACGATGCGTCAGATTGTTTGAGAGAGCCAAAGACCACATCGTAAAAGATGCGGCGATGCAAAAGGACGGTTCGCATGTTCTTTCGACAGCGCTACGCATCGACGCGGATGAGCGCTTTTCCGGCAAGGGTGTGACGATAGCGTTTCTCGACTCAGGTTTTTACCCCCATCAGGATCTGACGACACCGAAGAACCGGATCGTTGCCTACCGCAATTTGCTCGAAAAGGAAGGGGAACTAGGCTCCCTGTTTGAACCAGACGTAGCAAGCTGGCACGGAATGATGACCTCGGTCGTCGCTGCCGGCAACGGTTCTTTGTCCAACGGATTTTATCGCGGCATTGCTTGGGAGTCCGATGTTGTTCTGGTCAAGCTGGCTCGTACGGGGAGGATTACTGACGACGATATTCGCGAGGGGCTTGGGTGGATCCTTGAAAATCGCGAGAGATATAACATTCGAGTCGTCAACATTTCCGCCGGCGGTGACGATCAGCAAAGCTATCTTAACGATCCGTTGTCGCAAACTGTCGAACGGTGTGCTGCAGAAGGGCTTACCGTCGTTTGCGCCGTCGGCAATGCAGGCCATTTGCCCGATCATCCGGTGTTTCCGCCTGCGAGCGCTCCTTCATGCATTGCGGTCGGGGGCCTTGACGATAACAACTCCTTGAATAGGGCGCGTCGAGGGATGTATCGCTCTTCTTATGGACCGACGTTCGACGGTCTGCAAAAGCCAGAGGTGATCGCACCATCTATCTGGGTACCCGCACCGATCTTGCCAAACACGCCGACTGCCCAACAAGCGGCATTACTGAAGGAACTGGACGCGGCCGACGATGAAGATCTGTTTGGCATTCTGGAACAGAATCAAGGGATCGACCCCGAGCTTGACGCGGCGACGGACCGGCCCGTTCACGTGATCCGCCAGCTCATCGTGCTCAAGATCCGCCGGGAGAATGTGATCACAAGGCATTATAAGTATGTGGACGGGACGTCGTTCTCAGCCCCCATTGCTGCATCCGTTGTGGCCCAAATGCTTGAAGCGAACCCATTGCTTATACCTTCAGAGGTAAAAAGGCTTCTTATTTCGACTGCAGAACGCTTGCCGCATTACGAGGTCGATCGTCAGGGCTGGGGGGTGATCGACCCGCGTCGTGCAGTGGAAGCGGCGGTTGCATTTCGTCGTTGACCACATCTAATTCCGCATCATCAAACATGCCCGCCTTTCTCTTTTGTCCATTTTCTAATAAAATTGGGGGTTTGCATTTATCCTGGATCCAAGTTGGGAGCAATTAACAAGTTTTATGGCAATTTCGGCAAATGATATAAGAAAAGGTATGGTAATTTTGCACGAGGGAGCACCGGTAAAGGTGATGGAGTTTCATCATCATACGCCGGGCAATCTTCGTGCGATGGTTCAGGCACGGCTGCGCAATCTGCTTACGGGCAACTCATTCGAGTACCGGTTCCGTTCAAACGACACTCTCGAAAAGATCACGTTAGAGCAGCACAAAATGGAGTATCTATACTCCGACGGGTCACATCATCATTTCATGAATAGCGAGAATTATGAGCAGGTTGCCCTGACAGAGGAAGAACTGGGCGACGCGGCTCAATGGTTAATGGCCGGCCTGAAGATCGAAGTAGAATTTTATAACGGTTCTCCCATCGGTGTCGCCCTTCCGGCATCGATGGAACTTACCGTAGTGACTACCGAACCTCAGCTAAAAGGAGCGACCGCATCGAATTCTAATAAACCTGCAACGCTGGAAAACGGTGTGACGTTATATGTGCCCCCGTTCATACAGGAGGGCGAAAAGATCCGCGTAAATCCCACAGAAGCCCGGTATATGGAGCGGGTAAAATAAGGATCTTTCGAATTAACTGACGTTTGATAACTGAAAACCGGAAGGTTTTTCATGGAATCGTATCGAATTGTCAGATTAGGATCGCAAGTTGGACTGAATCCTCGCCTGCAGGCACAAAGAGATCTAGGTGCTTTCTCGATCTTGCGTAGTTAAGTGTTTCGGTTTACCGAATGTACTTGATCTATTCGATCCTTCTCTCGGTCGCCATATTGCTTTTGGCCCCGATACTTCTGCTGCGGCGCGAGAAATACGCCGAAGGGTTTCGCCAGCGGCTGGGTAAATATCCTGCCTTCGTGCACGATGGTCGCCCGATCATCTGGCTGCACTGTGTTTCGGTCGGGGAAACGAATGCCGCGAGAACGTTGTTTGACGCCCTTAAGACCGCGTACCCAGATCATAGATTGGTAGTTTCCACAATAACTAAGTCCGGCCAGCAGCTCGCCCGAACGGTTTTCGCCGGCAAGGCAGATGCGGTCTTCTACTTTCCTTTCGACTGGAAATTCAGTGTACGAAAAGCCCTGGATCTTTACCGGCCTTCTCTTGTTCTCTTGATGGAAACGGAGATCTGGCCCAGGTTCATCGTTGAAGCTGCAAAGGCGGATGTTCGCGTCGCCATTGTTAATGGCCGGTCTTCCGCGCGTTCATATAGGCGTTATTTGTTAGTTAGGCCGTTCTTTCGTCGAGTACTGCAATGCGTCGGTCTCGCATTGATGCAGACTGATCGTGATGCCGACCACATGGTCGCGCTTGGCATGGATCGGGAACGGGTCGTGGTGACCGGCAACTTAAAATTCGATCTGGAACTTGGAAGGTCGGAAAATGAGATCATGGAGGTGCTCGGCAAACGATTTGTTCTCGGCAGCGATGATCCCAACGCTGCAGCTCGACGTCCGCTGATCGTTGCAGCGAGCACCCACGAACCTGAAGAACGTCTGATACTCGAAGCTTTTTGCTCAGTCGCCGCCGGTTCGGGCCGCTTAAAACCGAGGCTGCTGTTAGCACCGCGTCATCCGGAGCGCTTTGACGCAGTAGAACGAATGCTCCGCGAATTCAGACACGACCCCGCCTGTGAATGGGCACGCTATTCTTATGTTCGCCGCTCTAACGAGCCGTCACCAGACGATGCCGGCGCGGATGTTGTGATCCTTGATTCGATTGGCGAACTGCGGGCTGTTTATCCGCTAGCTGATATTGTTTTTGTTGGCGGCTCGCTCATCCCGCATGGCGGGCAGAGCGTGCTCGAACCTGCCGCGGCCGGCAAGGCGATCATTACGGGTTTCCATACAAGAAATTTTGAACAGGTGGTGAGCGCTTTTTTGGACAATGACGCGATCATCCAACTTCCCGACAAGAATGGCCCCCAGATCGTAGATGAGCTGTTTCTTGTGATCTCAGACCTGATCGAAGACTCGGAACATCGCGAGGCTCTCGGTCGCAATGCGTCGGCCGTAATGAATGCGAATCGCGGGGCAACCGCAAAGACCGTATCGGAGCTTGTCAAGGTCATGCCGGATCGCCTCGACCGGCCATAGAGACCACGTGATCTATCTCTATTACATATTCGCCGCATTGCTCGTTTTGCTAAGCTACCGCTCGTTTCGAAGCGGCATTGCTTATCTCTCCTATTTCAGGTCCGAGATCCCATCACGGGCTGCCGGCTTCCATCCCTTCACGACCATCGTGATCCCTTGCAAAGGAAACGACGTGGGCCTTGCAGAGAATCTTATCGGTCTGCTTGAACAGGATCACCCGGAATACGAAGTCATTTTTGTAGTTGAGGACATTTCAGACCCGGCCGTCTCGATCATCAATAGCCTGATCGGGAACGCCGCACTTCGAGCTGAATTGGTCGTTGCCGGCAGATCTTCCGACGCCAGCCAAAAGGTCGAAAATCTTAGAGAAGGAGTGCTCCATGCGTCTGAGAGGTCTGAGGTCTTCGTTTTCGCCGATTCTGACATGCGCCCACCGGCAAACTGGCTTTCGAGCCTTGTGGCTCCGCTTCAGTTCGAGAAAGTTGGAGCAGCGACAGGATACCGTTGGTTTGTTTCCGAAGGGTCGAGTCTTCCATCGGAACTCCGTTCCGCATGGAATGCATCGATAGCCTCGGCTCTTGGGGCGGATGTTCGGACTAACTTCTGTTGGGGCGGATCGATGGCCATAAGACGGGATGTGTTTGAAAGACTCAATATCCGAGAGAACTGGAAGGGAACCCTAAGTGATGATTTTGCGGTGACCCGGGCGATCCAGGGGAGTTCTCTTGATATCCGTTTCGTTCCGGCAGCGCTAGTGCCATCGCACGGTGAATGCACGTTCGCCGAACTATTAGAGTTTACAAATCGCCAAATGAAGATCACGCGGACAAATGCTCCGGGCCTGTGGGCACTATCGTTCTTCGGCTCGGCGCTTTTCAATATTGTGATGCTCGCTTCCGTTACAATACTTATTGTCGATGCTCGGTCTTCTTGGTCATGGATGACGGCTGCGGTAACGCTTTCTGCCGTTTCTTTCTTCAGCATCGCCAAATCGATTGTTCGGATGGCCGCCGTAGAGATCGCAATTCCACAGCATCGGCGTGAGTTGGGCCGTCAGAAGTATCTTCATGCGATCCTTTGGGCGGTCACTCCGATGATATTCCTGTTAAATTCCTTAGTCGCCCTGGTTTCTCGTCGCATAAATTGGCGCGGGGTTGAATACGAAATGGTCTCACACAACGAAACGCGGCTGATAAGGCGTTTGTGATCAATGGTAGAATATAGAAGGCTTTGGATAGAGATCCTTTAGCCATGCTCTTTTATGCGGTTTTTGCTTTCAGTAACGCTTGTTCGTTCGGTCATCCTTTTGCTGATCTTCTTGCCGTTCGCGGTGGACGCGGCAAAGCAGACCGGAAAAGCCCCGGTTATCATTATTCCAGGGCTTACTGGGTCCGACCTCTACGATACACGCACCGGCGAACGCGTGTGGTTCAAACTTATCGGCTTAAAAGGTGAAGACATTCGCTTGCCGATCACGTCAACCCTGACACGCAACACTGATCACCTTGAGACCCGCGACATCCTTCGGGAGGTCAGTGTGGTAAAGGTGTTGCCCGAGATAGAGATATATGAGCGTCTCATCCATGCACTTGCGACGCGAGGCGGTTATAAAGAGGGCAGATGGGACGAGCCGGAGAAGGATGGATGGCAAGATACGTTCTATGTTTTCCCCTACGATTGGCGTCGGGATAATGTGGAGAACGCACGGGCATTGGTTCGAAAGATCGAGTCGTTGAAACAAAAGCTGGGGCGTCCCAATTTGAAGTTCAATGTTCTTTCGCATTCGATGGGAGGCCTGATCGCTCGCTATGCCGCAATGTACGGAAATTCGGACATACCGGCCTCGGTTTCACGGGTACCCTGGGCGGGGGCCCGCCATTTTGACAAGATCTTTCTGCTTGGGACCCCGAATGGAGGCTCGGTCTCGGCACTGAACGCACTTCTCAACGGTTCGTCTTTGCTGGGGGGAGGGCTGCGTCTGCCGTTTATCCGAGGGATCAGTAAGTTCGACATATTTACCATGCCGTCCATCTATCAATTGCTGCCCCACGAAAACACCGCGTTCGTTTACGACGAACGGCTTCAGCCGATGAAGATCGATATTTATGATCCGAAGACGTGGGAGAACTACGGCTGGAGCGTTTGGAGCGATGACGCCTATAAAAAGCGCTTCAAGGCCGAGGAGATCCCCAGGCTTCGCGGCTACTTTGCCGTGGTTTTGAACCGGGCCAAGCGGTTTCATAGCGCTTTGAACGCAGGGGCAGGCCAGCCGGTGCCGGTGAATTTTATTCTCGTCGGCGGGGATTGCAAGGAAACTCTTAGCGGAGTCGTGCTGAGACGAGACAGTCGCCGGAACCGATGGATCACTTCGTTCAAGCCTGAATCGTTCACAAATAGTGATCGCGAACGGATCACTCCTGAAATGTTGAAGCCGATCTTGTTCACGATGGGAGACAACGTCGTCCCTAAAAGTTCTCTTTCAGCCATTCAGAACGGCGCGAGCCGTACCGAGACCCAGCCCCCGCCTGCAAACGAGATCTTCCAGTGCGAGGGGCACACAAAGCTCGTCACGAGTCCCGAAGTACAGGACAAATTGCTAGAGATACTTAACCCGCCGCCTGCGTGAGCTTTCTATGATCAAGAATCTTCTTGAGGCTGATGAACAGCCCGAACCAGAGCCGGTTCCATCTGCTTCGAAAAGTGAGAATGCCCAAGTCATAAGCCTTTTCGACCAGGAAATTCCCGAGGCCGACGCGGAGCCTTTTATCCTTTCGACGGCTGAACCCGATTCGCTTTTAGAAACGGCCCGGAAAAGCGGGCTCGCGTGGTCGATAGGTGTAGTCCTCTTTTCGGCAGTGGTCTCGATGCTGATCCTGGGCTGGGGGGCCGATCTTCTGTTCGGTACATCGCCCTGGGGCGTGGTTGCGGGCATCGTGATCGGTGCTTTGATCGGTTTTGTTCAGCTCTTCCGTATCTCGTCCCAGATCTTCAAGAAAGACTAGGATAGACCCTGTTTCTATACCTTTCGAACGGACCGGTCTCGCCCCTTGCGTTAACTACTCTTGCGGCTTTGCGATGCGGGAAGAATGTTAGTAGAATTTAGGTTTCGCAATGAGCGACGAGAACCAACCTCGTGATCCTGCAGACCAAACGATCAAGCCTGTATCGCACGGTCGGATCCTGGTGCTCATGGCCGTGATCGGTATGGTCGGCGGGGTCCTCGGTATCTTGCTGATCTCAATGCGTTTTGGAGTGGGCGTGGTCGTCGGTACTTTGATCGCGTTCGTAAATTATTACTGGCTCAAGTACTCGTTGAGAAAGGTTTTTGCCCTGGCAGCTGAAACCGGGGACAGGCCACGTTTGCTTGGGCTCAGATATTTTGGCCGATACCTGGTTCTTGGCGGGGTCGTTGCGATCTTCTATGCGGCTGACGCTGTTTCGATGGTGGGTCTGATCCTTGGCATCGGGGTTTTCGGATTTGCGGTAGTTGTCGAAGGTTTGATCAGGATCTTTTCCGCTTCTTCAAATGGGCGAGAATATTGATTAAGGATGTTTTTATTTGCTGAAGGCGGTCATCATACACCGCTGATCGTCGAATTCATCAACCACTATCTCGGCAAACCTGTGCACGAGTTTCAGGTGACGTACACTCGGCCGATGTGGGACCATCTGGTTTTCCGGCATTTTGGGACAACGGCTGAGCAGGCGTTCGGGACCTATACTGTGGAGAACGCTATCCCGTGGTACACGATCATGTTCGTGATCGCGTGCCTCCTGACTGTCGCTATCGTTTATCTACTGAAAGGCAAATTGTCCGAAGACGACCCCTCAGAGGGGCAGTTGACGCTCGAGGCAGGTTACATTGCTGTAAAGGGCATGGTTTCCAGTATCATCGGCGAGCAGGGCTATCGCCATCTTCCGGTAGTTGCGACGTTCGGCATACTGATACTCATTTCGAACCTGATGGGCCAGTTCCCTTTGTTCATGTCGCCGACGGCTTCGGTGAACGTGACATTCGCACTGGGTATATCGTCATTTGTTTATTACAACTATGTCGGCATTAGCGAGAACGGATTGTTTGGCCACATCAAGCATTTTGCGGGCCCGAAATTGCCGCTGCTGATGTTCCCCATAACTATACTGATCTTTTTTATCGAGCTGATCAGCAACTCGATAAGGCCGTTCACACTGGGTGTTCGCTTGTTTGCCAACCTATTTGCGGACGAGCAAGTATTCTTGCAGATCACGAATCTGTATCCGCCATTCACTCATTTTCTTGTGCCGCTAGCTATAACATTGCTGGGTACTTTTGTGGCGTTCGTGCAGGCGTTCGTATTCATCCTGCTTTCTATGATCTATATAGGAGAAGTTTCGCACGCTCCACACGAAGATCACGCAGAAGATCATCACGAACCGGCGCACGCGAAATCAGCGGCAGCGGCGGCTTAATGTTTATTAGACCTGCCTGGTCAGGTCTCTTAAAAGGAACAGGTTCTTGAGCTTGTTCACCACTTCCGGCGAGATCGTCGGAATTTTGAGGAGGATCGTTCATACAGCCAGGCTTTGATAACAATGGAACAGCGAGGTTTGTTGTTCCGCGATGCCCGCACGCTACAGGCGCGCCTGACTCTTGGGGAGTATAAAATCAGGTGAATACCGGAAGCGAGGCGAAATAATAACAGCAGTAAAAAGGTGGCCGAACGACGCTCCTGAACGAAACTAACTTAACCAGAACAGGAGACAAATGATATGAACAAAATGAAATACTTTCTCTATGCAACGCTTGCTATCGCGTTGATGGCCGTAGTCGCTGCGGCCCAGCCGGGCGGTGCTGCTGCGAACAACGAATTCACCGTCAACGCCGCCAAAGCAATAGGCGGCGGCATTGGATTTGGGCTTGCAGCCGGTCTTGCCGGTATCGGACAGGGATTGGTGGGATCGCGTGCGGCGGAAGGTGCGGCTCGCAATCCAGGAGCTGCCGGCACCGTTCAGACCCTTATGATCATCGCTCTGGCCCTGATCGAATCGCTGGTGCTCTTTGCACTGCTTATCGTATTCGTAAAGCTTTAATCGAAGGGCGACAAGCGAAACGCGGATGCCGGCACGGATCGAGGCCGGGTCCGCGTTTCTCAATTTCCGGCGAAAGTGGCGTATAAGCTGGAATGACGCCGCTCTTGAAGGTTTGTAGATCGTTGACGGTCTGGGTGTTTTCGGACGATATTGCAAAAAAGGCCGGTCGCTAACGAGACGAAATTTGCAACCTTCTCGCGTAAGGATCGTTCTAACTAAAGATGGCTGAACAGTTAACAGGAACCATAGTAGCTGAGAAATATCGCCTCGATTCTTTGCTCCGGAGCGGCGAGCTAGGCGATTTCTATCGTGCGCGCCACTTATTCATGGACAAAGCGGCCACGCTTAAAGTCCTGCCGCAGTCGCTTGCTCTGGATGATGAGATCCGCGAGAGGTTCTTCGAAGAGGCGAAAGCCGCCGGCTCGATCGAGGATCCCAATATTCTCGGAGTGTCCGATTTCGGTTCCGATCGAGATGGCATTTGTTTTATTGTCTACGAGGGTTTTGACGGTGAACCGCTGGTCTATTCAGTGGGTGCCGGCGTTCAGTTTCAAATAGATCAGGCCGCATCTATCGCTCGTCAGGTCGCAATGGCAATGGCCGCGGCCCATGAGAAAGGCTTTATTCACGGCAATTTGACCCCCGACAGTGTGCTCGTTTCGAATGAGCTCGGCCGGGCCAATGTTAGGGTTTTCGATTTTGAGGAGGCCGAGATGGTTCGGTCGCGTCGTTCAGACAACCGCGGTGCGGCGAGCGTTGCCTATCTTGCTCCTGAGTGTTTTTCGGGGCTTCGCGCGATCGACGGACGGACGGACATCTACAGCCTCGGTATTATCCTCTATCAAATGCTTGCGGGCGAGGTGCCGTTTCGTGGCGAAACGCCGACCGATGTAATGCTGAAGCACGCCGAGGAGGAGCCGCCACCGCTGTCTGACGTTCGCAAGGACGTCAGCGGACGCCTGGAAGATGTGCTTCGAAAGGCCCTTTCAAAAGACCCGGAGGGACGGCATCAATCGGCGCAGGAGTTTGTCGAAGATCTAGATCACGCCGTCAAAGAAGGTGCCAGGGCGTCTAAGAGTTTCTGGCGGACGGCAGCAGTGGCGTTGGTCGGGATCGCCGTCCTTGCAGGCGTGTTGATCTACGCGACAGCCAGCAAACAGACGATGCCTATAACGCGTCTGCAGCCGGACTCCACGGCCCAGCCGGTCCAGCCGCTAAGCCCTGCGACCGGGTCCGAAGAAAAGCTGCTAGTTTCGATGCCCGGTTCGTTGCCGGGGTCGATGAGCGAGAATGACATCATGGCCCAGCCACCGTCTACGCTGCCCGGCGGCGACAATTATAATCCGTGGGCGACAGGTGCACCTCCTCCGGGTGCCCCGCCGATGTATATCCCGCCGGGAGGGCAGTATTATCAGATCGATCCAAGCTCGGGGAGTCCGTTCATGCCAAACGAGGATGGCGTCATACTCGTTCCCGTTCCGGCGAATACAAACACACAGGTGCGCCCGTCGCCGACTCCCAGGACGCCCGGCGCCAACGCAAATACGCAGCAGTCAACACCCGGCGACGCATCACCGCGTCCCGCTCAGCCTGAGCGCTCGACGCCCAACTCATCGGGCGTGGAAAGACCGGCGGCAGCCTCTACACCGAGACCGTCCGGGAGTCGTCCTGATTCCGAAACGGGCCCGTCAGATCAATGAGCCGGCGAGAACATCGTACAATGTCTTGATCGCAAGCAGGGCAACGGTCGAAAGGAAGATCCATTTAAGCGGTGTTTCGCTCATTCGGGAGGCGAAGTGTGCACCCGCGTATGCTCCCGAGAACATCGCGACCGCCAAAAGTGAACCAAGCCATAAGTCAACAAACCCTTGATACATAAATACGATCGTCGCTACTGTCGATGAAACGAGGTTTATGAGCTTGGTCGAACCAACGGCTTCGCCAAAATGCATCGCAGAAAAAGCCACGAGCATCGCTGTCAGAACTGTTACGTACCCGCCACTGTAAAGCCCACCGTAAATGGCCAGCCCGAACGCGAGAAAGATCATCAAACCGGGCCGTTTAAGCGAAGCCGATATGGTGTTTTCCGATGGTTGGATATTGAATAGAATGAAGACGGCGACCACGATCATGGCCGCCGAGACGAGTAATTTCAAGCCTTCATTTGAGATCAGCCCGACCAACGCCGCCCCTAGTGCCGATCCCAGTGCTGTGACGACCAGGAGAGGCCAGATCTTGTGCAGGTCGATCTTGCCCGCACGAAGGAAGGGGATCGAACCACCCGCCGCCATGAAGGTAAGCCCGAACATGTTCGTAGCTATCGCGACCTTTTCGTCGATGCCCAGCTGGAACATGACCGGGACGGTGATCAGCGAATTGCTGCCGGTAACCACCCCTATCGCGCTGGTGACGAAGAAGAGAACGGCAATGGCGATGAAGAGCCAGATGGTCAAATCGCCACATTCAGACGTCGAGGAACGTCTGCCCGGCTAGTTTGACGGTTTTGTTGGATCATCAGCCGTATCGCGCATTTGTTTTATCGCCTGCCGAAGCTGTTCCGCATCCGGCGCCCCAGGGCTGAGCCGCAAATACTCTTCAAGCTCCGCTGCAGCACGCTTTTTATCTCCACGGGCGTTGTAGATGATAGCTAATACCCGATGGGCTTCTTTCATCTGTTCTTTGCCGAGGCTGAGTGCCGAATTCAATTCCTTTTCTGCCTCGTCGAACAAGCCGAGATTGGCGAGTGCCTGACCGAGGAAGTAACGGCAGACGGCCGAAGCATCGTCGATCTTTTTGGCTTTTTTGAGTACGGGCACGGCCTCGCCAAACCGCTTTCGCATCACATTGAGGATGCCGCGATTTACAAGTGCAGCAAACGATTCGGGATTCAGCTTTAGGGCAGAACCGAAGGCTTCGTCTGCATGATCAAGTTCGTTGAGCCTCATGTATTGCACGCCCATCTCGTTGAACGCTTGCAGGAACCTGGGGTGTTCGGCCACAGCCAGCTTGAACTGTTCTATCGCTCCCTGGCGGTCGCCTGTGCTGGCCTTTTCAACCCCGGCTGAATAATACTTCAGCGCCTCTTTCGGTACGCCGGCAAATTCGGCATTTACGACCGCGGGTTTCGCTTCGGTCACGACCTTTGGTTTTAGGCGGACGTTAACGTTCATCACGGTCGAGGGTGCACCGCGGAATTGGACTATATCGACGGCTTGCGAAAAATTCTCAAAATCGTTCTCTTTCTCGACGAGCACGGTATAGGAGCCGGGCGGAAGTCCGTTAAAGGCAAACCTCCCGTTCTCGTTGGTATAGGCAACCACTTGACCACGCATCTGGGTCATCAGAACGACGCGAATACGGCGATTTATAGCCTGGCCGGTCTCACTGTGGACAAATCCTTCGATCCGGTTGTTGCCGCCCACCGAGGTGGCGGAACCCTCGCTGGAAATTATCGGCGGCCCTTGGGCGAGAGCAGTCATCATGAAGAGGCCTACGACCAGAGCGAAGGACGAGATAATGTGAGTACGCGACGGGGAACTTATTACCATAGCTTTTCACCTCCGACACCTTATGTTCGGAATAAATACTGTTCTTGGGCGTTCGCCCAACATGGAATTGGACACAAATTTCCGCGGACTTTGTTGCGGCCTCGGCGAGAACGTTTTCCGTGACCTGCGGCCCGTGCGAACAACGCCGATATATCATCCGTTTGGTTGAATCTGATTATATCCCTTTCTCTTTCTTTGGCAACTTAATTTCGATCGCCAAAAGAGCCAGAACCTGGGATCGAAAAAAAAGGCGTCACCGGAGATCCGGCGACGCCAAGTTTATGCATTCGTCTTGAAGTATCAGGTCAAGCCGTTTGGCCTAGAACCTTACACTTCCGGTGAAGTGAATGATACGGTTGCCGCCGCCCTGTGCAGTGATCAGACCAAAGCTGGTCGAATCAAACACCTGGCTGCCAGCGGCAAAGTTCGTATGATTCAAGATGTTGATGAACGTGCTCTTGAGTTCGAGGCGAACCCTTTCGGTTACCGGGATCCTCTTGACCAGAGCCATGTCCAGATTAAAGTACTGCGGACCGTTGATGGCGTTCAGCGGGAAATTGCCGAACGTTCCCGGCTCCGGAGCACCAAGGATACCCGGTTTCAGCGTCGAGCTTACATAGCGGCCCGTCGTTGGGTTCACCGTGATATCCAGGAGGTCCGGATTAAAGTAATAAATACCTTCCGGCCGCCTGTAAACGCCTACGTTCCTCCTGAACTCCTCAAAAGAAATGAGAAGCTGGGCAGGATTCAAGCCCGGATTGAACTGATTGAACGTTGTCCGGTTCGAAACGAACGAGATCGGAGGCCTGGTTGACCACGTCGTGATCGCACTTACCGTCCATCCGCCCACAAGCCGGTCAACCAACCCATTGGCATTGCTTAGGAACTGACGTCCTCGGCCAAACGGCAGGTCATATATCACATTAGATACGAACCTGTGAGTTTGGTCGAAGTTTGCTCGTCTCCAGTCAAGCCTCTTGTCCCGAAGCGTGCGGAAGCTGACCAAGTCGCTTTGGTTATTGCCCTGAGCGTCGGCTGCATCCGTCAATGCCTTGCTGAACGTGTAGTCAAGCTGGAACTGAAGCCCGTTCGAGAGCCTGCGCCGGAGTTCGGCCTGCAGTGCGTGGTAATTCGAAGCCGAGTCGTTTGTCAACAGACGTGCAAACAGAGCATTCGGGTTTGCTACCCAGAAGTTTGCCGGGAAACCGTTTGCCGGATTCTCGCGGTTTGCCCTGTAAGCGGTGCTAAAGGCGAGCGTGTTCGCCATCGTCCCGATGTTGTTTGCCCCAAGATTCGAGAGAAATCCTGTGTTACCATAACCGCTTGCTGCCGCGATCCCTGCGAAAAGCCTGTCAAAGATCGGCAGCGGGACACATCCGGCGCATCCCGGAGCAAAGCTGGTCGCGCTCGCTCCGCCGCGGGCATTACGGTTGATCTGAGCATTGCGGAACTCCTGAAGGAACCCGTTCTCGAAAATATTGATCTCGTTAAAGTCGTTCGCACGCCATACCTTAACGGCACGGTTGCCTACATAACGGATCTCGAAAGCGGTGTTCGGGAAGATCTCGCGCTCAAATCCGAACGACCATTGCTGGGCATAAGGAACCTTGAGATCAGGATCGATACCCCATAAGCCGTTGTTCACATTGAGCAGGTTATTCGCCCTGTCCGTAACCGGCATCGTGAACGTCGGGATCTGCAGGGTTACGCCAGCCCCGGTCAAAACACCGGTCAGAAGCGGACTGCCTGTCGCGGCATCAATATTGGCAGTCTGGATGAGGCCCGGATTCGTCGTGCCGACACCCATAGCGTTGCTGATGACCGTGAAACCATCGCGAAGGTAGCTGATCGAGAAACCGGTGCGGATCGCGCTCTTGCCGGGAGAACCGAAAATAGCACGTCCGAACCCGCTGTCAAAGTTTGGCGACCATGCGACACCGATGAAAGGAGCAAAGTTGTTCCAGTCATCGTTATAGAGCGGGATACCCGTATCGCCGCTGACGAAGTTCAACGTAGCGACCGGAGGCGGTGCGCCAACTGCTGCGTTCGGTGTGAACAAATTTCCGAAGCCCGAAACACCGAAAATATCACGTCCATTCGGCTGGATCGCGAGTCCGTTCGGGATGGTCGGCACGCCTTCAAACTCCCAGCGGACACCGAGGTTGACCGAAAGGTTCGGCCTCATTCTCCACTGGTCCTGAACATAAAGGGCAAGGTCCTGCTGACGAAACACCCTTTCCCTGGTCGCTCCGGGAACGAAACCCGATGTCGGGCTGGAAACGTTCAACGTTTGCGCGGAGGAACCAAGCAGGCCGACCACATTGACATAAACTGCCGTAGCGGCGGTCAGGTTTGCATTTGTTCCAAAGGGAAGCTCACCAAGAAGAATTCCGCTCGGGTTGGACGTATTCGTGCCAAGTGTTATCGACTGGTTGATTCCCGCATCGTTAAACGTATAGGCAAAGATCTTCTGATAATCGGCACCAAACCGGATCAGATGATTGCCCTTTGACCACGAAACGTCGTTCTTATACTGATCGACCATCGTGTTGCGGCCCTGCGAAAGGAACCCGCCCCCGGCATATAACTGCGTGATACCAGAGAAGAAAATGAAAGGCTGTGTTGGGTTCTGGTCCATAAGGAAGCCGACCGGTGCCCACTGCCGTCCATAACGGAAGACGTTCGTCCAGTTGCCCATGTTTGAGACAAGGGCTCCCGTAAGCAGGTAACGCTTCGATTCCTGGAATGCATTTACGCCGCCCGGGAATGTCGCTTCAAGCCCGTTGAACGTATCAGGTGATAGAAGGAACTTCGACCTATTGAATACGAACTCAAACTTGTGCGAGCCTGCCGCAGTGTCCTTGACCAACTGATGGTCGTAACGTGCGACATACTTATCGTTCTGGTCAGTACCGCTGACGTTGTATCGGAAACCGGCGGTGTTAAATCCGTCGCCAACCAGCGTATTGTTCGGTGCAGGTGTTTGGGCGATCAAAGCGGCAGTGATCGGGTTAAGCACGCCGACGTTGCCTACCTGAAGAAGGTTGACGGTCTGAAGCTGTCCGTTCGTTCCGGTATAGCGGAATATGCCCTGACGAGCCTCAGGGGTGAGGACGGTCCTGTTACGGGTCGCCTGGAAATTCTCGCGGAATCCTTCATACGAGAAGAAGAAGAAAGCTTTATCGCGTCCATTCCAGAACGGCTTGGAACCTTCGCCAAAACCGAGGAAATAGACCGGGCCGCCAATGTCAAAGCCGTAGAAATGCTGCCTCTGTCTCGGACGGATAGTACCTGATTGGTTGTTGAAGAAAGAGTTTGCGTTAAACGCATCGTTCCTGTGCAGGTAGAAAAGGCCGCCCGAAAATCGATTTGAGCCGCCGCGGGTGACCATATTCACCTGGGCGACACCGCGTCCTGATTCGGACCCGACGGTATTCGTCGTGATGCTGAATTCGGCGGTCGAGTTAAGCGACGGGGCACTGATGGCGAAGAACGAACTCGTTTTAACGAAGTTGTCCATCGCGTTGATGCCGTCCTGCGTTACGTTGGTCGCCGTTTGGCGAAGGCCACCGACCGAGGAACCGCGAGTGTCTGCACCGACAACCGCGATACCGGCCTGCAAAGCGGCCAGATCAAGCGGGTTACGTGTCGGAAGCGGCAGGTCAACAACTTGTCGTGTGTTGATCACGTTTGTTAGTGTCGGTGAAACCGTGTTAATGGTTTCCTGAGCCGCAGTGACCGTGACGGTCTCTCCTTCAAGCCCGACCTCCAACGTTATGTTCACGCCCGCATTCACGGCGACCGAAACATTGATGTTTGGAGCTACGGACTTTTTGAATCCGGAGTTCTCCACCTCGACGGTATATACGCCAGGCTGCAACGCCTCGAAACTAAACGTACCTTGTGCGCCGGTTGTTGTGGTCCGTTCGACGCCGGTAGCGTTGTTCCTAGCCGTTACAGTTGCCCCGCCCACTAACGCGCCGTTAGGATCGGTCACGGTACCGGACATGGACCCTGTCGTTTGGGCTTGTACTGTCAATGAGCTGAGTCCGCCCAAAAACAATAATACAAAGCCTAGAACAAGCTTTTTCATATTGGTCCTCCAAGTTAATAAATTCACTAAATAAAGTGCGTTTTGCATCACAAATGAACGAGCTGTTCTGGATAATGCCGTTCCTGAGAAGGCTGCAGGCCGATGGATCCTGATGGGGTTCGATACGCGATCGACGCCTTGCTGTGCTCAGTTTCTTAAAATAAAAAGGGTTAGACACGAGTGTCTAACCGGCAAAGAGGCAATCCCAGTGCCACTAAATGTTGATTTTCGATATAGTTGCCGTAAAAGTAAGTGTCTGAACGAAGAAACGGCTGTCGAAATATCCGATACATCCCAAAACCGGACCAAGAATGCCCGTTTTTGTTCGATTTTTTGATTTTAGTTCAATATTTTGGATAAACTAACGAGACCCAAGGCCCTTAATCCCGCGGGTGGATGTTATAAGACTTGATCTTTGAGTTCAACGTGGTCGCGTTAAGGCCAAGCAAGCGTGCCGCCCGCGATTGATGGCCTCCGGTCTGATCAAGCGCACGACGTATCAGATCGATCTCAAAGCGTTTGACCTCGTCGTAGAAATTCACACCTCTCGCAATATCGATCTCGTTCGAAACACCTTCCGTCTTCTTGATCATCTCGAATGCGAGATCGGGGTCGCGCACCTCAGGCCGCAGGCATTCAACGGTCAGTTCGTTAGAGGTAGCAATGACGATGGCACGTTCCACAATGTTCTCAAGTTCCCGCACGTTACCGGGGTAGTAATAGTTTTCAAGCAGGGACAAGACATCGGGCGATAGTTGTTCCGACACCGCCCTACCGTTTTCCTCATTGTACTTTCGAATAAAATGCTGGGTAAGCGGAAGGATATCCTCGGCCCGGTGGCGGAGCGGCGGCAGTTCGATAGGTACCACGGAGAG
The DNA here is from genome assembly GCA_035327545.1 of Pyrinomonadaceae bacterium. Taxonomy (GTDB): domain Bacteria; phylum Acidobacteriota; class Blastocatellia; order Pyrinomonadales; family Pyrinomonadaceae; genus OLB17. Next base: position 143,747 of record DAOLDE010000006.1, on the reverse strand, counting down.
CCTATAATAAAGGTCTTCGCGGAATGTGCCGGACTTTACGGCATCCTTTAGATCAACATTCGTCGCGGCAATTATACGAACGTCCACTTTTACCGGCGAGGTCTCGCCCAGCGGTGTGAACTCGCGTTCCTGGATGACCCTCAGCAGCCTTACCTGCGTCTCAGGGCGCAGATCGCCGATCTCATCGAGGAATATCGACCCAGTATCCGCAACCTCGAACAAACCCTTCTTTGCCGCAACGGCACCCGTAAATGCCCCTTTCGTGTGCCCAAAAAGCTCTGATTCTAGCAATTCCGAGGGAATGTTCGAACAATTTACCGCAACGAACGGGTTGTCGGCCCTGGGACTTGCCTCATGAATTGCCCGGGCGATCATTTCCTTTCCGGTTCCGCTTTCACCCGTGATCAAGACCGTCGATCTGGCCTGAGCCACTCGATCGACCAATCTGAATACCTCCTCCATCTTCTCAGAGCGGCCAATTATTGCATCGCGGCTGACCGATCGAGTTAGCACCTGTCTTAACGACTGCCGCTCTTCTTCCTTCCTTCGTTTTCTTATTCCTCTTGCGACGAAAGCCAGTATCTGCTCGTTTTGGAATGGTTTTCGGATCACACCGGTCGCACCTTTTTCCCACGCCGAAATGGCGGTGTCGAACGTCGCGAACGCAGTTATCATCAATACCACCGCTTCGGGGTCGAGCTTGATAAGCTCTGTGAGCGCGGTAATGCCTCCGATGCCGGGCATCGACACGTCCATTAGCACTATGTCGAACGGTTTCTGAGAAAAAAGCTCGACGGCTTCCTCACCTGTTTTCGCAAGTTCAACACGATAACCGGCTGTCGTGAGGATCGTTTCGAGAACCTCCCGCATTATCTCTTCATCGTCGCAGATCAGTACCGAGCCTTTCTTTGCCATACCAAAAGGAAGGCGGTCTGCCGCCTACCTGAAGAATTTTGAGTATAAATTGCTGGAAGCAGAAAAGAAAAGCGCCAGCCAAAGGCTCCAGGCCTGTGTTAGGCCCCTATTCCAGAATTCGGCCGAAGATAGCCAGAACTGAACCTTTCGCAGCGGCGGACGTATGGTTATAATTGGCTAAAGCGGCACGGCAGGCCGCGCGAATATTAACATGGCAACTTCAAAAACTACCAAATTCCTCATAATCGGCGGCGCGATCACGCTGATCCTTTTTCTTGTTGCGGTCATCGGTATCGCTCTGATCATTACTTCGATCAGCCGTCCGACCGTTGCGAAGAACACCGTGCTGGTACTGAGCGTTTCGGGATCCCTTCCCGATTATACGCCCGACGACCCGGTCGCTCGAGCGGTGGGGTTAGCTCAGCCTCAGTCATTTACAAGCCTTCTTACACAACTCAGAAAGGCAAAGGTCGACAGCCGGATAGGGGCGGTCGTTTTGGAGATCAATTTCCCCGGTATCGGTTGGGGAAGGGCCGACGAGCTTCGCGACGCGATCGCCGATTTTCGCTCGTCGGGGAAACCCGCATATGCCTACATGGAAATAGGCACGAATAAGGAGTACTACATTGCAACGGCTGCGGAAAAGATCTTTTTGCCGCCTTCCGGGGATATTTATATCAACGGGCTGGCCGCTCAGGCAATGTTCTTCAAAGGCTCGCTGGACAAGCTAGGTGTCGAGGCCGAGGTGATCCAGATCGGGCCTAAATACAAGAACGCCCCCGACCAGTACACGCGAAAGGAAATGGGTGAAGGCCAGCGCGAGGTGATCAACGCGATACTCGACGAATATTTCGGCCGCCTGACGAATGCTATTGCCGAGAAACAGGGCAAGCCCGTTGAGGAAGTACTGAAATTGATAGACTCCGCGCCATATAACGCTCGTCAAGCCGAAGCTCTCGGCCTGATAGACGGGGCATTGTACCGCGACCAGGTTTTTCATGAATTGAAAATGAGGCTTGGATATCAGGAAAACGAGGATGTGCAAACGATAAGGGCCGGAAAATACAAGGAGATCCCCTCTGACTCGCTTGGCCTCAACAATGGAGAGCGAGTTGCCGTCATTTTTGCCTCCGGTGCGATCAATGTTGGCCGGTCGAGTGATGGGCCCTTCTCGGCAGAAATAGTCGGTTCCGATACGATCGTTCAGGCTGTTAATGACGCGGCGGCTGATTCGAGCATCAAAGCGATCGTCCTGCGGGTCGATTCTCCGGGTGGTTCTGCCCTCGCTTCCGACCTGATGTGGTTTGCAATTGAAAATGCTAAAGCGAAAAAGCCCGTGGTCGTCTCTATGGGGGACGTTGCCGCGTCGGGCGGGTATTACATCTCAACTAATGCCGACAAGATAGTAGCGCAGCCTTCGACCCTGACGGGCTCGATCGGGGTGTTCATGGGTAAGCCGATCATTAAAGGTTTTTATGATTGGCTTGGAATAACTAACGAATATGTCCTTCGAGGCAAGAACGCCGGCCTTTTCCGCGAGACGGAGAAGTGGACACCCGAAGAACGCTCCAAAATGGAAGATCAAACCAACAGCATTTACTTTGATAACTTTATTCCAAAGGTCTCTACGGGCCGAAAGATAACGCCGGAACGTGCTAACGAACTCGGACAGGGCAGGGTATGGACCGGCACCCAGGCAAGGTCCAACGGGTTGGTTGATGAGTTTGGCGGCCTGGAAAAGGCTTTACAGATTGCCAAGGAGTTGGCCAACCTTCCGGCCGATAAGGACGTGCGTCGTATAGTATTCCCCCAGCCGCGGCCATTTCTTGAAACGATACTCGCGGGCGACGATTCGACCGGGTTGACCTCTGATCAAAAAGCCCAGAAAGCGTTGGCCGATTCGCTTCCTGAGGACGCTCGTCGCGCACTTAGGTTTGCTGCGCTGTTTGACCAGGCAAAACAAGGCCAAGCCCTGATGCTGCTGCCATTCGAACTACGGATAAAGTAATGCGACTAGCGGGTTTGCAATATTGAGGAGCCTCGTATCATGAGCACCAAGTGCTGACCAACTAAGGAACGAGCCTGTTATTACCGCATACGTGGGGCAAAAGGATCGCATATCGAGCAAAAAAGTGGTGACGGGACGGGGTGAAATGTGCTAGTTTTGTATTGTTGAACATTTTTGTTCAGTGTCCTTTATGACCCAAGTCACTGAAAGGCCCGGTGTGCCGGTTTCGGAAGTATCCATCGAATCCGTCCTTCTTGACGCGGACCTTTTTATCAAATACAGCTCACCCGATAAGGCCCATGGCCTGCTGCGAGATTCGATCGAACGAAGCCCGCGTTCCATCCCTCTTCGTGAAAAGATGCGGGATATTTGTATCAAGCAGAAGAACCTGACGGAAGCGGCAAAACAATGTCTTGCGTTGGTCAGCCTATATATTGCACGAGAAGATTTCGATCTGGCCTACGATCGCTTACAGGAAGCAAAACTGCTCGATCCAAGGATTTCCGTCGCCCCTGGCCTCGAAGCGATCCGGAGGGCCCGGCGTCCCGATTTTGCCAATAACCGCGATAGGTCTCCTCAAAAGGTCAGGACAGATGTGACGGTCGCTGGAAACCTCGCGTATGTAAGCATCTTTGATGCGGTCCAGGTTATAGAAAGCGCGAAAATGACCGGATTGCTTGTGATCAAGTCCGAGCGGCATTTGGCCAACGTTTCGTTCAATGAGGGAAAGATCGTCGATGCCGAGTGTAACGGCCAGAACGGCGTCTCAGCATTTCGTGAGATCATCGAGATCAGTAGCGGAACCTTCGAGTTTACTACCACCGAAAATGAATTTCCGGTAGTGATCAGCATAACGAGCAACACTAACTTTCTGCTTGACGTTCTTACCGAACTTGACCACGAGCGGGCAGAGAAGGAAGGCCTTCGCGATGTAGGCCGAGAAGGGCTATAAAACTTTCATTGCGTTCTCTCCACTTCCTTAAATTTAACTGCAGTGCGAATGTTCGTCGCCATACGGAGCGGATCGGTTCGCACACCGACCTTTCATTCGAGAGAATGGGTTGACTTAACATCGTCGTTACCCCAAAATGTAGTGTCCTGCTTGAACGGCAGCACTATAGAATGTTTAAGCTCCAACGCCTCGAAATAACCGGCTTTAAATCCTTCGCCGATCATACCGAAATAGTATTTACCGGAAATGGCATTACGGCCGTTGTCGGGCCGAACGGCTGCGGCAAGTCGAACGTATCCGATTGCATTTCTTGGGTCCTGGGCGAACAGAGGGCCAAAACGCTGCGCGGCGGCGAAATGAAAGATGTCATCTTTCAGGGCTCGAAAAACCGGAAGCCGGCCGGTATGGCCGAGGTCGTTTTACATCTGGTGCGCGACGAGGACGCGATAGATGAAGGCGACGATGAGCTGTTCGACATCGACGAGGCTCTCGACGAGATCGACGAAAAGACAGTTGATGTCGAAACCCTAGAGGCTGGGTCCGAGACCGCAGAGCCAATTGCGGCGACCATTCAAAACCTTAAGAATGGAGACGGCGGCATAGAGATCAGTGAAGATACTGAGGTCGTAATGGCCGCGCAGGTCGGTTCTATCCGAACCGTCCAGCGTACCGTGAGGACCAAGCGACACTGGCGTCCCCGTTCGATCGCTCTTGATTTTGCTCCGGGAGAGGCGGTTTCCGTAACAAGGAGGCTTTACCTTTCGGGAGAAAGCGAATATCAGCTTAACGGCCAGGCCTGCAGGCTTCGCGACATTCAGGACCTGTTTGCCGGTACCGGCCTATCAGGTGCTCATTATGCGATAGTCGAACAAGGCCGCATCGGCCAGGTTATTTCGGCAAAACCCTCGGACCGCCGGATCCTGATCGAGGAAGCAGCGGGGATCTCCAAATTCCGGACTCGGCAGCGAGCCGCTGAGGCACGCCTTGAGTCTGCAAAAGCGAATCTTTCCCGGATCTCCGACATAGTCACGGAAATAGACAAACAGGCAAATTCATTGCGTCGTCAGGCCGCCAAGACGCGGCGGTATGTAGCGTTGCAGGAAGAGTTTCGCGGGCGGCTGCTCCAGCTTTACGCCGCCGAGGGCCAGTATCTCTCTACGAAGATCCATGAACTTGAAACCGAGCATTTGAAGGCCGAGCAGGCGGAAATAGAGTCGTCGGCGAGGGTCGCGGAATCAGAGAGCTGGTTTCGGGAAGCGACGGAAAAAGCCCGGTCAACCGAGGACGACCTTGCGCGGGTCAGGCACGAGCTTGCAGACAACGCCCTCGAACGTGACCGTGCGGATCGGGAGCACAGATACCAGTCGGAGCAGGTGGTCGCGTTCGCAAATCGGCTTGAGAGCATTCGCAACGACAACGTTCTGGTCAAAGAACGTATCAAGACGGCCGAGGCCGAGATCGCCCGGTTGCAAAAAGACGAAATTCGCGAAACATCGGAAGCGGATGCTGCACGCCTTCTTTTGGTCGAAGCGGAAAAGATCTGGGGCGAAAAACTTTCGGTCGTAAGCGATATCGAACAGAAATTGGACGAACTTCGCGCCTCGCTCGTCCGTCATTCAGCGGCGATCGAGCGGTTCAATGAGATCCATCGCCAACTTACTCTAAATGACGAGCGAGCTACCGAACGGAAAAAAGGTCTCGAAAGAGAACTGGAGCGTGCCGAACGATCTATCGAAGAACACCGAAACGAAGTTCAGAAGATCCTGACTGAGGTCGCAACCGAACGTGCAAAGCTCGACGGCTTGAATCAGGAAAGATCTGAGGTCCTCGCGGCATCGGGCGAGGCTCGAAAGGAACTGGAAGAGGCAGACGATCGTTTAAAGCGGGTCGAGAACGACGCTTCTGCAAAAAGGCACCGCCTTGATGCTCTCCGTGAGATCGAAGAAAAACGCGCGGCCTATCTCCCACAGGTCCAAAAACTGTTCGCCGACGAAGCCAGGATCGGCGTAAAACTCGAAGGCGTTCTTGCGGATCATTTGAACGTTGACGAATCTGCGGAAAAAGCGATCGAGCTGCTGTTGGGGCCATATCTGCAGGCTGTATTGGTTCCCAGCTATGAAGATGCTGTAAAGGTCGGTGACTGGGCCGCGTCTACCGGCGCCGGCCGGATCATTACCATCGTTGTCGCCAGCCCAAGCTCTGTGGAGACGGAAAAGACGCCAGCCGGGCAGGGAAGAACGGTCGCCGACAGCCTTGGTCTGTCTCCGGCACTCCTTTCGGTCTTGCGCGGGATCCTGCCGCGCGAACTTGACGCCATTTTTGTGAACGACGTTCGGTCCGGCGGAGGATCCGGGGCAGAGTTCACAATTGACAATGAAGGAAGAATGGCGATCGGAAGGCAGCTTTTCATTGGGGGTTCAGGGAAGGCCAGCGAAAAGGATCCTTCCTTGCTTGCATTCAAGCGAGAGTTATCGACCCTCGAAAGATCGGTCATTGAGACCGAGAAGGAGATCGGTGACGCTCGCGAAACGGTCGAATTGCGTCGCAAGGCTTTGGCAGAATATGAAGAACGCATCGTCGATCTTCAGTCGCTGATAATAAAGGTCGAGCGAGGCCTTGTCGGACTGGAAATAAACGAAAAAGCCAGCCATCAGGAGTTGGAGCGCGCGGAACGACACAGAAATGTTGTCAAGGCCGAGATCGCTGACCTTGAGAACGAGAAGTCACAGATCAAGACCCGCCTGGACGAAGCTCTTGTTGACGAGGAGCGTGCCGAAGCAAATCGCCGGTCTGCCGCGGAAGACATCGAACTTTTCGCGAGCGATCTGTTGGCAGCCCGATCTGCAGCAGATGCCGAGTTTGCCGCGGTTAACGAGAAACGAACACTGGCCGCCACCTCAGGAGAACGCCGCCGGTCGGTGCTGTATGCGCTGAAACGCCTGGAGGACGAAAAGTACGAGCTTGAGACCCGATCCGATCTGCAGCACCTTGATATAAACGAGACTGAGGAAAAGATCCAAAAACTGCGATCTTCTATCGCTCTACTTGCAGACCGGATCTCTTCTTCTGAAGACGAGATCGGGCGCGAGCAAACACTTTTGGCGGAGACCTTGGCCAAGCTCGATGCCGCGCGTAAACTGGCCGATTCGGCTAGCGATGAACTTGCGGAAGCCAATAGACGGGCTGCCGAAGCGATCAATGCTCGCAGCACGATCGAGGTGAGTCAGGCGGAGGCCGTGACCGAACTCAAGAATTTGAATGAAAAATGCGTTCATGAGCTCGCCCTTCCGCTGGCCAAGTTGCTTGACGAGGTCGAAATTAACGACGACTTTGATCTCGAGAACACCCGAAACGAAGTCGAGGCAATGCGGCATCGGCTTGACGGCTTTGGCGCGATAAATATGCTCGCCGTCGAAGAATTGACCGAGGCCGAGGAGAGGCTCGATTTTCTTACTTCTCAGCGGCAGGACATCATCGACAGCATCGCTTCCGCCGAAGAAGCACTTCGCGAAATAAAAGTACGTTCGCGAGCACGCTTTAAGGAAGCTTTCGAGGCGATAAACCGGAATTTTGGAGAATATTTTTCTGAGTTGTTTGGCGGCGGACGCGGTGAAATGTCTCTTTTGGAAGCCGACGACATACTTGAGGCAGGCATAGAAATTGTCGCGCAGCCCCCAGGAAAACGGCTCCAGAACATCCTTCTGCTCTCCGGCGGCGAAAAGGCGATGACCGCGATCGCACTAGTTCTTTCGATCTTCAAATACAGGCCGTCTCCTTTCTGTCTGCTTGACGAGGTCGATGCCCCTTTGGACGACGCGAATGTCGGCCGCTTTGTTGCCCGGATCGCAGAAATGGCTGAAAAGACACAGTTTATCGTGATCACGCACAACAAACGCACAATGGAAGCCGCACGAGCGTTGTATGGCGTTACGATGCAAGAGGCCGGCGTGTCAAAGATCGTTTCGGTCAATTTCGATTAGCGTAAAAGCAAGGCAAGCTCAAAACGAACCTTCCTGAGGGATTGCACATCCAAAGAACCTGTATCATCCTAGTTCTCGCAACAGGTTGACCTTACTCTGTAATGACGTTCTCTGCACGACTCTTTGTAATAATCTCAGTTTTCGCACTGTCGCTGCTGTTCGCGATGGGAGTTGACGCCCAGACACGAAAAACAAGGCCAAAGGCCAAGGCGACTGTCAGGCCAGTAGCCGTCGAGGTCAGGGAAGAAGTTCCTCAGCCCCAGAAAGTGCCTGAGCCCGCGTTGCCCAAGAGGAACGAACGGCCCGCGGGCAGCGAGATCGCGGCGGCATCGGGTGCAGGGCAAGCACCTGGCCAGAAAACAACGGCCGCGTTTCGATACGAATTCTCACAGCCGGATTTTTCAATTCCGAGTATCGTCATCGAACACGATGAGGCTGGACTGGGGAGCATTTCGTTTAGGCGTCAGAACAGTGCCGAGATCATTTCCGACCCGATAGTAGTATCTGCTTCCGTATTGGAGAAAATAAATCGTGCGATCGCGGCCCTTAATTTTCTCGATTCTCAGGAGAACTATCAGTATTCAAAAGATTTTTCTCATCTAGGGAACATCAAATTCGCACGGTCGAAAGATGGGCGGTCCCGCGAGGTTTTGCTAAATTGGACCGAAAATAAAGAAATGAAGGCCATAATGAACGAATACCGAAAGCTCGGTCATCAATTCATCTGGGTTTTCGATATTTCGGTTTCGCGGGAAAATCAGCCTCTTGAAGCTCCCAAGCTTATGCGATCGCTCGATTCGATGATGGCGAGGAACGATATCTCCGATCCTGTTCAGTTAGAGCCGCTTCTCGTTGAGCTGTCGAACGATGAGCGTATTCCTTTGATCGCAAGAAATCACGCTGCGCGGCTCGTGAAGCAGATCGAAAAGAGCAAACAAAGATCGGCAAAATAGCTTTCCGGCTGAACCGATCACCGTGGAAGTATGCGACCGTCAGGCTCAAAACGAGGAGAAGTGCCGGGAAAGTCGGCTGCCGAAAGATCCTTTACCTTTTTCAACGCTGCCCCTGTTTCATCGAGTACTGGTATCCCACGGCCTTCCTGACGGCCCGAGTGGATCTTGCCCTCGATAAACCGGCCATCCGCGGCTAGCTTGACCTCTAGCAGCATCGTCAATGCCGTCTCGGCTTCCAGTCTGAACCAGCCATACGTAGCAAAATTTCCCAGCGAATAGGCTATTAGCCTATCTTTATAGATCTCGATGCCGCGTAGAACGTGCGGGCCGTGGCCCAGCACAAGATCAGCACCGGCATCGATCACCGTTCTCGCGAATAACGGAAGGTTACCCCGCTTTTCACCCACATAGATCTCGGTGGCGCGTGGAACGTTTTGGTGGTCGGTCCCTTCCGCACCCCCGTGAAAGGAAACGATCACGATATCCGCCTCGCGGGCAGCACGTGCGACCAGCGTACGGGCGCCTTCAAGATCATTCACATTGGGAACAACGGCGTTGTGAGCAAAGGCAACTACGGCCACCTTGAACCCCTTGGCCTCAAAGTGAACTGTCGAAAATTTTTCCTTATCGCTGCCTGCGTGCTTGATGCCGAGAGCATCGAGGGTCTGTCGCGTGCTGAGGCTGCCGGCTGCACCAAAATCCAGCGCATGGTTGTTCGCAAGGCTCAGCACATCAAAACCTGCCTCTTTCAAGTATTTTCCGTACCTTGTCGGCATACGGAAAGCAAAGCAGCGGATCGGCTGGCCGGGACGCGGCTCACGGCATTTCGTTGACGTACCGCCATCGACCATCGGGCCTTCGAGATTTCCAAAAGCGATGTCTGCGGCCGAGATCAGCGGTGTGAATTCCTTAAGCAGGTCTGCACCGTCGTTTGGCGGCATTCTCGTATCATTCGGAAATGGCGAGCCGAGCATTATATCGCCAACAGCGGCGACGGTCACCGCTTCTCGCATTGGCCCTGGAGTTGCAGATGGCCGCTGCTCGACAAATGGGGATTGAGGTATGACCGTTTGGCCGCCGCATGCAGCAAGGACCGCGGCAAGGGTCAAAAAGAATACAGGGATGGCTCTGATCGGGAACATAATTGATTGCACGAGGCATCGGCCTCTTCATCATTCTGATGCAGAAACATGTGTACGGTCTGCAAGCTAAGTCGTGTCAGCAAATGGTCATTTAACTCATTGGACCGCTCGTGACGCATCAGGCGCTCGCCGGTGCAAGCTTTTCGGAGACCTCAGGCTCGCTCGCTGCCGCGATCTCTCCAGTATCCACGATCATGGCATCGTCCACGACCTTGCGCTGTTCGAGTTCGTGAATGGCGTACGAGCCGGTCGCCGGCGAGGCCGAAGCCGGACGTCCAATATACCGAAGTTCTGTCGTCTCAGGCATGATCGACCGCAGCCTGGGTCTGACGAATGCCCAGCCGCCCATATTCTTTGGCTCCTCTTGGGTCCAGAACACCTGGTCGGCGTTCGGATAGGCAGCGATCATCTCTTTGATGGCGGTTGACGGGAACGGGTAGAACTGTTCGAGTCTGACAATGGCAACACGCTCATCGTTCGATTCCTCTCGCGACGCTTCGAGGTCGTAAAAGATCTTTCCGCTGCAAAGGACAACACGTTTGACAGTGGCTCGGTCGCGGATCTTGCCGTCGTCGATGACGGGATAGAATCCACCTTCTTTCAATTCCTGCATCGTCGAACTAGCAGCCGGAAGACGCAGAAGGCTTTTAGGCGTCATTACGATCAGCGGGCGAACGATGTCCTGCATTACTTGTCGCCGCAGCAGGTGAAAATACTGGGCCGGAGTCGTAGGGTTGCAAACCTGCAGATTGTTCTCTGCACAAAGTTGGAGAAATCGCTCGAGACGTGCCGACGAGTGCTCGGGCCCCTGTCCTTCATAACCATGCGGCAGAAGCATGACCAAACGGCATTTTTGGTCCCATTTGTCTTCCGAGGCAGCAATATACTGATCGATAATGACTTGAGCACCATTTGCGAAATCGCCGAACTGTGCTTCCCACATTACAAGATCATCGGGGCACACGACCGAGTAGCCATATTCGAATCCAAGCACACCGGATTCTGACAAGCTGCTGTCAAAAACATAAAACCGTGCTTTTGGGTTCTTTTCCGTCTTAAGCTCGGTCAATGGTGACCACCGTTCGCCTGTCCGGGTGTCATACATCGACGCATGACGTTGAGAAAAAGTTCCGCGGCCCGAATCCTGTCCGCTCAGACGAACCGGATAGCCGTCCAGGACCAGTGAACCGATGGCCATTGCTTCGGCAAATCCCCAATCCATAGGCACCTCTCCGGCTCCCATTTTGGCCCGTCGAGCGAGCTGGCCGACCATCTTGGGATTGATATTAAAGCCTTCCGGTACCAGCGAGATCTTGTCAGAGGCCGCCTTTAGCGCTTCATCAGATGCCCCGGTCTGGGTAACAGCAGAGCCGTCATCCTCGGAAACCGGCGGGGCAAGTTCTAGCCGTCCTGTTTTCTCGGAGGCGATCTTTTTGGCACGCTCCAGGATCCCCTCATATTTGTTGACGACCTTTTTCGTCATTTCGGCAAGGTCTTCTTCCGAAATGACTTCCTCGCGGATCAATTGCTGTCCGTAAATATGCCGTACGCCCGGATGTGCTTTTACGCGAGCGTACATCACCGGCTGTGTATAGCTAGGCTCGTCGCCCTCGTTGTGTCCAAGCCGTCGGAAACCAACAAGATCGAGTACCACGTCCTTGTCAAAACGGGTACGGTATTCAAGCGCGATCTGAATCACACGATAGGCGGCCTCGGGATCGTCGCCGTTGATATGAAAAATGGGTGTCTGAGTGATCTGTGCCGCATCCGTTGAATAGATCGAACTGCGGGCCGATTCTTTTCCGGTGGTGAAGCCGATCTGGTTGTTTACCACTATGTGGATCGTGCCGCCGGTACGATAGCCGGGCAAATTGGCCAGCTGAAGCGTTTCCATTACGATACCCTGGCCGGCGAACGCCGCGTCGCCGTGCAGCAGGACAGGCATGACCAGATTGACAACTTCGTCGCGCGACAATTGCTCGCCGTTTCGCAGATCGTCCTGTTTGCCTCGAGCCATTCCCTCGACGACCGGGTTGACGAACTCCAGGTGGCTCGGATTACACGATAGCTCGATCCGAACTTCATGGCCTGACCGGGTGACTTTCGCACCGACCGCCCCCTGGTGGTACTTGACGTCTCCCTCATCAGCCGGAAACGACGGGTGCGAAGTTCCCTCAAACACCGTAAATATGCGTTCGGCCATTTTGCCGCTTTCCGGATCGCCGACGATGTTGGACAACACATTCAAGCGGCCGCGATGCGCCATGCCCATATAGATGTCCCGAACGCCGCGTTCTGCGGCTCCTTCAACGAGCTGGTCGAGCATCGGAATGACCGTTTCGCAGCCTTCAAGCGAAAAACGCTTCTGTCCAAGGTATTTCTTATGCAAAAACTGTTCGAACTGTTCTGCCTCGATCAGCTTTTGAAGCAAAGCGATCTTCGTTTCCGATGTTAGGGGTTTCGTATCGACAAAATGTTCTCGAACCTGCTGTCGGATCCAATCCTTTTCCGTCTTGCTCTGAATGTGCCGATACTCGATCCCGACCTTCCCACAATAAGCTCTACGGAGTATCTCCAGAATGCGTCGAAGGGTTGCGGTCTTTTCACCGTGCAAGCCCCCTGTGATGAATTCGCGGTCAAGGTCCCAGATGGTCAGGCCAAAGTGCTCGAGGTCGAGTTCAGACGTGTCCTGGGTCGTCATGTTGAGCGGATCGATGTCGGCCAATAAATGCCCTCGAATTCGATAGGCGTTTATCATTTGCAAAACGTTAGCCTGCTTTTCCGCTTGCTCGGCAAAGCGGTCACCGCCCAAAAGCGATGGATTGAAGTCGGGCGCCCACTTAAGCGGCGGAAGACTGATCTCCAGATCTCTGAAGATCCCGTCATAGAAAGCATGTCCACCGATCAGCATTTCGTGAATTCGAGCAAGGAACAGACCGCTTTCTGCCCCTTGGATCACGCGGTGATCGTATGTGCTTGTCAACGTTATGGTCTTGCTGATTCCCAACTGCGAAAGCGAAGCCGGCATCATTGCCTGATATTCGGCAGGATAATCTATTGCACCGGTAGCGATTATTGCGCTTTGTCCCGACATCAGACGCGGATTTGAGGCGGCTGTACCTATGGTGCCCGGATTTGTCAGTGAAATGGTTGTTCCCTGAAAATCCGACAGCTCTAGCTTGCCGTCGCGTGCTTTCGATACCTGCTCGTTATAGGCAACAAAGAATTCGGCAAAATTCATCGCTTCGCATCCCTTTATATTTGGTACGAGCAGGTTTCGCGACCCATCCTTCTTTTCTATATCGATCGCTATGCCCAGGTTAATGTGGTCCTGAATGAGTCGTGACGGAGTCCCTTGAACTTCGACAAAGCCCTGATTCATATTCGGATAAGCCTTCGCAGCCTGAACGATCGCCCAGCCGATTATATGAGTGAATGAGACCTTTCCTCGTCCGGAAGCCTTTAGGCGGGTGTTTATGATCTGCCGGTTCTCTTCGAGAAGCTTTACCGGCATCGTTCGTAGAGAGGTCGCTGTCGGAACAGTGAGGCTTTGCTCCATGTTCTCCACGATCTTTCGTGACGGGCCAGTGATCGGTTTTACATTGACATCTTCTCCGAGTTGTATCGGCGGCTTCGATGCTTTCTCCGGTTTCGGTTCCGCTTGTTTGTCCGGGGCAGGCTTGGAAGGAACCGATGCGGCCTCCTGACCGTTTTTTCCGCCTAGAAGCTCGTCAAAATATTCCTGCCATGATTCATCGACAAGATCCCGGTCCGAGTTAAACCTAGCAAGCAGGCCCTCTACATACGTCGCGTTCGCACCGAAATTTTCGGCGATGAACTCTGATAAATTCGTGTACTTTTCACTCACGGTTATTGATCAACCTCTCAAAAATGTCTCCGATAAACATAATTCTATCGCACTCACGGCTAGTTTAATAGACATGCGGCCTTGGTTGGTATTTTCGAAATAGAGACAAGGATCCGCTCGCAGCGGTTCGATATGAGAGAAACGCAGGGCAACGGTCTCAAGTAGATGACGACTGAGACTTTTCTTTAATGTGTGCCGGGTCGTTATCAGCAGGCTTTTCCAGGTCCAGCTTGATAGCATCGAGGATACCATTAATAAACTGAGTAGCCTCAAAGGTAGAGAACCGGCGAGCGATCTCTAGTGCCTCGTTGATCACGACGGTGTGCGGCGTGTCCTCGAATAGAAATTCATAAACGGCCAGGCGGAGAACGTTGCGATCGACGATCGCCATCCTCTCGATCCGCCAGTGTTCCGCTCTTGTCCTGATCCGCTCATCGATCGCAGAGAGGTTCAGAAGCGATCCGGAAACCAGTTTTTCGGCAAAGGGACGAGCCGCCGTAACCGCGCCGAAGAGCTTTGAAAATTCAGGGATAAGCTCGTTTCGCAATCTTTTTAGCGATTGGTGGCCCTGCGAACGAAGTTCGGCGAAATTGGACCTGTCCTCGACAGGCAGCTTAAACGTGGATGATAGGATCTTCGATTCAAGACCCGCGATCAGCGAATCAAACTCTGTTGCCGCACGTTCGGCAGCGACAGCCGTTCCTTGAACGGACGGGATCCTGTCTTCAACCAGGTCCGAGACTTCGGTCGCAAAGGCCGCCCTGAGCGCCTGGATCGAGGCAGCAAAGGTGCGCATCCATTCAGAACGTTTTCTCGATCTTTCGGATGGATCTGCCTTTTTCAGCCATGCACGAACCGAATCATGTACCCCTGAGAGTTTTTCGGTTTCGTCCCGTATATCCAGAGCAAGTGTACCAGCTCCCTTCTGAAGTTCGTCGAACCCTAGCTCAGCCCAATATTGCGACGCAGTAAACGCCTCCGGGCCCACCACATCTGCGGCGAACAACATTTGAAGGGCACATTCGCGCGCCTTGCGGCGCGAACCCGAATTCTTGCCTGATTTATCAAACGACATGCGGAACTGCCCTTGCATTCAACCCCGAAGAATCATCTTTCGCCTCGATCTCACGATAGAGGCTCGCCGTTTCCACCGCCGCCATTGCGGCCTCATAACCCTTGTTGCCGGATTTGACTCCGCAGCGATTGACGGCCTGCTCCACCGTATTCGCTGTGACAACACCGAAAATTACCGGAATTCCAGATTGGAACGAGGCTTGCCCGACTCCTTTTGCAGCTTCACCGGCAACCAGATCGAAATGAGGAGTTTCACCGCGGATGACGACCCCAAGCGTTATGACCGCGTCGAAGCGTCCGCTTTCAGCAACTTTCTTTGCGGCGCCAGGCAGTTCGAACGATCCCGGCACCATAAAGACCTCGACGAGATCTTCCTTGGCTCCGAGGCTTTCGAGGGCAGAAACGGCTCCCTCAAGCAGCCTCGATGTGAGGAAATCGTTCCAACGACTAACGACGATCGCAAAGCGGAAGCCGTTGGCGTCCAATCTTCCTTTGTGAGTCTTCAGGTTCAAAACTAAACTCCAAATCAAGTAAATTCCTATCGAACTAGAGTATAGAGAACGACAAAAGCGGTTGACAAGCAAAATCATTCATTTCAGATCTTAGTTCGTATCGATACTCCTAAACATAAGGAACGGAATTGTGTGAATACGACAACTGTCGGTCGCCCCCTATTTCACGAAGGGAAATTCAGCTTTGTGCAGAGGTCCGTTTTTGTGGTATTCCTATATTGCCGTCCTGTTTCGCCCCGGAAGGTCTAACTAAAATAGTGCGTAATAAGAAAATACTGATCACCGGTGGAGCCGGTTTTATCGGTTCGCACCTTGCGTCGCATTTGCTCAAGGAAGGCAGGTGGAGCCTTACCGTAATTGACGACCTGAATGATTTCTACTCCCCTGACCTCAAACGTGCCAATCTAAAGGAGATCGCGTCCGCGGGGGATTTCCGTTTTGTTGAGGCGGATATTCGATGCTGTGAAAGGATCGAAGAGGTCTTTTCAGAGAACCCGTTTGACTGCGTGGTCCATTTGGCTGCACGAGCCGGGGTAAGGCCGTCGCTAAAGGAGCCAAAGCTTTACGCCGAGACGAACATCACCGGAACAATGAACCTGCTTGAGATGGCGCGGGATTACGAAGTGCCCAGGTTTATTTTCGGCTCGTCGTCGAGCGTTTACGGTATTAACGCAAAGGTCCCTTTTGCTGAGGACGATCCTATCCAACACCCGATCTCGCCGTATGCAGCCACTAAGGCAGCCGGCGAACTGGTGTGCCATACCTATACGCACCTGTTCGGCATTCGAACCGTCTGCCTGCGATTTTTTACCGTTTATGGGGCGAGGCAAAGGCCTGACCTTGCGATCCACAAATTCTCACGCCTTATCTCGGAGGGCAATCCGATACAGATGTTCGGAGACGGGTCGTCCCGCAGGGACTATACGTTCATCGATGATGTGATCCAGGGTGTGCGGGCGGCGATCGACTTTGATGGTCCAATGCATGAGGTCTTTAATCTCGGAGAATCTGAGACCACCGAACTCTCAAGATTGATAAAGCTTATCGAAGCCGCACTCGGTAAAAAAGCCATAATCGACCGCCAGCCGATGCAGCCCGGCGACGTCCCGATAACCTTCGCAGACATCTCAAAGTCACGCCGACTGCTGGGCTATGACCCGCGTACAAAGATCGAGGACGGCATCCCGAAGTTCGTTGAGTGGTTCAAGGCAACAAACCGCCTGGAAACCGCCCACAATCTGTAATAATGACCACAAGAAGCTGCGTCAAAACGACAATCTGAGCCGTTTAGGTACAGATCGGAAAAACGGACAAGCCGCGTGCCGTACCTTTGGCCTCGACGATTGCCGAGGAGATCCCGGAGATCACTGAACGGCGCAAAACCTCAACGATCACCGGACCATCGCTTAAAAAAGCCCTTGCATTTTCGATCGAAGAGTATATCATTGATGCAACTATCTTTCACCGGAGCAAGGTCGTTTGGCACAGCATTGGGACATATTCAGGGGCGGGCAGACGGTGCCGAGCAATCAGCGGCTTTCGGTCTCGATCAACAACAAGAACACTTTGACGCTGAACAAATACACCTGCGGCATTCTCGGCCGGCCGGAAAAAGTGCTGGTTATGTTCGACAAGCGGGACAGCATTATCGGGCTTTCGCCGACGCACAAGGATGACCCGGACGGGTTCGAGGTGAAACCAAAGGGCGGCGCCCAGAACTTCGTGATCCACATAACGCCGTTCTGCCGCCACCACGGCATTTTCCTTGAGCGAACCGAACGATTCGCCAAACCCGGCCTCTAGCGCGAGGGCTACCTGACACTCGGCCTGAAAGAAACGATCAACGTCAGCAACCGGAAGAAGCGGCACAAGAGAGCATAACCGGACCGCACTCTGCCGCGCGGCGAACCGCTTGGATCCTAGTGGTGCTGAAGCTGAATCTCTGATGGATCGCAACCGACTTCACGCATCTGAAAGTCGGCGCGATGGAAAGGGTGTTTCAACGCTCTATCCCTCATGCCTGGTGATATTTGTCTTGGCGATAGCTTTGCTTGAACCCCTAGTCCAAATATATACTTAGCACACTCTCTAACCCGGTTAAGCGCACGCGATCTTGGAGGCTCTTAAATGATTGGCAAGACCATCTCGCACTATCACATCTCTTCGCAGCTCGGCGAAGGTGGGATGGGCGTTGTCTACGAGGCCGAAGATACGAATCTTGGCCGCCATGTTGCACTAAAGTTCCTTTCGCCGTCGATGGCGAATGACGATAATCTTCTTCAACGGTTCCAACGGGAAGCTCGTGCAGCCTCGGCGCTGAATCACCCAAACATGGGTACAATTCACGGGATCGAGCAGGATGATGGCCAGCATTTCATCGTTATGGAACTGCTGGACGGCGAGTCCCTCGCGGATCGAATTCGCAAAGGACCGCTCGATGTTGACCAGGTTTTGTCACTTGGTGTGCAGATAGCTGATGCTCTTGAGTCCGCTCATTCAAAAGGGATCGTCCATCGCGACCTGAAGCCCGCAAATATCTTTATCACATCACGTGGTCAAGCCAAGATACTCGATTTTGGCCTCGCAAAGATCGACCAGCAGAAGCCCAACGCAGCCTCGAACGTTCCTACCGCGATCGCCGACCACCTCACCTCGGCCGGTGCGACGATGGGAACGATCGCCTATATGTCACCGGAGCAGGCTCGCGGCGAAATTACGGACGCGCGCACGGACCTGTTTTCCTTCGGAACAGTCTTGTACCAGATGGCAACAGGTGTCTTGCCATTCCAGGGTGAAACTTCGGCGGTTGTTTTCGATTCGATCCTCAATCGCGATCCGGTGCCGCTGAACGAGGTCAATCCGTCGCTTCCTGCGGAGCTTGGCCGGATCATCGGGCAGGCACTCGAAAAAGATCGCGACCTTCGCTTTCAAAGCGCAACCGAATTAAAGACCGTGTTGAAACGCCTAAAGCGCGATCTGGATTCCGGAAGGCATTCGACCGACAGCGGTATTCACGGTACGCAGGCTCCTCAGGCGACAAAGGAACAGTCAATCGCAGTGCTGTATTTCGAAAACCTGAGCGGGATGAAAGAAGATGAATACCTCCGCGACGGCATTACGGAAGACATTACGACCGAACTTTCGAAGATCGGCGGCCTTCGAACATTCTTCAGGGCGAACATCCTGCCGTACCGCGATAGATCGGTCACCGCAGGACAGGTCGGGCGTGAACTCGGGGCTTCGCACGTATTAGCCGGCAGCCTTCGTCGTATCGGGAATCGCCTTCGTATAAACGCCCAGTTGATCGATGCGGCGAACGAATTCCCGCTTTGGTCGGAACGCTACGACCGAGAAATGGAGGATGTCTTCGCAGTACAGGACGAGATCGCACAAAAGATCGCCGCCGCACTGCGCATCACGCTTTCTCCGCAGGAACAGGAAGCCCTGGCCGAAAAACCGACCGAGAATCCGCACGCTTACGACCTGTACCTGCGCGGCCGAAACTATGCGCGAAGTGTCGCCCGGCAAGACCTGCAGGTCGCCCTTCAAATGTTTGAAAGCGCGGTCGCATTAGATCCGGATTTTGCAGTTGCGCACGCAGGAGTAGCAAATGTTTGTGCCCAGCACTACTACTATTTCGAGCGACAACAACACTGGATCGATCGCGCTATAACTGCGACCGAAAATGCCAAAAAGAATGGAAGCAATGCTCCGGAGACGCGATTGGCCGAGGCGTGGCTTGACTTTGCGGATAAAAAATATGATGGCGTCATCGATAAGATGCGAACGACCCTCAAGAAGTATCCTGATCTCGACGGCGGCTACTATCTATTAGGAAGTGCGCTTTTCGAATCTGGTCAGTACCATGAGTTGGTGGACATCATGGAGGACGCGCTCGCCCATGCGGGCGAGAACTATAACACGATGGTCCCCATCGCTAACGCGCTCGGCGCCTTGGGTAAGACGGACGCTCTTGATAATTTCAGTTATCGAATGATCGCCATCTTTGAGAAGCATTTGAAAAAGGTACCTGAAGACGCACGAGCCCGCGTCTTTTTGGCTAACTACTAAGCACATCAGGGCCGAATTGGTGATGCCAAGCGTGAAGCAGATCTCGCAATGGCGCTACGTCCCGACGACACGATGATCCTCTATAACATCGCTTGTGTCTTTTGCCAGTTAGGCAACGCTAAAGACGCCATGAACGCCCTAAGAAAGGCGTGTGAGGCCGGCTACAGCGCCACCGCTTGGGCACGACAGGATCCGGACCTTGCCCTACTCCACGATGATCCGGAGTTCGAGACTCTCTTTAATTCGACAGAAGCCTGAGGCTAGGAGATCGTCGATATGATGGAAGAGGCTCTGGTCCATTCAGGCGAAAACTATAATGTTACGGTCACGATCAACAATGCACTAGGAGCACTCGGTAAGAAGGATGCCCTAGCCAACTTTCTTCACCGCCAGATCGCGGTATTTGAGAATCGTATTCGAAAGGTTCCCGAAGATGCTCGGGCTCGCGTGATTCTGGCGGCCTCTCTCTCAACTTGGACGATTTGAAGATGCGAAACGCGAGGCCGATATCGCGGTTGCTCTACGACCGGACGATACGATGATCCTCTACAACACCGCGTGCGTGTTCTGTGCGCTGAATAATCCGAAGTACGCGATGGTCGCCCTGAAGAAGGCCTGGGAAGGCGGCAATCGAAACTCCGCGTGGACGCGAAAGGACCCCGATCTGGCGATACTTCACGGCGACCCTGAGTTCGAGCGGCTCTACCCGCCGACCGAATAATGCACTAACCCCAGCCGAAGACGCGTTTCATTAAAGGCAGAAGGCGGTGGCCGGTGACGGTTTCGCGGAAGAAGACCTCGTGTTCGACCTCGACGCGGGCCATGTCGAGCAGGTCTTCGACGCAGTCGTGCATTTCGAGTTCTTTCGCAAAAACGGCGGCGTCCTCGTACTCCACTGAGTTCTTGCTTTCGAGACGGCCGGCGAAGTACATCGGCATGAACCATCCGGAAATGTGACAGGTCACACCGAGGGTCCGGCCGATGGTCCAGAAAACCTTTTCGCGGACCGCTCGCGGCCCCGACCCGAGCTTCACCAGCCATTCACCGACACGCCGCCGGTGGTCCCATTCCTCGGCCTCGATCTGTTTTATGCGTTCTCTTTCGGGCGAATTTTTGAGGCTTTTCCAATGGCCGCGGTAGGCGTAGGCGGCCGCGACCTCGCCGGAATAGGCGTGTTGGAGAATTCGAATCAGGCTTTCCCGTGCGGTTCTCAATTCATCTCCAAGTGTATCCGAATGCAGATGGCGGGGGCGAACATACAATTGCCTAAAACAGCCAGTCGTTCTTGACAAAGGTTAGAATTGGAATTATTCTAAGTTGACACTGACAGGTACTGAGCAATGAAAGATCCAGCAAGTTTAGGATTAACAAAACAACGTCAGGCCGTTCTGCAGGTGATCCGCGAAGCCGATGAACATCTTACGGCAAATGAGGTGTTCGAGGACGCACGCCGGATCCTGCCCGGCATCTCGTTCGCGACCGTTTATAATTCGCTCCGATTTCTTAAGGAGCAGGGGATGATCGGCGAGGTCCGGTTCGGGAACGACGCGGCCCGATATGACCGTACGCTGACGAGGCACGATCATGCGGTTTGCAACAACTGCGGGAAGCTGATCGATCTCGCTTTGCCGATCCCGGACGACCTGGTCCGTAAGGGCGAGCGGCTTTCAAAGTTCAAGGCCGAATCGATCGAAGTTGTGCTGCGGGGGCTGTGCCCGGACTGTCGGTGAATTTGGTCTTAATTCCCGGGCCTGGTGGAGCGTTCTGTTTTTCTCCACGAGGGACGAGAGATTCACGAAATATTTTCTCCACAAAATACTAAGAAGTTCACGAAACCAAGAAAGAGGAAAAGAAGAATAGAGATGGAAAACACTAACGGAAAAAACGGCAATGGTTCGGGGAAATGCCCGTTCACTAGCGGGACCCGGAGGTACACCCACGGTACCTTCAGGGCAAACCGCGATTGGTGGCCGAACCAGTTGAGACTGGATATCCTTCGGCAGCATTCGTCGAAGTCGGACCCGATGGGGCCGGGTTTCAACTATTCGGAGGAATTCAAGAAACTCGACTACGCGGGGCTTAAGAAGGACCTCGAGGCGTTGATGACCGATTCGCAGGACTGGTGGCCGGCGGATTTCGGCCATTACGGCGGTTTGTTCATCCGGCTGGCGTGGCACGCGGCTGGAACCTATCGCATCGGCGACGGCCGCGGCGGCGGCGGGCGCGGACAGCAGCGTTTTGCACCGCTCAACAGCTGGCCGGACAACGTAAGCCTGGACAAGGGACGTCGCCTTCTCTGGCCGATCAAACAGAAATACGGCAACAAGATCTCATGGTCGGACCTTTTCATTTTGGTCGGGAACGTCGCACTTGAATCGATGGGCTTTAAGACGCTCGGATTCGGTGGTGGACGGCCCGACACATGGGAACCGGACCAGGACGTTTACTGGGGAGCCGAGGACAAATGGCTCGGCGGCGACATTCGCTACAGGCACGGTTCCGAAGGAGCCGACCGGCAGGAAGGTACGCTGGTTTCTGACGACAATGCGGACGGCAAGGTGCACTCGCGGGTGCTTGAGGACCCGCTCGGTGCGGTGCAGATGGGCCTGATCTATGTGAACCCGGAAGGCCCGGACGGCAACCCCGATCCTCTCCTAGCCGCGATCGACATTCGCGAGACCTTTGGCCGTATGGCGATGAATGATGAAGAGACTGTTGCCCTTATAGCCGGCGGGCACTCGTTCGGTAAGACACACGGCGCGGGCCCGGCAGACAATGTCGGTGTTGAACCGGAAGGAGCAGGCCTTGCCTCACAGGGCTTTGGCTGGCATAGCCAGTTCGGCACCGGCAAGGGCCCGGATACGATCACGAGTGGACTCGAGGTGACGTGGACCACGACCCCGACGAAGTGGAGCAACAGCTTTTTTGAGAATCTATTCGGTTTTGAGTATGAATTGACTAAAAGCCCGGCAGGAGCAAATCAGTGGGTCGCAAAAGATGCACCGGAGATCGTCCCCGACGCCTACGATCCGAATAAGAAGCACAGGCCAACGATGTTGACGACGGACCTCAGCTTGCGGTTCGATCCGGAATACGAAAAGATCTCGCGGCGTTTTCTCGAAAATCCAGATCAGTTTGCCGAAGCGTTCGCGAAGGCGTGGTTCAAGCTGACGCACCGCGACATGGGCCCGAAGGTCCGCTACCTGGGACCCGAGGTGCCTGCGGAAGATTTTGTCTGGCAGGACCCGGTCCCGGCGGGGAACGCATCCTTGAGCGACGCGGACATCGCCGAACTTAAGGCAAAGATCCTCGATTCAGGGTTGTCCGTCTCGCAGCTGGTCGGTGCGGCATGGGCATCGGCCTCCTCCTT
Source organism: Pyrinomonadaceae bacterium (assembly GCA_035327545.1). Classification (GTDB taxonomy): domain Bacteria; phylum Acidobacteriota; class Blastocatellia; order Pyrinomonadales; family Pyrinomonadaceae; genus OLB17. The sequence continues at coordinate 120,902 of DAOLDE010000006.1, read as the reverse complement.
CCGTGGCGGCGACAAACGCGGCGGTGCAAACGGGGCCCGAGTGAGGCTTGAGCCGCAGAAGAATTGGGAAGTGAACAACCCGTCCGATCTGGCGGCGGTCTTGGGCAAACTGGATGAGATAAAGAGCGGTTCGGGCAAGGACGTTTCGATCGCGGACCTGATAGTCCTCGGCGGATGTGCGGCTATAGAAAAGGCGGCAAGAGACGGCGGCTATGACGTTTCGGTTCCGTTCACGCCCGGCCGCGGCGACGCTTCACAGGAGCAGACGGACGTCGATTCGTTCCGCTTTATGGAGCCGATCGCAGACGGCTTCCGCAATTACAAGAACCCCAATTACAAGGTCTCGGCCGAGGAATTGCTCGTCGATAAGGCCCAGCAGCTTACACTGACCGCGCCGGAAATGACGGTACTCGTCGGCGGAATGCGGGCCCTCGGGGCCAACACGGGCGGGTCGCAGCACGGCGTGTTTACCAAGCGGCCGGGTTCGCTGACAAACGACTTCTTCGTTAACCTGCTCGATATGGCGACAGAATGGAAGGCGGCCGATGAGAATGAGACCGTCTTCGAAGGGCACGATCGCAAGACGGGCGAGCTTAGATGGCTTGGGTCGCGCGTCGATCTTATCTTCGGGTCGAACTCGGAGCTTCGTGCGATCGCCGAGGTCTATGGCCAGTCGGACGGTGGAGAGAAGTTCGTTAACGACTTTGTCGCCGCGTGGGACAAGGTTATGAACCTCGACCGATTTGACCTGGCATGATCCAGTTTTTTGTAGGAAAGGATGAAGGCGGCTTGTTCTAAAGGCCGCCTTTATTTTTGTTACTATGAAATTGGCTCGGGAGCCACACGTTCGGCACGGCACTTTCATGAATGCCAGAACTACATCAGTTTCGATCGCCGTTTCGCTCCTCGGGATATTGCTTCACCTGGTAATTCCCGCGATAGCTGCGTTGGCCGTCGCCTTGTTTTTTATGGCACTGACCGTTGGCGAGATCTATAAGGTCATCGCAGAAGCGACCGGGTTTTTCCTTTTGCTTCAATGTGTTGCGGCGTTTGGAAGTTCTGTCCTGTTCGGGGTCAGTTCGGCAATCCTTTTTGAAAGGCTTCGTTCTGGGTGGGTCTATCCCGGGGTGATCGCGTTGTCGCTAACGATCCACTTTTTGTTTCTGGGCTCGGCCATTGCAGGCTGGTACATTGCTTACAGCAGAGATCTCTACCCGGAAATACTTCGTTATAACTTTTACATTGCATTGACCGTCGCGCCGATCCTAGGGCTGACAGCGATCGTCTCAAACATGATCGCGGGCCGGATCTGGAGAGGGCGTTAGAAGGCTTAGCTATTAGACCCAATGAGCCTGTCGGGTCATGCAGGCTCTCCGAAGTACAGCGTGTGCCCTTGATCGTCGTTGACCACGATCTCACGTGTTTGCCAGGGCGTTTCGTGAACATCGTTGACAAGGACCACACCGTTCTCTTTGAGCTTCTCGGCCAGATCTGCGATTCCTTGCGTTTCAAAATACAGGTGTAAGTGGCCTTCTTCGTTAACGTAGGCGATAGAAGGGTCGGGTTCGCATGCGTATTTTAGATGTATCACATGGCTCCCGATGCGAATTGCGGCATAGAGATCTTCATATCTGAACACGAATTCGAATCCCAGCTTGTCCGTGTAAAAACGGATCGTCGAATCAAGATCGATGGTGCGCAATTGCGGCGCGATCGAACTGATCATTACCTTTGCTCCCCGCCCTCCATATTGATGTAAGCAGACACTATCAGGCTCTGCAAGCCGGCCTCATCGACATTATTTCCGGGCCGGAGCTTTACGTGTCGCATAAATTTACCATCGCCCTCAAGCATGTTAGACGGATCGTGCAACTCCGAGCCGCGAAAGAAGCCTACGTTGACATGAGCCGTAAAGACGTTGACATACCCAAAAGCGGCATCGTCTCGACAGGCGGTCGGATGGCCATCGTGGAGCAGTTCGCGGACGTCTTTGCCCTGGCTCCGCATAATTTCGAACCATCGACTTGCGGTCGCACCAAGTTCGCCACGGCTGGCGAACCACTCGTCTATGGATCGATCGTATTTTACAGCGCTGGGGAATCTAAGAAGTCGACTTTCCGGGGCGACGCGAATCTCCTTCATCGGTTTGGCCGTCCAAAAAAAAGTATGTACCCATTTGGGTCTTCGATCTCAAAACCAAGCAAATTATCATGGTTGACTTGGAGCGATCGGAAGAATTCCACATCCCGCATGGCAAATTCGTCGGCCAGGGCTTCGGGATCGTGAACGAAAAAATAAGCGTCCCAGCCTGCAACGCCGTGCCCAATATCTCGCATGCGATTCGGGACCGGATCGATCTCGACGTCCTTAAACATCAGCATTGCCCGCCCGCGCTGTACGATGCCGAAGAAGATATCATCCGGTTCGGGCCCTTCAAATGTGACCTCGAATCCGAGCATATCGCGATAAAATGCAAGTGTTGCGGGAACATTTCGAACTATGAGAACCGGCGACGCGCCGCCGATGTCGGTTTGGTTCACAGGCCCTCCTGACGTGGACAATCGACTTGAGACCGGCATAGGATAACATGTACCGATCCGGTCAAAAGCATCGTGAGCAGAGAGTTAGGCATCATTTGGTCGCGTAATTAGAAGGTGAGTATGGGAAAGGACCTTGCGCCGGCAGTTAAAGCAGAATTGCTTGATGAGTTGAAGGAGCGGTTTGCTGCGAATGCTGACCGTCACTCTGGGTTGAAATGGGAAGACGTGCAGGCAAAGCTGGAATCATCGCCGGCCAAACTCTGGTCGCTTGCCGAGATGGAACGCACGGGCGGCGAACCGGATGTTGTCGGCTTCGACAAAATGACCGGTGAATTCATCTTTTTTGATTGCTCGCCGGAAAGCCCGAAGGGTCGGCGGAGCGTTTGCTACGATCCCGAGGCCCTGGAGTCCCGCAAGGAACACAAACCGAAACACAGCGCCCTCGGAATGGCCCGCGAAATGGGAATTGAAATATTGACGGAAGAGCAATATCGCGAATTGCAGACCCTCGGCGAATTCGACCGGAAAACCTCAAGCTGGATACAAACACCTGACGATATCCGTAAACTTGGCGGTGCAATGTTCTGCGACCGGCGTTATGATACGGTCTGGACCTATCACAACGGCGCCGAATCTTATTACGCCGCCCGCGGTTTTCGCGGTTCGCTGAGAGTTTGAACCCGGATCATACAGCTATCCCGAAAAGTGCGCCGACACCTGCTGTTGCTAGCATCGCAAGTGCTCCCCAGAAAGTTACACGAACCGCGGCCACCAGCACCGGAGCCCCGCCCGCTCGTGCCGCGATCGAACCAAGGAGCGCGAGAAAGACAAGTGAGCTTAGGCTGACCGTCCACATCAGCCTCGGCCTCGGCGAGATCACGACAACCAAAAGGGGCAAGGCGGCTCCGATTGCGAAGGTCACGGCCGAGTAGAGGGCTGCCTGTATCGGGCGTGCCGTGGTGATCTCCGAAATTCCCAGCTCTTCCCGAGCATGAGCCGTCAGCGCATCTTTTCGGCTCAGCATTTCGGCCACCTCTGTCGCGGTTGCCTTGTCGAGCCCGCGTCCGACAAAAATGCCTGTCAGTTCTTCGAGTTCCTTTTCCGGCTCCGTTGCGAGTTCCCGTTCTTCACGCGCAATGTCCGCCTTCTCCGTGTCCGCCTGAGAACTCACCGAAACATATTCACCCGCGGCCATGGACATCGCCCCTGCCACGAGGCCGGCTACCCCCGCAACCAAGATCGCGGAGCGTTCGGCCCCGGCAGCGGCCACGCCGAGGATAAGGCTTGCGGTGGATACGATGCCGTCGTTGGCGCCGAGCACGGCGGCCCTTAGCCAGCCAACACGATGCGACCTGTGAAATTCCTTATGCCTCATTCGCTGCCGATGGCTTGCTTTCGTAGTAATGCGTCACGACGCCGCAGCCGAACACTTTAGTTCCTGCGAGCTTGAGATCGATCTTGTTACCGATGTCCTTGAGCAGGTGCAGGCCGCTTCCGGCGATCGTCGGCTGGATGCTGAGCTGAAATTCGTCGACCACGCCGAGGTTCGCGAACGCCACGATAAGTCCGGGGCTGCCGACCACTATCGCGTTGCCCGGTTGCTCTTTTAGCTCCAGGATCTCATCCCTTACTATCTCTCGCTTGACAACCGTCTTTCTCCAGTCAGAGCCGGTGAGTGTCTTTGAATAAACGATCTTGGAAATATCGTCTATCGCCGTCGCGAAGTCGTCCATCGTCTTGACGCCTGTCGGATCTGCAACGACGGCCTTCCAGTACTCCATTAGCTCGAACGTTTTTCGCCCCCAGATCGCTATATCAGCATTCCGCAGCAGGTCGGTATAGTGCTGGTGTATCTCGTCGTCCGCGACCATTGAAGTATGGTCGCAGAAACCGTCAAGGGTCATGTTAATCGCGGCGATCACTTTTCGCATAGGTGGGTTATGGTTGCGCCGCCCGACGGAGCGCAAATACGGCGCCGAAATACGCCGCGGCGAGCTTGGTGATCATTGAAACGTCTACAACAAGGGTCAGCGATGACGTGCCTCCCGCCGCCAGGATGATCGCGATATCGATAACGGCATAGGCGAACCAAACGGCTAGCGCGGAGCGGACGGCAAACTCCCGCGGCCGCCATCGCCCAACCCACCAGCCGGCAAGGAACATAAGCGGGATGCCCGCGACAACGCTGCAATAGGGCGCGGCCGTCTGAACGTGCGCGTCGTAATACGCCTGGTCGTGGCCGGGATCGATCAGGTGGCCGTAAACAACCATGTAAAGAACGGTCACCGCAACATTTGCGACCAACATCAGCACGGCGACGCCCACCAGCCGCGCAACACGCCCCGTAGTCAGAAAGTCTTCACCCATACTCCTCCGCGCTCGAACGCGACAAAGATACGAGTTTTCGGCCTCGGTTTCAAACGCGGCGGGCAGCTTCGATAGCTGCCACATCGATCTTTTTCATCGTCATCATTGCCTCAAACACGCGTTTTGCTACTGCCGGATCGGGGTCAGTATAGCCTTTTGTCAGGGCGATGGGCGTGATCTGCCACGAAACGCCCCACTTGTCTTTGCACCAGCCGCACACGCTCTCTTGTCCGCCATTCCTGACGATCGCGTTCCAATAGCGGTCGGTCTCTTCTTGTGTTTCGGTCGCGACGATGAATGAGAACGCTTCGTCGTGCGTGAACTCGGGCCCGCCGTTAAGCCCCAGGCAGGGAAGTCCCCTTACCGTGAAGTTTACCGTGATCACATCCCCTTGCTTCCCAGACGGATAATCGGCCGGAGCCCGATTGACCGCGTCGACCGACGAATCCGGAAAAGTCGCGGCATAGAAATTCGCCGCTTCCTCGGCATCGCCGTTGTACCAAAGGCAGATGGTGTTTTTCGCGTGTTTCATATTCAATTCGTAAAAGGGCATTTAGCCTGCATCTTTCCGTCCAAATTCGAACCTGGATCGTATTGCATTCTCAAGCACATCGATATTTATATCTCTTAGAGTTTTAAACCTGATGCAATACCCGGTCACGTCCGCTTTGCCGAGAGTTTTCCCAAAGGTCTCGGCCAAATATTTCTTGTCGTCGAGGCCCATGATATAGACAGAGATGCCTGTCTTGTTCGCGCTCAAGCCAACTTGATAGAACTCTCTGGCCGTTCCGTCAGCATATTTGATCTCGTACGAACCGTAGCCGATACTTGGATTAGAAACAACCTTTCCCGCGTCGTTTTTGCCATCCAAGAACCACAGTTTGCACGCCGGATCGATCCCCAGGACCAATTCGTGCAATTGCTGCATCTCGGAGGTTTTGGGCCCTGCCTGGCTGTCGATATAAGTCTTTATTTGCTCGTTTACCATCATTGTTCTTCCCTAAGGCGAGCCAGAAGCTCGTTCAGTTGTCCAAGCGTCATCGTGATGCCTTCTTTAAAACCCATCGCAATGAGCCTCTCCATTCGGTCAAGAGATTCGTTGTAGATACTTATGGTCACGGTAGTCCTGCCCCCGTTCCCGTCAAAGGTCAAATCCCAATCCGAGCCTGGCAATTCAAGATTCTCGTTCTCGTCCGAGAAAGCATTGAACAGTTTGAAGTTGGTCTTAGGCGTGATCGAAGTATATTTTTGGACCGACCATTTCTCGAAGCCGTCGGGGCCGATCATTGCATAGAATCGGCGCCCGCCTACTTTGAATTCCATCACCTTCGTCTTTGAAATAAATGGTTTCGGTGCCCACCATTGGTCGAGAAGATCGACCTTTGTATAAGCGTCCCACACGAGGTCACGCCCCGCATCGAATTCGGCGGTGATCGTGACGGTCTTTGCCTCTTTGTTCACGATAAATTCCATTGCTGTTTCTCCAAATTCTGGTGAGGTTTTGGTTAGATTTCGGCCAAAACTTCATCGAGCTGTTTGTAGCTCATTTCCATGCCGTCGGTCATGCCGGTTGAGATAGCAGCATCGCGATCCGCTTTCGATGCAAACTTGATCGAGGTCGCGACGTTCGTAATGCCGTCCGCCTCGGCGAACGTGACCGTGATGATAGACGCCCCGTCTCCCATCGATCCGCCCATGGTCCCGGGGTCGTAAACCTGCGTATGCACGATCTTTGAGTGCGTCTCGACCTCGAGCATCTCTCCCGTAAAGCCAAACTCAACGCCGTTCGCATCATCGCGCCATCGCCATCGATACTGGCCGCCGACGTCTGTGGTCATCTCGCATACCGGCATCGACCAGCCGGGTATTGCCGTTAGCCAGCGACGCATTAACGCGGGCTCCGTATACGCCCGCCAGACGAGCGAGGCGGGAGCATCAAAGCTCCTTTTAATTAGAACTTCTTGGTCGGACGGCGTGCTCACTTCTGCAGGTGTCATTTATTTCGCTCCTTTTTCTCTTGTTGTTTTAACTCGGCAAGCAGCGTATCGAGTTGGTCGAATCGCGACTCCCAGATCTTTCGGTATTGCTCCAGCCATTCGTCGATCTCTTTCATTTTGTCGATCTCGAGGCGGTAATATATCTCGCGTCCCTTTTGTTCCGGTCGTACGACCTCACACTCGGCGAGTATCCGCAAATGCTTCGAAACCGCCTGCCGCGATGTGTCGAAATGTTCCGCGATCGCGTTCGGTGTCATTGCCTGAAACGCGATCAGGGCAATGATCGCCCGCCGCGTCGGGTCAGCAATAGCTTGAAATACATCTCTTTTCATAACTGCGAACACGAGTATGCAACCAGTCAGTTGCATATGTCAAGTGCAACCGAATGGTTTCGCAAATGGGATCGAAATGATCTTTGTGAATGCGGTTACCCGCACGGCCATGAGGCAAAACAAATAGTAGGACCGTTAACGACGCACCCATGCATCCTGGTGGCCAACGTGCTGGGGTTCGCAGGCGATATTTCCCGCTTCGTAAGCCATTAGCCCGGATTCGTCTGAATTCCGTTTCTCTAATTACGGGGCGACCGTTTCTACTTACTGACCGAACCTGGTCTTTTTCTATTCAATTTCGACCGTTTCTTTGTGTGCTGGGCGGGGACCGTCAGGTAAGGACATTCTCAGGAGCAGATAGCCTACTACTCCGCCTATCGCCGAGGCGATGAAAATGCCAAGCTTTGCCTGAAGGATGAGTTGGGCATCAACGAATGCGAGTTCGGTAATAAAGATCGACATTGTAAAACCGATGGAAGCGAGGAATGCGACTGCATAGATCTGCTTCCATGAGGTTCCCGCAGGAAGCGAGGCCAGATTCAGATAGACGGCCAGTTTGCTCATCAGAACAATACCGATCGTCTTGCCGAAAGTGAGCCCGAATAGAACTCCCATCGTGACGGTGCTTGCCACCTGTGCAAACAGGTCGCTGGTGATCGTGATCCCCGCATTTGCAAACGCGAAGACCGGCAGCACGATGAAGGCCACAAGGGAGTGCATTCCGTGTTCAAGTCGCTGGAGCGGGGTATCTACCGCGTTCGTATAGCGCTTTATGCTATCGATAATATGGAGCTGTTCATAGCTGATAAGATTTTTCTTGCCCGGCGATTCTTCGCCGAAACGGTCGGCAAGGGAACGAAGGTTCGACAGGAAACTCTCGGAATCGACCTTTACCGTTGCCGGTATTGTCAGGGCAGCCAGTATTCCCGCGATGGTCGCGTGTACGCCCGAAAGAAGGAACGCGAGCCAAAGCCCGCCGATGCCAATGATCCCGTAAAAGATCGGAGTGCGTATCCCAAGAAGATTGCCGCCGATGAGAACCGCCAAAAACACGCTACCCAATCCGAGACTAAAGAGAGAAATTTCTGACGTGTAGAAGAATGCGATAACAAGAACAGCGCCGATATCATCGGCGATCGCCAGGGCGGTCAGAAATACCTTGAGAGAAACGGGTACCCGGCTTCCGAGCAGAAACAAGATGCCTAAAGCGAAAGCGATGTCGGTCGCCATCGGGATACCCCAGCCAGAGATGCCGTCCGTGCCCCGGTTAAATAGAACATAGATAACCGCGGGAAAGAACATCCCGCCAAAACCCGCAGCCAGGGGCAGCGTCGCTTTTCGCAGATCCGAGAGCTCGCCGCCGATGATCTCGCGTTTAAGCTCGAGGCCGACGACGAAGAAGAACACCGACATCAGCCCGTCGTTTATCCAGTGATGCAGAGATTTTGAGATCTCAAAACCAGCGAAATTAAAGCCGAACGGATATTGCCAGAGCTGGTGATAATAATGCTGCAGCGGCGAATTGGCCGCTATCAGAGCCAGGACCGCAGCAGCAAAAAGAACGATACCGCCGGCGGTCTCATTCTTAATGAACCTGTTTACCGGCCTTAGCCAGATGTCGATCCGATCTTGCCTCATAGAGCAACCTACACCCCTCTAGTCTCGAACTGACCTTGCTTTGCGAACGGTATGCGCTTCGCAGCTTGGCCCAAAACGTGCGCAGCAAAAGCACCTGCGATCGCAACCGGTTTAATCGACCTGTACTTCTAAAATTACCCCCGTCAGCGAATGAGCCAAAATATTGACTTCTCGACGGAAATGAGGCCTTTCGTTTAATTATACACTTTGAAGATTCCGAGGCGCGACCGAAACGAAACGTCAGATTGCGATAGGTGGATGGCGTGCTCGTAAGCCGACCACGTCCCCGGACTCGGACGACGCTTCAATATCGCCACCGGCACCTCGCGGATCAGAGGAATGATCACTCCCGGCGCGGTTTCCAGTGCGGTTATCAATTTGATTGTGTCGTTCATGGTGATGCTTTGCGCCTTGCCGCAGAGCAGCGCGGCCAGGCTTGGCCACTTGAAGGATCTCTGAATTAAACGCGGCTTGCCTCGATGCGATGCGGCAAGCCCAAGAGACTTTAATTGTCGGTTACGGACCCGCGTGAGGAACTTTCACTGTCTAGAGCGGGACTTGTTGTGATTCATGGACCGGTTTCGCTGCTTCGGGATCGATTTTCCGTACTTCGTGCAACAACTTAAGGTAATATCGACGCTACGCCAGCTTGACAAGGCTGCTGATTTACTAGTCGTCGAGCCAAATGTATTTCAATGTTGTCTTCCACTTAATGGGTTTTCCATCAAAGAGTTTTGGTGAGAACTTCGTCTGCCATGCTGCTTCCTCAGCCGGCGATTTCAGAAGGGGATGCCCGCTTATTGCCGTCGCTGCGATAACATTACCGCCCTCGTCGATCTCGACTTCAACCTCGACATCACCGCGAGCACCAGCTTTTTTAGCCGCGTCGGACCGTCTGGCGCTAACCCTAGTAATAACCTTTCCGCCTTCGGTTGGCACTTGAATCGTCGCTAACTTAATTTGACCTGGGTCGGCAATATATCCGTCGACGGACTCGATCTTAAATAGCACGTTTTTACTACGATTATCAATAATCCAAATCTCCTTTAGATTGCCCACAAGGCTGTGCTCGGAGAGCTGAAGTTCTGTCGGACGCGAAAATGTGGGCTCAATTGTGTAAAAACTGTCAGCTGCATAAGGGCCTACTAACTGGAGAAAGTAAAGAACCTGTAAGCTTTCCTTAGTTGTCGGGGCATCCTTCAGCAGCACTCCAAATTCTGCCGTAAACTTGGCATCCTTCTGATAAACATTGAAGTTCTGAACTATCAGTGATTTGGTTGTTCTTGCTATTTTGGTAACCGTCGTTCGACCACCATATGCGTTTGAACCCACATAGCTGCCAAGAGGTTTTTCTGATTGTTCTACCTCGAATTTTGGGTATCGTGTTCTTGAGGAATCACTGCTTTTGATTTCAACCAACATTTTCTGAGAGTCAGCATCATACGACGCCAAACCCCTTCCCGGATGCATCAGAATAAACGTGTCATTTGCCGTCAGGTCATTTGTAAGCTTTATCGGAGCACTGGATCTTAAGTTGTACTGTTCGGTCGTTTCGAACTCTCCTTTCTTGAGGGATTGCCTAGCAATTACTACGGACTCATAAATCTTATCAAAGTCGACAATTTGAAGTTTCGGCGGGATCTTCACACCATCGACTGAATCTGACTGGCCAACCACGCCAAGAACAAACATAAGCAATATGATTGCAATGATGGGCACGTTTCTCATATCTTCCTCCTTTTATTCGCCTGCAAAGATGAATTTAATTTCATATGATTGTTCCTTGAACACCCTTCTCAATTATACGGATAGCTAGAGGGGTCTCGTTGGATTCGGTTGGGTTAGAGACTAAGTTGAATTCATCCGCCCCGACAATCGAGGCCCATCGAGGCCCTTGTCAGCAACTTCCAAAAACTCTCGCGGCTCATTTCAAGAATACAATTCCTCTATTTCAAATTGCCAGGTCACAATATATCCAAAAATTAGTTTGTGTTCCACGACCTTAGTAGCAACTACAAGTGCAGGTCATATCCCTTCCACGGCCCCGGTATTCGCGCCAATCAACTTATCAATAATTTCCTGCTTGGTCATTTTGACTTCGTTGTTTGATTCGACGGATTAGCTTTGGGTGAGTCCTCCCCCTTCGTTGAGGCGCAAGTCGAGGTCGTTGGCGCCTCAATGGATCGAAAATGTTGTCGTATTGCCTCGAAAAAAAAATCATTGACGAATTCCCCGAATTTCGAAATCTCAACAGTGGCATGGAACAAGTCGTTTCCCGATCTTTCATCCCTAAACTCGATTCGTTCGTCGATTAGCTCAAACCGGGCGTGCGTTAATGAATTGCGAATTCGGGAACAGAAGCGCCTAGCGTCAGCGGTGGAAGTACCCTCCTTGACCTCAAAGTCCCCAGTCTTAATTCGAGAGAAATCTAGGGCCTCGAATTCTGCTTGCTGAGGATAAACAAAGAGTAGGTAAGAGGCCATCATGAGTAATCCAGGGTTTAACGGGTCAAGACCTTCATATCGGTTGCGGAAATCTATCAATATTTCTTCTACTTTTTTATCCTTACGGTTCAGGGTTTCTTGAATCCAAAGCAATGAAATGTTGCCCTGCACGATTAAACTCCAGTCGGTTTTGCTTTTCATACGCTAACGAAAGAATGTTCGAACAATTCAACTTTTATGGGCACCGGGTTTTTCATTCGGAAGTGCGGCGATGACGACGTTACAAGAGTTCATACGACGTACTTCGGGACTTTGTTATATACGGTATCCCGTTCCACGACTTCGAAGCCGCCGCTTTCGATCATTTCAATGATCTCGTATTCGGTCATTTTTACTTCGCCGCCGGATTCGACGGAGTAGCTGCGGGTTAGTTCGGCTCCGTCGGTGATGGTGCCGTCGAGGTCGTTGGGTCAGAACCGGGAGCGCTAGCGACTGGGTTCTTCTCACCACCAGTCGAAGTCGGGTAACTTGTCACCTTGCTCATTAATAACATAGTTGCATGCTTCCCAGATGCTTTTCTCGTTCCAGAGATTGCGTTTATACCTTTATCCGCCCACGGTGTATGCTCGTGCGTCCACAGCCCGTCCTCGCGAAGCTGTCGCGTGGCGTTCGCCTTTAGGGCGATGAGCACATCTTTGGGCCTCTTCTCGCCGATGGCAACCACGACGTGAACATGGTTCGTGCGAACGTTCATCGCCAGCCGCGCTTTTGACAAGTCTCCCGGATCACTTTCTCAACTGACCTACGCCGCGCCGCGTCCAGTATAACCGGAGGATGTAGAAGCAAGGTCTCGCAATATTTGCGCCAGGTACTATTACCAGAAATTCGAGGTGACCCGTAAACGTTGCGATCCCGGTCTACAGAACCGCGCTCGTCACCATGCAGCCACGTCCCGTAACATCGGAATGTGAAGAATACAGCCAAAGGGATGTCGGTGTCGTTCCACATGATCTATTGCCGCAGGCAAAAGAACCCAGTCGCTATCGCTCCCGGTTCTGACTTCAATAGCCGGACCCCGCCGATATGCGATTATATACCGTATCCCTTTCAACAGCCTCGAAGCCGGAGCGTTCGATCATGGTTATGATCTCCTGTTTCGTCATTTTCACTTCGCCTTCGGCGGCGTAGGCGTGGGTGAGTTCGCCGCCGTCGGTGATGGTACCGTCGAGGTCGTTCGCGCCGAAGTGGAGGGCGGTCTGGGCGGTGGCTTTGCCGAGCATGACCCAGTAGGCCTTGATGTGGTCAAAGTTGTCGAGCATCAGGCGTGAGACGGCGATGGTCTTGAGATTGTCGATCGCGTCGGGGCCGGGCAGGCTGTCGAGAGCTGTTCCGGGCGGATAGAACGCGAGCGGGATGAAGCATTGGAAGCCGCCGGTTTTGTCTTGCTGTTCGCGTAATCGCACGAGATGGTCAATGCGGTCCTCGATGGTTTCGATGTGGCCGTAGAGCATCGTCGCGTTGGTCTTGAGGCCCGCTTTGTGAACCTTGCCCGCAAGCTCGAGCCACCGGTCGCCGTCGCATTTGTGGTCGCAGATGCGCGAGCGTGTCGGTTCAGCGAAGATCTCGGCACCGCCGCCGGGGCACGAGTCCATCCCAGCCGCTTTGAGCTTTTCGATGACGTCTTCGTCGGACATTTTGTAGAAACGCGCAAAGAAATCGAGCTCGACCATCGTCAGAGCTTTGAGGTGGAGCTTTGGGAACTCGCGTTTTAAGGACGAAAAAAGATCGGTGTAATACTCGAACGGCAGCTTGCTGTTCAGCCCGCCGACGATATGAAGCTCGGTCGCGCCTTCGGCAACCGCGTTGCGTGCGATCTCGATACCTTCTTCGATCGAGTGCGTATAGGCATCTTCCTGGCGGGCACGCCGATAAAAGCCGCAGAATTTACAATCTGCGACGCAGATATTCGTGTGGTTGAAATGCCGGTTGACGTTGTAATAGGTCGTCAGCCCATGCTTGCGACGGCGAACCGTGTCGGCCAATTTACCGAGCGCGTTGAGGTCGGTCGTTTGGAACAACGCCATCCCATCGTCAAACGTCAGCCGCTCACCGTCCTCGACCTTAAAGGCGATATCGATCAAATTCGCATCAAATGAGTACTGCATACCGATAGAAAGATTTTATCAGAAATAACGGGTGCGGCGTATTGGCAGAGCCTAGTCGAGCAATGCTTTCGGAAAGTATTTAAACCCGGTAAGCTCTGCAAGTTCGGCGTACTTTGTAAGCAAATGGCGGCAGATAACGCGAGGGCTCTGATAGGTTTGAAATGCCTTAAATAGCAGCAGCTCGAATGCCGAAGACTCGATCCAGTCAACGTCTTTTGTAAATCCCGTCACGAGTGCCACGCCAGTGGCCTCAGCAAAATACTCCACCTCGCGAGGTTTTCGCATCGTGCTGCAGGTACCAAAATGGACGACCCAGTGTCCAAACCGCTTACCCATCATTTCGGCAAGTTCGGTCAATGTTATTTTGCCGCTGTGAAGGTGGATCTTGCCGGGCGATCCGTGAAAGGCGAAATAAAGCACGCCATAATTGCGTTTGCAAAGCAGATTCAGGTTGTAGCGGAGTTCTTCTCGCGTGTTACAGGTAAGGTGGCTGAACCTGGCCTCCATCGTTCGTGAAACCAGCTCCAGCGTGGGCAATACATTGAGCCGATTCTCGATACGCCTTGTCCACATGGATTCTAGACAGGCGATGTTTCGCTTGCGCAATGCCATAAACTCTCAGTTTGCAAGAAAGACCCCAGCAACGAACGAAAAGAACAAGATCACGCTGACAAAAGCGTTCGCGGTAAAAAATGCTGCATTCATTCGCGAAAGGTCGCCCGGCTTTACGATCGAATGCTGATAGATCATCAACAGTCCAACCGCAGCAACACCCGCGGCTGCTATCCAGCCCAAACCGGAAACCACGAGAAGGATCAAGAGCACGATGAATGCTTGAAAGTGAAACAAACGGGCTATTCGAAAGGAGTTCTTCAGGCCGAATCGGGCGGGGATCGAATAAAGGCCGGCGCGCGTGTCAAAGTCTTTATCCTGACAGGCATATAAAACATCGAAACCGGCAGTCCACATCAGTACGAAAAGAGAAAGAAGGAGCGGGACCTCCGAATCGAGCGTGCCGCGAACGGCTATCCACGCCGCCGAGGGTGAGATCGCAAGGGCCCAGCCGAGCAGGACGTGTGCCCACGCCGTAAAGCGTTTCGCATATGAATAGCCAAGCACGCTGACCAGGGCGATCGGAGAAAGCACGAATGTCAGCCAATTGAGAAAGAAGGCTGCCGTTAAGAAAAGGACGACAGAGGCTGCAAGGAAGGCCCAGGCAAACCCGACGGACAGCCTGCCGGAGGGCAGCTCGCGGGCTGCCGTTCGAGGATTTTGCGCATCGATCTCGCGATCGGCGATCCTATTGAACGTCATTGCTGCGGAACGCGCGCCCACCATTGCCAGCGTGATCCACGTGGCCTGCCATAGGGTCGGTAATCCATTGGCCGCCAGCACCGCACCAAGAAAGGCGAAGGGAAGAGCGAACAGCGTGTGCTCGAACTTTATCATCGAGAGCGTTGTCGCAAGCTTGCTGAAGATGCCAGCCATCAGGCACAGATTCTAGCAAACACGGTAGGAAATCAGAGAATCCGGTGTGTCCGCTAAACACAAAATAGGTCGATCCTTGTCCAGATCAACGGTTATTTTCCTGTTCGGGCCTGGGAAAGTCTGAGCGACTGCCGGCGAACGGCATCCGATACGTTCTTGTTCTTTGAAAGGGCCGCGAGGTCGCGAAGATACAGGCGAGAGAGAATAGTTAACACGTTTGCGATGGGTGTACGCGGATTTCTGGCGAGATTGTGGACGATCGCATAGCTGCGGGACCATTGCCGGTCGTTCGCGATCTGCCTGAGCACGTCCTCCGAGATAGAGCGCATTGCTGCGATCTTTTCCATTTCCTGTTCCGTGATCCTAGGATTCTGGACCACGGCCTGCGAAACGATGCGGTTCGGATCGCGAATGAGAATATTTCGAGCCTCGCGGTCGCCCTTCATCGCCAGTTTGACCCGATCCTTCATTCCCATTTTCATTACGCGGTTTATGACCGAGATGCGCTCGTTGCCTATATCGGATTCATCGAGTCTGATATCACCGATTATCTTATCGACGATCGCCTGCCTTTGGGCCGAGGTTTCTTCGTAGATCTCTTCGATGAATTCCAGACCGAGCCACGAATCGTCGGTCTCGCTGTCCGGCACCTCGATCATGCCGGCGAGGAACATCGCATCATCGAGGCCCATACCAGCCGCGTCGAGGTCCACGCCGAACTCAGACGTTTCAATGAACTCTGCCGCCGCTTCCTTGCCCTGGGCACGCAGCTCGTTAGCTATCTGCTGCGCGCCTCGTTCCTTTTCGAAGAACTCTCTTTTTGTCTCGGACGCGCGACGGGACGATTCGGAGCGGCTGTTCGGGTTTTCAAGAATTGCCTCGATCAGATCCGGGCTGCGTATCAAAAGCTGCTGATTTTGCGCGATCCGGTCGATCAGGTCCGAATTTGATGTGGTGCGTGCGAAACGGACCAGGGTTGCCGGCGGTGTTTTCGGATTTGCGACGATCGCTTCATGAACCGACGATGGAAATGCCGATTGTTCGGCAAAGAAATCGAGGACCGATGCGGCAACACCCTCGCCCCGAAGAGACGACTCTATTGCGATAGAATCATGGGTAAATATAGTGCTTCGGGCGTTTTCAGTAAGTTCGCTGTCGTCAGAGCGCGCAAATGCGACCAAGACCTCGAGCAGGTCGCTTTCTGGCAAGGGCAATACACCGCGTGATGCAGCCACAACTGCAGGTCGAGGGGCGGTGCCCTCGATCAAGGCCCGAACGACAGGATTGGATGATTCGACCACTGAACCCATACGGGACAAGGAAATCTGCTGAAAAGTCGAGGGGAGCAAGAACCGGAAATTGACCGATTTTCGGAATTTTAACACAATCGGTATTATTCTTGTCCTTTGTCACCGAATGGTGAAAAGGAATGCAGTTCGTGCGCTGCCGTTGTTTTATATTTGATCAAATTCACAAATGGTAAAAAATATACTTGAAGAACTTATAGTTGAGAAGAGTGCGTGCATTGGTGTGATCGGGCTTGGGTACGTCGGACTTCCGCTGATAGTGGAGTTCTGTCTGAAGGGTTATAAGGGCATCGGATTCGAAGTAGATGAAAAGAAGGCTAACCAGCTTAACGAAGGCACTTCATACATCGTCGATGTCCCGGATGAGAACGTAAAGCAGTGTGTTGACGGAGGGCTGCTCAATGCCACAACCGACTTCAGCAAGTTGTCGGAATGTGACGTAGTGATAATTTGCGTCCCGACCCCGCTTCGAAAGACCAAAGACCCGGATATGTCGTTCATCATCGCGGCTGGAGAGCAGATACAAAAGTATATGCGAAAGGCACAATTGGTGATCCTTGAATCTACGACATATCCTGGGACGACCGACGAAGTGCTTCAGCCGATGCTTGAGGAGCCGGGCTTCACACTTGACGAGGATTTTCTCCTGGCTTTTTCGCCCGAGCGTGTCGATCCCGGCAATCCCCAGTTCCAGACGCATAACATACCAAAGGTAGTTGGCGGCGTCTCCGACGACTCGACCGCTGTGGCGGCCCTCCTTTATCGGCAGATAGTCAATGAGGTCCACGCTGTATCGTCGGCGCGAGTGGCCGAGGCGTGCAAACTCTGGGAGAACACATTTAGGGCAATAAATATCGGGATGGCAAACGAAATGGCCCGTCTCTGCAATACCCTCGGCATCGACACTTGGGAAGTAGTGCGGGCGGCGGCCACCAAACCATTCGGCTTCATGCCATTCTACCCGGGGCCGGGCATCGGCGGCCATTGCATCCCGCTTGACCCGCATTATCTTTCGTGGAAGGCTCGGCAGCACGGATTCGACTCGCAATTCATCAGCCTGGCCGAACAGGTAAATTCAGGAATGCCGGCTTACGTGGTCAAGCTTGTCTCGACGGCGCTGAATGATGTTAGAAAGGCGGTGAATGGTTCGAAAATACTGGTACTCGGCGTTGCCTACAAGAAGGACATTGACGATATGCGCGAATCGCCCGCCCTTTCGATCATTGACCTTCTCAGATCCAGAGGCGCCGACCTTTCTTATCACGATCCGTTCGTGCCGGAGGTCACGTTCGACCACGCCTACACCATCGGCGAAGCGGAGCCGCTCTATAACAGCGATTTGACCGACGAACTGGTTCGGGAGAGCGATTGTGTGATCATCTGCACGGAACACAGCTCGATCGACTATCATCGGGTCTGCGAGCTTGCCTCTCTTATTGTTGACACTAGGAACGCACTTTCGACCGAACTCAGGAATGGAAGCAAGGCAAAGATAGTCAGGCTGTAATTGGGAAGAAGAAACGAGAAAAAGGCTGCGCTTTATCGCGTGCCTTTTTCTATTGGATACCCGGCATCTATCCAGGCTTGCGTTCCGCCGAGCAATGCCGCTGCGTTGTTGATACCCTTATTCTTTGCTGCAGTGACCCAACTGGCACTGGTGGCTTCGTTCAGTCAGGAACAATAGACGATGATCTTTTTTCCTTTAGGCAGCTTTTCGATATGGGTATCGATCTCCGATATCTGAATACTCAAAGCTCCGGGAATACGCTGCGTTTCGAAAGCTTCTCGCGCTCGTGTATCGATGAATACTGCGGTGCCTGAATCAAACTCCCGCTTGGCGTCTGCCGGCGAGATCCGTTCGCCCGTCGGAGGGGCCGGCGTAGAAGGATGGCCGGCCGTCGGGCTAGGGGCTGGCGGGTGAGTCGCGGAGCGACCACCATCGGATCCATTTGCACATCCAAGATTGATCGCAAAACATAGGGCCGCTGCGATCGTCGTTACTTTACTGGTACAATTCGATACCTTCATATTTCACCGAATGCGCCCAGGACTTCATCAGCATGTTCGGCGACTTTCACCTTGTCGAATATCTTCACGATCTTGCCGTTCTCATCGATGAGAAAGGTCTTTCGATGAGTTCCCATATATTTCTTGCCGTACATGCTTTTTTCACCCCAAACTCCATATTTTTCGACCACTTTCTTATCAGTGTCGGCGATCAGGTCAAACGGCAGATCGAATTTTGAAATAAACTTCTGATGCGATCGTTCATCATCAATGGAAACCCCAACCACTTTGATGCCCATCTTTTCGAATACATCGTAGGCATCCCGGAGCGAACACGCCTGCTTGGTGCAGCCGGGCGTATCGTCTTTCGGATAAAAATACAATACTATCCTTTTGCCCTTTTGGTCTGAGAGCTTGAACTTGTTTCCGTTCTGATCCACCGCCGTGAAATCAGGAGCCTTATTTCCTTCCTTCAACATCGCATCCTTCCCCGTCTCCAACGTTCTCCAGCTTTTGCTTTCAATTAGCTATTTTCCCGAACGCGTCCCAGTTTTTCAACATGCATGGCCTATTTTTTCTTACCGAAATTCCACTTCAGCCCCGTTGTGAACAAAAAATCATTTTTCTTTGCGTTCCCGACCGGATCATTGTTAAATCGGTCTCCTACTGTGACGAAAATACCTATCCTCTTTGTTACATCAGCAGTAAGCGATGCATCGAAAAGGAATCGATAAGTGGCAGCGTCCATAAGATTCTGAAAATAAGTGAATGAGTTCTGAAATCGCAGCCGATCATTTAACTTACGCTTGAGAGTAGTTCCCACAAGTGACTCTGGAGTATCCGTATTAGTGCCCGGAAGCCAGGTGCGGTTCCAAGCCGCCCCGCCCAGGACATCTATTTCCGTTCGGTCTGTTCTGACAAAATGGTAACCGAAGCCGCCACCGGCTACTGACCTAAAGTTCAAATTCTTTGGCCGGTCTCGCTCAAAGTCGTAAGAGACGAATCCAAAGGTCTTGCGATGGATCTTACGGTCATATCTGCCTCCTCCCCAGAAAGCATTCTGCGTGGTGATCATTCGGCCCGACCCCCGATTACTGTTCCAGAGGCTTCTAAAATAAACGTTCAACTTGTCGTTGCCGACGCTCTTAAACGCTCTAAGCCCTGTGGCCATCGTTGTGTTATTCGAATTTCCCGACGTAAAACTGAAGCCGATATTAGCGTTTCCCTCCCAGCCTTCGACAAAAGAAGCGAACCGGCGGCCCATTCCGCGTCGAGGAGTCGCGGAGGCCTCGGCTGCTTCATCGACGGGCGTTGCGTCGGCAGAGGGGGATTTATCGTCGACTTCAGTTGTTGACGTCTTTTCGATCTCGTTCGGAGCCTTTTCAGATACCTTTGCTATATGGGCGCGTTCTATCCTAATGACGCCGGCGTAAGAGGTTTGGATCTCGATCGCCTCGTCGGCCGAACTGAGTATCGTTCCGGAAATTCGATCGCCGTTCTTTAATATCACTTCGCCAGCGTCAACGGTCGCGCACAAAATGAAAACGAATAAGGACAGAGAAAAAAGCTGTCTAAACATGGTTCAATGTAGGATTTGCAAAGGGCCTGAAATCGTTGGTGTGTTGTGACTATGCCAGCGTCATACACATTACCATTTTGAAGCAGCCGAATAAAACCGCGCAATTCCTTCACTGTTCTGGCCAATTCGCATTACAATTCATGACTGGCTTATGAGACACATTTCAGAAACGAAGGCTATCGGGTTGCTTTCCAAGATACGCTCGCGCTTCTCGTCCGTAATCCGAAAATACGAAAAGCTTGCAAAGAAGTGTGAAGACTGCCTTACGCCCGGAGCGTGCTGCCTTGACCAACATTTTGTCAATGTTCGAATAACACGGATCGAAGCAGAAGCCATTCTCAGGGAAATTGATTCTCTGGACGGTGAACGAAAAAGGGCCGTTATGGCGCGTACGCGGCGTGCGATCAGAGACTTCGGGCTGGAAAACGTCTCCGAAGATAGCGTGAGATCGTACGCATGTCCTCTTTTTGAAAAGGAGGTCGGCTGCCTGGTCCATGCTGCGGCAAAACCGCTGCCGTGTATCGCCCACGCGTGCTACGAGCGAAAGGTCGACCTCCCGCCCGAAACTCTCCTTATTGAAGCGGAAACCGAGATAGCTAAACTGAATACCCTTACCTATGGGCATACCCAGCTGCCCGTTCCTCTGCCCGTCGCGATCTTCGCGAGGGAAAAACCTAACACCCTTTGAGACATTAATCCCTGGACTTGAAACGACCGCCTGCAACCGCCATCGGAACCAGAAGCACGAGAAAGATCACGTGGTACCAAACGGGGGCTAGGCTCCACATCGAGATCTGGACCAAAAGTCCAAAGACCAGAAGCAGGATGCCAAGTAAAAGTGGTGCCCTTTGGTTCTCGCCAGAAACGACGGCGGCGAGAAAACCAGACATTATCGAAAAGATGATGCTTCGAACAATGGAGATCGCAAGTATCGTGGAGTCTGCCGTGAAGGGGGTCTGATTGTAGTAGGCTCTTTCCATTTCAAACTGGTGAGCGCCATACCAATCACGAAACAGGTTGATGAGAACCTGGTCGCTACCGATCCACAATATTGACCAGACGGTGAAGCCTATAATAACGCCAAGGATAATGCGTACCATATTCCTCCTGAGGTTCTAGTGGCCCGGCCTCAGCCTAAGGCGATAAACCTATAAAATTAAGCCGTTTCTCGCAAATTTCGAATATACGAAGCGGGTGGTCGCGCGGATTATAAGGGATTTTATTTTTTGATTCAAGACCGAAACCAGGCGTTGACTAAGCAGGCTTTGCTGAACCCATTTGGAACCACATCGATTCACGTCGGATCGGAGAAGCGCACTATTTTGTAGGCATACAAGACCCACTAAGATCGGATCCTAAGCTTCGAAGCGAAGCTTAGGAGATGTTTGATCTTCGTGCTCGGGCTATATCGGCGGGAATTGTCCGACGCTTCATTACAGTCACTGAAAATAAAAGAGTTACCGGTTTTTTCTTATCCTGTTTAAGTACCCAAGACGAAGGCTCATTTTAAACTTGACAATAGAACACTCAATCTTTATACTCTCGACAGGCTCAAATATTGATAAAATGGTATTAATAAATTGAGAGATCATTAAGAACTTTAAGTGGAGAGAACCAAAAATGAGTAAAATCATCGGCATCGATCTGGGAACGACCAACTCTGTTGTCGCTGTGATGGAGGGCGGTGAACCGGTCGTGATCACCAACAGCGAAGGAGGGCGTACAACGCCATCGGTCGTGGCTTTCACGAAAGACGGCAACCGGCTTGTCGGACAGGTCGCCAAGCGGCAGGCGGTGACCAATCCAGAGAATACGCTTTATTCGATCAAGCGTTTCATGGGAAGAAAGTTTGACGAGGTGCAGGACGAGATCAAGCAGGTGCCTTACAAAGTTGAAAAAGCACCGAACGGAGACGTTCGCATTAACGCAGAGGGCAAACAGTACAGTCCGCCCGAGATCTCAGCCATGGTGCTTCAGAAACTGAAGCAATCGGCAGAAGATTATCTCGGTTCGAAAGTAGATAAGGCGGTGATAACCGTGCCGGCCTATTTCAATGATGCCCAGCGGCAGGCGACCAAAGATGCCGGAAAGATAGCTGGTCTTGAGGTTCTGAGGATAGTCAACGAGCCGACGGCGGCCGCGCTGGCCTACGGTTTGGACAAGAAGAAGGACGAGATAATTGCGGTGTTCGACTTTGGCGGTGGAACCTTTGATATCTCGGTTCTCGAAGTTGGCGAAGGCGTCGTCGAGGTCAAATCGACGAACGGTGACACACATCTTGGCGGCGACGATGTCGATGAGATCCTTGTCGGATGGATAATTGACGAATTCAAGAAAGACCAGGGTATCGACCTGCACAACGATAAGATGGCCCTTCAAAGGCTGAAGGAAGCTGCCGAAAAGGCGAAGATCGAGTTATCGTCGGCAATGGAGACCGAGATCAACCTCCCGTTTATCACTGCGGACGCCTCAGGACCGAAGCACCTGGTGATGAAACTAACGCGGGCGAAGTTCGAGGCTTTGGTGGAACCGGTGTTAAAGCGACTAATGCCGCCGGTCGAGCAGGCGATAAAGGATGCCGGCCTTGAGCCCAAGGATATTGAGGAGATAGTCCTTGTCGGCGGATCGACCCGTATTCCGAAGGTCCAGGAAATGGTGAAAGGGTTTTTCGGCAAAGAGTCAAACAAATCGGTCAATCCGGATGAGGTCGTCGCCCTTGGAGCCGCGGTTCAGGCGGGCGTGCTTGGAGGCGAAAAGACCGACATTCTGTTGCTTGATGTTACGCCGCTCACTCTTGGGATTGAGACCCTTGGTGGGGTAATGACGCAGATGATCTCGCGGAACACGACGATCCCGACCCGCAAATCGGAGATCTTTTCGACGGCATCTGACAACCAAACATCGGTCGAGGTCCACGTTCTTCAGGGCGAACGTCCGATGGCCGGCGACAACAAGACACTCGGGAAGTTCCATCTGGTAGGTATTCCGCCGGCACCGCGCGGCGTGCCGCAAGTAGAGGTGACATTTGACATCGACGCGAATGGGATCGTGAACGTCTCGGCAAAGGATGTCGGTACCGGACGCGAGCAGAAGATCACGATCACGGCCTCAAGCGGACTGTCGAAGGAAGAGATCGACAAGATGATGAAGGACGCAGAGTCCCATTCGGCCGAAGACGATAAGAAGAAGGCCGAGATCGAGGCCCGGAACCGCTTGGACGGACTTGTTTACAGCGTCGAAAAAACGTTTGCTGAGAACAAGGACAAGCTGGATGCCGCAGCTTCCGGCGAGATAGAGACCGCAGTTTCTGAGGCAAAGACGGCGCTTGCGGGTTCTGATGCTGACGCGATGAACAATGCGTTCGAGCGGCTGCAGACAGCTTCGCATAAGCTTGCCGAGGCGATCTACAACCAAACGGCGAGTGCCCCGTCAGGCGAACCGACATCCGAACAGGCTTCGTCGGCAAGTGCCGGGGCGGACGGCGAGGGCGGTTCGGGTGCAGCCGCTGATGACAATGTCATCGACGCCGAATATGTTGACGTAGAAGAAGAAAACAAATAAGGACGGGGAAAGGTGGCGAGGGACAAGCTGCGAGTGGTCGATAGATTTGCCTCTCGCCGCTTGTCCCTCTAAACTTGTCCAGGTTTTCAATGGCGAAAAAGGACTACTACAATATTCTCGGCATCAAGAAAGATGCAAAGGCGGACGAAATTAAAAAGGCATATCGTCGGCTTGCGCGAAAGTATCATCCGGACGTAAACCCGAACGACAAAGTCGCTGAGGAGAAGTTCAAAGAGGTCCAGGAGGCCTACGATGTTCTCTCTGACGATAAGAAGCGAAAGGTGTTCGACAAGTTTGGATATTTCCATGAGAATCTCGATCCCGATTCGCCGTTCGGGGCGGGAGCTGCGGCAGGCGGATCGCCCGGCTTCGATTTCTCCGGGTTCGATTTCGGTTCGGCTGGCAGCCGGCCCGGCACAGGCGGTTCAAGTTTTCGAGACATATTTTCGGACCTTTTTGGTGGAGGGGGCAGCGGATATCAACCTGAGCCCGAGCCTCCCCGCGCGATCCCCAAACGCGGGCGCGATATCGAGATGCCGCTGGCCCTGAGTTTTGAAGAGGCTGTGAGCGGTTTGACAACGAATATCACGGTCGATCGGTCAGAACAGTGTTCCCGCTGCCAGGGGGCTGGTGATACCGGAGGGCCGGTGGTTACCTGTTCGACCTGCAGCGGCACCGGACAGGTAATGCGCTCGGGAGGACGCTTGCAATTCTCTCAGGGCTGCACAGATTGCCAGGGCACAGGCCGTCGCCGCACGCCGTGTTCACTTTGTAATGGTAAAGGGGTCACACCTAAGAAAGAACAGGTGAAGGTGAAGATCCCCGCAGGTGTTGACACAGGGTCGCGGGTCCGTATCCCTAAGAAAGGCCATGGGGGCCGTTTAGGTGCCGAGCCGGGCGACCTCTATATTCTTACGAATGTCGGTAAGCACCGTTTTCTGGAACGAAAGGGCGACAACGTTTATGTGACTGTGCCGATCAGTGTGCCTGAAGCCGCCCTCGGGGCAAAGATCGAGGTACCGACGATCGAGGGAAAGGCACAGCTCAAGATCCCTGCCGGAACCGAATCGGGGCAAAAGTTCAGGCTTCGTGAACGCGGTTTCCCGAGCCTAAGAAATCCGAAACTGCGCGGTGATGAGTTTATCGAGGTGAAAATAACCCTGCCGCGTGTGATCTCAGAGGAAACGAAGGATCTGCTTCGCGAGTTCGACAAGGCAAATCCGGAAAATCCTCGAAAAGTGATGGGCCTCGATTAGTATCTGGCTTTAGTATTCATTTGTTGTGGACCGGGCGCCTTGGTCTGAGAAACTTGTACTAGAGAAGATCGAGATTCAGGCCTCAAAGACGGCTTTACAAAGCCTTGTCTGACTGGGTGTGCCGGAATCCGGCTGACGGCTATTTTCTGACTTGTGGATACATGAAACGCAAAGTTAAAACATACACGATCAGTGCCGTTGCGGAACTTTACGACATTCATCCGCAAACGCTCCGGCTGTATGAGAGAGAAGGCCTGCTTAAACCTTCACGTTCGGTCGGAAATACAAGACTCTACGAAGACAGCGATCTTGAACGCCTCGAAATAATCCTCTCGCTTACACGCGATCTGGGGGTCAACCTAGCCGGGGTCGAAATAATATTGAATATGCGTGAAAAAATGGCCTCGATGCAGAAGGAGTTCGAACGCTTTTTCGAGTACTTGCAAACTCATGCGGGCGATTTTTCACAGCAGGTTCAAAATATGAATCAAACTGACGCACTGATCCCTGTATCCCGTTTTCGTCGCATCACATATCGAGAGACGACCTCTGAAGAGTAGCTGCTTTTACCTTATGTAAACTTCATCTTCCACCTGCCTTTACTTCAAAGCCCGCACAGGTGCAAAATAAGCCGTTCATTCGAACTTGATCAATTGACCGGGAGCAAATCGATGTCATTTTCGACCTTCAGAAAGGCGTCCATTCTTTTTCCACTTTTCCTTGTGATATTCGCCAGCATCGCTGCTGCCCAGGACCTCGATGACGTCACGATCTCTGGGAGAGTTTCCGACCCGAACGGTCTGGCCGTGGCTGGTGCAGCGGTCAAAGCAACACATACCGAGACCGGCATCGAACGCGTCGCGGTGACGAACAGCGAAGGCCGCTATCGTTTCATCGAGCTGCGGCCAGGAACCTATCGGGTCACTGCATCGCAAACTGGATTTGGAACAAAAGAACGAAAAGATCTGAACACAAATTCCGGGCAGAATCTGCAGGTCGATTTTCAGTTGTCCCCGGCAGATGTACAGGCCGCGACCGATGTGACGGCTGATGATGACGATGCTCCGCTTGTGGACACAACGCGGACCATTGTTGGCAGCACCCTGGGTGAACGTGAGATCGAAGACATACCGAACAACGCCCGCAACCCGCTTGATCTGGTGCTCACGCTTGGCGGCACATCTGAAGAGCAGCTTTCTACAAGCGGCCTGGCAGAGGACAGGAACTCGAATCCTCAAGGCACGCCGCTTGAACAGGGAAATTTTTCGCTTTCCGGGGGTACCGCCTATTCAAACAACATTACCATCGACGGCTTGGACAATAATGACGACCGTTCGTCGCGAGACCGCTTTCAGCCGTCGCTTGAAGCGATAGTTGAGGTGCAGGTAATTTCCAATCAATTCTCGGCGGAATACGGACGGGCATCGGGCGGCCGCGTAAACCTTCGAACTCGGGCAGGAGGGAATGCTCTTCGAGGGCGCGCGTTCTTCTTTTTCAGGGATGATGCATTGAATGCAAACAGTTGGTACAACAATAGCCGCAATATCCCAAGACCTGATCTTCGCGAATGGGTACCCGGGTTTTCGATTAGCGGCCCGATCGTATTGCCTGGATTATACAATGGCCGCCGCCGCACATTTTTTTCCTCAACCTATGAGTTCGCCCAGCTTGACGATACTACGCTCATCGACACCTACATCCCGGTCGTGCCGAATCCGCGCTACAACCTTCCAGCGCCGACCGGCACGCAGCAATTCTGTGATAATGCCGCTGCCTCTGCATGTTCGGCCAATCCACCAACGGCTGGGTATGTTTCTCACTACTCATCGCTTCACGCCACGCCGAACGTCAATCATGTCGTCACCGCCCGTATAGATCATAAACTTTTCAAGAATAATGACATTACCTTCGGTATCCAGTTTGCCGATCGAAACAATCGAAGAACGAACGGAGCATCGACGACCAGGCTGGAGGAGGCCTTTCAGGAGCGAAACAATAACACGCTTGCTTTTAATGTTACTGACAATCACGTCTTCGGCTCATCCACGGTCAACCAGTTCCGCCTGCAATGGTCCCAGTTCAAGCCGAGTTTTCAAACGGCCGACCCTCTTGACCCGGTCGTTCTGGTCGGTTTCCGAAACCCGGTAACAAATTCAGTGCAAACGTTGATCGCCGGAAATTCGACGACAAGCACATCGCTTAACTTTGCCGATTCGCGGACGGAAACGCGATGGCAAGTGCAGGATTCGGTGACGCACATCTGGAAGAACCACACATTCAAAATGGGAGTTGATGTGCAGGACGTGGTTTCGAAAGTTCTCGGACTCGGCGACGCAACCGGCACCTTCAATTTCGGGTCGGTGCTTCAGTATTCCAATAACCAGGTGACCCGATTCCGCCAGAATTTCGGTACGGGGCAAGACGTTACCAACACTTATTTCGGCCTGTTTTTTAACGACGAGTTCAAGCCGGCCCGCAGTCTAACGATGAGTCTCGGACTTCGCTATGAACGTGAGACCGCAATAAGCGACAACGACAATTTTGGTCCAAGACTCGGAATAGCATGGAGTCCCTCTAAGAAAGGGCAAGGTGTGATCAGGTTCGGCACGGGCATTTTTTACAATCGCGTTCTTCTCAGAACGGTTGGCGATTCCATCCAGAACACCGGCGGCAACCTTGTCTCGTTCGATTCGAACACAATCGGAACCGCTGCGACAGACCCGCGGCGTGTTGCAATACTCGCGGCTATCGCGAACCGGTTTCCCTCAAGTTACGGTTCGCTGCAGGAACTCCGGAACCTCGTAACGGCGACCTGCGCTAATGTTGTCACCACCTTTCCTTGTAACGCGAACACGGGTTTTGCCACGAATATTTCGAGCGCCGGAAATCCGCTTCGATCGGTCGATGCCGATCTGAAGATCCCGGAGAGTTATCAGTTCAATCTTGGTTTCGAGCGGCAGATCGGCAGATCTTTCGTTTTCGAGGCGAACTATACCTACAATAAAACGGCCAGGCTTTGGCGCGATTACAACCCAAACGTTCCAATCCTGCCGCCCGGCTTTGCGGATTGGACGGCCTATCTGTTGGCGAATCCGTTCGACTTATCTCCGACGCGCCGATATACGTTCTATCTCGGCACAAACGCGGCAGATGGAAGTGGTATTCACACGGCACCGAACGGCAATATTCAATGCGGCACTACTACGGCTAATTGTTTTGTAAACCTGAATACGATCAACACTACGACCACCGCTCCTGCGGTGGCGGTTGCGGGCCAGAATAATAATGCCACTGGTGCTCCGATAGGAATAGCTCTTGCCGCGATCGCCCGATTCCGGCCTGACCAAACGGTAGAAGAGACGTCGAGGATCGGCTCGCGGGGTAATGCCCTTTACAGCGGGCTGGTGATCGAACTTAGGCGGAGGCTTCGCGAACTGGGTTACGGGTTTAGAAGTTCGATGCGGATCGCCTATACACTTTCCAGCACCAAGGATGATGGCCTGAACAACACTGCAAATGCGGAGATAAATGGAGACTTTGCCCGCGAATGGGCACGCAACCTTCAAGATCGCCGACATCGCATAGCCTTTACCGGAACGCTCGATACGCCTCAATGGCTTGGCCGAATACGGCTTTCGCCGCTGCTTCGCTGGGCAAGCTCGTCGCCATTCAATCTGGGTGCGGGCGGCAGCGACAGAAATCTGGACGATCTTGGTACAGACCGCTTGAATTTCAGCGGGAACATAAAGGATATCGTTTATCGCAAACCGGGCTCGCCGGTTCCAGATGCTCTAATCGCGCGATTCTCGCTTCAGCCTATAGGGGCACGCAGCGGCAACTTACCTAGAAATGCCGGAACAGGCCCACAGCTTTTTGTGTTCGATCTCAATATCACAAGGGAATGGCGGCTCGGCGAACGCCGCCGATTGCGGCCGGTTCTTGAGATAAATAATGTCTTTAACAGTTCGGTCTTCAGCTATGGCGCAGAGTTTATAAACTTTGCCGCTTTGCGAAACGACGGCACACCGCCAACAGAAGCTCAGCTCCTCGCCCGCCAGAATTTCCTTGTGCCGACGAGAACTTACCGCCAGCGAAACATGCGTATCGGGGTCCGGTTCGATTTCTAGAAGCTAAGATCGTCCGGAAGGCGGGCTGCTGACATGTTCATCATCCGCGTTCCGCATAAGTCTTGAAACGAAGAAAATATAGTGCACGCCGGAGATAACGGCGAATATTACTACCAGCGAATACACTGACGGCAGGTAAAAGCTGTAACCGGTGACCGGGGACAGCAAGATCAGCCCTACCGCAACGACCTGAACAAAGGTGCTTATCTTTCCGAGTACCGAAGGCCGAAAACCGCGGAAACCGGTCATAACATTTATCGCTGCAGCGACGGTCAAGATCAGCACATCGCGACCGATCACGGCGGCCGTTACCCAAAATGGCACCGGCAAGTGTTTTGCAGGCTGCATGACGTTCGGCATCGTCAGGATTATGAACGCGGTCGTCATCAACAGCTTGTCTGCGATCGGGTCAATGACCGTTCCAAGCTCCGACTCCTGCTTGAACCTTCGCGCAATAAAGCCGTCAAGCCCGTCCGATAATCCCGCAATAACAAAAACGGTGAGAGCCAGCGCGGCGTTGCCGTAGTAAAGCAGCACCGCAAACACCGGTATCAAGGCCATTCGGAGAAAGGTGAGCAGGTTAGGGAAGGTAAGGATCGAGTTCATTCGCCGCGATTTGGTTTTACACGGAACGAAGTTCCAGCAGGGTGATCTCAGGAGGACATTGGTAGCGAACGGGGAGGACGACCGTTCCGATGCCGCGCGTTATATAGATCTGCGAGTCGCGGCGGCTGTGGAGGCCATTCGACAGCTTTCGGCGCCGAATAAGGCGTTTGTGCCGCTCGCGCACGCGAACCTGGCCGCCATGCGTATGGCCGCTGAGCGTGAGATCGATCCCGTAGCGGACGGCCTTTCGGAAAATTATCGGGTTGTGGGCCAGAAGCAGCTTCATTTCATCTGGGTATGAGCCGCGAAGGGCCGCAAGCAAGTCGGTCTTGCCGACCATGTGATCGTCAACTCCCGCAAGCCAGAACGAGGCACCGCGGGCGTTTAGTCGAATGCCTTCGTTTACGAGCATGTTGATCCCGGCATCGCGGAAGCTGTTTGTAATAAGGTCAGGATCGGTCCAGTGATCGTGATTTCCAAGACATGCGTGGGTGCCAAATTCGGCCTTCAATTCGCCCATCAGATCGGCGACCGGTTTGATGTAACTTGTCTCGTGCGACACGTAATCGCCTGTCAGGACAAACATATCGGGCTTCAGGCGGTTAGCGACCTTCACGGTCCGAGTAATGTGGTCGTAGCTTGTGAAAGGACTGTGATGAATGTCGGACAAGTGGATGATCCTGAAGCCATCCAGCTTTTTCGGAAGGCGGTTGAGGTGCACTTCGACACGCTCAAGCGAAAGGCTGTTTGCCTCGTCGATAGCGTATTTTGCCACCTTCGAGAGATCGCCGGCCAGTTTTCTGAGCGGCGTGTCTGACGCGGCAAACGTGTTGAAACGCTCGGCCAGCGTAGCTCTTCGTGAAAATATCGTTTGCATTCGGTTGCGCATCAGTATATCGGTTGCGGGCAAAGTGTCAAGATTGCCGGGTTCGGGGGGCGGGTGAGGGCTGAGCCTATTATACCCCTTTTACACGCAAAAACTTCAACTTGCCAACCTGTACGAGTTTTCCTTCACCGTTTATTTCCAATTCGGCGTTTGCCGCCGAGGCCCTTTCGCCGTTCACTTTCACCCCTCCCTGGTCGATAAGCCGGCGGGCCTCGCCTTTTGATGCGGCCAGGCCAGTTTGTGCCAGCAGATCGGCCAATTTATACGTGCCGCTCGCGACAGAGCGTTCCTCGATCTCGTCGGGCACTTCTTTCTTTACGAATCTGCGTTCAAATTCGTTCGCAGCTTCTTCGGCGGCGGCTTCCGAATGGAAGTCCTTAATTATTAATTTCGCCAAACCTACCTTGACGTCGCGTGGATTCTTTCCATCTTCAATTTCAGATCTCAAATTTGAAATTTCAGACTCAGAAAGGTCGGTAAGAAGCTCATAGTATCGCCACATAAGATCGTCGGAGATGGACATCACCTTGCCGAACATCTCGCCCGGCGGTTCTTCGATGCCGATGTAGTTACCCAGAGATTTGGACATTTTCTGCACACCGTCGAGCCCTTCCAGCAGCGGCGTAGTAATGATCACCTGCGGCTCCTGGCCAAATTCCCGCTGCAGGTTGCGCCCCATCAGCAGGTTAAACTTTTGGTCGGTGCCGCCCAGCTCAACATCAGCCTCGAGTGCGACCGAATCGTAGCCCTGCGTCAAGGGATAAAGCAGTTCGTGGAGCGAAATGGGCTTTTCTTCCTGCATCCGCTTTGTGAAGTCGTCGCGTTCGAGGATCTGTTTTACGGTCGTTTTGGCGCAGAGTTTTACGAAATCGGCGGCGGTGAATTTGTCCATCCATTCGCCGTTGAACCGCAATTCCGTCTTTTCCGGGTCGATAAGCTTGAACATCTGCTGTTTGTATGTCTCGGCGTTGGTGTTTATCTCTTCGCGGGACAGCGGTGGCCGCGTGACGTTCTTGCCTGAAGGGTCGCCGATCATCCCGGTGAAATCGCCGATCAGGAAAATGACCGTGTGCCCGAGGTCCTGAAACGCTTTCAGCTTGCGGATGACGACCGTGTGGCCGACGTGGATGTCCGGAGCCGTCGGGTCGAGGCCGAGCTTTACCCGAAGCGGCTTGCCCGTCTTCGCCGACCGCTCAAGCTTCCGGCGGAGGTCCTCCTCACGGATCAGATCGACCGTGCCCTTCTTCAAAAACGCCAGTTGCTCGTCAATGGTCATAAGAGAGGTAATTTTACGCAAACGGCCGTGTCAATGCCAATCAAACCGGTCGTCCGGGCCCGTGCGCATAAAGTTTCGATCTAATCTTGCGGAAAAAATCTATTGACAAAGTCTTTGGGGGGGGGGGTACAGTTTGTGTACCTTCTTTTCACTTTGCGGCTCGGTGTTGAGCTGCAAACCGTTTTTCCCAAACGAGAGAAAGCCGTTTCTCCCGACGAACACGGAGGCTTGGATGGTCAGCTCATTTCCCACCTTAACCTGCATTTACAAGCTGGTATTATTTTCAATTCTCATCGCCACGTCCACGTTCGTTTCAGCCCAGTTTAGGATTGACGCGGCCGGAACTGCCGTGCAGCCTGTGCTCCCCGAGGTTTTTGGCGGAAAGGGCAAGGGCGGGTGCTGTGATGGACAGCTTAAGCCTGACGAACAGGGCGGTTTCGGCCTGGCGGCCCCGCAGTATGGAAGCTATGGGGTATGGGCGACCTACTACAGCCTGAACGGCGGCTTGACGACGACGCTGATGCTCAACAACAAAGGGCCGCAGCCGATACTGGCGACGCCGACGTTTTACAGCCTTTCGGGCACGAAGCTCACCCTTGCACCCATTACGGTTCCCGCGGCATCATACATTGACGTGAACATGCACGATCTGCTTGCCGAAGCGGGCGACGAGTTTCGCGAGGGCAGCATGAAAATTGCCTATCAGGGCGGCGATTATCAGCTTGGGGCGCAGGTAAAGATGGTCGATCAGCAAAACAAACTGATCTGGGCCGAGCAGATGGTTTATAAGACGAAGTTCGTTTCCAGCCGGCTTGAAAGCGTCTGGTGGCTGCCGGATGAGGACTCGCAAGTTCGCCTGGTTGTCGCAAACACGAGCTATTCGCCGGTTACGGTCACGCTTGCGGTTGACGGAACTTCGCCGCAACAGTCCGCGCCCGTTCAGATCACGCTGGCGCGGAGCGAGACACGTGTTCTGGACATTATGACCGATCTGGTCGGGGCGCCGAACGGATCGCTTGACACAAAAGGCGGCGTTTCGATAGTTCACACCGGAAATTCGGGAGCGGTGCTGGCCCGAATGTTCGTTGCGAAACCGAACCGGGGTTATTCTGCGGCGGTGCCATTCGTCGATCCTGAGAATACCGCGTCGCAGAAATGGCACGGCGGCGGGCTTCGGCTTCGAAATCTCAACAGCCAGGCCCTCAAACCCGTGCTTGTGGCGAGAAACACGACGAATCAGATGACGCGGATTCGCGGCCGCATCCCCTACACGCGGCCCGATGGCGAGGTCGGGTTTATCAATATACCGAATGCACCGCTTCCGGCAAATTCGACGCGCGTCGTCAACCTTCAGGGCAGGATCGCGAGCGCTCACCTGCCCGCGTCGGTCACGTTTGCGGGGATCGAGCTTGAGTACGATGCTCCAAAAGGCACGGTGATAACCCAGGTTCAGAGCGTCAGCCCGGACGGGAATCATGTGTTTGAAGTGCCGATGATGGATCCTGAAAAGATGCCGTCGAGCGCGGGCGGATTCCCGTGGAAGGCCGACGGGGATTTCAGGACCCTTGTTTATATCAAAAACGAGACGGCGGCTGCGAGAAAGTTTACAGCATTTCTGACCTGGCCGGGCGGTGTATATGCGACCGGGTTAACGGAAGTCAAGGCGAATCAAACGACGATGATAGATTTCCGCGATCTACGCGACGGCCAGACGCCGGACGGGATGGGAAACCTGATCCCTCTATATCTTGAATCGGCGCAAATCGCGTGGTCGATATCGGGAGCGGAGAACAACACGCTCAGTGCCCGGAGCGAGCAGATCAGCATTGTGGAAGGAATGGCGAGCACATACTCCTGCGCGAACTGCTGCCCAAACGTGATCACCGATGTTTACGTGCATCCGGAGGAAGTCGAGGTTGAGTTTGGCGACATCACGACTTTTTTCGGAACTCAGTACGAATCGAATTGCTACAACCAGAGCTTTGGCCCATTAACCGCTGAGACGATCGAGTGGGAAAGCTTTGATACGAGTATCGCAACCATCGAGCCGGACGGCGACTCAGTGGCTGTTGACGTTGGAGCGACGAACATCCAGGGCTGCCTCGAACGAACGATCTGGTACAATTGGGGCGGCGGCTACTGCGAGCCAAGCGTCGCTTTGATGTGCAACACCGCCCCGGTTGAGGTAAGGCCTCGAGTTACGATCAATGTCCCGTCGTCGGCGAACGATGGAAGTACGGTTACGTCTACGTCCACCGTGACCGGAGGCACCCCAACCGGTTATCAATGGAGCTTCACCACTCCAAGCGGTTCAGGGAATAGCCCCGATCTAGAATTCACGTCTCCGACTAGTTCGACTACGAATGCAAAGGCGAAATGGTTCGCGAGTCCGAACCACGCCTGTGACGCCCAACTAGACAGTACGTATACCGTCAAACTGGTAGTTACCTTCTCCAATCGCGATCCTATTAATAAGTCCAAATCATTCAAGATAGTGTTACCCGAGGAAGGGGGTAAGACGACAGGAACAGCCACTTTTGGAGGGGATTTCATTGCTTCCTTAAACGGGTCGGGCCAATATTATCCGTCATCCCAACATACTTTCAGCATCGTGCGCCCTCCCCCAACCATAGTATATAACATTCAACTGGGGAGCCAATTTCGCGAAAAGGTCGAAGCGCACGAGAACGTACATAAAGATCATTGGCAGCCTCAGAGTCTTTATGGAGCTTTCTTCACGGACGCCGGGCTGTGGAACGCTGTCAAGAATGAAACTGCATCAACGACAGCGGAACTCGGACAAAAAGTTTTCATAAAAGCTAGTAGTTACATTGCCGCTCAGATCGCGCTCATCAAAAGCAGCGGCACATGCAATCAGTCGGAAATTGCAGCTTATGCAGTGTCCGATCCTATGACCCCTCAGTTCGCGTATCAGAGGTGTGGCAGGACAACCTGGCCTGCTTGCCAATAATAATGCCATGAAGATGAAAGTCATATTTTTGTTATTCGCTGTATTTGCAGTCGGGGTTGCTGTTTTCACGTTTGCTGACGTCAGGCAAGGAATTGCTACAAGAGTCGATAAGGTTGTGCCGTCGGCAACCAGACAACCCAGGTTCGCTCTACCGCGCCCAACCCAAACGGTAGAAAGTAATGCAGGTGAGCCAGCTACGATATTCGATTTTGTAATAGATAGCGATTATGTCATCATCGCGAGCCCCCGTGACGGCAGAGGGTTTGTCAGACGTGACGGTCCACAGCCGGGATCAAAGGACTTCGACCACAAGTACTGGTCTGGTGCCACTTTTTCGCTGGACGTTGAGTCTTTATTGTTTTCGAAGGAAGCGTTTGAAAATGAAGCACTTCCCATACCCGTTAGCTCGATGGAGGTTTTTCAGCCGCCGCTGCAGGGTTTGGACGGGGGATTTGTTCTTGAAAAACGATATTTACTTTTTGTTCAGAAGGTACCCCGCGATGATGACGTATTTAGTACTTTTACCATTGAACCGACCAAAACTTATCATCGAGTAGTAATCGGCAACCGATCGCTATTCGACGATGGCAAGCCGACTATGCATTCAGGGTCAAAAAGAGGGTCGATCTATCTTGAAAGGGTACTTGATGCAGAGCTCGTTCCGGCGATAACCCAATTATGCAACGCCTTGAGCCTTTCGGATAAAAAAGCGCGGATCGAACGCCTTCAAGAGCTTTCAAAATCCGAGAACCAGAGGTTGCGAACTAACGCAGAGTATGCGCTTCGGCATTTGTCCAAAAGCGTAATATTGCGCCGGGAAATGTAGCAATTGAATCGCGTCGGGTGGCTCCTTTGTTTTTCAGATCCGCTGGAGGGTGACGTTCGCTCATTCGATGAGAAATACAACAAGCCAGATAGCGCGGATTCGCGGCCGCATTCCCTATACCCGTCCGGATGGCGAGGCCGGGTTTATCAATATACCGAACGCACCGCTTCCGGCGAACACGGCCCGCGTGGTAAATCTCCAGGGCCGGATCGCCAGCGCACATCTGCCGGCGTCGGTCACGTTTGCGGGGATCGAGCTTGAGTATGACGCCCCAAAGGGGACGGTGTTGGCCCAGGTTCAGAGCGTCAGCCCGGACGGGAATCATGTGTTCGAGGTGCCGATGATGGACCCGGAAAAGATGCCCGCAAGCGCGGGCGGATTCCCGTGGAAGGCCGACGGCGATTTTCGGACCATCGTCTATATCAAGAACGAGACGGACGCTGCGAGGAAATATACGGTTCACCTGCTTTACGAAGGCGGGCAGTATTCGCTGGGAGTTAATGACATAAAGCCGAACCAGACGGCGGCGGTCGATTTCCGCGAGCTTCGCGACAGCCAAACGCCCGATTCGATGGGCCGCGTGATCCCGCTTAGCTTATCGACCGGGCAAATTGCGTGGTCGGTGAAAGGCGGCGAGAACAAGGTGCTGAGCGGGCGAAGCGAACAGATCAGTCCTTCGGGAGGCGTGGCGAGCACCTATGCATGTTACAACTGCTGCCCGGACAGCGTTTATCAAACCGGGATACTTCCTGCATCTTTCGAGCTTTTGTTCGGAGCAACGGATTATCTGGCGGGCCAACAGACGGATATGAGCTGCAACCAAACGCTGCTCGGCCCCTACGTGCCGACGGGCATACTTTGGCATACCGATAACCCGAACGTCGTCACGGTTGACGGCGGGCAACTCTACGCCGCCGGAACCGGAAGCGCGACGATCTCCGCCACATGGGACACCTGTCTCTACTGGCTCGAAGGTGGCTACTGCACTGAAATTTGCGACCAAACGACCCAGTACGCCCCGGTGGGGGTGGATCCTTGGGTTGTGATCAACGGTCCCGATTCAGCCGCAGGGAGAGCGACAGTCTTGTTTACGGCTGTCGTACACGGAAGTCCCGGGATTGAGTTTTTA
Organism: Pyrinomonadaceae bacterium; assembly: GCA_035327545.1. Taxonomy (GTDB): domain Bacteria; phylum Acidobacteriota; class Blastocatellia; order Pyrinomonadales; family Pyrinomonadaceae; genus OLB17. Next base: position 84,400 of record DAOLDE010000006.1, on the reverse strand, counting down.
TGGACTTCCGAAGCGCCTTCGGGAGCCGGAAATAATCCTCACGTGAATTTCACGTCGCCGAACGGCGATATGACAAATGCAAATGCGCACTGGTTTGCTCTGCCAAACCAGGAATGTCCCGGGACGTCACTTAGCAGCACGTACAAGATCAAGGTAACGGCATGGACAGCCTTCGGAGAATCGACGGCTGAAAAGGATTTCACAGTGAACATCCCGGCAAAGCCTGGAACAACATCTGAGCCAAAATTGGAAGGACATATTACTGTGACGGAATACCCAGCAGGTCATTTTACTGTAACAGGACATACTTTGACTCGGGTGACCCAACCGGCGACCATTTTTCTTTTGGCTACAAGCCAATTCTATGACAAGACTTTGGCACATGAGAATGTGCATGTACCGCAATATCATACGGGGAATCTTCTTGGCAACTATTTTACGGTAAACGGTTTTTGGACCTATCTCCAGAGCTTGAATTTGAGCAGTTCGACTCAGGCCGGCTTAATGACACAAGTGGGGGCAGCTCGAGACAATTACTATGAGTCCCAAGGTGCTGCCATTATAGCTAGCGGAGATCTCGCTGCTGCTGAGATTGCTGCCTATAACGTATCAGATCCAATAACACCCATGTTTGCCTACCAGCGATGTGGAAGAACAGTTTTCCCGTGATCGGAGGTTCAATTTATGAGAATAAAGCTATTTTTTGCACTCGTATCTGGCCTGATTGTAATTGCCTGGTACGCCGAGTCCGGTCTATACAGTCAGCGCCCGGTAGTTTTGGACACTGAAACCAAAAGCGCCGACGAGGAGAGTTTATTTCGTCATCTTGCCGAGAGGAGCGACTTCATTGGTGTTGTAAAACTGATTGGTTCAGAAACCATTGTCGATCCTGTAATAAGGAAAGCGGAAATCGACTTGTCCGTTAGAACAAGCACGCTTCCTTCAAACCGTGCAGTAAAAGGATATGTCTATGAAGTGCAAGTCGTAACGCCAGTTTTGACAAAACCATCGTTCAAAAAACGTAAGATGCTCAAGGTATATAGTATTGGTGAGCCTTATTCGCTTCATACCCGCATGGTACGATTTGTGCCGGGTCGGGAGTATCTATTGTTTGCCACAAAAGCAAATAAGACAGAGGTTCAGTCCAGTTTAGAAACAGTAGATCGGCAGAACCCTTTAATGACAAAGAGAGTTGACGTCGAAGAGGTCGTTCTTGTAACTGGCGGGCAGAGCGGGGCTCGGTTACTTGAAGGTGATGATCAACTGGTTCGCAAGATAAAGGCCATAGTCAGGAAATTATGATGGTGACCGGATGAATGCTAGAATCCGATGTTCGACCCCGAAAACATGCCCGCAAGCGCCGGCGGTTTTCCGTGGAAGGCCGACGGGGATTTCAGGACGCTTGTTTATATTAAGAATGAAACAGATACGGAGCGCGAATACACGGCTTATTTGACCTACGAAGGGGGCCAGTATGTTTCAGGCATCCGTAAAATCAAACCGCATGAGACCGTCGCAATAGACTTTCGGACGATCAGGGATGAACAGATCCCCGATGTTAATGGCGTTCTGATCCCGCTGAATGTTGAGCACGGCCAGATAGCCTGGTCGGCCCGGGGCATCGAAACTCGAGTAATGAGCGGGCGAAGCGAACAGATAAGCCTTTCGGGCGGCGTTGCAAGTACTTACGCTTGCTACAGCTGCTGCATAATGCGGCATTATTCCAGCGGGGTTTCTCAAACTGCCGAGACGATCAATATCGGAGGCTCGGCCACCTTCACCGCGTGGCAGCGTGACGAAAATTGTGAAACCGTGTTCAGCCCATACCCGATCGAATCGCCTAGCTGGACAAGCTCGAACAGCACGGCAGCATCGGTTGACGGGGGTGTCGCGACCGAGAATTCTCCTGGTAGTGCGAATATTCAGGCGGGCTGGTGGACCAATGAAACGATCGGCTACGAAGTTTGTGAACCGTCTTCGCAATACGTGACTCCGTACGTGCCGCTAACGGTGCTGGCCCCTACAATTCAAGTTACGGAGGCAGGCTTTGTCGACGATCACCCTTTGCATAAATGGCCGCCACCGGGAACGGCAATCGATACCGGCTACACGCCGACGTGGAAAATCAGCAATAACCCGGACAATCCGGTTGCATATACGAAAGGGACGAACATCAATATGTTCGCAAAGTTCAGCATCACTCCGTCACTTGTTCCGCGAAATGTAAAGATTCGCGTAAAGAACGGTTCGACGGTGATCGCAAACAAAGACGCCGAGATCGCCGGTACGACCACGACGATCATCGACATAAATACGACCTCGCCTTTGGAAAGCACAGTCAAAAAAACGACGCCGACCTTCGATTGGGAAATCTCTTATAACGACGGAACGACTTGGTCGTCCATCGGCAGCAGCGGCCCGCATACGATGTATTGGACGTACAGCACGCCGCTCGGCCCTCCTTTCGCAAATGATTTTGGCGGCTCGTACGGTGAGATTTACGATTTGGCCTTGGAAAAAGCTACTGTCTATGGCAACGGCGCCTCGGACTTGGATACGATAATTGGCAGCATTAATACGGGCGTTGAAGCCGCCGTGAGTTACCAACCGGCTCTTGGTCTCGGTAATCAGCATCCAATGGATGCATATTCTTCTCCAAACCAAGGCAATTGTTCGGATCATACTCACCTCCTCAGAGGACTACTCCGCAGTGTCGGTATAGATGGCACGATAACCTACATATGGGCTGGGACAAATTCAAGCACTTTGACTTACTACCAGCGAGGCAGTACGACGAATACCCCGTCGTTCCAGATAACTAAAGGCCAGCACGAAGGAGCGGAGGCTAATCCGCATTTCTTTTATCACTCAGTGATCAAGGCAAATAATAACTGGTACGATCCCTCGTATGGTGAGGCCCCACTGTCAATTTTTACATTGGCAGAGACGGCTAATAACAACACTCCGCGACAGGTTCATGAAACCAAATGGAGTACACCGGCTCCCTCGGATCCCTTTTTTAGCTGCCCTCACCCATAATATTGGAAATCAAGACTATGAAAGAAATATTGGTCACCTTTGTCGTTATCGCGTTTTCCGCGTGTTTTCCGACCTGCGCGGTTGCTCAGGCCTTTTCGGAGATTCGCAAAAAAGCCGTAGGTATGGTTGAAGCCAAATATCCAGAATCGGGAGTGCGTATCAGGGAGTTGACTCTTAAGCGCGAGGAGGACAAACAAGCCTTTTACAACTGGCGGATTATTCAGAATGGAAAGCAGGACTGGATTGTTTTGAAGATATTTTATGGCGGTTCGATTGAAGAAGCTGTCAAATTCATGGAGGTATCCAACTCGAACATTCAGGTCGGTCCGGGCCTAAAGCGAAGAGATCTGGGTGATGAAGCGTATTTTTTTGAAGACGCCCGCACCGAATTTGCTCGTATTCGCTTTCGAAAAGCGAACGTGTATTTGGATATTCAGGCGAGTTCCTTAGCCGAAGCGGAAGAGCTAGCAAGAAACATTGATAAGTTCATTAAGAAAAGAAGGCGCTGATCGTTGGCTCTGGCCGAGCTCGGCAAATATAACGATGTTAGTCCATCGATACCCGAACGAAATGTAATAATTCGGGTAAAGAATGGTTCGACCGTGATCGCAAACAAGGACGCTGAGATCGCCGGAACAACCGCAACTATTATCGACATAAGCACGACTTCGGCCCTGGAAAGCACCGTAAAGAAAACGACACCGACATTCGATTGGGAAATATCTTACAACGACGGGACAACTTGGTCCTCCATCGGCAGCAGCGGCCCGCACACGATGTATTGGACATATGCCGAACCCCTAAGCCCTGCTTTTACTAATGAATGGAGCACCACCTATCCACATCTGTACGATGATGCGTTAGAGTACGCAACCGAGTATGCCGATGGTTCGCCCGACCTAAACACTATTTTTGGCAACCTTAACGCTGGTGTTCAGTCGGCTATCACTTACGATCCTAAGGCCGACGATCTGATAGACGTGCATCCTCTGCAAACGTATTCATCGCCGAAAGTCGGAAATTGCTCGGATCACGCGCATCTGCTCAGAGGCCTGCTGCGGAGCGTCGGAATAGACGGCCCCTTGCTCTACATTTGGGCAGGGCCAAATTCAACCGAGGCTACGGTGTTTGGTCTCACGAGCGCGCCGACGGATGGCGTTTCATTTCGTATTCAGAAAGCTGCACATGAAGGGGCGGTGCAGGACCCGCACTTTATGTATCACTCGGTCGTCAACAGAAATAACACGTGGTATGATCCCTCCTACGGCGGAGACCCGTACACAAGCCTTGCATTTACCCATGTAGACATTTCTAATCCTCCACAGCAAAAGCATGGAACAAAATACACAACGCCGAGTTTTTCTGGTTGGTATTGTCCGCATTAAAGGAACTGAATCCAGGAAATAAAACAATGAAGGTGATAATGATTGTGCTGTTGTTCGTTTTAAGTTGGGCGTTTTTCGCATCGGTAGGCATGGGTCAAAGCTGGTTAGAAATTCGCGAGGGGACAAAAAAAATTGTCGAGGGCAGAGACCCTGAACTGAAAATGACCGCTAAGCTAGAGGAGGAGAACCGGGCTTTTTACAAATGGTACTTCTCCGAAAACGATGAGGAGCGATGGGTGGTTGTTAACATTTTCTACGAGAAGTCAAGATCTGATGCGTCCAAACAGATGGAACGGACAAACTTGCATCTTCCGGCAGGCCCCGGAAGAAAACGATCGGATCTTGGCGACCAAGCCTTCTATTCCGTAAACGAGGTAACTGGCTCTGCAAGTATCCGCTTTCGCATAGCGAACGTGTACTTTACCGTAGGCACCACTTCGCTCACCGAAGTCGAAGAACTGGCAAGGAGTTTTGAAAAGTTAATAAAAAAATAAGTAGCCTGCGGAGAATATGGCGTCGAGCGCCGGCGGGTTCCCGTGGAAGGCCGACGGCGATTTCAGGACGCTTGTTTATATCAAAAACGAGACGGCGGCTGCGAGGAGATATACGATTCATCTCTTGTACGACGGCGGGCAGTATTCGTTAGGCGTGAATGACATAAAACCGAACCAGACGGCTGCGATAGACTTTCGCTCGCTGAGAGACGATCAAACACCCGATTCGATGGGCCGCGTGATCCCGTTCGGGCTTGAGATCGGGCAAATTGCCTGGTCGGTGAAGGGCGGCGAGAATAATGTGCTGAGCGGGCGGAGCGAGCAGGTCAGCGTGTCCGAAGGCGTGGCGAGCACATATTCGTGCTGGAACTGCTGCCCGGACACCGTTTATCAGACCGGCATTCTCCCATCGTGGATACAGCTCGCATTCGGTGCCTCGGACTACCTTCAGGGCCAGCAGACGGACATGAGCTGCGATCCGTCCGACCCAAGCAGCGACATACCGACATAATCAGTGATTACCTGCTGAGACTGCGGTTCGGCAAAAATCGTGTTAAAATTCCAGCCTTGGGTCGAACTCTGGCCGCGCTCCCCTGAATTTCACTGCTAAAGCAATGATTATGAAATATTGCCCGACCTGCAATACGCGTTACAATGAGGAAATTCTGCGTTTCTGTATGAAGGACGGAACGCCGCTGTTGGAAGAGGACGAGCCAGCATTCATACAACTGCCGAGCGAGAGTATCGAAGAGCCGGACGAAGACGATCCGGGTGAGGTAACGATCATCCGAAAGAATTCGGTGCCGCCGCCTTCGCCGCCGCCTCAACACAACCTGATCGACGAGATATCGTTCTCGCCGGATCCGCCGACTTCAAGGGAGAGGATCGTGGTTCCGATGGAAGACGAACAGCCGCCGGCCGTTCCGCGTGCGCGCGTAATTCCGCCTTATCAGCCCCCGCCGCAGCCGCCGAATACTGCCAAGGTGGTGATACTGACCATAATCGGAACACTTGCCGCGATGACCTTTGGTGCGTTGCTCTTTTGGTTTCTGCAGGATAGGGGACAGGAGAACACAAACGTAAATACTAATTTTAACAACTATTTAGATAATGTGAATACGAACCTGAACACGAACCTCGGGATCGATTCGAACTTTAACTTCAACGTCAACGCAAATTTCAATGCCGACTCGCTGACAAATCTGAACGCAAACTTCAACGTCAACGCAAGAACGCCGACCCCGACGCCAACTCCGCGGCCCAGCCCATCACCTACGCCCACGGCAACGCCGGATGACGACGATGTGCCGACGCCTGCCCCGACGCGTCCGCCTGCTGCCTCGCCGACGCCATTTACCGTAAGGCCAAGCCCTAGCCCGACAGTCCCGCGTATGGCTCCAGTTAATTCGAGCCGGCCGGCCTCGAACAGCATTGAAGGTTAGCTTTCAGGCCGTTGATCCCCTTTTGATACCGAGCCCGTTCGCTAACAAGCCGGCGGGTTCGACGCTTATGACTTAAGAGGCAGCGGTGCCGGCTCTTCGCCTTCCTTTGGCGGATCTTTTTTGAGCATCTGATAGATGCGCACTATCTCGTCCATCCACTTCTTCGATTCCTCGTGGGCCGGATCGAGCTTTAATGCCTTTCTGTAATCACCCAGTGCTGCGGCATACTGTCGGGCTTCGGTCAACGCAACGCCACGTTCGAAGTAAGCCTGAGCAAGGTCTTTCTTTAGCTGAGCGTCATTAGGTTTGCCCTTTGCGGCCCTTTCGGCTTCAGAGATCGCTCCGTCAAATTTCGTCGTGTCAATTGGGTCTCCGTTTGCCGACCATCTCCCCGGCCCGCTGGGTTTCGCGGCCCCGTTGACGGCAGAGGGAGGCTGATTTTCCGTTGTATGTCCGGTCACGGTCTGGGGGCGATTTGAACCCGGCCCCGGTTCGTTCGAGTTCGCCGAGTTTCGTGCCATTGGATCGCTGCCGGTGCAGGCCGCACATAAGGCGAAGATCGCCAATATAAAATATGTTCTCATAAGGCTAGTTATTATCGATATAAGGTCGTGCCTGGACAATGTAGATCCGTCCAGCAAGAATGCCCCACTCTATGTCCTGCACCTCTTCTCCGAAAACATCGCGAATTCGTATGGCCACCCGAGCAAGATTTCGAGCCTGCAGGTCGGTAAGGACGCGTCGCTGCGTATTCGCGCATTTGTCGTTAGTAATTTTCAGATCACCGCTTTGGTCAAATCTAAGAGCGCTTTCCTGCTGAGAAAGTGTCATGATCGAGACGGAGTTTGACTTCGGGTCGAATAAAAGCTGCTCGGGCAGCCCGGCATTATTGACCACATTCGAATTATGTCCGCAAACCGCGCTGATGTAAACCGCGTTAGCGCGTTGAAGGTCAAACGGGTCGGCGGTGATCATCACGCCGCCTTTTTCCATATCCACACCGAGCTGTATCAGGACCGACATGTAAACCTTCTCCTGATCAACGTAGTTTCGAACGCGGGCCTCGTAGGCCTCAAATTTCCATAGCGAGCCCCATACCTTCTTGATCGCCTCGGTCAGATTGGCAGCCTGCCGAACGTTTGCAACACTCGAATAAAGGCCTGCACCGCTGAAGTTAGGCAGATCTTCCGCATTCGAAGAGCTTCGAACGAATACCGGTCGATTGCCAAGTTGTGTACGCCATCGTTGAACGACAGCCGTGCGCAATGCCGCTGGAAACGGAGCTTTTTGAATATCGTTTCTAAGTTCCTCGAGTTTCTGACGGCGGTATCGCGGATTGTGAATGAATTCAAGATCGTCCAGATGTTTCTCGATCCGTTCGTCGAAACCATTGTCACGCATAAACTTATCGTACCAGTAGTACGGTATCGAAAAGCCGTCGGGAACGATGATGCCCGGAATGCGGGCTCGGATTATTTCGCCCTGGTTAGCTGCCTTTGCGCCGAAGCGGACGCTGTCGGCGGCACGCATCGCGCTGAGGCCCACGAGGCGTCTCTCACTGAGATCGGCAGGCGGCACTTGCTGGTCGGGAGAAACGAATTTGTCCCTCACATCGTCCAGGGAAGCATGGCCGATGCTGTAATCGGTCATCCTTGCCTCGAACGATACGACGAACGTGTCGAATTCCCGGAAGAGCTTGTCGGCATCTTTGATATAAACGTTCGGTATCTTCCAGCCCTTGGCAAGAATATTTATATGAGAAAGCGGCGAAGACGGCTTTGCAACGATTATCCCGCGAACCGGCGGCAAAGACTGCGGAAGCTCCTTGAGAACGAGGATCTCGTTGTCCCCGATCTCGACGGTATCGTCGAGCTTGTCGATGATGTGTATTCTTCCGACTGCAGTGCCGGTGTTTAGCGCAAGGTATTCCTGATTTTTAATTATGTCGCTTTGGAGGATCACGTCGATGCCGAGACCAGCGGCAACATCCTCTTGCCTTATCGAGTTTGGCTTATAGGCTACCCTATCGAAAAAGAGGTCGTTGATAGCCCTGTTTGCGATACGGATCAGATCGGCTGTGGCAAGATCTCCTTCCCAAAGTTCCCATGTGAAACGCTCGACCGGGCTTTGCCATGCGATCGTACCTACAATAAACCGGCGCCCTTCGTCGATATAAATTGGCTTGAAGACGTCAGCTCCTCGCGGGACAAGGTATGTCGCAAGCAGAAAGTCCTTGTGAAAGCGATAACGCTGTGAATTGACAAAATAGACCTTGTTGTCCGACCGGCGGTCGATCACAAACATCGCATGAGGGAGCGAGTATGGAGTGTTTGGATGGTAAACACGAGCGATCGAGTCGAACTCTTCACGATCATTTATACGGGGCAGCGAATTCACGCTGGAATCGGGCTTGCGGTCTGACTGTTGTTCCGGATTTTGACTAGGCGAAGGCTTTCGGGCCGTTTGTGCCGTCGCTACCGTCGAAACAAGGGTCAGCAATAGGCCGGCGATGACCACACAACGCGCCTTAACTGCTGGAATGACCAATAAAGATCGTAAGGGCATGACAACTTCTTTCATCAAATTCGCATTCCTTTTGCAGCCCTAATACCGAGGGTTCCCCATCAAGATGGCAAAAAAAGAGGCCAGAATATGACCGCGTATGGCCGGGCCCCAAAGCGGCTGCATTTCGTCAGGGCCTGCTAAAACTATTCAACTAAGGCTACTTTGACCCGATCACTCTCGTCCCTTCGGAGAGATGCTAAACCATCTCAAAGTCGGCAGAGCGGGAAGCTGAACCTTAGTTTGGTTACATTTTACCGTATCCGAGGTTGCCTCGGCGAATTTAAGAAGTTCGGAAAGGAAGCGAATGCAAGACGTCTAAAACCGGAGGTGGTAACATTCGTTAGAAGCTTCGCATGGTTTTCGACCGGATATTTTGATCTTCTGGGGAGTTATCCCCCGCTGGTGCATTCAAGGCCCGCCAACTGCGCGGACGTCAAATACTTTCTTGTTCGCAGGCAAAAGCTATGAGAGGCCCACTGGGCCTGCCGTTTGTCGGGGTTTCAATTCGGCATCAGACCGATTTGCGTTCTCCCCAATAATTTAAGAATCGTCCGGCTCCCTCGCCTGATCTTCGTCTTGTTCCTCGGCTTCTCGTGTGCGGATGCGGTCCTTTACCTGCCACCGGATACTTAGGAAAAAAGAGACGCTTCCGAGAACCGCGGAAACGAAAGCCCCATCCATATTGCCGGACCATAGAAACCATGCAGCAATTAACGCAAGGGCGAACGACGCGATCTGGAAGCCATGTACCATAGGCTAACCGGCTTTCCGTGCAACCTCCCGAAAGCTCTCTCCTCGAAACAATGCGGCCGCCCCGCGAAACAATCGCCGGATCGCATTAAATATCTTCGGGAAAAACCAAATGAAGAAGATAACAAATAAAACCAACACGATCGCAATCACGACCGGTGCAACGACCGCCAGAACGGCGCCGGCTATCGCGATAACATCCTCGACAAGCGAGAGTATCCAGTTTGACACCGGTTCAGGAGAAAGATTTGCCGCGATGCGAGCGGTGGCTTTTGTTCCGTGTGATGAAAGGGCAAGCCCGCCGCCGACAAGCGTCGCGGGAATTACAACTGCCGGATCCATGTCAGATACAGCGGCCCATGCAACCACTGCGCCTGCCGGGACACGGATAAACGTGTGCACCACATCCCAGATACTATCGACATAGGGTATTTTGTCCGCAAAAAACTCGATAATGTAGAGGCCGCCAGCAACGCCGATGATCCACCAGTTGTCGAGCACGTCCAGGCCCCCAGGCAGTTTTACGCTTCCGAACTTTTGCAGCAGCCCAAGTACGGAAACCGTTGCGTAGAGGTTAATGCCGCTCGTCCATGCCGAACCGAGAGCAAGAGTCAGTGTGGCAAACCAATCCATCGAGACGTCCTCCCAAACTTTCGGAATTGTACATTAATTCTGTTCAGGAAACTTCATCTTCTTCGACGCCGTCGCCGTCTTTCTTGAGGCCAAATTTTTCTAGCCGATACTGAAGCGTACGGAATGTAAGCCCAAGCAGTTTTGCAGACTTTGTAATGTTGTTATCGGTCCGTTCCATTGCCTGCAGGATCAGACTGCGTTCGACGTCCTCAAAATTAACGCCCTCCGGGGGAAGCTTGAACTGAGTTTCGCCGTCCACCGCCGCAGGCCTCGTTCCCGACGTCATCTCCGGCGGCAGGTCTTCAAGGGTTACGGTGTCCTTTTCACAAAGAAGGATCGCCCGCTCGATCGCGGATTCGAGCTGTCGGACATTGCCAGGATAATGGTAATCGGTGAGCAGTGAGCGGGCAGCCGGTTCGATGGAAATGACCCGCTCGGTTCCGCGCGTGTGCTTTTTGACGAAGAATTCTATCAACACGGGAATATCCGACCGTCGTTCGCGAAGCGGTGGTATCTCGATCGACAGCACGTTCAGTCGATAGTACAGATCCTCGCGAAAACGCTTTTCTTCGGTCATCTTCAGCAGGTCGCGGTTTGTCGCAGCTAGAACACGCACGTCGATCGGGATCTCTTTTACTCCGCCGACGCGGCGGATCTCGCGCTCCTGCAACGCCCGCAGGAGCTTTGCCTGGAGGGCAATATCGAGTTCGCCTATTTCGTCAAGAAAGAGAGTTCCCCGGTCGGCTATTTCGAACAAGCCTTTCTTTTCACCTACCGCGCCGGTGAATGCCCCTTTTTCATGGCCAAAAAGTTCGGATTCGAGCAGATTTTCATTTATCGCCGCGCAGTTCACAGCCTGGAAGGTCTCATTCGCTCTATGAGAATTCATATGGATGGAACGGGCGATCAATTCTTTTCCCGTTCCGCTTTCACCACGGATCAAGACTGTCGAATTGGACTTCGCGATCTTCAAGATCAGCTTCTTCACCTTGTCCATTTCGGACGAATCGGAAACGATCTCGGTGTCGAGAGCCGACAACTTGTTCAGCGAACGCGACACAGTTTCCAGAAGTTTTTCTCTGTCATAGGGCTTCTGAAGGTAGTCAAAGGCTCCGAGCCGGAGGGCATCGACCGCCGAGTCAACCGAACCATGAGCGGTCAGTAAGATCACGATTATCGACTTATCGAAGTTCGTGAGTTCTTTAAGCAGGTCCAGGCCTGACATGCCAGTCATTTTCAGGTCGGTCAGAACGAGGTCGAATCGTCGTGATTCGACAAACTTCATCGCTGCTTCGCCGGAACTTGCCGTAGTTACGTCGTAGCCTTCTCCTGAAAGGATGGTCTCCAGTATCTCTCTTTGATTTTTTTCGTCATCGACGACGAGAATCGATTTTCTTGCCATAACTTTCTTACCGTGAACGACTAAAAGGAGCCGGCAGCGTGACGAGACACGGTATGCCTTGAGCCCTTACGTCTATACTTCCGCTTTTGGTAATCGTATCGTAAATGTCGTACCTTTCCCCTTTGCGGACTCGACATCGATCGCTCCGCCATGCATATCGACAACCTTTTGGACGATCGCCAGCCCCAGTCCGGTGCCTGTATCTTTTGTGGAGTAGTAAGGCTCGAATATCTTTGACAGATCGTCCTCCGAGATGCCAATTCCGCTGTCGGCTATCTCAAATCGGACCCATCCGTTGTCGGGGGCGATCTTTATATTAAGCCGGCCCCCGGAGCTTCCGATCGCTTGAACTGCATTGATAAAAATGTTGTTGAATACGGACCTGAGGTAGTCGGGATCACCCAGCACTTTAGGGGCGTTCTCGTTTTCGATGACGCTTATCTTGATGTCGTTCTCTTCCGCTTGACACTCGATCAGGCGAAGTGAGTCTTCAACGACCTGCCGCGAATCGACCGGACGAAGGTCGGCTTTTGCAGGCCGGGAATAATTTAGAAAGTCTCCGATCTGCTGATTTATCCGCGCAACCTCCGCTTTGAGCTGCGAGGTAAGATTTACAAAATTTGCTTTTGATTCAGGGTCTTCCGGGGCATATTTTGACCTCAAATGGTCGAGGGTGAGGTTGATGTAATTGAGCGGGTTCCGGATCTCGTGTGCAATGGCCGAGCCGAGTCGGCCGACAACTGCACTCTGTTCTGCGAGCCGGAGTTGGGCTTCAAGCTCCTTGGTTTTTTCGAGCTCGGCCGTCATTTCGTTAAACCGCTGGGCAAGACGGCCCATCTCGTCGCCACGATCCTCATCCGGAACGCGAACCGTCAGATCACCCTCGGCTACTCGCCGCGCGGCGGCAGATAGATTCGCGATCGGCCGAGTGAAACGCCAAACGAGCCAGAAGGTTATCAGCGTCGAGATCATCAGGACCGCTAGCGTAACAAGCAGCGGGCGAGCAGCTCTCCAGGCCGCTTCGCTTCTATCGTTACGCAAAAGGACCATGACATACCAACGTCCTTCGCTGGTGTCGATCGGCACTGCATGGGCCTCGTCATTGCTGTCTTCCGGAGGGCTCGTGTTCGGAAAATATTTCAGGTCCTCGCCGAGCCGGCGAGCTTCCATGAGCGGCGGGAGGTCATCGAGCTCCCATAACATCCTGTAAGACAGGCCGCCGTTGTCATTTCTTGTTGGCCAGCGGTCGGGGGCGAGACTGTCGCTTACCCGCCATTGATTATCGATTATTATCACGTCAAGAATGCGAGGGCGGGTAACTTCGTCGAGATAGGTCTGCCCCGGCCGATCGATGAGATCGGTTACGCGTTCTTCACGGGCGGTAAGACCAGCAGTACCCAACACAATACCGGCGACCAAAGCTCTGGCCTGGGTGTCGCGAAGATAAATACTCTCTTGCTGCGTCAGATAGTTCAGGTAGAATTGCACCGCGATCGTCGCGATCAGAAGCAGAGCCAGGATCAGCAGCAAACGGCCTCGAAATGTGTTGAAAAAATTCATCTGTCAGGTCGAACCATCGATTTTGCTTGCAGTTCGGGAGCGGCTGATGTTATAGTCAGCCTTAGCATTTTCGCACACTCTAGAACAAACCAATTAATTCGGTCGGAAATTCGTTCCGGAGTCTCCTCAAAAAAACAATCTTAACGTTCTGTGGCTCGAGGTAAAGCATGAAGTTAATGTGTCCCGAAAACCGTCTTACCGGCTTAGCTATCGTAATGTTGCTCTCGCTGATCTGTTTCTCAGCGGGTGCTGCGGCTCAGACGAAGAAGGCGGCTCCTGCCACCAAATCCGCCCCAAAGGCTGTGGCCAAGAAGGACGATCCTAAGGCGAAGACGACTAAGAACTCCCCCCGTACATCAACGACGGCGAAAGCTGCTTCCCCGACCAAGAAAGACACTCGAACCCCGGCTAATTCTAAACAGACCGCGACGCGTACCGCAGCGAAAACTGATCCAAAGAACTCAAAGAACCCTCAGAAGGGGCAGACGACGGCAAAAACTGCGGCGAATTCCAAGACGCCGGCAAAACCGGCACCGAAAAACACCGCGGCAGCACGGCGCGCCGAAGCGGAACGAAAGAAAGTAGAAGAGGCCCGTCGTCAGGCCGCTTTGGCAGAACAACGTCGTCGAGAACAGGCCGCACGTGAGGCTCGGGAGCGAAGGCTGGCGTTCGAGCGAGGCCTGCGAAATGAAACGGTGGCGAACATTGCGAACGATGTGGTGGACGGCGAAGATATGAAGCTCCGTGAGGCAGCCGTCAATGCGTTGGGAAACAGGGCAGGAACGGTGGTAGTAATGGAGGCTAAGACCGGCAAATTGCTTACGGTCGTAAATCAGGACTGGGCTATCAAACATGGTTTTAAACCGTGCTCTACTATCAAGCTGGTGACGGGTGTAGCCGGGATCAACGAGGAAGTTATCAACGAAAGTGGTGGGATCGGCGAATCGACGGCCGGGTTAAAGCTGGACAACGCTCTTGCCCGTTCGAACAACCCCTATTTTCAGCAAGTCGGATCAAGAGTAGGTAATGCGAAAATGATCGATTACGCCCGCAAGCTTGGCCTTGGTACTCGAACCGGCGTAAACGCGGAAGGCGAAACCTCTGGCAAACTGCCCTACGGCAACAACAACGGACGTATCTATTCGCACGGGGACGATTTCGAAGTGTCTCCGCTGCAATTGGCTGTAATGGTCTCGGCTCTTTCGAACGGCGGCAAAAAGGTGGTTCCGCAATTTTATAGGCCGCGAGTCGAGAAAACAGCGTTTCGCGAAAAAGCGGCAGGCCGGGTCGAACTTCCACGACAAAGCTATGAAGGAGTGTTGCCAGGCATGGTAGGAGCGGCCGAATACGGAACCGCTGCACGAGGCGTAGATGCATCGATGGGGGTTGCAGGTAAAACCGGCTCTTGCATTGGCGGCGGCTCCTGGGTCGGGCTGTTTGCTTCTGTAGCCCCGGTCGAAGATCCAAAGTACGCAGTCGTTGTCATCACGCGAGGCCAGGACGAACGCGGGCGTCATGCGGCCGCCGTGGCGGGACAGGTTTATCGCGAACTTCGCTCTCGGATAACCAGAGACCCGGCAAGCATGTGGGCAAAGAAAAAGGCCGGAACCGAACTGACCGAGTCCTCGGTCGCCGCTGCTGATCCCGATGAGGAAGCAGACGAAGCCGGACAGCCGCTCGAGACCCCGAACGTAAAAGTCGTGCGTTCAGCCCCCGCGACCCAGCCGGCAGTAAAGGGTACGGTTCAAAAGACCACTCAATCAAAACCCGTGTTTCCACCGGTGGTGATCACTTACGATAAAAAGCCTGCGGAACAAAATCGCCCAAGGATCGTGAAAAACTAGGCCGCAGCAATCGACCGGGAATAGACTGAAAGCGATGCGGAAACCTCGGTTCTGCCACAGTCAGTTCCTTATAAGAGCCTGCGATGGGCCTTGACATCAGGCTCATGATTGCACGAAGATTTAACTTTCGTTTTTCAGGCATAGTGATTATAATGTTCGGCAATTCGATTTGTCGGGCCTGAATAATTGCAACTATTGATGTGCGCGATTCATCAGAGTTTTCGCCGAGCCGGACTTGGTTATTCGGCATATCTCAGGTTCGAGCAGTAGTCGAGTTTTAGTTGGAGGAAGGGTTAATGAGAACGATCTTTAGATTCACGCGGGGAGCAGCTGTTGCATTCCTCGTCACGGGGCTGGGAGTTGCGGCGGCTAACGCACAGAACAATTGCGACGATTCTGACGGCCAGGCCGCCGTTTATACAAAGTTTACGGAGCTTTACCCGAAAACGGACCTTGAAAGCCGAAAAGCGGCTATCGACACTGCAAAAAGCTTCCTTGAAAAATATGGAAGCTGTGAGGTGGTCAAAGAGCAGAACGATTACTTTAAGTCAGCCCTTCCTGCATTGGAGAAGGCCTACAATGATATTATCGCCCGGCAGAAAAGACAGGCATTGTTCAAGCGGTTTGATGATGCGGTAAAGGCAGATAATGCAGATGAGGCGTATGCAGCCGGCAAAGAACTGCTTGCCGATCAGCCTGACAACTTTAACGTTCTCTTAACCTTGGGTTTGATAGGTGCCAGCCAGTCAAACCAGACTAACAACTTTAAGTTCACCAACGACGGCCTTCAGTACGCACGCCTTGCCCTCTCAAAGATAGATTCCGGCGCGGCGAAATTTGACAAACCAGGTGGAAAAGCCGGTGTATTCCAGTATGAGATGACGAAGGCGGAAGCGACCGGTGATCTTAAATACGCCATTGCTTACCTCAGCTACTATGGCCGAAAGGATAAAGCCACCGCGCTCCCGCTCTACTATGAACTGGCTCAAGGAGCTTTCAAGGACGACCCCCGGGTTTACGGCACGATCGGCGACTATTACATAGAGCAGCGTCGTCCGATAGCAGAGCAGATCAGAGTGAAGATCGAAGAACAGAAAGGTACGACCAGCGATGAAAGGAAGATCGCCCTTGAGGATGAGATCAAAAAGCTCGTTGCTCTTTTCAATGGCTATAATGAGCGGATCTTGGACGCGTTCGGTCGGGCATACAAAGTTGCCAAGGATACGCCTGCGAACAAGGCCTACCGGGATAACTTGTATAGGTTGATGCAGGATGTCTATAAGAATCGGTTCCCTGAAAAGGACACGGGCCTTGACGCGTTTATCGCTCAGACGGTTGCAAAACCGTTCCCGAACCCAACATCTGAAGTGCAGCCTGTGGAGGATGCCGAACCGGTGACGGCGACCACTTCTTCGACACCTGCTCCTGCACCAAACGGAAGAACAGCAAACACAAGGCCGTAACAAGCTTTGCGAAATCTTGGATCTGAAGATCGGCCGGGCAGCCCAAGCGGTTTGCCCGGCTTTCTTTTTGCAGCCCTTATCCATAAAATTGTACTTGCCCGATGGAGCTTGCCGAACTTGAGAATTTGCTGGGCTATGAGTTTCGCGACAGAGATCTGCTTGTCCGTGCGTTGACGCACAGGTCGTGGGCGAACGAACGCCTGACGGGAGCGATCGAAGCGTCGATTCGCCAGGCTCAGAATGAGGCGCTTGAATTTGTTGGAGACTCGGTGGTTGGTTTGGTAATAGCCGAAACGCTCTTTCGACGCCATCCCGAGATGAACGAAGGCGGACTGACGCTGATGAAACACCGCCTTGTCAGCACGGCAAGCCTGGCGGACCGGGCCGCGCGGCTGGGATTGGGTGAAATAGTGAGGCTGGGCCGCGGTGAGCATCTGAGCGGCGGGCGTGAGAAGCCAGCCATACTTGCAGACACGCTCGAAGCCGTCATCGCTGCGATCTTTATTGACGGCGGATATCAGGCTGTAAGAGACGTGATCGAACGGATCTTTAGAAGCGAGATCGAAAAGGCGACGCCGAAGGAATCGACCGATTACAAAACGATGCTCCAGGAGCATCTCCAGGCATCAAAACTCGCGCCGCCGCGATATTCGCTGGTCAGATCGGAAGGAATGCCGCATTCGCGAACCTTTGTGGTCGAAGCGATCTGGGACGGCGGCCGCACCATCGGAATAGGAAGGTCGATCAAATCAGCCGAGATGATGGCAGCAAGCGAAGCACTTACTTTTTTGGCGACGGCCGACGCTGCGTCGAAAAGGGGTTGAACGCGAGAAATACATATGGACGAAGAAGTTAAAGAGCCAAAGGCAACATCTGAGAAAGCAAGCAAGCCGGTCGGGCCGCCGAAATCGGTGTTCAGGGAATATCTCGAATCTTTCGTGGTCACCCTTGTCATGGCCCTTTTCGGCATGACGTTCGTACTTCAGGCTGTAACGGTTCCTACAGGCTCGATGCAAAACACGATTCTCGTTGGCGACTATTTGCTGGTCAACAAGTTCATCTTCACGCCGGGCGGCCGGGAACTTCCGTTCCTTCCTCAGCGAGACATCCGACGCGGGGACATCATCGTTTTCAAATATCCCGGTGATCAAAAAGATCCAATGTCAGATCGTGCTCGGGGCCTTGTAAAATACCAGATCAACTATGTAAAACGTGTGATCGGACTGCCGGGCGAGACGGTTGAATTTAAGAATAATCAGGTATTTATCAACGGACAGCCGCTGCCGGAACACCGTATCCTTGGTGACCAGCCTACGCGCGGCGACGACCAGTCGGCCCTTATAACCAAAGATTTTGAGGAAAGGGAGCCAGGCGATAAATGGAGCGTCTATTATTCTGAAGAAAAGATGCGATACGTTCAGTCTGGACGCGACCTTCCGACCCGGGACTATGATTTCGGGGTCGAGGGTACGGAAATGCAGGTACCCGAAAACAGCTTTTTTGTCATGGGCGACAGTCGGGATCAGAGTGACGATAGCCGCGGGTGGGGCTTTGTACCCCGCGAGCTGATAATCGGCCGGGCGATGTTCGTTTACTGGTCGTGCGACCGTGGTGCTTCTAACGGAAGCATGATCGGCTGTTTGACCCACCCTCGACTTAGTCGGATCGGGAAGTTCGTCAAATAGTTCCTGGAACCTGTCGATATGGCATGGGCTATGAGTATGATCTCATCGGCTGGTTCTGAATTTTCCGAACGGCGGCGAGAAAGTTTCAAAACTTCTTATGAAGCTTCATTTTAGCGACGAGGTTTCCGGTGCCCTGCATTTCGAACGTCCTATCGTCGCACTCGAATCAACCGTCATCGCACACGGACTCCCATTTCCTCGAAATATCGAAACCGCCTATAAGCTTGAACGCATCATTCGTGAGCGCGACGTGACGCCGGCGACCATCGCGCTTTTCGATGGAGAGATACACGTCGGTATCAACGACGAACAGATCGAAACGCTGGCAACATCCGGCGATATCATAAAACTTTCGGTTCGAGATCTGCCGGGGGCGATCTCGTTTGGGAAAAGCGGTGCCACCACCGTGGCGGCGACCGCAACAATTGCCAAGCTGGCCGGGATAAGGGTCTTTGCGACAGGAGGCATCGGCGGCGTGCATCGCGGAGGCGGACACGATATTTCTGCCGACCTTCTTGTGCTCGCCCGAACGCCACTGGTCGTCGTTTGCTCGGGTGCAAAGTCGATCCTTGATATAGAGGCTACGCGGGAGGCTCTTGAAACATTGGGAATTACGGTCCTTGGCTGGCAGTGCGACGAACTTCCAGGCTTTTATTCGCGGTCGGCGAAGTTTAGGGTAGATCAAAGAGTCGAAGATGCCCGTGAGGCCGCAGCAATTGTTCTGACCCGGGACAACCTTGGGCTTAATTCAGCCATTCTTCTGACCGTTCAGGTACCGGAAGCGTCTGCTCTCGATAGTGACGAAATAGAGGTCGTGCTCGAGACCTCGATGAAGGAGGCAGAAAATAACCGCGTCTCGGGGAAGGAGGTTACGCCGTTCCTGCTTGCGAGTCTCGAGAAGGCGACGGCGGGCAAAACGCTGGAAGCAAATATCTCGCTTCTCGAAAATAATGCAAGAGTAGCGGCCGAGGTGGCGAAGGCAGTCAATCAGGCTGTGTCTGTTTAGCGCTGGTCTGGCCCATTTTCTCTCTTAACTGATCCAGCCTCTTCCGTGCTTCGTCAGCCTCAGAAGACGAAGAGAATTTCGACGTGATCTCCCTCCAGCTAGCGCCCTCGTAATGATATGTTCTGGTGTTCGGGTTGAACAGAAAGACGATGCCAAGCCGACGGTAGCGGTCGAGCAAGTTGAAATTCAGGTAATAACTGTGCATCGGAGCCTCGGTTGCAGCCATTTCATGCCGGTTCAGCCGCGCATTCGCATCTCGCGAAAGCCGGACGGACGTTTCTTCTATAAGATCGCCATACAGAAGCAGCATCGAGGGCCGTAATCCAGATCGGGGGAAAAGCTCGAAAAAGGCGTTTGCCAGCTGGAGTTTTTCAAATCCGCTCGATGCATAGACCAGTCGCGCAAGCCGCATGTCATCACCTGTTCGGAACTGCCCGAAAACTGCTTCGGATTGGACCCAGCCCGTTGTGCTCGGATGAGCCGCGACGCGGTAAAACCGAACACCATCTGCTTCCGCGACACCGTTTATCTGCACTTTCCGGCCCCGCCGCATCCTCTGGATCACATCTGCAAACAGACTCGGACGCGATCTCAGGACCGAGAGCGTCTCATCCAGCACAACGGCGGTAGCTCCGATCTCGCGTGGTTTCTGTACTGCAGGGTTGGCGGGTCTTGTGCTGGTCGGCCGGGCGGTACGTTGGGCATCTGCACCAACAACGAACATTGTCGCGACAATGACCGTGATCAGGAAAAGTTGTGAGAGTTGCTGTTTAGTCACCTTTCTACTTTTCTTTCTACCATTTAGCAGATCTTACCAGCCTCGCAGTCCCGCCCGCATGGTGAAAATGGCAGATGGCTACGGCTAGTGCATCGGCAGCGTCGTGCGGCGTAGGGACCGAACTCATCCCGAGCAGAATACGCACCATCTCGCCGACCTGATGTTTTTCTGCACTTCCATAACCGACCACGGTTTTCTTTACAAGTCGCGGAGCGTATTCGGCGATCGCAAGGCCCTTTTGTTCGGCAAGAAGAAGCATCACCCCTCGAACCTGTCCCAGCTTCATCGCTACGTTGACATTCACGGAATAGAAACCTTCCTCAATTGCGAGAACACTGGGCCGGGTTTTCTCGACCAGTTCCTCTACCGAGCTGAAGATATTTGCAAGGCGCTTTGAAAAGGATATTTTAGTGTTTGAACGAACTATGCCGAACTCGACCAGAGAGTACTTACTACCTTTACCCTCGACTACACCCCAGCCCAGCGTTTCACTGCCGGGATCGATACCCAAAACTCTCATTTTACCTGCCCTGTCTGTCGCGAAATGATGCAAAGATATCTGAAGTGAAAGGTGAAATCAAATGGTGCGAATTCTTTGAGGAAGCTATTTGCGACGGGCGAGCCGGCCTTTCCCCTTCGCGGGAGGTCGGTTGTAATAAAGACAAATAAATCTTATGATTTCAAGTGTTCTTAAACCCTTTGAACTCGCTGAAAATGAACGTGCAAACGGCGGTCCCACCGCCGAAACAATCCATAAGAACTCTCCTTTCCGGCATTGTCGATTACGCCGGGCTTTTTCCGCCGTCGATGCTGTCGATGGGCGAAGCGGTGGCAAACTTTGCGTCCTATCGTGCTGGAAATCATGCCTGGATGCTGGGCCGATTTGTCGTGCCCGTCGCTCGGCTGAACGAATTCCTCCTGGCTGCCGACGAGCATTTCGGGGGCGAGCCGTGGCGGCTGAGCGTGCTTGCCGGTGAAGACATCACAACGACGATCCGTGAGATCAAGATCTTCAATGCAGAGAACGGGAGCCGTGCCCTTTGTGATTCGATCGAGGTCAAGGCAACAACAGTCTCGAAAATAGAGAATACCGTCGCGGCTTTGTCGGAAGATCTCACCGCCTATTTTGAGATCTCCACCGGCGAGAATTTTGCAGAGCTGGTCACGATGCTTTCATTAAAAGGGCAACGCGCAAAGATCCGGACCGGCGGGACTATCCGAGAGGAGTTTCCGGCCTCGCGGGATGTGATCAGATTTATCCGCACATGCATGGCGGCGAACGTGCCTTTCAAAGCGACCGCCGGGCTGCACCATCCGATCCGGTGCTATCGTCCGCTGACTTATGCTGCCGACGCGCCGAAGGGAACGATGCATGGCTTTCTGAACGTGCTGCTTATGACCGGATTTGCTCGAGAAAGCTTTCGCGTAGCGTTGCTCGAAGAGCTGATGGAAGAAGAATTTGACGAGGCATTCGCGTTCCGCGACAACGGCATTGCCTGGCGAAACGAACACGTGCTTACCGAGGGCCACATCCAGCGTCTGCGTAAAAAAGGTATGATCTCGTTCGGGTCGTGCTCGTTCACGGAACCGGTCGAAGACCTGCAAGGCCTGGGATTGCTTTGAAAACAGAACGCGGATGTCCCGTCCGCGATGAGCTCCGCTTCGTCGCTCAAACATCCTGGCCATTGGGCCTTTGTGGCCGCTATTGCGGCCATTGCGGACGAGGGCGTCCGCGTTCCTTATGTACGAGATCAACGAAACCCACGACCCCTCCTTGCGAAGCTGGGTCGAATCCGCCAACGACCCGAATACGGATTTTCCGATACAGAATTTGCCGTTTTGTATTATTGGTAATTCCAAGGTTGTCGCGATTTCTAGCGTAGGTGTGGCTATCGGTGATCAGATTCTTGACTTAGCTGCCTTGGATGCGTCAGGAACCGACGGGACAGGGATCTCACTTTTGGACGGTATTCGGGACTCGCCGTATCCCGCATGGACGGATGATCCAGGACTTGACTGGAGCGTAATGCCAGCTGATTTGTCGTCATCGATACGGAGGCGGATATCCGAACTATTGCGGCATGACAATCCGATTTTGCGCGATCACCCGAACGTATCACGAGCCTTTCGGCCTCTATCAGACGCGTATCTGCAACTTCCGGTAGAAACTATCGGCGACTACACCGACTTCTACTGCTCCATCTTCCACGCCACGAACGTCGGGTCGATGTTTCGCCCGGACAATCCTCTGCTGCCGAATTACAAATACGTCCCGATCGGTTATCACGGGAGGGCTTCGAGCATTGTGATCAGCGGGACCGATATAAAGAGGCCGAAGGGGCAGAATCGGAGTGATGCTGAGAAGCCGCCGGTTTTCATTCCTTGTAAAAACCTCGATTACGAAATGGAGCTTGGGTTTTTTGTCGGGCAGGGAAATGAATTAGGAACGAGCATCCCGTTGAGCGAGGCGGAGGAGCACATCTTTGGCGTATGCCTGGTTAACGACTGGTCGGCACGCGACATCCAGGCGTGGGAATATCAGCCGTTGGGGCCGTTCCTTGCGAAGAACTTCGCGACCACGATCTCGCCGTTCGTTGTGACGATGGAAGCATTGGCTCCGTTCAGGACGAAGGCGTTCGAACGCGATCCGGACGATCCGCAGCCGCTTGAATATTTGAGTGACGAGCAGAACCAAAAGTTCGGCGGGCTCGATATCAACCTTGAGGTCTTGATACAGACCGAAAAAATGCGGACCGAGAAGATCGAACCGCACCGCCTGAGCCTTTCCAACACGAAAGGCCTCTACTGGACCATTGGCCAGATGCTCACGCACCACGCCTCGAACGGCTGTAACCTGCAAACCGGCGACCTGATGGCCACGGGCACCGTCTCAGGCCGCGAAAAGTCGGAACGCGGCTGTATGCTGGAATTGACATGGCGCGGGACCGAGCCGATCGAATTGCCATCCGGCGAAACCCGCCGCTTTCTCGAAGACGGCGACGAGGTAATCATGCGCGGCTACTGCGAACGCGAAGGCTTTCGCCGCATCGGCCTCGGCGAATGCCGCGGGCGCGTACTGCCGGCTGATTAATCGTTAATTCGGATCGTCGTTGAGTTGCTGGATTTTTTCGGATCGATTAGCGGTTCGGAACGAACAACGACAACACCAATAAACGTCCCCACTTCAAGGATCACCGGATAGTCTATCGTTTCGCGTCGTCGGATCGTGAATTCGTCTTGAAATGGATAGAAGTGTGGAGCTTCGATCCTAAGCTTGTTCAAGCCGCGTTCAAGAGCGAAGCTGGTTAGGCTAAATCTCCCGCGACGATCTGTCTTCCGTTGAAGAGTCTTTCCATTTGCCGTTGTAACAGTTACGGTGGCGTTAGGAATTACGGCACCTGCTGGATCTCGCACAATGCCTTCGATTCGGGCGACGTTGACTGAACTCTCGCTCCGGGTCCCCTGCGAATCGCCGCCGGGTTGACGCTGGGCCTGGCCGACAGTGAATAACCCGAGAATTGCAGCAAGGACCGATCCGGCACACTTCGCTACCCGAAGCCGGTATGCCCGCAATCCTTTCGGACAGTCGTTCGTCATAACTGTCCCATCTGCTCGCCGGTGAAGTCGGATACACAATCGACTACCGCGATTCGCGATCAGGTCTGAGGCTTCGCGCCGGCTCAGCCCCGCAATGTTGTAAACCATGCGGTCGCATTGGCTGCAATTTCGAACGCGGTCGTCGCCCGACATCGCTTCCCATAAAGCGGGACAGTGTTTGGCAACGTCGATCCGGTCGAGGTCGAAATTCGCACTTGCTGGTTCTGTGAACATGACTGCTTCTGCGATGCGTGTCGATGTGGCTTCGGTTGCTTTGCGGCCACTCTGCTAAAATGCGCCTGTGAGTTCAACGCAGTCCGCCTCCGTCCGACGCATCGGGAATGCATCCTCATTCGAGGATCGTAGTGACGTGCTCGCGGTCGAGGAGCCTCTGGAGATCAGGCTTGGGTTTGCGGACGGGACGCATCGGGCAATTTCGATCACTATGCGGACGCCCGGCGACGATGGGGAGCTTGCGGCGGGTTTTCTTTTTACCGAGGGAATATTCGAATCTCCCGAACAGATCAAACAGATCCGTCATTGCGGGCTGAAGATCGGAAAGCAGAAGGGCACGCTCGACCGCGTGGCCGCACTTAACTCAAACACGATCCGCGTCGACGTGGCCGACGGCGTCGATCTCGATCTAAAAAAACTCGAACGGCATTTCTACACGACCTCAAGCTGCGGCGTGTGCGGCAAATCTTCGATCGAGGCACTGCGTTCTGCGGCATCGCCGGTCGCCGATGTCAAGCTTCAACTTTCGGCCGATTTGATCCACAGCCTGCCCGGCCGTCTGCGACAAAAGCAGTCCGTTTTTGAACAAACGGGCGGCCTGCACGCTTCGGCTTTATTTACCACCGACGGTGAATTGGACCTTGTTCGAGAGGACGTCGGCCGGCACAACGCACTCGACAAAGTGATAGGCCGAAAATTTCTAGATGGCGAGACTCCGCTGTCAGACCGCCTCCTGTTGCTGAGCGGACGTGCCAGCTTCGAACTGGTGCAGAAGGCTCTGGTCGCGGGGATCCCGATCGTCGCATCGGTAGGGGCACCGTCGACGCTCGCGGTCGAACTCGCCGCAGAGTACGGAATGACGCTTGTCGGCTTTCTCCGCGATGGGAGGTTCAATATCTACTGCGGCGGCAGCAGAATCTTGCTAAAAGCTGATAGCTAACGGCGTAAAGCTGTTTCAGAAAAAGCTATCAGCTGAAAGCTCTGAGCCTGAAAGAAAATGTCAAAGAGCGAATCGAAACTCAAGGTAACCCCGCCGCCGACGGTGTCGGCAGGCATCCACGCCGTTACGAATGCGCTCCAGCATCTTTACGGCAAAATGGGCCCGATACGGGCGACCCGCGGGATGCTGAAGCTCAATCAAAAGGGCGGCATCGATTGCCAATCGTGCGCCTGGCCCGACCCGGATCGCCGAACAATAAACGAGTTTTGCGAGAACGGCGCAAAGGCACTTTCGGACGAGGCGACGAAGAAAAAGATCGGGCGGGAGTTTTTTGCCGAGAATTCGGTTGAAGAACTTGCGGCCGAAAGCGACTTTTGGCTGAACGACCAAGGCCGCTTGACCGAGCCGATGGTATTGCGGGAAGGCGGTTCGCACCTTGAATTCATCAGTTGGGATGAAGCGATCGATTTGATCGCCGAAAAGCTCAACTCACTTGCTACGCCGGACGAGGCGATCTTCTACACATCCGGGCGAACGTCTAACGAGGCCGCCTTTCTCTACCAACTCTTCGTGCGAATGTTCGGCACGAACAACCTGCCCGATTGCTCTAATATGTGTCACGAATCAACCAGCGTCGCTCTGGCCGAATCGATCGGTATGGGCAAGGCAACGATCCGTCTCGACGATTTCAAGAAGACCGATCTTGTGATCGTCATCGGGCAAAACCCGGGCACGAACGCACCGCGAATGCTCTCGTCTCTTGCAGCGGCAAAGCAGGCGGGGGCGAAGATGATCGCGATCAACCCGCTGCCAGAGGTGGGGCTGACGAGCTTTGTCGATCCGAATCCGCAGCACGGCAATCCGTTGTCATTATTAGGTTTTCGGCCTGCGAAACTGGCCGACCTGCACCTGCCCGTCCGCATCGGCGGCGACATGGCAGTCCTTAAAGGCCTGATGAAGGTAATGTTGGAACACGAGCGTTCGGAGCCGGGAAGCGTTTTCGATCATGAGTTCATTGCGGATAAGACCGCCGGCTTCGACGAATTCGCCGCGTCGCTTCAAGCGGTGTCGTGGGACGAGGTGATCGAGGGATCAGGGCTTTCCATTGATCAAATTCGGGAAGCCGCCGGGATGATCATCAACGCCGGCTCGTTCATCACCTGCTGGGCGATGGGCGTGACGCAACACACGGCAGCAGTATCGACGATCCAGGACATCGTCAATCTTCATCTGCTTAGAGGGGCGATCGGGCGGCCGGGTGCCGGCCTTTGCCCCGTTCGCGGCCATTCCAATGTCCAGGGCGACCGCACGATGGGCGTATGGGAGAAGATGAACCCCGTTTTTCGCGAAAACCTCGAACGCGAATTCAATTTCAAAACACCTGAACGCGACGGCTACAACACTGTCGAATCTATCGCCGCAATGCGGGACCGCCGCGCGAAGGTCTTTCTAGCGATGGGCGGTAATTTCGCGGCTGCTTCGCCCGATTCGGATGCCGTTGCGGAAGCTCTTGGCAATTGTGAACTGACCGTACAGGTGATCACAAAGCTAAACCGAACGGCCGTTACACCAGGCAGAATATCGTTGATCCTTCCATGTTTAGGCCGCTCGGAGATCGATCGGCAATCTGGCGGCGAGCAGTTCGTTTCGACCGAGAGCACGATGCTGAACGTACAGATGTCGAAGGGCATTTTCGAGCCCGCGTCAGAACATCTGCGGAGCGAGACGTGGATAGCGTGTCGTCTGGCCAAAGCCACGCTGGGCGAGGGGAGCGGAGTGGACTGGGACGGTCTGGCCGCGGACTACGACAGGATACGTGATGTGATCGAACGCGTTGTGCCGGGCTTTGAAAATTACAATGAACGCATCCGGAAACCGGGCGGGTTTTATCTGCCGAATCCCCCGCGCGACTGCATTTTCCCTAACTCCGTGGGCAAGGCGCTCTTCAAAAGCCACCCGCTCGAGTATATTCAAGTTCCGACGGGCCGGATGCTGATGACTACGATCCGTTCCCACGACCAATTCAATACGACGATCTACGGCCTCGATGACCGCTATCGCGGGATCGACGGCAGCAGAATGGTCATATTTATGAATAGTGACGACATACTCGAACAAGGATTGAAGAGCGGCGAGAAAGTGGACATCACAAGCTATTGGGACGACGGCGAGCGTCGTGTCAGCGGCTTCAGTGTCGTGCTTTACGATATCCCTCGCGGCTGTGCGGCAGCCTATTTTCCCGAGGCGAATCCTCTCATCCCGCTTGGCAGCTTTGCCCGTCGCAGCTTTACGCCAACATCGAAATGCACCGTGATCTCGGTCAGAAAAGGGTGACGAATGAAAATAGAGCCATATATTCTGATCGGTGGAGCGTCCAAACGATTCGGCCGAGACAAGGCGACTTTCCCGTTCGAAGGCGAACGGCTTGCCGACAGAGCGGCGCATATCGCTGAGACCGCTCTCAAAAGCGGTCCTGCTTGTTTTGTTACGTCAAAAAAGGCCCCGAATTTCTATTCGAAGGAAGGTAGAACTGTGATCACGGACAGAGTACCAGGGCGCGGGGTGATAGGTGCTGTTCACGCTGCCCTTGAGTACGCGAGGTCAAGATGGATCTTCGTTTTGGCGTGCGACCTCCCATTCGTCGCAGCTGAGTTTGTTTCTTTTCTTGGCCACCGTATTGACGACAAGAAAGACGCATTGATCCCAGTCCAGACCGACGGGCGGTGGCAGCCTCTTTGCGCGTTTTACAGGGTCGGGCCATGCCTGCAAGTATTTGAACCCGCCGTTCGCTACGCCGGAAAGGGGCCATCACTCCGTGAAATAACAGCAAGGCTTGAGGCGAGCTTGGTTGGCCCGGAAGAGATCAGAGCGAAATTCGATGAATTGGTCTTAAAGAATGTGAACCTTCCTGAAGATCTGTTTGAGAGCGAATGACGGCGACCGATTTAGTTTCCCTGTCGTGTATGGCAGAATCATATTGGATGGATACAACAGCGGACAAGTTTCGGGAAGAATGCGGTGTATTCGGTATTTTCGGCCACGAAGAGGCGTCGACCGTAACACAGCTTGGCCTATTTGCCGTCCAGCATCGAGGGCAGGAGGCCTGCGGGATCGTTTCCAGTGACGGCATCGAATTACATCAGGCGCGATATCAGGGGCTGATCGCTGATGTTCTGACCGAAGAGGTCCTTAAAAAACTCAAAGGCTCTGCCGCGATCGGCCACACACGTTATTCGACAGCAGGACGAAACACTATCAAGGAGGTGCAGCCATTCTCTGTCACATGTCAGCATGGGCAGATCGCGATCTGCCACAACGGCAATCTGCCCTTTGCTGAGGCAAAGCGGGCTGAGCTTGAGCGGTCGGGCGCGATATTCTCATCGACATCCGATACCGAGACTATTCTGCACAGTATCGCTCGAACACCTGCGCGTAACGCGATCGAGGCCGCGAAAAAGGTACTCGCCGAGACTGAAGGCGCATTTTCGCTGCTGATCTTGACACCGGATTCGATGGTAGCGGTCCGTGATCCTCGGGGGTTTCGTCCACTCGTCCTTGGCAAACTAAAGGACGCATGGTGCGTCGCCTCGGAAACGTGTTCTTTCGATCTTATAGACGCAGAATATGTACGCGAGATCGAACCGGGCGAGATGGTCGCGATAGATGCAGCCGGCCTGCGATCCGAAAGGCCGTTTGCGGACAAGCCAGTCTCGGTCTGCACGTTCGAGCATGTTTATTTTTCTCGGCCAGACTCCATCATCTTCGGCCGGTCGGTCAACGAATCGAGGCATAAGATGGGCAAGCAATTGGCCATTGAACATCCGGTTGATGCGGACATTGTGGTGCCTGTCCCTGATTCGGGTGTGGCGGCGGCAATCGGGTTTGCGCGGCAGTCCGGCATAAATTATCGTCAGGCTATCATTCGAAATCACTATGTAGGCCGGACATTTATCGAGCCGACGCAGACGATACGCTCTTTCGGCGTCAGATTAAAACTCAACCCGGTTAAAGACTTGATCAACGGCAGGCGAATAGTTCTGGTTGACGATTCGATCGTTCGCGGGACAACCTCGAAAAAGATCGTTCAGATGGTCAGGGAAGCCGGAGCCCGTGAAGTGCATATGCGGATCTCGTGCCCTCCGACCACCCATTCTTGCTATTACGGAGTCGATACTCCTCACAGACAGGACCTTATTGCTTCGAAGATGGCGGAGGAGGAGATCCGTGAGTATATCTGCGCGGACTCGCTAGGGTACTTGTCCCTTGAAGGAATGCTTGAGGCGATAGGGATCGATCCCGCCACATCGTGCAACGCTTGCTGGTCCGGTAAATATCCGACTCTTTACGTGAACTCAAGATCGGCCTGAGACCAATGCCGACCTACCAGGATATCGATCTTGGGGTCAAGAAACGCTTATCTGAAGGCCATCCCGGCAAACATTCCAGCTTAAGACCTCTGCTCCGGGCTCTTCAGCCAATGCCGTTTCCACGGCGTCCTTTTTTCCTTCTTCACAAAAGAACGCGATACAACCTCCGCCCCCGGCTCCGCAAACTTTTGCCGCGATCGCCCCGTTTTTCAGGGCCGTTTCGATAAGGTCCTCCATATGTGGCGTTGTGATCATAGGCGAAAGACGTTTTCGATGCGGAAAAGCTACACGCAAGATCTCGCCGACCAGTTCCCAGTCGTCCGCGATCAGGGCTTTGCGAAGACTTAGCGCGGAATCGCGAATGCCTTCGAAAATGTCGAAAAGCTCTCGATCGCCATCAATATGGCGTTTGGTTATCTCCCAATTGTTGGTGCCGGAATTCCGCGGTTCGCCTGTATAGAGCACAACGGTACGCTCCTGCAGTCTTCCGAGATCGATATCCAGCTGCTCGCGTTCTATTCCGTCGGGGCGAAAATGGATCGCGGCAGCCCCGCCAAATTGGGCGGAATAATAGTCTTGAAAGCCCGTCGGTACTTTGATGACCTGACATTCTACATTGGCCGCGATTGGAATAAATCTGTCCGATGAATAGCGGTCGCCGACCAGCCGGTTCAATGCCCCGATGCAGGCAATATTGAGGGTTGACGAACCCGCGAGGCCTGCCCCCGCAGGGGCTTCGGAGTCCGTAGTCATCGTAAAGCCGGTTTCCGGCCTGAAGAAATACACGAGTTTGGAGAGCAATTCCAGACGCGGCTCGTTTCTGAGTTCGCTGATCCTGTCGAGCGACGTCTCGAACCGCACGCCGCGGTCAAGGGATTCGAGTGCTATGACACGGTCATCACGCGTCTCAATGCGGCAGCGGGCCATCAGGTCAACGGCAAAATTTACCGTACAGGCACCCTCATGAAACAGAAAAAGGGGAGGGATGTCGATCGTTCCGCCGGCAAGATCGACCCTCGTGGGCGCAGATGTCTCTATGATCATAGGTTCTCGGGAATTTCGAAATGCTAACTGAAACGATTCGCCAAAGATTGGATATATTAGCGTATTTTAGACATGAGTCAGCAATGGCCGTAACGATTATTTTCCCGCTTTGCTGCTTTCGGCTTTTGGTTTCTCATCGTTCCTGCCGGGGTCGGTGCGATGCGTATCGCGGGTCAAATGGAGGCGCTCGCTCAGGTCATGAAGCTTCTCCTGTGCCACTTCTTCTACCGCATGGAGCTTTTCTTCCAGTTTTACGAGAGTTTCGGGCTCGACCTCCTCAACTTTTTCGGACAGCCAGTAGCGTTCCACAACGTAGAATATTATGACGGTGAAAAGTATCACAAAGAACAGGGCAATACCGATCTGTTGAAAGTCGCCGATGATGGACGTGATCGCTCCACTGAAGAAGTATCCAACCCCGCCGAGCATAAGCACCCACAGCGAGCAGCTTATCGCGTCAAGTATAAGGAAACGGTGGAAAGGCATTTTGCCGATACCGTAGAACACACACATCGCGACCCGAATGCCGTAAATGTACTTCGAAATAATGATCGCGAACTTGCCGAACTTTTCGATGAGTCGTTCGATGCGGGGCTGAGCGAGCTGATAAAAGCGGTAATGACGAGCGTTTCGATGAAAGATACGGCCGATCGCATAGCCGATGCAGTCGCCTGTCATGCCTCCGAGTGTCCCGGCGATGAACAACTTCAGGAAGCTGTAGTCGCCGAAGAAACCGCTGTGTGCCATCGCACCCGAAACCAGCAGGGTGATGTCGCCCTCAACGGTGCAAAGAGCATAGACCGCATAAATGCCGTATTGCTCAATGATCTGCGACAGTTCATCCATAAAAGGCCACAAGTCGATAAAATCGGCAGACTTTCAAAAGAGTAGCTTTCGGTTAGAGCGCAGTCAAACAGTATTTTGTGCAGGACAGCATCAGTTCGAATGCCTACCTGGATCTGTGCGACGCGGGCGATCGATTTAGAGAATTCAACCTGATCAAAGCCCGATACTCATGATGGTCAGAACCATCGGGATCCCGCAGCTTGTTTGACACCTATTTCACGTACGCATAGAATCGCCTTAATCGTTGCAGCCCCCTGCTTTGAATAACACCTGAAGAAATGGCTCAGTTCCAGGAAAATAGCCGGAAAAGCCTAGGCGTCGAAATATCGTCGTCGGTGCTAAATGCTGTTCTGCTAGACGCAAACGGGACGATCGAGCGTGCTGAGCACAGACGCTTCGAGCCGTCCGAGGATAATGTCGAACAGGTGGTCGCCCTCGCAACAGAATTAATGGAGAACTTTGCCGGTATTGAAGCGATGGGCATCGCGGTTCCGGGGCTTGTTCATAAGGATTCGCGTCGAGTAGCTTTTTCAGCCCACATACCGGGACACGCTAATATCGACCTTGCCGATGGCATCCATAAAGCCTGCGGCCTGCCTACCGTGATCGAAAACGATGCCAATGCCGCCGCATATGGTGAGTTCAGAATAGGAGCAGGGCGAGAAAGTGAGAACCTGTTTTATGCGACGCTTGGCGAAGGCGTAGGCGGTGCGTTCATTTTCGACGGTAAGATCTGGCGCGGGTCCGCCGGATTTGCCGGCGAGTTCGGTTATGTATCGATCAACGCGGAAGGAATGCGGTTAGAGGACGTTGCGTCTTCTTCAAACATCGCCAGAAGGACCCGTAACCGGATCCGACAAGACAATACGTCGTCATTAAGCAGCTTAGCGGAAGCAAAAATCGGCATTCCCGAAATACTGGCTGCGGCCAACACGGAAGACGATCTTGCGATCCTGATGCTCGAAAGGACCGGCGAGTACGTCGGCACTGCTGTTGCAAGTGTGATCAACCTCCTGAACATCGGGACAATAGTCCTTGGCGGCCAATTGATGGAGGCCGGCCACTTAGTTCTCGATGCGGTAGTTAGCCGAGCTCGCGAGCTTTCGTTCGGGCCGTCATTCCTTGCGACACGCATCGTCGCAGGCACGCTGGGACGCAATGCGGCCGCGGCCGGCGCGGCTTTGCTGGCCTCTGAAGTGGCCGCCGATTCGGCGAATCTTTAATTTGACTTATAAGCACTACTAAACACCGAAACCGTTGCCGGGCGAGACAAGCGGGTTTATTTTCATAATTGAGGTGTTTGCGGATTCGGAAAGATTTTGTAATATTGTTGGAAGTTTTACTGAAATTTCTCAAACAATCAACACAGCGATCGAACGGTTGCGGGCTAGGCTCCCGGTTCTCAGCACGCGAAGTCTTGTTTTGTGATCGGCCGCCCGTAAGAAGAGCAAACGATGGCACAATTCTTTAGCAAGAGTGCAAACAATATTGCAAGGATCTCGATGCTGACGGGCGTCGTTTTGGCAGGGACCGCTTTTTTTGTTTACACCCAGGTTGCCCGTTCGTCATATCTGACCGGGCGATATGTCGAAAAGCAGCAGCCGGTTCAGTTTAGTCATAAGCATCACGTGGGTGACGACGGCATCGATTGCCGCTATTGTCATTCAACTGTGGAAACCACCGCATCGGCCGGAATGCCCTCCACCCAGACCTGTATGAATTGTCACAGCCAGATCTGGGCCGACAGCCCATATTTGGAGCCGGTCCGAGCGAGCTTTCGTGATAATAAGCCGATCGAATGGGAACGAGTACACGATCTTCCGGAGTTTGCCTATTTTAACCACAGCATCCATGTGGCAAAAGGCGTAGGATGCTCAACTTGCCACGGCCAGATCGATAATATGGCGGCCGTTTATCAAGAAAATACGCTTCAGATGGAATGGTGTCTTGCTTGCCACAGAGAGCCGGAGAAATTCATTCGGCCGAGATCAGAGATCTACAACATGCAGTGGAAAGATGGCGACCTTTCAGCCCCGGCAAGGCTTGATCTGAAATCTAAATACAAGATCAGAACCAAGGAGATGCTGACAAGTTGTTCCGTTTGTCATCGGTAGGACGGAGAGTAAAGGCATAATTCATTCGGCCTGAAGTTCGGTCGCTGAAAATCTGAAATGAAGAGCCCCGAAAGGAAACAGAACTTTGCGTCGCTGCGTGACCAGATACTTGGCCGTGGTGGAAAGGAATATTGGCGCAGCATCGAGGAATTTGCCGATTCGCCGGAATTTGAGGAATACGTCAAACGCGAGTACCCGGCCCATGGCCAGGAATGGAACGACCCGGTCACGCGCCGAAGTTTTTTGAAGGTTATGGGGGCTACGCTTGCATTCGCCGGCCTTAGCGGATGCGTGATCCAGCCGCCTGAGAAGATAGTGCCGCGCGTTCGCGATGAAGAAGACGTGCTGCCCGGAAAGCCCCTTTTCTTTGCGACTGCAATGACCGTCGGCGGGGTGGCGACAGGACTTCTCGCGAGGTCATATGAAGGCAGGCCGACCAAGATCGAGGGTAATCCTGAACACCCGGGTAGTTTGGGGGCGACCGACACTCTGGCTCAGGCATCGCTGCTCGATATGTACGACCCGGACCGGTCGCAGGAGATCCTTTTTCATGGAACCCCAAAGACCTGGTTGAATTTTACAACAGCCTTCCGGGCTGCGGTTGCTGAGAACGGAAAGAACGGAGGGGCCGGCATCAGGATATTGACCGAAACGGTCACGTCGCCTACCCTTCAGTCCCAACTTAACCGGCTTCGAACGGAACTGCCAAACATGAAGTGGGTCCAGTACGAGCCGGTCAATGCTGACAATGCGATGGCCGGTGCACGAATGGCGTTCGGTTCAGCGGTCAATCCGGTCTACGATTTTGAAAGAGCAGAGCGGGTCCTTTTGCTGGATGCCGACATTTTCTCGGGAGCGAATCCGCGCTACATGGCTGACGCCATGAAGACGCGGCACTTGCCTGAGGTGGGCGAGCAAATGAGCAGGATGTACGTGGTCGAGACCACTACGTCGCTTGCTGGAGCCAAGGCCGATCATCGACTTGGGGTCAAGCCGAGCGAAATGCCCGAGATCGCGAAGGCCGTGGCCGCCGCCTTAGGCGTATCGGGCGCCGTTTCCACCTATACTAAGAATGCGGTGTGGGTCGCTGCTATGGCAAAGGACCTGAGCGAACACCGCGGTCGCTCGCTTGTCGTTGCTGGTGCAAACCAACCGCCCATCGTTCACGCTTTGGCACACGCTATTAATTCCGCACTAGGGAACGTGGGCCAGACCGTGACGTACACAGACCCGCTTTCGCCTTACGAAACCAATCAGATAGATCAGCTGCGGGAACTGGTTTCAGATATCGATGCTGGGCTTGTTTCGATGCTCGTCATCCTTGGCGGAAACCCGGCTTACAATACGCCGGCGGATCTGAAACTTGATCTAGCACGCCTGAACAACAAAGTTCCGCTGCGGGTTCACCTTGGCTTATATGTTGATGAGACTGCTGAAATCTGCCACTGGCACGTGCCGGCCAAGCACTATCTGGAATCGTGGGGCGATGCACGGGCTTATGATGGCTCGGTCACGTTGACCCAGCCGCTCATCCAACCGCTTTATGGCGGTAAAGGGATCCACGAGATCGTGCAGTTGTTCTTCCGTGAGAATTTTGAGCAAACGGATCACGATATCGTTAAAGGATACTGGCAAACCCAGAACTTGAGGCCCGCGGCTGCGCCGGCTGCTGTCGCGACGGAGCAAAGGCCGAATGGTGCCGCGCCGGAAACCACCGCGCCGATTCAAGCCCCGCCCTCGACTCCTGTATCTTCTGGAGCGACAACCTTCGAGGACAATTGGCGCAAGGTGGTCCATGATGGATTCGTCCCGAACACGGCTCTTCCCGCGCGGTCAATTACGGCGAATTCGGCGTTTCTTTCTCAACAGTCGCCGGCCCCTCCTTCCGGCGGGCTTGAGATCGCGATACTTCCGGACCCGAGCGTTTACGACGGACGTTTCAGCAATAACGGATGGTTGCAGGAATTACCTAACCCGTTAACTAAAATAACCTGGGACAATGTGGCCCTGGTCAGCCCTAACACTGCCGCCGCGCTGCAGCTCAACCGCGGCAACGATCCAGACGAGATCTCGGGCGGTGAACGCGGTACAGCATTCATAAACACTTACGGGTCCAATATGGGTGCGGACACGGTCAAGCTGACGTATCAGGGAGCCGAGATCAGCAAGCCGGTTCCGGTTTGGATCTCGCCCGGCCAGCCCGACGATGTGATCACGATCTTTATGGGCTATGGCCGGACGCGGGCCGGCAAGATCGGAACAGGCCTCGGGTATAGCGCTTTCGACGTGCAGCGTTCGGATGCGATGAATTTCGGTTATGGTTCGGTCGCAAAGACCGGCGACAAGGTGCAGATCGCAACGACGCAGATACATTTCAATATGGAAGGCCGCGACCTCTTGCGGGTCTTTGACGTAGAGGTGTTTCAGGCCACTCCGGACAAATGGCATCAAGAGGATTTTTATCCGAAGTCGATGTACAAGTCGGCCTATGATGAGGTCTATTCAAAGCAGTATGCTGAGCATAACAAGTGGGGGATGACCATCGATCTGAACTCATGCGTTGGCTGCAATGCCTGTGTCATCGCCTGTCAGGCCGAGAATAATATCCCGGTTGTAGGTAAGGAGCAGGTCGAAAGAAGCCGTGAAATGCATTGGCTGAGGATCGATTCCTATTTTACCGGCGGCGATGTCAACACTCCTGAGGGAATGCATTTCCAGCCAGTGCTTTGCCAGCAGTGCGAGCAGGCACCGTGTGAGGTAGTTTGCCCCGTGACCGCGACCGTGCACAATCCGGAAGGGTTGAATGACATGGTATATAACCGGTGCGTCGGGACGCGTTATTGCTCGAACAACTGCCCGTATAAGGTCCGAAGATTCAATTTCCTTCTCTACCAGGATTGGGATACGCCTCAGTACAAACTGATGCGTAATCCTGAGGTCACTATTCGCAGCCGCGGAATAATGGAAAAGTGTACTTATTGTACCCAGCGGATATCTGCGGTCCGCATCGAGGCTCAGAAGGACGGCCGGCCGATCGCCGATGGCGAGATCTTGACGGCATGCCAGGCCGCATGTCCAACGGGGGCCATCATTTTTGGCGATATGAACGACCCGCTGAGCAAGATCGCTCAGTCGAAGAAAGATCATCGAAACTACAATTTGTTGAACGAATTGAATACCCAGCCAAGGACCACATATTTGGCTGGGCTAAAGAACCAAAACCGCGAGATGCCGGACTATCGGCCGCTTACACTTCCGAAATCGCACACGCCGGCGAAAAAGGCGGGCGACAAAAAGGCGGGAGGTTCGGACCATTAGTGTCTAGGGTAAAGGTTGTTTCAGTACGTGGCTTGGCTAAGTGATTGAAGATAAGAGGATTGCTGGCGTTTGATGCTTAACGGAGTATGGCTGACCTAAAGGAGATCCAGGAAAGAGTTTATCCGCCGATGGTTGAAGGTGACCATACCTTTGCCACTGTATCCGACAAGATCGGCGACATCACTCTCAAAAAGAAGACGCCGTACCACTGGTTCATCGGCTTTGGAATTTCCTTCATGGTGGCACAGCTTCTGCTTTTTGCGGTGACCGTGCTTCTCGCTCGCGGGATCGGAGTTTGGGGAAACAATCAGCCAGTCGGTTGGGCGTTCGATATCATCAATTTCGTTTGGTGGATCGGCATCGGCCACGCCGGCACGCTCATTTCCGCCATCCTTCTGCTTCTGAATCAGAAGTGGCGCACGTCGATCAACCGATTTGCCGAGGCGATGACGCTATTTGCAGTGGCCTGCGCCGCAATGTTTCCCCTGCTTCACACAGGACGCCCGTGGCTTGCGGCGTACTGGCTCTTTCCCTATCCGAACACGATGGGAATTTGGCCGCAGTTCCGTTCACCGCTGATCTGGGACGTTTTTGCGGTTTCGACGTACGCTACGATCTCGCTGCTTTTCTGGTATGTAGGGCTTATTCCGGATCTTGCGACGCTGCGTGACAGGGCGAAGAATAAGTTTTTCAAGTTCGTTTACGGCATACTTTCTTGGGGCTGGCGCGGATCTGCGAGGCACTGGCATCGGTATGAGATCGCTTACCTTCTATTGGCGGGCATCTCGACGCCGCTGGTGCTGTCAGTTCACTCGATAGTCTCATTCGACTTCGCGGTGTCGCAGATACCAGGCTGGCACGCGACGATCTTCCCGCCATACTTTGTTGCAGGAGCCATCTTCGCAGGGTTTGCGATGGTGTTGATACTGTGTATTCCGCTTCGTGTCTGGTACAACATGAAGGATTTCATCACCGACACACACCTGGTTTACATGGCGAAGATCATGCTTGCGACAGGGCTGATCGTCGTTTACGGGTACTTGATGGAGGCCTTTTTCGGCTGGTACAGCGCGGCCGAGTATGAGTGGTTCATGGTGAAGAACCGCATTTGGGAAGGGCCGTATTGGTGGTCGTACTGGCTCTTGATATTGTGTAATGCATTGTCTATCCAATTGCTGTGGTTCAAGCGCTTTAGGGAAAGTCCGTTCTGGCTGTTCATGATCTCTATAGTGGTCAGCATCGGTATGTGGCTCGAACGTTTTGTGATCATCGTAACGAGCCTTAACCGCGACTTTCTGCCCTCATCATGGGCAATGTATTCGCCGACGATATTCGACTGGTCGATGTTCATCGGCACGATCGGCTTCTTCTTTACGCTGATCTATTTGTTTGTACGGTTTCTGCCGGTCATATCGATATTCGAGGTCCGCACGCTTTTGCCCGAGGCGAATGTTCATGGGCATCAGCAGGATTTTGACGAGAGCGTGCTTGAAGTGGAGTACACATGGGAGAGGACGGACGAGCCGAATAAGTAGTCGGCGGCACTTTCCGGCTCTTGTGTTTGTGGAAAGAGTGCTGATGTCTGATACCCTCGACAACCCATAGTGGAATGTCGGAACGGTTGTGAGTATGGAAAGCAATCTATACGGAGTAATGGCGGAATTCGACACGCCCACGGAGCTTGTGGACGCGGCGAACAAGGTTCGCCTGGCGGGTTTTACGAAGACTGATGCGTTTTCGCCATTCCCGCTTCACGAGATCGATGAAGCGTTGGGCATCAAGCGCAGCATTTTGCCGCTGCTGGTTTTTGCGGGCGGGGTGACCGGACTGCTTACCGGGGTCGCTTTGCAGGTATTCGTTCACTATATCGATTATCCGTTGAACGTCGGTGGGCGGCCTTATCTAAGCTGGCCCTCGTTCGTGCCGCCGTCTTATGAGCTGACCATCTTGTTAGCCGGTTTTACCGCTGTTTTTGGAATGCTGTTTCTCAACGGACTGCCGCGGCCATATCATCCGGTATTCAACGTTCCGCGTTTTGCGCTGGCGACGCGTGAGAAGTTTTTCCTGATAATCGAGGCGGCCGATCCAAAATTTGACCATGACGAGGTTCGCGCGTTGATGGAAAGCCTCAATCCGCAGGAGGTATTTGATGTTCCCGAATAGTTGTCAGCGGCCAGAAAGCAATCGATGGCAGCGCAAGCCTCTGATTGGAGCGCTGCTCGTCGCATTCTGCATGCTGGCTGCGGGATGCGGTGTGCGGCTCGATATGCAGGACCAGCCGCGATATAAGGTATATCGAAAAAGCGACTTTTTTGCCGATCGCCTCTCGTCGAGAGAGCATCCGCAGGGAACTGTTGCCCGCGGGCTTTTGAAAGAAAACAAGGCACTTTATACAGGACAGATCGATAATCCGAATCTCAACGCACAGGTCGAGACGACCACAAATGCGGCCGGCAACACGATCGTGACAAGCTTTCCGAACGCGATCAATGAGTTTCCGATACCGGTGACAAAGGAATTGGTCGATAGAGGACAGGAACGATACAACATCTATTGCATCGTCTGTCACGGGCCGGTCGGTGCCGGTGATGGAATGATCGTGCGGCGGGGCTTTGGTGCTCCGCCGACCTATCATGACGATCGGCTTCGAAACGCACCGGTTGGCCACTTTTTTGATGTGATCACGAATGGGTGGGGTAAAATGAACGGTTATTCGGCCCAGATCGCGGCCAACGATCGATGGGCGATAGTTGCGTATATACGGGCCCTGCAGATCAGTCAGGATCCTGAAGAATTAGCCCGGATTAATGCCGGCTTGCCCGCGAACGGCAAGACAACGGCCGCTGCTCCGGCCTCTAACGATCAGGGAGGTGCCAGGTAATGGCGGATCGCGGCAATTTCCAGGCTCCAGCCGAGTTGAACAGATTGCGGACGGCCGCATTGGGTGCCGGCGGGATCGCGCTCATAATCTGGGCGATAGGGCTTTATTTCGATCCTGAACAGGCTCTCCTTTCCTGGCTGCTTGGATTCATTTTTTGGGGCGGTATCTGCATAGGCGGCATTGGTATGCTGATCCTGCAATACCTGACCGGTGGAGCATGGGGTGTTGTGATCCGACGCATCGTGGAGGCCGCCTCACGAACGCTTCCGGTCGTGTTCATAATGTTCATACCCCTCGCGGTGGGCGTTGCTACCCACACCGCCTACGAGTTCACGCATCTTCCGGCAGATGATTACACGGTGATCCATCGAGGCTGGTTTATGACGTCTGAGAGCTGGATACTCCGATCGGCGGCTTACTTCGTTCTCTTTGGCGTGATGGTGTACTTGCTCAACAAGTGGGGAGCCGAACAAGATAAGACCACGAATTATGAAGACGCCGAGCGTTTTCTCGGACGTGCGACGGCCTTTTCGGGGCCGACGATGGTCTTTTACGCATTGACCGTCACGTTCGCGGTGGTTGATTGGGTAATGATACTTGATCCGCATTGGTTCTCAACCATGTGGGGGCTGCTTTTCGTTGCAGGCTGGGCACTAAGCTGCCTTTGCTTTACGGTTGCCGTGCTTGCGTGGCTTTCGGTGCGGGCGCCGATGGACCGGGTGGTGGGGCGGAGGCATTTTCACGATCTAGGCAAGTTGATGCTCGCCCTCGTAATGGTTTGGGCTTACTTTAACTTTTCTCAGTTCCTGATCATTTGGTCCGGCAACATCCCTGAAGAAACGGGTTGGTACATTACCCGAATGACGGGTGCATGGGGCGTGATCGGGGTGGTGCTGGTGCTGCTCCATTTCGCGGTGCCGTATCTGCTTTTGCTTCGTCAGGACCTGAAGCGAAAGGCGAAGGTTCTGGCTTCGATCGCAGTGTTCATCCTCTTGATGAGGATCGTGGACATGTTCTATCTGATCGCTCCGAATCCGCGTATCAACATGCACGGGCTGGAAAAAGGAGCATTCATCCTCAGTTGGATGGATTTCGTTGCCCCGATCGCGGTTGGCGGTATTTGGCTTTGGTACTTTTTCGGCCAGTTGATGAAGCGGCCGCTGGTGCCGGTTATGGACCCGTTCCTCGAAAAGGCGATCGAGCACGGGCATGGACACTAAGGAATTTAGATAGCGGAACTTGGATCTTTTCCAATTTTCGAAGATCAATGATCCGCTATCACGATTAGATCTATGGGTTCAGCAAAACACGAAGAAACGTTCGTAGATTTCGATCAGCCGTATGAGCAGAATCTGATCGGCCTAAAGGGGATAATCTATTTTGGGATCGGATTGTTTTTGCTGATCGTGATCACGTTTGGGCTGATGTGGGCATTGCTGGGAGTTTTCGAAGCCGATGCGGCAGAGAACAAGCGTTCCACAAATCCTATGCAGCTTAGCGAGATAGACCGGCTGCCGCCGGAACCGCGACTCCAGTTGGCGCCGGGATTCAGGGTCGAGAGCGAGAGGGGGCCGATCAATCTCGAGCTAAGAGCACCGCAATCGGAATATTGGGAGCTTGAAAAGCAATGGGAGACGCTCTGGAACGAGGGCAGAAAGGACAAAGGAACCGGCACTATAACGGCTTTGCCGATCGAAAAGGCGAAAGAGTTGGTGCTTCAGCGCGACCTTAAGGCTCGGACAGGCCCCGAAGCTGAGAAAGCCGCCGCCGGAGCGTCCACGATAATTACCGATGCCAGCTCGGGCCGCAAAGCGGCACTTAAGCGAAGATAAGAGCTGCCGGAAAATTCGGAATTTGTTGTTTTGAGATGAGGGTGTTTGTTTTAGATAGAGGGCTCTGGGCAAGAGCGCTGATCGCAGTATCGATAATTGTGATCGGGTTTGTCGGCGCTCCGGCGCAAAAGAACGAGCATTACGGCTCGCCACTATATTCGCCAAAGAAATACGATCCATCCCGGACACAGGATTCCGGGCTTCCGGAGCCTTTGAAAGAAACGGGGATAGAGCAAAAGCTCGGAGAACAATTGCCGCTGGAAACGGTGTTCAAGGACGAGAACGGTCAAGCCGTTAAACTCGGTGAATTGTTCAACAAGGGGCGACCGGTGGTCCTCGCGTTCGTTTATTACGAATGTCCGATGCTTTGTAACGAGGTCCTGAATGGATTGACAGGTTCTCTGAAAGGCGTGTCGTTTGATGCTGGCCGGGAATTTGATGTAGTGGCTATCAGTTTCGACGCCCGGGAAAATGATATGCCGGACCTCGCTCGAAACAAGAAGACCAGCTACATGAAGCGATACGGCCGTCCCGGCACGGAGAAAGGGTGGCACTTTTTGACCGGCAGCCCCGAAGCTATCGACGCGGTCACCAAGGCTGCAGGTTTTGGCTTCAAGTGGGATGAGAAAAGTTCGCAGTTCGCACATGCCGGCGGGGTGATGGTAGTCACACCGGAAGGGAAGATGTCGCGGTATTTTTACGGGATCGACTATTCGCCTAAAGACCTAAAGTTCGGAATTATGGAATCCGCCGACAATAGGGTCGGAAGTGCCTCGGAGCAGCTATTGCTTTATTGCTTTCATTACGATCCATCGACTGGTCGCTACGGCTTGGCGGTGCTTAACGTGATGAGGCTCGGCGCGGTGCTGACGCTCATGGGAATGGCGGCAATGGGCCTTGTTTTCTGGAGAAGGAATAGAAAAGCAGGGGAAAGTGGGCAGTGACTCATGGCAGCGGATCGAGGTCTTCTCAGGCCATCGGCCATTCGTCGCTGACAACTGATTGATTATGCAAACGAATTCATGGGTACCGTTTTTCCCCGAACAGGCATCGACCTTTGCCTGGCAGGTCGACCTGCTCTATTTCTACCTGATCGTGGTTAGTATTGCTTTCTCGATACCCATTGTTGCGGCTATTTTCTTTTTCGGACTTAAGTATCGTGAGAAAGAGAAATACGCCACGCCCGGCGAGATGCACGGTTCGATCGTGCTTGAGACCGTATGGTCGATAATCCCTTTCATCATCTCGATGACGATATTTCTGGGCGGAGCATACGTCTATTTTAATCAGTACCGATTGCCTGATGAGGGCATGAATGTTTACGTTGTCGGCAAGCAGTGGATGTGGAAGATACAGCATGAAGGCGGACAGCGCGAGATCAATGAACTTCACGTGCCGGTCAATACGAACATCAAGCTCACGATGACGACCGAGGATGTACTGCACGATTTTTCGATCCCTGCTTTTCGGACAAAGGCAGATGTCGTTCCCGGCCGATACACTTATCTTTGGTTCAACGCAACAAAACCGGGCAAATATCATTTGTTCTGCGCGGAATATTGCGGGCTGAATCATTCAGGCATGGGCGGGTATGTTTACGTTATGGAGAAGGATGATTTTGCTGCATGGCAGAGCGGCAATGTCTCCGGACAGACGCCGGTCGAACAGGGCCGCGACCTTTTTGAGAACAAACTCGGCTGTGCATCTTGCCACGCCGGCGGCCCGCAGCAGCGAGGGGCCAAATTGGAAGGGATCTATGGCAAGGAAGTGAGGCTTGTGGGCGGGCAGACCGTGATGGTGAACGACGAGTATCTTCGCAACTCTATCCTGAATCCGGGTGCCCAGGTCGTCGAAGGTTTTCAGCCGATCATGCCGACGTTCAAGGGGCAGGTAACCGAAGAGCAGCTGATGGCATTGGTCGCGTATATCAAATCGCTAAGCGGGGTTACGGGAACTGCGGCCTCGCCCGGCTCGCCGCCCGCGGCCGCCGCGAACACAGGAACCGCTCCGGGTTCGCAAACAGCTGCTCCCGCGACAAACAGCAACGGGAACAGATAAGTCTTACGATTATGCAAAGTGCGGAAGTTACAGGCAGAGGAGACGCAGAAGCGCCGAAACTGAATTATCTAACGAATGGCTCGACGCTGAAATCGTGGCTCCTGACAAAGGACCACAAGCGCATCGCGCTGATGTACCTATTCTCGGTGTCGGCTTTCTTTTTCATGGGAGGCCTTTACGCCGCCGCGATACGGCTTGAACTCCTTACCCCGGCGACCGACCTGCTTCAGTCCGACACATACAACA
This sequence comes from Pyrinomonadaceae bacterium, assembly GCA_035327545.1. Classification (GTDB taxonomy): domain Bacteria; phylum Acidobacteriota; class Blastocatellia; order Pyrinomonadales; family Pyrinomonadaceae; genus OLB17. The sequence goes on along the minus strand of DAOLDE010000006.1, from coordinate 40,877 downwards.
AGGCCTTCACGCAGCACGGGATCCTGATGATCTTCTTCTTCCTGATCCCGTCGATCCCGGCGATACTGGGCAACTTTTTGCTGCCGATAATGATCGGGGCAAAAGACCTGGCCCTGCCGCGTATAAACCTCTTAAGCCTTTATTTTTACTGGATCGGAGGAGCATTGACTCTCTTTGCCCTTATGCAGGGCGGTGTCGATACGGGCTGGACGTTTTACACACCGTATTCTACGACTTTCTCGAATTCGTACGTGATGGCGGTCGGGCTCGGGATATTCATCAACGGCTTTTCCTCGATTCTCACCGGGCTCAATTTTATAGTAACCGTCCACACGATGCGGGCCCCGGGTATGACATGGTTCCGTCTGCCGCTGTTCGTTTGGGCACAATATGCGACCAGCCTGGTAATGATCCTTGGCACGCCCGTCGTCGCTATTACGATCCTGCTTCTTGCGATCGAGAGATTTGCACGGGTCGGTATATTCGATCCGGCCATCGGGGGCGATCCGATCTTGTTTCAGCATCTGTTCTGGTTCTATTCGCACCCGGCTGTTTACATCATGATCCTGCCCGGAATGGGAGTGATATCTGAGCTTATATCCAATTTCTCGCGTAAAAAGATCTTTGGTTACGAGTTCATTGCTTTTTCGAGTATCGCAATCGCGGTCTTTGGCTTCCTTGTCTGGGGCCACCATATGTTCGTCAGCGGACAGTCGATCTATGCCGGCCTGGTGTTCTCGTTCCTTACGATGGTAGTTGCCGTGCCGTCTGCCATCAAGATGTTCAACTGGACGGCGACACTCTATAAGGGATCTATCTCGTTCGATACGCCCATGCTGTATGCGATCGGGTTTCTCGGCCTTTTCCTGATAGGTGGACTGACCGGTTTGTTTCTCGGGTCGATCGGCCTCACTGTACATCTAACTGACACGTATTTCGTCGTCGCCCATTTTCACTACGTGATGGTCGGTGGGCAGGTGATCGCTTACCTTGGCGGCATCCATTATTGGTGGCCCAAGATGACCGGCAAGATGTACTCGGAATTTTGGGGCAAGATCTCGGCAATGCTGGTGTTCATCGGTTTTAACCTGACATTCTTTCCGCAGTTTATTCTTGGATACCAGGGAATGCCCAGGCGGTACGCCTCTTATCCTGAAGAATTTCAGGTGCTCAATATTTTTTCGACCGCCGGGGCCTCGGTGCTTGGTGTGGGCCTTATGATGCCGGTCGTTTATTTGGTTCACTCGCTATTCTATGGCCGAGCGGCCGGCGATAACCCGTGGATGCTGCCCGGTCTAGAATGGCGGACAGCTTCGCCGCCGCCCACGGAGAATTTTGAAAAAATGCCGGTCGTCACCTGGGAAGCCTATGAGTTTGGCGAAGAGAACGGTCTCGATATAGAGGAGGCTCGGCGAAGGGACCTTGCCACGGTCAACTGATCTTCGGTTTTTGATTTGTGATTTGCGAAGGTTTCGGTTGGGCGTGCCATTACTCAGAGACTGAATTCGCAGATCGAAGCTTGCAAACACTTTATGTCGGCACATTCATCAGACAAATTCGTTTACCACGAACCTGGCCTGCAGCATCAGTTTGACGACATGAAGCAGCAGGAAGAATCGGTCTCCATAGGAATGTGGATGTTCCTTGTTCAGGAGATCATGTTCTTCGGCGGCCTCTTCACGGCTTATTTGGTCTTTCGCTCGCGTTACCCCTTGGCCTTTGCCGAAGCCAGCAATCACCTTGACGCTTTTTGGGGCGGCCTGAATACTTTGGTCCTCATCGTCAGCAGTCTCACTATGGCGCTGACGGTTTATTACGCCCAAAAAAGCAATCGGAGCATGCAAGTCATTATGATCGTGCTCACGATGTTCTTTGGCTCTGTGTTCCTTGGCGTGAAGGTGATCGAATACACCGATAAATATAACAGCGGATTGGTCCCGGTCACAGGGTGGAATAAGAAGACGGATAAAGCGGCTCCCGCTCTGGCGGTTGAGCTCCAGTCGGACGCGACGCCTGCCCGCTTTGCTCTCCCGTTCGAAACGGTGGTCAATGCGGCCGGTGACCCATCGGCCCCAAAGAAGCCTTATGTAAATCCGAAAGGTGAGTTTCAATGGAACTACGGTCACCGTGTCCTCGATTATGCTCTTGAGAAAGAGCGGACGACGCAAAAACCTTATCTTACCGAAGACGAACGGATCGGCTATTTCTCGAACGGACAGTTTGACGCCGATAAGTTTCGGGACAAGATAAGGATGTTTTATTTTATTTACTTCGTTATGACCGGCCTGCATGCCCTTCATATGATCGTCGGGCTTGGCATCATGGTTTGGCTGCTTTGGACGGCATGGCGGGGTTATTACAATGCGGATTACTATGCGCCGGTCGAAATGTCGGGGCTTTACTGGCACTTTGTAGATATTGTCTGGATATTCCTTTTCCCGCTTTTGTATTTGCTTGGACGGCACTTTTTGCACTGACGGTTTATGGCTGAGAATCATCACGAAACGCATATTGGCTACCCGGGTTATATCGGGGTGTTCTTGATCCTTGTCGTGGGGACGCTGTTCACCTATTGGTCGTCACACTGGGATCTCGACGCCGTTTTTCCTGGTGCAAACACGCTGCTCGCCCTTGCCATAGCTTTCACAAAAATGACCTTCGTGATGCTTTATTTCATGCACGTTAGGTGGAGCCCGAAACTGATTTGGCTATCCGCGGTAGCGAGTTTCTTCTGGCTGGCAATTATGTTCGCCTATACGATGCAGGATTACCTCACGCGAAGCCCCGGAGTCTTTAATCCCTAGCCTGCTTTAGATCTCAGAAGGCGCGACACGATCGGTACTTGGCCGACCTTGCCGCGCCTTTATATTGGTTAGGTCTCGGCTGGGTTGCGTGGTATTATTTTCCGTTTAACGTGGTGGGCCGCTACGGCTTTGGGTCGGGGGGCGGACAACACCGCATCCAAGGCGGTCATCAGAGTTTGGAGATGCTTATCAACCTCAGGAACATCCGTTTGCTCCTCGTGATCGCGCTTTTCTCGGCAGGGGCACTTACCGGCTGTAATTTCATTAAAAAGGAAACAAAGACGGCCACGCTTCTTAAGACCGAAGACGCATCGTTGAGTGAACTTAAGGCTGAGGTGGACCGTTTTGCGCAGGTCGATTCTTTAAGGGCCCAGATGGACCTGAAATTCGAAGATAATTCCTTTGCCCAATTCGGAAACAAGGAAGTTTACAGGGCCGCAGATGGCGAAGTGGTCGTTCAACGTCCGGCAAGCATTCTCTTAATGGTAAGGGTTCCGCTTATAAAGACCGATGTTGCTCGGATGGCTTCTGATGGAGAGCACTTTCAGGTTGCGGTCCTCAATGCTGGTAGCTGCAGCAGCTGCAAAAAATTCGTCATAGGCACCAACAACGCCGACTATTCCAGCCTTCAAAATGATCTAAGTTCTGGGAACGGAGCTCTCTCGGGCGAGATCAGGCAGAATGTGAACGCCTTTGCGAACCTTCGCCCGCAGCATTTTACAGATGCGATGCTCGTTCGCCCGATCGACGAAGCAAGTTTCATCTATACGGTCAGCACCATTTTTCAAATAGAAGAGGATGAGACGGCCAGCAAAAAATCGGCCTTAAGAAAGGTCAACCGTGGTTATTACCTCCTGGACGAATACACGAGGAACGGGGACGGTTCATTGAAGATAAGTCGGCGCTTTTGGTTCGATCGCATAGGCGACATTCGCCTCGCAAGACAGCAAATATTCGATCGGGCCGGTGAGATCGAATCGGACATAATGTACGGAGCTGAGGGGCGCCTGACCGAGACCGCGAACTTTGACCGGCTTCCGCTTCAGATAATCGTGACGAGGCCTCGCGAAAAATATGCGATGAAGCTGACCTACCAGGTGCCGGAGAATGTACAAATTGGGAACAAGTTCCCGGCCTCGGCTTTTATTTTGCAGAATTCGTGGGGGCTTGAACAGGTGGACCTCGACAAGAAACTGAAAGAGGTCTCTGCTCAAAAACCCGGCGATCCGGCGCCCGCAAATCGAAATTCGACCACAAGGTTTCATTAAAGCTTCAAATGGATCCGATCTTAAAGACCAGGGACCTAACGAAATCGTACAAGATCGGGAAACTCGAAGTTCCCGCTCTTCGCGGCGTTTCGCTCGAGGTCGAAAAGGGTGAGTTTCTCGCAGTGATGGGGCCGTCGGGCTGCGGAAAGTCCACGCTGCTGCATTTGCTTGGTGGACTGCTTTCGCCGACAAGTGGCTCCATCGTGATCGATGGCGAGGATATCTCAAAGATGTCGGACGCAAAGCGGACCGACATCCGTCGCCGAAAGATCGGGTTTGTTTTTCAGCGTTTCAATCTTTTTCCGACGCTTACGGCCGAGGGCAATCTTAAACTTGCCGAGCGGATACACACCGGCAACGGAGCGAACGATCCGACCACCCGTCGAGAGGTCCTGCGGCTCCTCAGGCTCGACGACAAGATGCATCACAAACCGCTCGAAATGTCGGGGGGCGAACAACAGCGGGTGGCTCTTGCAAGGGCAGTTATAAACAGCCCGGCGATCATCCTTGCAGATGAACCAACGGGAAATCTCGATACTGAGAATTCTCAGATCGTCCTCGAGATGTTTCGCCGACTGAACCAAGAATTTGGCCAGACGATAATCATGATCACCCATAATCCGGAGGCAGCAGCGGTGTGTACGCGAACCATTCTAATGCGCGACGGACACGTTGTGGAAGGATAGCTGAAGCTAGAAAGCGGTTCGAGTTTCTCGTGCCGATGAGATCGCCGCCTATGTTCAGGCAAGAGCAAGATCTGGCGTAGTATGTTTGATCTCGATATTCGGGCTCCTCAACACTGACATTTTATATGGGTCTATTCAAAAAGTTCATACTTTGGGAATACAGCCGTGAAACGTCGGTTTACGTGATCTTTTGCCTCCTGATCGTCGCTTTTATTTTCCTCACGCCGAAATCGTGGTTCGAGAAACGCGAACAGCTTACAACCCAAACCTCACGTCTAATCGTCCAAAAGAAGTATTTTTCGGCTGACCTGGCAGTTTTGCAAAAGCGGGTCCGCGAACTGACGGGGCGACCCGATGCTGAGATCGTATCGACACGCGAGATCGTCGGCGAAGATGGCGAAACGTTCTACGAGATAGACATTCGCTGAAGCCCGGAAATAATATATAAGTTCAAGTTCGATGTTGGAGGCCAGAATAGTCTCTGACATTTTTTACGAAGGAGCAATTTTACCTGATGATCGGAATTCTTAGATCAACCATATTAGCTTTAGCCCTGTTTGCCGTCGTGGGCTCGGTGCTTGCGGCCGAAGCCTCAGGCCAGGCGAAGCTTCGTGAGATCACGAAGCGAATGGACGACCATAACAGATCGCTTTCCACGCTAAGGGCGAAAGTGACAATGGTCAAACGAAACGCTCAATTGGGCAATGCGGAAACTACAGTCGGGACAGCAATATACGCAAAACGCCCTGGCAAGGACGCTCTTGTCCGTATCGACTGGCAGCGGCCTGACGAGTCGCTCGCTGTTGTTGACGGAAGATACTATATGTACCGTCCGCGAACCAACATGGTCCTGACGGGCTCGATAAAGGACGTGGGGAAGGCCAAACCGGGGGACCAGCCAAAAGGAACGTCGGCACTTGCTTTCATGAACATGTCAAGAGCCCAGCTAGATGCGAATTATACCGTCGCCCTCGAAAACGAAAGCGCGACCTTGAGCAACGGTGTTCAGACGTTTCACCTCCGGCTGACGCCAAAAACGCAGGCTAGCTATAAAGACGCAGAACTCTGGGTGGATGTTAACGGAATGCCGGTTCAAACAAAGATCAATGAACACAACAATGATTCGACGACCGTTTTGCTTTCCGACCTGCAAAAAAATGTGAGTCTGACGACGTCGAATTTCAAGATCGACTGGCCTAAAGGAACAAAGGTCCAAAAGAGCTGACATGCCACTTCGAGACTTCGATGTTTGCCTCGGTCGTTTGAGTGGCCGGGGCATTGTCGTTTTGGGTCAAGCGGGCCAACAATTTTGAGTACACCGTGGCATCTCCCCGAAACGTTTGAAAAGCTCTAGGGCGGCGTTTATAATTTAGAATTTGGCTGGTCCCAGGACAAAGGAGTTTGCGGCGTCTATGCCCACGGCAAGTAGTTTCAGCAGGTTCACACGAGGCGTCAGGCACACGGTTCGTGCATTCGCTTCGACCAAACATCCCGTATTGGTGCACATAGTGCCGATGCGGCGTTGTAATCTTGCATGTACATATTGCAACGAGTACGACAAGACAAGCGATCCGGTGCCGATCGATGTAATGCTTGAACGCATCGACAAGCTTGCCGAATTTGGCTCTTCTGTGATCACTATTTCGGGGGGGGAGCCTATGATGCATCCCGAAATATACGAAATCATCGCGCGCATTCGCCACCACGGAATGATCGCGGGTCTGATCTCGAACGGATATTACTTCCAGGTGGATAAAATAAACAGGCTTAACGAAGCCGGCCTAGACTATCTGCAGATCTCGATCGACAACGTAACGCCAGACGAGGTATCGAAAAAGAGCTTGAAGGTTTTGGACGCCAAACTCGTTAACTTGAGCGAGCACGCAAGATTCAAAGTGAACATAAATTCCGTGGTCGGCGGAGGCGTAGCGAATCCGGAAGAGGCCCTGGTGATCGCGAATCGTGCCCGTGAACTTGGGTTCTCGTCGACCGTCGGCGTGATCCACGACGAAATGGGCCTGAATAAAGGCCTTACGGACAGGGAAAAAGAGGTTTATCGCGAGATCAAGAGCAAGGGAGCTAGGAGTTACGCTCGATGGAACTGGTTTCAGGACAAGCTTGTCGAGGGCGGCGAGTATCAGTGGCGGTGCCGCGCCGGAGCTCGCTATTTGTATATCGATGAATTCGGAATGGTCAACTGGTGTTCGCAGCAACGCGGCACACCGGGCATTTCGCTTCTCGACTATACTCGTGAAGACATGGAACGTGAATACTGGACTGAAAAATGGTGTGCACCCACCTGTACCATTCAATGCGTCCATCAGGTCGGTCACCTCGACGCCTGGCGGGACCCTCAAGTCTCACTCTCGGAATACAACGGTCGCAAAGGCAAGGGCATCAAAAAAGAGACCATCGCCCGAGCGATCGGTGCGGAATAGCGGTCCGATTAGCTATTTTCAAGGGGTGTAAACCGAGGACGAGCTCCCATGACCAACGAAGAACACAATAGATTCATCGCCTGGGCATTCATCGCTCACGGGGTATTTCAGATGTTCATGGCCTTTGTCATGGTCGCGTTGATCTATACCTTGTTTCCGGGCGACGACCCATACGGCCCTCCACCTGCATTCTTCTATATTTGGTTCGGATTTATTTTTGTCCTCCAGACCTTGTTCGCCGCACCGTCGTTCATCGCTTCTTACGCTTTGTTCCGGCGTAAGCCATGGGCCCGAATTGCAGCGATCGTCGGAGCTGCCCTGTCAGCGATGAATGTTCCGATCGGAACCGCGGCGGCCGTTTATTCTCTTTGGTTTTTTTGCGGCGAAAATTGGAAAGAGGTTTATCCCGAAAGGTCGGCGAACGAGCGTGTCGATCCGCTTCGGATCACTCCAATGCCGGAATCGCAATGGGAAGGCTATACGAAGGACGAGGAGGGCGCTTATGTCTATCGCACTCCACCACCGCCCGATTGGCGCTGATCTCTGCTTTCTTGCCAATGCGTTCGACCGCCCGGATCCGTTCAAGTTCCATCCATTTCCATTGATACAACTGCTGGATCGCAATAGAGATGCGTACGTCTCAAGTTTTACCGTCAATGAGGTTTACGCTATCTTTGTATATATGAAATTTAACAGAAATCAGGCAAAAGCCTTGACCAATGCCAAAGAACTTGAATTGTACGACATGGCCCGTCCGCCAAAGCTGAGCAAGCTTTCGGTAAAGGAGCTGAATGATCTTATAAAACGAAGTCGCACATTGCGAGATAAGCTTCGAGACCTAAAGCGGACACAGGTGCGTGCGGCTCAGGCAAAATCCAAGACGCGCGGGGCTAAGCCCGCCGATCGCAGTCGAGAAAAAGCCGAACTCTTTGGTGAGGTACACGATGTGTTTGTCGCCAGGCTTGAAAAGGTCCAAGCCGGTGAAGCCAGATCAAAAGCAAAACCCGCGACCAAAAAGCCGACAAAAACGGATAAGAATATCAAAACCCGAGCTGACCGAACTGGTGTTAGACAAAAGCTGAAAGCTGTAAAAAAAGCGGCCAGGACGCCCGCTGCAGCCGAGAAAACGGGTGGGAAGAAGAAGGCTGTCCCGAAAACTTCACCAGGCGTGAAGACTAAAGCCCCTCTCGCCTCCGCTGCCCGGGTAAGCAAAGCAGCTCCAACGAAGAACAGAGCCGCGACGAGGTCGGCGAAAGCCACGTTCGCGTCAAAAGCGGCCGTCAACCCTGAGCGAACCGTCACGGAGACCCCGCAAAGTGCGGCGAGAAAGCCCGATCCCGTAGGCAAGGTTGAACACGAAAGAATTTCTCGCAGCGGGATCGCTCGGCAGCGAGGCCACCTTTCTTCTTTGAATAAGAGAAATCAGGGCAAACGAGATTCGAAATAGTTGAGTTATGCTCCGATCGAAATAGGGCTGCACTTGGGCCGAACCTAGATCGGCTCGAAAAAAATGAGCGATAAACTAAATTTGCCGATCCTGCTTGGAACGAATCGGAAGGACCGTGCCAGCGAGCACGTCGCAAAATGGGTCCACTCTAAAATGCTCGAGCGAGGCGACATAGATTCGGTCTTTTTCGACGTGTGCGACTTTGATCTGCCGCTGGATGATTATGGAACGGCTCTTGCGGGACGCTTTTCCGAATGGCGGGATGCGATCATAGAGGCGGATGGCCTTGTTATAGTCACGCCCGAATACAACCATAGCTTTCCTGGATCATTAAAAAGCGTTCTCGACATCCTGCTTAAGCAGTATATTCATAAAGCGGTCGCGCTATGCGGGGTTTCGGCGGGAGTGTTTGGAGGTACCCGTGTGATCGAATCTTTACTGCCGGTCATGCGCGAACTGGGCCTCGCCGTTACTTTCACAGACCTTCATTTTCCGCGTGTTGGAGCAAAGTTTGACGAAGAAGGAAATCTGCTTGATGCTGCTTATGATGGACGGGTGAACGACTTTCTCAACGAATTGGTCTGGATGGCGAGAGTCCTGCGTTGGGGACGGACAAATTTGCCCTCAAAACATCACTGATCCGGCGTGGCTTGCGGTGCACGATCTGCGACGGGTGACGCAGCTTCGATCTCGACATTTAATCAAGCAACCCGCCAAGCTCGGTCCACTTTTCTCCATCGGAAAAAGCGAGCGTTCCGCTGATCGCCCGAACGAAAACTCCCTTCGGCGAGGCAGTCGGTGATCCGATATAGTTTCCCGGCTGGTCGCTGACCGTCCATGACTTATCAAATCTGAAACGCCTTATGCCGTGGTCTTCAGAACGAGCATAAACCTCGACAGCTCCATTCACGACGACCGCCGACGGGCTTCCGGATACCGTGGCATCCGGTAAGCTCCAACCGAGCGATGTCCAGGAGCTCCACTGCCCGCCCCTGCCGCTGCTTCTGCGTGCTTCCCACAGATCTCCGTTCAATCCCCTGACAAATGCCTGATAAGTTCCATCGGGAAGCCTAACGGCAGTCGGAAAATCGACCATGCGGCCTCCGACGTCCTGAACCGTCCAGGGCTCATCACCTACTTTTCGTGCGTGGTAAAGACGCCGGTTCCAACTTCGGAAAAACAGATCGAGAACGTCGTTCTCTGACGCTATAAGGATCGGCTGGCCCAGACCCTTGACGGCAGAGCTGACACGCTGAACGCTCCTTTCTCCACCGTTTTGATGGATGTGGTAAAAAAAGTAGTCGTTTGCAAGCACGACCACGTCGTAGGTCCCGGAACTCCGCGAGGCAGCGGCGGGATCGGAAATGATGTCTTCGGCAAGCACTCTTGCACGCGACCAGATCAACGGCGGACGCGAAACATGGACAAGCTGATTGGTTGTCGTACGATAAAACATATCGTGGATGTTGATGCTTCCACGAAGAATTGCAGGTGTCCCGATCATCGGTGAGAGTTTTGATGGACTCCAGACCCCGTTTAGAAAAACTGCCGGGTTCCCGGTGGCGCCGCGGGCGACCGCTTCGTCGCCGGTTGCCGTACCTATATAACGCCTGCTCTCATTTAGTTCGGGCAGGATCGTGTCGTAGATCGCGTCCCACGTTACATTGTGGCCCGGTGCGGCTTCGTCAACTTCGACGGAGAATAGTTCCGTGTTTCCCAATTCGATCAGTGCCTCGCGTACACGCCCTTCATATTCACGAACGGCCTCGTCGAAAGTTAAGCCGCTCGACATATCAGGGTCGTGAAAAATTTCGCTGAAACAGCACCAGTCGTAGCGATTAAGGATCTGAACCTGCCTGCGGCCGGGCCCGTTCGAACCCAAGACATAGAGGTCGGGATAACCGGCGATCGCATAGAAATCAGGGTCGGTCTGCTCGCGGTCGCCGATCTCGGCACCGAGGCGTAGGTAAAGCGGGATCGAGCCGGCGATCGAGACGCTGAAACGGATGCGCTCGTCAATGGCCGAATAAACAGTGGTCGTCCAGCCACCGCCCGAAAATCCGACCATGCTGAATTCCGAATATAACGGAAAGTCGTCTTCATACGAGCGCGACGTGAGGTAGTTGATATAGATCGCGATCGGTTCAAGAAAATATCTCAGCGGGCTTCCCGAGGAAGGGTGCCGGGCAGGATCATCGAACAACTCATTGTGAGCCTCGTAGCCGCCGTCATCATGAACTTCTATGAGCGTAGTGAACTCGGCATTGTGGGGCATATAGACTCCCAGGACCGAGTAGCCGTCGCCCAGAAGCCCCTCGAGGGTGCGACGCATTCCGTAACCCTCGTCCGCCGCAATATCGCTGTCGTGAAAGCTAGGAATATGTCCAAGGTGAAGGATCACCAGGCGCCCGTTCTTAACTTGCGGAATGAAGTGGTGGGCATAGCTGGTAACGCCCGCTTCCATCTTCACCTTCAAAGTGTCGATCCGTTCAAGATCTGCGAGACCCGGGATAGGACTGATATCGTTCTTAATTACGGGCAAATGGGGCATACGCCTCGATGGCAACCCTTTGCCGCCCCAAATATAATCTATCAACTGCTGGCGCTTCTGAACGACATCCGCCTGCGTACGAATGGTGACATAACGGTCGTCCACGTTGACCTGGCCAGGGAATTCAACGTGAAACAACAACAATACAGCCACTGGGAGTAAGAGTTTTCGCATAAACGATTCGACGAAACTGCCGACTTGGGGAAAGCGCGCAAAAAATAATAGGAGATGTATTACTGCTTCGGTATATCTTTTCCGATCGTCCAGACAATGACAGAGCTTGAAAGTCCAAGTCCTGAAAGGCGTCCGGCCATCATGATTATAGTCTCACTTTCCCTAACAACGCCAGCATTTATTAACGTCTTCTCGCCTTCACGGAGCATTTGACGGGTCGAGCCGCCGTATTCGTGCATGTACGGTTCAACGCCCCAAATAAGCGCAAGTTGGTTGCAGGCGTCCCTTGAACTGGTCAGTCCGAACGTTTGAAGGCCAGATCGGATGCTGGAAAGCCGTCGAGCCATTAGCCCGCTCTCTGTATAAACGGCGACCTTTTCGGTCATTATTTCTTTTGCCGCATAAGCAGCCGCTTTGCATAGTGCCTGGCTGGTGCGGCCCGATGGCGGCTGCGAAAATTTTATCGGCTTACGAAGCTGAGCGGGTTTGACGGTCTCGGCAGCCTCAATTATACGAGCCATAGTGTTGACCGCTTCGAGAGGATAACTCCCGGTCGCCGTTTCCGCCGACAGCATAACAGCATCGCTTCCGTCCCAAACGGCGTTTGCAATGTCTGACGCTTCTGCCCGCGTCGGGCTTGGATTGTCGATCATGGACTGGAGCATTTGGGTGGCTGTAATCACGAACTTGTCGTTCGCGATGGCTTTCTCGATGATCAGCTTCTGATAAACCGGAACGAGTTCGACACTGGTCTCAACGCCGAGATCACCCCGGGCAACCATGACTCCATCTGTTTCCGCAATGATTTCGTCAAGGTTCGCTATGGCCTCAGCCATTTCGATCTTGGCAACCAAAAGAGCGCGTCCCATGGTCCGCGTATTTAACTGTTTGATCAGTTCTTTTACCTCGCGGCAGTCCTCGGCCTTGCGCACGAATGAAAGCGCTATGTAGTCAACATTCTGGCCCATTGCCCACACGAGGTCGGCATGGTCCTTTTCCGTCATCGACGGGATCGGAAGCGGCGTATTTGGCAAATTAATGCCCTTGCGTTCCTTGAGCCAGCCCCCGACAACCACTCGTCCCACCACATCTGTCTCGGTTTCCGACTCGACGGCCAATTCGATGGCTCCGTCATCGATAAGGATCCTTGTTCCGGGCTCGACGACATCCGGAAGGTGGCTGAAATTGGTAGATACTTCTCGTTCATTTCCCTCGACGTCGCGTGTGGTAAGTATGAACGATTGGCCGGCCTTCAGTTCGACCGGGCGACCTTCCTTGAGCATTCTCGTCCGGATCTTTGGCCCGGACAGATCTACTAGTATCGATACCGCCCTTTTCAATTTAGTTGCGGCCGCGCGCACGTTTGCGATCGATCGCGTATGCTCGTCGTGCGAGCCGTGGGACATATTGATGCGAACTGCGCTGACGCCCGCATTTAACAAAGCTTCGATCTTCTCCTGAGTGTTCGATGCCGGCCCAAGGGTGGCGAGAATCTTTGCCTTACGCATAAAATATTCGTTTCTAGCTTTTGACTAAACCTATCTGCTTTGAATACTTAGCCGATGTCCGTCAGCTTTAACGCCGCCTGTCGTTAAACGACTTGAATCGCTGACAATAATTCATTACGGTGGCGACGAAGGTCGAATGCGACCAGGTCAACGGAGAAACAGATGTGTGCTCACCAGTAGCCGGATCGATCTGTTCGGCCAAAACGCCAGAAGGAAGCGCGGAACCGGCAACCCCTTCGATGAGTTCAAGAGCAGGCTCAAGATCTGATGCAGACCTGGCCGACGCGATATGATGATCGGCGAGCCAGAGCGTGCAGATCGGCCAGGCATTGCCCGTGAAGCCATCGGAGGTGCGCATATAGCCATCGTTTTCGAAGCGGGCAATGCCGCCTTTGACCGATAGCTTAGTTTCTATCGCCTTCATCGTGCTGATCACACGTTCATCATCGGGATCAAAGCAGCCGAAATAGAAAAGCCCAAAAAGCGAAGCATCGACCGTTGCATCAGGCTTCTTATCACCATTCTCATCGATCTCGATCGAACGATAGAATCGGCCGAGGCCGGCATCGTAAAGATGTTCGGCCATTGCCGTTACGATCTCATCCGCGGCAGATCTATAACGCTCAGCGCGTTCGCTTTTGGCAAACAGTTCAGAAAAATTCGCGGCTGAGCGAAGCCCGCCGACTACCGTAGCACATGTATACGTATGAATGCCCCGCCGATCTTCCCAGAGGTTCCAGCTTGGCTTCGGCAGGTTTGATCGATCGTCGCGAAACCCGACCATAAAGTCGGCACACGACACGACCATTTTCTGATACATCCTATGCGCGAACTCAATATCGCGAAACTTATCGTAATGCAGCCAAAGTGCCCAAAGCACAAGTGCTGTCTCGTCTTCCTGGATGGGCTCTAACCGCTCTTGCTTCCATCCGTCCCACGACGGATGCCAGCCTGATGCGACCGTGCCGTCCGGATTATATTTCTGTAGAAAATAACCCTTGGGGTGTACGATCTGGGAGCAGAGATCGTAAAACTTTCGCGTAATATGGGAATAGCCGGCCAGATCGAGTGCGTTCGCGACAAACGCTCCGTCGCGTGTCCATAGATAGCTGTAATGGTCCGTAGCGCGTTCGGTCACGTCAGAATCGTTGGCGGCAAGAATCGCCCCGCCCTGATCGATCTGCGTGTGCATGATCAATAGCGACCGTTTATACATTTCCACGATGCTCGCCGAGAGCGGGCCAAAGTCGGTCTCGTTCTTGTTGACCCAGGCTCGCCAGTAATTTTTAGTGTAATCAAAATACTTTTGCGGACTCTGTTCGACAACATGAGCATTAAGGCGAAAGATCTCGTTATACGAAGTAGCCGCGCCAATCCAGTAGTAGAATTCAAAGGTCTCGCCTGGACCAAGCGTTGACCCGACGCCGATCGTGGAATCGACAGAGCCTTCCGTGATGGCTCCCCTGCCAAGTTTGCCGTCCTCCGCATCGCGCCACGTGCCCTCCTTGTCGCGAAAACCTTTGCGGCCTGTAGCAAAATCGTCGAATGCGGGCTCGGTGTTGATCAGGAAGTATCTATGCTTCTTGTAATGAATGATGCTGTGCGAGTCCGGATCGAAAAACGCTGTGTCGCCTACGTTGTTTTCATAGATCCTTAGATCGTGGTGTAAAAAGATCCGAAATTCTACTTCTTCATTACTAGTGTTGGTGACCCGGACCCGACGCAAAAAGATGTTTTCGTGACTGGCGACCGTGTCGTTCGACGAGATCTCGATACCGAGTTCGACATTCGTAAGCAGGACGTCGGTGACAAGCGTTTCCGGCAGATATCGAAGCGTTCGCTTCCACTCGTCGGAATTGATCCACGAGAATTTTCCATTCAGCCAGATGCCAAAACGCGACGGAAACCCCTCGGTGTGGTTTTCCTGCCCGACGTGCGGGAAATATATGTCGCGGATCTGGTAATTGCTGTCGAAATTGACCAGCAAGCTGCCGTTACCAACCGGAATATCTCGCATAGGCTGCTTATTAGTTCGACTTTTCGATCATTCCGACCGCAGACCCGACCATCTCACGCTCGTTCTTAAATGCAAGCGTATTGCATGCTTCGACGATCTCGAACCAGCGGGCTTCAGCGACTTCATGATCGTGGTCATCCACACTGCCGGATAGGAATTTCATCAGGTACCAGTGGACCTTCTTGTGGTATCTTCCGGTCACGCCGTCCTGCTTAATGGTGAACCAGTATTCTGTCGAACCGACCTTTTCTATCGGCTCTGCAATAATTCCGGTTTCTTCACGGACCTCGCGTCGGGCAGCCTCGATCTCCGTTTCGCCAGGGTCGATGATCCCTTTCGGCAGCTGCCACCGACGCTCGGAGGCTGTCAAGATCAGAACGACCTCGATCAGGCCGTTTGCCTCCCGGTACACTACCCCACCTGCAGAAACTTGCTCGCGTGTTTTTACGATTTCGCGTTCCGATGTCATTGATGGCTCGCGACGGCTTTATCAACGACCTCATCGATCTCGACCTTGATCTTGTCGTTAAAGCCGATGATCCTCTTCATAAGCTGACCGTTGCGGTCGAAAATCGCCGTTTGCGGAATCGCGGTCTCTTGTCCGAAAATAAAGGAAGTAAGGGCCTGTTCAGGATAGCCCATCGTGTAATCGATCTCTAGCCGGTCTACAAACTCAGGCACCTTTTCCTTATCTTCATCATCGCCGACGTGCAGGCCTACGACCACAAGATTCTCCGGACCGTATTTCGCCTGCAGCATCTTGAGGTGCGGTATGGCTTCGATACACGGCGGACAATTCGTGGCCCAGAAGTCGAGAATGATCGCCTTTCCGCTATGATCCTTGATCTTGCCGATATTGCCGTTGAAATCGGTCCAGCTCATTTCCGAGATCGGCTTCGTTGGTCGGGACTGCGAATCGCGAAGCGGCACGTCGTTTATGGATACGGGTTTGTTGCCAACCGTGACGGGAGCAGCGGCCGGGCGACAGGATACGAAGAATAAACAACCTGCTGCCAGGATCAACAAAAGTCTCATTGAAAGTATTTTACACGAAACAGTGCCGTTGCGGTTAAGGGCCAAGATGCTCTGCGGTCAGATAGGTAAGGTACATATCCCGGATCTGAAACGATGTCCATCTTTCCGAAAGAGGTAGAAAAGCGGTCCTCCAACCCACGATTTGCAGGCCAGATCGCCCGGGCAAATGCCGTCGGCGTATCGGCAAGCTTTGTTTGCGGGGCGTTCGTGAGGCTCATGATGTTGATAGACGCGGAGTCGAAGAAGATCGGCGAAGCAAAATTCATTTCAAATGGATGCGGCTTTATGGTTGCGGTCGCGGATACGCTTGCCGAGCATCTCAGGGAGCGGCGGCTGACCGAATTGAACGGTGTGTCCGTGGACGATCTTAAGGCTGCCATAGAGCAAGCTCTGGGCCCTTTTCCACAAGACAGGGTTCAATGTCTGCAAGTTGCGATCGAATCGGCAAAGCAAGCCTTGGCCAATCACCGGTCGTTCATCATCGAAGAATTTGCGGGCGAAAAAGCATTGATATGCACTTGTTTCGGAGTTTCGGAAGATGAGATCGAGTCGGTAATACGCGATAGCGGCGCCTGCTCGGTCGAAATGGTTGCGGATGCCTGTCGGGCTGGAACCGGGTGCGGAGCTTGCCGTATGATGATCCAGGAAATGATCGACCTTCCCGGGACTGTATGAATTTGCGGCGGCCACACGGTGATATGTTACAATGCAAAAGTGTTCCCGCTGACAATTTGCGGGAAATCAGTATTGATCTGGAGTATGATCTCGGTCTTCGAGGCCGACCGCAATAATCAAAGTTTTCCTAATGGACGACCCTGCTAGTTTATCTTTCCTACTCGCTTTTATAGATCTTTCGGAACCTATTGCAACGCCGACTTTTGGATGGTCGGCAATAAGCATTATTTCGGTCATAGCCTTGGTCCTTGCAAACGGCTTTTTCGTTGCCAGCGAATTTGCTCTGGTGGCAGTTCGCAAATCCCGGATCGAGACACAGGCTGCTGAAGGAAATGCTGCCGCACAAAGGCTATTGGGAATGCTCAATAACTTGAATGCGTATATTTCCGCGACTCAGCTCGGCATCACGCTTTCGTCGCTTGGCCTGGGATGGATCGGCGAGCCGGCCGTTGCACGATTGCTCGAACCGTTGTTTCTTGAATTGTCACTTCTGACCGGCGCGGCCTTTTTGTCATCGGTCGCCTTCATCAAGACCGTCTCGTTCATAGTGGCATTCTCGTTTATCACTTTCCTTCATATAGTCTTTGGCGAACTGGCGCCGAAAACCGCTGCCCTCGAACTTTCGGAGCGTGTGTCTTACTTCATCGCGGTTCCGCTGATGATCTTTTACAAGGTCTTTAATTATCCGATCAGGCTGCTTGATTGGGCAGGAACCAAGACGGTCAGAGTTTTCGGCCTCGTTCCTTCAGGTGAACATGGCTCAAGTTACACGGAAGAAGAGATACGTCAACTCATACGGGCCTCCGAGGCAAGCGGTCATTTGAATAAGGAAGAGGGCACGCTTATCAATAAGGTCTTTGAATTTTCAGAGACTACAGTAAAAGAGGCAATGGTCCCCCGCACCGAGATCATTGCTCTTCCAGAGAACAGTACCCTGGAAGAGATCGTGCGCGCGTTTCGGCAGCACGGCTATTCCAGATTGCCGATATATCGCGGTTCGCTCGACGACATGGTCGGTTTCATTCACAGCAAAGACGTCCTTTCTTACTTGCTTCGCCCAAAGGCCTTTCGGCTCGAGCGAATTATCCAAAAGCCGATGTACGTGGTGGACACTGCTCGATTAGAAGATGTGCTCCGCCAGATGCAGAAAGAAAAATTTCACTTTGGTTTTGTTGTAGATGAGCATGGCGGTGTCGAAGGAATAATAACGATCGAGGATCTTTTGGAAGAGATCGTCGGTGAAATATCTGACGAACACGACGAAGAGGTCAACGAGCAGATCCATCCCCAGCCTGACGGAAGCTTTTTACTGTCCGGCAGCCTGGCGGTCCGCGATCTCAACCGTCGCCTCTCTCTTAACCTGCCAGTCTCTGAAGGGTACACGACCGTCGCGGGGTTTTTAATGTCTATCTCCGGGTCACTTTTGTCTGACGGTGATACGGTCCCGTTCAACGGCCATGTTTTTGTCGTCGAAAAAGTTAACAAACGACGAGTCGTTCAAGTGAGAATGACGGAAACGGCCCAGGCTCCGATCCAAACCGCGTGAAGAATGCCGTTTATGTAAAATCTGCGGTTATCACCATCTTTGCCGTATTTGCGGCTGGAATGACGGTCCATGGGCTTCGCGCGTCCTACGTCGGCATCAGAAAAGGGAAGCCCGATGAGAACTATATCCAGTCAACTGACTGCCGAGTGTGTCACGAGGAACACTACACGTCGTGGAGTCGAACCCACCACAGCCGGATGACCCAAGACATCTCGCCTGAAACACTACAAGGAGATTTTGACGAAAACA
Organism: Pyrinomonadaceae bacterium; assembly: GCA_035327545.1. Taxonomy (GTDB): domain Bacteria; phylum Acidobacteriota; class Blastocatellia; order Pyrinomonadales; family Pyrinomonadaceae; genus OLB17. The sequence goes on along the minus strand of DAOLDE010000006.1, from coordinate 22,479 downwards.
ATCAATACGAATTTCAGGGTGTAAAGTCCAAGATGGAGCGGAAAAGCGGCGGGTTCTATATGAACCTGAGCTATCCAGATGGGCGTTCTGAATCCTTCAAGATCGAGCGTACGGTCGGATCGAGACGCGTTGAACAATACGTGGCGAAGCTGAACGGACAGTATTTTCGACTTCCGCTTGCGTATGACCTGATCAATAAGAGATGGATGAGCCTGAACGGCTCTTTCTTTTATCCCGATGGCGGCGACTTCAAACAGCATTTCACGCAGTGGGACACGAATTGCGTGTTTTGCCACAACGTAAAGGCCCAGCCGAATTTCAATTTTTCGACCCGTCAGGCTCGCACAGAAGTGAGCGAGCTCGGAATTGCCTGCGGAGCCTGCCACGGGCAGGGAGCGGAGCACGCCGAGATGGCGTCATCTCCGTTCAATCGCGCCGCCTGGCGATTTTCGGACGGTATCAAAAAGATCGTGAACCCGCTTGAGGTAGATTCCGACCGTGCAATGATGATCTGCGGCCATTGCCACGGCCAGCGTGTGCCTTATCCGGACGATCGGATCAGAGAGGTCCTTGCGGTTGGTGATCCATATAACGCCGGGGACGATCTTTCAAAATACTATCGCCCCGTTCACGCGGATACGAAGATCGGCGAATTCTCATTCGCCAGCAGGTTTTGGGCGGATGGTTCGCCTCGGCTGACGGCCTACGAATACCAGGGAATTCTCGCTTCGCCCTGCTTCACGAAAGGCAAGCCGGGCGAACGTATGAATTGCATGACCTGTCACACGATGCACGGCGGCGACGTTAAAGGGCAGATCACCGACGAGATGCGGACAAACGTAGCCTGCACGCAGTGCCATACAGAGTATCGTGGATCTGAGCAGGTGGCGCGGCACACAATGCATCTTCCGAACTCGGCGGGAAGTTCATGCTATTCGTGCCATATGCCCGAGGTGGTCTATGGAGTGCAGGCATTTCATAAAACGCACCAAATAAGCGTTCCGCAGCCCTCTCTGACAATTGAGAAAGGCGTGCCAAATGCGTGCAGCCAATGTCATGTTGACCGGTCTGCAAACTGGGCGATCGAGCAGGCAAAGCTCTTCTGGCCGAAGCGATACGGCGATTTAGCTGCATCGCCGGATATGCAGTTCGACATTCCGGAAGGCGCGCGTGGGCTATTTGCCGGCGATGCCCTGACTCGTGCGATGATGGCGGAAGCGTTGCTAAGGCGAGCCGGGCCCGCGTGGTCGCTTCCATTGCTGGCGGAATCATTCGATTCGGACAATTATCCGATCGTTAGGTTTTTTGCAGCGAACAACCTGGCCGCGTCCGGCCTGCAAACCTCGAAACCAGATTATCTAGCAGACGAAAATACGAGGCGTTTGCAAATTCGGTTGTGGATTGAAAAAATGGACGCAAGCCGTATGGATGAAAGCCGGAGGCTGGCCGCACAGCTTCGAAAACTGCGCAAAGACGTCGATCTTGAGGTCGGCGAATGACCAATAACGTACCGAACAAGGATTCGACTGTTCGATCGGTCGCTGCGCAGGCATTGATCGGCCTGGCCTTCTGGATGACATTCGGTCTGATCCTCGAAGGTTTGATCGGGTTTCGATCACCGTCTTATCTGCTGGACCCAACCCGACGGGAGTTGTTAAGGCTGGCACATGCGCACGGCGCGATATTTAGTATCTTGCTGCTTGCGTTGAGTCTTGGGCAGTACGCCGGAATGATCTCGCCTCCGCGAGCGGCCGTCCTAAGCCTTCGTATTGGGACCATCTTAATGCCTGTCGGTTTCCTGCTTGGCGGCATTTGGCTTCAGGGAAGCGACCCGGGGCCGGGTATCTTCCTTGCACCGCTGGGCGGACTAATGATAATTTTTGGCGTGATCACAATGGCTGTCGCTTTTCTGACCGAGAAAGGATCGGATCCGAAGCTAGACATCGACAACGCTAATTCTTCGAAGAAGGCCACTGAAAAATCATGAGCATAATAGACCAAGTTTGGGCACGCGAGATCATGGATTCGAGGGGAAACCCGACGATCGAGGCCGAGGTTGTTCTTGAGGATGGCACGATCGGGCGTGCCGCCGTCCCAAGCGGGGCATCGACAGGCGAGAACGAGGCGGTCGAGCTGCGAGACGGCGATAAGCTCCGCTATCTTGGCAAGGGCGTTCTCAAGGCTGTAGAAAATGTCAACGATAAGATCAGCAAGGAGATCGAGGGCCTGGACGTGCTCGATCAAACGCAGATCGACCAGGCGATGATCGAACTGGACGGCACGGAGAACAAGTCAAACCTCGGGGCGAACGCAATACTGGCGGTATCGCTCGCGAGCGCGCGAGCGGCTGCGGCTATCCAGCAAATGCCTCTTTATCGTTATATCGGCGGGACAAATGCAAAGACGCTCCCGGTACCGATGATGAATATCCTTAACGGCGGAGCCCATGCAGACAATAATGTCGATTTTCAGGAGTTCATGGTCATGCCTGTCGGGGCGGCAAGCTTTGCCGAGGCTCTGCGATGCGGGGCAGAGATATTCCACAATCTCAAGACCGTCCTGAAAGCCCGGGGATACTCTACCGGCGTCGGTGACGAGGGCGGTTTTGCCCCGAATCTTCGTTCGAATGAAGAAGCAGTGGAGACGATCCTCGAGGCGATCGAGAATGCCGGCTATAAAGCTGGGCATAATGTAGTGCTTGCTCTGGATCCAGCGGCGAGCGAATTTTACAGCGAGGGTCGATACGTGTTCAAAAAGTCCGACAATCGTGAACTTTCACCATCTGAAATGGCGGCTTACTGGACCGACTGGTGCTCGAAGTATCCGATCATCTCTATCGAGGACGGTATGGCCGAAAACGATTGGGAGGGCTGGAAGGAATTGACGGATTCGGTCGGTAAAACGATCCAGCTCGTCGGCGACGATCTTTTTGTCACAAACGTGAAATTCCTTCGTCGCGGTATCGACGAACAGGTTGCGAACTCGATCTTGATAAAGGTCAACCAGATCGGCACGCTTACCGAGACACTGGATGCAATTGATCTTGCCCGAACGAATAATATGACCGCCGTGATCTCGCACCGCTCGGGCGAGACCGAAGATACGTTCATCGCTGATCTTGCCGTTGCGACGAACGCAGGACAGATAAAGACCGGGAGCCTATGCCGATCCGACCGTATTGCAAAGTTCAACCAACTTCTTCGCATCGAAGAAGACCTAGGCGACTCGGCCCGTTATCCAGGCCGTCGTGCCTTTTATCAACTCGAACTCCCAAAGGCCAGTATGCAAAAGCATGTTTGATGCTCTGTTTGAGATATACCATTGATCTGGTCCCACGGAGAATTCAGCATTGATGACGACCGATCGCGGCTCGATCTTGCCGTGGTGCATTCTTTCCTGACCGAAGAATCATATTGGGCGCGAGATCGCACATTTGCCCAAACACGGACGGCTATAGAAAATTCGATCTGTTTCGGCGTCTATCGGAAAGGAAAGCAGGTCGGTTTTGCCCGCGTTGTAACCGACAAGGCAACCTTTGCATATCTGGGCGACGTTTTTATCGTTGTGGAGTATCGCGGGCGAGGGTTGGGTAGATCGCTGATGGCAGCAGTGATCGAACATCCAGAGCTTCAGGGGCTCAGGCGTTGGGTCCTCGCGACTCGGGACGCACATTCGTTGTACTCTCGTTTCGGTTTCAGGCAGCTTGTATTTCCCGAGCGGTGGATGGAACGCCCCGCAGCAGATGCATATTGAAATCCGATGCCCTGCTTAAGCACGATGGCGGACTGTGTTCAGCATTCGTCTCCGCCGGGCTAACACCTGTTGTCGAAGGTATCTCACAATGTCATATCAAACGAGACCGCCACTTGCCCTGATCATTCTTGACGGCTGGGGTATTTCCGGAACATCTGCCGGAAACGCTCTGGCCCAAGCACATACACCTTATTACAACGAGATATGTCGGCGTTTTCCGTCTTGCGCGCTGCAAGCTTCTGGCGAGAGCGTCGGCCTTCCGACTCATACTCCCGGCAACGCTGAGGTTGGCCATAGGACGATCGGAGCAGGTCGAGTTGTAAAGACGACGCGCGCGCATCTTGAGGAATCGCTCGCCAATGGTGAGTTTGCGCGCAACCGGGTCCTCGAGTCGGCCATTAAAAACGCAGCCGCACGCGGAACGGCAGTCCATTTGGTCGGTCTGCTGTCGGACGGCGGCGTTCATTCGTCGCCAGAAAGTCTCTTCGCTTTGCTTCGCATGGCGAAAGCGGCCGGAGTTAAAGAAGTTTTCGTGCACGCGATACTTGATGGCCGTGATGTCGATCAGCGAACGGCTGACATATACGTCGAGGCCCTGGAGATCAAAATGGTGGATATCGGTATCGGTAAGATATCAACGCTCTGCGGTCGCTTTTATTCGATGGACGAAGGCGGCAAATGGGAGCGGACCGCACGGGCGTTCACGATGATGGTCCACGGAGAAGGCGAGCGCAGTTTTGATGCGGCCACCGCGATTCGGGCCTCGTTTCTTCGCGGCATTTCCGATGAATTTATAGCACCCATCGTGATCGAATCATCAGCGGGCCAGCCGCTCGGCGTTATAAGGGAAGGAGACGTGGTCATTTTTTTCAATCATGTCGCTGCCCCAATGCGTCAATTAGTACGATCCCTTGCCGTTTCCGATGCGGCTACTCCAAAGCCGAAGGTCGAGGCGGTCTGTATGACCGAATATGATCCTGCCTTTGGCCTGCCTTTTGCGATCGCCGAAGAAGCCGGGCAGAATTTGTTTCCGCACGTGCTGGACCATTGCGGGATCAAGAATTACAGGATCACCGAATCGGTCCGTGCTTCTCATGTTTCCGCGGTTTTCAACGGCGGGGACGGGACCGCCTCGTCGTTGGAAACCGATATTTTTGTCCAGACTGTCCAGGAATCGCTGCTTTCCGAACCTGAATCGCGAAGTTTCAAGATTGCCGATGCGGCGATCGAAAGTATTGCTGCTGACCCTTCGGGCATCTTTATCGTAAACCTTCCGGCCGCGGATCTTTTGGCCGCTTATGGCAGCATCGAAAAGACCGTTGAAGCAGTACAGTTTGTTGATACTTGTCTCGGCGGTTTGGTTGAAAAGATCGTCGAGACAAATGGCGTAGCTTTGATCACGTCGTCACATTCAGGCTGCGAAGATCTGAACGGTGTCGGCCGCGGTCCCGTCGGCGCTGGTGGCTCAATGAATCCCGTTCCGCTGCATCTGGTCCATTCACAAGAACCGACACGATCACTTTCAGACGGTTCTCTTACAGACGTCGCCCCCACGATGCTGGGAATTCTCGGGTTAAAGATCCCGGCGGAAATGAGCGGTCGAGACCTTCGCCTTTAGTAGCTGAATGATCCCGATCGACATCAAGTAGGGTCATACCGATCGCAATGGCTTAACCGATGCTTCGATATCGACGATTTCGCTAATATGACATTCCTGCCGCTACGTGCTAATCTGCCGTTTCCTTCAGTTTCATTGATCCCGAACTCGTTTCATATGGTTGAGGAATTTGCGTTCGACAATACAGAGGAACGTCGAAAACACAGGCACAACGGTGTAGGTTGGGTCGAAGTGATCGTCGGTTCCATGTTCTCGGGTAAATCCGAGGAACTGATCCGTCGGCTTAATCGCGCGTCGATAGCGCGGCAGCGTGTTCAGGTATTCAAACCACTTATAGATTCACGATATTCACTGGAAGAGATCGCTTCTCATTCCGGTCGAAAGCATCTTTCAAAACCGGTGAACTCATCCGCCGAACTTCGCGAGCAGGTCGAGAGCGAAACTCAGGTTGTGGGTATAGACGAGGGACAGTTTTTCGATGCAGGGATTGTCGAGGTGGTAAACGAACTTGCAAATTCGGGCAAACGTGTCATCGTCGCCGGCCTCGACCAGGATTATACCGGCAAACCTTTCGAGCCGATGCCGCAGCTCCTTTGCATCGCGGAATACATTACAAAGATCCACGCGATTTGCGTGAAGTGCGGTGCGACGGCTAACTTTACACAGCGGACGGTTGAATCTGACGCCCGTGTCGAGGTTGGCGCCAGCGATAAATACGAGGCACGCTGTCGGCAATGCTTCGTCCCTCACTCCGATCCGCCCACAATCACAGGACCATGAATTTTCGTCCCTTTACCCCTTGACCCCGACACAAAAGAAAATATAAGCTGCGCCTTATCGAACGATCGGGCGGGTAGTATCAGCGTTAAAGGGCGCCGCTTGACGAGCGCTCGAAAGGAGGTATATGAAAAACAACGTAGAGATAGTGAAAGAAGGCTACGACAAGTTCGCGAAAGGCGATATTTCAGGACTGCTTTCGCTTATGGCGGACAGCATCCGGTGGTCGACCCCGGAGATCGAAGGTACAACTTTAGGCGGCATCCGTAATGGACACGAGGGTGTCGGCGAGTTTTTTCGGATACTCGACGAAACGGAAACGGTGACCAAATTCGAGCCTCGGGAATTTATTGGCGAGGGAGACAGGGTTGCCGTGATCGGCACATATGGTGCAACGGTCAAAGAAACGGGGCGTAGCTACGAAGTTGAGTGGGCTCAATTCTTTACCGTCCGCGACGGGAAGATCGCGAGTTTCGACGAATATCTTGACTCGGCGATCGCCGCAAAGGCGTTTCAAAAGGCCCTGCCTGCCTGAAACCCGATCGAGAGATAACGAAAAAACAACGAATAACTTTTGGACAACAAAGCGGCTACGAGGCCGCTTTTCACTTTTCAGGCCTCGATCGTTTCCCGGCATTAATGGCCCGGTTTGACACGGAGTTCCTATTTGAAAGGCCGCTCTTTACCGGAACTATTCCGATCGATCTTTGCTGAAACAAGTCGCTGAATTCCCCAAAATTCAAGGCCGATTGCATAAACCGATGCAAATGTTGGAATTTATGCACCTCAATGTAAGAATTATACTTCCAAGCGTTATCAAAGTGTTCTATAATCCCGTCAACTTAATACACGCGGTCCATTGCTCACTTTTCCCGGAGACGTTAAACCGGGCACGGGTACGAGGTGAAAATGAACGAAGATGCGAACACCGCGACCATCCGAAACTGCTACGAAAAATTTAGCCAGGGAGACATCACCGGATTGCTTGAGCACATCTCGGAAGATATCGATTTTGCGGTTCCCGAAGTAGAAAATGCTCCTTACGGCGGTATTTGGCACGGACGTTCGGATGTTGAGCGATTTTTTGAACTTGTTGAGCTTGCCGAAGACCTTACCGATTTCGAGGTTCGGGAATATATTGCCCAAGGCGACCGGGTTGTGGTCTTGGGCCGCTCAACGGCCACGGTCCGTTCAACGGGACGCCACTATTCAACCGAATGGGTCCATGTTCATACGGTTAGGGAAGGCAGGATCACCAGTTTTGTGGAGTATTTCGACACTGCGGCCGCTCTAAGGGCCTTTCAAAAGGTCACGATGGCATTAAAGTAGTTGTCCGTACACATATCGATTTCCACTTTCCGCCTCCTGAATGGCGGGTCAGACCGGACCATTCCCGACCATTCGCGCGATGGGCTCTCTCTCCTTCGACCCGATCTTTCGTCTCGGTCCCGCTCCACATTGAAATTTTACGGCTTCGGCCCCAAAATACGTTCAGTCCATGCACGCTTCCCAATTGTTCGCAGATCTTCTCATAATTCTGCTGGTCTCGGTGCCGGTCGCGTACTTCTGCCTGCGAATGAAGCTTCCGCTGCTGGTCGGATTGATGCTCACAGGCATCGCCATCGGCCCATACGGTCTGGGCCTGATCCGTGAAGTTTCGGCGATCGAGGTTCTTGCCGAGATCGGGGTAATGCTTCTGCTCTTCACGATCGGACTTGAATTTTCGCTCCGGCGGCTTCGCGAGATGAAGACAATGGTGCTGATCGGAGGCGGCCTTCAGGTCGCGGTCACGATCGCCGCGACGGCCGGCATCGCGATGGTTTTTGGCAGGGCTGCCTCGCAGGCTATCTTCTTTGGATTCCTTGTAGCGCTTTCAAGCACGGCGATCGTCCTGAAAAGCTACGTGGACCGAAACGAGATCGATGCCCCGCACGGCAGAACGGCCATCGGGATTCTGCTTTTTCAGGACATCAGTGTGGTTTTGATGCTGCTGCTCGTGCCGATACTTGGCGGCCAGGAGGAGACGACGCTTGCCGGCGTGCTGATGGATCTTGGTACTTCATTATTGGCCCTCGTCTTGATCGTGGTCGGCGCATGGTTTCTTTTGCCTAAGCTGCTTAAAGTGATCACGGGTTTGAAAAGCCCGGAAGCCTTTCTGTTAACTGTGGTGCTGTTTGCGTTAGGTTTATCGTGGATCACTTCGCATTTTGGCCTGTCGCTGGCGATCGGCGCGTTTATTGCCGGCATGGTGCTGGCAGATTCCGAATTCAATCACCAGGCAACCAGCGAGATCTTACCATTCCGCGATGTCTTCAACAGTTTGTTCTTTGTCTCTATCGGCCTGCTCCTTTCGGTGGGCATGCTGTACGAAAATCTGCTTGCCGTGTTCGGGCTTGTCACTGCACTGATGTTCGGCAAGGCACTGATCGTCTGGGTCATTATTCGTGTGATGGGCTATCCGCAAAGGATCGCCACGATGGCGGCGCTTGGTATTGCTCAGATAGGTGAATTTTCATTCGTGCTTGCAAAGGCGGGAAAGAGCGTTGATCTGCTCCCCGATACGGATTATCAGAGCTTCTTGGCAGCGTCAATAATCTCGATGATCGCAACGCCTTTCTTGATCTCATTTGCTCCGCGTGCGGGATACATCGCTCAGAAGTTGTTTCGTGACGGCCGAGACAACGAGATCGGAAATGCCGAGGACGACATTCACTTAACGTCAAGCGGCGGACTTCATCATCACGTGATCATAGTCGGCTACGGTCTTAATGGACGAAATCTCGCCCGGGTTCTCAGAACCGTCGGCGTGCCTTATGTGATACTTGAGCTCGATGCCGAGGCGGTCCGGAAGGCAAAGAAGAACGGAGAAAAGATAAATTATGGCGATGCTACCCGTCGTGAGGTATTGATACATGCTGGCATTGAAACTGCTTGGGCAATGGTTCTGGCGATGTCGGATGCACCCGCTGCCCGCCGAACGGTGAGCCAGGCCCGGAGACTTAGCGAAAAGCTGCATATCATTGTCAGAACAAGATATGTGGCCGAGATCACGGAGCTCTTTGAGCTCGGAGCAGACGAGGTGATCCCTGAAGAATTCGAGACCAGCATTGAGATCTTTTCTCGAGTTCTGAATCGCTACGGATTCCCGCACAGCGTTATCGAGAATCAGGTCGAGCGAGTTCGTCGTCAGGGCTACAAGATGCTTCGTACGTCTTCGCTGCCAAAGGCCGAGCGGCCCGCCTTTCTCAACGCGGCACTCGATTTTGCCGCAACGGAGACAGTCACCCTGGCAGACGATTCGCCCGTTTTGAGAAGAACGTTGGGCGAGATCGACCTTCGCGGAAAGAGCGGGGCCACCGTGATCGCCATCGTTCGGGATGGGAAGACAAAGATCAGCCCCGGTGCAACCTATCCGCTGATCGCGGGTGATACGGTCGTGCTGCTGGGCACGCCGGACGAACTTTTCCGTGCTAAAGCGATCTTACGGGCCAAAGAAATACCTTCTGAGTCCGCTATCGGCGGATTTAATCCTTAGTCTCGGTTGCAGAGTTCGAATTTGCACCAGCAATACTTCGCTGATTCTCGAAATGCGAAACGATCTCTTCTGCCGCCCTCGATCCCACAAACGGCTTCAGATCTTCTTTCGCCGCCTTCGCGATCCGTTCGATCGACCCAAATTCCTTTAACAGCCTTAGTTTTCGCTTTTCCCCGACGCCGGGGATCGCCGAAAGTTCTGACGTGAAATCGCGACGTTCCCGTCTTTTTCGATGATACTCGATCGCTGTCTTGTGGGTTTCTTCGCGGACCTGCAGCACAAGCCGAAACGCCAATGAATTCCGATCAAAAGGAATTGGCCGGTCTTCGCGGCCATGGATCAATAGGTGAGAGATCTCGTTGTGCCGCTTTGGTGGTTTGACCAAGCCAACGAGCATTATCTGCTCGAGATCGAGCGAACGCATCGCTGCAGCGGCGGCCGTCAGCTGGCCCTTGCCGCCATCGATAAAGATCAGCTCAGGAAGCTGTCCGCCCTCATCGAGCATCCGCCTATAACGACGAAAGACGGCCTCGTGCATTGAAGCAAAGTCATTCGCACCGTCAACCGACTTTATGACCAGCCTTCGATATGCTGTGCGAAATGGTTTCCCATTGTCGAAGACAACGATGCCTGCAACATTTTCCGAACCGGATATATTCGATATGTCGAACGATTCGATCCGCTGAGGAAAATAGGAGAGTTCGAGTATCTCCTGCAGCTCTTCAAGCACCTTCTGAAGATCGGGCTTAAGTACGCGGAACCGCTGTTCAAACGCCACACGTGCATTTGCCTCGACCAATCCGATCATTCGGCGTTTCTCGCCGATCTTGGGGACCGTGATGCGAACGCGTCGGCCACGCCTCTCGGTAAGCAGTTTTTCCAGAGCCGTACGGTCGTCGAAATCGTTGGGCACGTGGATCTCGAGTGGTACATAGTCCGTCGAATAGTACTGGACGAGAACGTCGCCGAGAAATTCAGATGGGCTGAATTCATCATCCTCCGGCAGGTCTTCCCAGAAAAATTCACGTCTGCCGACCACACGCCCATGGCGCATTGTGAACAGTTGGAGGGCAAGCCGCGGCCCTTCGCGGTGATAGCCAAAAATATCCACATCTAACTCGGCCGTATAGGCCATCTTTTGCTGTTCGCTCAGGGCAACTATGGCGCGGCGAAGATCGCGATATTTTGCGGCCAGTTCATATTGGCCCTGCTCTGAGAAATGCCACATACGTCGTTCCAGGTCCGACGCAAGTTCCTTATTCCTCCCTTCCAGCAATGCCTTAACATCATGTGCCGCTTCTTGATATTCTGCCTGGGTGCACAAGCCCTTGACGCACGGGCCGAGACATCGCTTCAAATGATATTCCAGACAAGGCCTTGCCAGCCGGCCATCGATCTCGATGTCGCAGGTTCTGAGCTGGAATGCTTTGTTGACCAGATCAAGCGTGCGTCGGGCCAATGAGGCGGGAAGCATTGGCCCGTAATAGCTTGAACCATCCTTGACGATCTTTCGGGTAATGACGACTTTAGGAAACGGCTCATTGGTCATCTTAAGGTGAGGGTATTGTTTGTCATCCTTAAGCATGACATTGAAACGGGGCTTGTGCTTCTTGATGAGGTTCGATTCTAAAATGAGGGCTTCGACCTCGTTATCAACGACGATGAACTCAAAGTCTGCTATGTGCTGACGAAGACGCCGCGATCTCCAATCTGAACTCCGGCTTGACTGAAAGTACTGGCGGACGCGGTTCCGAAGGTTTTTGGCCTTACCGACATAGATGATCTTCCCGGCTGCATTCTTATGCAGATAGATGCCAAATGCGGTGGGGAGCGTTTTCAGCTTTTCGTCGATCGTCACAGCTTCGATTCTAGCCAATCGGATGGTCGAAATGAAAAAGGCCCGGGTCTCACTAAGGAAATCCGGGCTTCGAGTGTGGGTGGATGAACTCAAATCGTCAGATCTTTTGAACTGCCGGAAGCAGAAGTCCGATAAGAATTGCTATGATCCCTGAATTAACTAGAATTAGACTTGTCATGATCGCTTTACTCCGTTTATTAATATTTGCCTCTCGCGATCGTCGGCTTCAAGTATAAGACGGTCTCAACAACTGTTTTTGCGCAGACATCGTATTTCTGATCGCAGGCCGTCACACGAAAATGGTTTTGTCCACGCAACTCACAACTGACCCGCATATCGCTGCTGAGGTGATCAGAAGCGGCGGGATCGTGGCGTTTCCGACTGAAACGGTCTATGGCTTGGGTGCGGATATTTTCAACAAAAACGCGATAGAGAAGATATTTGAAGCAAAACAGCGGCCGGCAGACAATCCGTTGATCGCGCACGTTTCATCACTAGATCAGGTCGATCTTTTATCCCGTGAGGTGTCGGCCAGCGCAAAAGCACTTATCGATGCCTTCTTTCCGGGACCGCTGACGGTGGTGCTGAAAAGATCGGATCGCGTCCCGAACGTGGCGACAGCGGGCCTCGATACGATCGGCATTCGTATGCCCGGGCACGGCCTCGCACGCCAGTTTCTGACGGCGTGCAACGCGCCGGTGGCTGCACCTTCGGCCAATCTATCGGGCCGACCGAGCCCAACGACATGGCAGGCCGTTTTCGAGGATCTGAACGGACGGATCGACTGCATCCTGCAGGGCGATCCGACCGAGATCGGTTTGGAATCTACGGTAGTTGACTGCACTGTCGATCCGCCTTTGCTGCTTCGCAAAGGCGCAGTTTCCATCGAAGAGCTGCGCGAATGGGTACCCGAAATTCGAACCGAAGGGACAAATGACACCGAACTTTACCGCAGTCCGGGACTGCGCCACAAACACTATCGACCAAAGGCCAAGGTCATGCTTATCGGTAACGGTTTCGAACCGGACAAGAGTTCAAGATCGGCATACATTGGTCTCGATGCTCCGGCTTGGGATTCGGGCCGAACGGTAATTTGCGGATCGGTTGACGACTACGCTCGCCGCGTGTTCGCCTTTTTTCGCGAGTGTGATCAGGCCGGGATCGAGACGATCTATTGTCAGAGAGTCGATGAGACTGGGATCGGGTCTGCGTTAATGGATCGGTTGCTTAGGGCCGCGGCCGATTAAGGGGATTCACGCACGGCGAACATGAACGATCGCGATATAACCATTGTCTCGTATAAGTTCGACCGACAAGAGTGGAGAATTTCTTAGCTCGTCAATGAACCGCAGAGGCAGGAGGACGAGCAGCCCGTCTTCGCCTAGTTGTTCGATCTGTTGACGGACTTCTTCAGGCTCCATAAAAAGCCGCTGGTTCCCGTCTTCGACACGGACAAGGCGCCCGGCGGCATAAAATTCTGCACTGTGCGAGATGCTGCGAAACATTATGACCTTTTCATTTAGGTGCCCTTGCTCTGCCGCCGAAGCCATCAGTCCTTTTACAGTGTCCGTGTCCGAATACCTCGGTAACGCGAACACAAGAATGCAGAAATAAACTACAAAGGTTGCAACCCCGAGCAATTTTAGCCATTTCTGACGCGGCTTATTCTTGCCGATCGTTCGAACTACAAACAGCGCGGTGAACGTTACGGCTCCCGGTAAGGCCGGCAAAATGTAGCCCGGAAGTTTTGAGCCTGAAAATGTAAAGAATGCGAGCGGAAAAGCCATCCAGCAGGCTGCAAACAAGAGAATTCGATCGAATGGGTTCGTTTCCTGTCGAGTTTCCGGATTGCCGCGAGTTCGCCCGGAAATACGCTTGAATCCGGCAATTGCCGCCTTCCAGACTCCGACAGCGAAAAACGGCAGCCAGGGGATCGTCATCAAAGGCAGCACCCAATAGAAAAAATGAAAAGGCTGCGGATGGCGATATTTGTTGGAGGTATAGCGTTGAAAATGGTGCTGAACAAAGAACTGGTCGATAAATTCCCATCCGTGGCGAAGATACATCGGCAAATACCAGACCGATGCAACTCCCGACGCAAACACTCCTCCCCAAAGAAGGCTGAGCAAGAACCTCCGGCTCGGCAATCGTCGTGATAAGAGAAAGTATGTTCCGACGATCCCAAGCGGAAACACTGCACCGATGAGTCCTTTCGCCAAAAGCGCAAGGCCCATAAAGAAGTAAAATCCCGCCAGAGGGATCAACAGATAAAGTGACCCACGGCCATGGCGCGGAATATCTCGCCTTTCGGCGGGTAGATCTCTCGAGTCAGATGTCTCAGCGATCCTGCTCCGAGAATCAAAAATGTAAAAACAAACCAGAGAAGCCGCGATCGGGAAGGTGAGGATAATGTCAAAGCTCGCGCCTCTCGCGAATGCGAAAAGACCGAGGGATGAAGCTGCTATTAGAGCAAACCAGCCCGAAAGTCTATCTACCAGAAAATCCGGAAGGTTCTTTCCAAAAAACCTAGGCTCGGTCCCGATCTGCGAGCTCCTGATTTCGATCTCGGCCTGGCGGCCCAAAAACCAAAGGCTCGCAACGGTCCCGAGGCCGAAAAGTGCCGAGCCAAGACGGGCCGAATACTCCGAAACGCCAAACAGGTTATAGAAAACTATCTGCAGCCAATAAAGGAGCGATGGTTTTTCGAACCAGTTGAACCCGCCAAGTGTCGGCGTGATCCAATCGCCCCGATCAAACATTTCACGGGCCACTTGGGCATATCTCGGTTCATCGGGTCCCAACAGCGGAACGCCCAAGCCGAAAAGATAGACAAAGATCGTGATCACCGCAATGGCGGCCCAAAACGCACGGTGCTCGGTTAGGGTCAACTTTGTCATTTGACAAAACTTAGCGGAAAATACCCAGTATCACCGAATTCGGTTTCGGGTTCAAATATGGCTAATACCTCCGAGAATAAGGCCCTTTTACGTGCGGCAGCTATCGGCGTTGGCAGCCTCGGCCGTCACCATGCTCGAAATTATGCCGAACTGGCGAATGAAGGGCGGCTTGAGTTTGTCGGGGTGTGCGATATCGACAGTGAAACTGCTGGTCGAGTCGCATCAGGATTGGGCGCGGAGATCTTTGGCGACTGGCGTGAACTGCTGAGCATAGTTGATCTTGTCTCGATCGCGACGCCGACAGAAACCCATCGCGAGATCGCTTGTGCTTTCCTCGAGAAGGGTGTCCATGTTCTTGTCGAAAAGCCGATGTCGCTTTTGGTCGCAGAAGCCGATCAAATGATCGCGGCGGCGCGGGCTTCAGGGGCAAAACTGATGGTCGGGCATCTCGAAAGATTCAATCCCGCAATGGTCGCGCTTCGGCCTCACGTTGCAAATCCGCTCTATTTTGAGATCCATCGCGTTTCTCCGTTCCCGAATCGCTCTCTCGACGTCGATGTCGTGCTCGACGTGATGATCCACGACCTAGATGCCGTCCAGTGGCTGGTCGGCAGCGAGGTTCCGATAACTGCCATTCATGCGGTTGGAATTCCGGTAATTTCCGATAAGGTCGATGCCGCGAACGCACGATTAGAATTTCAAAATGGAACCGTGGCAAATATCACTGCGTCCCGGGTCGGGACCGAGAAGATCCGGAAGACACGGTTTTATCAGACGAATTCTTATGTGGTTCTCGATTATGCTACAAAATTCGCATCCTTGACCTCGCTCGACGCGGGCGCGGCCGACCCCTTGCTTGGGATCTCGGTGAACCAGCTTGAGATCGTTGACGTCGAACCTCTTCGCGCTGAGCTGACCGCGTTTCTTGGATCGATCGAGAACGATACCGAGCCTCCGATCACTGGTGAAGACGGGCGTCGCGCGGTTGGCCTGGCTGTCGGGGTTCTTGAAAAGATCGACGAACACGTGGGCCGGCTGAGAAACCGGTTTGCGGTGAAAAATTAAGTTGAGATAGGGCCGGCGGTACGAGAAGCGCCGGCCCGAACATTTTCTAGGCGGTAGCTTCGCTGGCTTGGCCGTCACTGGGTTCTGCCCCGGCCATTTGCTCACGGATCGACTTTAGCCATTCTTGAGTTTTCTTTAGGCGCGCGGCCCCATCCTTTCGGTCCATGATCACTTTTTCGAGATTCGAGAATGCATCCGGCATTTCCCATTTCTCTCTAAGTTCCTCAAGGAGCGGCTCGATCTTTGCAAACACCATGATGTGTTCGCCGACCGTATCGTTAAACATCGAAGCCTTTATCGCACCGTGGTTCACGAGTGCAGCGGCCATGTCCCAATAAGATGTGACCATTCGCAAATAGCCTCCAACCTCCGGGTCCATCATCGTCTGTTCAAACTCTTCGGCGGTCTCGGGGTTGAAAGTGAACATCCAGTCCCGTGCCTTTCGCATTGTGGCCTCACGGCGCAGGTCGTATAACTTAAGGATCAATTCGGCAGATTCGAACTTGCTCATGAAAAACCTCCATAAAATGTGTAGATGAAGTCTAGTCGTACGTTTTCGGGGTGTCAATCTGTGAACGTTCAAGTTAGGATGGAATTAAGATGAACGAGCAGATCTCGGCGTTTCTAACGGAACGTATAAGAGCTAACGACTTTCCATCCGCGGTCTATCTGGTCGCAGAAAAGGGCGAGATCGTTTTTCATGATGCGCTTGGCTTCGCCGTGGTCGAGCCCGAAAAAATACCGGCTGGGCTTGATACTATCTATGATCTCGCAAGTCTAACCAAGCCACTCGTCACCGGGCTATTGGCGGCAATCGCGATCGAGGACGGCGAATTTCAATTGTCGTCAAGGATCGGCGATCTGCCCGGACCGTTTGCCTCCACGAAAATTGCCGATCTGACCGTAATAGACCTTGCGGCACATATCTCAGGAATGGCGGCTTGGAAGCCGCTTTACTTGCTAATTGATTCACCGGATGACGTTCCGAGGGCAATTGCGGAACTAGGACCGAACTTAGAACCGGGGAGAATGGTCGCGTACAGCGATCTGAACTTCATTGCACTGGGCATTGTTCTCGATCGGCTTAGTCTAAATGGAAAATTCGAAGCCAAGGTCAGCCTTCCGTTGGAATTGAAGAGAACGTCGTTTAACCCAGCGTCATACGCGATGGAAGATTCGTTTGACAGTTGCGAGATCGCGGCAAGCGAGAAGGGAAACGAGTATGAGAAGCAAACCTGCATCGAGCAGGGATACCTTAAGCCGTTTGAAAATACACTCAGCTCTGCAGATCCGGGTCAATTCCGAAACGACCTTATCTGGGGCGAGGTTCACGACGGCAACGCGTACTTTATGAATGGGATAGCCGGACACGCCGGCCTTTTCTCAACCGCCGAAGAGGTTTTCAAGATCGCACTTCAATTCCTGGCCGGTCACACAAAACTTCTAAAGCCCGAAAACTGCGAACTTTTTCGCACTAACTTTACGAAGGGAATGAACGAAGACCGCTCCTTTGCTTTTCAGCTAGCATCGACCAAAGATTCGAGCGCCGGCAGCCTCATGTCGCCGAAAAGCTTTGGGCATAATGGATTTACCGGAACAAGTCTTTGGATAGATCCGGTCGCAGACCGCATCTTTGTTCTGCTTACAAATCGTACACATGCGCACTCACTTCCATTCGTCAACATCAACGGAGTCCGCCGACGATTTCACGACCTTGCAATCGAAGAGCTGGAAAAGCGTGCCAAAAACTAGCTCGGCCCGGTTTTTTCGCCAAAAAAAGTTAGCAACGCATCTAACCGATAGATAATCAAAACGGCGCTTTCCCCAAAAGTCAAAGTTCTGACATCGGAGACCCGGCGATGATGAAAAGCGTGCTTTACGTCTTCATGGTCACTGCAGCCGTGGCTGCAACAGCGCTTGCCCAGAGCAATGCGACGCGACCGAGAGTTGTTCCTACCCCAATGCCGACGCCTGCGCCGGCTGCTCCCGTCATTCAAGGTGAAGTTCCCGAAACAGTCCGACGTGGCGGCCCGCCGATCTTTTCAGGCGAGCAGGGCCGTCGGCCACAGCCGACGCCTACGCCGGAGGTCGCAGACGATGATTCGGACGTAATCAAGATCGAGACGAACCTGATCACAATGCCTGTTTCGGTTCTAGACCGAGAAGGGCGGTTCGTAACCGGGCTTCAGCAGCGTGATTTTCGGATCTACGAGAACGGCGTCGAGCAAAAAGTTGATTATTTTCAGTCGGTTGAACAGCCTTTCACGGTGGTGCTGATGATCGATGTGAGCCCCTCGACGCAATTCCGGATGGATCAGATCCATTCGTCTGCCATCGCATTTGTCGATCAGCTTCGCGAAAATGACAGGGTAATGGTGGTCGCGTTCGACGACCGTTACAGGGTCCTTTGTCGTCCGACGAACGACAAACGCATACTTCGAAACGCTATCACCCAGGCCCAGTGGGGCAATGGAACCAGTCTTTATGAGGCAGTAGACCGCGTTATCAGCCGGGAGCTTTCCCAGATCAGCGGCCGAAAAGCCGTTGTGCTGTTCACGGACGGCGTTGACACCACATCGAGAAGGGCAACTTACGACAGCACCGTCGCAGACGTTGAAGAGATCGACGCCCTTTTTTACACCATACGATATGACACCCAGCAAGACGGATTCGGCGGCGGCGGATGGGGCGGAAACCGCTTTCCGCGAAGAGGCGGCGGCAGAACCGGCGGCGGACTAGGTGATATCATCGGCATCATAATCGGCGGCGGTAATTTTCCTGTACCGGGACAAGGACCTGGGACGGGACGTCCTCGAGGCGGGCCATCGAATGAGTACGAGACCGGCAGAAGATATCTCGAGACAATTGCGCAAAATAGCGGAGGCCGCAGTTTTGAGGCGGATACGACCGCGAATCTCGATGCGGCTTTTACGGGCATCGCGGAAGAACTGCGACGCCAGTATTCGCTTGGATACTATCCGGAACGAGTGGGCGAGGTCGGGGAGCGAAAGCAGATACGCGTTCGCGTAATGAGGCCGAACCTTGTTGTTAGGGCTAAGAATAGCTACGTTGTCGGGCAAAACACACCAAAGCCGTCGGGCGTTTGATCGGTTCACGGCACATTGGAGATTTCCTGGAACTTAGGCCGCCGCGGCGCATTTGTCCAGAATGGCGGCCGAGATTCCGGATGGTGCCCGATGCATCTTTCGATCCTCCATAGTGCATCGTATACTCATTAGTTGTGATCGAAAGCGAACAACGGTGAAAACTCTCCTTACATTCTTGATGGTGGCCCTTTTTGGAGCGGGAATGCCGAGTGAGGGCCAGTCCCGCCGCGTGCCGTCCTCGCGTTCCGATGGCAAGTCAGCAGAGAGACCGTCGACCGCCAAACCTACACCCACCCCGACCCCGGAAAGCAGCGATCACGACGACGATGACGACGAGATCATTTCTGTCAACACTCGGCTTGTTACAATTCCCGTTAGGGTGCTCGACCGTCGGAACCGGTTCATTGGCGGCCTGAGCAAGACGAATTTCACTATCCTTGAAGACAATGTCCCCCAGGAGCTTGCGTATTTTTCGAACGAGGCACAGCCATTTACGGTCGCGCTTGTCCTCGATATGAGCTACTCATCGACATTTAAGATCGAAGAGATCCAAACTGCGGCAATTGCGTTCATAGACCAGCTTAGGCCTGAAGATCAGGTGATGGTCATTTCGTTTGACGAGGCCGTGCATATGTTGTGCGAAGCGACAAACGACCGAAAACGAATATATTCAGCCATCAGAAGCACGAGTATTGCTACGGGCACGAGCCTTTATGAAGCGATCGACCTCACGATGAACGCTCGAATGCGGTCGATAAAGGGCAGAAAGGCCATAGTATTGTTCACGGACGGGGTGGATACTACCAGCCGATCTGCACACGACCTCGACAATCTCCGCGACGCTATGGAGCTTGATTCACTCATCTATCCGATCAGATACGACACCTTTGCCGATGTTCAGACAATGAGCCGTGGAGGCACCGTGGTGAGGACCGGACTTCCGGGCTCTCCTACGGTAACGCTGCCTACCGGCAATCCGCTGCCAGATGCGACGCGTCGCCGCACGGGCGGAACCGGCGAGGTAAGCACGGACCCTTCAGGTTTACCGCCGACCCGGCCGCCGATAACCGGCCCCAGTGAAAGAGGAACAACGGCTGCCGAGTATGCGTATGCGGAATATTTTCTGGACCAACTGGCCGTCCGCACAGGCGGTCGTGTTTATTTCGCATCCAATTCTGGAAACTTGACTTCGGCCTTTGCACGCATTGCCAGCGAGCTGCGCGAGTTTTACAGTATCGGCTATTATCCTCAAGATCTGCCAAAACCGGGCAAAATGCGTCGGATCAAGGTTAAGGTGGATCAGCCCAATGTGGTCGTGAAGGCGCGCGATTCTTTTGTAGATGCAAAGAAATGATGGGCCGGATCAAAAAGCTGGCCTGATCAGATCACGGTCCCGTCCGGGACCGTTGCACCTTTCGGAACTATTATTATTCCTTCCCGGATGAAGTAGCTGCCATCTTCGCCGTCGAGCTTTTCAATGCCGCTGCTGTTCAGAAGCCTGACATTCTTTCCGATCCGTACGTTCTTGTCGATTATTGCTCGTTTAACGATGGAGTGTTCACCAATGCCGATATGCGGCTGGCCGTTGGCAAGGTTTGACGATATCTCGTCGATCGTTTCGAAAGAATCCGAGCCCATCAGGATGGAATTCTCAACACGGACGCCGACATCCAGCCTGCTTCGCAGCCCTATTATCGAATTTCGAGCATAAACGCCGTTCATGATACATCCTTCGCTGACCATCGAATTGTCTATGTCGCAATCGTGCAGCTTCGACGGCGGCAAATAGCGGCTGCGAGTATAGATCGGCGATTCGACGTCGAAGAAATTGAACTTTGGAAGAGGCGAGGCAAGATCGAGATTTGCCTGGTAAAATGCCCTGATCGTTCCGATGTCTTCCCAGTAATCATTGAACAAATGTGCCTGAACATTGTATGACTTGATCGCCGCGGGAATGATCTCACCGCCAAAATCAACGGCCGATTCGTCCGCGCTGAGTAGTTCAAGCAGCTTCGGGTAATCGAACACGTAAATGCCCATCGAAGCCAAAAACGGACGTTTCAGCGACTCTGCCTGTGTCAGGCCGAAGCTCGTGGTATCGACCCGCATCGCCTCTAATGCCTCTCCCTTCGGTTTTTCTTTGAATTCTATGATCCGTCCGGTGGCGTCGGTTTTTAACAGGCCAAAGCCCTCGGCATCCTGCGGCCGCGATGGGATGACCGAGATCGTGACATCCGCATTCGAGTCGAAATGGCGGGCGAGGAAGTCGCGATAGTCCATTCGATAAAGGTGGTCGCCCGAAAGGATCAGCAACGTTTTAACATTCCAGCTTCGAAGATGGGGAAGTATTTGACGGACGGCATCCGCAGTGCCTTGAAACCAGTCCGGGCTGTCGTTGCGCTGTTCGGCCGCAAGAATTTCAACAAATCCCGTTGAAAAGCTCGAAAACCTGTATGTCCTTGAAATGTGGCGATTTAGCGACGCTGAATTGTATTGAGTAAGGACAAATATCTGTGTTACGTTCGAGTTGATGCAGTTCGAAACGGGAACATCTATCAAGCGATACTTTCCGCCCAAGGGAACGGCCGGCTTTGATCGTTCGCGGGTAAGTGGAAAGAGTCGCGAGCCCGCACCACCGCCAAGAATGACCGCAACAACATTGTCGGTTTTAGCCATAAGACCTATATCGGTAACCAGGTTGAGACAAGCACGAACAGAATAGCCGGAAACGAGGAGCCCGTTCAAGTAGCAGCATGGCCTTTGGATGGAACGGGTTTCGCCCTCGATCCGTTATATATTATCGTAATAGGTAGCCCTTTAGAGGGCGTTGATCGAAGTTTCGATGTGGTACTGGACAAAACTCCTTTTTCTGATCGTTGTTGGCGCCGTCTGCGTGTGGTTCCTCTACGAACTGGTCACATTCCCTCGTATTTCGGCTCTTCGCACCGAAAACCCCATCACCACCTCTATGATCGAGAATCGGCTGAACGAGGCCGCAAGTGAAGGACGCGAGCCCAGGAAGTTCATGATCTGGATGCCGATGGAACAGATCTCGCCGAACCTGCAGCGAGCCGTCCTTGCCGGGGAGGACGCAAGATTCTTTGAACACAACGGCTTCGACTGGGACGCGATAGAGAAGGCGTGGAACGAGGCCGTCAGGGAAGGTAGGCGAGAAGCAAAGGAAGAATGTGAAGCAGCCGCAAAGGCCTCGGGACAGCCCGCTCGCGACTGCTCGTCGCGAGAGGACGAATGGATCCCTCCACTGCCGAGTTTTAGGCGCGGCGCATCTACCGTTTCACAGCAGCTTGCAAAGAATCTCTATTTGTCTGAAGACAGGAATTTTCTTAGAAAGGGCCGTGAGGCTGCCTATACGTATTTTCTTGAAAGGAACTTGTCCAAGAAACGGATCCTCGAAATTTATCTGAATGTGATCGAATGGGGAGACGGCATCTATGGTGCGGAGGCCGCCTCGCGAAATTATTTCCGTAAGTCTGCCTCAAACCTGACGCGCGAGGAAGCAGCCTTCCTCGCAGCGATGATCCCAAGCCCGCTCAATGTCTTCAACCCCGAGAAGAACCGCAAACGCGTTGTCCGCAGGCAAAAGGCGATCTTGCGGGGAATGAACTCAATAAAGCTCAATTATTAGAAGATCATCGCGCCCCGACAGTCCCAATTTCTCACGAAAATGAAAGCCCGCCCCGAGGTTTGGCCTCAAGGCGGACGAATTGTTGGCAACACCTTGCATTAGTCGACGAAAGCGGCCTGGGTCGGGATGTCGCCGTTCTGGCCGAAGGGGAGGACTAGGATGCCCGACGCCGACTGGATGATGTACCACTGGCCGTTCGAGGGCCGGAAAACAGCGATATCTG
>DAOLDE010000005.1:0-221734 GCA_035327545.1 Pyrinomonadaceae bacterium | reverse complement strand
AAATGCCGCCAGGCTGTTCGGGTTCACCTCGGTGATCGTCAGCGTCGGCGTACACACTCCCGGAGGAGGTGTCGGCGTGGGTGTCGGAGTTGGCGTTGGCGTCGGTGTTGGCGTCGGCGTCGGCGTTGGAGTCGGCGTCGGTGTTGGCGTTGGAGTCGGCATCGGCGTCGGCGTCGGAGTCGGCGTCGGTGTCGGCGTCGGTGTAGGAGTCGGCGTCGGACCACCACCGGTAATGCTGAAGTTCGTGTTTGATATATCAAAGAAACAGCTCGTTGAGCACTGTACTTTGATCCTGGCGTTTGTCGAATTGCCGGCTGGGACCGTTATCGCCTGCGAACCATCATTCGGGGTATTCGCGAGGATCGTTGTCGGGAACGTTAGTCCGCCATCCAAAGAAAGGAGAATATCAACATTCGTGCAGCTGACTGGGGCGACGTTAGTATTAGCGACATCCCAGGTAACCGTTTGTCCAGATCCCGAAGGCCAACTGACGTTCGTATTAGGCTGAGTGACTTGGAATGGCCCCGAATTACCGTCCACGGTGACCGCAGTCTGAACCGAACGTATGCCACCGCCTCCCGCCCTGTTGTCCCGCACGGTCATTTGAAAGTTCATTGTTCGGGATATTGTCGGAAGCAGCTCCCCGGTCATGCAAGTACCAAAGGCACAGATCGTCCCAACCGAATTGGTTCCTGTAAATGTTGAGGGGGGAACATTTGCGTTGCTGAGAATGAACGGGAGCGACGGAAATGTCCTCGTCGGGCTCGTACCAGGCTTATAAGACCTGAAGATCGGGCGCGCGCCGGTCGAATCGCTATTGGGAATGGTGGTCGCAACGGTCCCAAGGTCATATTCTTCCCACGTGTAAGTTAGTCCGTCGCCGTTAACGTCTGTTGCGCTTCCGGTCAGGCTAAAAGGAGTGTTTGCCGGGATAGTACAGGCGGGAGCGGCAACCACATCGGGCGCCGTATTGCCGTTGGCCGTTTGGATCGGGCAGCTTCCGCCGGTTGCGGGGTTGGTCGAAAATTGGACCATTTCCTCAAGACTCCTGACATGGAAAAAGTCGTCGCTGTTACGCTGAATATCCTGGGTCCCGCAAACGCCTGCGTAGGCTTGTATTGTCGATCCGCTACCGGGCTCAAAAGCATTGCTGGCCGAGCGGTTGCCTCCGCACGATGCATTGAAAGTATGATTTCCCCCAAATTGGTGGCCGATCTCATGGGCGACAAAGTCGATGTCGAAAGGATCACCGACCGGCTGCGACGATCCGGTCAAGCCGCGACCCTTGCTGGCTCCGCACGGCACTCCGAGTCCTGCAACGCCGCCACCTCCGGTACCTACCAGATGGCCGACATCATAGTTTGCAAACCCGATCACACCGTTAATTATCCCAGTGATATTATTCAGGTCGCCCGACGTATTCAGCCAGGGGTCTGTTGCCGGATTCGTCGAAACGAGCAGGTTATTATTCGCGACAAGAACCATTCGAATGGACAGGTCCCGCTCGTAAACGGTGTTCACGCGATTGACAGTCGTCGTGATCGCGGCCATCGCTGCTGCGACAGTTCCGCCATGGAAGATGGTATATTCGCCGGTAGCAGCCACGGCGAGTCGATAGGTGCGCAGCGTTCCTGCATTGGTAACTATCTGCGGGATATCAAGGCTGCTCAGCTTTTGTTGAAACTCAAGAGCTTCCGCGACATCGCTGTCCACCAAACATTGAAACTTCTTTTCGGGATTGTCGAAATCTTTCTTTCGATACGAAATGTAGTCTTCTGTATTTCCTTTCGCGAAAGGGTCGATGAAAACACTGCCTTCCGCCCGCAGGATCAATGCCCTGAAACCGACAGGTGTGTAGTCAAAACGGACTACTGCAGTTGGATCGTCGAGTCCCTGGCCTGCGTAAGTCTTGATCTCTGGATACTGTGCTGCAAGTGCCGGCTCCATTATCGACGATTCGAAAACGCTGAACCGCGAAAAGGTACCATCCGGCATAGGAAGAGTGATCACCATCTGCCCGCCTCTGTCCTTTTCTGATTCGTCAGGGGCCTGGCGCAGCAGGTCTTTCATCAACGCTTCGTTCAGCTTGAAGACCCTGAATACCTGCGGCACGATCTCTCGCTTACCGGTCTGTACCGCGGCCCTTTCTTCGATCTCCTGCCAAAGGGCATCAGAGCTGAAGTTTGAAATAGATTGACCGGTAGTCCTTTGGCCGTAAGAAATGAACAAAACACTCGCGACAAGGGCAAAACACGCGAGGTAGAGTACGTACCTGCGCGAAAACCATGACGGTTTCGTTTCCGTTATCTTCATAATTAGATTTCTTTCTTCCTTTTTATCTCTGGGATATAAACGCAAGCGAACGGCGAGCTCTACCCAAACCCTTATCCATAAACCTGCTTACCTAATCAAAACCACTATGGGGAATAACATAATACCCGGTTTCGCCCGATGTGGCAATAAGAACCTTTGCGTCGCCCTCGTAACGAAGGGCCACTGACCATCTCGAACCCCGTCAGGAACGCAGGGCATTTGCAAGGGGTATTCGTGTTCGCGTAAATTTGGGTGCAAGATCAAGAAAAGATCCATCGGGAGTTGAGTGAAAGATGCTGCAAAGAAATATCTATTTGATCGGAGTTCATCTGTTATTTGCGGGCGTGGCCATCGGGCAGACCGGTGCACCATCAAGAACGTTGAATAACGAGGTACAAAAAATGGTCGGCGAGGTTTCGGCCCGTCGAATTGAAGCGGATATACGAAAGCTCGCTTCGTTCGGAACGAGGAACACCTTGTCCGAACAGAACGATCCGGCGCGGGGCATAGGAGCGGCTCGGGACTGGATCTACAACGAGTTCAAAAAGATCAGCTCTGACTGCGGCGACTGTCTCGTCGTCGAAAAACAGAGCTTCGAGCAGGCCAAATCGGCCCGGATACCCGAACCGACGGTCCTTACAAATGTGCTTGCGACCTTAAAAGGTACTTCGGACCCCGAACGAATTTACGTAGTGTCCGGGCATTATGACTCAATGTGCTCGTCGCCGACCGACGGCAAATGCGACGCGCCGGGAGCAAACGACGATGCCTCCGGCACGGCAGCCGTTATCGAGCTTGCCCGTGTGATGTCGAAGCGAAGATTCGACGCGACGATCGTTTTCATGGCCGTAACAGGCGAAGAACAGGGCCTGCTCGGCGCGGCATACTATGCAGAACAAGCAAAGCAGAAGGCGGCGAACATACATGCTATGTTTACGAACGACATAATCGGCGGCGTCACAACGCAGAAAAATTCACCACATCGGAACAGGGTCCGAGTTTTCAGCGAGGGCGTCCCTTCCAACGAGACCGAACAGCAGGCCAACACCAGACGAAGCGTTGGCGGCGAGAACGACTCGTCATCCCGTCAGCTCGCCCGATTTATTAAGGAGCAGTCAGACCGTTACCTGACAAATTTCAAGGTGTGGATGATCTACAGAAGAGACCGTTTCGGTCGAGGCGGTGACCACATTCCTTTTTTGGAACGGGGATTCGCGGCTGTCCGGTTTACCGAAGCAGATGAGGATTTCACGCATCAGCATCAGAACGTTCGTACCGAGAACGGCATCTTTTACGGCGATACGCCCGAGTTTGTCGATTTTGAGTATGCGGCCAATGTTACGCGGGTAAATCTCGTCAGCCTGGCCAGCCTTGCGAACGCGCCTGCACAGCCTAGGAACGCCGGAATTGTTACCGGCCGACTGACCAACGACACCGAGCTAAGATGGGAAGCGAACACGGAATCCGACCTTGCGGGTTACGAGATAGTTTGGCGCGACACGACTGCAGCAGAATGGATGGACTCTACTTGGGTTGGAAACGTGACCATCTATGTTGCGAAGGGGCGGTCGAAGGACAATTATTTCTTCGGTGTTCGGGCGGTGGACAAAGCGGGCAATCGAAGCCCAGTTAGTTTTCCGCGACCGGTTCGATAAAAATGGAACCCTCGCTGTATAAAGAGGTACAACATAGATAAGTTTCTGAAAGTTTCGGCGGCGTATCTACCTTGGTAAAGATGAGTCACATCGCACTCGGCAGTCTCATGTTCCTGCTCGCGGGGGGCGTATTCTTCAATATGCCGAGGTGCGGCGCCTGGACCAAAACACTCGTTTCTCCCAATATTGTGATCAGCCAGGTTTATGGCGGGGGAGGGAACGCGGCCGGATCGCAGTTCACTAACGACTTTGTTGAACTTTTCAATCGCGGGGACCAGCCGGTAAATCTTAGCGGATGGTCCACACAGTATGCATCCGCAAGCGGAACGAACTGGCTCGTCACGCCGCTCTCGAATGTGACCCTGCAGCCGGGACAGTACTATTTGATCCAGTATGCATCGGGCGGATCGAATGGCACCGCTTTATCGATGCCGGATCTTATCGCCCCGGCGGTCACGGTCGGTGCTAATACGTTCGTACCTAATCTCTCCGGCACGACCGGAAAGCTCGCTCTCGTAAATTCTACTGTTCAGCTTCCGGCAGACCCGTGTCCGGTATCGGCAAGCATCGTTGACCTGTTCGGGTACGGTGCTTCAGCAAGCTGCTTTGAAGGCACGCGGGGGCCCGATCTATCCAATACTTCGGCCGCAAAGCGAAACGGGAACGGATGTACCGACACGGATAATAATGATGCAGATTTTGCCGTCGGTATTCCTGCTCCTCGAAATTCCGTGAAACCAGTAGATCTGTGTGATCTTAGCGGATCGCTTCAGATGGGGCTACAGGCAAATCCGAATGCTGTCTCGCCAGGCGGCAATATGCTGCTAACCGTGACCGTGTTTCCGGCCGCGTCGCCGCCGAGCACAAACATTACCGTTAATGGTGACCTGTCAGAGATCGGCGGGCCCGCGATCCAGCAGTTTTTTGATAACGGCACCAATGGTGACGTAACGGCCGGTGACAATGTTTTCAGCTATGGTGTGTCCGTGCCGGCTAAGTCTGACGGCGGCATCCGGGCGATCTCGGCAGTCGCCGCAGACCAGCAAGGAAGATCGGCGAATGCGAGCGTACAGATAACGATAAACGCCCCGCTTCCGAACGAAGATCCGCTGATACTCGGAAATCCGAGCGGCGCAACCCCAAACACCGCCAATGAGAACAATTACTTGATGCAAAAACCCCAATACACGCTCTCGTACAACAGGAGCAAGGCGACTCCGAATTGGGTGGCGTGGCGGCTCGACAGCAGCTGGATCGGAAATATCCCAAGACAGGATGACTATCGGCCCGACACATCTTTGCCTGCCGGTTGGTATCAAGTGGTAAGCGCCGACTATTCCGGTTCCGGATATGACCGCGGACATATGTGCCCTTCGGGCGACCGGACAAATTCGGTTCCGAATAATTCCTCGACTTTCCTAATGACCAATTTTGTGCCGCAGCTTGGTGCGAATAATCAGGGCCCGTGGGAGGCTTTCGAATCATACTGCCGCATGCTTGCGTCGCAGGGCAACGAGATTTACATTTTCACCGGCCCGGCGGGCAATGCAGGGACCATAGCGCAAGGCCGCATCGTCGTTCCGAATGTTACATGGAAGGTCGTCCTTATACTTGCAACTGGAACGGACGACCTGCGACGCATATCTAAATCGACTCGGGCATTCGGTATCATCGTTCCCAATCAAGGACCGCTCGACGTGAATGCTCCGTGGCGAAACTTTCGTGTAACCGTAGATGACGTCGAACGGTTGACCGGTTACGATTTCTTTAGCCTCGTTCCGGCCAACACGCAGGCCTTGATCGAAAAAAGGCGAGATCTGCAATAAACGCGGCTTTCCTTTGAGCATCTAACACCTCGGCTGATCAATTGCATGAAAAGAACCTCGGTATTCGTAATCGTTCTTTTGCTCGTCGCGACCGCCGCGGCTCAGCGCGAACTCTCGATCGCACAGGTTCAAGGAGATGGCAACATCTCACCATTCGCGGGTCAGCATATACGGGTCACAGGCGTGGTGACAGCTAGGATCAGGACCGGTTTCTTTCTTCAGACCCCTGACGATAAGATCGACCAGAACAAGAATACATCCGAGGGAATATTCGTTTTTACGCGGATCGCGCCTCTTGCAGAAGCGGCTGTCGGCAATCTCGTCTCGGTCAGTGGTTCGGTGGAAGAATTCCGACGCGATAACGAGCCGTTTGCATTGACCATAACAGAGATCTCGATGCGGCAGGGCCGCGACGGTGTTAGTGTGATCTCACGAAACAATCACCTTCCGGCTGCGATCTTGATCACCGCATCCGATTTTATGTCGAATTCCGTAGATAATCTCGAACGCCTCGAAGGAATGCGGGTTCGGTTCGAGGAAATGACGGTATGCTCACCCACCAACGGTCGCGTCGATGCCAGGACGCAGATCTCTGTATCCGACGGGGCTTTCTATGCCGTGATCAAGCCGGTTCCGCGGCCTTTTCGCGAGCCTGGCCGAGATATTCGTGAGATCGCCGAAAGAGCGGCAAGGGAAAGGTTTCAGAAAGAGTTTCCGAAGGCGGCCATTTTCGATTCGAATCCTGAGATAGTCCGCGTCGATACCGATGAACAAATGCTGCGGACGACGCCGGGAGGCTCAGGAGAACAGGACCTTTTCGGAAAGCCGCTAAATGTTGCAGCGGGGATGGCGGTAAGCAACTTGGTTGGGGTCCTTCATTATTCATTCGGCAAATATACACTGCTCACTGACCCGGAAGATACGATCGGGGTTTCCGGTGCACCACAGCCCAACCGGCTTCCGGTGCCAACAGAGCGGCAACTGGTCGTCGTGGGTATGAATCTGGAGAATTTCTTCGACGATGAAGATGATCCTTCGATCAACGAAACGATAGTGACCGCCGAGGCTTTCACGCGACGGATGAAGAAGATCTCGATGACGATCGTCGGGTTCATGCACGTACCGGATATTATCGGAGTTGTTGAAGTCGAGAATCTTGCTGCACTCAAGCGACTTGCAGCCAGGCTCAATGCTGATGCGGCCGCGGCCGGCAAACCCGACCCGAAGTACGAAGCGTATCTGATCGAAGGTAACGACGGTAGAGGAATTGATAATGGATTTTTGGTAAAGACATCGCGGCTTCGTGTTGTCGAAACCGTCCAGCACGGAAAAAGAGACAAGTACAAGAATCCAAATACGAAAGAGGACAACTTTTTGAACGACCGGCCGCCCTTACTGCTCCGCGCGTCGCTAAACGACGAGAAGACGGGTCGGCCGTTCGAGGTCATCGTGGTGGTCAATCACATGAAGTCCTATCTCGGCTTTAACGACCCGAAACAGCAAGACAACGTCAGGATGAAGAAGAAACTTCAGGCAGAGTTTCTAGCCCGGCTCATCCAGTCAAGGCAGGCGGCTGATCCAAAAGAACGAATTGTCGTATTGGGCGATTTTAATTCGTATCAATTTGCGGACGGGATAATGGATATGATAGGAACGATCGTCGGGAAACCCGCCGGGCCGGACGCTGTAATGATCGCCTCGGACGACCTTGTGAACCCCGATCTGATAAACCTCGTGGACGTGATCGCCGCGGCCCAACGCTATTCATACATTTTTGACGGGAATGCGCAGGTGCTTGACCACATACTTATCAGCGAAACGCTGCGAAAACATACGACTGGTTTCGGTTATGCACGCATCAACGCAGACTACCCTGAAGTGCTTAGGAACGACGCGACCAGAATAGAACGCTTTTCAGATCACGACCCGGCGGTTGCCTACTTCACGATGGACGACCTGACGGTGGCCCGCGCCCAATAGAGGGGTTCGACCTTGGTTATTCCCTTTTGACGAGGAGAACTTTTAGCCGGACGATCCCCGTTTTTCCAGAATTATATGGGCGATGGCGTGCTCCTTTGTGTGAGCTATCGACAAGTGGATGTTTGTGGCACCAAGTACATCTATGATCCTTTTCGCCTCTCCCGAGAGGTTCAACGACGGCACACCGTCATCGTTATTCACCACCTCGATCTCGGTCCACTTCAACCTTCCCCGCCAGCCGGTTCCCAACGCCTTGAGAAATGCTTCCTTCGCGGCAAAACGGCCCGAATATGATTGAAACGCCGCCGCCCCCTTTCCCTCGCAATATTCCCGCTCGGCCTCCGTAAAGACCCGTTCGGCAAAACGAGGCGTTCTGTCAATGGTCTCGCGGATGCGATAAACTTCAACGATGTCGATGCCTATAGATAAGATCATCTCGGAAGAATCGATTCTAAACGATGCGGGCTTTTTTTGGCGAGAAAGGGACGGAGTAAAGGTGCTCGTCTGTCGCGTGCTCGAAGACGCCGGTTTCCGGAATGGCTTTTCCACCCGTCTGGGCGGCGTCTCGCGGCTTGGTTCGACAGAGAACGCAGATGGATCGGCAGATCTGAATCTCGCAGGGTTCAAGGACGATCTTGCAGAGAATATTGCCGAGAACCGACGGCGGTTCTTCAGTGTTCTTGACGAGCCGAACGAACTGGCAACAGTCTGGCAGGTTCACGGGGACAGCATAAAGATAGTTCGTTCGTTGGACGAAACCGGCGATTCTGACGATCGCTGCGACGCAATGGTCTCTGATCTATCGGGATTGTTCCTTGGCGTTAAGACTGCCGATTGCGTTCCGATCCTTATCGCAGATCCCGCCACCGGAGCGTTCGCCGCGATTCACGCGGGCTGGCGGGGCACGCTCGCTTCGATCGCCGCTAAGGCAGTAGATAAGATGAATGAAGCGTTTGGGAGCAACCCGTCGGAAATGCTTTGCGCGATCGGCCCGGCGGCGCTTGGCTGCTGCTACGAGGTCGGTAGCGAGGTCATCGAAGCTTTCGGCCGCACTTTGACCGAACACAGGAAGTATTTCCACAGTTCCAGGGAAGGCCATGCATACATTGACCTTCATCAAATTAATTCCGACCAGCTTGCCGGGGCCGGGATCAATGGCCAAAACATCTTCAAAGCCCCATTGTGCACGATGGAGCGGACGGATCTCTTTTTTTCCTATCGTATCGAGAATCCTAGGTTGGGAAAGACCGGCCGGCTCATGGCCGTGATCGGAAGAAACGACGAGGGTCGCGCGGAGATCACTTTATCTTAAAACTCATAAGCATTTCTTCGATCTTAGGACCGAGTTCGGCGGAATATTCTGATATGCATGTGGCTGAAAGCTGAATGGCCGAGCTTCCGGTAAAGTAGCATTTTGTGTGAACGAGCAACCCGACCCCATTCAAGCTATGTTCCGAGATCAGGTTGACATACTTTGTCTCATTTACGACGCCGAAATCTTCCTCGATCGTGTTTCCTGAGCCTCCCTTTGCCCTGGTCACCGCATCTTCAAACGATGCCGCCGGAAAGGTGACGATCTCGGCAGTTGCGCGTCTGACAGCTTCGGCAGCGCCGGTACCGAACTCTTTTGAGTATGCTGAGAAAAGAAGTCCTTCCGCCGGTTCGGCCACCGCGAGAAATCCATCCGGCTTGGTCAACGAAAATTCGGGCGTTTCAATCTCCTCGCGTTCAAACGCCCGAGCAGCGTTGCGTTTTATCCGTGTCGAAGCCCAGACCATGAATCCGACGAGGATCAGCCCCGGTATTAGTATCTCCATATTCTCACTTCATTTCACGCCCGGTTGCGAGCCTCTCGGTCAGGTCCAACGCAGGCAGGTCAATCTCGGATGACTCGTAGGCCGGAAGTTCCGTAACTGCCGCCAGTTGTCCGCATGCAGCGTAGATATCGCGGCCGCGGGGCGTACGGATAAAGGCAGGCACTCCGCGAGATTCGAGCATTGACTTGAACCGTTTTATACTTTCCGATCCCGAAGGGCGATAGTTCAGCGGTGTGGCCGGATTATGCGGGATCAAGTTAATTTTGGCCTTTCTGATCTCGTGGCGGGCAAGCAGATCGGCCAGTTCCTCGGCGTCGGATACCGAGTCGTTCACGCCGCCGAGCATTACGTATTCGAAGGTGAAACGTTCACCGCGGCCGAGGGTCTTTTCAAAGGCCTTTGCGGCTGCCATCAGATCGGCGATCGGCCAACGCTTGTTGATAGGCATCAGCCTGTCGCGGAGCTCGTCATTTGCCGCCGTCAGCGAGATCGCCAAATTCGGCCGGCGTTCCAAAGCTGCAAACTCGTATATTCTTGGAACTATACCTGCCGTTGATACCGTTACCCTTCCCGGCACTATGAACAGGCCGTCTTCATCTGACATCAGATGAATGGCCTTCAACAATTCTTCATAATTGAGAAACGGCTCGCCTTCGCCCATTGCTACGAGGTTGGTACCGTGAGGCGTTTCTGCCCCGATACCATCCACATCGTTCAAGACAACGATGATCTGCTCTACCAATTCGCCCGCCGTCAGGTTCCGAAAAAGTCCCAGCTTCGCAGTCAGGCAAAAATCACATTTTAACGGACACCCCGACTGAGATGAGAAACAGATAGTATCGCGTCCTTCGCTTGGAATGAACACGGTTTCAACGGGGCGGCCGTCTTGTGTCCTCAACAGGTAACGGCGGGTCCCGTCCGTCGAAACATATTTTGTTTCGAGCTTGAGCACGCGTGCCTCAGCCTTTTCCGATAAACTCTCGCGAAGCGCCTTGGGCAGCGTGGTGATGGCCGAGAACGATTCCACCCGCTGCTGATGGAGCCCGCGAAAAACCTGTTCGGAGCGGTACCGCGGCACTCCGAGCGTGCCGAAATGCTCGGCCAGTTCCTCTCTCGAGTAGCCTGTAAGGTGTGGACGTGCCTCCATAATGAGAATCTTACAATATTGGCTTGATCAATTCAGAACCTTGCTTCAATTGAAGCGAGATTCCACGCTGAGAGATGGCCGTCCGGCGAAAAATGGTAAATTATCACCTGCCGTGATATTTTGGTTGCCGCTGGCCTCCGTTTCGAATAATGAAGATCTTTCGATTGACCATTCCGACGCCGTTTTACGTCGGCACCGTGAATGTTTACCTGATCCGAGAAGACCCCATCACTCTGATCGACGTCGGGCCAAAGACTGACGAGGCCGCGGAAGCACTCCGTCGGGGGCTTGCTGAACACGGCGTGCGCCTTGCCGACATTCGTCGGATCGTTCTTACCCACGCTCACGAGGATCATTGCGGCCTGGCGAAGCAAGTACGCGACGAGGCTGGCAACGCCGAGATATTCATACATCGATGGGAATCGGGCCACCTGGTCGGTCGCCTTTCGCATGAGATCAACAGGCGACTGTTGCTTCGCTCAGGTGTTCCCGAGAGCGTTTTCACCGAGATGCGAGCGTTGTATGAAGAGATCAGCTTGCTTACGGATTCGCTTGCAGACAATGACGCAAGCCCGCTCTCGGACGGTGATGATATCGACTTCGAGACAGGCACGATCAAGGTGATCCACACGCCGGGACACACGCCCGGTTCTTGTTCGTTCTTTCGCGAGGCAGACCGAACCCTTTTTTGCGGCGACTGCGTTCTGAAGCGGATCACTCCAAACCCGATCCTATCGCCGGATCCTGTTGACCCGGCAAAGCGTTTCCGTTCGCTTGGCGAATACCTGGTCAGTCTTGCGAAGCTTCGCGGGCTGCGGCCGACGCTTTCATTTGGAGGACACGGCGAACCGATCTGCGATTTTGACGAGATATTTAATCGATATCGAACCGCCATCGAAGAACGTCAAAAGCGGGCAATTACGCTAATAGAAAAGGACGGCTCGACCGCTTTCGAATTGTCGCAAAGGCTTTTTCCAAATGCGACCGGCAATAGCGTTCATCGTTTTCTTGCGGTCTCTGAGGCGATCGCCCATCTCGATCTGGCACATGAAGAAGGAAAGATCGAAATGGAAAGGAACGGTGACGTCGAAGTTTATCGAAGGTAAGGCTCAGCCTGCAAGCACATCATCTCATGCTGATCTTGTTCAAGCTGAAGCATAGCTTGGCTGGAGCTTGTCACAAATATCGCTGATACGGGTGGTAACTTTCGAAAGTCCGTCAAAGCCCGGCAGCTGGCGAGCGCGTTGCGTTACGGTGCGGTCAAGCTGCTCGACCCCGCCATCGCCGGAGAATAGCGTGGCAATGGAATATTCGGTCCTTTTCTTTGCCAGCGAACCCTGGCCGACCGGCCGCCAGAAAGTTTCGACGACACGTCGCGCGATCTTTCGCGCCGCTTCGCTCTTTTCTAGCTCGATCCTTGCGACACTCCAATAAAAATGGGTATGCGCGGCCTCTTCACGTATTATCGCTTCGAGGATCAGTGAAAGGACAGGATGCCCGGCGATCTCCATCATCCGCCGGTAAGCCTGCGCCGTGGACATTTCGTGGATCGCCCCAAACGCCATATGGGTTGCGGTAAAGCTGCTGCCGAGAAGATTCGTCAGCGAGGTGAGAAAATATGTGCTTAAGTGATAGCCTGCGGGAACGTTCTTGTGGGTCTGGTCCTGCCAGTTTGCAGGCGTTTCATGCCCCGACTCGTTCAGGAAGCGGTTGATGACTTGTCCGTGCGTTATCTCCTCAACTCCCCATCGTTCCATGAACTTCGCGATCACGGGATCGCGTCCGGTCGGAGTCCGCAGAAGTTCGCGGTGGTACATGTCGGTCAGAACCTCGACGTCGCGCATGTAAAGCAGGACGGGAATGAACTTTGCGTCCAAAGGCGTTTCCCTCACTTTGTCCCACGGAAGCGATTCGATAAACTCCGACGTAAGCGAACGCTCCTGCTTTTCGTACCAATCGAGAACATCTCTGCTTGTTTCGAACGCCATATTCTTTTCCGGCAGATATTTAGCGACAAAGCTCCATGCTACCTAATCGAAAACGACTTTCATTCACCAGCTTTATTCGATAAACTTATCTTTTTCTTTTCGACCGCAATGGTCCGGAAATAATAACATCAGAGCGATATGAGAATTGAGATTGGCTTTATTTTCTTGGCTTTTGCCTTTAGTGTCAACGTCAGCGGACAGACTGCATCGTTAGCGAAACCGGGTGAAAAACGACTTCAGAATATTCGCCAGCTTACATTTGGAGGCGAGAATGCTGAAGCATATTTTTCATTTGACGGAAAGAAACTCATTTTTCAGTCAAAGAGAGACGGCCATGGCTGCGACCGCCTTTATACGATGAATATAGACGGCTCGGGCCTGAAGCAAGTCTCGAGCGGAAAGGGCCGCGTTACGTGCGGTTATTTTCATAAGAGCGGAAAAAAGATCGTCTATTCTTCTACGAAATCAGGCGGCGACGACTGTCCGCCTACCCCGGATCGTTCTCAGGGCTATCTTTGGCCCGTTTATCCGACATATGAGATCTATGTGGCAAATGCCGACGGCACGAAAATTAAAGCATTAACGAAGAATAATGCCTACGACGCAGAAGCGACTATCTCGCCTGACGGCAAGACGATAGTATTTACCTCTACTCGCGACGGCGATCTGGACATCTACACGATGGACATCAACGGTAAGAACGTCAAGAGGCTCACGAACGAGGTTGGCTATAACGGCGGGCCTTTCTTTTCACCGGACGGAAAGCAGATCGTCTATCGGGCCTACTATCCGAAGAACGACGCCGAGCTCGCTCGATACAAAGAACTTCTGGCGAAAGATCTTATTGAGCCTAACGTTTTCGAGATATGGGTGATGAACGCTGATGGCAGTAACAAGCGGCAGGTAACGGACCTGGCGGCCGCAAGCTTTGCGCCTTTCTTTACGCCCGATGGAAAGGCGATAATCTTCTCGACCGATCATTTCGACGTAAAAACGCCGGGCCGACGTCGTCAGCCTAATTTTGATCTTGCGATGATAAATGTGGACGGTACGGGGCTTGAGCGGATCACGTTCAATGAGACGTTTGATGGCTTTCCAATGTTTTCGCCTGACGGAAAGAAGCTGGTCTTTGCCTCAAACCGAAACGCGACAACTCCCGGCGATACGAATGTTTTTATCGCAGACTGGGTGAATTAGTAAGTCGGCGGATACCGAAATACCAGACCCACCAGATAAAGAAAAACTGAAGCGGGATGCGAAACAGCAGATACCATGGGCCGTATTGCATTCCGCCGAATTCAACCGCCTTCAGGCTGCCTACAATATTTGCCGGAAGCACCGCAATAAAAAAGATGATCAGCATTATAGCGGTAAGCCTCGCGGTCTTGTTCCATAACAGGCCGGCCACCGCAAGAAGTTCGCAAGCTCCGGTAAAGTAAACCAATTCCAGCTTCGCCGGCATAGATCCGGGCATCATCGCGACCATTGGTTCCGGATTCGTAAAATGCGAAATACCCGTCGCGAGAAGCATCAAGGACATTGCCGCCCGCCCAGCAAAAGAAAGACCGATCTTGCCGCCCAACAAAAACCGATCGATCAGCCTCAGTACGGCAAAGACGGAAAGCAAAATGATCAAGGGAGCCATACCTTGAAATTACGAGGAATTTCACCGATATTCAAACCGAATGGCAACTATACCTTTTTGCAAATTTCACGGCTTTGGCAATGACTATATCGTTATCGAACGCCGGTCGATCCCGGAAGCGGCCGATCTTTCGGAGCTGGCAAGAGCTATTTGCCATCGGCACACCGGGGCCGGTGCGGACGGGATCGCAGTGGTCGAACCCTGTGCGGAAGCGGAAACCGATTTTTTCTGCGAGATTGTGAATCCTGATGGAAGCATCGCGGGCTTCTCAGGAAACGGCACACGCTGCGCCGTCTCCTATATCCATTACAAAAAACTCTGGAACGATCCTTTTTTGCGGCTTAAGACCCGCAGCGGCGTGAAATCGTTTCGTTCGATCGATGGCGATCCCGCCGGGCACTACATTTTTGAAGCCGAGATCGGCCAGCCAAAGTTTGCAAGCACTGACGTCCCTGTTAAAACGCCAAAGCCCCAGGAAAGCGTCATAGATCTCCCTATCGGGGTACTTGATCGCGAGTTTGCGGTTTCGTGCGTTAATGTCGGCAATCCGGTCGCTATCACGTTTGTCGATGACTTTGGGTTTGATTGGCGTGCATACGGAAAAGAACTGGAAACGCATCCGGTCTTTCCCCAGAAAGCGAACATCGTCTTTGTAAAAGTGGCTGACCGCGAGAATATCGAGATACGGATCTGGGAAAGGGCCGCAGGCGAGACATCGTCGTCCGGAACATGTTCCAGCGGTGCGGCCGTCCTTGCGGCTTTCACGCACCGCACCGCTCGAAAGGTATCAGTTCACGCGGTCGGCGGCACAACCGAATTTCTATGGCGTGATGACGACGAAATATTAATAACCGGACGTGCCGATCTGGCCTTTTGCGGGGAATGGCCCGGCTAGTCCAACGCGGAAACAGGGCGGGGATGACCATTGTCCGGCTCGCCCATCAAGAGTTTCGCCACAATTTCCTGCCGATAGTTGAATATATGGTCCAACTGCAAGCGAACAAGAAAATGAGCAAGATCCCCAAGAGGTTCGAGCGGAAGTCGGTACCGCACTTCGTCTTCTATCAAAGTTTTCGAGCGGCCCAGGTCGGTAAAAGTGTGTGTGTGGATCCACTGCCGATATGGCCCTTTGATCTGCCGGTCCACGAATCGGTGCGGCGGGTCCCATGTTGAGATCTCCGTTCGCCAGCCCATCGGGACGCCATAGAGGCGTAGCCTGTAATCTATCAGCGTGCCCTGGGCTATCGTGATCGGGCGGGGTGTTGCGATCTCGAAATTCAGCTCCGGTGGGGTGATCAATTCCAGATTCCCTGCGTCGGCAAAAAAATCGAAAACCTCGCGGCGTCCCAGATCAAGGGTAAGCTCCCGTTTCAGAATAAATTCGGCCATAGGTCTGCTGTTTCCGCCATTAACTTCGAGCGTAAGCGGAGATCGGATTTCTGGCAGGTCATTCGAGATATTTCTTGGGGATCGGGTTGTCGGGTGTTTCGGCAAGCCAGAATATGTTGATAACCCACCAGCGTTTTCCGTCAAACATCAGTTGAAAGCTGTTTATACCCCGCATAAATGGCTCTTTGTCGTCCTTTTTGCGAAAAGCGTGATAGGTTGAGAATACCTGCGCGATGTTGCCATACTGGTCCACATGGCGAGCGAGTTCGCGTTCGTGAAAACCATTTTTTTCCAGGCTTGGGCCGCTGAGATTGACGTAGTCGTCAGGCGTCAGAAACCTTGCTCCGGTCACGCCCGTCTGCTGATTTTTGCCTGAAGGGATCAGCTTTGCGTCGGGATGGAAAAGCGAACGAAAGCGGTCCCAGTCGCGCTTTTGCCCGGCGTCGCCTGAGATGACGTCGTAAACTGCCTTCATTATTGAGTCTATCGAGGCAACATCAGCAGATGCTGCTTCTTTGGATGCGGGCGCCTGGCCAGCGATCATCTGGACGGTTGTAAGGAGGATCGCGATAAGAATTGTTCGTTTCATTCTGGCTTTTACGCGAACTGAAAAAGAAGGTTTCATCGACCGAATTGACGGCATTCGATGAAACTGAAACCTTGCTTCCCCTCCTCGAAGCCCGTACGATCGTAATTGAAAGGGTTGGAAATACGGCGGCTCGAACGACAGAAGCGAGCTATGCCTGACACTAAAACGGATCGCACCGAATGAGGGCTCTGAAAACAAGTTCTGAATCAAGGTTTAGTGTAGCGATCGTCGGCGCCGGGCCGGCAGGTGCGAGTCTCGCGATCCGTCTGGCAAGAGATGGGTCTGACGTGACCCTGATCGAGCGAGCCACCTTTCCGCGTCAAAAGCTTTGCGGTGAATTTATCAGCCCGGAATGCATGGCTCATTTTGATCATCTCGGAGTTCTCCCGGCCCTTTCTGCCGTTGGCCAACGGATCTTTGAGACGCGATTCTATCTGCAGAATGGCCAAAGCTTTCAGATCCCATCCGATCTTTTGCTCAGCGGCGGCTCCGCCCTTGGCGTTAGCCGTGCCCAGCTCGATCTTAGACTCCTCGAAGCGGCTCGGGCGGCAGGTGCCCGCGTGATCGAGGGCCACAACGTGAATGAAGTTGTGATGAATGACGGCCGGATCGCTGCTGTCAAAGCGAACGCTGAACAGACGGCTGAAGTCGCGGCCGACATTTTCGTTGACGCAACCGGCAGACAAAGGATTCTTTCGAAACTCACAGAACGCCTGTGTATGGATCGACACAGCCGCGGAAACGGCCAAAGTGCCCTTGCAGTTGCGTTCAAGAACCACTTGTCAGGTGTTTCGCTCGAGCCCGGAATTTGTGAAATATACTTTTTTCGAGGCGGTTATGCTGGGATCTCTGGGATCGAAAACGGTTTAGCAAACGTTTGTCTGATGGTTGAACCCGCGATCGCTAAAAAATTTGGTGGGCGGGCTGACGAAGTGATCAAGAACACGCTCGCTGTTAATAGGCGGGCCGGGGCCTTGCTGGATTCATGTGAATGCAGGGGAAAATGGCTGGCAGTTTCACTTAGCCGATACGGGCGCGTGAATAGCTCGGCGCCGCCGAACCTCCTATCGGTCGGCGATGCCGAAGCATTTATCGATCCTTTTACGGGAAGCGGGATCTTGATGGCCCTTGAAGGATCGAACCTCCTCGCCTCTGCGATCAAGCAATATGCACCCGACGTGGACTCGATCGGCACTGAATATCGGACGCGCCTGCACAAAAAGTTCAATAAAAGGCTGCAATTTTGTTCCGTGCTTCGCCGGTTGGCATCCTTGCCAATGCTTCCTTCGATCGTGTTCAGGCTGCTTGAATCGAGTCCGAAATGCCGGACGATGCTCGCCTCTGCAACCCGTCGCTCCAAGATATTATACAGTGCATAATGGGGCACAAAAGCTTGTTTTTACTTGCCTATTCCCCCGTTTTACGGTACAAACTTCAAAGCATATCTTCTCGGAGTAACAGTCGGCGGCGATAGCAAGAACGAACCAAGGTCCTCTGGTCCGGGTCCGGACAAACACTCTACCTCATTTCCGGAACAGGTATTTCGCGGGCGACACTCGGCAGAAAAACAAATTAGGAGAAATATCGATGAGAGAGGTTTCCTCAAGGTTTTACGTTAGCGGCATCTTGATCGGATGTTTGGCTTTATTGGCGTTCATTGGTGCATCGTCCGTTGTCGCACAAACACAG
This sequence comes from Pyrinomonadaceae bacterium, assembly GCA_035327545.1. Taxonomy (GTDB): domain Bacteria; phylum Acidobacteriota; class Blastocatellia; order Pyrinomonadales; family Pyrinomonadaceae; genus OLB17. The sequence continues at coordinate 203,696 of DAOLDE010000005.1, read as the reverse complement.
GCGACGGCGGCCGACCTTTCCGGTTCAGTGACCGATCCGACCGGTGCTGTCGTTTCCGGTGCGACCGTGACCGCCCGGAACACCGGCACCGGCATTTCCCGGACGATCACAGCAAACGCCGTGGGGTCCTACCAGTTTATCGGTCTGCCGCCGGGTGAGTATGAGATCTCAGCCGAGGCCCCCACGTTCAAGCGTGTCGTCATTTCCGGCGTTCGACTGACAGTCGGCCAGGCTGCCGACCTAACGATCAAGCTCGAACTCGGCGAAGCAACGGCCGTCGTGAACGTAACGGGCGAAGATGTCCAGTTGGTCGAGACCGCCAGAACGACGGTAGCGAATACCATAGGGCAGGAACGGATCGAGAACCTCCCGATCAACGAACGCAGCGCCACGGGTTTTGCCCTTACCCTGTCGACTGTCGGCCGCGACAACGGTCGGCCGATCGGCCCCGCGCCGACGTCTGGCTTGAATATAGGCGGTCAGCGTGGGCGCTCGACACAGGTAAATGTCGATGGTGCTGATTTTACGGATAATTCCATAAATGCCGCCCGTTCCACGGTCTCTCAGGAAGCCGTTCAGGAATATCAGGTTTCGACAAATTCATACACCGCCGAGTTCGGCCGGGCGACCGGCGGCATCGTAAATGTCGTGACAAAACGAGGGACGAATGCATTTAGCGGAAACGTGTTCGGATTTATCCGCGACAAGAGCATCCAGGCCAGAAATGCGTTCGCCCCATTCAAGCCCGCTTACACCCGAACCCAGTTCGGCGGAACATTCGGCGGCCCGATCGTTAGAGACCGTTCTTTCTTCTTCCTTTCCTTCGAGCGCCGTCAGCGTAATGAATCTGGTTTTTTTACCAGCGACGTAGCCTCCGGTCTTACGGCTTCTGTCACCCTTGGTGCCCCGATACTTCCGTTTACGCAAACATTCTCAAGGCTGACACCTGCGCAGGCCGCGTTTGCGAACACCTTGATAGGCACTGGCGTCCCTGCGAACATTAGTGCTGCGGTTCAGTATCTTTATCTCGCGTCAAGCGGCGGCAACACCGCTCTGACCGGAACAAATCCGCTGATCAGTGCCGGTGGGGCCATACCTGCTGGACAGGTCGTCGGCCCAAGATTCTTTATTACCGGGGCGCCAGTTCCAACGGGCACTACAAATTCCGAAGGCCAATTCATTGCATTCCGGCCATTGAATGATCTGCAGCGTGTATTCCCAGTGACCGACCGGAGCAACTATTTTTCGGCCCGCGTTGATCATAACTTCAACGAAAACCATCAGTTGACAGTCCGGTTTGGCTACAACCCGGGGACGCTTACCGGAATTCAGGTCGAATCGCAGAACCAGTCGCTCGGTCAGAACGACTTTTCGCGAACGGGTATAACCGAGATAAAAGACACGTCGATCTCGGCCTCGCTAAATTCGGTCGTCTCGGCGAACTCCGCGAACGAATTTCGCTTCAGTTACGGACGCCGCGACACGACGTTCCGCTCGCAGAACGGCGATGCCGTTGCTTACAACATCTCAGGAACGGCATTCATCGGCCGCGAGCTTTTCTCACCTGTTGACCGCACGGAGACACGGTACCAGTTTGCCAATAACTTTAACGTGGTTGCGGGAAGCCACTCGTTCAAGTTTGGTGGAGACGTAAGTTTTGTCAGGATCCCTGAGGCCCTGTTCGAGTTGAACTTTGCCGGCCTTTTCAATTTCGGCGATTTCGCCGCGTCGAATCTGGGTTTCCCGGCTTCTGCACCGGCATTCACGCCCGTGCAGTCTTACGGCCTCGGATTGCCTTCGATCTATGTGCAGGGATTCGGTAACCCGATAAGCAAGATCAAGAATACGCCGCTCGCACTCTTTGCCCAGGATTCTTGGAGGGCCACCAAGCGGCTCACGCTAAACTATGGCGTTCGCTACGATCTCGAGCTGACCGAGACGATCGCCCCGGTTGACTTTCGCGATCCCCTTTCGGGGATAAACCTGTCAGCCGGTGATATCCTGGCCGCGCAGGACGCCGTTGGCGTTCAGCAGGGGATCCCCCGCGATACGAACAACTTCGCCCCTCGCTTTGGCATGGCTTACGACGTGACCGGAAACGGAAAGACAGTCATCCGTGCCGCTGTTGGACTGTTTTACGATCATCCGCTGCTTGCTGTGGCCTTTAATTCCGACATCGCGGACGCCGCGCAGCAGCAGCAAGCCGTTCTGACAGCGGGATCGCCCTTGCCGCGAGATACCGTGACGGGAGCCCCTACGCTTCTCAACGCGGCGCTTGTTTTCCATGGCACGGTCTGCGGAGCGCAGGGGTCAAATGCCGCAGTTTGTGCTGCATTCGGCAACCCGGTCACACCGGGAGTCGCGTCGAGCGCCCAGTACCAGTTTGGGCGTCAGCGGTTTAACGATCAGACGTTTCCTGGGTTTGGACCGGTCTTGCCTTTTACGCTTCCGATCGCAAAGGATTTTCAGTATGCTTCGGCGATCCAGGCAAATGTCGGATTTGAAACTGAGTTAACACGGAATCTTTCGCTTTCGAGCTCGATCATTTATGTCGGAGCCCGGCACCTGCCGCACCCGACCGATCTGAACACTCCAAATACAGCCCTGCAGATCCAGAATTTCCAGCGATTTTTCGGCGGAGCTTTGCCGACATCCACACAGCAGGCGGTCGCCTTTTCGATCGCGTCGACAGCACCTGGTTCGGCAACCGGCGTTGGCTGCTTTGTAGTCATACCCGGAATGGTGGCTCAATGTCCCACGGGTCGGGTCGTCGCCCCCGCGATCGCGAACTTCTTCCGGCCGAACGCTCCGAACTATTTCCTTGCGAGCGCCCTTTCGGGCGGAGCCGTTTCAAAAGCGGTACTCGATTCGCAGCTTGTCGGCAGCCTACGAACGCCGGGAGTACTGTCACCGTTCGGTTCGGTAAATGCTCAGATCTCGGACGGTAATTCGACTTACACTGCCCTTAATACCGAGCTTCGCCGCCGCTTTGCGAACAACTTCCAATTCCTGATGTCTTATACGATATCGGAATCGATCGATGATTCGTCGGACCTGCAGACGCTGCTTATTGCTCAGGATGTAAAGAACTTTCGTGCTGAACGTGCCCCGTCACTTTTTGACCAACGGCATCGATTTGTTTTCAGCGGAGTATTAGCGTCGCCGACCGGATGGCGAAATTCCTCCAGCGGCTGGAAGCAGTTTCTGGCCGACTTTACCGTCGCTCCGATCATCGAAATTTCTTCCGGACGGCCGTTCAATATCATCACCAACGTTGATGCCAATAATGACCAATCGACGCAAACGGACCGGCCGAGCGTAAATCCGGATGGTTCATTGTGTGTTCCCGGAGACATCGGCTGCATCACGCCGCTCATTACGAACGGCCAGTTCTCAACCGGGATCCTCGGACGCAATCGCGGCATCACACACGGCTATGCTTCGGTGGACCTTCGCCTGACTCGGTCGTTCCGCTTCACCGAACGTGTAAAACTTGATCTGATCGCCGAAGGTTTCAATCTGTTCAACCGGTTCAACGAGGCATCGGCCTCGCCGAACTATCGGGACGTAAACGCCTTTGGCGAACGAAGGAGCAGCTTCACTTATTATTCCAAGCCGACGGCCGCGTTCGACCCGCGACAATTCCAATTTGGGATAAAATTGAATTTCTAGAAGCGTTAGCTTTTGAGTGCGGGCCGGCCTGACGAATTGCGGGCCGGCCGTTTTTGTTTCAGAACATCTCAAAGTGCCACCAGCAATGCCGCCCCTCGAAGAACGAATAAAGGAAAAGGCAATGGAGTTGGGCTTCGCCAGGGTCGGTATTGTGCCGGCTGTCGAACTCGACATCGAGAGGACTCGCCTCGAGGAGTGGCTTGCACGCGGCTATCAGGGTTCGATGGCCTGGATGGAGCGTGATCCGGAAAAACGTGCCGACCCCCGCAAACTGTTCCCTCCGGCAAAAAGCGTGATCGTCTTGGCAATGAACTATTTTACGCCTCACGATCACCGGGACACGGCCAATAGCGGCAAGATCTCACGCTATGCCTGGGGCGACGACTATCACGAAATTCTCCGTCAGGGCATGGACGAGCTGCTGCAATGGATCCGCACCGAAAGTCCTGGGGCGGAAGGAAAGATCTGTGTTGATACCTCTCCCGTAATGGATAAGGCCTGGGCCGTTCGTGCCGGCCTGGGTTGGCTCGGTAAACATACCAACGTGATCAATGCCGAGATCGGCTCATGGTTCTTTATCGGCGAGATATTGCTCAACCTCGATCTTGCAGCCGATATCGAGATCGTCGCCGATCATTGCGGCACGTGCACAGCCTGCATCGATGCGTGCCCGACGGGTGCGATCGTCGAGCCCTATGTGGTAGATTCGCGAAAATGCATTTCTTATGCGACGATCGAGATGCGTGACGACGCGCTTCCTGTCGATATAGCCGAACATCTCAACGGTTGGTTATACGGCTGCGACATTTGTCAAGACGTTTGCCCTTGGAACCGATTTGAAAGACCGGTTCAGGAGCCCGCATTTGAGCCGCGAAACGGTGAGACTTCGCTGGATCTCGATGCGGTACTTCGATTGGATCAAGACCGATACGCGGAACGGTTTCGCGGCAGCCCTATCAAAAGAACAAAACTCAGCGGCTTAAAAAGAAACGCCCGATACCTGAAGATGAGAATCGAATCAAACCCAAGTGAATAGAATAAAGATAAGGCATCAAACGATCCCGTTTTCCCTTTCGATGTTTCTGCTCGTGTTCACCACCTGTGTCGGCGCTTATGCGGTAGGTGAAAATGTCGAAACGCTCGTTTATGCTCGACCGATGCCAACGCCGAGTGCCGCAGATGAAAGGGCCGCTCGTGCGAGCTTTAAGAAACTGGTCGATCTTCAAGCCGCGTTGAAAAAGATCCCGAGAGAGAGACAGAATCGGGAACCGCATAAGACCTTTCTAAAGGTGAATAGGGACCGTATCGTTTATAGCGAGCCCGCAGCGGATTATTACGTGCGCTCAGACCTTTTCTGGAACCTGCATTCGAAGTATAAGCAAGTGCAGATCGCGGAAAAGATCGCGTGGACGGGTGCCCAAAATCCGTTACCCGGTGAATGCGAGGGGTATGTCAACTGCGTCCTGTATGTCGTCATTTCGACGGATGCAAAGTATCTGAGGCTTTATCCAAAAGGCAGGTATGCAAAAAAGGCACTGAAAAACGTGATCGAGCATCTGTCGCCAATGGCCGATGCTGCGGACAAAGAGAATTACACGGGGCCGGCGGAAGATTCAGACCGAGCCGAACTTAAGAAATTGATCGACGAGTTGAAGCAGAGTTTTGAACTGGTATCCGAGCCGGAAAGGACGAAGGCTCTTCTTTTAGTGAAGCAGATAGGGGATAATTTCAATTGAGAGCACTTTGCCCGCAGCCTATGTCCGGTGTAGGTATTTTGTAGAATTTAGAAGATGCTCATCGATGCCCATAGCCGGACGATCCGCGATCTTCGCATCTCGCTGACAGACCGCTGTAATTTCCGGTGTTTCTATTGTCTGCCGCACGGCGAACCTTCGTGGGCAAAAAAGGAAAAGCTTCTGACATTTGAAGAACTGGAGCGTGTTGCCGAGATATTTGTTTCCTTAGGTATCGAGAAGATCCGGTTGACCGGAGGGGAACCGCTCATCCGCCGCGATGTGCCTGTACTGGTTGAAAAACTCGCCCGACTCAAACCCAAACTAAAAGACATTGCCCTGACAACGAATGGGTACGATTTTGTTCGACACTCCGATGCACTTAAGGCCGCCGGCCTCGACCGCGTAACGTTCAGTTTGGACAGCCTGAAGCCGGAACGTTTTCGCGAGATAACCGGGGTCGATGCGCTTGAACGCGTTTGCGATTCGATCGATGAAGCCAGGCGGCTGGGTTTCGCGCCAATAAAGGTGAATGCCGTGATCGTCCGCGGAAGGAACGACGACGAACTAGCCGAGTTTGCTCGCTTTGCAAGAGAGAATGAAGTCAGCTTTCGTTTTATTGAGTATATGCCGCTCGATTCAGGGCACGATTGGAGCCGCGACCTTGTAGTTTCCGGACGTGAGATCCGCGACACAATTGATAAAGTTTTTAAGCTTACCCTTAAGAACGAAACGCGCGGCAGCTCGACGTCATGGAAATACGGATTTGCCGATAGCTCGCCCGGTGAGATCGGCATCATCGCACCTGTTACGGAAATGTTCTGCGGACAATGTTCACGAATTCGCCTGACGGCCGATGGCCAGATCCGCACCTGCCTTTTCTCAACCTCGGAACACGATCTCCGCGGGGTGCTTCGCAGCGGGGCCGGTCGCGGCGAGATCGCCGAATTCATAAGAGCCGCCGTCCTAAAGAAAGAACCGAGCCATCGTATAAATGACCCGGCCTTCGTTCAGCCCGAACGAACGATGAGCTTTATTGGGGGTTGACTCAACCTTGCTTCCGTCCCATCATGTCCAATCCGACGGCGGCAACAAGGATCGAGCCCTTTATGATGTCCTGCATATAATCCTTCACGTTCAGCAGCGACATCCCGTTGTCTAAACTGGCCATTATCAATGCCCCGAGGCACGCCCCGAATATCGTCCCTCGACCGCCCATCAAGCTAGCTCCACCGATAACGCACGCCGCAATAGCGTCAAGTTCCTTCAATGTTCCGGCGTCCGGCGAAGCGCTCCCGACACGGGCGGTAAAGATCAGAGCCGCTATGCCGGTAAGGGCCCCCAAGATCGCGTAAACCTTGATAATATTTCGTTTGTTGTTTATTCCTGATAACCGGGCCGCCTCCGCATTCCCGCCTATGGCGTAAAGATAACGTCCGAATGTGGTCGTTGTGGTCAGAAAAACACCCAGAAGTGCAACACCTAACAGGATGAGGACCGGTATCGGCACGCCGAAATAAGAGTTCATCACCCAGATGAATCCGATGATCCCGCAAATGGGCAGAAGAGATTTCAATATCTCGCGAAGGTAATTAGGTTCACCCAGCCCGTATCGCTTGACCGAAGCCGCGCGCTGATAAGCTGAGAAGAGGACGAAAATGATCGCCGCCGCGGCAAGTATCCAGCCGATGGTCAATGGCACGTTGCCCTGCCCGATGAATTTGAACGTGTCGCTCGAGATCGGGATGGTGTTGCCGCCCAGAAGCCATTTTGTGGCGCCGCGCCAGGCAAGGAGGCCGCCCAACGTAACAATAAAGGCGGGCACGTTAAGGTAGGCGATGATAGAGCCGTGAAAGAGGCCGATCAACACTCCAAGGCCGATCGCAAGCAGGATCGAGGCAGGCAGCCCGAGTTCCAATGTTGTCAGAGCAAAGCCAGCGACGCCGCCGGCAAAGCCAAGCACCGAACCGACCGAAAGATCGATGTTGCCCGAAACGATGACCATCAGCATCCCGACCGCCAGGATCGCCGTCACGGACATCTGCGTCGCCAGATTTGAAAGATTCCTCGAAGTCAGGAAGATCGAATCCGTCGCCCAGTGGAAGTAAAGCCAGATCAGCCCGAGGACAAAGATCATGATATAGGCACGGAGCGCCGTCGTGTTCACTTTTGATGTTGCTGAAAGGATCATTTCTTCTTCCCAGATCGGAACTGACAGTTAAGTATTCAACAAATGCTCGTGAAAATTCTTATCACTTTCGCTTATTTCGAATGCCCGGTCGCGGCCATCATCACTAGTTCAGGGGTCGCTTCAGCTCGCGTGAACTCGCCCGTGACACGACCCTCGTGAAGAACGAGGATACGATCGGAAAGCCCAAGGACTTCCGGCAGTTCGCTCGATACCAGCACGATCGCGATGCCCTCAGCGGCGAGTTTGTTGATCTGAGCGTAGATCTCTTGCTTTGCGCCGACATCGATACCTCGAGTCGGTTCATCAAGGAACAAAACCTTAGGCTCCGTCAACAGCCATTTACCGAGTACAACCTTTTGCTGGTTTCCGCCGGAAAGCGTTCCGGCGATCGCCATTGGCGACACCGCCTTTATTCGAAGCGATGTCATTGGCGTTCTGGCTGCTTTAAGCTCGCGCGCCCGATTTGTAAGAGTGCTCCCAGAGATGGATCTTAATGCCGCGAGGGTCATATTGTCGGCTATAGTTTGTTCCAAGATCAGGCCGAACCGCTTTCGATCCTCCGTTACAAAGCCAATGCCGTTCGCAATGGCTTGCGATGGCGAATTGATGTTAACGCGGCGGCCTTCGATGAGAAGCTCGCGGCTGAATTTCCCGCGCCATGCGCCAAAGATCGACATCAGCACTTCGGTTCGGCCCGCGCCCATAAGGCCGGCGATACCGAGAACCTCACCTTTTCGAACCGAAAACGACACTCGGTCAACGACCGCCTTGTTCGGGTCATCCACGGAAAAGGCCGACAGGTCGCGGACCTCGAGCGCTGTCTCACCCACCTGATGTTCCACTTTTGGGAAGATGTCTCCAACCTCGCGTCCGACCATCAATTGGATCACCTTCTCTTTATTCAGGTCCGTCGCCTTGTGCGTAGCAACTGTCTTTCCGTCGCGCAATACAGTGATGCGGTCGCTCAGCTCGAAAACTTCACCAAGCTTGTGTGAGATATAGATCATACCCACGCCGTCAGATCTGAGCTTTTTGAGGATCGAAAAGAGGGTGTCAACCTCCGATTCGGCTAAAGCGGCGGTCGGTTCATCGAGGACAAGGATCCGAGCTTTTTTCGAAAGCGCTTTTGCGATCTCAACAAGCTGCTGCTGGCCGATCCCGAGAATGCCGGCCGGCATTCTCGGGTCGATCGATAGATGAAGGTCTTGCAATAGCTTGGAGGCGCGATGGTAAAGTTCCGACCAATTGATAACTCCGAGCCTTGATGGCTCTTGGCCGAGAAAGATGTTCTCGCCCACCGTCAGCTCTTTGACCAAAGACAGCTCCTGAAAAATGATCGCTACGCCTGCTTTCTCTGAGTCTCTAATTCCGCGGAAATATTGCGGCTCGTTGTCGATCAAGATCGTGCCGCCGTAGTGGCCTGCCGGATAAACGCCCGAGAGGACCTTCATCAGCGTCGATTTTCCCGCTCCGTTCTCACCGACCAGCGAGTGAAACTCGCCCGCTTCAAGGGTAAAGCTAACTCCATCGAGCGCTCTTACGCCGGGAAATTCCTTAACGATCTCTCTCATTTCGAGAAGCGGCATAACGTTATGGATCATTCGGTCTGAGCCCGAAGCAAAGCGGATGGGAATAGTGCGATTTTACACGCCCCGCCGTTGTTTCCAAAGCTTGAATTCGTCACAAGATACCGACGTTTTACCGTGGTTAGAGCGATATCTTATACTTAATCGCTATGCCTGAAACGTCTGCAATAGAATCGGTCCTGACCGAATCGCGAATATTCCCGCCGCCGGCTGCATTTGCCGACGCTGCCCACGTAAAGAGCTTTGAAGAATATGAACGGCTCTACACCGAAGCCGCCGCCGACCCGGCTGCGTTTTGGGCTCGCCAGGCGGGCTCGCTCGATTGGTACCGGCGATGGGATACGGTGCTTGAGTGGAACGAGCCATTCGCGAAATGGTTCGTCGGCGGCAAGCTGAACATCTCTTACAACTGTCTCGACCGCCACCTCGCGACCTGGCGAAAGAACAAAGCGGCGATCATCTGGGAAGGCGAACCCGGCGAACAGCAGACGCTCACCTATCTACAGCTTCACGGTGAGGTCTGCCGCTTTGCCAATGTCCTGAAAAAGCTTGGCATCAAAACTGGCGACCGCGTCGCTCTTTATATGCCGCTGGTTCCCGAACTTGCCGTCGCGATGCTTGCCTGCGCCCGGATCGGTGCGACGCACACGGTGATCTTCGGCGGTTTTTCGGCAGATGCGATCCGCGACCGCGTCAACGACGGCGCGTGTAAACTGATCGTCACCGCAGACGGCGGCTATCGCCGTGGAGCAGAGATAAAGCTCAAGGCAACTGTCGATGAGGCCGTCTCGCAGACGCCATCGGTTGAAAACGTAGTTGTTTTTCGCCGAACAGGCTCAAGGATCGAGATGCAGCCCGGCCGGGACCATTGGTGGCACGAGCTGATGCAGACGGTCAATTCCGATTGCCCGGCCGAAGAGCTTGATTCCGAGCATCCGCTCTACATTCTCTATACCTCGGGCACGACCGGAAAGCCGAAAGGCATTCTTCATACGACCGGCGGCTATCTCACGCAGGCCGCCTTTACCGCAAAGTTCGTCTTTGACCTCAAGGACGAGGACGTCTATTGGTGTACCGCAGACATCGGCTGGGTGACCGGGCACAGCTACGTCGTCTATGGCCCGATGGCAAACGGCGCGACGGTCTTGATGTACGAGGGAGCCCCGAACTACCCCGACTTCGACCGTTTCTGGGACATAGTCGAACGGCACAAGGTGAACATTCTCTACACCGCGCCTACCGCGATCCGGGCGTTCATCAAGTGGGGCGAACAATATCCGCTAAAGCACGACCTATCTTCGCTCCGCCTGCTAGGAACGGTCGGCGAACCGATCAATCCCGAAGCCTGGATGTGGTATCACCAGGTGATAGGCAAGGGCCGATGCCCAATAGTTGACACATGGTGGCAGACAGAGACCGGCTCGATCATGATCAGCCCGCTGCCCGGCGCAACGCCTACAGTTCCCGGCACGGCGACCCGCCCGCTGCCGGGCATCATCGTCGATATCGTTACCAAAGCAGGCGTTCCGGTCGGCCCCGGCGAGGGCGGCTATCTCGTCGTCAAGCATCCGTGGCCCTCGATGCTTCGCACACTTTGGGGCGACGACGAGCGGTACAAGAAGACCTACTGGTCGGAAATACCGGGTTGCTATTTCGCAGGCGACGGCGCACGCCGTGACGAGCACGGCTATTATTGGATAATGGGCCGCGTCGATGATGTAATAAATGTAAGTGGCCACCGGCTTGGTACCGCCGAGATCGAATCGGCCCTTGTCTCGCACGAAACGGTCGCCGAGGCCGCCGTGGTCGGGCGTCCCGACGAACTGAAAGGCCAGGCCATCGCCGCGTTCGTCACGCTAGAAGGCGGCCGTACGGGCAGCGACGACCTAAAGGAATCGCTCCGCGCCCACGTCGCCAAGGAGATCGGCTCGCTTGCAAAGCCCGATGATATTCGCTTTACCGACGCCCTTCCTAAGACCCGCTCTGGCAAGATAATGCGCCGCCTGCTTCGCGAGATCGCCGCGGGCGGACAGGTCGCCGGCGACGTCACGACGTTAGAAGATTTCTCGGTCCTGGAAAAGCTGCGAGAGGATGAGGAATGAAAAGCTTTGGGGAGTCCGTGAGCTAACATTAGGCATAAAGAACACCATGGTGTTCACGAAATAGACTAAAGGGGTCAAGTTATGCCGGAAAAGACCGTAACACCAGATCCGCAAAAAGAGCTCGCCCTCGCGGGCCAGGAGTTCTATCGCCGCGGGTGGGTGCTCGGGACCAGCGGCAATTTCAGCATGCTTTTGGCCCGAAAACCGCTCAGGATCTGCGTTACTGCCAGCGGCATCGAGAAAGGAGACCTGGACGAGACCAATTTCCTCGAGCTCGACGAGGATGCAGAGATATTGCAGGGCTTCGGCAAGCCTTCGGCGGAGACGCTGCTGCATCTATGCATTTACAGGCATGTGCCAAAGGCTCGCTCGATCCTGCACACCCACTCGGTTTGGGGCACCATCCTCTCGGACCATTTCTACGAGCAAGGAGCGATCGAGATCGAGGGCTATGAGATGTTAAAGGGCCTTGCGGGTGTTACCACGCACGAACATACCGAGCGCGTCCCGATAGTCGATAATTCGCAGGACTACATCGCTCTTTCGCACGTCATCGAAAACGTGCTGCGCGAAAATCCGGCCTGCCACGGCATATATCTCCGCCGCCACGGACTCTACACCTGGGGCGAGACCGTCTCTGACGCCCGCCGCCACGTGGAGATATTCGAGTTTTTGTTTGAGGTTTTGGGAAGAAGCCTGAGGTTCTAGGGGGTGTAGCGATCGCACATTATTTGCAAACTCTGTGGCCTCTGTGGCGAAATTAGTTTATGGCAGTTGTTGATGTACCAAATAAAGACCTGAGACTTACCGAAGCGAGAGATATAGCAGTATATCTTGCCGGCATCGGCATCGACTACGAACGCTGGCACAATATTAGCGAACTAGGTCCGGATGCGAGCGATGAAGAGATACTTGCGTTTTATTCCGGTGAGATCGAGGAGCTTAAGGAGAAGGGCGGTTACGTCACCGCCGATGTGATAAACGTCATGCCCGACACACCGGGGCTCGAAGAGATGCTCAATAAATTTAACAAAGAGCATTGGCACGACGAGGACGAGGTGCGTTTCATCGTCAAAGGCCACGGCCTGTTTCACATCGCGCCCGAGGGCGGCGACGTGGTCTCTATCGAGATGGAAGCCGGCGATCTGATCCGCGTCCCGCGCGGCACACGGCACTGGTTCAACCTCTGCGGCGACCGCACCGTGCGTGCCATCCGTCTCTTCCAGGACGTGTCCGGCTGGACGCCCCATTACACAAATTCCGGCGTCGATGCCAGTTTCCAGCCGCTTTGCTTCGGCGTCAGCCACATTCCGTCTAGCGCAGCCTGATCTACCATACGGGCACTAGAGAGCAACGATATTCTCGATCTTTCTCTCTATGCCCTCTGTGCTCTCTGTGGACAAAATGACCAAAGCGATACTTCTCGACATCGAAGGCACGACAACGCCGATCGACTTTGTCTACCGGACCCTCTTCCCGTTTGCTAAGAGAAAGATCGGCAAGTTTGTCGAGATGCATTTCCGCGAGCTTTCTGACGAGATAAAAACGCTTGTCAATGAAAGCTCACGCGATGCCACCTATACACTCCCGGTCGATCCGGCAGAGCCTGGCTCGGTTACAGCATATCTGGAACATCTAATTGATCTGGACCGAAAATCGACACCCCTCAAGACGATCCAGGGCATGATATGGAAAGAGGGATACGAGGCGGGCGAACTTTGCTCGATAGTTTTTGACGACGTTCCGGCCGCATTCGAGAGATGGACCAGCACGGGCCTCTCCATCGCCATCTATTCGTCCGGAAGCATACTCGCCCAACAGCTCATCTTCAAGTACTCCGACCACGGCGACCTAACGTCTTTCATATCCAACTATTTCGATACAACGACCGGTGGCAAACGCGAAGTCCTGAGTTACGCCAAGATCGCCGATGCCCTTTGCCTTGACCCCTCATGCATAACTTTCATCTCCGATACCGCTGAGGAGCTTGCCGCAGCCCGCGATTCGCGTTTTAACACACTGCTTGCGGTTCGTCCTGGTAATGCAAGGCAAGAAAACGCGAGTGCATTTGACGCGATCGCCTCATTCGATCAGATTGACCACGGCCCTAGCGAGTATGGATCGGGGTGATCCTTATTCGCCCAGAATTGAATGACTCGAGATTCAATAGAGGCTATGAATTCCCGAGCCCTTCAGGGCGTGTTTCCACGAAGATCCAAACTTGCTTCCAGATTTGATTTCGTTCACTCGGTTTGGTTTCATTCTAGTTATGGCTCAATTCGAAACGGCAACATTGGGTGCTGGGTGTTTTTGGTGCGTCGAGGCGATCTTTGACGACCTGGCGGGAGTTGAAGATGTCGTCTCGGGGTATTCGGGCGGGCACAAGGACCACCCAACGTATCAGGAAGTATGCTCAGAGACCACAGGGCACGCTGAGGTTGTTCAGGTACGTTTCGATCCACAGGTCTTTTCCTACGCTGATCTTCTTCGCGTTTTCTTCACCGTGCATGATCCGACCCAGTTGAATCGTCAGGGCAACGACATCGGAACCTCTTATCGTTCAGCGATCTTCTACCACTCTGACGAACAGCAGCGCACTGCGGACGAGATCATCGCCGAGATAACGAAAAAGGGGCTTTATGACAAGCCCATCGTCACTGAGGTGACTGCGTTCGACAAATTCTGGCCGGCTGAGGAGTACCACCAGGAGTATTTCGCCAACAATCCAAACCAGCCCTATTGCGCGGCGGTCGTCGCCCCAAAGGTGGCAAAGTTTAGGTCAACTTATGTCGACCGGCTGAAGAAGAAGCGTTCTGTTTCAGGCTGATCAGCCCTTCAAAGCTTTCCAAACAGCATCAATACGCCGATCGTAATGAATGCGGCGGCAACTATCCTTTGGAGCCACTGTACGGGAACATACTGGGTAAGCAGGCTGCCGAAAAGCACAGCCAAAAGGGTTACAACAACCAGTGCCAGGCTGGCCCCCAAAAACACCGCGAGCTTGCTCTGTGTTCCCGAAGACATCGTTATAACGGCAAGCTGTGTCTTGTCGCCGAGTTCCGCTAGAAAAATAGCTAAAAATGCCGTCGCAAAAGCTTTCCATTCCATGTGAAATGATTCTAGTCGCGACAGCCAAAGATGCAAGCCTGTATGTTTCCGGATCGCGGTATTCGCCTTAAATGCCGATGACCTTTTGCAATTCGCGTCCGAGGCCAAAAGCATCGTATTGCAGCCTTCGCTGGTTTGCCAATACCCGTAGTCGATGCAAGGTTAGATGGTAAGTATTGCCGAAACATGGGTCTTCGCGGAGCCGCTGAGTGATCCGCTGTATCGCCGCCATCACGCCGCCGATCAGCTCCTGCGATGCGATCTTTCGCCTCAGGGAAATATACCCGTCTTCAAAGGAGAAGATGTCGGTGTCCGGATCGAGAAACGCAAAGTCGAAGCTGACAAAGCCGCAAGCATTCCTAAAAAGCTCCTGAAAGTTCAGATTGCCTTTGGCCATCGAATCCTCGACCGATTGAAGCATTTCCGAGATCAGACCAAGCAACTCGGTCCAGTTTTCAAGACTGTCCGAGTCGAATCGGACCGCCGGCTTGGGTATCGGAGCATCTGTCGGCGTACGGTTCGAGAAGAACTCTTCCATGTCGGAGCTAATGCGAGATGATCGGCCGGTTGGCCCCGATGCCATCCGCCTTGCTCCCTGCGAGATAAACGTATCGACGAACACAGCTTTCGGACGACTGTTGTCCTCATATTTGTAAACATGGATCATTCCGCCTGGCTCCTTTGACCTGATCATTATTCGCTGAAGTGCCTCTTCCCCAAACGACATTCTGCCCGCATTTAGGTCCTGCTCGCGGGCCCTGACCGAGCCGTCATCTGCAAATTCGATCTCTGCCTCATAACTACTCAGCTCGATCTGCACGCTCCCGACAAATTGGAGAGAACGAAGATGACGCACAAGGCCTGCGAGATTAACGAATGAGGTGTTCAGGTTCTTGTGAATCGGAAGTTTCTCCATCAATGCGAGGCTTTGGATCATATCGTGTCTCACACGGCATTGGCCTGCCGCAGGAAAGCTTTGCCGGTACAAAGACCTAATCAAATGACGATTCCAAAGCGGGATCGCGGATTTTTTCCGGGGTGTTCATCGTTTGGCCCGGCCGCCTGATGGTCCCACTTAACGGGTTGCACGCATGGCAGACGAACGCCGTTTACAATTCTTTACAAATTGAAAAAACTACTCGGTGCTTTCGCGCGTCTAACGGAAGTGAAGTCTTGATTCTTAGTCCTTTGGAGAGATCATTTATGCGAAAGATTATGTTTTTTGCTGTCGTTTCGTGTCTATTTGTAACGGCAGCCCAGGCCCAGAAGGGCGATTTTTCAGGTACATGGAAGCTTGACACGGCAAATTCGAAGCTCAGCGGGATGCCGATCGAATCGATGACAATGACGGTCGAGCAATCCAGTGGTGAACTTGCCGTGACAACGGTTACCAAGCGTGCTGCTCCGCCGGCTGATGCACCGGCAGGCGGTGGTGGCCGGCCGGGCGGCGGTGGCGGTCGCGGAATGGGGAGCGGTATGGGCGACGGCAAGACCGTTTACAGCCTTGAGGGCAAGGAAACAACGATCGAGGTGGACGGCCCGAACGGTAAAATGCCCGTCAAGCTTAAGGCCGCTCGTGACGCCGGATCGCTGAAGTTGTCCTCAAGTCGTTCCCTTGCCGGACCAATGGGCGAAATAACCATAACAACCGTTGAGAAGTGGACGCTTTCGGCAGACGGTACGAAACTGACCGTGGAACGCGAACAATCCACGCCGCGGGGTGCGATGACATCCACATTGGTCTTCAACAAAGGTTGATCTTAGCTATTGCTGGAACATCAAAGAGCGACGGCTGCGATAAGATGCCTGCAGTTTGGCGCATCGAAGGTCAGAAGCTGAGTTCCTCCACGATCTCGGCCATGATCTCGCGGCCTCGTTCTAGTTCCTCGGGTGCGAGTGATACGGCGCCAACGACGGCATGCCCGCCGCCGCCATATCGCTCGCAGATCTCGGCAATGTTATGGACTCGCGGCCGCGGGGCCCATGGATTTGAACCGACAGAGATCTTGGTTCGAAACGAGCTTTGGCTAAGCGAAACGACGTAGGTCACGTCGGGATGGTAATAGTAGGGAATGAACTTGTTATAGCCCTCGATCCCCGTCCCGGTAAGATCGAAGTGCACAACGCCCCGCTCAGCCTTGGCCCTTTCTTTGATCAGTTCGGCCGTTTCCCAATGCAGTCGTAATATCGGTTCGAGCCTCGCTATTAGTTCGGGGCTCTCGACTATTTCGTTAAGGGTTTCGACGGTCAGCCGCCTTATTATTCGCGCCACAAATTCGGGGTCTTTCTCTCCCTCTATCACCTGCATTAGCTTCAAAGCCGGTGACCGAAGCTCAACACATTGGGCGGGCGATTCGTATAAGGCCCCGTCGATGATGTGCGCCCATTCGATCAGTTCTGCAAGCGACGGATCTTCAAATCCGAATTTCTCTTTCGCGATCCGGGCAATGAATTCCGCGCAGGACTTGCTGGTAATGTCGAGAAATTTCTTGCCCGAGGTGTCGGCCAGAAAATGCTGCTCGTCGGCTTCCGACAAAAATGCGGACTGATGATGGTCGAACCACCATGTCAGCCTCTCGTCCGGGCAGTACTTGAAATCGACGATCGCATTTTCGTTCCCGTCAAGCTGATCGCGGTCAAAAACGTTTCCCGCCCGGTGCATCGTCGGCGTATAAGCGATCTCGGCGTCACCTCTGACCGCTGCCTTGTAGAATTTAGTAAAGACGGCTGCCGATGAAACACCGTCGAAGCAATTGCCGTGATAAAGTATTCTAAGCTTCATATCTATTGCAAATATCCATAGGATCGGCATCGGCCGTAAGACAAAACATTCCAGCTTATGTGGCGACAATTGATTCGTCAAGCAGGCGTCAGACTATGATCATTCGAAAAGCCAACCCTTCCGACGTATCCGCTTTGGTGAATTTCAACCAACGAATGGCATTTGAGACCGAAGGAAAGGAACTTGCAGCAGAAACGCTGACAAATGGTGTGGGCGCAGTTTTTGCTGATGAAAGAAAGGGGTTTTACGTGGTTGCAGAGGACGAAGGAGCCCTCGTTGGCGGCCTTATGGTCACGTTCGAATGGAGCGATTGGCGCAACCATTGGTTCTGGTGGATCCAAAGTGTCTATATCGTGCCCCAAGCTCGTGGAAAAGGCATTTATCGCTCGTTGTACGATTTCGTGAAAGCCGAAGCGGAGATGGCCGGAAACGTTTGCGGGTTTCGGCTTTACGTCGAGCGGGAAAATACGAAAGCTCAAAGTGTTTACGAGAAAGTCGGAATGATCCAGCCAGGCTATTTGATGTACGAAGAAAACGTATAAAGCCGAAGGCCCCGGGAGGGCGCTTCGGCTTTTTTGAAAACTGTATCCGTCGGTCTGATGATGGAGTCTATCGAAGAAAGATGTTCACCCTATAAGAAAAGAATCGAGAGCCGAGCGGTTCGCAGTTTTCAAATATCAAATCTTGTTCTAACAGTTTGAGAAAAAGGCCGGTTCATTCTTCGTGCCCACACGCGAAGATTACCCCCAAGCGATCCGGCCTTTTTCTCAAAGCTTCCGAAAATCAAATTTGACTCGTTTTGTGTCAATTACGAGACCGGATCCTCGACCCGGTCCCGACCTTCCCTGCGTTCGTTTGCCACTGGAGCCAGAGCCGATTTTCGTCAGTGACGAAGATGTCCTATCAATCGCGGAAATGAATGGCAAAAGATGTGCCACAGAATACCAGGACCAATGACGTGAGAATTGAGTATTTTCCAGACATAAACTGCAACGACTGTGCTCTGTTTTAGTACATCGAAACATCTGTTTCATACAATGTGTATTGGTTTGATTCATTATTTCAGGAACCTTATCTATGTTTTAATTGAATGGAATGGCGAAGATCTCTGAGACGGAATTTGCCCGGATCTGCGCGGGCCTGAAGGGTGATCGGGAGACGATCATCCGACATAACCCCGTTGGGTCTGATAAGGAAATTCTGCTATGGATGCTGCTGGGCTGCCTGAACAGTTATCTCGATCTGGACGATAACGAGGTGCCTTGCTTTCCGGGCCGGCCCGATGAGAGATCATATCGCGCGGCGATCCAGCACGTGATAAAAGGCCGCGCTATCGCTGAATTTGATCCGCTGCCCTATATTGAGGAATTATGCAAGGAATGAACATACGGGAATTTGTCCAAACGGCATTTCAGCAGAACGCGAGGATAGTCTCGTGCACGAATTCCGGCCGAGCGATCTGCATCGATCCCGGCGAGCCTTCGGAAGAGCTTGCCGGCTATATTCGATCGAATGAGCTTGATCTCCAGGCGATCGTCATCACCCACGGCCATCTTGACCATGTGGGCGGGACCTCATTTATGCACCAGAATTTCCCATCGGCAGAAATAGTTTGCCATCAGGATGAGGCAGAGCTTTACTATTCCCTGCCGCAGCAGCCGCTTCTTATGGGCATCCAGCCTCATCAGCTGAAAGCTCTAGGCATGGACTATGAAGCACCGCCAGAGATCACTCATTTTGCCGAACATGGAGAGATATTGGAACTGGGAGATCTGAGATTTGAGATGCGGCACTGCCCGGGCCACACTCTGGGCCATTTGGTGCTCGTCGAGGAAAATGAACGTACCGTGTTCACAGGAGACTGCCTTTTTAGCGGTACGATCGGCAGAACAGACCTGCCCGGGGGCGATTTTGCCCAATTGATCGCGTCGATCCGCTCTCAGATCCTTTCGCTGCCGGATGATTTTACAGTCTGCTGCGGCCATGGCCCCGATACTTCCGTTGGACAGGAACGCGCTTCAAACCCGTTTTTGCAATAGCGGTTTGGCTGCGACGGCTCTTGGACGGAAAGGTATCTGTTATACTTTTGCACTAACGCGATCAGAACGGAGATCTTCTATGAAAAAACCGCTTTTTTTGTTTGTTCTCTCATGCCTCGTTACCTATCAGGCATTTTCGCACGGCAACAACAGCCATTTTCCTGAGACGCAGGATGTTACCGTACGGACCACAAAGGTAAGCGGCAGCGTCTATATGCTTCAGGGACGCGGCGGGAATGTCGGCGTTGTGGTCGGGCCCGAGGGCATTTTGATCGTCGATGATGATTATCGCGATGTGGCACCCAAGATCGCGGCCGCGCTAAAGGAATTGGGCAGCGATAAACCGCGATTTGTTTTGAACACCCACTGGCACGGCGATCATACACAGGGCAATGAGCATTTTGGCAAGGACTCGACCATCGTTGCACATATCAACGTTAGAAAGCGGCTGCTAGATCCACCGGTCATCTTCGGCAGATCGACACCTGCTTATCCTTCCTTTGCCTTGCCGATCGTCACGTTCACCGAGAGCATGGCCATCCATCTGAACGGCGAAGAGATCCGCCTTGTCCATTATCCGAACGGCCACACGGATGGCGACTCCGTCGTCTTCTTTGACAAGGCGAAGGTCGTCCATTTCGGGGACACGTTCTTCGTCGGCCGGTTTCCGTTCGTCGATATCGACAGCGGCGGCAGCGTTCAAGGCCTTATCAACAATATCGGAGCACTTATCGCGAAGATTCCGGCGGATTGGAAACTTATACCCGGCCACGGGCCCGTTTCAACTCACGCAGACCTTAAGAATTATCATGCAACGATCACCGAGTCGGTAAAGATCGTAACCGATGCGATGAAAGCCGGAAGTTCGTTGGAAGAGATCCAAAAAGCGGGCCTGCCTGAGAGATTCAAGGAGGCTGGCTCCGGATTTATCAAAACCGATGCATGGATCGCGACCGTTCATCGAAGCTATTCGATGAAGTAGTGGCTTTGCGAACAGTCTCTGAATGATAAAGGACGGCGCTAAACGCGCCGCCCTTTTGCATTTATCCTTACCGAAGTCCTATGCGATAGTAACTTCCTCGCAAAGGTAAACATCCTGAATAGCGTTGAGAAGCTCGACGCCTTCGCCCATTGGCCGCTGGAAGGCTTTTCTGCCCGAGATCAGGCCAGTACCGCCTCCCCGCTTGTTCACAACGGCCGTGCGGACGGCATCTGCCTTGTCGCTGGCGCCTTTCGACTCGCCGCCCGAATTTATCAACCCGCAGCGGCCCATATAACAATTGGCCACCTGGTACCGAACAAGGTCAATAGGGTTGTCGCTGGTCAGATCTGAATAGACCTTTGGATTGGTCTTGCCGTAGCTGCTTTCGGTGTTAAGGATGTTATATCCGCCGTTCCTTTCGGGGAGTTTCTGCTTGATTATGTCGGCCTGGATCGTCACACCCAGATGGTTGGCCTGGCCCGTCAGGTCGGCAGCAGTATGCATATCGCCTTCGGCTGTCTTGAACTTGGAATTTCTCAGGTAGCACCAAAGGATGGTCGCCATTCCCAATTCATGAGCATAGGCAAACGCTTCCGAGACCTCCGTGATCTGTCGCGTCGCATTGTCCGAACCATAATAGATCGTGGCCCCGACCGCGATCGCTCCCATATCCCGTGCCTGCTCGATCGTGCCGAACATTACCTGGTCAAAGGCGTTGGGATAGGTCAGCAGTTCATTGTGATTGATCTTTACGATGAAAGGGATCTTGTGGGCATATTTCCGGGCGACCGAACCTAAAACGCCAAACGTCGAAGCTACCGCATTGCAACCGCCCTCCATAGCGAGCTTTACGATATTTGCCGGATCGAAGTATTCCGGATTCGGTGCAAAGCTGGCCCCGGCCGAGTGCTCGATGCCCTGATCGACCGGTAGGATCGATAGATAACCAGTACCCGCAAGCCTTCCGTTCCCATAAAGCGTCTGCAGGCTCCTCAGAACCGCGGGTGTTCGGTCAGATTCGGTCCAGACGCGATCGACAAAATCACCTCCGGGTAAATGCAGCGATCCTTTTTGGATCGTCGAAGATACGTGGTTCAGCAAAAGTTCGGCTTCGGAACCCAGAAATTCCTGGATCCTCCCATAAGCTCCCGACATAGTTAAGTCTCCAAAACCATTAAATATAACGTCTGAATAGTTCGAATCAGGGATTATACCATAGTAAAACTTTAGCCATAAATCTCCGAAAATGCTTGGAATTTGATGGTGACTACTATAGACTTGCGGTTGACTGGGCAGGTCGGCGTTGAGCCCTCGGTCCTGCCGTTATCTGACACCTCAGCCGCGCCCGCTGAAATTTAGGGTCGTAATTTCAATTCACCACAACTACGAAAGGAAAAAGTATTATGTATCTCCTTACTCTCGGAAGGATCTCTCTCTCGATATTTTCGATCTTTGTCGCCGTTGCTGCGGCGGCAGCTCAGGACAAAGGCTGGTTACCCATTCCGCCGATCGAACTGCAGCGTTCGGCCCCGGTCGTCGAGCCAGATGCCGACGCCGAGGCCCTTTTGTGGGAAGTTCGTGTGGACGATTCCCGGTTTGACGAAATGGGGTTGAAGCACTACGTACGCATCAAGATCTTTACTGAGCGAGGCCGAGAGGATTTTGCACGCCACGATGTGGCATTCACCAAGGGTACGAGGATCAAGGATTTCGAAGCGAGGGTAACCAAACCAGACGGAAGCGTCTCATATGTCAGCAAGGACGAAGTAATGGAGCGCGACATCGTTCGCGCAAACGGCTTTAAGGTCAGGGCAAAAACGATAGCATTTCCGGGGCTGGAGATCGGTTCGATCGTTGAGTATCGCTATAAAGAGGTGATCAGCGACGCAGAGGCCAACATGCGGCTGATCTTTCAGAGGGAGATCCCGGTTCGCGAGATCAGTTATTACATTAAGCCATTTTCAGGCACCAGAGCGCTCGCCTACCACCCATTCAATGTCCGACGTGATTTTCAGTTCGAAAAGACAAAAGACGGATTTCATCGGGCGACGATGAGAAACGTGCAGGCCTTTCGTGAAGAACCATTTATGCTTCCCGAAGACGAGGTAAAATCGTGGGTTTATATTTATTACACGACATCTGTAGCCCGGAATCCGGATGAGTATTGGCGGCAGGTAAGCAGCAGCATGTTCGAGTTTCAGAAGGAAGCCTTAAGAGCAAATGATGAGGTTAAGCGTGAAACAACGAGGGTCATACAAGGAGCGGAGGACGACGATGAAAAGCTGAAACGGATCTATGATTTCGTAAAATCGCACATCAAGAACGTCAATTATGCCGATCAGACCACCGAAGAGCAGAGACGGCAGGCGTCGAGGAATAAGAATGCGGCTGACACCCTGAAATATCGGGTAGGCACGGCAGGGGACGTTGATCAGCTGTTTGGCGCTATGGCCCGAGCGGCCGGCTTCGATGCGAGAATAGCGTTTTCCGGCAATCGAAACGACCTTTTCTTTGATCGCAATATCATGAACTTACGGCTGGCGTTGGGATCGACCAGCATCGCTGTAAACATGGGCAACGACTGGCGCTTTTTTAGCCCCGCGAGCTACTTTGTCCCCTTTGGCATGATGAGCTGGGTGGAAGAGGACCAGGTCGCACTCGTACCTGATCCGAAGAACCTGCTGTGGAAGAATATCCCGCTTTCCGAAGCAGGTGTATCCAAAGAAAAGCGGAGCGGAAAATTCAAGCTCCTCGATGACGGGACCCTTGTAGGAGAAGCCCGCGTGGAATTTTTGGGCCACCAGGCATACCGGCACAAGATGTTGAACCGCGGAGAATCCGACAGCGCGCGTGAGGATAGGCTGAAAAATTTCGTGCGTTCTTCGATATCGTCGAGTGTCGAATTCGAGAATTTCACAATTGAGAATGTTAACGATCCGGAAAAGCCCTTGATATACACGTTCAAGATCAAGGCTCCGGGATATGGCCAGCGTACGGGACGCCGACTATTTTTCAATCCTAACGTCTTTGAACGCAATTCCCAGCCGAAATTCACGGCAAACACCAGAAAGTACGACATCTACATCTCGTATCCCTACTCCGAGGACGATGACATCACCATAGAATTTCCGGAGGGGTACGCACTTGAAAACGCCGAAATGCCGGGCCGCATTCGCGATCAGCAAGGCATAGGATCGCATGAGGCAATGACATACGTTTTGAACGATGGAAAGGCGATCAGGTATTCGCGACAGTTCTCGTTTGGGAACGGAGGAAACATTCGCTATCCAGTTGAGGCATATAATGCCGTAAAAGCCCTATTCGATGCCTTTAACAAGGCTGATGTCCATCAATTAACGCTAAGAGCGAACTAAATCTCGGGGCGGCTTTATTTTCCGACTTGATCTTCGATCAGGCCTCTCACGGTGCAAGAATGAAATATCCAAGAATTTTCCACACGATCGCGATTTCGATATTCGCGATCGGCCTGTCAAACATTGCCTATTCACAGCCCAAGGTGCCGCAATGGCTTTTGCAGGCTGCGGCACAACAAACCCCTCCCTATGAAATAAGGAACATCCCTGCCGTTCTACTCTACAAAGAAGAATCCGTGAATGTCGCTTCGGACGGTACGGTGGTCCGGACGACGCGCGAGGCTGTCAGGATCCTCGAGCGAGAGGGCCGCGACGAAGCGATCGCGAGGGTGGTTTACCAGACCGACTCCGATAGGGTTCGGAGTCTGGAAGGCTGGCTTATAAAACGAGGCGGAGCACCGAAAGCGTATGGGAGGAAAGAAATAGTCGATGTGGCCCTCGCGGACAACGATCTTTATAACGAGGCACGATGCTCGTACATCTCTGCGCGGCTCGACGCCGATGTCGGCGACGTGTTCGGATTCGAATCGGTTCTCGAGGAAAAGACCATTTTTAGCCAGTTTCACTACGGTTTTCAGAACGATATACCGGTGCTTTATTCCAGATTCTTATTGAATATGCCGGCAGGCTGGCGGGCCGAATCCGTGACGTTCAACGCCCCAAAAGTAGAGCCTGCGGTAAACGGAAGTTCGTATTCGTGGGAGATGCGCGATCTCAAACCCATACGACCGGAGCCCCGGAGCCCCAGGTGGTCAAGCCTTGCACCGAGGCTGGCGGTCAGCATGTTCCCCGATCAGAACGCAAGCACGCGGCTGAAAACATTTTCGAACTGGAACGATGTGGCCCGCTGGATGGCCTCGATCGAAGACCCGCAGATGACGACGAGCCCCGCGCTTGTGGCCAAGGCAAAGGAACTGACGGCCGATGCGAAAACGGAATTTGAGAAGATACGAGCAATATCGCGCTTTGCACAGGGGATCCAATATATTTCGATCCAGATCGGCACAGGACGCGGGGGCGGCTATGTTCCGCGGCCGGCAGCCGAGGTGTTCTCACGTTCGTATGGCGACTGCAAAGACAAGGCCAACCTGATGCGAGCCATGCTGAGCGTGATCGGCATCGAATCATATCTGGTAAGCATCACGGCCGATGACCCGGGCTACGTTAGGGCAGAATGGGCCTCGCCGCATCAGTTCAACCATTGCATAATCGCGGTTAAGATCGGCCCGGATACAAGGGTTGATTCGGTAGTCACTCATCCGACGCTTGGAAGGCTGCTCATATTCGATCCGACCGATGCCTTCACGCCGATCGGTGACCTGCCCGAAGACCAGCAAGGCAGCCTCGCCCTGATCGACCATAAGGATACGCAGGACCTGCTTAAAATGCCTGTGATGCCTGCAGATTCCAACATGCTCGACCGCAAGATCGACGTAATGCTGATGCCGGACGGTTCGATCAACGGCACCGTGCGAGAATCGACTCTCGGGCAGGCTGCGCGGCAGGAACGTGCTCGGCTGCGGGGTCTCTCGATCGCTGACTACAACCGTGTCATCGACCGCTGGATATCACGAGGTGCCACGGGTGCAAAGACGACGAACATTGTCCCGACCGACAAGCATGATGAGGGGAAATTTGACCTGCGGGTGGAATTTACCGCCAATTCCTATGCCCAGCTAATGCAGCAGAGGCTGATGGTATTCAAACCTGCGATCGTCGGCCGTCTTGACCGACTTTCGTTTGCCGACGGGCCCAGGTTGAATCCCTATCGGATCGATGCCTCCTCGTTCAGAGAAACCGTACGAATTAGGCTTCCCGACGGTTTTGAGATCGACGAAATGCCCGATCCTTCGAGCTATGAAACGGAGTTTGGCAAATTTGATATGACATTTAAGGTCGAAGGCCGGGAACTGGTGCTGGTCCGCTCGCTTGATCTAAATCGTGCCATTGTCGCTCCGGAAAAATATGATTCCGTGAAGAATTTTTTTGGCCGCCTGCATGCCGCCGAACAATCACCCGTCGTTCTTATCAGAAACTGAGTACCGCCCCAAAATGAATAAGGGCAGGGTGTTCGGCCCTGCCCTTCCCTATTGCCAGACGGAAGTGATCATTCCGCGATCGGGTTTCCGTCAACGTCAAGGATCGTGATCGAATACCCAAGCTCTTTCAAGCCGGTCTCGATAACTCTCCTATCACCGACTATCACGATGGCCATTTTCGAAGGATCAAGGTATTGCTTTGCCACTCGGTTAACATCAGCAATGCTGACCGCGTTGATACGGCCGATGTAATCGTTGAAATAGGAGTCTGGCAGGCCATAAACAACAAGGTTCGAAAGCTGGTTCGAGATCGCTCCAACAGTTTCAAAGCCCGCCGGATATCGCCGGATGATGCTTTGTTTGTTGTAATCGAGTTCCTGCTGGGTGATCGGCCGCCCGCCGCGAATATCGTTAAGCTCCTTCATAAACTCAACGATCGAGGCCCTCGTATCTGCTGTACGAACATCGCTGCTCGCCGAGAACGGGCCAGCACCCCGCCGGAACGAAAATCCGCTCCTTGCACCGTAGGTATAACCCTTATCCTCGCGAAGGTTCATATTTATGCGAGAGGTGAAGCCGCCGCCGAGGATCGAATTCATGATCATCACGGGGAAGTAATCCCTATGCATACGGTCAAGGCCGACATGGCCGATCGAAACGGTGGATTGCGCCGATCCGGGCCGATCCACCAGATAGACAGCCGTCTTTTCAAGAGGTTTGGTGGATGGAAGCTCACGAGCCCTGACATCAGCCGGCTTCCAATCGGCAAAAGCTTTCTCGAGCTTTGTCTTTAGTGCGCCCTTGTCGATCGCGCCGACAACGATCAGCGTAGCGTTATTCGGGCGGTAAGTTGAGTCATAGTACTTTACAAGATCATCACGAGTGATCGCCTTGATCGATGCCTCGCTTGAGCTTCGGCCATATGGGTGTTCGCCATAGAGTATCCTGTTATACACGTTGTTACTGATGGCATCAGGGTTTGTACGCTGCTGCCTGAGGCCGATCAGGGCACGTGCGCGAAGGCTCTCAAGCTCTCTGGCCGGGAAAGCCGGGTTCTGTATCACATCCGAATAAAGCTCTAATGCACGGTCCAGATGCTTCGTCAATGACTGGATGGAAACTGATGTCGCGTCAAAGTTCGAACCTGAGCTGATGTTGTTAACACCGATCTCTCTTAGTTCGTTGGCCAGCTCCTCAGCAGAAAGCGACTTGGTGCCCGTCGTCAAAAGCTGCGAGGTCATACCGGCAACGCCAAACCGATCATCAGGCTCATTTGTGGAGCCTGTCTTGAAGACCATGTTCATCGAAACGATGGGGAGTTCATCCTGGCGGACCATCCACACTTCCATGCCATTCGAAAGCTTTGCCTTTTCGATCGCCGGAAGCACGAGCTTCGGATCAGGGCCCGGCTTAGGCAAGGCTGCAGCCTGAGCGGCCCTCTTTTCTTCGTCAGATGCTTTCTTATTGTCACCTGAGGCGGCCTCCACATCCTCCGCGGGCCGCCGAGGGGCACCGCCGGCAAGTGGTTTGTAGGTCATCACAAGGCGATTAGCCGTCAAATACTGGTTTGCGACCCGCGTTACATCAGCGGCTGTTACTCTTCGATAGCGATCCAGGTCCTCCTGGAACCAGTTGGCGGTGCCTCGATAGCCGGCAAACGCCGCGAGCTGGTTGGCCTTGCCAAGCACGGTTTGCAGGCCAAATATCGACTGAGATTCGATCGAATTCAGGGTCCTCCGCATTTCTTCCGCTGTCGGCGGCTCTTTCTTGATCCGCGCGACCTCGGCATCTATTTCCTTCTCTATATCGTCGAGCGATTTACCCGGCCTGGCTGTCGCCTGTATTTGGAATAGCCCGGCGATCTCATTATTGCCGCTGAAAGCACCAATGTTGGAGACCAGTTCTTTGCCGAAAAGCAGATTGCTTTGAAGTCGCGAAGTTCTGCCGCTTGAAAGGATAGAACTAAGAAAGTCGAGCGCTGGTCCATCTGGATGATAAGCACGCACGCCATGCCATACCATATAACGGCGTGGGAACGGAACAGCGTCTTCCACTTCCGTTCTTATTTCCTTATCCAATTTCGGCTGCGTCGGGTTTGGGCGTTTGATGTCGCCGCCACGCGGGATCGGGCCAAAGTATTTGTCTATCCAGGTTCGGGCCTGCTTTTCGTCAAAAGAGCCGGAAAGTACAAGCACTGTGTTATTAGGAACGTAATACTGCCTAAAGAATGCCTTAACGTCTTCCATCGACGCTGCCTGAAGGTCTTCGAGCGATCCGATGGTTGTCCAGTTATACGGATGCGGTTTCGGGTACATCAAGGCCCCGATCTTTTCAAAAGCCGTTCCATACGGCACATTATCCACGCGCAAGCGACGCTCGTTCTTTACGACATCTTTCTGATTGTCGAGCTTCTCCTGCGTCATCGCCGGCAGCAAATTATGAAGACGGTCTGCTTCCATAAAGAGGGCGAGCTCCAGGAAGTTCGACGGGACGGTTTCGAAATACCAGGTACGGTCCTGGTTGGTAGTGCCGTTGATGCTGGCCCCGGCCTCCTGAAGGGGAAAGAAATAATCGGAATCATAGTTCTTCGAGCCCTGGAACATCATGTGTTCGAACAAGTGCGCAAAGCCCGTGCGGCCCTCGACCTCGTTCTTGGCCCCAACGTGGTACCAGACCCCAACAGAAACGATAGGCGTGGAATTATCTTCGTGCAATATGACCCGGAGGCCATTCTTCAGCGTATATTCTTTGGCATTTATCGGCGGAAGCTTTTCGAATCTCTGGCCGATCACGTTTGCTGAGGCCAGCATTACGACGGCAAGCAAGACCGTCAGCATTCTCTTAAATCGCATTTTGATCTCCTAACTACTTGAAACTACAGACACCGAAGCGCTTTCGTTCGCAGCAGGCCTTTGCTGTTTGCAACCGAAAGCCATTCAATTGGACATTAATATTGATACGTTATCAGGCTTGCCCGGGTTTCACGGGTGCCAGGGTAGCGATCTTTTCCCGCTTCGAGACAACGACACCGCCCGGTTTCTCGATCGTGACCGCAAACGCCGACGGGTTTCGTACCCGAAGCTTTGCATTGATCGGAATGACAACCTCGCCATCGTCAGTAACGTCGAACGTGCCGCCGTCAACGGGCGTTTTTGGATCCTGCGTTTCGTCAAAGATCCAGAGTTGATAGGTTTCCTTACGCCCATCGTTCCTGGGCAGGCCGCGAAAACGCATATACCCTTCCTGTTTCTCGTCGCTCCAAACTACATCGCCGCTGACCGATGCAAGCTCGGCGACGTTTCCCTTACCCCACTCGGCCGTAACCAAGCCAGCGATCGAAGCTATCAAGGCCTGACGCTGTTGGGCTGGGACGACCTGCAATTCTGGAGTCGGCGAGGCCGGCGGCGGAACGTCCGCCCTCGGAACGGTCTCGCGGGGCACGAACAGGCTTACGGCCAGAGCGACCGACGCTGCCGCTGCCGTGGCCCATCCGAGCCATCCGAACCAGGTGCTGCGGCCGCCTGACAAAACTATCTCACGTACGGGCTGAACTTCTTCGGGCCGCGCAGGCGCACTGTCGGCTATTTCATGGCCTTGTTTGAGAAGCTTCGAATAGAGTTCCGGCGGCATCTCTGACGACGAGTCGAGACCGGCGAGGCACAGGGTTGCGACTGTTTGCTCGATCGATTCGGCCTCATCCAGCTCATACCCGGCTTCAACGAGCTCCAACGACTCTTCCTCGTTCAAGCCATAAACGTACTTATCAATAAGGAGGTCCAGCACTCTGTCTTTTTCTTCTTCGCTCATGCGTGCACCTCCCGTGATCGGTCTGGGTTGGTCAACCCGAGAAATTCGCGAGCCTGCAAGATCCCGCGGCGGGCATGGGTTTTTACGGTACCAAGAGGCATCCCGGTCCGGTCTGCGATCTCCTGATGCGAAAGGCCCTGCACTATCGAAAGTTCAAGGACCTGCTGCTGTTCCGGCCTTAAGCTCCTCAATGCCTTGACCGCGTCGTTTGCTTCCAGCGAGGTCTGCATCTTCATGTCTGCCCGGTCCGCAGGTTCCACCATCACATCGTCCAGGCCATCTGCCGAGATCCGTCTGGATGTGAACCGTATTCGGTCGATCAAACGTCGTCGGGCGATCATCGCGATGAACGTGGTTTCCGAAGCCTGAGACTCGTCAAACTTCGCCGCGTTCTTCCAAATGTCCAAAAATATCTCTTGCACTGCATCTTCCGCGTCGTCCGAATTCCTCAACATTCGACGCGCCAACGACCACACTAAGCCGCCGTACTTTTTCAAGCACTCATCAACGGCCGTTCTATTACCGGCAGCTATTTCTTTTAGGATACTATCGGCCATTTACACGGGAATAATGGTCTATAAATCGTAAAGCTACCGTATTTTAAACACAATTCCAAATATCCCGGATGGGTTGACGCCGCATTTTTTCTGGAACCAGCAGCTAATCACCGGTTGATCCCAGTAGAAGCCCATCCTCTGAAGTATTCGATAAGTTAGAAGCATCGGTTTCATAAGTTGGGCCGAAGGATGGGCAAGCGGGGTCAATTTTCCGATCGACCCCTCAAAAAGACAGTGATTCGAATAGGAGTCAAACATCGCGCTTCCAGAACCTGGAGAAGATCGCGATAAGGAATAGAATTACCGAAGTCGCTGCTGAAACGAGGCAAAATTGACAGTAGGCCCCGATCACGAAAGCTTGAAGGTAAAGAAGCCAAAATGAAACGCCGGCCATCACGCTCGAAAGTGCGCCAAAGAGCATCCATGCCACCCGGACGCCGTAGGCCGCATATACCGCAAGTGCGAATGCGGTGAAATACGCTGCTCCGCCAAACGCCGCGATCGGGATGCCGGCAAACTCTGCATATGCGCTGGTCAGAACGGTCTCGCACCCCGACACCAGGCTGCATGGCACCGGTTCCGCCGTCAGATGATGGATGGTGAGATAGATAGAATCGGCAAGGCCGATCAAGGCCACGATCGCCGCGATATAGGGTGAACGCGAGCTGGGCGTTTCAAGTTCGTCGGAACCGGGAACTTCGGTCATTTCGCGTTGGCAGCCGATCCGGTCTTGTTAGCCGAATTTGCAGGTGCCGGCCCGCTCGAAGCTGGCTGTGTCTTCATCGCGTTCTGGATCTCGGAATCTACCACCTGACGAAGGTTGGCGACAGTAATGGATTCCATCGGAATATTTTTTCCATTAACGTACAAGGTCGGGGTTGAATTCACGCTTAAGCTCCGGCCACGGGCCATATCGTCGTTCACACGCCCTCTTGCCGTCTGCCCGGCCATGTCAGCCTTGAATCGCTCCACATCAAGTCCGATCTGCTGGACATAGCCCTCCCAAAGCTGGCGGTAGTTGGGATTGTTTGACCAGACCTGCTGGTTAACGAACAACAGGTTTTGAAGTTCCCAGAACTTCGCTTTGTCCTGCATGCCTGCCGCCTCCACCGCAATTGCCGCTTCATAAGCCTTGTCATGTTGTGGGATCATCAGCGGAAAGTTGCGAAATACGAATCGGATGCGGTTTCCGTATATCGACTGAAGCTCCTTTAGAACAGGGTGAACGCTTGCACAAGCAGCACACTGGAAATCAGCAAATTCCTCAACGGTCACAGACGCCGTTGAGGACCCTATCATATTCGGCGGAACCGCACCGAGCGTCGAAGTGGACGCCGACTGCGGCGTTCGCTGCCCATTCGCATTTGCCGTGTTTGCACGGTTGGCCGAATTCGACGGTGCATTGCTGGAACTGTAGTAATAGAAAACGGCCACAAGCGCCGCAACCACCACTCCTCCAATGATCAGTAGCGGTGCCCCGCTCTTTGGCTTCTTTACTTCTTTCTTCTTCATCTTGATTAAGGGGCCACATGAGCGGCCTAAAGAATTAGCGTCTCACCTTACCACTCTCAGACGCTTATTTTGTTCCAATTTCCCGCTTTCAGCTTCGATTGCGGCAATAACTGCCGCCTTGATCCCCTCGGCGTCGAGGCCGTAACTTGAAAGCAGGGCTTTCGGATCGCCGTGTGTGACTATTTCATCCGGCACTCCGAGACGTATCAATTTCACATTATCAAGCACGTTCTTTTCCTCAAGCAACTCCATCAGTGCGGAACCAAAGCCGCCGGCGAGATATGCCTCCTCAACGGTCACGATCACCGAGTGCTTTGTCGCAAGATCTGTCAACATGCCCTCATCTAACGGCTTTGCAAATCGAGCATTGACGACCGTGGCTCTCACACCTTTTTCAGCCAGGTCGGCGGCAGCCGCCGATGCATGTTGGACCATCGACCCGTACGCAACAATAGCCACGTCGTCCCCCTCGACCAGGACCTCCGCCTTGCCTATTTCAAGTTTAACGGGCGTGCGGGAAATATCTACACCTAGTCCGTTACCGCGCGGATATCTGAGTGCAGCCGGACCGGGATATTCTATCGCGGTAAGCAGCATATCGCGCATCTCGGCCTCGTCCTTTGGAGCCATCAGCACAATGTTCGGATAGCCTCGCAAATAAGCAATGTCGAGCAGACCATGATGAGTCGGACCATCGGCCCCTACGATTCCCGCACGGTCCATCGCAAAAGTCACGTTGAGGTCCTGGAGGCACACGTCGTGGATCACCTGATCAAAGCCGCGCTGTAGAAACGTCGAATAGATCGCCGCAACCGGTTTAAGCCCCTCGCAGGCCATTCCGGCCGAAAACGTAACGGCGTGCTGTTCCGCTATTCCCACGTCAAAGGCCCGGTCAGGAAACTTTTCCAATACTTGATCGATACCAGTGCCATCCGGCATTGCAGCGGTCAATGCAACTATCTTCTTGTCGGCCTCCATCAGTTCGCACATGGTCTGGCCGAATACCTTCGTATATGCAGGCGGTGAGGGCTTACTGGATTGGAAAGGCAATCCGGTCTTTGGGTCAAACGGCCCGGTTGCGTGATAGGCATAGTAATTCTTTTCCGGGTTCGGAAAGCCCTTGCCCTTTGTGGTCAGAGCGTGCACGATGACCGGACCGTCATCAACTTTCTTGGCCTCTTCGAGCGCGGCAACCAGCATTGGCACGTTATGCCCGTCAACATAGCCGAGATACTTGAATCCAAGTTCGTTGACCAAAGCGCCTGGAAGAACGGCGGCCGCGATCGCATCCTTGAAAGACTTTGCGGCACGTCGCAGAGAACCCCCGATCCCGGGCACACTTTCCAACGCGTCTCCTATCTCTTCCTTCAGATGCTGATAGCTCTGGGCCTCCTTTATCCGGTTGAGGTATCGGCTGAGGGCACCCACCGCCGGAGCGATCGACATTTCATTATCATTCAATAAGACGATCAGCCTGGATTTAAGATGTCCTGCCTGGTTTACTGCCTCCATCGCCATTCCGCCCGCAAGCGAAGAATCGCCGATCAAAGCGCACACGTGAAAATCTTCGTCCTTTATGTCTCGCGCGATCGCCATTCCAAGGGCGGCTGATAACGAGGTCGAAGCGTGCCCTGCGCCAAATGTGTCGTACTCCGATTCTTCGCGCCTTAAAAACCCGCTCAGCCCGCCGGGCTGCTTGATCGTATGTAGCTGATCCCGTCTGCCGGTTAATATCTTGTGGGCGTAGGCCTGATGGCCGACATCCCACACAAGCCGGTCGCGTGGCGTATCGAACACATAATGCATCGCAACAGCAAGCTCGACTGCTCCTAGGCTTGCACCCGTATGCCCTCCGATCCGCGAACAGGTCTCGATGATAAATGCCCGGATCTCATCGGCGACCTCTTGCAGATCTTCAACCCGAAGCTGGCGCAGGTCGGCTGGCGAATTGATCTCTGATATGAACCTCATATGTTCTTCAGGCCATTTGGCCTGGTCTCTCAATTATTGCCCAAAGTACTAATTCTAAAATGAAAACGCCCCCTTTCGAAAGCGAGCATCTCCTGCTACTGATTTTCCGACTGTCCCTCATTTTACAATTCTTTACAGACCTAGGCGACAATACATTAGACCAATCGCAACTTTCCTGCGTCAAAAGTAACGTAAAGCTTCGGCTTAAGAAAATCTGTTCAAGAGGTAAAATGATGTCATTAAAAATTAAATTCTTTAGTGTTTTCGCGGCGGCTTTCGTTCTGGTTTCAGGCGTGGTCATTGCTTCGGGGCAAGATCCCGTCAAGGTTGGAAGGGACGGCGCTGTCAAAGCCGAAAAGCGTGACGGCAAGAAAATGGGCCGTCACGGCAAGTTTGGCAAACGTGGAGGCGGTAAATTCGGCCGCATGGGAGGTTTCCGCGGGATCGAATTGACCGAAGACCAAAAGGCCCAGATCAAGCAGATTCGTGAGGCTAACCGCCCGAACGCATCGGTCATGGAGGAGATGAAGTCCTTCCGCGAAGCTCGACGCGCCGGAACTTTGACCGAGGACCAAAAGACCCGGATCAAAGCCCTGCATGAGCAGGCTCGGGCGCAAGGCGAGTCGGTACGCCAGCAAATGCTTACTGTCCTTACCCCCGAACAAAGGCAGCAGCTTGAGACTCGTCGGGAAGAAATGAGGAAGCGAATGGAAGAGCGGCGCCAAAATCGGACCGAGAGGCGCAAAGCAGCACCCACGACAGACTCTACCAACTAAGATCGATCAATATCGGTCGATAAGAAAAGGCAAGCCGACAACTGTTGGCTTGCCTATCATTTTTTTGCCGGCGACCTTTTACGGACCTGTTCGAGACCTCAGCCGATAAACATTTCTTCTTCGACATAAACTCGATCTATCTGTTTTGGCGAAGGAGCGAACAAAACTTCCAGGCCTTTTCTAACCCCCGCCATAATCGCGGCTATCTCGCGAGCTGGCTCGACGATCTTTGCCTGCACAAAATCCGTCGTGTCAACCACCTGCATTTGAGTGCGATCGATAGTTCGGCTGACCATTTCCACTTTGTCCCGTGCCGTGATGGCCGTCGAGCTTACAATCTGTCGCAGTTCATGAACCTCGTCCTTTATCAGCTCTGTGGACTCTGCCAGGTAACGCGTCGCCGTTGACAGGTTGGCCGTGACCTCATTGAACCCGACCGATATCTCCTTACCTTGAATACTGATCAGGTTCAATTTATCGATCAATGGTTCAATGCGTTCTTCCACGCGTGCCACCGTAGCGGTCACTCGCCTCACGATCAACGCGATAGCAACCATCGCGATAGCCATTGCAATGAAGCAAATGGCTATCACGATCGTGAAGATCATGGTCCAAAACTGCGGGTCGCTTGGGTTCATATCCGTCTAGCTTTCCTTCTTATCTACCGGATAGCTCGGACGGCCT
The DNA here is from genome assembly GCA_035327545.1 of Pyrinomonadaceae bacterium. Taxonomy (GTDB): domain Bacteria; phylum Acidobacteriota; class Blastocatellia; order Pyrinomonadales; family Pyrinomonadaceae; genus OLB17. Next base: position 168,781 of record DAOLDE010000005.1, on the reverse strand, counting down.
TCCGATATCGATTTTGCCTCGGTTTTTCTCTTCTCCGCAATATAGGCCTCTTTTCCGGCCTCAACTGCAGCCGTGAAAGGATTTACCGATTGTGCTGCGGCGCTGCGGGCCTTTTCCGTGATCTCGCCAGCCTTCTCTTGGGCAGTATGATAAAGCTCGCTTGCCCGCTCGCGCGAGACCTCATAATATTCGCCGGCTTTTTCCTGCAGATGTGCCGCGGTCTCTTTACCCTTTTCGAGCCCCTTTCTGGTCGCGTCGGCTATATCGCCGCGAAGCTCAACGCCGGACTTTGGTGCGAATAGAAGTGCGATCACCGCTCCGATACCACCGCCGATAAGCAGGTAAGTCAGTTTGGTCGCTGCGCTTGTTTCGTCTCTGTCGTAATCATTTCTCATAACCTTCCCTCCACGCAAATAAATGCGATCAATGAATATAAAATTAGCTGAAGCTTAATTATATCAGAAGCTTGCAAGGCTTCCAAAGTATTTTCTTCGGCTGCGGGTCTTACTATGGGACAAGACCTTACCTTAGGGGCCCTCGGTCGTCCGTTTTATTGAAAACGGCCTATAACCAACAAATTGTCCCCTAAACTTAGGGTGGTATTGATGCGGCCTTTGCGGCTTTTTGATATTCTGGTGGTTTACTCAAGCGATGCCTGAGTTGTAATCGAATGGATCTGCCGCTTATTAGGAATTTCTCAATAATTGCGCACATCGACCACGGCAAATCCACGCTGGCCGATCGCATCCTGCAGTTGACGGGCGCCGTGGCGGACCGTGATATGGAAGACCAGCTGCTGGACGACATGGACCTCGAGCGCGAACGCGGCATCACTATAAAGGCCCACGCCGTCAGGCTCGATTACAAGGCTAAGGATGGCAACCAATACGTTCTTAATCTGATCGACACGCCCGGGCACGTTGATTTTTCATACGAAGTTTCACGTTCGCTCTCTGCATGCGAAGGCGCGCTTTTGGTTGTCGATGCCTCGCAAGGCGTCGAGGCCCAAACACTGGCGAATACTTATCTAGCCATAGAGAATGATCTTGAACTCGTCCCGGTGCTTAACAAGATAGATCTCCCGTCGGCCGAACCGGACCGTATCAAGGAACAGATCGAGAACATTATTGGACTCGACTCCAGCGAGGCCGTATTGACATCGGCCAAGACCGGTGCAGGAGTTGACGAGGTTCTCGAGGCGATCATAGCGAAAGTCCCGCCGCCGAAAGGTGACCGCAACGCACCGCTAAAGGCCCTGATCTTTGACAGCTGGTACGACAGCTATCGCGGCGTCATCGTACTGTTCCGCGTGATAGACGGAACCATTAAAAAAGGCACGAAGATCAAGTTCTTTAATACCGGCCGCGAGTATCTCGTCGAAACCATCGGCGTCAATCGGCCAAAGGCGACCCCGATAGGCGAACTTGGTCCCGGCGAGGTCGGCTTTCTCACCGCGTCGATAAAGACCGTTGCCGACGTCCAAATCGGCGACACGATCACTGAAGCAGCCAGGCCCGTCGACAAGCCGTTTCCCGGCTTCCAGGAAGTTAAGCCAATGGTCTTTGCTGGACTGTACCCGACCGACTCGGCCCAATACGAAGACCTCCGTGACGCGATGGATAAGCTGCGGCTGAACGACGCTTCTTTCTTTTATGAGCCGGAAAGCTCGACGGCTCTCGGTTTTGGCTTTCGCTGCGGTTTTCTGGGCCTGCTCCATATGGAGATCATCCAGGAGCGGCTCGAACGCGAGTTCAATCTCGATCTCATTACCACTGCCCCGGGCGTGCGTTACCGCGTGACGACGACCGATGGGGCGGTCCACGAGATCGATTCGCCATCGCAGATGCCTGACCCGGGCCGTATTCAGAAGATCGAAGAGCCGTATATCGAAGCGACCATACTCACCAACGATTCATTTCTCGGAGGCATTCTGCCTTTGCTGGACGAAAAACGCGGGGTGCAGAAGAAGTTTGAATACGTGACCAAGGACCGTGTGATGCTTGTTTACGAGTTGCCGCTCAACGAGATAGTGCTCGACTTCTATGACCGTCTGAAATCGGTCTCTCGGGGCTATGCCTCGCTTGACTACCATCTCTCAGGCTATCAAGAGTCAAAGCTCGTGAAACTAGACATACTCGTTTCGGGCGAACCCGTCGACGCTCTTTCGCTCATCATGCACAGCGACACGGCCCAATCAAAGGGCCGGCTGCTGACCGCAAAAATGAAAGAACTTATCCCACGTCAATTATTTGAAGTGCCCATCCAGGCCGCCATCGGCAACAAGGTCATCGCCCGCGAGACGGTCAAGGCGATGGGCAAAAACGTCATTGCGAAATGTTACGGCGGAGACATCTCGCGCAAACGCAAACTTCTCGAAAAGCAAAAGGAAGGCAAACGCCGCATGAAAAAGGTCGGCCGTGTCGAGATACCCCAAGAGGCATTCTTGGCCGTCCTTAAGGTCAACGAGGGTTAGGCCTCGGGGTCCCACTCAGTTCCGGGAATGCGGCCAAGAAGCTGAAGGGTCCGGCCCTCTTCCTCATAGAAAACACGGATCGTCCAACCCAGTCCGTCGCTGCTCCGCTTCATCCATTGTTGATCAAAGAAGTGATAAGGGTCGTCCTTTGGGCGGATCTCACCCTTTCCATAGGCCTTTTCGGCCCAAGATCTGAGATCGAAACCCTTTCGAAACTCTATGTACATTGCATAAACAATGCCGCCGGAGATCGAACCTGTTTTCGGCCGCTTGACCGTTTCATTGTAGGCGGTGCCGTCCGAAGATCTTTTTGTTACGGATTCCTCGACCAGCAATGCCTTAGTTTGCTCCTCGGAAAGGCCGTGTACCCGTATCGCCAGGCTAGTGATACTGCCCTTTTCGTAAGGGATCTCGAGTTGAAGGTATTCGAAACGATCGTCTGCCTCCGCTTTGGAAATATCGATCCGAGCGGCAAGGTCCTTTAGAGGCATTCCGAGATAAACTTGGCCCAGGTCCGCTGGAATGAGTGCCTTCTGCGCCTGATAGGAATATTTGGACACGCTCTGTCCAAACGACAGGCCCACGAAGATAAGCGCTATGAACGACGTGACGAGAAAAGTAGATATCGATCTTTTCATAAATTCCGAACTCTTGAACCGATTGTCCGACTAGTTATAAGCGGAAACGTTGCGGCGGTGGGCGGGATTGCCGGCCTGTCAGGGGAGGTCCGCACCACTGATCCCCTAAATAATTACCGTTAAGGACGCCAACTCGGCCCTCGGCGTCCCACATATCCAAGATAATATGCTTTAATATTTTACCGCAAGAAGAATTGAATATCCGTCCGGAGACCAAAATATGAGTTCTAATGAGCAGGGACAGAGTTTTCTAGCAAGTGTTGATCATTATTTTGACAAGGCTGCGGCCCTTTCGAGCCACCCCGAAGGACTCCTAAAGCAGATCAAAGTATGCAACAGCGTTTACTCCTTCCGATTTCCGATAAAGACCGACGACGGATATGAAGTGATCGAAGCTTGGAGGGCCCAGCATAGCCACCATAAGCTTCCCGTCAAGGGCGGTATCCGCTATTCGGAGCATGCGAACGAGGCCGAAGTCATTGCGCTTGCCTCGCTGATGACTTACAAGTGTGCGGTTGTAGATGTGCCATTCGGCGGTGCAAAAGGAGCAGTAAAGATCGATGCTAAGCAATACGGTGCAGATCAGCTTCAGCGCATCACGCGTCGCTACACGGCCGAGTTGATCAAGAAAAATTTTATAGGCCCCGCTTTGGACGTTCCGGCTCCTGACTTCGGAACGGGCCCTCGTGAAATGGCTTGGATCGCCGATACGTACCAGACCTTTCACCCCGAACAAATCGATGCGCTTGGCTGTGTGACCGGTAAATCGGTCGGGCAGGGCGGCATTCGCGGGCGCACCGAGGCAACAGGACTCGGTGTCTTCTACGGGACTCGTGAGATATGCGACAACGCCGAAGATATGGCGGCGATCGGGCTCGAACGCGGCCTAGAAGGGAAATCGTTCGTCATTCAGGGTCTCGGCAATGTTGGCTACCACGCCGCAAAATTCTTTATTGAAGGAGGTGCGCATCTTGTCGGTGTGGCCGAATACGAAGGTGGAATATCCAGTAAATCCGGTATCGATCTTGATTCTCTATTGGCCCATCGAAAAGAGACTGGCTCAATACTTGGTTTTCCGGGAGCAGACGACCTGCCTTCGCGCGAAGCAGCGCTCGAACTTCCCTGCGATATTCTTATCCCCGCCGCTCTCGAAAACCAGATCACCGATCAAAACGCGGCCCGAATACAAGCAAAGATCATTGTGGAGGCAGCGAATGGGCCGGTAACCGCACCGGCTGAGAGCGTGCTGCGACAGAAGGGCGTGATGATCGTGCCCGATTTCTATATAAACGCGGGAGGAGTTACCGTTTCATACTTCGAATGGTTAAAGAATCTTTCGCGGGTACGCTTCGGAAGGATCGAGAAGAGGTTCGAACAGGCTACCTTCGACCGGATTCTCTCTATAATAGAACGTGAGACTGGAAAACCGCTTTCGGCCGAAGAGCGCCTTACCGCGGCACGCGGAGCGGACGAGACAGACCTTGTTTACTCGGGTCTTGAAGAGACGATGATAACCGCGTACCAACATATCCGCGAACTTGGTAAACGCAAGTCGATCGAAGACCTTCGCACCGCCGCCTTTCTGAGCGCGATCGACAAGGTAGCTGTCAGTTATATGGAAATGGGGATCTTTCCGTAGAGCCCGTCAATGCTGATTTGCTGCAGTTGCAAGCTTTATCGCTTCGACGACCTTTCGTTCCACCGAATTCTGGATACCTGCCAGCGATCGTTCCGAAAAGGCCTCGAAGCGCAGTACGAGGATCGCCTGTGTGTTCGAAGCCCGAACAAGACCCCAGCCCTGATCGAAAATGATCCTCGCACCGTCGATGGTGATAACTTCATGCGCTGCCGAAAACTCTTCTGCGACCCGGCGGACAACCTCGAATTTGACATCGTCCGGGCAATCGACCCGCAGCTCCGGCGTCGAGAAGGTCTTTGGTATGTCTGACAGGAGCTCGGAAAGTTTCTTTTCCGATCTTGAAATTATCTCAAGCAGACGGCATCCCGCATAGGCCGCATCATCAAACCCGTAAAATCTGTCGGCAAAAAAGATGTGCCCGCTCATTTCTCCGGCGAGTGCTGCTCCTGTTTCTTTCATCTTCGCCTTGATCAGCGAATGTCCCGCCTTCCACATTATGGGCTTTCCGCCATGTGCGGCAATGTCGTCGAACAAAACTTGGGAACACTTTACCTCGCCGATGATCGTCGATCCCGGTGTTTGCTCCAGCACATTTCGGGCGAAGACGATCATCAGTTCGTCGCCCCAGATTATTCTGCCGGTATCGTCAACCACTCCAATGCGGTCAGCATCACCGTCGAAAGCGATCCCGACGTCGGCTCGCTTCTCGATCACAGTGTCTATCAGGTCCTCTAAATTCTCAGCAACGGTTGGATCGGGATGGTGATTTGGAAATGAAGCATCCGGCTCGGCGAAAAGTGTAATGAGTTCAACCCCGAGTCGTTCGTAGATCGGGACCGCTGTCTTGCAGCCCATTCCGTTGCCTCCATCTACCACTACCTTCAGCTTTCGACCGCCTAGCGAGGTCTTTGACAGAATGTCCGCGATGTAGTCGTCGAGGACATCCACGTTCTTTACCATTCCCGGCAAAACCGTCTGTTCAACCGTGGCCGGTGTTTCAAGCACTATCTCGCGTATCTCCTGTATTTGAGAGCCAAAAAGAGCCGACCGGCCGAGCATTATCTTAAAGCCATTGTGATCGGCGGGATTGTGAGACCCCGTGATCATCACGCCGCCGTCGTAATTTCGAGTAAACACCGAGTGATAGAGCACGGGCGTCGGCACCTGGCCGATCACGTCCACGTCGCTCCCGCTTGCTGCTAATTGTTCGGTAATGATGCGCGAAAAGACCGGCGAGCTTTCGCGGGCATCATAGCCGACCACGATCCGCGCAGCATTGTTGCGCTTATAGAAAATGGCAAGTGCTCGGGCGAGTGTGGCTACAACGCTTTCGTCAAGCTGCGGGCCAACAATGCCTCGTATGTCATATTCACGGAATATATGCGGATCGATCATGTTGAAAATCCCAGATGGCTCAATTGTTTAGATATATAAGGTTACGACACAATCCCGTCGCTTGCGAATACGTGTATGAGGTCGGGGCCGGGTCTATCGACGGAATTTCCGATTTTTACTTATTTTCGTGTTCATGCCCGTGCTTGTTATACTTGGAGGTTGACTTTGGGCAACAATCGCAGCAAAGACGGCATCGTAAGCAAAGGGCCGTTGAGCGTCTAAAATCCACTCAAACAGATATGAAACGTACGTATCGAAGTATAGTGATCGGCATCGCGCTTATTGGCATCGTTGGGGTTGCGCGGTCGTTTGGACAAAACCCAGCTCCGACACCGCCAGTCACGGAAGGCCAGGTCAAGACCTTTGAGGTGCGATTACCCGTTACGGTCACGCAAAACAGACAATTGGTCACTGGACTCACCCTGGCAGATTTTCAGATATACGAAGATGGCGTTCTGCAAGAGGTCACGTCGTTTACTACGGAAAAAACGAACCCGCCGGTTTTTGTCGGGGTCCTGATGGATACATCTCCTTCCACGGCGGGAAAATTGGCTTTTTCAAAAGAGGCTGCGAAGAATTTTCTTTACACGGTACTTCAGCTCCGCAAGGATAAAGCAGCCTTTATGACATTTGATCATCAGGTCGTTCTCCATACCGATTTTACGGATAAGACGGACGTGCTGGACAAGGCAGTCGACGGGATAAAGAAGACTGGGTCGCAAACGGCGCTTTACGATGCTATCTGGCAGTTTACGGATGAAAAACTGAGGAACATTCCGGGCCGACGCGTGATCGTCGTCATCACAGATGGCGATGATACATTCAGCCGTGCGGACCTCAATGATGCCGTCGATATTGCTCAGCGCACCGAGACCACTATTTTCGGCATCTCGACGAAGGCCGGCTTTCTGGGAAGTGTGCCGGGCGTTGAGGCTGGAATGGTCAAAGACAGAGGTGACAAATATCTCACTCAATTAGCAGAAAGAACGGGCGGTGAAGCGTTTTTCACCGGCGATATGCTGGCACTCGAACGCGCCTTCATGCGGATCTCCGAAGAGTTGAGATCGCAGTACATTATCACCTATCGTCCCGCAAATCAGAATTACGATGGACGCGAACGAAAGATCGAGGTGAGGTTCACGGATCGGGAAAAAACGAAGAGATATAGGATCAGGACGAAGACTAGTTACCGGGCGGTCAGGGACGATCTCAGGTAGAAAATGCCTGATAAAATTAAGATGTTGAACTCAAAGGTTTTTTTTGTTATTTCGACCTTGCTGGCATTTGTGGCAAGCGGGGCTTTTCTCCCTCGTTCGTCTGATGCAGTTTCACGCTCGGATCAGATGATCGCTCACGCCGGAAACCCTACGCCGACCCCGCCGATCGAAGAGGAAGAGGGCGTTCTTAAAGTTGATACGGAGGCCGTGAATGTGCTCTTTACAGCACAGGACAAAGATCGACGCCTGCTTCTGAACCTAAAACCTGAAGACATCCGCATCCTCGAGAATGGAACTCCACAGGAAATAACCGCATTTTCACGTCAGGTGGACCTTCCCCTCAGCCTTGCTATTCTCATCGACACCAGCGTTTCACAGCAGCGTACCTTGCCTGAAGAAAAGGCCGCGGCTATATCGTTCATCGAGTCGGTCGTAAGGCCGGCTAAAGACGAAGTTGCTGTGGTTTCGTTCACCGGTGAAGCAACGCTAGAGCAGGGAATGACGAATAATTTGACCAGGCTGCGCCGCGCGGTAGATCGAGTCCAGTTCGTACCGCCTTCAGGCTATATCGGTGGAGGCGTTACTGCGCCGGGAACTCCGCCCATTTCGGGCCGCAATCAGTCCATCGTTGGTTCGACCGCCATCTGGGATGCTATTTGGGTAACGGCGGCTGAGGTTCTGGGACCGGCTCCTGAGAGCACCCGACGAGCGATAATTCTCTTATCCGATGGGGACAATACTTCTGGCAGCAAGAAGATCGAAGAAGCTGTCGATGCGGCTCTTAGGGCTGAGGCGGTCATTTACTCGATCGGCATCGGTGACCGATTTTATGGCGGCGTGGTGAAAGGCCCTCTTAACCGGATCTCCGAACAGACCGGCGGCCGTGCATATTTTCCGAGGGACGAGCGAGAGCTTCGAGAGGCCTTCAAGCAGATCCAGGAAGAGATGCGGTCACAATATCTACTCGCGTATGAACCTTCTAATACCGAAAAGGACGGGTCTTACCGAAGGATCGAGCTTCAGCTGGTAAACCCCGAACTCCAAAAACAAAAGATCAGGCTCACACACAGGCAGGGTTACTTTGCAAAAACAGAAAAGAAGTAACTGCTTCGACCTTCGGCAAATGCCTGTTCCTCCATCTGCCATTACGTATTGCCCAAAGGATCTTCTGAGATAGAGGGCGTAATATGACTAAGTACGCACAGCCATTTGCCGCCGCGTCGTACGAACACATCGGTCGTCCATTCATCCGCGTCGAATTTTGTCCCTTCGAAATGGGCGGTGTTCATGATACGGGCAATCATGACGGCGGAATCGCCGAGATCCAGTACGCGGGCGTTGCCCACCATTTCAAAAGCGCTGTGAGTCAGTTTGCCAGAGCGAATGAATCCGAGAAAATGTTCCTTGTCGGATACTCCTCGTTCAGACACCATCAACCAGTCGTCAGCCATAAAGCTGCCGATAAGGTCGGCATCGTTCGCGACCATCGCGTGGGCCCAGTCGGAACCTAGCTTAAATATTTCCTCTTCCACATTGTTCATTCTTTCCCAGAATAACCGTAGGGTCTGGTGATCAACTCAAGAAGGTGGCCGTCTGGATCCATAAGATAAACCCCGCGACCACCGTCATTATGATTTACTTCGCTCGGCCGGCTGCGGCCTGGATCTGCCCAGAAATCAAGGCCCATTGATCGAATGCGTCCAAGGGCAGCGTCAAAATCGTCTTCGCTCACAAGAAAAGCGAAATGCTGCAAAGCGATCGGTTCGGTGGTCTCGAAAAAATCTATCGACACATCGTTCTCAAGGTCGACGACGAGAAAATGCAGGAATTTCCGTGGTTCCGTCAGGCCTAGTATCTCTGAGAGGAAGTTGGCGGAACGAGCCTTATCGCTGCACCAGGCGATCGTGTGGTTTAACTGTGCTCCCATAGCAAAATGTCGCCGCGAGCAAGAAATTCCTTCTAATCTTTCCAGCCCCAAGGCGGCGCCGGCGTAGCCACTTCTTTCGTTAGATCGAATTTCACCGTAAAAAGCCGTCCACGTCCCAGTCTTCTGAGGTTGTAGGAATAATGGCTGCCGGGCACTAGTTCGATCCACCAGATATTTGCTGCTGCGGTCGGGGCATCGCCGGCGGGCGGATCGACCACAAATACCGTTTCCTGATCGGCCGGAAAGAACTGCCTGATCGCCTCGCCCGAATTGTTCGACCAGCCTCCGTACATCGTCACGCGATCCGGGGAGCCGTCTTTGTGACGATGATCGTGTTTGAGCTGCAGCCGATCGCCTTTTCGAGTCAAAACCCACGTCCGCGAGCGGTCGTCGCCAACAAAGAACGGGATGCGGATCCGGTTCTCTTCGCAAGACCGGACATGCATAACCAGCGGCTTGCCCGCAAAGTCCGGGCTGTTTGACGTATCAGCCTCGACCACGCCGGCAAATGCTTTACCGCAGAGCTTTGTCAGCTCTTTCCAGAAAGTCTCGATGCCCGAATCGACCCATCCCCACGGAGCGGATGGGGGCTCCAACTCTTTGGTAAGGTCAAACTTTATACTGATCTGCTGGTCCGCCTCGATCCGGCGAACGCTGTAGGTGTAATGTTCGCCCGGGACCAGGTCGATCCACCAAACATTCGTCCCAGCTCGAGGAATGTTCTCCACGGTCTGCTGGTCGGCGGGAAACATCTGCCTCGTCGGCGACCCGATGTTGGTCGTTGATCCGCCATACATAGTGACAGTATCGGGCTTGCCGTCTTCCTTGCGGTGGTCGTGGCGAAGCTCGATGCGCCCGTTCTTTCGGGTGAGTATCCAGGTCCGGGAGCGGTTATCACCGACAACAAAGGGGATCCTGATGCGATCTGTCTCACAGGAGCGGACGTGCATGACAAGGTCCTTGCCCCTGAAGGTCGTATCGTTTGCCGGAGCCGCGGCGACGGTCCCGCCAAACGACTTTCCGCACAATTTCTCCAATTCTCCCCAGAACACGTCCGCCGCGGCGGCCTGTGGAGCCGGGGGAGCAGCCGCTTGGCCAGATGCTTCAAGGCTTAGGGCAAAAATGCAGCATCCGATAATCAGCGCCTTCGCTAAGGCGAGACCATTATTCATCACACCTCCTGAATTTCTCTATTTATGTTAAAGATTGTTCCGAGTATTCTAGCAGATGACGGGTTGAGTTGCCCGGCGGCGGAGACGGGATCACCCGAATGATTGGAGGTCAATAGTCCAGCAGCTCGAATTTGACCACCTTGCCCCTTTTCACTTTTATCACCCAGATGACCGAATATTCGGAATCGACAAGGTTTTTGAACAGCTCCTTTTTTGATATCAGGTTCGCGAGTATGGGCACCGTATTCGAATGCCCGGAAATCAGGAATCGCTTCGTCCCGCTCTTGAGGATATTATCGATCAGCTCTTGAGGCTTTCGCGGATCGTATATTTGCACCTCTTTCTTGCGCTTCTTTGCAAGCGGGGCGATCGTATCCCGAGTTCGCTTATAGTCCGTCGAATAGAATGCACCGGGGCGGTATCTGCCGATCGTTCTGACAAGTCGTTCGGCGCGCTCTTTGCCGGTCGGTGACAATTCCGGGTCTGCACTGTCGTCAACCTTTTCGGCGTGGCGTACGAGGATAAATGTGATCTCGCGCTCCTGGGCGGATGAATTGACGGTGGCAAAGGTTAAAAACGATAATCCGATTAGCAAGGGAAGTGTGATTCTCATAAGAATGGGTTAAACGCGGGCCAGCCTAGATCGGTTTCAAAAAAAGGCATTCTGCGAACAGATGACAGCGGCAATTGATGATAACAGAATCGGTCCGATCAGGGGACGGCAGGCGGATAGGATCCTTGCCGCACTAGCGGAGCTGCTTGATGAGCATCGCTTGGCGATCGTTGAGGCAAATCGGACCGACCTGAATGCCTGCCCGCCCGGCGACCATGTCATCTTTGATCGGTTAAAGGTCGATAATAAGAAGATCGATGCGATGATCGACTCAGTGCGTGGCGTGAAGTCGAGAGAGAGCCGCATCGGTGAAGTGATCTATTCGGCAGCGAGGCCTGACGGGCTGCGGATCGAGAACCGCCGGGTGCCCTTCGGCACCATTCTGATCATCTTTGAAGCTCGTCCCGACGTCTGTATCGAAGCCGCAAGTATTGCCCTTAAAGCCGGCAACCGGATCCTCCTGAAAGGCGGAAGAGAAGCACGAAACACAAATCTTTTCCTGGCCGGGCTTTGGCAGAAATCACTCGAAGCAATGGGCTCAGACGCGGCGTTCGTCCGATATCTCGATATCTCTCGCGAAGATACGCAGCGGCTGATCGCCGGCGAAACGGAAAGATTCGACCTAGTGATCCCGCGCGGCGGAGAAGCCTTGATCGATTTCGCCTTAAAGAATTCGAAGGCGCCGGTGCTTGTCAGCGGGCGTGGGAATAACTTTCTTTACATCGATCGCGATGCCGATCTTGAGATGGCTTTGAAGATCGGCCTTGACGGTAAATCGCGGCTTAGCGTGTGCAATGCTTTGGACAAGGTCCTTTTCGACAAGGGTCTTTTGGGTCTAGAAGCATTTATCGGGGATCTGGCTGCCGCCTACCGGAACACAGGCATCCACGTCTTTGGCGACGAACTCGTCCAAGCGGCTGACCCATCCATCAAAGCGATAGAAAGCGAAGATGTGTGGTACGAAGAATTTCTTTCGGCGAAGATCGTTTTCGGTCTCGTTGACGGCCTGGATAAAGCCATCGCGAAGATCAACAAATACTCCGGCGGCCATTCAGCATCGATCGTAACGAAAAACCAGGCGAATGCCGCTCGTTTTATGCACGAGGTCGATTCGGCGGCGGTTTATCACAATGCATCGACCAGATTTACCGACGGCGGTGAGTTCGGACTCGGGGCCGAGATCGCCATCTCAACTCAGAAACTGCATTTTCGCGGGCCGCTCGGAGCCGAACATCTGCTGACGAACAAATGGTTCGTTCATGGCGACGGGCAAGTACGCGGATGAACTGAACCGTCGAAACACGGAGCCTAAGAGGGTTTTTGGCTGCAGTTCAATGAAGTCGCGTGGATGAACAAGCAGGGCCTTGTCGGAATCATCTGCGTTCATCGGCGGTAAGGATATGCTCATCTTCCCCGGCCTCTCAGCGTCTCCTTGGTGAAAAGACGATGAAAAAGAAACTCGTTTTGAAGATAGGCACCTCGACACTAACAAATGGCACACGGCTGATCTCGCGTGGAAAGATCGAGGATATTGGGCGGCAGATCCTGGCCCTGCGCGATGAATATGATACTTTGCTCGTCTCAAGCGGAGCGATAGCCGCGGCAAAGCAGTACATCAACATCCGAGACGCCGGAAAGCCGATAGAATCCAAACAGGCGATGGCCGCGATCGGCCAGCCGGTGCTGATGCGTACCTACAATGAGGTATTTGGCGATCTTGGCATACAGACGGCCCAATGCCTGATGACGTATCGCGATTTTGACAACGAAACGTCACGGCAGAACACGCTGAATACGGTTACCGAACTACTCCGATACAACTATCTTCCGATCATCAACGAAAACGACACGACTGCCGTCGAAGAGATCCTTCTTGGCGACAACGACCGTCTCTCTGCACTGGTCGCAGTGCTCATCAACGCAGACCTGCTGGTCCTCGTCAGCGACATCGAAGGCCTCTTCGACAAGAACCCGCACCTGCACTCTGACGCAAAGCTCATCACTGAAGTGCGCAATATCGATGAGGCCCGCAGCCTTGTCGAAGAGCGGGATTCTGAGTTTGGTACCGGCGGAATGAATTCAAAACTCGAAGCTGCGATGCTGTGCCAAAAGGCCGGTATCGCAACCTGGATCGTGGGCGGCGGGAGGAACGATTTTCTGGCAGACGCTTTTTCGGGAAAGACCGCATTTACCAGGTTCCATGCCGATGTTGACAAGGTCAATTAGACTCCGGTTCCGCCTGCTCAAGTTTTCGATACAATGTCTTCCTTCCGATGTTCAACAATCGGGAGGCACGCGATTTATCCCCTTCGGTGTAGTCGAGGGTAGCGTCGATAACGAGGCGTTCTACCTCGTCCATGGTGGCAGGTAGTTCTATTTCGAGGCCTATCGAACGGCCTTCGCCGGCCGCCCGAGCACGTTCGTGACGCACATGCGAGGCAGCCGCTGCGGCCGCATTGCTGATAGCGTCGGGCAGGTCGTCCAGCTCGATCTGCCGGCCGGAAGCGATAATGACCGCCCGCTCGATCGCGTTCTCAAGCTCTCGAACGTTTCCCGGCCAATCGTAGCTTACTAAAGCCCTCAACGCTTCTTTCGATATCCCTTTCACATTGCGGCCCGTTTTTTCCTTGAACCGTTCAAGAAAATGGAAAACAAGCGGGTGAATGTCTTCGACCCTTTCACGCAGTGATGGCAGCGTGATCGGAAATGCCGACAAACGATAATAGAGATCGCGGCGGAACCTTCCGTTCTCGATCGCTTCTTCCAGATCGACATTTGTGGCCGCAACGACTCGAACGTCCGTCTTGACAACCTCACTGCCGCCGATGCGCGTCAGTTCGCCGTCCTGCAGGACCCGGAGCAGCCGCACCTGGGCCTGCGGCGACATCTCGGCGATCTCATCAAGAAAAAGAGTCCCCCCGTCGGCCTCTTCAAATCGGCCCTGGCGCTGTGAGCGGGCGTCCGTGAACGCACCTTTTTCGTGGCCGAACAGCTCCGACTCAAGCAGTGTTTCGGGGATCGCCCCACAGTTTATCTTTATGTAGGGCTTGTCTTCGCGGCCGGAGTTGAAGTGGATCAGATTGGCTAACAATTCCTTTCCAGTTCCCGATTCACCCTGTATCAGAACCGTGGTGGTAGTGTCCGCAACGTTTAATGCAAGCTCGATCGCACGCCGAATCGAAGGTGCCTGACCGATGATCTCGCTGCTTTTTTGGTGAAGCTCGCTTTTTAGGCGCATAACCTCGGCCGAAAGCTGGTCGCGTTCGAGCGCAGTGCCTATTTGGTCGGCGATGCCTTCGACAAGAGCTATGTCGTGGTCGGCAAACACGCTTTCTTTGCCCCAAACGAAGCCGAGCAGACCAAAAACCTGACCTCCGACCCTTACCGGGGCGACCAGCGCCGACTTGCCCCCAAGCTGCGTGTTGAAAACGAGCCGTATGGCAAACGGAAGCTGGGAATCATTCAGATGTACCGTCTTTCCCTCCTTGAGCAGGTCGTTTATAGCGGGAAATGTGTCAACTTTTAGCGAGCGACCATGTCTTTCTACCAACGATAGGACGCGGCCGGGCTTTACGCCTTCAGCAGAGATGAATGAGACAAGCGAGATACGTTTTCCGCTTTGATCTAGAACACCGAGAGCACTATAGTCGGCGCCGACAAGGGAAACGGCCCGTTCCAGAGCACCGGAAGATACCTCGCTGAAGTCTGAATGTGAGTTTAATATATTCGCGATCTCGAGAAGGGCATTTGTACGTTTCGTCTCCTGTTCCTGTGCGACGAATAACGTCGTGTATTGATAGCCGATCGCGAGCTGCCGGGCAGTGGATTGTAAAAAGGAGATATCTTCTTCGTCCCACTCGCGGGCCTTCCGTGTGTCGTGCAGACCAAGCAGGCCAATGACCTTGCCGCTCATCTTGATTGGGACGATAAGCAGTGAGCGGGTTTCGAGGGCTTTGGCAAAGAACTTAAGCGTTGGATCTTTGTGTTTGGCGACATCGCTTATCTTGATCGGTTCAGAGATATCGAATCTTTCCAACAGGCTTTCCGCGCTAAAAGGGATCACGGTTCCCTTGCTCTCGGGAACATCCTCTCGAGCACGCCATTCATGGCTGATCTGCAGATCGTTCTGCCCGTTCAATTGAAGCAGGTCGCAACGATCGGCCCCTATCATTCGCCCGATCTCGGAAACGACGACATTCAAGAAACGTTCAAGATCGATCCGCGTGGGCAATTCGGCGGCCAATCGGTCGATTATCGCCTCTCGGACCTCGTGCATGCGGATCTTTCTTTCCAGTGCGAGATCGGGAGTTGGGTCTAATTGAAACTTCATCGGTTCTGTCAGCGCAGGTTAATTTGATACGCGTCGCCCGAGAATGTCAAGTTGATACACCTCGGGGCTGCGGTGTGTTATTACGAAGCACACATTTCAAGATCTAGCCCGGTGTTCGTGAAGGACGAGGAGTGCTGCGGGGGTTACTATTGACAGGACTTGGCTTGCTGTTCGTGACCGAAGTTGGCGGTTTATTATCAGACGTCGTGTTTGAGTCGGCGTTCGCGTTTGCTGTGTTCGACGCCCCGGTCTTTTCATCCTTCTTAGGTGGAATAAAATCAATTCGTTTCCGCCCCGCTTCCGCCTTTTCAAGCAGATCTTCAGCTTCGACATTGTCCGGCTCAAGCTCTAGAGCTTTCTTCAAGGCACGTTCAGCTTCCGCAAATTTCGCAAGCTTCATTAGAACGGTCGCAAGTCTGAGCTGGTATTCGACGTTTTCAGGCTTGAGCCGGACAGCCTCGCGAATTGACCTTGCCGCAGCTTCGTCTTCGTTGAGCTTGTTATAGGTCAGCCCCAGATAAAAGTGCGCAACATCATCATCGCTGTTGGTCGTGATCAGTTTTTTATACGCCTCAACCGCGCTTTCGAAGGCTCTTTCGGAGTTTCTCTTCTTTTCGGCCGGCTTTTTTGTCCCTGGTTCCGGTGTGGGCGTGACCGTCGTCTCGAGGTTCGAATCGATGTCGAGCTCGATAAGGGCATAAGCGACACCAAGCTTGAACCATGCCTCTGCAAGGTCCGGATCCAGCTTTACCGCCGCAAGCAATGCTTCGATCGCTTTTTCGGTTTCACCCGTATCAAAAAGGCGGGTGCCTTCAGCCAAAGCGTCTGATGCGTTGGCAAATTCACCGCCAGTGACGAGCTGGCTGCCCTCCCCTGCGGCGCCAGAATTTGGGTCGGGCGACCCGCACCCGGACAGCGACGCTAACAGCAGCGATAAACCGAGCAGGAGAAACGGGGCACTTGGCCGTCCGGCAAATTGTCTGAAGACCTTTATCATCCTGGCGGAAATATAAACTGGCGGCCGCCCATAAGATGGACATGCAAGTGAAAAACGGTTTGACCGCCATCAGAATTGGTGTTTATTACGAGGCGATACCCATCTTGCGCAAACCCTTTGTCGCGAGCGATCTCGCCGCCCTTGAGCAGCAGGTGTCCAAGCAGTTCGCGGTGCCTGCTCTCTGCCGCATCCAGCGAAGCCACGTGTTCTCTAGGTATCACAAGAACATGATGAGGGGCCTGAGGCGTAATGTCATTGAACGCTATGCAAAGCTCGTCCTCGAAAACCCGGTCTGAAGGGATCGCACCCGATATGATCCTACAAAAGATGCAATTGCTGTCGGTCATTCGAATTAATTGATACGCGGAACTCTAAAAATATGTTCCGTCGGCATGTCTTGCCTCATGCCGCGGAGGCAAGGTCGTCAGAGATCCTTTCGATATCGGCGCCTAACGACCTGAGCTTTTTAACGATCGTCTCATATCCTCGGTCGATGTGGTAAACCCGGTCGATCAGCGTTTCGCCCTCAGCGCAAAGCGCCGCCAAAACCAGAGATGCCGAGGCACGAAGGTCGGATGCCAGGATCCTTGCGCCCGTGAGTCGGGTCGGCCCTTCGACAACGGCAGTATTTCCGGAGATCGCGATCTTTGCACCGAGCCGTATCAATTCAGACGCGTGCATAAACCGATTCTCAAAAATCGTCTCCTTTATGACCGAGGTCCCGCGGGCCTGTGTCATAAGCGCCATGTACTGGGCCTGCATATCGGTCGGAAAATCAGGGTGGGGCTCCGTCGTGACGTCACGGGCCTGCAAGCCTTCTCGTTTCGCTCGCACCAGGAGGGTGTCCTGATCCAATTTTTCGATATAGACGCCTGTCTCTTTCAGCTTATTGATGACGGCATTCAGATGTTCCGGCCTGCATTTTGCGATCTCGATCTCGCCGCCTGTGATGGCTGCTGCCGCGATAAATGTGCCGGTCTCGATCCGGTCGGGTATTATTGTGTGTTCTGCCCCGGCCAACGCCTCGACCCCGTCGATCTCGATAGTGTCGGTTCCAGCCCCTTTGATCCTCGCACCCATTTTGTTCAAAAGTTCCGCCAGGTCCTCTATCTCCGGTTCGCGGGCCGCGTTCTTTATGACCGTCTTGCCGCGAGCCAGCGAAGCGGCCATCATCACGTTCTCGGTTCCGGTGACCGTCACCTTTTCAAACCCGATCGTCGTTCCGGTCAACCGGCCTTTTGGCGCCCGGGCAACAACATCGCCCGACTCCAGCCCCACAACGGCACCGAGTTCCTCGAACGCTCTTAGATGCAGATCGATCGGCCTTGTCCCGATCGCACATCCGCCCGGCAAACTGACACGAGCTTGGCCGAACCGCGTCAGGAGCGGCCCGAGAGCGAGGACGCTGGCCCGCATCGTCTTGACCAACTCGTACGGAGCCTCAAAAGTTTCGATATTTCGCGCAGTGACCTTGTGGGTTCTAAGCTCGGGAGTCAAAACGGTCGCTCCAAGATCTTCAAGGAGCCGTCGCTGCGTGATCAGGTCCTTTACGTAGGGGACGTTATGAAGAATTACAGTCTCAGATGTAAGGAGGGTCGCGGCAAGACACGGCAGAGCCGAATTCTTCGCCCCGCTTATTTCGACCTTTCCATGCAGGGGCCGCCCACCTTTGACCAGAAATCTATCCATAAACAGATCGTGAGATATGTTTCAAATTTTCTTATAGTAAAGATGTCTGAAGATTAGCATATACGGCTGATTTTAGAAATTTGAGCTTCCACCTGCCCGGCGTCACGCGAACAGAGTATCGCGACATCGGCCTGTCCATCCTGCCTCAGGCAAAGCGAAAACCATTATTCTGCACCAGTCGCGGGTTCCAGTTGGTCGATTATCCGCTTTATTTGAGCAAGATGTCTTGCCTCGTGGCCGCCTGCTAACATAAGCCACTCGACGGCCGAGAGTTCACCAAGGAACGGATGAAGGAATTTAGGGGAATTTGCGTCAAATTCTTCAAACATCTGTCGCAAACCTTCAAAGGCTATGGCATTCTCGTCGAGCATACGTATCGAATCTTCAAGCGGTCGGGCTTCTGCAGGATGCACAATGCCGGGCGCCTCGAGTTTTACATCCGCAATACCCGCGGCTTTTGATCGAAATCCATCAAGATCGAACACACCGGTTGACCTTCGGCCATCTTCTTTTGCTTTTGACAAGAGCCTGCTGCAGATCTTATACATTCCGCCGTTGACGAGTGAAACATGGTCAACAATTTGGGCTATCGACCATTTTTCCTCGCTCGGTCGGGCCGACAATTGATCATTCGTCAACGCCGAGACGGTTTCGAGCAGGCGTCTCCTCACTTTGTTATTGTTTTCGTATATATCGGAAATAGTTGCTGGCTGCATATTCTCACCTTACGAACAGCCCGGGCTGAGGAGATAGGATCAGCCGATGCCACCTTGCATAGCTCATCACACTGTCAGCCTCGTTCTTCATCCGTTTGAAGTAAGCGGTCTGAAAATAAAGCTGTTCCTCAGTCGGCCAAACAAGCGCGACAATAGGGTTAAACGAAACCAGTGAACTTCGGTCGGGCAACGTGAGCGCGGATTGCCCTGGCCCGGCATTGCTGTTCGGATCGGTACTGATGTTCGCATTTCCTCGCGACGCGGCATTTATATTTGAATTAGAATTCGCATTCCCATCCGTCTCCATCTTCGCTTGTTGCTCTCTATCGTAAGCCTGCGATGATAGCAGAAGTTGGTTGACCAGCGGGATCGCTGCCTGTGTCGGGACATCGCCCTTTGAATCGTATATCCGCACCTGAACATCAAATGCGCATGCGATCTTTGCGGAATCGGGCGACCAGACTGGCTGAACCGCGGTCAAAGCATCGTCGAGGTGGCGCTCCCGGCCCGAGCGTTCCAGCACCCGCGGGCGGCCCACCGGAACAAAAAGCTCCTTTTTTTCGTCCGCCGTGAGCTCTAAGTATTGCCATTCCCGCGAGGTCGCCGCAAGTGCGGCAAGCATGCTGCTGTCAGGCGACCAAACGAAATAGAAATAGATCAGTCCCTCGTTCTGGGTGATCGGTCGCAGACCGTCGCCTTCGGCACCGATCATATAGATCTGCTCGGTGCGGAAGGTCAGCACATCGGGTGGCGGAGTCGGCGTCGAAGGCAAAGGTGTTGCGGCTTCGAGAAGATCGGTCGCACCCGAAGCGTCATCTTCGCTGGAATTGTCGGAAGTCCCGCCCGCATTATTTTCGTTCGAGGTTGCGGCAGGCCTATCTTTCGATACTTCGGCGGGAGCGTCAGGAGCCGCAGCCGGTGAAATCCCTCTCGTAACCGCCACAAAAGCTGCGCCGGTGCCGTCCGGGGACCAAACTATGGTGTCCGGAAAGTGAACTGCCATCGATTCAGGCGTGACCTTTCGAAGAAGAACACCATCGGACGAATAGATGTCGAGCCGGTACTCGGACTGCGCATCGCCGAGACGCGAATAAACGGTAATGATCCGCTTTCCGTCGGGGGAGGCGATGGTGCGATCAAGAGATTCGTGGGGTCGGTTGCGATCGAAATCGGATTGGACCCTGGCATCTCGCTCGCCCTGGGAAGTACGGCGGACATTGTCCGGAGCCGGGACGTCAGGCTCGTATCGAAAATTAAGTCGAACCGACGGCACCTCGCGAAGGCTCGTGATCATCGGGGCATCGGGCGTCTCAGGTTGTTCGCCGCAGCTTATGGCCGCGGCAATGCATAGGGCCGCACCGATACCGATGATCATTCTTTTACAGACCATATTCACTTTCAGGCAAAGCGGAGTTTATAGCTCCGAACCAAGATAGCCAAAATAAAGCCTTCTCTGCTGAACGGTCGGGTTTGTGACCATTGCAATCGAGTAGTCCCTGCGAAGATCGCTTCCGAGCAGAAAATCTATCTCACGAAGGCGATCGAACCTAAAGACGGTGAGTTTCACTCGATCGTTCGGCCTTTTTTCGCCGAGATAAGATTGAAGGAACGTCTGGCTCGTCCGAAAACCATCTATCGCGACGATCTGATCGCCTACATTTAATCCTTGTTCGTAGGCTGGGGTATTTGACGGTACGGTACGGACAGTCAGCCTTCCCGCATCTTCGGACAGATCGGCACCTATAAAAGCTCGATCACGGTTGGGTTCTGTGACGTTCATCCTTAAACCGATGCCGCTCAGGATCTCGTCATAATCTATCTCCTCTCTTCCTCTGACATATTTCGAAAAGAATTCATCGAGGCTGCGACCGGCCATCTGCTCTGACGCCCTCTGAAAATCTGCGGGTGAGAAGTTTCTTCCTTTCTTGAAGTGATCGTTATAAAGAAGACGGAATACGTCGTCTAGCGAGCGCCTGCCTGTGGATGACGTTCGGATTGTTATGTCGAGGAGCATTCCAACGATCTCACCTTTATCATAGTAAGAGATCTGGTTATTAACGGCATTCTCATCCTGGCGATAAAACTTGATCCAGGTGTCAAAGCTCGCTTCCTCGAGGCTCGTTTCGAACCGTCCGGGCCTTGCCTGCAGGGCCTCGATCAGGTCCGCCTTCCCGCTTAAGAACTCCGCATCTGAAATAAGGCCCGCTCGTAAGAGCAGAATGCCTTCATAATAGGAAGTGATACCTTCTGCCACCCAAAGCAGCTTTGTGTAATTCTCCTTTTCGTAGTCGAACGGCCCGAGAACATCCGGTCTTATCCTTTTGACATTCCAGAGATGAAAATATTCGTGCGCGACCAGATTCAAAAAGCTGATGTAACGCGAACGAGGTTTAAAGCCAAAGCGATTCCATTGAAGCGCGGTTGAATTAAGGTGCTCCAACCCGCCCCCTCCGCGTAGATTGATAATGAAGAGATAATTCTCGAGTGGAAGCTCGCCGAAGAGCTTTATGCATTCTTCAGCGATCTTTGCGAAATCGGACGCCATCAGGTTGAGGTCATAGTTTCCTTCGCCGGTCACTACTATCCGATGCGGTTTGCCCCGCACAACAAAAGAGACCTCCTTAAAGTCGCTTACTTCGAACGGCGCGTCGTAAAGTATGTCGAAATTCTCGGCTCGGAACGTGTTCTCCGCTCCAGCAACTTTCTGGAGTCCGGTCGCGACCTTCCAATTCTTATAGGGGCGCACGGTTATTGTCGAGGGAGCACCGAGATGCCCATCCGGATACAACAGAAGCGCCGTGTTATTCCAAAAAGCGTGCTCGTCGTTCAACTCGTTCGTTCTGACCGTGAGTTCATTCGAATAAACCCGATAAGCGACCGTTATTTCGCGACTGCCATTGACATCAACCTGCCATGTATTCTTGTTTATCTTTCGCCACTGCAGTGGGCTGCCTGCGCTAACGGAAAACCCTTGGACGTGTCTTGCATACTCGCGTACAAGATAGCTGCCGGGTGTCCAAACCGGCATCTTTAGTTCGACCTGACGAGGCCCGTTGGCCCAACGCAGCCGCATTTCTACCTCCAAAAGGTGGGTCCACGGCTTTGTCATCGCTACGGAATAATGGATCTCAGGGCGATCGTTCTGGACCCTTGAGATCTTTGCCGAGGAAACTGCCGATGCACTTATTTTTGAGTGTGCTTCGCCGGCGGCGAAATGAACGGAAATTAAAACGATCGAAAAGGCCAGTGCCTTCTTTACAAAGTTTGACATCAGATCGGATTCTCCCAACGCTCAAAGAGCTAGCGTTTTCCCGTATCTTACTACAAACCTATTGCGCGGCGCATGGGCCTTCCAACCGGTGCGTGTTTCGCGCATCCCCAGGTGAGAAGCCACGATCGAAACGGTCAGATCGCTTTTCTTATTGAACCCTATGGCCGGAGAAAGCAGTACGATCGACGAAGAGATAAATGAAATTTTAGTTTTCCGAGGCTATAGGCGGAATCATCGCGAGTTTATCCAACCATCCTTTGTCGCTGTTTGATCGACGCCGGAAACACCAATCTGAAAGTGGTTCCCCTTCCTTTTTCACTAAAGGCCTGGATCGTGCCTGCGTGTTCCTGGACGATCCCGTACGTCACGGCAAGGCCGAGGCCCGTCCCGTTTCCGACTCCTTTTGTTGTGAAGAAGGGATCGAAGATCTTGGTAAGATTCTCTGGGGGTATCCCTTCACCGGTATCAGAAACTTCTATCGTAACTTCATCCGTACCGCTGATGGACGTTCTGAGGATGATGGTCCCGCCTTCGTACATTGCGTCGCGAGCGTTCAGGATCAGGTTGGTAAAGACCTGCTGCAGCTTGCCGCCATTTCCGAACACCTTCGGAGGCGTAGGTGCATAGCTTTTTTCAATAGCGATATTCGATCGTCGAAGCTGCGGCTCAAGAAGCTGAAGCGTATCGTCGAGCAGCTGGTTGATTTCGATCTCGGCCAATTCGATCGCATTTCCCGTCCGGGAAAAATTGAGAAGATTTCCAACAATGTTCGATGCCCGGTCCGTCTGCCGCTGCATCTTTTGAAGCAGGGCATGTTTTGGGTCGGTCTCGGGTATCATTCCCAGCAGCATCTGCGTATAGCTGGAAACGCCTGTGAGAGGGGTATTTACCTCATGCGCGACGCCAGCCGCCAGGAGCCCGATGCTTGAAAGCTTTTCACTTTGCTGCAGAGTTTCTTCGAGCTTAACTCTTGAAGATACATTCTCGAGCACCACGATCGCGCCCGTCTGTGCATTCGATACTGAGCGAAGCGGCGCGACCGCTACGTTCAAGATCAAGGAACGGCCGCTTTTATCGGAGGTGTGGAGCTTGTATGCATTACGGATCTCCGTCAAATGCCAACGCGATTTGCCGAGAATTCCTGCGAGATTCGCGGCGAACGCTTCATCAAATATATCGTCCACCAAATTACCGATGGCCTCCTCTCGGCTCAATCCCATCATTTCTTCAAACGTCGTGTTGCACCGCGAGATGATCCCGTCCTCGGTCACTGCGAGGAGGCCGACGTTAACCGATTCGACTATGGATTCATTGAATTCTTTGAGCAAGGCAAGTTCCTGCGTATGGGCACGTTGTTCCTGAAGAAGCCGACTGTTTTCGATTGCAACCGCGATATACCCCGAAACAGTCCTCAGTATCTCGAGATCCTCCGAAGAGAGCAGTGAGCCGTCGCGGCCTCGGCCCAGACCGATAACAGCAACCATTTTCGATCTGACCACACACGGAACGAAATAGTGAAGTTCCTGGCGGACAGGATATCGGCCGTTGCCGTTCACCGTCGGCTGGTCAACGTCTTGTGACTCGAATTCATCTGCCCTCACGACTCCGCGTTCGGCGGATTTTTCGCGGATCATCTGCTTGAAATCCTGCGGTATATGGTAGGTCTCGCCAAGACCGGTCGATCTGGCGATGCGATAACCACTGGCCGCAGAACTGTCTTCGATAAAAACAGCGACCTTTTCGACATCAAGGACGTCTGTGAGTCTCTCATTCAGCGAATCCAGCAGCGGCTCAAGCGCGGTTGTTGCAGAAAGCGTTCGTCCGAAATCAAGCAGTCCCTGGCGAAGGTCGTATCGAGTTCCATAGAAAAACCGATCTGCACGCTCCTGAAGGAAATTTTTCAGCGGCTCGCTCAACATCACGATCGCCGCCATCGCGATGATCGCTATCAAAGCACGAAGCGTGATCTCTGTTCGAGAAAGATCGTCCCCCACAGCGAAAAAGACGAGGCCGAGTGCAACGGCTCCGATCATCATCGCTATCGCGACTGTCGTGAGGGCATACACGAGCGCCCTTCTCACAACCACATCGACGTCCATCAACCGATACCGTACGACCGAATGCCCGAAACTAAGCGGGATTAACGCAAGCGGAAGTGTGGTCAGCGCTGCCGAGAAAGTATCGTCAGGGATCTGGAACCAGCGTTTTGCTGCCTGAAAGGCAAGTATTGGCAGCACGGAAGATATGGTTCCCCACATTGCCCATTTCAATCGCTGCCTTACCAACGTATGTCTGTTGGTCAGAAAGCGCCAAAGCAGCACGAGCGCTCCGGCCGTAATGCCGGTTACGAAATGGACGAGCAGAACCAGATTGATCGTCGGAAGAACCTTGTTCAACGTGATGAATCCGCCCAGCCAACTTGAAAATCCCGGTGCCGGGATCAGCTGACCGAGCGAAAAGAATAAAAGAGCGGCAGAGATCAAAGCGGCCGGCAAATAAAGTACGTAAGTTTTCCAGGGCTCAGCATCCAGGACCTCGCTTCGCACCGGGTATCGCATGCAAAAGTGGAGGAACAAGGGTGCAAACAGCGCAAATGCTATATCGTCCAGGAGACTGACGGCAAGATCGAGATCCTGCCCGATGTTGATCGGGCGATAAACATGGAAAACAAACGCGACCAGGCAGATCGTCGCGAAATGAAGTACGAATGGGGACCTGCTACCCTGCTTGAAAAGCACAAACAGACCAACTCCCAGCCAAATGATACCTACGATCGATAAGAAGATCATCGACGGCGACCATCTTGGAAGGGTATCAAGATTACGAAGGTCGGCGTAATAGAAACTGTTAGGGATCGAATAGGATGTCTTTTGATAAAAATAGGTCAAGTTACCGCCGACACCTGCAGTGTCGAGGTACATCTGCACGTGGGCAGCAGAAACGACCTCTTCCGCAACTCCGTCCGCCAAGCTGATCGTCAAAAGCCGGTCACCCTGCGATATGCCTTGACGCGACGCTGCATAGCCCGGCAGCACCTTTTCAGCAAATATCCCGCCGTCCCGTTCGACCCACAAAACGCCGTCGGTAGGCGGAAGGTCGCCAGAAGCTCGTTGAAGCAGATTCAGTGCCCCGCCCGCGACGAATAAAACCATCGCAACCAGCCAGATCAGGCTCCAACTTGTGAGCACCTTCCCTTTCATTAAAGCAGGGCAAACTTCGCCAATAAAACCAGATGCAACATTTGTTCCAGTCTCCGGCGATCAATTCCCATGGCACTACATGCCATAGTTGCTTGAGGAAAATCGCGCCAGAGCAGAATAAAGGCTCAGAAAAGATCCGAGCTATTCAGAAATTTGCTCAACAATCCGAGAATTTGGAAAAAGGGCAATAAGGTTATTGCTATGGCTAAACCAATGACAACCGGTACAAAGACGTGATCACAACCAGCAAATTTGGTGCGTTCAGAATCGCACGAGGATCCCGCCCCGCAATGCTCTTCGCTGATTCGTCAGCCGCAATACGCCGTCGTCTCCACTGATCCCCACAGCAAAATCGAGAAGATTCCTGGCATCGACCACCGCCTCGGCCTGGAAAGGGAGGCCAAGGGTCGGAAGATTCTGGGTCACAAGAACACTCAGGCTGGGATCGTAGATCGCGAGACGCCCCCTAAAAGGGTCAATTGCGAAAACCGTAGCCTGAGGTGAGAGCCTAAAAATGGTCCTGACGTTTGTCCCCGAGGCAAAATCGGCCTCAAACTGACCAAAGAACGATTGAAAAATGTCGTTCTGGAATAGATCGGCTGGATTTGAGACCTTTTCATCAGAAAGTTTTTGCCCGACACCGAAACTGTAACCAGCGCTCACAGAGTACCTATGTCCCAGCCGTCGCGAATAGACCACCCTCAAGCCCTGAGCATTCCCCTGTTGATTCACCGTAAATTCATTAAAACCAAGGGGATCGAGCGAATCAAAGGGCAATTTTGTAAGCCCGACACCGCGTCCCAGCGTCGTATCAAAGAATACGTTAGCCTCGACGCTTGATCGGTTATCGAGCACACGCTCAATACCGAACTCCAGCCGACGGCCCTTGTTCATTACGGCCTTGCCTTCCTCGAATGCAAAGTCTTCGACCGAAACGGGTTCACGGAACATTACCTGCGCATTCTCAAATTCGATGGCACGCGTCCAGGTTCTTTCTTCCGTGTGGGTTGTATAGGCAGTCCGAAAACGCGTTCTTGGATCGATATCGTATTGAAGTCCCAACCTTGGCGTGATCGAAAAATCCCCCCCGGCGCCGATGAATTTCGAATAATCAAAACCAAACACCAGGATCACACCCTCGCGAACCCTCCACTCATCCGTAGCCTGAATTGAAACCTGCGAAAATGAGCTGTTCAGTCCGCTTGCAGGACCCGAGTTAAAAGAAGCAAATGAACCGCTGACACGTATCTGATGAAGCTGGCCCGGACGAAAAACAAGTTGTGCCTCTACGCGTTGAGGAGCCCCGTGTCCCAACCCGGTTTGTCCGGCGACGATCATTTCTGAATCATCAGAAAGCGAGAACCGCGTCGCTGCGTTGAGGCCCGATACAGGTCCATCAGACGTCGCTGCGAAATAGCTTTCTACGACCGTGACCGGCCTTGGATGGGACTTGTGTTCGTCATCTCCAGTCAAAAGGCCCGGCGAGATATCGACATTTGCTGCAGTCTCATTCGACGGATCAGTCTCAGAATTTTGATAGATGCTCCTGCTTAATTGAGCAGATCGGATAACCCATTTTGGGTTGTTTCGGTCAAGTCTTTTCTCGGGAAGCGTATTACCGCTGCCCGCCCTTTCAAGCTTAAATCCGTAATTCAACTGAGCGGCCCGGGCAACTTCGACCGAATTTATCGTGACGGGATTGAATCCTTCGGCAACAGCAAGAACACTGTAACGCCCTGGGATCATACGGGCTAGAAAACTGCCATCCGATCCCGATCGCACCTGCTTGAGCAATTTCGACGATCCGACACGGAAAAATGCCACCGTTGCGTCGGCGATAGGACCGCCTGCGTTGTCGCGTACGATGCCTTTAATAATTCCGACATTTGAATTGGCATGCGCCGAGGCAGACGGTACTGACGGCACATTTCCGAGAGCAGGAACTGACATCGCTGCGATAAGCATCGATAGTAGTAAGATTCTCTCTGTCGGCAATAACCTCATCGCAAACTGTTTGGCCGGATCTCGCTAGCGGTGCGACACCCGATGAAACGCGGGAGCCATTACGCACAACTCAACTATTTTCTTGATTATAGGCAAGTCTGTCAAGCAATGTTGCCCCATGATGCCTTGGCTTTTTCGATGCCTTTAGCTTGACAAAGTTTGCCTTGCGGTTAGAATAAAAGCTCGCCTGATAGCGGGATCTGCCCGCCACAGGCCCGACAAGTCAAGGAACGGAGACGTGGCTGAGCGGCTGAAAGCGGCGGTTTGCTAAATCGTTAAGGGTCAAAAGCCCTTCACAGGTTCGAATCCTGTCGTCTCCGCCATAGTTTAATTAAATAGCTAACAGTTGTTCGATGACAGTTGTTAGCTATTTCTCTTGTCCCGCAATAAAATTCTGAGTATGACAGTTCGCGTTAGATTTGCGCCGTCGCCTACCGGCTATCTACATATCGGTTCCGCGAGGACCGCTCTATTTAATTATCTTTTCGCTCGCCATTCCGGCGGCAAGTTCCTTCTTCGTATCGAAGACACCGACCTTGCACGGTCGACCGATGAATCGACCCGTTCGATCCTCGACGGGCTGGAATGGCTCGGGTTTGCGCCTGACGAAGAGATCGTTTTCCAATCCGACAATGCAGATAAGCACCGTGCGACCGCATTGAAACTGTTGGATGATGGAAAAGCGTATCGTGATTTTACGCCGAAAGCTGAGCCGACAGATGCCAACGTAAAGGACGCGATCAAGGAGCGAGCACGCCAGCAAGGCGGTGATAAGAACATGCGCGATAACCCGTTTCGCGAGCTGTCGCCTGCGGAATCGGACGCACGAGCCGCCGCAGGCGAGCCGTTCGCTATCCGCTTGAAAGTTCCCGCAACCGGTAAAACATCGTTCGAAGATCAGGTTTACGGCCTGCAGGAGCGCGATTACGGCGAGACCGAGGACCTCGTTCTGCTGCGTTCCGACGGGCATCCGCTCTATAACCTTGCCGTCGTGTGCGACGACATCGAGATGCAGATAACGCACGTCATCCGCGGCCAGGACCATCTGACGAACACGCACAAGCAGGTTCTAATTTACGAAGCACTCGGCGTCACGCCGCCTACGTTCGCACACCTGCCGCTGATCATGGCACCTAACAAAGGTAAGCTGTCGAAACGCAAGCACGGCGAGGTCGTTTCGATGACGACTTACCGCGATGCGGGATTTTTGGCTGAGGCTTTTCGCAATTATCTGGCACTGCTTGGCTGGTCAGCCGGCGAGGAACAAGAGATATACACGCTCGACGAACTGATCGCGAAATTCTCACTAAAGGGCATTCATCGCTCGAACGCGATATTCAATTTCAGCCCCGACGATCCGCGAAAATGGACCGACGACAAGGCCCAGTGGATGAACGCCGAATATATCCGAACAATGCCGCTAACCGATCTGCTGCCATACGTTAAGACCGAACTCAAAGCAAACAAACTCTGGCGCGATGAATACGATGAGGGAACGCGGACGCCCTCGTCCGCAAACATTGACGAAGTCGAGGTCCGTCCGCTTGAGATCGGAACCTGCGATTGGTTTGTGCGCACCGTCGATCTCATCCGTCAGCGGTTCTTCACGCTCAGGGATTTCTCATCGCAGGGCCGCGCTTATTTCAGCGAAGACTATGACTTTGACGCCGCGGCCGTCGAGAAAAACCTGAAGAAATTCCCCGAACTCCGTGAATGGCTGCCGGAACTCGCCGATCGTTTCGAAGCTGAATTCGGAACGCGGACGCCCTCGTCCGCATCTGCTGAAGCGGATACGCAGACTTTTTCCGAAGCCAACATCGAAACTGTCGTTAAAGCCTTTACCGAAGAAAAAGGCACCAAGTTAGGCGTCATCATGAACGGCGCGCGCACGCTGCTCACCGGCGTCGCCGTCGGCCCGTCAATGCTCTCCGTTTTCGAGATCATCGGCCTCGAACGCACGCTGATGCGCCTAAGAAGCCAGGTCGCGTGGAATTCGTAACAGGGAACGGACAAGTTCTGATATAGTTTAGGGCATGGATTACCGAGATATCATTACCATCGAACCCGGTAAGCGAAGCGGAAAGCCGACGATTCGGGGAATGCGGATAACTGTGCAAGATGTGCTCGAATATATGGCCGGTGGAATGACTGAAGAAGAGATCATCTCTGACTTCCCGGAGCTTACCCGCGAGGACATTCGGGCCTGCCTTGCCCTCTCTACTTTGAAAATAGATCCCCGCATTTCCCCAGCCGCGTGCTTGATGCTCGATTGATTGATAGAATACGCAGTATTATGATTAGGTTGTTCGAACCGTCCGATGAATTTGAAAAAGCCTCCAATTATTGAAGCCGTACTGGATATCGACTGCGAGTTGCCGCCGAATTTGGACATAATGAAGGTTCAAAAATTAGCGTCAAAGGAACTCGCGAAAAGTTACCCGAAGATGCGGCCAACCTTTCTTCAAGATCACACCGTGAAAGCAACGCCGACGAATGAAGTAGAATATTCTCTCAAGAGCGAAATTAATGGCTTTCAATTTTTAAAAAACGATGGAAGGCAAGTAGTTCAATTTCGAAAGCAAGGTTTTTCATTTAATCGTTTAGAGCCATATACAAATCTGGACAGCTATCTGCCTCAAATAAAGAAACAATGGTTAAATTACCTGAGGATGGCAGAACCGATCAAAATCTCTGCAATTAGGCTTAGATACATTAACCGAATTTTACTTCCCCTTGTTAATGGTGAAGTCAATCTTGACGAATACATCATTAACGGCCCTAGGTTGGCGGATAATGAAAGGCTATCGCTAGTTGGTTTCCTAGATCAATATACTGCCGTCGATAAGAAAACGGGCCATCAGATGAGCAGCGTTCTTACGTTGCAACCGATTGCAGACCAAACGCTTCCATTGATTTTTGATAACGGAGTTGTGTCTTCAAAATCTGTTAGTATCGAAAACTGGAACGAAATCCGATCCATAATATTAGAACTTAGAGAACTAAAGAACCATATTTTTAAAAGGACGGTCACAAAAAGATGCCTGAACCTATTTCGCTAGCTTTGAGCTTTGGTCTCGGATATGTCGCTCTTGCGTCAATCGGATCGGGTTCAATGAATACCGCAGTATCGCCCGAGGCAAGTGTAACGAGAAATGCGGTCGCAAAACTGATAGAGTCCAAGCAGAAGTCAGAGTCTCTTTTCGGAAAAAAGGCTGACGTAATTGCGGCCATTAATACATTGGTTAATGAGTGCTCGTCGGTCGACTGGGATGGCTACGGTGCCGCTGCTCTTGATCCGCTTGCTGCGTGGAACGCTGAGGAATTTATAAAAGCTTTGCCGGATAACTTGGTAATGCCCGAAATCTCGCCTGAACCAGATGGTTCTGTTTCGCTTGATTGGACTCATTCGCGAAACCAGATCGTATCCGTCAGCATTGGAACCTCCAACCGTATTGCTCTTGCTTGGCTCAATGGAGCGGAGCGCGGACACGCGGTTGTGAATTTTGACGGAACTTCGATTCCCCAGTTGATTATTGACAGAATCCAAGCTAATGAGCCTTATGGGTATGCTCCCCTCCGGTTTGCCTGAAAAGGTTGAAGATGGCGAAGACTTAGCCAGATTTCTGTGTCAACGCAGTCACTTCAATTCAACGTCGGTAAAGCCGGCAGCTTTTTTACCTTATCGTGGAGAAACGTCGGTTTTCCGACATGGATTGAAACCCGCAAAAGAGCTTTGGAAACTTGGCGCAGATTTAGCTTCTTCGGGAAGAAACTTACACGGAGTCGCGATAATCAAGGCTAGTGATGCTCGAAAGACTGGGTTGGAAGCGGTTGCTGCGGAGCCGCCGCCACGTCACGCCGCACTCCGAGAATGGCCCAGTCATGACGACGCCGCTATTCAAAAGGCCCGACAGTTAGATATTGCAATCGCGTTAGCTTCAGCAGCTGGCGAACCGATTTTCAAAAGAAGTTAATTCAAACCTCACGTGACGTCCCTCAGCAGATCGAACAGATCGGTTTTGTTTATGATTCTATGAAGGCCCTCCTCATTTCAATGGGCACGCGTGGTGATGTTGAGCCGTTCTTAGCGGTCGGCGAGATGTTGCGAAAGCGGGATTGGGAGGTCGTGTGTCTGTTTCCGGAGCAGTTTCGCGGGATGACGGAGGCGATGGGGTTTCGGTTTCACGGGTTTAGCGAAGAGTTCTTGAAGCTGATCGAGGGCACCGACGCGAAAGAGATCTTGGGCGGCGAAGGCGGTACATTTAGTCGGTTGAAAAATTGGTTCTCGCTTGCTCGAAAGGGAATGAAACTCGCCGCCGAATCTGTCGAGGTCCAGCATCGCGTTCAGATCGACGAAGCTCCCGACCGCATCATCTATCATCCAAAATGCAACACGGCGATCGTGTGGGGAATGGCGAATCCGGGACGGGCGATCCAGCTCGCTCCGATACCGGGCTTGGTACACGCGGTCGATGAGTTTGCACCGATGTGGAAAGATTTTGGGCGGATGCTAAACCGTGTGAGCTATCGGCTGATCAATTGGTTCAAGGCATTCGCTGTAAAGAAATTTACGAAAAGATTTACAGGCGAACATAGGTTTGCGAAGCTCTCTGTTGGCGACATCAACCGTGCGTTGCTCGAAACCGAAAAAACGATCTATACCGTTTCGCCGAGCTTGTTCACCCGGCCCGAATACTGGCCCGAAACGGCGGAGGTCGTCGGGTATTTCGAGCGCGATAAATCCGTCGATTGGAAGCCGAGCGACCGGCTGCTGGAGTTTCTCCGTACCCACGAGAAGATCGTCTTCATCAGCTTTGGAAGCATGACCAACACCAAGCCGCTCGCGAAAACCCAGGCGATCGTCAACGCGCTGAAAAAGCTGAATATTCCGGCGATCATCAACACATCCTGGGGCGGCCTGACCGCGCTCGACGACGCCCCGGATAACGTTTTTTTCGTCAGCGATGTCCCTTACGACTGGCTTTATCCACACATCTACGCGGTCGTGCACCACGGCGGCTCGGGCTCGACGCACATGGCGTTGAAGTACGGTTTGCCCGCGCTTGTCGTGCCGCACGCGATCGATCAGCCGTTTTGGGCACGGATAGTTCACGAGCGCGGCCTCGGCCCTAAAGGTTTGCCCATCAAGGACCTTATTGAGGGAGAATTCGAATCACGACTTATAGACCTGTATGATAATGGGAGTTACAAACTGAATGCTGAACGACTCTCTCAAAACATGGCGATGGAAGCCGATCGCGAGAGATTGTTTCAGATCATTGAAAACACCAGGGAGGATTTATGAAAGGATTCAAATCAAATATTGAAAAGGATACGATCAAGAACAAGAATTTTCGGAAGGTCCTTTATACATCAGCGCATAGCCAGCTTGTTCTGATGAGCCTAAGGCCGAAAGAAGAGATCGGCGCCGAGACGCATCCTGAGAACGACCAGTTTGTCCGATTCGAAGGCGGGAAAGGCCGAGTCGAGATCGATGACAACAAGTATGTCGTGAAGGACGGCGATGCGGTTGTCATTCCCGCCGGAGCACGGCACAACGTGATCAACACATCGGCTACCGAAGAGCTGAAGATCTACACCATCTACTCACCGCCTCACCACAAGGACCAGATCGTCCGCAAAACCAAAGAAGAAGCCGAGGCGAACGAAGAGGAATTTGACGGCAAGATGACCGAAAAGCGCAAAGCAAAGAAGATCGATGCAAAACCCTGACGTCGTCGAATACAACAACGCTCAGTCGCCGGCGGAACGCGAGGTCTGCGATCTGCTGGCGGCTGAGATCGACCGCGGCTTGCCAAAGGCCGAGAGTAAGATCTGGCACCGGCATCCGGTGTGGTTTCTGGACGGCAACCCGATCGTCGGCTACAGCAAGCTGAAAGCAGGCATCAGGCTGATGTTCTGGAGCGGCGCTAGCTTCGACGAGGAGCAGCTAGAACCGGGCACCGGCAAGTTCAAAGATGCCTCGATCACATACACTTCAGTCGATCAGATCAACGCGAAAGACCTGAAACGCTGGTTAAAAAAGTCCAAAGAGATCCAATGGGACTACAAGAATATCGTCAAGCGAAAAGGCCGGCTTGAAAGGCTGAAGTGAGCAGTTTCAAAAAGACGCGAATACATAAACAACGTATCGCTGATCCATTTTGTGAATTCGTGGCCTGATCGTTCTCAAACTTCAATAATTCGCTTTCTCACAGGCGATGACAGGACGATGGTGGTCGTGGTGATGCCGTAGGGCGTAAGGCGGTCGATCACTTCCTGAAGATGCTCGACCGACGAGACGGCGATCTTCATTATGAACGAATCGCCGCCGGTGCCGCGGTGGCATTCCAACACTTCGTTCGACTCTTGAGCGACCTCGATGATGTGGCTGTAATCGACACCCGTGATGCTCATACGGACGAACGCGGTGATCGGCAGGCCTACCTTCGCAGTATCGACCTGCGCTCGATAACCCATGATAATGCCAGCGTCTTCCAGCTTGCGAACACGTTCGATCACGGCTGGCGTCGTCAGCCCGACACGGCGCCCAAGTTCTGCATAACTCGTACGTGCATCTTCCTGCAGTTCCTTCAAGATCTTCTTATCTATTTCGTCAAGCATTCCTTTGTTTGCAGTCCGGCCGTGCGATTAGCCTCAGATGGCCATTAAGCATTTCAGCTAAATAAACATAATTTGTAAAGCTAAATTTGCCTCCGACTTTACGAAAGTCATTCAGTATCCCGAAGATATCCATTATAATTACTTATTCCCAGATAACCAGACCTTCGCCGCCCGCATCGGATATATGAAAGGAGCCGCCAAAATGCTGACCGAAACCGCCGTACCGACCGCCATCGAAACCGAATTTGCCATCGAGAATTTCCAGGTCTCTGACGCAGATCTGCCCGAGTTCAGGGACATGAAGTTTGAGAACATAAACGAACTCAAACTGGATCACCCAGGAGCGAACGACAAGGAATATCGTGAGCGGCGCGACCATATTGCGTCCTTGGCCAAGAACTTCAGAATGACCGGCGAGATCACGGATGTCGATTACAGCCCGCGCGAGCAGCGCGTTTGGCGGTACGTGGCTGAGGAGTTGGAGGAGCTGCATCAGCGTTACGCTTCGCCCTTCTATCTCCGTGCAAAAATGGATCTTGGAATTCGTACGGACCGCATCCCGCAACTGACCGAAATGAACCGTCGCTTGCGTGAACTGACCGGATTTCGGCTCGCGCCGATCGAGGGCCTGGTCGAAACGCGCGGATTCCTTTCGTGGCTTTCGTACCGCGTGATGCTCTGCACGCAGTATATTCGCCACCATTCTCAGCCGGCGTACACGCCAGAACCGGACATCGTCCACGAATCGATCGGCCATATCCCGATGTTCACAAACCCCGCATTCGCCGATTTTTCACAGTTCATAGGCCACGGTGCTCGGATCGCGAATGATCGGCAGCTGGAAGAACTAGGGCGGCTCTATTGGTTCACGGTCGAATTCGGGATGGTCGAGCACGAAGGCGATATCAAGGCCTACGGCGCTGGGCTTCTTTCGAGCTTTGGTGAGCTTGAGCACGCGTTCTCTGACAACGTCGAACGCCGTCCGTTTGACCTCGAACAGGTCATCAACCACGAATATACCTACAGCGATATGCAGCCGGTGCTTTATGTCATTCCGTCGTATGCGGAGTTGAAAGAAGTGACGCGGAAATACATCGAATCATTTGGTCAAAAGTAGTATGTTAGGAATATGGAAGAGCTAATAGAAGTAAACCCCAAGGTCCTGGTTGGCAAACCCGTGATAAAGGGCACGAGGATCTCAGTTGAGCTTGTAATTGGAAAGCTCGCAGCAGGCGAATCGATCGATGAGATCTTGGCATCATACCCTCATCTGAATCGTCAGCAGATACTTGCCTGCTTGGAGTATGCGCACAAGTCAATGAGCGCTGACTTCGTGTTCCCGTTAGTTCACGAAACTGCATGAAGATTCTTGCCGACGAAAGTATCGAAAGCGAGATCATTCGCGCACTTCGCGCTGCGGGGCATGAAGTTGCCGACATCAAAGAGATCAGCCCCGGCATTGATGATATCGAAGTGCTTTCAAGAGCGGCCGCGTCAGAAGCGATTCTGCTCACAAACGACAAGGATTTTGGCGAATTGATCTACCGCGACCGGCTCATCGCGAGCGGCGTAATACTGCTTCGATTTGGCAAACTTGAAATTAAACAAAGGATCGAGTTGCTGAAAACGGTATTAGAAGAACAAAAGGCAAAACTGACTCGTTCGTTCACGGTTGTTACTGCCGTTGGGGTCAGGATAAGGAAATAGGTGGGGATCGCCTCGGCTGTGAGCTGCGTTTAGCGATCAAGGTAGGAGCTTGTAAGAAATGATTTTTTTGGCAAGGTCGATTCTATTTCTGGTGTACTCAACAATTGTCGTTGTCTCGTTGGCAGCTGCCCAGGAATTCAAATCTGACAATTGGTTTCCTGTATATGTTAACGGCAAAGCCGGTTACATCGATCGAACCGGAAAGATTGTTCTCGAACCAAAATTCGACGGTGCTTCGTATTTTTCAGAAGGCCTCGCCCGAGTCTCTTTTGGCCGAGACACAATTATCACCGAAGGCTTCAGCCAAGGCTTTGTTGATGAATCGGGTGCTGTTGTAATCCGTGGTGATTGGGATGTTGCATCGCATTTTTCGGAAGGCCTGGCGGCCATTGGCTACGATCAAACGAAGCAAAGATTCGAGTTCCGCGGTCGAACTTTTTATTCGTCAGCTTCTCACCCGTGGTACTTTTGGGGCTTTATTGACAGGACCGGAAAAGTCGTTATTGATACCAAGTTTGTTCATGTTTCCGAATTTCGCGACGGGGTAGCAGTTGCCGCCATACCGATCATGTCTGAATGGAAATATGGCTTTATTGACAAATCGGGTAATTGGGTCATAAGGCCGCAGTTCGATTGGGCGGGCCAGTTCTCGGAAGGACTAGCAAGAATCTTCCTTAATGGGAAATACGGATATATAAACCTGATGGGTGAAATGGTGATCAAGCCGAGACTCTCGTACGCGACTGATTTTTCTGAGGGGCTATCTTGCGTGAACCTTCGGGGCGACGTTATTAAACCGGTAGGAATGTCGTCTACGAGAAATAGCGGAAATCATGCGTTCATTGATAAATCAGGAAGGGTAAGGTTCAAGACAGGAAAGAGTCGATGCTATCCATTTTCAAACGGACTTGCTCGGGTTTCAATTGATGGTCTTCATCGAGTGATCGACAAGACAGGAAAGTTTGTTTTTGACCCGTCTATTGATGTCTGGTCGGATTTTCGTGAGGGTTTAGCGGAAGTTTATCTACGCGGTAATGAGATCGGCTTTGTCGATACGAACGGAAAGATCGTTATACGTAAACCGTTTGGACGTGCCGACGACTTCTATCGAGGACTTGCCGAAGTTTGTGAAAGCTACGATTCCGGTGCTAAGTGCGGCTACATCGACAGAACCGGTAAGGTAATCTGGGAACCGAGTAATTAGATTTTGAAGTAACAGAAATGATCACAGAGACGAACACAGGAATTGAGTCGAACACAGCGATGGCGAATCCACTTGGGCTAAAGAAGATACACCACGTCGAGTTTTACGTCGGCAATGCAAAGTAGACTGAGAAAAGGGCGAGGTAGTAGGTCGGGATTTCCGGATTTGCGATTCTAAAATCGGATTAACGAACGGTCGGATGTGGCGATCAACAATAAAAGGAATACTGTGACCTCGGTCGTCACGCTGGATCAGGTCGAGCGGCGGATATATTTGATTCGCGGTGAAAAGGTCATGCTCGACAGCGAGCTGGCTGCCATGTATGGTGTTGAAACGCGAGTTCTTAATCAGGCGGTTCCACGCAATAGTGATCGATTTCCTGAGGTTTTCATGTTCCAACTCACCAAGGATGAATTCGATAACTTGAAGTCACATTTTGTGACTTCAAACGGTATGAGGTTTCAAATTGGAACCTAGTATATGTCTGAACATGGCAACAAAGAAAAGCGAAAGATCGATAGAAACAGCTGTCATAACACTCGACCAGGTTGAGCGGCGCATATATTTGATCCGCGATGACAAGGTGATGCTCGACAGTGAGTTGGCGGCGATGTACGGCGTAACAACTAAACGTCTAAATGAGCAGGTGAAACGAAATTTTGATCGCTTTCCAGATGATTTTTGTTTCCAGTTGACTGAAGAGGAGTACGTGGCTTTGAGGTCGCAAAATGCGACCTCAAAGCTAGGACGCGGCGGCCGCCGACATATGCCATACGTTTTCACTGAACAAGGTGTTGCCATGTTGTCCAGTGTGTTGAACAGCGAGCGGGCAGTTCAGGTGAATATCGCGATTGCGGGCTTTCGTAAATATGCGTAGGCTGGCGGCGACGAATGACGAGATCAATAAGAAACTCACGCAGATCGAGAAAAAGCTAGGCGAACACGACGGACATTTCAAACAGGTGTTTGCGGCGATCCGAGCAATGATGGCTCCGGCAAAACAACCTAAACAGATCGGATATATTCAAAACAAGAAAGCAAAGCAATGATCACAGAAACAAGCGTAACAGTTGAAACAAATACAGCGGTGGCGAATCCGCTTGGGCTTAAGAAGATACACCACGTCGAGTTTTACGTCGGGAACGCGAAGCAGGCTGAGTTTTATTACCGCAAGGCGTTCGGGTTTTCGCGGCATGCTTACTCGGGGCTTGAGACGGGCAATCGCGAATCGACGAGCTATGTGATGCGGCAGGGCAATATCAATTTTGTCCTGACGGCAGCGATGGGTCCGGAGCATCCGGCGGCAGAGCACGTAAAGCTGCACGGAGACGGTGTCAAGGACATCGCATTCTATGTCGAAGATGCGGATCACGCGTTCAATGAGGCCGTCCGGCGCGGTGCAACGCCGGTCGTCGAACCGCACGACTGGCAGGACGAGAACGGCAGCATCCGCCACGCCGCCATCGCAACATACGGCGACACTATTCATTCGTTCATCTCGTATAACACGAATAACGGTCATAATTATGCCGGCCCGTTCCTGCCGGGATTTGTTGAGCAGCGTGTCGAGGGCGACGGCGTCGGCCTTATGCTAGTCGATCACATTGTCGGCAATGTCGAGCTCGGCAAGATGAATTACTGGTGCGATTTTTATCGCGACGTTCTAGGGTTTTTCCGCTACATCACGTTTGACGACAAAGACATCTCGACCGAATATTCGGCGCTGATGTCGATCGTGATGTCGGACGGCCAGCACAATATCAAATTCCCGATAAACGAGCCCGCCGAAGGCAAAGGCGGTAAATCGCAGATCCAGGAATATATCGATTTTTACCGTTCGGCCGGTGCTCAGCACGTGGCTTTGCTATGCCGCGATGTTCTGCACACCGTCGAAAAGCTGCAGCAGAACGGCGTTGAATTCCTCCGCGTCCCGGACACCTATTACGAAGAGCTGCCTGACCGCGTCGGCCCGATCGATGAAGACATCGACGAACTCAAACGCCTCGGCATACTCGTTGACCGCGACGACGAAGGTTACCTGCTTCAGATCTTCACGAAACCGGTCGAGGACCGACCGACGGTCTTTTACGAAATTCTTCAGCGAAAAGGCTGCAAAGGCTTCGGCAAGGGCAATTTCAAGGCGCTGTTCGTCTCGATCGAGGAAGAGCAGAGGAGGCGGGGGAATCTTTAGGGATCATTGCCCGCGAAAAACGCGAAAGGACACGGATCGTTTCACATGGTGTCAAAATGATGAACTTCCGGCGGTTCAAAGCGTCAGACACTGACGCGGTCGTTGCGATCTTTCGGTCAAACATACCGAAGTATTTCCTGGAAACGGAAGAATCCGAACTGCGGGAATTTTTGGCGGGCGGCGTTGAAAATTATTACGTTCTTGAGCTCGATGGCGAGGTGGTCGGTGCAGGCGGTATTGCGTTGAACGCAGATGATACCGTATCGCTCTGTTGGGGAATGGTCCGGGCCGACCATCTTGGAACGGGCCTCGGCAAAAAGTTGACCCAGTTTCGTATTGATATGGCCCGAGAAAAGTTTGGCGATCTGCCGCTGTTGATCAGCACATCGCAGCATACAAGCGGATTCTATGAACGACTTGGATTTGTGATGACAGAGCACGTTCCGGACGGCTTCGGCCCCGGCATCGACATCTGCAAAATGCGGAAGAAAAGTTAGCCACAGAATACACCAAGCGCACGGATGTGGATTGTTCTGATAGGTTAAATTTGTGCAATTCGTGGCAAAATTCTTGTTTATGGTTTTGAAATATCAATCAGGTTTTGGAAATGAGTTTGCGAGCGAAGCGGTAGAGAGTGCTTTGCTTGTCGGCCGAAACTCTCCTCAGCGGGCTCCGCTTGGGCTTTATGCTGAGCAATTTTCGGGAACCGCTTTCACGGTGCCGCGGGTTCATAATAAACGGACGTGGACGTATCGCATTCGCCCGAGCGTGATGCATAAGCCTTTTGTCCGCATCGACAACAAGGCATTTCGGTCATCGCCGTTTAACGAGGTCGAGACTACGCCGAACCAACTCCGCTGGGATCCGCTGCCTTTGCCAAACGAGCCGACCGATTTTATTGACGGTATCACGACCATCGCCGGCAACGGCGACATATTTGGCCAATCGGGCATCGCAATTCACATTTACGCTTTTAACAAAGGCATGGACGGCCGCTATTTCTACAACGCCGATGGCGAGATGTTGATCGTGCCGGAAATGGGCGGCCTCAGAATACTTACAGAACTTGGCGTGATCGAGGTAACGCCCGGCGAGGTTTGCTGCCTGCCGCGTGGGCTCAGATTTAGAGTTGAGCAATTAGCAGTTGGTTCTGAGCCGTTAGCCTGTCGGGGTTACATTTGCGAAAACTATGGCTCGCAGTTTCGCCTGCCTGACCTTGGGCCGATAGGGGCGAACGGCCTGGCGAATCCGCGTGATTTCGAGACGCCCGTCGCGTGGTACGAGGACGTTGACGGTGAGTTTGAACAGGTAGCGAAATTCGGCGGCAATTTGTGGCGTTGCGATATCGATCATTCACCGCTCGACGTCGTTGCTTGGCATGGGAATTACGCTCCATACAAATACGACCTCCGCAGGTTCAACACTATAGGCTCGATCTCATTTGATCACCCGGACCCGTCGATCTTCACTGTACTGACTAGCCCGAGCGGCGAGCCGGGAGTCGCGAACTGCGATTTTGTGATCTTCCCCGACCGATGGCTGGTTGGCGAAGACACGTTCCGTCCGCCGTGGTACCACCGCAACACAATGAGCGAATACATGGGCCTTATCTACGGCCAGTACGATGCAAAGGAAGAGGGCTTCGTGCCCGGCGGCGGCTCGCTCCACAACCAGATGTCGGCACACGGCCCCGACCTCGACGCGTTCGAAAAAGCGTCGAACATGGAGCTCGTCCCGCAGAAGCTCTCGGGCACGATGGCGTTCATGTTCGAATCACGCTATATAATTCGCCCGACAAAAGTCGCAATGGAAACCGCCAGCCTGCAGCACAACTACAGCGACGTCTGGCAGGGGCTGAAGAAGAATTTTAAGGGAGACTGATGCCGCAAAAGGTAAGAATAAGCAGTTCGGCTGTCAGCCGGTCGATCCCGACTGAGGTCGGTGTAAAGGCGGCCGAGATAGCCTCCGACTTGGCCGAAGCGAACGGCATCGTCTGTGCACTGGCGGGCGGCATCGCGATGCACATTTATGGTTTCACTCGGGCGACGACGGATGTTGATCTGATCGCGTCGGAAAAACTTCCGCTGACCAGCAAAAAGAAGCTAACTTTTGGCGGCGAGAGCTATCGCATAAAGGTCGGCAAACGCGAGGTGCAGGTTGATGCCATCGTTCGCAACGATGAGCTGACCGCGATATATCAGGCGGCGCTCGCTGACGCTCTTGAGACGGACGCGAACGTTAAGATAATCTCGCCGGAATGGATGGCGATCCTCAAGCACCTGGCCGGCCGTGCGAAGGACAAGCTCGACCTCATCTGGCTGCTGCAGCAGGACGGTCTAGTCAACAGAAAACGCATACAGAAAAATCTCGTAAAGGCTATCGGTAAACAGTCCGCTTTCTTTGTTTACGAAGAAATGAAGAGCGAATTCGACTATGCTGATTTTCTGAAAATGCGAGAGCGGGCGAAGTAGCTATTCATCGGAGCCTAGATTCGCCAAACGTATTACAACGAAAACTGCCAGTCTGCCGCACAACTACAGCGACGTTTGGCAAGGGCTGAAGAAGAAGTTTAGTGTTTGATCGATCCAAATTTCTTAGCGAGAAAGAAATATGACACTCTACCCGGCTCGGTCACTTCAGATCTGCCTCGCCGTGTTCTGTAACGGACTCGTGTTGTTGGGTTGTGCAGAAACTGAGCAAACTATCCCACCTATCTTGAGCAATGTGCAGACGGAAGCTACTCCGCTTCTTCACATTCCGGATTCTGGGACTCCTCCGCTCAACGAAGAAGAAGT
This sequence comes from Pyrinomonadaceae bacterium, assembly GCA_035327545.1. GTDB lineage: Bacteria > Acidobacteriota > Blastocatellia > Pyrinomonadales > Pyrinomonadaceae > OLB17. The sequence goes on along the minus strand of DAOLDE010000005.1, from coordinate 126,979 downwards.
TAAGCGATTGAACGAGCGATTTCCAAGTAAACAGCTAGAGGTTTTTAAGAACGCCGAGCAAATTGACGTCTATGAGGTCGATGTGACACTCACACCGGGTTGCCCGAGTAGCGAGGAGCTACCTCCGATCCAGAAAAACAAGTTTCAGGGTTGTCGCGTTTTGCGGCATACAAGAATTACTGATCCTCAAAAACTAAAGGAATTTGTGGATGCTGTCTTTTATTCCATCGGATCATGGCATTCTGGAAATGCGTGTTGGTCGCCAAGGCATGGAGTCCGAGCAGTGAAAGGCGACCAGCGCGTTGAATTGCTGATCTGTTTTGAGTGTGAGAACTTCCGTGGGGCTCCGGCTTTCGGCCCGCCTCTTGTTAGGACCTTCGACGGTAACTATATCGGAGGTCGAGAACGCTTCGGTGGCGGCTTTTCGCCCAAGATAGAACCATTATTTGAAAGGATCTTATCAAAAGCATCTCAGCGGTGACCGCGCTGATGCTTCGTAAAGGAAACCGCCTATCTTGAAATTGAACAAGACAAGGTCTGGTAGGGGTTGAACGAATTTCGATGGAAACGGGGAGGTAGCTTGAGCCTCAAAGAACCTAAACCTGAGCCGTTAATATTTCCGCGTGGCGTAAGATTTCCGCGCGAAGAAGAAATTCCCGGGGATGCAAAAGAAGTCCTAAACCGGGTCGCGGAAGCGCGAATCACTACAGGCTATACAGTTGCCAAAACTAAAGGTAAGCAATTCGACACTTACATCGAGGCTAATGTCCACGCCCAAAATGTTTTTGAGGTTTTTCGCCAACTGGCTGTCGCGCTGATACCCGATATAGCTGCTCCGCTCGTGGGCCTAAAAGAGGAAGAGCCTGTATTCGGTCCATATACGGACCGATCCTGGGCCGTCGGCGTTTTCGAGCCATATATCGAGCTTCTGCAAAACGACGGTTTCATCGAGTTCGGAGTCATTCACCAAAGCGATTTCGCCTTTGAGGAAATTTTTGTGGCGTCTCCGAAATACTTCAAGATCTGGACCAACAACGGTCCGGCTGCAGAACGCGTCCTTACGGCAGTTGGTATTCCTAAGTGTGAACTTCTCGAGTTTATAGACGAATACCCAATGGTAAGTATAAGCATCGGTGATGACGGAAATGCAGCATGGGCAGGTCCGTTCGCTTCGATTCAAGATGCCTTTTCAAAACTTCCTAAGCCAATAGTCGGCGATCAGTGATCAGGCGTCGTTGTGAGCACAAGCGGATGTAGCAACAGCTTTAGGACGGTTATTTAACGCTAATGTATAGTTTTTAGACTTAGCATATACGGGAAGAATTTATGAGTATCAAAAGAACAGCAGACGCAAAGTGGAGCGGTAGCATTACCGAGGGCAAGGGGAGCGTGCGGCTTGAGAGCGGTGCATTTGAGGGGCCGTATTCGTTCAACGCTCGGTTTGGCGATGACGCCACGATGACGAACCCCGAGGAATTGATCGCTGCGGCACACGCCGGGTGTTTTACGATGGCATTTTCGGGCTTTTTGGGACGAGCCGGTTTTGAGGCGACGAGCATCGAGACAAAGGCGGTCGTCCATGTCGAGAAGGAAGAGGCCGGGTTCTCGATCCCGCGCATCGACCTTATCACGGAAGCTGTCGTGCCGAACATCTCGGACGACGAATTTCAAGAGGTCGCGAAGAACGCGAAAGAAAGATGCCCCGTTTCGCGTGTGCTCGCCGGTGCCGAGATCACGCTGGAAGCAACTCTCAAAAACTAAGGCCGTTCTCGGCGGGAGTTTTCAGTACCGCTGCCATTGGCAGCGGTATTCGCCGTCGCATGCAACAATCCCCTACCCCGCGACGTATCCCGTTGATACAGGCCACTCAGGAGCTCGCGGAAAATGAAAGAAAATGAAATTCTCGACCGGATCGCCCGCGGTCGAACGGACCTCGTCTTTGAACTATTGTCATCGCCGAATTGGAAGGAACTCCTTCTTGCCGGCGACGTCAGACCGCTCCAGTGGTTCGTTTACTATAACGACGTTACGGCGCTAAAGGCCGTAATTGTCGCCGGCGGCGATCTTGCCGGCATCGACCTTGGCCGGGAACTCGGGAATGCTGCATTCTTTGGGCATTGGAAAGTGGTGGACTTCCTTATCGCTAACGGTGCCGATGTAAACTGGTCAGAACCGGAAACAGGGGAGACACCTTTGCACAGCGCCCTATGCAAAGCGGGCCGGCCATACTATTTTTACGTGGTCAAGCTACTGGTCGAAAATGGTGCGGACGTGAACGCGCGAACCATTCCGGGCAAATCGACCGGGGCGTTCATGCGCGACGTCCGCACAAAGGGCGAAACGCCGCTACATCGGGCGGCCGCATATGCCGATCCGGCCACCATTGCCTTTCTAATTGAGAACGGCGCCGAAAAAGACGTCCGCGACGTCAATGGCGATTCCCCGCTAACTTGGGCGAGCGAGCATCTCCGCCCAGGATCGGTGCTTAAACTCCTCGCATTTCCGCCACATCACATCAGCGACCTGCATGTCGAGCGAAATACTTCGGACCACGGCAACGGCTGGGGCAGCGGGATGGAAAGGAACCTCCTCGGCGACTACTTGCCGGAATGCGGAACAGATGGCGATTGAGATCGCATCGCTGACACCTTTTTACAGTTCTTCAACATACGGCGGCGATGCGAGCCAGGTTTGGCTGCGGAAGAAGGGCTGCGACCTGATACCCCATGATCAATATGAATTCGGCTCGGACGCCGAAACCATGTCGAGCTTTGTTTTTGTAACGTCAACGAGCGGCCCGAGCTCGTAAACATTGCGATAGCCGTAGGTGTACAGCGAAATATAGGTCGAGATATTTAGCGAGGCCGTCGCCATTTTCCGCGGGAAAGGGTCTTCCGCTCCTTCGAAATTGTTGTTGCAGTAGATCAGTATCCGCGTGTTCCTGTCGGGGAAAAGCGTCGCGAGGCTATCGACCGTAATATCGGGAAAGCTTAGATTCACAGCACCTTTGACGTGCATTTCGCGGTACTTTTCCGCACTGCGGGCGTCCAGTATCACGGTGCCCTTCTCGCGGCTCATCTTGATGAATTCATTCTCGGTCAGCCGCCGCTTTTCGCGGTGTTTGGCCGCTTCGTTCGCTATCCGCAGATAACCCGCCATATCGATAGCGGGGTTTGGTATATCGACGCCTGTCTGTCCGAAAGCTCCTGCGGACATCAAGACCAAGCCAAAAGCCAGCATCATTGTTTTCATAAATTTCGCCTCTTGCTGAAATGAGAACGAGGGTTTGATGCTCTGCTTGCGATCTGCTCTTCAACTTTTTTCGGACCCTGGCTGGACGCTCGTCGGCTGATCCTTTGAAGATGCGCTACAATGCTCTACACCCGGAAAACTTGTATCTCACTTTCCATTGTCGAGGGCTTCTTATGAAAACGATCTCAACGGTTTTTTGGCTGGTCATCACGGCTTCGATGTGGGCGGTTGGTCAAACTCACGATCCCCACCCAAGCGGGAGGTCGACGGGCCAGGTCGATCTAGGCGAGGTCAGTTTCCCTAATTCGGGGCCTGCTGCCGCGCAAAAGCATTTTATCGAAGGAGTTTTGCTTCTGCACAGTTTTGAATATTCACGTGCGCGGCGGGCCTTTCAGGAAGCATCGCGGATCGCCCCCGAGTTTGCGATGGCTTATTGGGGCGAGGCGATGACTTACGACCATCGTATCTGGGGCGAGCAAAACCAGCGGGCAGGCGTTTCTTCTCTTTTACGTCTCGCTCCAACAGCGGCCGAAAGACGTGCAAAGGCACCGACCGAACGCGAAAAGCTTTATCTAGATGCCGTCGAAAAACTATTTGGGGAAGGTGACCAGAAACAGGTGGCAGAGGCCTATTCCGCCGCGATGGGCGAGCTTGCCCGGCGTTTCCCCGACGATCTTGAAGCCCAGGCGTTCTATTCGCTTTCGATCCTCGGACTCACCGGGAGTGTTCGGAATACTGAGAATTATATGCGCGCGGCCGCGATCGCCGAGTCGATCTACGAGAAGAACCCAAAACATCCCGGTGCCCTTCATTATCTTATCCACGCTTACGACGATCCGACCCACGCTCCGCTCGGGCTTCGGGCCGCGAGGCTCTACGGGACCGTAGCCCGCAGTGCTTCGCACGCACAGCATATGCCCTCGCACATCTTTTTTGCGTTGGGAATGTGGAATGACTCGATCGAGGCGAATACTGCATCGATGAAGACCGCCCGCGACGAAGGGACGGGCGGCTATCATCCGCTGCACTGGCTGATGCACGCATATCTTCAGATCGGAAAGGATGACGAGGCGGTAAAACTGATCGGCCTGATCGAAGAGGATATGAAGACTAACCCGTCGGCTTATGCTCGCACCCATCTTGCGATGAGCCGCGCCACGCTGCTGGTCGAGATGCGAGGCAAAGCACCTGCATCGGCCATGGAACGCGTGGACGCTGCGGAAATAACCACCTTTGGTGTTTTCTCCGGCCACGATCTTGCGATCGGCCTTGAGCAGGTCCGCCGACAGGAGCTCGACGCCGCTCGGCAAACGCTTGAGGCACTGCGAGCCAGGAATTCATCGTTCAAGACCGCGAGCACGAGCGATAGCGGTGCCATAAGCCGATACACCACGGTTGCTCAAACCGATATCGACGCCTCAGCCGTAATGGAAAAAATGCTCGCCGCCGCAATTGAGTTCGCTTCCGGAAAGAAGGAAAGCGGCATTCGCGGCATGATGGCGGCCGCCGAAGCAGAGGACAAGCTCGTATTCGAATACGGCCCGCCGGCGATCGTCAAACCAGCTTGGGAGGCCGCCGGCGAAATGCTCCTTGCCGCGGGGCGAAAGAATGAAGCCGCTGAGGCCTTTCGTAAGGCCCTGAAACGCTATCCTAATCGACGTATGTCGAACGAAGGCTTGCGGCTATCAACTACTTAAGGTGACCTTTCACGCTTTCGATCCGAATCTTGCCGGCGGGTCCTTTCGGGAAAGCTGCCGGGTAATTTGTTTTCTGTGATGCTCGACGCCTGGTCGGTTTTTCTTTTATCCGCTTGTCGCCCGTGTTAGTCAATATATAGGAAAGGATCATTTTCAAGATCTTTATATCAAGGAGCAGCCCAAATGCCCTTCATGAAATTCGTAAAAGCCATCCTGATCGTCATTACATTCAGCATTGCCGTCCCGGCTCAAGCCGACGCGGTCCATCCGCTCGATCCGCTTGGCGGTCAAGAGATCCAGACAGCGGTCGCAACGCTGAGAGCAGCAAAAAGGGCCACGGACGCAAGCAGATTCTATTCGATCGTATTGAACGAGCCGCCAAAGGAAGAGGTTGTGAATTTCAAACCGGGCACGCCGTTTCGCCGCGAGGCGTTCATCGTGGTTTACGAACGCGCGGCAAACCGGACATACGAAGCGGTCGTCGATGTGAAGGCGAGAAGAGTGACCTCGTGGAACGAGATCAAGGGCGTGCAGCCGATGATAATGGGCGAGGACTTTGCGCTTGCCCAATCAATAGCGGAGAGGGACCCTAACTGGAGGGCCGCCCTCCAAAAACGCGGTATCACAGATCCGGAAAAGGTGCAGATCGACCCGTGGGCTCCCGGCTGGTTCGGCTTTGAAGATGAAGCTAATATCCGTGTGGCAAGAGGGATCCCCTTTTATCGCGGAACTGGAAACAATGCCTACGGACGCCCGATCGAAGGATTGACGGTCTATATAGACCTGACAAACAAGAGGGTGCTAAAGATCAACGATACGGGTATAGTGCCTTTGCCTCCGGACACCGCCCAGCTTGATCCTGATTCGAACAAGCCGCTGCGAGCGGCCCCAAAACCGCTCATGATAGTTCAGCCCGAGGGCGCGAGTTTTGAGATGCGGGGCCAAGAGGTTCGTTGGCAGAATTGGCGATTTCGCTATGCGATGCACCCGCGTGAAGGGCTTGTTCTATACACGGTCGGATATGAGGATCAAGGCAGGGTACGCCCGATCATGTATCGCGGAGCCTTGTCGGAAATGGTCGTTCCATACGGTGACCCTAGTATGGGATGGTTCATCCGAAACGCTTTTGATGAAGGTGAATACGGCGTCGGGTTGACGGCCGTCGAGTTCGACAAGAACGATGCCCCTGCCAATGCCGTACTTCTGCCGGCCGTTTTGGCGGATGATTTCGGCAAAGCAAACAACCGGGAAAAGGTGGTCGCGCTTTATGAGCGTGACGGAGGCCTTTTATGGAAGCATGTCGATTACACTTCCGGCCAAAATGAATCTCGGCGGGCACGCCAGCTCGTTCTGTCAATGATCGCTACGATAGGAAATTACGAATACGGCTTCAATTGGGTTTTTCATCAGGACGGAACACTCGAAATGGAGGCTCTTTTGACCGGCATAATGTCGGTCAAGGGTGTGGCAGCACAGAAGGAGGAAGGACATAAACACAGTACGAGCTTTGGCCACCTTGTCGCACCCGGGATCGAAGCCGTTCACCACCAACACTTTTTCAATTTCCGGCTTGATCTCGACATTGACGGTGCGAACGAAAACACTGTCGTCGAGCAGAACACGTCGGCACTGCCGCCGGGGCCGAACAATCCGCATAACAATGCCTTCGCAATGACCGAATCCATGTTCAGGCGTGAAAATGAAGCAAAGCGGCAACTGAACCTGGCTTCGTCGCGGCGATGGAAAGTAATAAATCCTTCGACAAAAAATGAACTGGGCCAGCCGACCGGATATCTTTTAATGACCGGGGAGAACTCGCTCTCATACTCCGGCGTTAATTCCTTTGTCAGGAAACGGGCAGGCTTTGTTGATCATCACCTGTGGGTAACGCCCTATTCGCCCAAAGAACTGTACGCAGCCGGCGATTATCCCAATCAGAGCCGCGGCGGCGATGGCCTGCCGGCATGGACAAAAGCGAATCGTCCGATCGAAAGCCGGGATATTGTATTGTGGTATTCGATGGGCATCACACACATTCCACGTCCCGAAGATTGGCCCGTAATGCCTGTGCATAAGACAGGATTCAAGCTGAGCCCGAACGGCTTCTTTAGCCGCAACCCTGCGATGGACGTTCCGAAGTAGCGGTTTCCCGATCAGTGCTTGGCCCGTCGTCCCTAACCTCGACTAACGATTGCAGTAAAAGCGGCTGTTCTGCCAATATATCGTTATGTTCAAGATCATTGGAAAGCGGCTCGGGGCTGCGTTCGCCGTTGCGATCGTCTTGTTGATCGTGAACGCCGTCATTTCGTTTCGGGCAACAAATACTCTCATCGAGAACAACAAGAAGGTAGTCCACACACTAGAAGTGATCGAAACGCTCCGTTCGACTCTTTACGCCGTGACCGAGGCTGAGTCATCTCAGCGTGGATTCCTAATTTCGGGAAAGGAAAGTTTTCTTGAGATCTTTAACTCCGCCGCCCCGCGCATAAGTGAACATACGAAACAACTGTCCGAGCTTACGTCAGATAATCATGGACAAAGTGAACGGGTCGTTGAACTCGAACGATCAATAGAAGCGCGGCTGGTGACAATGCAGCAAGTCATTCAAGAAAAACGGGCGGGCGGAATAGAAGCGGTGCTCAGGTCGGATCGGTTCGGCATCGGCGCACAGCAGATGGCCGAAGTTCGGCGCATTGCGAGCGATATCGAGAAGACGGAAGAACGCCTGCTTGAAGAGCGCATTCAACAATCAGACCAGAGCGCGAGAGAAACTTTCGTCACCTTTCTTGCAGCAAATATGTTGGTCCTCGGACTGATGGGCCTGGTCTATTTCCTCGTTGGAAGAGATATTTCGGAACGTAAAAGAAGTGCCGCGCGGCTGCGCGAAGCACACGATCTGCTCGAAAATCGCGTGAAAGAGCGTACCCAAGAGCTGGCCACCCTCAACACGGAACTTGAAAGAAGTAATCGTGAGCTTCAGGATTTCGCATATGTAGCCTCTCACGATCTTCAGGAACCATTGCGGAAGATCCAGGCCTTTAGTGACCGTTTGACGACCAAACATGCGTCCGATTTGCCCACCGAAGCGCGAGATTATATTGAGCGGATGAAGACCGCAGCCGCTCGAATGCACACGCTTATCAACGACCTGCTTACGTTTTCGCGAGTAACCACAAATGCACAACCATTTGAGGCGACCGATCTTAATGAAATTGTCGAAGAAGTTATCGGCGATCTTGAGATCGCATTGAACGAAAGCGGCGGCACGATCGACGTAGATGAGCTTCCGGTAATTGATGCAGACCCGGTTCAAATGAGACAATTGTTCCAGAACCTGATCGGCAACGCTCTCAAGTTTCACCGGCCCGACGAAGCCCCGGCCGTGAAAGTATCTTGCAGCCGAAGCATAACCGGCAAGGAACATAAAGGCCGCTGCACTGTAACGGTAACGGACAACGGGATAGGATTTGACGAAAAATACCTTGACCGTATATTTACGCCGTTTCAAAGGCTGCATGGGCGTAACACTTATGCGGGTACGGGCATTGGGCTTGCAGTCTGCCGCAAGATCGTCGAACGGCATCGTGGCACTATAACAGCACAAAGCAGCCCGGATGCAGGCTCGACCTTTATTGTTACGCTGCCGATCAGGCAAGCTGAGGATCTTAAGGTAGAGGGTTAATGGTAAATAAGAAACCGATTGTTATTTTAATGGCGGACGACGATGCCGATGACCGAATGCTGACGAAGGAAGCGCTCGAAGAAAGTCGCGTGCTTAACGATCTGAGATTTGTGGAGGACGGCGAGGAACTTCTTGATTATCTGCTCCACAGAGGCAAATTCGCTGCCGACGGTTCATCTCCGAAGCCGGGCCTGATCCTTCTCGATCTGAACATGCCGAAAAAGGACGGCCGCGAGGCACTTAAAGAAATAAAGGCCCAGCCGGAACTTCGGCGCATCCCGATCGTCGTCATGACCACGTCAAAGGCCGAAGAGGATATTTATCGAAGCTATGATCTGGGCGCGAGTTCTTTTATCACGAAACCTGTGACGTTCGATCGGTTGGTCGATCTGATGAAGACGATGGGCGATTACTGGGTCGAATTTGTCGAATTACCCGATTAAGCCTTACCCACGGAATGAGTGATGACCTTTCAAAAGGAAAGACACGCGTTCTTCTTGTCGAGGACGATGAGGATGATTTCGTAATCACTCGCGACCTTTTTGCTGAGATCGCTCGCGATAAATATGTACTCGAATGGGTTCGAGACTTCAGTTCGGCCATCGATACGGCTCGCTGTAAGGATTACGATGTTTGCCTTATCGACTACAGGCTCGGCGAAAAGACCGGGCTCGAGCTGATGCACGAGCTCCGTTCGGCAGGTTACACCTGCCCGATGATCATTCTCACCGGACAGGGCGATCGTGAGATCGACGAGATGGCTCTCGGCGCAGGTGCGGCTGACTATTTGATAAAAGGAAGGTTAGATTCGAACGATCTGGAACGTTCGCTGCGGTATGCCATCCAGCATAGCCGAATGGAAAAGGAGCGGATCGCCCATCTCGCGGAACAAGAAGCAAGAAAACTTGCCGAAGAGGCGAACCGGGCAAAAGACGAGTTTCTCGCAGTTCTCTCTCACGAATTGCGTACCCCGCTGAATATCATGTTGGGCTGGGCCCGTCTTCTTAGAAGCATACGAAATAATGACGAGGTCTTTGAAAAGGCCGTGGATGCGATCGAAAGAAGCGCGGTGATGCAAACGAAATTCGTCGACGATCTTCTTGATGTCACACGCATCGTGAACGGCACGCTAAAGCTATCAAAGGCGCCTTTGGGGTTTTCAGAGGTGGTGCGACCGCCTATCGAAGCGATCCGTCCCGTTGCCGAAGAAAGATCGTTAACGATCCGATCGTTGATTCAAGATCATCCGGCAAAGGTTATGGTCGATCCGATCCGTATCCAGCAGGTTGTTGCGAACCTTTTGGCCAATGCCCTTAAGTTCACACCTGCAGGCGGCACCATATCTGTCGAGCTGACAGTTGACGATAACTTCGGCCATCTAACCATTAAAGACACCGGCGAGGGCATTTCCTCGGAATTCCTGCCGCACGTATTCGATAGATATAAGCAGGCACACACCTCCACGACCAACCGTAAAGGCGGTCTCGGTCTTGGTTTGGCGATCGTAAAAAGCATAGTTGAAATGCATGGAGGAACTGTTCGTGCGGAATCCGAAGGTTTGGGCCAGGGAGCGGCGTTTTCTATTAGCCTGCCGATTTACGATACATCTCCGAGTGCTTAACAGATCGGCGGCCTGCGTCGCTTTCCTGGCCTTTTCTTTCCCCTCGCGACATTTCTCCTGAAGGGTAGTAATATTATCGACTATCGTTGAGGACGTATTGGTCGATATACCATGAAACGCTGTCCGCAGTGCAGCCAGATCTACGCCGACGACATGAGGTTCTGCTTGTCGGACGGGACCCCGCTTATTTCGCTGCTCGAAGAACCGGATCAGGCAACGGTCATAAGGTCCGAAAGATCGCCTGTGATACGGTCGAAAGCTGGGGCACTGTGGATCAAGGTCCTGGCAGGTGCTGCGGTGCTTTTGTTTGGATGCGTATTGCTCATCGCAGGGGCCATTTGGTTCTTTTGGCCCCGTGACCGCGGCGTCGTTTCCTTTAATGACAACGTCTCGAACCTTGCCGGCCTGACGCCAACGCCAACGCAAACAAGGCCGCCGACACCTTTGCCGACAGCCACTATCGCTGCCGTTAATGATGACCGTGCAAACTTGCGGTCGCAGCAGGAAGAACTGGATCGTGAGCGAAAGCGCCTGGAAGAAGAACGCCGCCGGCTGGAAGAGGAAAAGCGCAAGGCCACTGCAACGCCCAAGCCGCCGCCGAGGTTCACCGATCCGGGAACGACTCGAATCACATTCAGGCGCGGAAGCATCAGTCACACAACCTCGAGCACGATCTCCCGACAGCGAAGTTTTGTGCTCAGGACGCTCGCCGGACAATTTCTATCAGCCAGTGTCCGGTCGCCCGACGGATGTGTGACCTTTAGCGACGGTGGATCGAGTGCCGGCTATTCGACACGGCTCGGAGACAGTTTTCTGTACCTTAGAAATAACTGCAGCGAACCGTCCCCATTTACACTTTCGGTGACGGTACGATAGTGGCGGCTTCCATTGCCGCTTTCGGTATTCGAATCGTGAGCACTCAGTAATTTAAATATCAAAGGCTTAGTACTGGAGACATGATCATGGCCCAAAACTTTTTTCCGTTTAGAACGAACATAGCGTGGATAGCAGGCTGTCTTCTGCTATTTTCATCCCTTGTTCCTTTTATCGGGGCCCAGCCGCAGCGGCCGTCGCCGCGCCCGGCATTTCCCGCCACCACGTCAGACCGTTTTGATGCTTCTGGTATTCCGATCTACAAAGGCGAACACCCGAAGGCGTATGCCTACATTGACACGAATTTGCCGCAGCACATCGAGAATCTTCGCCGATGGGTCCGCCAGCGTTCGATCAGCGCACAGAACGACGGAGTTCAGCAGATGGCGGCGATGCTCCGTGACGATTTCAAGGCGCTAGGATTCAAAGAGGCAGAGGTCGTGCCGACAACAGGCCATCCGGGCGTCTGGGGATTCTACGATGCGGGAGCGGACAAGACTCTAGCGGTTTATATGATGTACGACGTCCAGCCGATCGAGCCGGAGGGTTGGCAGGTTGATGCCTTTGACGGATCGATCGTGGATCATCCGCTCGGACGCGTGTTGATGGCCCGCGGGGCAACGAACCAAAAAGGACCCGAACGTGCATTCCTCAATGCCATCGAGGCGATCATCAAAAGCGGCGAGGGAATGCCCGTTAACCTTATGGTGCTGGCTGAGGGCGAGGAGGAACTCGGCTCGCCGCATTACCCTGAACTGATCGAGAAATTCAAGGACCGCCTGAAGACGGCAAGCAGCGTGCTCTTTCCGTTCAACGGCCAGGGGGCCGACGGTTCTGTCGGTATGACGCTTGGCGTGAAGGGCATAGTCTATTTCGAACTCGAGGCTCGCGGCAATGAACGAGGCGGCCCGAAAACGGCGGAGGTCCACGGATCGCTAAAGGCGATCACGGATTCGCCTTCGTGGCGGCTGACGCAGGCGCTCGCCTCGCTGACATCGCCGGACGGCAACACGATCATGGTTGACGGGTATTATGCCCCGATCCGTAAGCCTTCGGCCGAAGAAGAGCGGCTCGTTAATGGGATGATGGAGTCGTGGAACACACGGGAAGCGATGATGCGGCAGGGCCTCGGCGTCGACCGATGGGTGGACGGCCTGACCGGACGCGACACGATAATGCGTTATCTTTTCGACACAACGCTTAACATCAACGGGATGTGGAGCGGCTATACGGGCCCGGGCGTCAAAACGATCCTTCCGCATATCGCAACGGCGAAGATCGACTCGCGGCTTGTTCCGAACCAGACACCGGATGAAGCATTGCGGCTGATCCGAGCGCATCTGGACAAGCACGGATTCCAGGATGTGATCATTCGAAAGATCAGCGGCTATCCGCCCGCTCAGACTTCCGTCGAGGCGCCGCTTGTGCGTTCGATGATCGGGACTTATCGCAAATATGGATTCACGCCGAGCGTAGCCCCGCGGCTTGCGGGCAGCGCTCCGTATTATGTTTTTACCGATACGCTCAAACTTCCGCTTGTCGCTGGTGGACTGGGCCACGGGTCGGGCGCCCACGCGCCGAACGAGTATATGGTCATCGAGCCGAAGGCCGGATCGAAGGTCGCCGGCCTTGCCGATGTCGAAAAGTTCTACGTTGATATGCTCTTTTCACTTGCATCGGCAAGATGATCGCGAACATTTCAAGCTGAACCGCCGTATTCGAATCGTTCGGGAAGTTCGTTATGGGTATCGAGATCAAAAGCCTTTGCCCGCTGATCCAGGTCTTCAATATGCGGCGTTCGCTCGCGTTCTATCGAGACGTGCTGGGATTTGAGGTGGTGGCTGATTCCGGCGGCGGCGACGATGCGAGCTGGGCCTGGCTGCACCGCGACGGCATCAACCTGATGCTCAATGACCAGTACGAGCCCGGCCAAGTGCCGCCGGAATGTCCGCCTGACCGCGTCAAGTGGCACAAGGACACTTGCCTTTATTTCGAATGCCCGGATCCCGACGCGGCTTTCGAATTCCTGCGCTCGAAAAACGTCGTAGTCGATCCCCCTAATAACGCCCCGTATGGAATGCGGCAGCTTTATCTCGAAGATCCGGACGGATACAACCTTTGTTTTCAGCGGAGTGTAGATGATGAATGACAAATGGACGGAAACGCTTCGGCATCTGGAAGAGGGCAATTTTACCTCGCTGCAGGAACACCTCGGCGGCCCCGAAGGCTTTGATCGCCAGATCGTAGAATGGCACAGAGAGGGCCGGTTCGATCGGGTGCCCGACCTGCTTGCCGAGGCCTTGTCCTGTGCCTGCATGCTCGGCCGCACGGACACGGCGAGATATCTTCTCGATAACGGGGTGGACCCGTACTCCGGAATGAAAACAGGCCTTTCGGGGCCGCATTATGCGGTCAGCGGCGGCCATGTCGAGATCGTAAAGATGCTGCTCGAAAGGAACATCCCGCTCGAGGTCAAGAATATTTACGGGGGGACCCTTCTTTATCAGGCACTCTGGTCGATCGACAAAGAGCATAAGTCAGGGCACTTTGAGATCATTCGTCTCCTACTCGACGCCGGTGCCGAGGTCCAGCCGGGAACTCTGGATTGGTGGAAAGAACAGGAGGTGGCGTCTGAGAGTGTCAAACGAGAGGTCCTAGACCTGCTTGGCCGGGCCCGAGAAAACTCCTGACATGAATCGAAAGATCGTTCACACACGCCACGTTCTCGCTGTAAAAGACCTCGCTGTCTCGGCAGCTTATTTCAACGAAAAGCTCGGGTTTGATCGCGACTTCACCGCACCGGGCTGGGAGTTCCTCTCGTTCGGAGAATTCAAGGTGATGCTGGGCGAATGTTCCGATGCCCTTTGGGCACACGAGACGGGTGACCATTCGTGGTTCGCCCATTGTCTGGTTGAGAATGTGGACGAAGTATACGAAGAACTTAAAGGCCGCAGTGCCGTGATACTCTCCCCGATCGCCGACAAACCCTGGGGAATAAGGGAATTCTGCACCGTCACACCCGACGGGCACCGCATCTCGTTCGGCCAGTTAGTACGACGAAGAAGCGGAACCTACTCTTTTCGATTCTGTTTACCGCTGTTCAGTCGGCAAGTTGCTGTGAAGGCAAACATGCGTGGATACACTACATTGGTTCCATCGTCGTCAGCTCACGAAGCCGCCGATCATTGCGGCGTCGTATGTCGGATGCCCTCTGGCTAGATAAATACGTTTACAGTCACTTCAATAGGCAAATCGGTAGATGTGCCCGTAATTTGATTCTCAAGGGTGAAACGGTTCGGTTAGGTCGAGCGGCCACAGCCAGATATTTGAGATCTTTATGAGAAACAACGACAAAGGTGTGATGCTTCCCTAGAAGGTTATTAGAAACCACTAATCAGCAAGAGATCGCTTTCCCGAATGCCACGAGACAGAACCAATTGTTTGCCGTCGGGCGAAACATCAAATCCCTGAATACGGTCGGAGGAGAAGTAGGTTAGCTGGCGAGGAAGGCTGCCGTCAATCGGTTGTGCCCAGATATTTGTAATACCGTCCTTATCTACGATATAGAATATTTCTAGCCCGTCCGGTGACCATCTTATCTTCGAAACGGAACTAACTCCCTTGAACCTTTTGGTGGGCTTGCCACTTTTGATGTCAATCATGGCGAGAATGCTGTTCTCATCGATCGAATCGGAGTAGTTACACGCAATATAGTTTCCATCGGGCGAAACCGCGTGATCTGCGCATTGTCCTCCGTTTAGGACGGGAAGCGAAGGTCCGCCTTCAATCGATACCTTCTTGAGTACTTCCGGCAAAGATTTATTTGACTTTTGTGAAGCAAGGTAATAAACCCACTGGCCATCCGGTGACACTTCGGGATATGCGGCCTCCGGGGTTCCGTCGGACAGTAGCTTCAAATTATCACCATTCAAATCCATCCGATAAACTGAGGTGAGGGGTTTCTTATACAAATCGAACACGATGAAACCGGTGGACGAGACACAGACACTAAGGTACGAACCGGAATCTGTTAGCCGCTTTGTATTTTCGCCGTTCTTGTCCATTAGAATGATCGCACCATCTATGAAAACAATTTGATCGTTGGGAGTGAACGCGGGTTCGGATTTAAAGGTCGTCCCTTGCGTTAACTGCATGGCTTTGTGCGGAGTGCTTATCGGTACTGTCCAAATGTTTGCCGAAAATCGATTTATGACGGTAGTTAAAGCACCCGCATTATTTGAGAGGCTGACGCCCTTGTACAAGGTCACATCGTTAGTCAATTCCAATGCTTCGCCGCCGGTGTATGAAATTTGCCACAACTTGGGGCCTCGATCCGCTCTGTTCCTACCCGCGGCTACAACGCTTCGGCTGTTGGCCGTCCAATCAAAATGTCCGGTCATTTCCCACTCTTCGCTGGTTAAATAGTTCAATTCGCCCGAGTCGATATCAAATGCGCCGATCCTGTTCAAATTAGAGGCGCGATCAGGCAAACTAAGGAGAATTGTTTTGCCGTCGGGGGACCATGCGAGATAGGCCGATTCCCAATCGGTTGAAAGCGTACCGTCACCCACTGTCGCAACCGAACGTTGCTCAGTCCCATCGATATTCGAAATTGTCAGAACTGGCGCCTGTTCGGCCCCGGACGGATGCCTATAGAAAGCTATCCGATCTCCATCAGGCGAGAATGTAAAAAGGCTTCTGGTAACAAATGGCAGTTTTTGAGGTTCACCGCCGAGCACGGGTTTTTTATACAGTGTTGGCTCGGGCGTCTCCCTTGTGCTCGTTAAATAATAAAGAAAATTCCCGTCTGGAGAAAACGTAATACCCTCTATCCATTCGGTTCCCGACAGCACCTTGACGGCATCCGGGGCAACTATTTGACGAAGCCAGAGGCTTTTCGCTCCTTTGTCAAGCTGTGAATAAGCGACAAATTTTCCGTCAGGTGAGATTCTGCCCTCATAAACTGTGCCGGATGTTGTGAGGCGTCGAAACTTTGCCGATTTTAGGGAGATTTCTGTATCGCGTTGGTCGGTGGAAAAAGATGAAGTCCAACCGCCGCCCAACGTATCACCAGTTGCGGTGCCACGAAAAATGAACATCGCAGCCCAGCCTAACACGGCAATCGCGACAACAACTGCCGCGGAAAACAGAATCACAACCGGTTTCGAATAGACAGATCTTATCGAGAGTTCCCTAGTGAGGAGCTTGGATTCACGATCGGTTTCGACATCAGGCTCGGGTATCGTGGGAGGTGCCTCACTGAACGATTTGACCGGTTCTACCGCCGAGAGCGGCGATACAGTCGCAGTTTCTGACTTTTTCGGTGTATCCTCCAACCAATCCTTAAGAATATATATTTGCCCGGACTGAGTTTGGATATTGGTACGTCCGTCTTCAAGGTTGTTGACTATCCGGGCATACGATCTCTTATTCGGATCCCTACGCACAGGTCGCACGTCTCCGTTAAACCTGTACCCCCTGCGCCTAAAAGTTTCGAGATATTCCCGGCCATCCGGTCGCTTTCCGAGTGTTTTTCTCAGAATTGAGAGATAAAGAAACAGGTTGGATTCTTCAACGGCAGTATCGGGCCATACAGCGTCCAGGATTTCGTCTTTGCTAACGATCTGGCCGCGGCGGTCGATCAGGGCAAGGAGGGTTTCGACGGCCTTTGGGGCGAGTGAGACTTCAAGGCCGTGCCTGTAAAGCATCCGGTGATCGACATCGATCAGGAAATCGTCGAATTCGTAAATCTTCTGCCCAGACGGTTTATCCATCTTAAGGTTAAACTCAGGAAAACCTGCAGTTAAATTCAAAGACACGTCCGTTTCCCTCCGCTACAGTGAGTCAGGAGCAGAGACAGCTTGGCTGACTAGACCTTTTCCAAACGAGGCCATTTTAGTGCGGCGGAGTTGAAAAAGAAAGATTTTTTTCTTTCAAGAGATTTTTCTGCTCCTACTTTTTTAAAACGAGGAGAAAAACGATGAGTTGCAAATTATTTCCTTCGATCAGAAACGGCATCGGAGTCCTTGCTATTACCGCGGCGGTTGCTTTAGGCCTAGTTACCGCTCAAGAAGCTTCCGGGCAAAAGCGCACCTTGGAGGGTGTTTGGCGAGTGAGGATAGTGCCGCGCAACTGCACTACCGGCGTTCCGATCCCGGGGGCGGAGTCTCAGGCCCTGTACACGTTCCATATGGACGGAACAATGTCCGCCTGGACCCAGAATTCGACGATCACGACCACTCGCAGTCCCAGCCACGGCCTTTGGAAGCGCGAGCATGGCTGGAGTGATTATTCGTTCAAGTTCCTTCACCTGCGCTACAGCGGTTCGACCGGAATGTTTCTGGGAAAGCAGGAAGGGAGCGGGGCCCTGGTTTTAAGCGAGAACGGCGAGGAGTTCACAGCAGACGGTTCGGCTACCGTATTTGATGTGAACGACACCCCGGGAACCCCTGGATGTTCTAACTCCTTCGGCACCCGCTTCAATCTTGACTGAAGCAAGCACTTCCCGCGGGCTTCATCAGCCGGCGGCCCGGGCGACTCTAGATAGCCTGCGGGAATGCATGGACTGCAAGACTACTTCTCTGACAGGCGGCCCGGAACAATAAGAAATCTTTTGAGGAGGTGTTTATATGAGTTTGAAGGCAATAATTTCAACGATGTTAATTCTGCCATATCTAGCCGCGCATGGTTTGGCGGCAACGTACACCGTTACGAATACGAACGACAGCGGCCCCGGAAGTCTGCGTCAAGCGGTGCTTGACGCTAACTCCAGTCCAGCAGGCGACACGATCGTATTTGATATTCCAGGCTGTCCAAATGCTGTATGCACGATCCAACTGACCTCGGGGGAATTGCTAATAGGCCCGAACGGCAGGCTAAAGATCTTGAATCACGGCGGGCCTGACAAGCTGATCATTGACGGCGGCTATTTAAGCTGGATCTTTCTTGTAGATCAAAGTCCCTCATTCATTGTGCATGGCTTAACACTGCAAAGAGCCTTCGGAGGACAAAAACTTGGGCCGTTCCAAGGGGGGGCGATCGCGAACCATCTCGGGAGAACCAGCGTTGTCAACTGCCGACTTCAACAAAACGTCGGGGTGGGGGGAGGAGTCGCAAATTTGAATGGAAGCTTAGAAATAATCAGGTCTGAGATCATCAACAATCGTTCACTAAGTGACGGGGGCGGAATCTTCAACTTTGACGGCGATCTAACTGTCATTGATTCGCTGATCGCAGAGAACGTCGCAGGGTCAGAGTCTCGGGAGGGTTTTGGTGGTGGAATAATGATCTTTGCGATGTATGATTTTTCACGAATTGTAACGATCGCCAATACCACTATCAGTAGAAACACAACCATTTCTCCCGAAGGCGGTGGCCAAGGGGGAGGAATATATTTGCTTAACGCCAATTCCGCCGTGAATCTCATCAACGTCACCGTGACCGAAAACTCTGCCGTTTATGGTGGTGCCGTGGCCGGTGACGGACTCTTCGGTTCAAGTATGCGCGTCCGAAACAGCATCTTCGCGGGCAACTCTGCCCCTAGTTACCCAGAAATCTCCACAAACACGGTATATGCTGAAAACCTCGGCAACAATCTGCTCGGCGGGCCACCGCTTCTTGGGCCTTTGGCGGACAACGGCGGACCTACACGAACACACGCACTGCTGCCCGGTTCGCCGGCGATCAACGCCGGAAACGCCTGCGTACTGACCGAGAATGGGTGCGGGGACGAAAATCCGGCTCTTGCCTCTGACCAGCGCGGAAGGGCACGTCGCGGCAACGTGGATATCGGAGCATTTGAACAGAATCCAGCGGCGTCTGACTTTGACGGTGACGGGCGGTCGGATATTTCGGTATTTCGGCCCGGAAATAGTTCGTGGTACTTCCTGAACGGAAATGGATTTTCGGTAAGAGCTTTCGGACAGAGCAACGATTTACCCGCTCCTGCCGACTACGACGGAGACGGACGATCTGAGATGGCGGTCTTCCGGCCATCGACCGGCCAATGGCTCGTTCTAAATTCTTCCACCCAGACGATCTCTTCTTACAACTGGGGGCAGCAGGGCGACATTCCCGTTCCGGCCGATCACAACGGCGACGGCCGTGACGATCTGGTGGTTTTCAGGCCCTCAAATGGGCTTTGGTACCGGTATTCGGCCTCTAGCGGCCCATTCGGTTCCAGACAGTTCGGCGTGGATGGTGACCAACCGATAAACGGAGATTTTGATGCTGACGGACGGGCCGATACTGCTGTTTACAGGCCATCGAACACTAATTGGTACATTCCCAACAATTCCAGCTTTTCCGTCACTACCTGGGGTGAGGCAGGCGACATCCCGACGCCGGCAGACTTTGATGGCGACGGCGCAACCGATATCGCTGTGTTCCGGCCATCGACGGGCCGATGGTATATCTGGGGAAGCCAGGATGGCATACGAGTAATGAACTGGGGACAGAGCGGCGACATTCCCGTGGCGGCCGATTACGACGGCGACGGGAAGGCTGACCCTGCGGTGTTCCGCCCAGCCAACTCAACGTGGTACATAGTGAACTCTACCAACGGCTTGCAGTTACAGCCGTTTGGACAAAGCGGCGATATTCCGATACAGAGGCTAACTTTTTACTGATCTCTGAGAATGTGGTTCGATCGCTTCCGGTTAACCATCCGACAAGCGAAAAATACCGATATCAACAGAGAAGCGGCTTACCAAAATAAGAATTACGGGTGCTCCCACCGAACGCTCCCGTAATTCTCTCCCTATTCCATCTCGCTCTCGTCTATATCAAAATTCGCACAGGCTTTCTGGACGTAGTCACGTATCATCGTTGGTCGGAGGCGTCGCCGAAATTCAGTTGTTCTATCAGTTTGATAAAGCGAGGCTCGGAACGCAGATCATCCCAGCGCGTCTCGATCCCTATGAACGCCAACTGGATCTCGCGGTCCAGTGCGGATCTTTCCAGGTGATCAAGTGCTTTCTCCCTCATTCCAAGGCCGTTGTAGATCATTGCGTAGCTGTAGGATGGAACGAAGCCAGTCCTTGAGTACGAATCGAGCTCGGCGCTAACTGCCCGTGCCTGGTGTGGCTCACCCGATATTGCAAATGCGTAGCCCAATTGCATGATCGTATCGAGGCCGTGACCAGCGAGTGACCTCGAGATCTGCAATTCCGATATGGCCTCTTTCACGCGGCCTTCACGGAGGTATATCCTTGCCAAAACATTTCGTGCGACCCAAAAATTCGGTTCAAGATCAATAGTTCGTTGCAAGAGCTCGATCCCCTCGTCAGAATGTCCGCCAAAGAACAAGAATTGACCTTCGAGTGCGGCCGTGATCAATGTCAGAGGGGCGAGCTCGCGGGCGAGCCTGCCTTCCGCAATGGCCTCGTCATGCCGCCCCGAGTTGGAGAGCATATGCGCATAGGCCCGACGAGCTTCGGAATTATTCGGACTTAACTCGATAGCCCGCTTCAGTTCCCTCTCGGATGCAGTCCAGTCCCAGTCATACAGAAAGCTGATCCATCCCAAAACTATGTGCGCTTCGGCGAGTGACTCATCAAGTTCCAAGGCCTTCACGGCAAGGGATCTCGCCTTTGGACAAACCTCCTTGGATGGCGCGAACGCGGCGCTTGCAAGAGTGCGGTAGGCATCAGCCATTCCCGCATATGCAAGAGCGTAGTTGGGATCCGCCGCGATGGCTTCTTCAAAGTACGATATGCCTTTCCGTATCTCAGGCCCTGTTATCTTGAAGAAATGATATCGTCCACGGAGATATGAAGTGTATGCCTCGACGCTTTTTGTGTGTCGTTTTTCGCTTATAGGTTTTTCTTGTGCGGTCAAACGAATCGCTAATGCTGATACGACGCGGCTTGCGATCGCGTCCTGTACGACAAAGATATTCGTGAACTTTTCTTCGAATGTTCCCGCCCAGAGAATTGTCCCGTCTCCGACATTCATAAGGCGGGCGTTGACCCGGATCTTATCGCCCCAGTGCTGAATATTGCCATCCAAAACGGAGTCGACGGCCAGAGACTGTCCGGCCTGCACGGCATCCTGGTCAAGACCTCCAAAATTGCGAACCGAGCTAAGCGGCCGGACAATGAGATCCCGACTATTGCCTAAAGCAGAGATCAGGGTGTCTGCCATTCCCATTTCGAGGGCCTCGTCACGATTCTCGGCAACAAGCGGCCGGAATGGAAGGACCGCGATCGTGCGAAATGACGGGGACGGCACAATTCGTTCGCGGTGTGGCCAAAAATACCAAGCCGCCAAGGCTCCAAGGATAACCAATGCAAGAGTCGGCAATACGAGCGGTTTCCAGGATGGGGCCTGGGCCTGAAGTTTTAGGCTTTCTGACAAAGAGCCAACTTTGAACTGAGCGTGATCATCATCTACGGCTTGCCGTACGTCGGCGACAAACTTATACCCCCTGCCGGGAACCGTAACAATATAGCGATGATCGCCAAGATTTTCGCCAAGAACCCGGCGAAGGATGGAGATATTCTTGTTGAGATTGTTTTCCTCGACTATGGTGTCTATCCACACGGCGGACATCAATTCGTCCTTCTCTATTAGTCGGCCGCTGTTGCCAACAAGATAAAGAAGTACCTCGAATGCCTTCGGCATGAGAGGTAAAGCCTCGTCATTCTTGTCAAAAATCAATCGCTTACCTTCGTCCAGCCGAAACTCGCCAAACTCGTAAACCTTTGATTCTGCTGACGTTGACGTCACGGTAAGAAATTCCCAGAAATAACCATACCAAATAGAAAGACGGATTCGAGGGTACTCGCAGATTATGACAGACATCAGCCGTTAATGGAACAACTTTGGCTGAAATCCAACAGAAAGAGGAAACAACAATGAAAAGAGATCTATTCAAGATAATGGGCACGGGAGCGATGGCGCTTATGTTAACAATTGCGTTTGCACAAACTTCCAGCTTCGCCCAAGGAAGAGGAGCGAGAACATTGGAAGGGTCCTGGACGTCGATAATAACCTTTCGAATTTGCCAAACCGGGGCACCGATCAGGAGCTTTCCCGGAATGAATACGTTTCACCAGGGAGGAACGATGCAGGAATACGGCGTCGGTTCCGGCCTCCTTCGTGGCCCGGGTCACGGCGTTTGGAATCACCAAGGGAACTTGAGTTTCTACTCAACCTTTCAGTTCTTTCGTTATAACGCCGATGGTTCGTATGCCGGAAGCGCCATAGCAAGACGGCAAATGGAGGTTGACGCGTCGGGAAATCACTATTCATCGACCAACACGACCGACTTTCTCGACATTGACGGAAACGTGTTCATGACCGGGTGCGCTACCGAGGCAGCCACGCGCTTTCAGTAGAGCGCATACACAAGCATCACCATATCAATAGCAAAAAAGGAGAAATTGAAATGAAGCTTTCTATATTCAGAATTTGCATTGCCACTTACGTACTGCTCGTCACCGGCATGATCACCGGATCGGCACAGACACTAAGCGCCTGTGCAAACAATGTGAGTGGCCAATTGAGGCTGCTGACACCGCCGGATACATGCAAAAACAGCGAGGCCCAGGTCAATTGGGGAATCCAGGGGCCGCCGGGCCCGGCAGGAGAAACGGGGGCTACAGGATCAACCGGAAGCACAGGTGCAACCGGGCAAACGGGGGCCACGGGCCCAGGCGGGACCAGCCAGGTGTTCTATGCCCGGGATCATACTTTTTATGGAGCGCTGGGCGATGCCCGATTAACCGTCCTGTCAAAGTCGGTGCCAGCCGGTAGTTACGTTATCCACGCCAAGGTCTACTTGGGGACCCTGAGCCTTTCTGAGTTTCATTATGCGAATTGCGAGTTGAGTACCGGTGATGTCGCCAGCGTAGGTTTGCTCGGCGGCGGATACACCAACCAAAACGTAGTTCTGCTCGATACAGTAACCTTTACCGCGCCAGCAACCATTAGCGTCTCATGCCAAGGCTCCGGCACGGCGGCTACGGGTCCAGTTTTAACAGCTATTAAGATTGACGCGATTAATTAGCTGACTGTTGGGTACGCCTGCGTGGAAAAGAGGCGGCACATCGAACTCGGGGAAAATAGGTGGGACTGTCAAATCAAGCGAGAAGAAAAGGGGCTGTTCCGAAAAACTCGTTTCTAGACAGCCTCCTGCCTATTCCATCTCGCTCTCGTCGATATCAAAATTCGCATAGACCTTTTGGACGTCGTCGTTGTCGTCGAGGGCGTCGTAGAGTTTCATCATGGTCTTGGCATCGCCGCCTTCGAGTTTGATGTAATTTTGGGGGATCATCGAGATTTCGGCAGCCTGGGGTTCGATACCGGCAGCCTTGATAGCCTCACTGACGGCTTCGAAATTTTCTGGAGCTGTCAATATCTCGAAAACGTCGCCGTCGTCCTGCATGTCGTCGGCACCGGCCTCGATCGCGATCTCGAAAAGTTCGTCCTCGCCTTTTGCGGCTTTGTCCACGACGAGGTAGCCCTTTTTGTCGAACATCCAAGCAACCGAGCCCGCTTCTCCGAGATTGCCGCCATTCTTTGAAAATATGTGGCGAAGCTCAGCGACGGTACGGTTGCGGTTGTCCGTCATCGTCTCTATCAGGACGGCAACCCCGTTCGGGCCATAGCCTTCGTAAGTGATCTCATCATAGTTGACGCCCTCGAGCTCGCCGGTGCCGCGTTTGATCGCTCGGTCAATGGTATCGTTGGGCATATTCTGGGCCTTGGCGTCGGTGACCGCTTTGCGAAGACGGGCGTTGGAATCGACATCTCCACTGCCGCCGGTACGGGCCGCAACCGTGATCTCTTTGATCAGCTTGGTGAAGATCTTGCCGCGTTTGGCGTCGAGCGCACCCTTTTTGTGTTTAATTGTGTGCCACTTGGAATGTCCTGACATTTGATTTGATTAGATGATTTCCCTCGTTTGTGATCCCGCCATTATAGAACGACTGCTATCAATGCAACACGCTCCGTGACGGTTGTGTTTTCATCTGCTGATACAAGACTGAAAATATATCACGGTAAATTTTGGTCGGACAAATCGCACTGCTTTAGCCAATAGTCTGTCGCAGATGTTCGGCCGTGATGCCGCTTATACGGATCTTTTTGTTTCGCGAGTTGGCCCCGGCTACGATCTCGACGCAGCTTTTTGGCACATCAAGCTGTTTAGAGAGCAGTTTGATCAATTCGATATTTGCCGCACCGTCCACGGGCGCAGCCAAAATGGAAACCTTCAGCATACCTTCGTACTCCCCGACGATGGCAGACCTGGATGACCGCGGCGCCACGCGGACCGAAAACGTTATGCAGGCGCCATCCTCTGAGATCTCGATCATTTGGTTTGCGACATCTGCTTTCCCGCGGCAAAAAGCCTGATGCAGGCGTTCAGCTTCTCACAAATACGTTAAGCACGATGGCCTGGAGCAGTCCGATCGCGACGAGAACGATGATCGCCGAAATGTCGAACATTCCTATTGGGGGGATGATCCGGCCAACGGGCCGCATTATCGGGTCCGTCACCTTCATAACAAAGCCAAGGAAAGCGTTCTTTTTGAACACCAGCCATTGCGAGACAAACCTGATGAAAATAGCTAAGATCAGCAGGCTTAGGGCCCCATAAAGAACAAATCCCACGAACATCTTGGGATTGCCGGTCGCGATTCCGGCACTTAGTCCATCGATAATGAAGAACGTATCTCTGAATATACCTGTGGCGAAAAACGTGATCACAAGGCTTATGAAAAGTGTTACGAGCGGTGCAAGGCGTGTGTCCACGCGAAAATTCGCAAGCAGACGCGCGGCCGGGTAAACGAAACGCTCGGTCATTTTACGTATCCTGAAGCCGAACCTTCCGACGCGTCCAAATGGGTTCGGATCCGAATAGTTGAAAATAAGTCGAAGGACCAGCAGGACCACGAAAGCGAGGAACGCAGTCCATATTATTGCCCAGACGATAGGGTAAACAATAGCGGATAGGTAACCTGTTGGGGTCATCGATTTGATTCTACCCTATTCGCGTTCGCCGAATATAGCGGTGCCGATGCGGACGAGCGTGGCACCTTCCTCGATCGCGACCTCGAGATCATGACTCATTCCCATGGAGAGTTCGCCGGGTCTAGCACCGAAGGCGCCCTGATTGGCCAACTCGTCGCGAAGTTCACGAAGACGCCCGAAGAAAGGCCGCGTTTGCTCGACATCTTCGAAATATGGGGGGATCAGCATTAGCCCCTCAAATCGCAGACGCGGCAGCAGTTTCAGCTTTTGCACGATCGTTGGCACCCCGCCAGCGGGAATGCCCGATTTGGTTTCTTCACCGGCTAGATCGACTTGGACGAAAACGCGCAAGCTCTCGCGGCCCGCGTCGCGGCATACTCGGTCAAGCCTCGCTGCAAGTTCGACCGAATCAACGGATTGGATTACGTCAAACAAGCGAACGGCCTTTCTCGCCTTGTTCGATTGTAGGTGGCCGATCAAATGCCATTCGGCTGACTCTCGCCCGACCTCAGAGATCTTGGCTTCGGCCTCTTGCACCCTATTCTCACCGATGGTGCTGACACCGGCATCGATGGCAGCACGAATGGCCGATACAGGATGTGTCTTGCTCACCGCCACAAGCCTGATCTCTGACGGGTCGCGGCCAGCCGATCGGGCTGCGATCTCGATCCTTGCCTGAACGGCCATGAGACTTTCTTTCAGCACATCATAACGATAGCAAAAACTTTCCGAAACGCGTGAAAGCGGGTAAGGCTTCTCACCCGGAGCCTGTCATCTACAAGATTTTTCCAATGAGACTCTCTTGATATTTCCTCGCTCGCTCGCTTATCATCGAAACTTCGCCCGTGCGGACGTGGCGGAACTGGTAGACGCGCAGGTCTCAGAAGCCTGTTCCCGCAAGGGAGTGGAAGTTCGATTCTTCTCGTCCGCACCAAAACTACAACAGAACATTGACGGGAGTCGGAGGCCGCAGCCGATTCCCGTTTTACATTGCGTTCCTTGAGGCTTTGCCTGAAACTCACCATTAATGCGAAACGAATTTGTCGAGGCGGTCAAAGCAAATCAGCCGGAGTTCGAAGTTGAATTGAGCGATCCGATAATTGAACGCCTTGTAGACTATTACGCCATTATCCTCGAACACAATCCCATTTTGCATCTGGTTGGCCCGTGCACGCCGGCGGAATTTGCAGTGCGGCACATTTTGGAATCGCTGGCCCTGCTCGAACATCTGCCAGAAGCCGCGCAGTTCGCTGACGTCGGTACAGGCGCAGGTTTCCCCTCGATTCCCTGTTTGATCGCTAGGCCTGACATCTCGGCAACGCTGATCGAATCAAGAGAGAAAAAGGCTCGGTTTCTGGCCGATGCTGTGGAGAAACTAGGATTGGGCGGGCGAGTCGAAATTGTGAATAGGCAGTTTCAGGAGATCCGCGGACGCAGGTTCAAAATCGTTACCTGCCGAGCGCTGGAAAAGTTTGGCGAGAGGATCCAGCTTTTGATCGAACGCTTTTCCCCCGAACGGATGCTTCTTTTTGGCGGGCCGTCCCTTGCAGAAAAATTGATGCAGCTCGATTTACAGTTCGAAGCAAAGTTGCTTCCGCTGTCTCGGGAAAGATTTTTATATATAGTGAAAAATCAGACCTTCAGCCAATTGAATCGAGCAGGCGCTGAACCGCGTCTTTCAAAGCAACGCCGCATTCGCCGGAAAAACCACCCGCGTGGATAGTTACCCTCTTTGCCGCGACGATCTTTCTAAGGTCGCCTCCGCCGATCCGGTACTGAAGCATTTCTTGAACGGTCCGCCCGTCGTCGCGGTAGAATCGCTGCGCCGAGCCAAGATCGATCTGAACACCATCAGCGACGATGACACCTCTGGCGTTCGAACGAAAGTTGTGCCTGGGCGATGTGGCCAGCAATGCCAGGACAAACGTAGTGTTGGGTGCTCGCGGCCGGATCTCGCCCTGAAAATATATGGTGCGGATCTCCACTTCCAGCAAACTGCCGTTCTCAGCCACCACCTGCGCGATGCTGGGCGTGGACGTATTTCGGATCCGGGTAATTGGGTCATAGCCCCAGAATAGCTTCCCTGTCGGATTCTTTTGCGAGAATGGTTCGCCGCCGACCTCAACCCACATGTCCAGATCCGGCCTGGCCGGTCGGTAATTCCTGATCGACGTATCGGTCGCGGAGCGCGGCTCAAACTTATCAAATCCCGCGTCGATCATCAGCGGGCCTTTTCGAGACCGAAAGATCCAGGGCGGTGTGAGGCCTTCGATCGACCAGATCCCCCGCTTTTCCGTCCGCGCAAGTTCCTGATGTCCATGAAATATCAAACTCTCTTCGCGACCTTGCCCCGTGCGGTCTGGCGGCAT
This sequence comes from Pyrinomonadaceae bacterium, assembly GCA_035327545.1. GTDB lineage: Bacteria > Acidobacteriota > Blastocatellia > Pyrinomonadales > Pyrinomonadaceae > OLB17. The sequence goes on along the minus strand of DAOLDE010000005.1, from coordinate 99,508 downwards.
ATGCCAGGCGGCCCCATCCCGCACCAGCTGCAGGCCGAGATCGACCCCGTTCAACTGAACGCGTCCGACCATTGCACGCGGCGAGAAACCGAAAGGAACAAATGTCACAATTCGCGAAAATAGCAGACTCTTAAGGTGTTCGCGGACAAGTCCGCTGAGAGGCTGTTCCGGTTCGGGTACATCGACATATTGGATGGAAGCTGTTATCGGACCGTTTGAGGCCTCAAGAACAAAGGTCCTTCCATCGACAATATCAACCACTTTTCCGGTGATGCTTCCTTGAGCATGCGCTCCGAACGCCACGAAAAGTGCCGCTAGTAGAGCGATCATCGATCGTTTAATGGTAACTCCGAAATGCATCGAATGGACCGTGTTCAGGCCGAAGAGTAGAGATCACTGGGCTAGGCTGAGCATGTTATAAACGAGAAGCTGTAGGCCCGGCGTTGGGACGAACGTATAGTTGCCGACCTTGACGAAAACTTCACCACCGTAAGCAACCCTTTCCATCGTCGCTTTCGACACCTCGAAGGTCAGCATTTCCACCATCTTTCCGTTTTGGTTCTCAGCAGACCGCTTGGGCTTACCGACGACGAACTTTTTTTCATCGGCCACGACGGTCAGATCGTTCGCCTTGAGGAACCGCCAATCGTCGGCGGAGGAATGCAGGGTGACGATAAATTTTCCTGATCTGCCTTTCTGCTCGTCCTGCCGATAGAGGTAGGTGATATCGACCGAAGTGCTTTGGCCGGCCGGCTGACCTTCGGCTTCCTTAACGCCCATTACCGATGTGCTGAGGAATCCTGTCCGGCCAGCAGCGTTATAACCGTGAACCAGCGGACCGGGATCTTTTAGATGTGGATTGATGTCGGCCCACGGACCCGCCGGCCGTACGGATTGCTTTGGTTGAGTTCTTTCTGCTGGTTCTTGGGAATTTGCGACAACATAAACTTGTTCCGCTTCCACTTCCTTTTGTCGGGCCTTTGCGATCTTTTCCGCGCGAAACTCCCAGGCCGGCTTTAGGTCCTTTACGCTCCATACGCCTCGACGCTCGGCACGGGCTTGATTCTGATGATATTGATATGCGTTGCTATCATCCGGTTTTTGTCCTGAGCGCTCGGCGCTAACGTGCCAGGCGGCGCCGTCCCGCAGCATCTGCACCGCGATATCTACCGACCCGACATAAAGTTTCCCGATCGTGCGGCCAGGGGAGATCCCGTGCGGGTAAAATTCGGCGCTCTTTCCAAGAGTCAGCTTGGCCAGATGCTCGCGAACAACTTGGTGCATGGGCTGTTCCGGCTCGGGCACTTCAACATACTGGATCTCGGCCACGATCTGACGGCCGTCTGTGTCGATCACAACCGTTTTGCCATCAACTATATCAACAACTCGGCCCGACATCCTGGACTGTGCCGCTAACTCAGCTGTGAGAAGTGAAAGAAAGAAAAGTAAGACGAGCGAATTGATGATCTTCATAGTTTTGGTTGGCCGATCTATCTGATCTCAAGGTTGTATTCGCGAAGCCGTCGATACAGGGTCGATGGCGAGATGCCCAACAGTTCTGCAGTTTTGCCTCGATGCCACCCGGTCTTTTCGAGGGCGCTGATTATCTGCTGTCTTTCGGATTCGCGGAGCTTTGTCGGCGACATATTCTGAAACGAGCTGACCGGATTCTGTGAGGTTGAGGCGACATTGATCGAATATCCCGGTTTTTCGATCCGATAGACCACTTCAGGAGGCAGTTCTTTGACGGTGATCCGGCTGTTGTCCGCAAGCAGCACCGCACGTTCCAAACAGTTACGAAGCTGCCTGACATTGCCGGTCCAGGCAAACGCCTTTAACGCTTCCGCAGCTTGAGGGGTCAACTCTGCAACTCCGACGCCGGCTATCTTGTCTAAAAGGTGCCGAGCGATCGGCTCGATGTCCTCTACGCGCTCACGCAGCGGAGGGATATTTACCTCGAAGCTATTTACGCGGTAAAGCAGATCGGCTCGGAACTGGCCCTCGGCAACAGCCCGATCAGGGTCGCGATTTGTCGCAGCGATCAGACGGACATCGACCACAACCTTTTTCACTCCGCCTACGCGGAAAAACGACCTTGTTTCGAGAGCCCGCAAAAGTTTCGACTGCAGCTGCGAAGGCATCTCCATGATCTCGTCCAGAAAAAGGGTCCCGCCGTCTGCCAGCTCAAACAGGCCGAGTTTACGCGCTCTTGCACCCGAGAAAGCGCCGGCCTCGTGTCCGAACAATTCCGATTCGAGAAGGGTGTCCTGCAGGGCCGCGCAGTTGAGGTCGATAAATGCTTTGTCCGCTCGCTGGCTCAATTGATGAATAGCCTGAGCTACTAGTTCTTTTCCGGTTCCTGATTCGCCGGTGATAAGAACAGAAGTATCGGAAGGGGCCACTCGCCGTGCCAGCCTGAGAACTTCTTTCATCTGCGGCGATTCGGCAACTATGTCTGGCGTGCTCTTGCTGCTTCGCTCGATCTGAGCCCGAAGGCGCTGGTTGTCGATCTTTAACCGCTGCTTTTCATCGGCCTGTGTCACGAGCGCTCCAAGCTCGTTGAGCCGGTAAGGTTTCGTAAGATAATCGTAGGCCCCAAGCTTCATCGCCTCGATCGCCGATTCGACAGTGGCCTGGCCTGTGAGCATGATGACTTCGGGCGGCGTTTGGCAGCGTTCCCGCACTCGGCGAAGCAGGCCGATGCCGTCGAGTCGGGGCATATTTATGTCGCAAAGTAATACATCAAAATCCTCAGCCTCGATCGCCTGCCACGCTTCTTCGCCGTCAGAGGCGGTCTCGACATCGTGTCCCTGCCGCCCAAGTTCTTTCTGAACGACGAGCCGGAGGTTCTTTTCATCATCAACAACAAGTAGTTTAGCCATATGGTGGTTCGTTCGGCCTGGAACGCCGACGCCGGCAGGAGGAAGACATTAACGAGATCTCGAGGAAAGTGGAAGCAGGATGGTAAAGGTCGTTCCGCGATCAACGGTTGACCTGACGCTTAGGCGGCCCCCGTGGTCCGTGATGATGCCGTAGCAGACCGCAAGCCCAAGGCCCGTTCCGTCACCCACCTCTTTTGTAGTAAAGAACGGTTCGAAGATCTTCGACAGATTTTCCTGTGGGATGCCTACGCCCGTGTCTTCCACTTCGATCTCGACGCGTTTCGGGTGAGATCGGGCCCGAAATGTGAGTGTTCCGCCGCTTGGCATTGCATCGATCGCGTTGGTCGCCAAAGCGATAATGGCTTGCTGGAGCTGTCCCCCGTCTGCCCTGATCTGAGGGATGTCGACATCCGCGTCGATGACGATCTCGATGTTTTCCCCACGTTTTTGATGAGAGATCAGGTTTGCTGACGACCGCAGCACCTCGGCAACATCAAGCGGATGCATCTCTCCGGTCCTTAGCCTGCTGAAATCGAGCAGCCCGGTCGTGATCGATTTGCACCTGAAAGCCTCGCTCTTTATTAGGCCGAGGTACTCTTCAAGGTCTTCGGCGGCTTCCGACTCTGCAAACGAGCCTTCTTCAACCCGTTTCTCAAGGGCTTCGGCACATGCAGAGATGGTCGCGAGCGGATTGTTTATCTCATGGACGACTCCGGCTGCAAGTCGGCCGACCGCGGCGAGCTTTTCGGCACGGCCGACGGCGTGGATCGCCTCAACTCTTGTCGTTACGTCCTCTCCGACAGTGATCACATGGGTAACCTGGCCGGTCTCGTCGTCCACCATCGGCACTTTGCTGACCATCCAATGCTTGGTCGATCCGTCCTCGTCAACTGTCTGCTGCTCGATCCTTTCGATCTTTCCGGTCCGGAAAGCCCGCTCGAATTCTTCACGAACGCGGCCTTCGGGGTAGCGGGACAGGACCTTGAAAACATTTCTTCCTATCGCGATATCCCGCGGGATCCCTTGTGCTCCGACTTCGCGATGTCGATTCCAGGAAACAATGCGGAAGTCCCGATCGACCACATACAGCGAGACCGGCAAGGCATCGAGAACAGCTTCCGTAAACCGACGGTGTTCATCCTTTGCCCTGTTTATCGAAGTATTGATCGCGGCCTCGTAATGTGCCGAGAGATTCACGCTCATCGCGGCCATCTGCGTTGCCGCGTCGATCAGGCTGCCTTTTGACTCGCTGAAATCTCGCCGTGATGAAAAAGCGACCACTATAGCTCCCTTGATCTCACCGTTTATGTGCAGCGGCGAAATGTATTCGAGCTTGTGCGGTACACCGACAAGCAGAAAATCGTCGGAGTTTTCTTCTTTGTATCCGATCTGAGGGGGAAGCAGGCCGAGCCATTTCTCAAAATTGGACTTGGGAAAACTTCGGGGATCGATCTCGCCTTTTCTGTCGAAAGCGCAGCTTACGATCCCTATGTTCTCCAGCTCGGCCATAAAGGCGCATGCATCGGCACCCAGCGTTCGCTGGAGTGCACCCGCCACCCGAGTAGCTACCTTTTTAGGGTGAACGGTAAAAAGAAGGCTTCGGCCAAGATCGGAAATGAATCTAAGCTCAGGTGATTGGCCGGCGTTTTCGTCAAGAAACGGGATCGGCCTGCCTTGTTTTTCTGCGGCAGACGGAACAGTCATGAGGTTGGGTGAGGAGCCGTAAGAAGTCTATTAACAACGAGTTACACTGGCAGTGCAGCGGCGGTGGCCCCGAGGACGCGCGATCGCGCGATCATCTAATTAGAAAGGTTTTTAAACATTTTGTCAACGGTTTTAACGATACGATGTTGAGGTTGACGAAGTCGATTTTTGCCAGCAGAATCAAGAATAGAAGTGAAGTATCAAGGCGCAAGTTCATTAGCGGTCGTATTTACGGTGACGGTACTGCATATTTTGGCAGTTTTTCCCGGTGCCTCTTACAGCCAGGTGGTCGTGGATAAGACCGTCGCTACGGTAAGTGATGGACTTCGCACAGAGCTGATCACCCTATCAGACTTAAAGTGGCAGCTGGCTTTGCAGCCGGGAATCCCCATTGCGCCGCCATCGTCGGATGATCTTAAGGCCGCACTCGCGACTGTCGCAAATCAGCGCATATTTTCTCTCGAGGCCGAGCGCATTCCCAGATCTGCCCCGACGGAGACAGAGATCGATGCCGAGATAAAGAGGCTGCTTGGTTTGTTCACTTCAACAGCTGAGTTTGAGCGACGGCTCCGCGCGGTCGGCTTTTCGTCTATTCGCGACGATAATTTTGAGGGCCTTATCGCAAGGAGGCTCGCAATTGAAAAATATATCGACTTTCGATTCCGATCTTTCGTAGTGAACACCCCGGAAGATGTTTCGCGTCACTACAACGGCGTATTTGTTCCGGATTTTCGAAGGCGCTTTCCCGGAGTATTGATGCCGACGCTGGAAGAAAAACGTTCAGAGATCGAGCAGGAACTGACCGAAACAAAGGTGCAGGCAAGTATCGAGGCATTTCTGGACGATGCAAAACGACGGGTTCAGCTGGTCATCCTAAATGATGTTTGAAGCTCGGATCTTCCGTTTTTCTGATCCCCTCACGAGATCTGCCTGACCGCCTTTTCCTTGACCTCGCCAAGCCCAAATCGTATCATTCTACCTTTCGTGCCGGAGTGGCGAAATTGGTATACGCACCAGACTCAAAATCTGGCGGGATTCACTTCCCATGTCGGTTCGAGTCCGACCTCCGGCACCATCTGACCTTTAATAAACTCGATCATGCACCGCTTCTCGGCCCAAGAAAAAGGGCCGACTTGAGTCGACCCGTTGTAGCAACAATCTAATTTCCGAAACTAAGTTCGTAAAACCGGATCTCGTCGCTCTTTACTGTGTAGGTTTTAACTACCTGCGGTAGTCGATCGTCAGTCCGTTGTCGGTCCGGACAGTCCTAATGCCCCTCGCTAGTGCTGTGACACGGGCAAACGCGCCGTCGATGGAAAGGACATTCCCCCGGGTGAACGAGCCGTACAGCACTCTGCCGCCGATATTCGCCGTGACGTCGCCGTTCGACTCGATGTTAAGAGTTATGTTCGAACCATCGGGGGCCACGCCAAAAAACCTGCCTCGTGCCCAACTCGGCGGATTGATCTGTTCGCCGGGGTACCAGCCGCCACCACCACCGCCGCCGCCAGAACCGGTTCGGGAATAGGCGATACGTTCGCCTGTATCGACCCTTGTCGTGAGAATACCATTACCTTGCCGGGTCACCCTTGCGGTCGCTCCTGCGATGAAAAGATTGTTTCCACGAGTAAACGTACCGTAATTCATGTTGCCGCCAATATTGGCGTTCACACTTCCATTCGAGCTAATGGTCAAGGTGATGGGCGTTCCATTTGGTGCGGTCCCATAAAACGTTCCCTGGGCCCACGAAGGCGGGGTAATAGTCTGGCCTCCACCGCCACCCCATCCTCCGCCGCCGCCGGACCATCCGCCTCCGTCGAGGCCAGCAAGGTCATAAGTATCGGCAAGGCGGTTAATATCGTCGCGAAGCCGGTTCCATTGCCTTTCTATCTGACGGCGGAATGGAACGGCGTTCATGGTCACATTCAGAGGACGGGAATCTGCGACCAGGCTTTGCACCTGAGTTCGGCTATTCCACCAATTGTTGTCGCTGTTGAAACGGCTGCGAAGCCGATCGGTCGCTCGTTCAAAGCTATCAACCTGATTGCGGTAAGTTCGCTTTTGGCTGCTGTTAAGATTACTTCGATCAAGCTCTCGACGGAAATTGCTGCGAAAATCATCTCCGCTGTCTTCAACGCGTCGAATTATGCCGTCAACATCGGCCCTTGAATACTGGCCTACGTAACGTCCTTGGGCGTTTGCAGTATTATCGAAAAGAACCACCGAAAAGAGTAGGGCAATGACCACTACAAAACCACTTTTTAACCTGTTTGTTCTCATATTCACTCCTTGTCTGTTGGCCGCCGGCGTCAAATTTCGACCCAACGGGAGCTTTCAGTTCATCGTTCCCGGAGTGGATCCGCTAATGGGTCCTATTCTCAGGGTTTACCACCATATTGCTGTCGTTGCGGACTGGGTTGCAAACTGATTATATTAAATCGTCCCAAGCGTGCAAAACCCGGTTGACAGGTAGCTCGAACCCTTTTCGTTGCTAGACCTTCACGAACGGCCTGGGACATCGGGTCAGACCTTTTCGACCATTGACTGAGCGTGCAAATTTCCGATTTCGATTTTTATTTACCGAACGAACTCATCGCAAGCGAACCACTGCAAAACCGGTCTGATTCGCGTTTGCTTTTTGTTGATCGCGTCGGTTCGTCGTTCAACGACGCCGCCTTTGCGGATCTGCCCGGATTGTTGCGTCCGCACGACCTATTGGTCTTGAACAATACGAAGGTTTTCCCGGCAAGATTGTTTGGCAAGACAGCGACGGGCGGAAAGGTCGAGATATTTCTGGTGAAACAGATCGACGGCAACCTGTGGAAAACGCTCGCGAAACCTGCACGCCGTCTTCGGGTCGGTTCGACGATAAATTTTTCTGAGGAACTTTCATGCGTGGTCGAGGAGAAATTCTCCGATGGATCTCTCGCCCTATCCTTCGTTTCTTCGGCCGATCTCGAGACTTTGATCGACCGCCTTGGTCGCACACCGCTGCCGCCTTACATTAGACGAGCGTCAGGCGGTCCGGACACGGACCGAGAACGGTATCAGACCGTCTATGCAAGCCGCCGCGGTGCGATCGCCGCCCCGACCGCCGGACTCCATTTTACGCCCGAGATGATCGAGCAGGTTCGTGACCGAGGTGTCGAGATTTCCGAGATCACGCTTCACGTTGGCTACGGAACTTTCGAGCCGGTTAGATCGCACGACCTGTCCTCCCACCGTGTCGCTCCGGAACAATTTGAAATTGGTGAATCGGCCGCAGCGAAATTGGAGCGTGCTCGTCGGGAAATGCGGCGTATCGTTGCTGTCGGGACAACCACCACGCGCGCCCTTGAATACGTTCTCAGCCGCTATGGATGTTTTAAAGCTATGTCAGAGTATGCCGATCTTACGATAACGCCCGGATACCGATTCCGCGCAATTGGGGCCATGTTAACAAACTTTCATCTTCCGCAAAGTTCGCTGCTGATCTTGGTTTCCACTTTTGCCGGACACGAACTTATAATGAAAGCCTATACCCACGCCGTTAAGGCTCGGTATCGCTTTTACAGTTACGGCGATTGTATGTTCATAGAATGATTGCCCATTAGTATGGCCGTTCTCGAGGTGATCAGAAATTTTTTTGTTCCAGCCGGCAGCCGCGATGTTGCGGTAATTCATCCTGCGCAGGCGACGAGCTATTCGATCCATCCGCTTTTTGAAAGGGACCTCGATGAAGTGCTTCGTTTGAATCTACGGTGCTTCAAAGACGGTGAGAATTACACGAAGCATACCTTCAAATATTTGCTTACGCAACCGAATGCTCTTTGCTATCAGGTAGTTACAGCGGAAGACAAAATGGCCGGTTTCGTCTGCATTCTGGTGGGCGAAGATGGTACCGGACATATTACGACGATCGCTGTCGCCCCGGAACATCGTCGTCGCGGCCTTGCGGAGAGACTCCTCGGCCATCTCGACAGAGCTTTGATCGAGCGCGGTGTTTCCTCAGTGGTCTTGGAGGTACGTGTCAGCAACACTGTTGCACAACAGGTTTATCTGAACAGCGGCTACACGGTCGTACAGCAGCTTCCCAGATATTATAACAACGGTGAAGACGGCCTGTTGATGGTCAAGTCACTTCATACTCTTGCATCGCCCGCCGCGGCATAACCGATCACCAGCAGTTGGAACACACGATACCGCCCATTTATCCGATCACGGACACAACCCTCTCAGGGATACCTATTCCAGAACAGGTAGAGAGATCAATAGCAGGGGGGGCGACCCTTATCCAGCTAAGGGATAAATTGGCGTCGTCCAGCGAGTTCTACAAAGCCGCTGTGCACTCCGTACGTATTGCTCACGAAGCAAAAGTTCGCATTATCGTCAACGATCGTGCAGATATTGCGATGATGAGTGGAGCAGACGGTGTGCATTTGGGCCAGGCCGATCTCCCGCCGGCGCATGTCCGCGAAATTATGGGCCCGAATGCCATCATCGGTCTTTCGACACACGACCTTGCCCAAGTCAAAGCCGCTTTGGCCGAACCCGTGGACTATATAGCCTTTGGCCCGATCTTCCCGACGCTGACAAAAGAGAAACCTGATCCGACTGTAGGGCTGGCCCTTCTGAAAGAAGCTCGGCGGGTCGCGAACGATCTCCCGCTTGTGGCTATCGGAGGACTGAACGAGGACAATATTGCCTCGGTATTCGAAGCAGGGGCGGATTCGGTGGCCGTCATTTCTGCTGTGATGTCTGACCCGGAGCAAATTTCAGCACGAATGCGAATCCTTTTGGCAATCAAATCAGCCGATTAACATCGCACAACAATGCCAAAATATTTCTTGCAATTCGAAATGTCCTAAGCGATAATACGCTTGCTGGCGGATCACCTGCCGCACCCCCGTCGCTGGCCCAGCACAACCAACTTTGCCCGTCCTTAACTAAATATCTTACCGGGAGTTATCCGAACACATGAGTTTGCTTGATGTAGCGCCGATCATAGAGCAGATGCTGCTTACGTCTGATAACGTGAGCGATCTGAACTTCTCCTGTGGGCAGAAACCTCAGATCGAGATAAACGGTACTCTCTATCCGTCCACACCTCTGGGCCTCGGACGCTTGACGGCCTACCAGACAGAGATGATCGCGATGTCTATACTTCGCGACAATTCTGACGCTGCTATGCAGCTTGCAAAGTTTCGGACCGCAGACCTCAGCTACGCATTGCCCGGAAAATGTCGGTTTCGAGTAAATATCTTCCAACAACGAAACTCGTATTCGATCGTGATGCGAGTCATTCCGCACGAAGTTCCAAGCTTCGAGTCGCTTGCCCTTCCGTCCCAGTTAGCAGACATCTGCGAGATCAGGAACGGAGTGGTCCTCCTGACCGGGCCTACTGGTTCCGGAAAAAGCTCAACGCTTGCTGCGATAATCGATCGGATAAACGAGACGAAATGCTATCACATCGTCACGATCGAAGATCCGATCGAGTTTTTGCACAATCACAAGAAGAGCACCATCAACCAGCGTGAGGTCGGTGCCGATACTAAAGACTTTGCCTCCGCACTTCGTGCTGCACTCAGGCAGGCCCCGAAAGTTATCCTTGTCGGCGAGATGCGCGACCTGGAAACCGCCGAGATCGCACTGGAAGCCGCTGAAACCGGCCACCTCGTGCTTTCGACGCTTCATACCATAGACGCCTCGAAAACCATTGACCGCATCATCGGGCTTTATCCAAAGAATGAAGAAAGGATCATTCGGACAAGATTGGCCCAGACGTTCCGCTACATCGTGTCCCAGCGCCTGATCCCGAAAGCCGATGGCTCGGGTCGGATCGCTGCGGTAGAGATCCTAAAATCGAATCCGCGAACCCGGGAATATATCGAAAAAGGCGAGAGCGAAGGAAAAACATTATTGGATGCGATCCGCGACGGTGAGATCGACGGGATGCAAGACTTCGACACTGTCATCAGAAAGCTGATCGAGTCAAAGATGATCTCTCTTGAGGATGGATTGTCCTATGCAACAAATCAGAATAATCTGCTGCTTTTGTTAAAAGGCCTTTCTTCAACCGAGGACTATCTGAATCCGGGCCGGCCGGCAGCAAAGATGCCCTCGCCGATGGCACCGCCGCCGCCAGCTCCGCCAAGTCCCAATTCGGTGCTGGATATGATGGAATAGCCGCCACTGGCCGTTTCCATCGACATGACGGCTTGGGTCTCCTGTAAACGGGCGACAGAACCGAAACCCACTTATGATAATACGCTGCGATAACTGCTCTGTTTCTTTACAGTTAGACGAAACTAAGATCCCTAGCGGGAATTTTACGGTTCGATGCCCGAGGTGCCAGAATATGCTGCGGGCGAACAAGGACCAGAAGGGGCGCATTTCCTCGACGGTCCAGCAGCTTGCCGAGAATAAGCCGGCACCGGCGGCCGAAGGCGATTCGGGGAATTTTCGCGAGAAGGAATCGGAGTTTCAGATCAATAATGCTCTTAAATCGCTTCTCTCAGCCCTCAGCTCTGGGAACTCGGCCCTTGACGCTAGCGACGAAAAGAACGAGAAACCCCGACGCGTTCTTTTATGCCTTGGCGAAAGGAAGGATGAAGTGGCCCAGATACTGACGAACAGCGGCTATCGGGTCTATTTGGCTCAGACGCCGGCTCAGGCGAACGAGCGGCTGCGTGAAGGAAAAACAGAAATAGTCGTGTTCTCACCCGATTTTGCGGCCGAATTTGGCGGAGCGGCGATCCTCCAGCAAAAAGCCAATGCGATGTACACATCTGAAAGGCGACGCCTATTCCTGGTCTCACTCGAGGAAGGAGCGGCCACGATGAACGCGCACGAGGCATTTCTTCGAAACCTGAATCTCATAGTGAACACAAGCGACATACCGCAGCTTCCGCTAATCCTGAACCGGGCCATCCTCGATTTCAATGATCTTTACCACTATCTGAACCGAGGCCTGAATCTGGAACCGATATAGAAAAACGGGCCGTTCGGCCCATTGAGCCGCCGGAAAGCACCACGACGCGGCGAAAAAATTGTAGGGGCAGGGCTTGTCCCCGCCGATCTACCCTTCCCAGGCGAAAGATCAACGGGCAGCCAGTATGCTGCCCCTACAATCACCCATCTTCACTACCGCTCCGACCGCTGCATCGCGGCTCCTCCAGAGCCGAGTAGAATTATCGATCCTCGGAAAGCGCAAGTTCGCAAACAAGCATTTCCAATTGAATACGCCCGGCGGTATTGCCGCTGCCCGCTATGGAATTCTTTATCGCGACATCTGTCTTTGCTATTCTCGAGATCGTCTTTTCGAATCCGCGCGGAGGCCGGCGGCGGGCTGCTGCCAAGAATTCCTTTTGAGAGGGTCCATACGCCTTGGCTGAGCCGATCACGTCGTCGGGCGTGGCCCCATCAAGAAACATCTGACTTGCCAAGATAAGCCTTCGATAGTTTGAAGAGATCAAGCCAAGCAGGGCAAGAGGTTCGATCCCATCGTCGAAAAGTTTTCGAAGCGTGACAAGTGCGTCGCGATGCCGCCCCGACATTAGCTGATCCGTTAAGGCAAAGTTCGAGATCTCGGCCGAATGCGGTACGAGTAAATCGATAAGATCGCGGTTTATTTCACCGCTGGGTAACGATGCTGCAGTAAGTTTGGCGATCTCGAGCTGCAGCCGTCTCAGATCGTCGCCGGCGCGTGCAAGAAGGTATGCGACGGTTTGGCCGTCCACACGTGAGCCGCGTTCCTGGAATTGACCTTCTGCCCATCGACGAAGCTCGTCCGTTTTCAGCTTGTCGAACTCGACCGCAACAGTCTTATTCCTAAGCAATTTCCCCGCTTTCCGGACGGCGTTTAGCTCATCAGCGACAAAGACTACGACCGAACTAGGGCTTGGCCGTTCGAGATAGGCTGCGAGAACGTCCAGATCCTCCTCCTTGAGCGTGTCGCGGTTCGAGGTATGGGCAACACGTACATCGCGGACCAAAACGACGCGACGCTGCGCCATCATCGGCAACTGTTCTGCAGACGCAAGGGCGGCGACCAGGTCTTCGGAAGTGTTCAGGCGGAACTCAACTTCGTTAAACTCACGAAGTTCCCCCTCGCCAAAACAGATATCGGCAAGGTACTTTACGGCGGCATCCCGCAAGTATGTTTCTTCCCCAAAGAACGTATATACCGGGGCGATCTCTCGCCGCCGCAACTGCTCTCGCAAACTGGCTCGGGTCAATATCACTCTACGTCTGCCTCTCGGCCGTTCTTTTCTGCTGCTCTACTTTTTCTCTTCCTTCACACCCATTCCGTTCACGATGGTTGAGACCACCGATTCCGAAAATGCCCTGGCGATACGGTCAACGGCCGGATCTTCTTCATTAAAAAATGAACGCGGGTCGGACGAGAATTCGAACGAATCGCGGAATATGAAATTCTGATTGTCGTACAAGATCTTGTCCTCTTTCAGATCGCGGATCGTAACGGCGGAAATTATCGTTATCTCGTAAACACGTGCCCGGCCTTCACGATCGAGTAGGACGCCGGTGAAGCTGAAATCGCGGATCGTGCCTTCGACGACCGCATCGGCCCCGCGGGTGGTCCCCTGGACCTTCAGGCCGCTGCCGCGACGAATGATCTCTTTGGAAACGGCCTCGGTAAACCTTGAGCTGACACGATATCGCAAAGCCTGGGCTTCGAATTGAAACGCGGGCACAGCAACTGTCTTTATATGTCGGGGAAGGCCGGACCGCGTCACCGGCTTGTAACATTCGGTAAATCCGGCGGTGTAAAGTGCAAGGGCGGAAATTACGATGATCCTTTGGTAAATCATTAGGCCTTTTGCTCCAAAAGTGCCTCGACGACCTTTAATGCCTCTACGGTCACTTTGACGTCGTGGGCTCTTATGATCTTCGCGCCGTTCCAGGCGGCGACCGCCGCTGTCGCAAGAGACCCGCTCACGCGCAGATCAGGGGGTACGTCTCCGAGGAGTTTTCCGATAAAAGACTTTCGAGACGTGCCGATCAGCATTGGAAATTGCAAAAACTCTTCCGCAAGTTTATCAAGTTTCGCGATCAGTTCTAAGTTCTGTTTCGGCGTTTTGCCAAAACCGATGCCGACATCCAGGACGATCTGCTCTGGCGAGACACCGCTTGAAATTGCGGTCTCGGTCGATCGCCGAAAGTCATCCGCCACTTCCTTGATAATATTCTCTGCCGGCGGCTGCGAGTGCATCGTTTCAAAATCACCCCGCGAATGCACTAACACCAGGCCGGTACCAAGTTCCGCGGCGACGTGAGCTAATTCCGGATCAAATCGGAGTCCTGAAATGTCGTTGATGATCTCAGCCCCGGATTCGGCCGCGGCCCGAGCCACCTGAGATTTTGATGTGTCGATCGAGATGGTAATTTCCAAGTCTTTTGAAATCGCTTCAATAATTGGTACCACGCGAGCGATCTCTTCCTCAGCCGCAACGCGACTGCTTCCCGGCCGTGTAGATTCGCCGCCAATGTCAAGAATATCGGCCCCCTCCGCCAACATCTTCTCCGCCTGTTTCAACGCCGAGTTAAGGTCGGAATATTGCCCGCCGTCGGAAAAACTGTCCGGCGTGACATTGAGAATTCCCATCACCAGCGGACCGTTCAGGTCAATTTCTCTTCGTGCAGTCTTCCATTGCATAAAGAAAAGAACCGGTACGCTTTAGGCGCCCGGTTCTAAGAGGTCTACACTCCCTTGGGGTCGTGTTTCAGCCTTATGCAGTTGCCGGGTTATTCGGCGTGATCGGCGGAAGTATCGGCTTCTTGAACCGGCTCTTTGCCTCTTCCGGTTCCGACGTGCCGCCCTCGTCAGTCGTTGAAGGGGCCGGATCGTCGCCTTCCAGCGGCAGACCCGCAATGACGCGACGCATCTGGGCATTATCCAGCGACTCGTGCTCAAGCAATGCTTCTGTCAGACGTTCCATCGCTTCGCGATTGTCTTCCAGTATCTTCGTAGCCCTGGCATATTGCTCGGAAATTATCCGATCAACTTCCTGGTCTATCCTGATAGCCGTGCTTTCGGAAAAATCACGGTGTTGTGCGATCTCCCGACCGAGAAAGATCTGCTCTTCCTTTTTGCCGTAAGCAAGCGGGCCCAGGTCGGACATTCCATACTGGCAGACCATCGCTCTTGCTATTTCGGTGGCTTTTTCGATGTCGTTGGATGCTCCTGTCGTGATCTGGCCGATAAAAAGCTCTTCGGCAATGCGACCGCCCATAGAGTTTGCGATCATGGCGAGAAGTTCCTCTTTGGTCCGGCCAAGAATGTCCTGTTCCGGAAGAAAGAATGTCACGCCCAGTGCCCGTCCCCGCGGCACGATCGTCACCTTATGAACCGGGTCACTTTCAGGGATGTTCATCCCGACGAGGGCATGTCCGGCCTCGTGGATAGCAGTAAGGCGGCGTTCCTTGTCCGTCATGACCATACTTCGCCGCTCAGGCCCCATCATCACCTTGTCTTTGGCGTATTCGAGGTCTTTTAGCGTGACCACCTTTTTATCGCTTCGAGCCGCTATAAGTGCTGCTTCGTTCACGAGATTTGCAAGATCGGCTCCTGTAAAGCCCGGTGTTCCTCGAGCGATGACGTTGACATCGACATTCTCGTCGAGCGGGATCTTCCTGGTATGTACCTTAAGAATGCCCTCACGGCCGCGAACGTCGGGATAGGAAACAACTACCTGCCTGTCGAATCGGCCCGGTCTGAGCAGGGCGGGGTCGAGCACGTCAGGCCTGTTGGTTGATGCCATCAGGATAACTCCGTCGTTCGACTCAAAGCCGTCCATCTCGACCAAAAGCTGATTAAGTGTCTGCTCACGCTCGTCATGGCCGCCGCCCAGGCCGGCACCGCGATGGCGTCCGACAGCGTCGATCTCGTCAATAAAGATTATGCACGGAGCGTTCTTTTTGCCCTGTTCGAACAGGTCACGAACACGCGAAGCCCCAACACCGACAAACATCTCGACGAAATCGGAACCAGAGATCGAAAAGAACGGAACGTTCGCCTCACCGGCTACGGCCTTGGCAAGCAAGGTCTTACCCGTTCCAGGAGGGCCCATCATCAAAACGCCTTTTGGGATCTTGCCGCCAAGCTTCTGAAACTTTTGGGGGTCTTTGAGAAACTCTATGATCTCCTGAAGCTCTTCCTTTGGCTCTTCAACACCGGCAACATCTTTGAATGTGATCCGCTTCTGCTGGTTATTGAGCAGTTTTGCCTTGGATTTTCCAAAACTGAGAGCCTTATTCCCGCCGGCCTGCATTTGCCTAAGCGTGAACGCAAGAAAGCCGATCAACAGCAAGAACGGCAGGGCCTGGATCAGGATAAGCCATCCGAGGCCGCTTGATGCCGGTTCTTCCGTGATCTTGACCGCGTTGGCCGGATTGGCCTTGTTGAACTCGTCCAGTCTCTTGAGGACCATCTCGCGAGTCGCCTCGCTGCCGATGGTCGTCACAAATTTGTTTCCCGCCTGATCCGTGAACTCAATGGCCGATGCCTTGAAAGCCGCTTCCTTAAACTCTTTGTTCTCAATGCGGGTGCCCGCCATATCGATGGTCAGCTCCTGGGCGGCCTTTGTCTGCTTATTATTAAAGAACCAGACAAATATCAGCGCACCCGAAATAACCACTAACCAAAGTGAGATCTGTTTAACCTTCGAACTCAAATTAACGCCTCCAAATCTACTTCCGTCTTCCTGACGGCAGTTTTACCATTGCCATTTGATGAGAAACCCGGGCCTCTCGTTGCTGTCTAACAACCGCGACGCCCGTTTCAAGCGTCAACCTTTGATTGTAGATGCGCGGTGCCTAATTATCAACCTTTATGTTTTCGTAACGCAGGAGGCCGCCGGACCGGCGAACCACGGTTCCGCCCGGCAATTCTACGATTCGACCGCTTTTTTCACTCGATATCAGATGCTCGATAGCTTGAACATGCTTTAGGCCAATAGACCGAAGACTGCCTTTTCGAGCTTTGAGCCAGGAACGGACCGTTCGCCGCAGGATCCCGGGTTCTAGCCTCTTCAGGTCCTTGATCGAAAGCTCAACGTCAACAGATCTCGCGACTTCTGCATCGCTTTGGCCGATCCTCGCATCGGCCGATCGGGCATTTTGCTCCATAAGCCCGGCCGTCCGAGCGAGAGTTTCAATGATCTTCGGGTTAAAGTCCTTTAACATCGGGATCAGAAGCTTTCTGATGCGTACTCGCTTGAACGAAAGATCTTCGTTCATCGTGTCATAACGAAAATCAACACCCGAGACACGACAGAAATTCTCCGTGTCTTCCCGTCGCGCCCAACGCAGCAAAGGCCGGACAAGCCGGACAGCAGCACCGAACGGGAGAGATGGATCTGTTTCGTCGATGACATGATCTTCACCAAAATGGGCTTCTTTTGTACCAGTACTTTTCGCCTCACTTTCCGCACTCGCCTTCAGGTCTCTAACCACCGGCATTGCTGAGAGCCCCACTATGCCGCTTCCTCGAATAAGGTTGAGCAGAAAGGTCTCGGCCTGGTCATTCATCGTATGAGCAGTGATAACCAAACCAGCCTTCACGTTCCGTGCGGTCGAATGAAGAAATTCATAGCGAGCCACGCGGGAGTTTTCTTCAAGATTTCCCTTCTTCTCAAATAACGCCTGGCCTACGGCGAGTTCGATCTGCCGATCAGCGGTGATCCCTTTCACAAAGGCTTCGTCCGCATCGCTCTCGCGGCCACGTAGTTTATGGTTAAAATGGGCCGCTACGATCCTTAAGTCAAACTTTTTATTTCTGCGAAGTTCATCAATTGCGAGCAGGAGAGCCAGGCTGTCGGCACCTCCCGAAAGCGCAACGATCACCGTTTCGCCGGAAAAAGGCAGCTTGAGTTTTCGCCATTCAGTGACAAGGCCGATAACAAATTTGTGCACGGGGAATTATAGCCAGAAAGCCGGAGGTTTGGCGGAAAAAGGCAGAATTTCGAAAGAAGCAATTATTAAACTGTTCGATTCCTGGGTTGAGCAGTACCTTATTGGGCGGTCCTATTGGTCAAGCCGAACCGATCGCCGGACGATTTTGGAGCGAGAACGTGCACCGCGATGTGCAAACCAGTTTGCCCTTGTCACTGACTATTTCGGTCTGCCAAACTGCCATCGTCCTGCCGGTAAAGACCGGCCGCGAGGTGACCGTCAGCGTGCCCTTGCTGACCGCGCGAAGATGATTGCCGTTGATCTCGACACCGACAGGCGTGACCTTTGCAAGATCAGCATTTGAGACCGCTCCGATCGATGCTGCCGTTTCGGCCAGATACATCGAGACGCCGCCGTGCATGATGCCGACATACTGATGCATCTTTGGCGTTACCTCCATCGAAAGTACCACCTTTTCGGCCGAAACCTCTACGATCTCAACGCCTAAGAACCGCATCAACTCGTTGTCGCCGGCATCCGCAATTATCGCTGCTTTATCCATCTGATTTTGCCTTTGCGGCCCTGAGAGCTTCCATTACTCGGAAGGGCGAAGTACCGCCTATCTGGTCCTTCGAGCGAACGGTATGGTCAAGATCGAGCGCTGCAAAAACGTCCGGTCCTATCAGCGGCGAGTGCTTCTGGAGCTCTTCAAGCGGTACCTGATGAAGTTCGCGGCCGTGTTCAAGGGCCATCAAAACTATCCGGCCGGTCACGTCGTGGGCTGTCCTGAATGGCATTCCCTTTCGGACCAGGTAATCAGCAAGCTCGGTGGCGTTCAGAAAACCGTGCGTCGCCGATTCGCGCATTCGTGCCTCGTTTACCGAAAGATTATCAAGGACGATGGAGGTCACTTTCAGACATTGGATAGTCGTTTCGAGCGTGTCAAATGTCGCTTCTTTGTCTTCCTGCATGTCTTTGTTATAGGCAAGCGGCAGTCCTTTCATCATGGCGAGGAGGCCGGCATGATGGCCAAAAACACGGCCCGCCTTTCCGCGAACAAGCTCGAGCGCATCGGGGTTCTTCTTTTGCGGCATTAGGCTCGATCCGGTCGAGACCGCATCGCTCAGCGTGATGAATCCGAACTCCGATGACGCGTACAAGATCAGGTCCTCGGCGAGCCTCGACAAATGCACCATTATCAGCGAGCATGCGCCGGCAAACTCCACCGCAAAATCCCGATCGGAAACCGCGTCGAGACTGTTATGGGCCACGCGCTCGAAACCCAGTTCATCCGCAACCTGTTCCCGATCCAAGTGAAACGAGGTTCCGGCCAGTGCCGCAGAACCGAGCGGCAGGACATTAACCCTCTTTCTGACATCCGCAAGACGCTCGATATCGCGCTCCAGCATCTCGAAATAGGCGAGGCACCAATGTGCCCAAAGCACGGGTTGGGCTCGCTGCAGATGGGTATAGCCGGGCATCACTGCATGCAAATGGCGTTCGGCAGCGGCGACCAAAGCTTTTTGAGCAGTGCGGATCTCAAGTACTGTTCGATCGATCTCTCCGCGTAGCCAAAGTCGAAATGCGGTCGCGACCTGGTCGTTTCGGCTGCGACCGGTATGAAGCTTTCTTCCGAGATCGCCGACGAGCTCTATCAGGCGGGTCTCGATAAATGAGTGAACATCCTCGACGTCGAGAATAAGATAATCGGGGTCTTCCTTCGCTAGAAGTACGAGTGTCCGCAGCGAGCCGGCGACCAGCATGGCTTCCTTCTCTTCGAAAATGCCTGCTCTATATAAGCCATGAGCGTGCGCGATGCTCGCCTGAACATCAGCCTCAAATAGGCGTATGTCGAAGCCGAAAGAGCGATTAAAACGGGCAAATGTTTCCTCTGGTTTCCCCGTGAACCGACCGCCCCAGAGTTTTTGGGTATTAGCCATTTTGCGCCTTCTTTGCGTTCTCCGCGCCTTTGCGTGAAAATCATTCTCACGCAAAGTCGCAAAGTTCGCAATCGGGAGAAAGCCTATGTGTGCGGCCGTCAGTGTTTTGAACAAAGGAAAAATGGATAAAAAGATCGACAAAGTAGTGCTCGCTTACTCAGGCGGGCTGGATACTTCAGCCATGCTTCTCTGGATCAAGGAGACCTACGGCTGCGAGGTCGTATGCTACTGCGCCGATGTCGGGCAGGGCGAGGAGATGTCAGGCCTTGAGGAGAAGGCATTGGCGACCGGCGCCTCGAAACTCTACATTGAAGACCTTCGCGAAGAGTTTGTGCGGGATTTTGTTTGGACCGCAGTAAAGGCAAACGCTCTGTACGAAGGGGTTTATCTCCTCGGAACATCGCTGGCCCGTCCGGTGATCGCAAAACGGCAGATCGAGATCGCCCGGCGGGAAGGAGCCGATGCCGTGGCACATGGAGCTACCGGAAAAGGTAATGACCAAGTGCGATTTGAGTTGACCTATTACGCATTGCAGCCGGACATCAAGGTGATCGCCCCGTGGCGACACTGGGAATTCAAAGGCCGGGCAGAACTTATGGCCTATTGCGAACAGCACGGCATCCCCGTTACGGCGTCCTCAGAAAAGCCCTATTCGACGGATAGGAATTTGATGCACATCTCATACGAAGGCGGGATACTTGAAGACCCGTGGGCGCCGCCGCCTGAAGATATTTTTCTCCTGACCAAGTCGCCTGAAAAGGCAGCGGACATTGCTGAAGAAATAACCATTTCGTTTGAAAAAGGCGAACCCATTGCGATAAATGGTATCGCCCATGGCGCGGTCGATCTGCTAGGCCAATTGAATTTTCTCGGCGGTGAACACGGTATTGGCCGCGTCGATCTGGTTGAGAACCGGTTTGTCGGAATGAAGTCGCGAGGGGTTTATGAAACGCCCGGCGTTACTATACTCATGGCCGCCCACCGAGCGCTCGAATCCATCACTATGGACCGAGAGGTTATGAGGCTTCGCGACTCGCTAGCGACCAAATTCGCCGAATCTGTTTATTATGGTTTTTGGTTCGCACCGGAGTTCGAGATCTTGAGAAATCTGGTCAATGAAACGCAGGAAACCGTCTCAGGGGACGTTCGCCTCAAGCTGTACAAAGGCTCCGTCACGGTTTTGGGTCGCCGCTCGCCAAATTCGCTGTACCGAGAACGCATCGCAACGTTTGAAGACGATGCCGGCGCCTACGACCAGCATGACGCCGAAGGGTTTATCAAGTTACAGGCATTGAGGTTAAGGTTAAGGAGCATGGAGTAATCTTGCTTTTTCATTTATTTTCATTATAATTCGGGAATATGAATGAAACAGCCACTTTATCAACAGTGATCGATTCTCGTGTGAAAGACGCTCTGGTCAGCTTTTGCAAGCGGCGCGGGATCAAGCTTCGATATATGATCGAGCAGGCTTTGATCGAGCAACTTGAGGATGAGATCGATCTGGAAGCGTACGAAGCAAGGAAGAATGAAGAAACCGTTTCCCTGGAAGAGGTTCTTGCGGGCAGTCGACGAAAGCGATAATGCCGGAGTATTCCGTTCAATTTGTCCGAAGCGCTCGGAAAGAGTTTGATCGGCTCCCCCCAAAACTCCGATTGAAAGTTACGGAAGCGTTGACTTTGCTTTCGCAGCATCCATATTCGGAGCTCCTTAACGTAAAGAGATTGAAGAGTGCTGCCCTTCTCTATCGAATTCGGCTTGGTGATCATCGACTTGTATATGAGATTCGCGATGACGTGATCGTCGTAGTCGTCATCAAGATCGGTCACAGAAGCTATGTATACAAGCATCTATGACTATGAAATGCTTAGCATGCGGAAGCGAGTCGCTGGTCGGGGGAATCCTTTTTGATTCGAATGGTTCGAAGATCTACTTCAAACTTGATGAGACCCCTGTCTGGAAAAGCCTCTTCGGTGTAGGCACTCGGGGGATCCTTGGCTATGGATGCGTCCATTGCGGTCATCTTCAATTCGCCGTGGATTTCAGCGATAAGGACAAGCAGCGATATCAGCAGTTTGAAGGTGAACAACCTGGCGTGATCGAAAGGATCAACTCAGAGCCGGGAAAGTCGGATCGATAGTGTCATATGACCTCTTGCTCAGAATATGTCTCGAAATGGCACGACATCGTTCGCACAAGTGACGCGAGCGGTCTCGGCGAATTACTTGCTGACGAAGTGATCTTCTATTCGCCTGTGGTTCATACACCGCAGGTCGGAAAGCAGATCACGACGATGTATCTCACCGCCGCATTGCAGGTTTTTGGAAACGAGGGTTTCAGATATGTTCGCGAGGTCATCGGCGGCGACGACGCGGTGCTGGAGTTCGAGACCAAGATCGACGGTATCATGGTTAACGGCGTTGATATCATTAAGTGGAACGATGAAGGAAGGATCGTCGAGTTCAAAGTAATGGTGCGTCCTCTGAAAGCGATCAACCTGATCTATGAAAAAATGGGTAAGATGCTGGCTGGGTCGTGAATCAGATAAAGTTCATCTTTCGAAAGTTGTCATTACGACGCGATACGGCGGGTGTCTTTCGACAAACAGCCTTGTAAGCCCAGTTTCTTGGCCAAACTGAACCAATTCTTCGCTTGTAAAACCCTTCCTTATCGAAAGCGAGCCATCCTGCCGCACCAACGGGCTGATCCGATAGACCAGGCAAAATATCTGATAAAGAAACCATGCGGTAATGCTGCGTTCGAGGTCAATGACAACGATGCCGCTGCGTGTAACGCGGGACATTTCCGTTAGGACGCGGGGTATGTTCTCGTTAGCAAGATGATGAGTAAAAAGCGAGCAGATCGTGTATTCGAATGACTTGTCTGCAAACGGCAAGTTCATCGCGTCGCCCATGACAGGTGCGATCTTCGGGTGGCGGGCCGCTTCGGCCACGATTTCTTTCACCGATAGTTCATTGATGTCGAGGCCGACAAGCTGAACCGACCTGCCTTGAGCAGCGGCAAAATCGGCAATAACGCCGAGAAGCTCGCCCGTTCCCGCTCCGACGTCTAGAACGCTGAATTCCTTTTGATCACGCTGGACGATGTCCGCAAGCAATGTTGCTTCCAGGGCCGCTCTATCGCCCAGCCGTTGATTTATGAAACGGATCTCACGAAGAAATGTCGCATATTCCTCAGGCGTGTAGTCGCCGGTATCGATCCTCTCGGGTTTGGTCGCTCGTTCTTTGAACACTCAGTGAGGATAGCAGAATTAAATGCGTCGTTCGCAGTGAGAGCAAAACAGCCGCTCGGTCAATCGAACGACTGCCGTGGTCTTTACCCGGCTGTAAACTGGATCAAGAAAGAAATCCGCGAAAGTTCTTTGTCTCAACCGGATACTTTGGAAAGAGCGAACTCATATCCTTCGCGCCCAGGTGTTTGATTGCAGCCTCGGCAAATACATCACGAAAATCGGTAGTGACGGGGAGGTCGCGGCCTTCGTTCAGCTGGTCGTTCCGCAGACCCTTCCATTCTCCATAAACTTTGCCGCCTTTCACCGAGTTTCCGAGTACCAGCATTGCGTTCCCGTGGCCGTGGTCTGTGCCGCGGCTTCCGTTCTCGCGGGCCGTGCGGCCGAATTCGGACATCGTCAGCAACAGGACGTCATCCATCCGTTTACTCATGTCGGTCGCAAATGCGGTGATCGAATTTGAAAGATCTCGCAGCAGGTTCGCCAGTTGGCCACGCGCTCCGCCCTGGTTCACATGAGTGTCCCAGCCGCCGGATTCGGCAAACGCTATTTGCAGTCCGACACCTGCCTTGATCAACTGGGCGATCTGCAGCAGCGAACGCCCAAAAGGCGATGCCGGATAGGCGGCCCCATTCTCCGGTTTGTACTTGGCCGGATCGGCCGACCGCAAAAACTTTATTGCTTCGAAAGTCTCGCTGCCGGCGTTTCGCAGCTCATCACTTGTGTGCTCGTTGTAAACACCTTCGAACCCGCCGCGTAGCTCACTAGTGAATACACCGGCGCGTACTGCAAAGTCAGCGAGGTTCGTCATCGCCACAGACGGAGCTCGCCCGTAAAGCAAGCGCGGCAGCGAACGCGTCATCGCAACGGCCCGGAAAGGCGAATCGTTCTTGCCGGCCGTCGCCTGAAGTGCCCTGTTCAACCAGCCGTCCCGCGTGGACTTGATTCCGGGCGTGCCTGATTCCATGTAGTCTTGTGCGTCAAAATGCGACCGCGTGTTGTCCGGCGAACCCGAAGAATGGATCACAGCAAACTGTTTCGACTTCCAGAAAGATTCTAACGACGCCATCGCCGGGTGCAGCCCGAAATGGCCGTCGAGATCGATGGCCCCGTCGGTCTTATTTGCGTGTGGGATCGCGATCGAACGGCGTAGCGAGTAATACTCTGGGTCTGCGTAGGGAACTATCATATTCAGACCGTCAACCGCGCCCCTAAGAAAGATAGTGATCAGGACCTTTTTCTTTGCTTTGCCCGTGGTCGGGTTGGCTGCGGAAGCAAACTGGTGGAGAAACTCGGGCGCAGCGGCCATCAGGCCAAAACTTGCCAAGCCGATGCCGCCGTTCTTTAAAAAAACTCGTCTGTCCATACCAATTGATCGCCTATCGTGTGGGAAAACGCCAGCATACAAGATCTTTCTCTTGAGCACTACGACCGTCGTGTCCCCGCCTTTAATTAGACGCAGACAAACCTCGATTGGTCAGGTTATTATCTTTTGCGTTTATGGGCCCTTCATAATAAAGTTGGGAAAGATGGGCGAAATGCGGGAAAAACTTGTTCTACTGATGCTTGAACGGCTGGAGCGAGATGCCGAGAAAATTCAAGCTGACTTTGGATCAGACAAGTCGCTAAGAACGAAGTTTTGTGCGATTGATGGCCTGCTTCCGTCTGAAATAGCACAGCAGATAGCTGATGTTTTCCCGGCTTCTGAAAAGATGCGCCTGCTCGACAGCTTTCGCGAGAAAAAATACACGTCCAAATCCCTCGACCAGTTCGACCCGCTGATCGCAGACATCACTTTCGCGTTTCAGGACAAAAGGGTGATAGACAAGGTTGCCGGCCTGACAGGCATAAACGACGCTATCGGCGACCCACATCTTTACGCCGGCGGAATCAGCGCAATGGCCCGCGGACATTTCCTTCAGCCGCATCTAGACAACTCGCATGACGGCGAGCAGAAGAATTATCGGGTCCTGAATCTCCTCTATTACATTACGCCGGGCTGGATACCCGACAACGGCGGGAATCTGGAATTGTGGGACGAGGACGTTCGAAACAGGGTGGAAATTCCGAGCCTCTTTAACCGTCTCGTCCTTATGTCAACTAATGATAGATCCTGGCATTCCGTCAATGAGGTTAAGGTGGACGGCACTCGCCGGTGCATCTCGAACTACTACTTCTCCCCACATTCGCCTAACGGTTACGAGACCGCCCACGTTACCTATTTCATGGCCCGGCCCGAACAAAAGCTCCGGCGACTGCTCACAAGGGCAGACAGCGGCCTGCGAACTTTCCTTCGAAAAATAAAGAGATCTGGCTTTGCGAAGAAGGATGTCTATCAGGGGCCGGCCGCCTGATCCTTATCGAAGCATTGCCACGGTGCTCGGAGCTGCGATCTTTGCATCTCGGAGCGCCATCTGGCCCATCCGCGTGAAATTTATCGATTCTGCAAGGATGCGCGCCGCTTCAGCCGGTGCATGAAATCCCATCGAATTTTCCGCTTCGACAAAATCGAGATAGAACTGAGCCTTACGCTGGTTGTCGCGGGCTGATGCCAGCATTCCGTCGCCGACGCCGGATTCGCGGGCTGCCTTTATGTCGTTGATCAACTGTACGAGAGCGTCCATTGCAAGGCCGCGAAGGTCGTATGTCCGCTGCTGTATAGTCTCAACCCGAAACTTGAGTTCATCCTCTGAGGCCTTGTGACACGTTTGACACGATGTATTAATGCTCAGCAGCGGCGATCGGACATGATGGCTGCTGACCTTCATCGCCCCTTCGCGTTCATAGGGCATGTGGCAATCGGCACATGAAACACCAGCTCGGGCATGAATTCCCTGGTTGTACATTTCGAATTCAGGATGTTGAGCCTTTAAGGCCTCTGCGCCGGTCTGCGCGTGTACCCAGTCTTTGTGCTTTACCTCGTCGTAATACTCCAGCATGTTTTCGACCTTCAGGCCTTTATGCCAAGGGTAGGTCAGCGTCTTTTCAGGGCCCTTAAAGTAATACTCCACGTGGCACTGACCGCAAACGTACGACCGCATTTCCTGCCGGGTCGCGTCGCGGTTCACATCGTAATCTGCTTTTCCTTCGAGGGCTTTGACCAGCTTTATTCCTTCCATAAAGGCCGGCCGCGTGATCCGCAACGCCATTGTTTGCGAATCGTGGCAATCGATGCATGTTACCGGGTGTGTCACTTCTTTTCGCGCCTCTTGATAGGGCAGCTTGTTCAGCTCGTGAAAGCCCTTGACGATGTCGCCGTCACCAAGTTTCTTATACGCGCCGTAGGCCGAGGCATGGCAGTTGATGCATGTACCTGGCTGCTGCGTCACCATTTGCCGTTCCGTGAACGTCTGGTCTTCAAGCATATAGGCATGTCCTCGCTCCTCGCGGAAATCCACGGCAAATGCATAGCCGTCCCACATCGTTTTCAGCCTCGGGTCCTCCTCGAGTCGCGACTGGGCGACTATCGAACGTGGATCTGCCTTTGAAGGTGTGCGCTGGATCGCTTCGCTTCCTCCAAACCGGGTACGGACCTGATCGACCGTTCGCAGATAGCTGTCGTACTGAAGCGGGAAATTCTTCCCCCAAACGGCCGGGTCGTGCGTATCATCAGTCAATTCCACGACGCGAAAAAATGGATTGCGTGCCTCCTGCTTGCGCTCGAAGATATTCGTAAGCAAGCCAAGGCCGAGCAGCGCCGCAGCAAATGAGGCAAATGCCACCAGCACGACCACCTTTGTGCTGAAAACCCACTTCCGTTTAGGCGTGCTTTCCGCTTTTTCTTCAGCGATCGGTTCGTCTTTTTTTGGCGTGTTCTCGTCGCTCATAGGCATTCCTCCTCAATTTTTTCTTTCGTCAGTGCATATGCCCGACATCGCGGTGACAGCGAATGCACGACAGCTCTTCGAGTGTGCTTATATCTTCAGAAACCGTGATCGAATGGACTGCGGTCTGGTGGCATTCGCGGCACGACGCCTCGGCGATCCGGCGGTTCAGCTCTGTTATCAGTATCGGTTCGTGAAATCCGCCCGCCGTGAAATAATAAGAATGCCAAAATCCGTTCCAGGCTTTGGTCGCGTACTTGCCTGCGAAATTGTGCGGCGTATGACAGTCGTTGCAAGTAGCGACATTCTTATGGCTGGATCTGATCCAACCGTCGTACTGTTCGTTCATAACGTGGCAATTCGCACACGCCAGCGGGTCGTTGCTCATGTACGAATACCCTTTTCCGTACCAGAAAGTGTAAACCGCGACACCGGCCGCAAGACCGAGTCCGATACCCATAATAATAAGCTTTGCGAGGTGTAGAGACATTACGAACAGGAGGTGTTCGCATAGTAACGGATATATGATTCCCGGGTCAAGAAATGCAGATCCGATTCACTGTATGAAGATCTCATCCACAAAGATCCAAGGGTCGCCGCCGGCGCCGAGATGCCATGCAGGTATCTTGCCGAAGTTGAATGCCCGAACCCGAATGTATCGAGCAGATATCGGTTGCGGTAAGTTGCTGAAAAATTCCTTCACTTGAGGTGTTTCGTCCCGGACTGGAAAGTTCGTTCTTATCTCGGCGATCTTTTGAAATGCAATGCCGTCGCCCGAGGCTTCGAACTCGATCCGGTCCGGCATCCAGATCCACGAACGAACGGTTTGCAGAAAGCTGCCGCCGACGCGGTTAACGGTTGTTGGCCGTTTAAGGTCGATGACCGCTTCAAATGGCCGCCCCCAGAATCCTTGCCATTCGCCCGCGGCAAAATTTGCATTGCCCCGGAGCCCGTCGATTATCGTGTCTTCACCATTCCCGGGATATTGCGAGTTATATTCGGAATAAAGCTTTGCAGTCCAGTCGTTCGCTCGCTTCTGAAATCGAGCCTCGACCGGCAGGCTGCGGTTCCCTTTTTGATCGACGGCGATCGCCTTGGCCTCGGCGGTTTCGGTTACCTCGAATGGTGCTAAGTACCGCTTTGATCTTTCGGTCGGAAGTGTGCCGTCAGTCGTGTAAAAGACCTTCATTCCCGGCCAGATAGTTTTGATAGAAATGCTCGCCTTGTCGCGAAAGGTTCGCGGGCCGTTGATAAGCGGGACCGCGACGTCGTTCATCACGACCTTGCAGCATCGGAAGCCGTCAATATCATCGGCCTTTTCTGCCATTTCAAATTCGAGCACACCGCCGTTCATTATGTCTGCGTGGCTGAGTGCCGACAGCCCGTGACGCTTGCCGTTCAGCGAGCGCGAACGCACATAAATGTTCTTTTCGGAGAGGCCCGCAGCCCGGATCGTGAAGGTCCGTCCATTCTCGAGATGGTATTTGACCTCAGGAAAGAGCGGCGTTCCGAACTCGTAATATGGCATTCCCGGCGCGACCTGGTAAAAGCCGGACGCCGACAGGACATACCATGCGGACATTTGCCCGCAATCTTCGTTGCCGATCAGGCCGTCGGGTGCATTCCTGTAAAACTCATCCATTATCTTGCGGACGTACTTCTGCGTCTTCCCACGTTGCCCAACATAGTTATAGAGATACGGAATGTGGTGCGAAGGCTCGTTGCCGTGGGCATATTGGCCGTTCAGCCCGGTGATGTCCGGTTGAAAGCGGCCGGTCAATTTCTGATCGGTCGTAAAAAGTTCGTCGAGCTTTGCGGCAAATTTCTCGCTTCCGCCCATCAGTTCGATCAAACGCGGGACATTATGCGGGACGAAGAACGAATACTGCCACGAATTGCCCTCGGTGAAGTGAAAGGTAACTTCGTTCGGTGCAAAGGGCTCGATAAAGCCTCCGTTTCGCTTTGGCCGCATAAAGCCGGTTTCGGGATCGAAAAGATTCTCGAAGTATCGCGAGCGTCGTCGAAACTCCGCAGCATCTGCTCTGTATTGGTCAATGGCCCGTTGGGTCTCGGCATCGCGGGACACCTTCGCCCGCTCTTCGGCCCGGCTTTGCAACAACTCGGCCATCTGAGCGATGCACCAGTCGTTGTAAGCGTATTCGAGCGTTTTTGAAACGCTTTCATTGTCATCTTCGCCGGAGATGTAGCCGCGTTTCTTATAAGCAGCGAGGCCGTGGTGATCAAGGTTGGCGGAGTGCTTTGCGGCTTCGTAGGCCTTTTCGTGATCAAAGCCTTCGATGCCCTTTGCCATCGCGTCGGCGATGACCGAAACCGAATGATAGCCGATCATCGTATCGGTCTCTTCGCCCCAAAGCTCCCAGACCGGCAGCCGCCCGCCCTGCTCATAAATGCGAATGAAGCTATTTATGAAATCGACTGTCCGTCTCTGGTCGATGATGGTATAAAGCGGATGCGTCGCCCGAAACGTATCCCAAAGCGAGAAGACAGTGTAGTGGTCGGATGGAACGCGGACGCCCCCGTCCGCAATCGCCGGTTCCTCCGGCGAAGCTGATCTCGGTTTAACCGGCTTTTGAGCAGTGTGAAAATCTTTCGGGCCAGACCGGCCCTCATTGCGGACGAGGGCGTCCGCGTTCCGTAATTGATGCACTTTCCCATCATGCCCCTTGTACTTCCCATCCACGTCGTTGAAGACATTCGGGTGGATCATCGTGTGGTAGAGAGCGGTGTAAAAAACGGTCCTCTGGTCGTCCGTCCCGCCGGCAACCTCGATCTTCGAAAGCTCTTTGTTCCACGCGGCTTTGGCATCAGCCCGTACCTTGTCGAAATCCCAGTGCGGCAGCTCGGCTTCGAGATTCTTGCGTGCACCTTCGATGGAAACATAGGAGATGGCGACTTTTACCAAAACCTGTTCGCCTTCTTTAGTCTCAAAGCTGAGAAAGTAGCCGTCGTCCTTGTCATCGCCCAATGCAGATGGGCGACCCGTGTTGACCCCAAACGCTTTCGAGAATTCTGCTACAAAGTAGACTGTTTGATTCTTCGCCCATGATGTTGACCGTCGAAATCCTTCGATTCGTCGGTTGCCGATAATCTTTGAGTCGCGATCAAGCGTCTTATCGCGCCACAAGAGATCGAGGTGAATTCCTGCGTTCTTAGACTTCGAAAACGTATAGCGATGGAAGCCGACTCTCTGGGTCGCGGTGAGTTCGGCGAGTACCCGCTTCTCGTTGAGACGTACCGAATAATATCCCGGCGCCGCAACCTCATCTTGGTGAGAAAATGTCGATGCGGAGGTTCTGATCGGCCCACCGTTATAATCGGACGGCTTCCCATATAGTCTTTCAGAATCCGCGACGGGCATGAACAAAATATCCGCTCCATCCGGGATACCCGTCCCGCTCAGGTGCGTGTGCGAGAAACCGTAGATGATGTTGTCGGAATAATGGTAGCCGCTGGAGCCGTCCCAGTTGTCGATGCGGGTGTCGGGCGAGAGTTGGACCATGCCGAACGGCATCGTCGCCCCGGGAAACGTGTGCCCGTGCCCGCCGGTGCCGATGAACGGATTGACCCAGCGAGTGAAATCCTTAGCCTGTGCGGAAACCTGTAGGTAAAAACCAGAAAGTAAAAGAATGCTAATCACTGAAAGGCGAAGGCTGAAAGCTGTTCCGTGTTTTTCTGTTTTCATCTGTGGTTCAACTCCATTGACTGGAACGCAGGCGCTCTGGCCTGCAACGTCGGTTCCTCCGACGCGAGAGGTTTTTCGGGCGTTGCCCTCATTGCGGACGAGGGCGTCCGCGTTCCGTTAATGCACAAACTCGCCGCCCCAGGCTTGGGTCAGGCCGCGGCCCTTGATGCCCCAGCGGAAACGGAAATGCGGGTCCCCGCCGCGATGGTTATATCGAAGCGACATCTTATGCAGACCGGCTTTCAATGGAACGATCGCCGAACGGATCTTGCGGTCCACAGTGCCGGCATCATTGATGATCATCTCCGAGCCGAGCACGACGGTCGCGTCCCAGGTCGAATCTACCTGAAATTCATAAACCCCATCCTCAGGCACACGGAAATAGCCGTCGAATGTGATGGCGAAAGGTTTATTCAGGTCGAATCGCTGGGCGAATTGATTTAGATTGGTCGAACGCGTTTCCCCGTTTGTCTTCTCGCCTTCGCCGGGCATATCGCCTCGCGGAACGAAGAATTCATACGACAGGCCTGGCCTGCTCGCATCCGTCTTGTCCGCTTCGAGCATCTTGCCACGGACGATCGTCGCAGCATATACGACGCTCTTTCGCCCGGCGGCATTGATGACGATAGTCTTTAGCGTTTTCACCTCGCCATGTTTGACCGTAATCTCTATAGGTTCGTAATACTGCTCAGACGTTTTAACGTCCGGAGTTGAGCCGTCTGTCGTATAGATCACCACTGTCCCGGGGGCCGGTTTCAGCGTGATCGAAACGCTTTCGTCTTCAGTGACAATATTCTGTAATCCGCCGGGTTCGGGGATTCGGTAGTTCACGCCTTGTTTATCAAGCCGAGGTAAGATTGCGTTGAGCCGCCGCTGAAAATCGGCAAAGTCGCGGTCTTCTTTTCGCGACCAAAGAACCTCGCTCAAAGCCAACATTCGCGGGAACGCCATATATTCGACCTGTTGCGGCGTTTCAATGTACTCGGTCCAGATGTTCGCCTGCCCGCCGAGTATATATTTCGCCTCTTCGGCGGTCAGTTCGGGCGGAACCGGTTCGAACGAGTAAACCTTTGAAAGCGGAACGTAGCTGCCGATATTCAGCGGTTCATAGGCAGGGTCGCCCTGGCCGTAATCGAAATAGACGAAATCGGTCGGCGTCATTATCACATCGTGCCCGGCCTTCGCTGCAGCAATTCCGCCTCGCATTCCGCGCCAGCTCATTATGGTCGCGGTCGGAGCGATGCCGCCTTCGAGTATCTCGTCCCAGCCGATGATCTTTTTGCCTTTTGAATTGACGAATTTCTCGATGCGGCGGATGAAATACGCTTGCACCTCGTTCTCGTCTTTCAGGTTTTCGCGTTTCTTGAGTTCCTGCACGAATGCAGATTCCTTCCAATAATCTTTCAGCACCTCGTCGCCGCCAATGTGGATGTAAGGCGAATCCGGGAAGAGCTTGATAGTTTCATCAAGCACGTCTTCGAGGAATTTGAACGTCTCGTCAGTTGGACAAAACACCTCTTTGAAAATGCCCCAGGTCTTTTTGACTTCGAACTTGTGATCAGGCGGGGCACATTTCGCACCGAGCTCCGGATATGCAGCAAGTGCTGCCGACGCGTGGCCCGGCAGCTCGATCTCAGGGATCACGGTGATGTAGCGTTCCTTTGCATAAGCGACAACTTCGCGGATCTGTTGCTGCGTGTAGAAACCCTCGATCGGGCGTCCGTCGCCTTTGAATATCGTCGAATACGAGCCTTCGTGTGATTCGCTGCGATACTGGCCGACGGTCGTGAGCCGTGGATATTTCTTGATCTCGATCCGCCAGCCCTGATCGTCCGTCAAATGCCAGTGAAAAGTGTTGAACTTGTACTGAGCCATCTGATCGATGAATTTTTTAACAAACTCTACCGGCTGAAAATGCCGCGAGACGTCAAGATGCATTCCGCGGTATTTGAAGCGGGGTGCCTCATAGATAGTTGTCGCTTGAAGTTTTAAGTTGCGAGCGGTCTCAATCGGCATAAGCTGAAGCAAGGTTTGCAAGGCGTAAAACTGACCCTCGGGACCAGCCATCACTCTTACCAATTGGTCATCGACGACTAAATGGTATTCCCCTTTCTCCCGTAGAGCCGCATAACCCTGCCCGACCAGGTCAAAAACAATAGCGTCACGTTTCTGCGGTCTGGTGGTTATGTTCAGCTTGAACCCATATCGACGAAGAACCTGATCCCGCAGGAATTCTGCGTTTTGCCTAAATCTTGGCTGCCTTATTACGATCCTCGTCGTCGGACTCAAGATAAAAGCTCCTGCCTTCCGCTCGTAGTCAACGACCTTTGGAATTACAGTGATGCCGCTCGATTGAGCGCTGGTAATCGATATAAGCGAGAGCGATACTGCGATGGCAGTGAAGAGATGTTTCATAATTGAAGGCGGAAACCCAAGCAGTAGCGAGGGTGTCAGATGACGATATTATTCCACAATAAGAGACACACTCCCTACCAGTCGTGTTTCTGCCTGTAATGTGATTACGCCAACTGTTCTAACAGAGACTTGAGTTCGGGCGGGAGTTCGCAATTGAGGGAGATGCGTTCGCCGGTGTGCGGATGAGTGAAGGCGAGATGTTCGGCGTGGAGGAAGAAGCGGTTGAGCTTTTCGACGGCGCGTCTGATGTCGGGGTTGGCGATGGTGTTGTCGCGGCCTTCGTTGTAGGTGGCGTCGCCAACGACCGGGTGATTGATCGAAGCGAGATGAACGCGTATCTGATGTGTCCGGCCGGTCTTGATCTCTACCTCAAGGAGCGTGCATTTTTCGAATCGCTGGCGGACCTTCCACATCGTCAGTGCGTGGCGGCCGTTGGCGGCGACGGTCATTTTCGTGCGGTGCCAGCGGTCGCGGGCGATAGGGCGGTCGATCGTGCCGCTGTTCTGGTCGGGCGAGCCGTGAACGAGAGCGACATAGGTCTTCTGAACTATCCTTCGTCGAAATTGCTCGGAAAGAGCCTCATGAGTCTCTTCGTTCTTCGCAATGACTATCAGGCCGGATGTGTCTTTGTCGAGGCGATGAACCAAACCGATCTTCGATTTTAGATCTTGGATCTTGGTTTGTTCGGTATCACCCAGTAATTCCAGGTCCGAGATCCTATATCCAAAATGGTGAGCCAAGGCGTTGGCCAGTGTGCCGCTTGAGATGCCTGAACCCGGATGGACGACCATACCGGCGGGCTTGTTTACGACGGCAAGATATTCGTCCTCAAAAACTATATCAAGCGGGATGTTCTCGGGTTCAAATCGGGCGGCGGGCTCTTCGGTAAGATCGATGTCTATCTCGTCTCCCTCACGTAGTTTGTATGAGGGCTTTATCTCCTTGCCGTTCACCAGAACATCGCCGTTCTCGATCAGCCGCTGCAAGCGCGACCGCGACCAACCTTCGATCTTCTCTGTAAGAAATGCATCGAGCCGTACACCGGTATGCTCGGGCAAGATAGTAAATTGATTTGAACTCGATTCAGACAAATAGGTTCCGTCATTCCATTAATAATCAGCAATTGCCAATTATTAATTAATTTGAAGGGGGATCGCTTGAGCCTTTTTCACGAAGTCGCCAGACCAGAAAGACCACGGACACGATCGCAACCAGGAGGCTGATCAACTGAGACGGCGAGAGGCCGGTCATTGCGGTAGTGGCGAAAAGATCTCCGCGCTGCGGGTCGTCTCTCAGGAATTCGATCAGGAATCGAAAAACGGAATAAATGAAGCCATAGGCGATCAACGCCTGGCCATCGAACCTTTTTCGGCGATGCAGCCAAAAGAGAAACCCGAACACGGCCAGCATCGTTAGCGATTCGATCAGTTGGGTTGGGTGAAGGAACAATTCGCTGCCGTCGGGGCCGTACATCGGAACGCCCGTGTATTCGTGACCCTTTTCGGTAAAATGCACGCCCCAGAACCAGTCGGTCGGCTTGCCCCAGCAGCAGCCGGCGGCGAAACATCCCTGCCGGCCAAAGGCCTGCCCAAGCGCAACCGCCGGCGCAAAGGCATCCGCAACTTTCCAGAAAGGGAGTTTGTAAAACGGAACCAGGATCGCAACCGCAAGGAATCCGCCGATCAGCCCGCCATAGTAAACCCCGCCCGAGCGAAGAAAATCAAGAGAGAATATCTGGACATTCTCCTCGACAAAGAACATCAGGACCTTTGACCCGAGCAGTCCGCCAAGCAGCGTCCAAAGACCGAGATCGTAAATGCGCTCGCGAGGAAGTCCATCCCTTCCTGCCAGGCGAGAAGCGACAAGTAGGGCAAGCAGCATCCCGGCCGCGAGCCAGATACCGTAGCTCGTAACGGGAAACGCGCCGATCCTAAATAGTTCCGGATACACTATGTTTTTGAATCACTAATTAATTATCGTATCTCCGAATACAAGCTCATACACAGCTTGCTCAATCCTTCGATCCGGCCGCTTCAACCACTTTTTTCTTCGACAAGAAAATGTCTAGGATCATCAGTCCAGCGCCGGTTACGATTGCCATATCTGCGACGTTAAAGGTCGGATAATGCCACGAACCGAATTGGACGTCGATAAAATCGACTACAAACCCAAGCCGGATCCGGTCGGTCACGTTTCCGACGATGCCTGCGAGAAGCAGAGCCAGTGAACCGAGGATCCGATCATCAGATCGCGGTGTTTTCCAAAAAAAATAAAGAACAAGAGCAGCTGCAAAGATAGCTACGGCCGAAAGCCCCCAGCGGCCCGGATCGCCGTAATCATCAAGCATCGAAAATGCGACACCCGTATTCTGTGCGTAGTCCAAATTAAGAAAGCCCGGAATTAGGACAATGCTGTCACCAAAACGCAGCCTTCGAACGGCCCAGGCCTTCGTCGTTTGGTCGATCATAAAGATCGCCCCGGTAATGCCCAGGTACATCATCTTCCAGATCACATCTCGTTTATTCACTGTGTTCTCGTTGCACTTGCGGGCTGATTAGGTTCCGCGAAAAAGGTCTTGTTCACTATTTTCCATTCCCCATCGATCTTCAGAAGGGTCAGGTAATCAACGAACTTTACGCTAGGGTAGTCGAGAACTATCCTTGCGACTGCCGCATTGCCGGAAATGTCTACGGCTTCGATCCGCCGTCCCTCCTTGCGTTTTTCCTCGTCGGCCGCCGGTTTGCCCGTGAATGCACGCCTAATGAATGCAGCGAACGGTTCGTTCACATATTTGCCTTCACGGATCCAGGTCATACTGCCTTCAGTGTGAAAGGCCTTTCGTGCATACTCGGGATCGCCGGTCGCATGTGCTTTGATGTAATTCTCAAGCGGCACGCGCACTGAATCCTTCTCCGTGGACTGGCCAAATACTCCGATCATACCGCAAAGCACTGTTGCGCCAACGATTAACATTCTTATCATGATGATCAACCCTTTCTGCAAATAATGATGATCTAGAGAATTTGAGGCGCGGTGCCAGCCTTCAAATCGCTCCAGACAGGCCTGACGGCGTCCTTGTCCGATCACTCCGTGTACGGAAATATTGCCTTCGGAGCACGGTGGCGACGCCACCAGTCCGCATAGCACACGTCCGTGCATCCGATCGCATAGGTCACAACCCGCCATTTGCTGCCGGTTTTCCTCATCAGCGCAAAAAAATTGTTATCAAACGCATCAGATCGAACGGCTTCCCAGTATCGCGTTCCACGATAGTTTGGCCGACCGCCGCTCGGGGTTTGCGGGTCCCCTCCGATAAATGCCCAACTGCCCATGACGCGGAAATTTTCAGCGTTGAAAACTATCTTCTGTTTAAGATCGCGTTCGACGGGAATTCGGAGTGCATCAAGGATCGCTTTGCGTTCTTCCGACCCTCTCGGCGGGGTATATATGGCTTGAGCGGAAACCGTCGAAGCCGTAAGTGCTGCAAGAAGAATAGCCAGTGTGATCTTCCTGGTCATTTCAGGTCCTACCTCCTCCTTTACGAAGCCTGTGCTCCGCTTGCCTTTTCTATTTCATCCAGCGCCAATATACATCTTTCGCAAACTGTAGGATAGGTTTCAAATTCGCCCACGCGGACCGAATAGTTCCAACAGCGTTCACACTTATCCCCGTCAGCCTTATGAATTTCAACTTTTAAAGAACTGCCCTCGTGAACCTCGACCTGCGAAACGATGAAGATGTATCGGAGATCCTGGTAATGATCCAGCAGGAATCTGGTAGTTTCGGCGTCTGTTGTCAGTTTGACCTTAGCTTCAAGTGACGAGCCGATCTGTTTGGCAACTCGCGCGTCTTCCAACGCTTTCAGGACATCGTCGCGGATCGAGAATATTCGCTCCCAATCACTCATAAGCTTGGCGTCCGCCGCTCTTCGGACGGGAGGAAACTCCGCCATGTGTACCGATGAAAGGCTCTGGCCAGGAAGATTTTCCCATGCCTCGTCCGCAGTAAAAGCCAGCATGGGAGCCAAGAGACGACAAAGTGTATCAGCAATTTGATAAAGAGCCGTCTGTGCCGACCGCCTTTCTGCCGACCTCGGGGCTGATATATATAGGCGATCTTTGATGATGTCGAAATACCGTGCCGACAGCGTGACCGTACAGAAGTTGTAGAGCGCGCCGTAGGCTGATTGAAAGTCGTAACTCCTGTAACCTGGAATCGCCTTTTCGGCAACTTCAGATAGACTTGCAAGTGCCCATCGGTCAATGGCCAGCATTTCATTATCCGCAACGGAATCCCTTTCGCTGTCAAAGCCGTCTAGATTGCCCAGCGCATATCGAAGTGTGTTACGAAACTTGCGATATGAGTCCACGACACGCTGGAGTATCTCATCTGAGCATCGAACGTCTTCCGTATAGTCCACCGCCGCGGCCCAAAGCCTGAGTATCTCCGCTCCCGATCTGTCGATGATCTCCTGAGGTGCCGTAACGTTGCCCAAAGACTTGGACTGCTTTTTTCCCTCACCGTCCACTACCCACCCGTGCGTGACAACCTGCTTATACGGGGCCGAATCGTGGGCCGCAATGCCGCAGCTTAGCGATGAATTGAACCATCCGCGATATTGATCGCCGCCTTCGAGGTAAACATCCGCCGGAAAATGCAGCGTATCTCCGCGGGTTTCCAGCACTGCGACGCAGCTCGAACCCGAGTCGAACCAAACATCGAGAATGTCGGTCTCTTTACGAAAGTCTGAACCGTTGCAGTTTGCGCAAGCGAACCCTTCCGGCAAGAGTTCGCTTTCGGGCCGAGCATACCATGCGTCTGCCGTTTCTTTTGCGAAGATGTCGGCAACGTGATCGACAATCTTCGGATCCGCAATGGTCTCATCACAAGCCTGGCAGTAAAAAACAGGTATTGGCACGCCCCACGATCGCTGCCTGGAAACGCACCAATCGGGCCGCCCTTTGAACATATTCCGCATCCTATCCTCGCCCCACGTAGGATGCCAGTTGACGTTGGCGACCTCAGCAAGGGCGGCCTGGCGGAGCGGCTTCGCACCGCTGTCTCCATAGATCTCATCCATCGAGATGAACCACTGCGGCGTGGCCCTGAAGATGACAGGATTCTTACAGCGCCAGCAATGCGGATATCGGTGTTCGTAACGCTCGGAGTACACGAGCATTCCGTTCTCACGAAGAAATTCGACGATCTTTGGGTTGGCCTCGAAAATATCCAGGCCGCCAAAATGTTCGACGTCGGCGACAAAACGGCCGCCAGCATCGACCGGGTTATAGATCTCAAGGCCATACCGTTTACCGATATGAAAATCGTCCGCGCCATGGCCGGGTGCTGTATGGACAAGACCCGTTCCAGACTTGGCTGTTGCCTTGTTCTCGAACCGCACGTCCAACTCGGTCTCGGCATCCGCTTCGCCCAATGTCACGTGTTCTCCGTTCATTATCAGAGACGTCCGACCAAGCCAGGCGTGCTTCGCTTCCATACGATCGAGCTTCACACCTTTGAACCTTGCTATTTCCTCGTACTCAGCAAAACCGGCGGTTTCTGAAAAGGATCTCGCAAGTTCACTGGCGACGATGAACACTTCGGCGTCGGATACCTCGATCGCAGAATAGTCGAACTCAGGATGGACAGCGATCCCAAGATTTGCCGGAAGCGTCCACGGCGTTGTTGTCCAAATTACAAGGAAAACGTTTTTCCCAGCGAGCGCTTCATCGATCTCGGAGGGATCGGTTTTCATTGGGAACTTCACATAGACCGACGGTGACGTATGTTCTTTGTATTCGACCTCTGCCTCCGCAAGAGCGGTGCGATCATGGATGCACCAATAGACAGGCCGCAGGCCTTTGTAAACGTATCCGCGCTCCAGGAAGCGGCCGAACAAACGGGCGGTCGCAGCCTCGTACTCCGCCGACATCGTCAAATACGGATCGTCCCACTCGCCAAGGATACCTAGCCGCTTGAAATCGCGGGTCTGATTGTTCATTGCTGTCGAGGCATGCTCGCGGCAGATGCGGCGGAAAGCGGAAACCGGGATGTCAGCCTTGTTCTTTCCCTTTTCGGCCAGTTTCCGTTCGACATGTGTTTCTATTGGAAGCCCGTGGCAGTCATAGCCGGGCACGTAAGGGGCATCGTAGCCCATCATCGAACGGCTCTTAACGACAAAATCTTTTAGGATCTTGTTCAATGCTGTCCCGATGTGTATATCCGCGTTCGCATATGGCGGGCCGTCGTGCAATATGAACTTCTCGCGGCCTTTGCGGGCTTTCGCGATCTGTCCGTAAAGATCCGTTTCCTGCCATTTCTTAAGACGGGCGGGTTCGCTTTGCCCGAGGTTCGCTTTCTGCGAGAAGTTCGTCTTCGGCAAATTGACTGTTTTTTTAAGGTCTAGTCGTTCGGTCATAAAATCAAAAAGCCCCAAGCTAGTTTTCAGCTTGGGACCCACAAGAGCATTGTTCCGCGGCAGCTCAACTTGCGTCGAGCTCGAGTCCCTCGTTCTGAATTGTAATGGGCGATGGCCTCCGCATAAATCAGGCAACAGAATAGCACAACATCGGAATTCTTTCAGTTACCCGGTGCTCGGTCTATGCAGAAGCGTCAAATGACGACGTTCTAAGGCGGCAAACACATCTCATTCTTCTTCGACCGTACACAAGAAAGGGTATTCCCTGGCTTTTGCAAGGTTCATCGCCTTTTCGGCTTTCATGTTGGCAACTTCATATGGATAAACGCCGGCGATGCCGACGCCATCGTTGTGTACCTTTAGCATGACAACGACGGCCTCGGCCGGTTCACGCTTAAATACATACTCAAGCACCCAAACGACAAATTCCATGGTCGTGAAATCATCGTTGTGAAGCAAGACCTTAAAGAGCTTAGGTTTTTCCAGTTTCGCACGTCGTTCGGTGAGGACATTGGTCTCGCTATCGGTCAGTTCAGCCATTTCTATGAGTGTATGTATTCTTATCGTTACTCGCTCGCAAAGAAAATTATAGACTCTGAACGGCTTTTTTTGATAGATTTCAAATGCGCTGTTTACTAAGTAAACAATTTATTGGCTTATTAGGCCCCAGGAACTGAAAACACCTGCGTTATCTCAGTTTATTGGAGACAAAAGCATTTCGATGAAAAAGCTGTCGGCAAATTCGTCCGAGAAAACGAGACCCGTCCGCATTCCCGCATCTCGCGGTTCGGCAAAGCTCCGCCAGATCAGCCGCGAAAGGCTCGATGGTGTCTTTTCAAGCGTTGGTCAAAAGCTAAGGAACGGGCTCTCGAACGAGGCCGAACGAATTCTTTCCGAGACGATAGCGGGCTTTAGCCATTCGGAAGACGATCTTGCGAATCTTAAAAGACTGCTCTCCTTTACCCTGGAAACCGTTGGCAGCTATGTAGATTCACTCGAGGTCCTTAAACCTTTCGAGAACGCGGAGAACCTTGAGCCGCTTTCGGTTGATACGAAGGTGAGGGTAATAACACAGCTCGCTATTGCGTACAGCAATCTCTCCGACCAGCCAAAGGCTGTGACCCTATTAAAAGAAAATCTCGCTCTCGCTCAGGAACACGACCTTACACGCCTGACCGGGATGATATTCATCGGCCTTTCCCGGGTTTACAGAAAGCTTAACGAATATCCGATCGCTCGCGACTTTGCCGACAAAGGTCTTGCGGTTTTTCGTGAAGAGGGCAACTGGATCGGGATGGCTGAGGCGTATCGCGAGATAGCTCTGGTTTTCCATCTGGAAGGTAACAGCGAAAGATCGCTCGAATATTTTGAGCAGGCAATACAGATCATAGGCGAACGGTCGGCGCCGTTTATGCTTGGCCGACTTTATACGGAAATGTCAGGTGCATTCGTTCACCTTCGCAAGCCTAAAGAAGGGATCGAATGCTTGGAAAAATCTATACGCTTCTTTGAAAGAACCGAGCATATTCTTAATTCGGTCATCGCTTATAACAACCTTGGGCTGAATCTTCTTCTGATAGGAAACTGGCCGAGAGCCGAGGAAATGATCTCGCGCGCTCTCGAGCTCGCTTCAAAACTTAATCACATCCATGTCGCAGGCATTCTCGATTCGCTGGGCGAGTTGAAGATATTGAAAGGAGAGCTGGATGAAGCCGAAACGCTGCTTGTTCGGGCTGTAAAGCTTGCAAAAGAAAAGAAACATGGCTGGTACACCGTCCAGGCATTGCGGAACCTGGCGCGCTGCAGGCTTGCAAAGGGCGAGTATGAACAGGCGGCGCGTGACGCGCAAGCGGCTATAGACCTTGCCCATGAAACCGACGACAAAACGCACGCTAATCTTGCGGGCCTGATCCTTGCGGAGTCATATCTCTACTTGAAGTCGCCGGAGGCTTGCGAGGAATACCTGCAGAAGATCGAGGAGACCGATCCGTCATCGGATTTCTTTGTGCTTGGTAGCATACAGCAAACCCGCGGACTTGCCGCTCTTGCTGAGAACGATCGCGAACTCGCCGTTCACCATTTCTATCGCAGCCTGACCATTTTTGAGGCCGCCGAGGATCTTTTTCATACTGCGCTTGCCAATTTCTTGATCGGCGTTAATCTCGACTCTACTCAAAACACGCGCGCTATCAGGCATTTGACCACAGCCGGCGAGATCTTTAAGAAGCTGGAGATCGAGAGCTATATCAATTCGGCCCAGCAACAGATCGCTGAACGCCAGAAACTACGCCCGGTCGAGGAAAGACCTGAAAAGGCCCTTCGAAGGAATTCGGTCGTGTCTCAGTTGTTGATGGTGCGGTTGGCAGAAGCGACTGCCTCGCGTGAACTTCTCTTTCGGGAATTGGTAGCCATCCTTCAGCAGGAGAGCGGTGCAAGAAAGATTCTGATCGCTCAGAGCGGTGAGAGTGGCCAGATGCGACCCTTTATTACACACGCCTTCTCGCCGGCAGAAAGCTCGGACATTGTGACCAAATTCGAGGCTGCTCGCATGGATAATAGCGAGCAATCGTTCCTTTCACGTAAGGATATCGGGTTTTTCCCATTGCGACCGTCTAACGCGGAAACGGCCTATCTTCTTATTGCCCCCAGGGCCGGTGCGATGCTTAACGATGAGAGCTCGTTACAGCCGCTTCTTCGTGTCGTCGAACTTGGAATGGATGTTATCGCCCTCCGTGAAAAAGACCGCTCTGCACCCATAGAACGTGAAGCGAATGCCTATACGTCAAACAGCCTCATGCCGGGTTTTATTCATTCTTCGCCTGCTATGACGGCCCTTGTCGAAGAAGTTTACAAGATCCGGTCATCAGATGTTACGGTTCTTGTTACCGGGGAATCAGGGACCGGCAAGGAACTGGTTTCACGCGCAATCCACGCGATCTCAAATCGCAAGGACAAGGTCTTTGTTCCTTTTAACTGCACCGCCGTACCTAAAGAACTAGCCGAGGGCCATCTGTTCGGATACCGGAAAGGAGCATTCACAGGCGCCGTTACCGATTCGCCCGGCATGATCAGGTCAGCCGACGGGGGCACTTTGTTTCTCGACGAGATCGGAGACCTTCCGATCGATGTTCAGCCCAAAATGCTCAGGTTTTTGCAGGAGGGCGAGGTCCAGCCTATCGGCGAGAAACGACCCATTAAGGTGGACGTTCGGGTGATCGCCGCAACGAATATGCCGCTGGAAGACAAAGTGGCCGACGGATCATTCCGCGAAGACCTTTATTATCGCCTTAATGTTATCAGGCTGCGAGTTCCACCACTCAGGGAACGCCGGTCGGAAATACCTCCGATCGTTAATTATTATGTCAATCACTATTCCGAAAGATTCGGAAAACGAGAGGTTACGTTTCTGCCGCAAACGATCGACCTTTTAATGGTCTGTGAATGGGAAGGCAATGTGAGACAGTTGTGCAACGAGATCCAGCGAATTATTGCCAGGGCAGTCGATAAAGAAGTGATCACACCAGACCATCTTTCTCCCGAACTCAAGAGGACAGCTCGTCCTATGGCCACCTACGATGGTGGTGACAATGTCAGGCCAATTGCATCCTACGACAATAGCTTTTCGTTCAGCAGCTCGGCGGTTGGCAGTAGGCTGGAAGATGCGGTCGGCGAACTTGAGACGCAGATGATCAAAGCAGCGTTGGCACGTCACAATTGGAACATCTCACGCGTGGCCAACGAACTCGGTTTGACCCGAAGAGGACTATATTTGAAACTCGAACGCTATCGTATCGAAAAAGCGGCCTAGTACCTCACGCATTACCGGACAGCTTTCTCAAACTCGCGATCAACTCTGGCATTTTTGCCGACACCGCTTCGACTTCCTGCGAATTATTTGTCCTCCCTAAAGAGAACCTGATGGAACCCATAGCATAAGAGTAAGGAACCTCCATTGCCTCAAGGACCGGCGATGCCTTGTGATCGATAGTGGAACAAGCCGAGCCGGTCGAAACGCAAATTCCAAGCTCGTCGAGACGAGCCATGATCATTTCACCGTTCACATTCTCGAATGATATGTTCGACGTGTTCGGCAGACGCATCGAGGGTTCGGCCGTGCCGTTCAAACGAGAATTCGGAATTTTTTCCAATAATTCGTTTTCAAGTTTGTCACGCAGTTCGCTTACAGCCGGCATTGAGCTTAGGTCCGACACCACCCGTGCGGCTGCACCCATTCCCGCAGCTTGGTGGACCGCTTCCGTCCCTGCACGACGACCGCGTTCCTGCCCGCCGCCTACAAGGAAAGGCATTAGGTCGATGCCTTTTCGGATATACAAGGCTCCGATGCCTTTGGGGCCGTAAAACTTATGGGCCGAAATGGAATAAAGGTCGATAGCGGTATTCTTGAGGTCGATCTTTATCTTTCCGGCTGCGTTCACACCATCGACGTGAAACAAAGCATTTGAATTCGCTTTTACGACGTTTGATATTTCGGAAACCGGAAAGATCACACCAGTTTCGTTGTTCGCATGCATGACGGACACGATCGCGGTGTCTGCACACAAACTTCGCCGCAGTTCGTCCAGATCGAGCAGGCCTTCTTCGTTGACCGACAAGACAGTTAGATCGTGGCCTTCTCGTGCAAGCCTTTTGCCCATATTGCGAACGGCCTCGTGCTCGACGGCCGAAATAATGATGTGCGATCGGCGTTCGTTGCCCCTTACCGCTCCGGCTAACGCCCAGTTATCACTTTCCGTTCCGCCGGACGTAAATACTATCTCCTCTGTTGACGCGGCACCGAGTAATTCAGCCGTTTCTTCGCGAGCATTCTCAACTATTTTGGCCGCCTCGCGACCCACTGTGTGGCTGGACGACGGATTCCCGAATCGCCCAAACAGCAAAGGCTTCATCGCCTCAGAGGCCTCAGATGCAAGCGGCGTCGTTGCGTTATGGTCCAAATAGATCATCTTGCCTTCTTGAATGGGGGAGCGCTCAATTTACCATTTCGTCTTTAGCCTTTACAATTACGATTATCGTGAAAGCCTCTCTCAGAATTACCGAACCGAACGGTGAAGTTTGGAATTACGATCTTCTGCCTGATTCAGAGAAATCGATCGGACGGGCGAAAGAGAATGACATCGTTCTAAACGATCGTCGTGTTTCGAGAAAGCACGCTCGCGTAAGGCCGGAGAATGACCATTTCGCAATTGTGGATGGTTACATAGAGGACGGAAAGCTGATCCGCAGTGTCAATCACGTCTTCGTTAACGGAACGCCCATGCTTGAGAAAAAGCTCGAGCCCGGCGACCTGATCACGATCGGAGAAAGCCGGCTGGAGTTTGTCGTCGTTGAACCGCCAAAACCGACGGGGCCGCTGCCGGAGGTTTTGAAACGTTCAGTTTCCGGCGAAGATTACGACGCTGAAACCGTCGCCGTCGTTAGTGAAGGAGTTAATTACGACGATAAGCCGCTCGGGCAAACGCAGGTTCAGATCTCGGCGAACGAGATAATCGGCCGACAAACGCATCTATCGATCGAATCGACAGCAGTCACGCCGGAGGAGATCAAGGATCTTCGTCGTAAGGCGAAAATGTTCGAGCTTCTTTATGAAATGAGCAAGTCGATTGGCACGATATTTGACTTGAAAGAGATCTTTGAAAGAGCCACCGACCTGATCTTTCGCGGCACGCCGGCGGACCGCGTTGTGGCACTGATCGCGGATGAGA
This sequence comes from Pyrinomonadaceae bacterium, assembly GCA_035327545.1. Taxonomy (GTDB): domain Bacteria; phylum Acidobacteriota; class Blastocatellia; order Pyrinomonadales; family Pyrinomonadaceae; genus OLB17. Next base: position 54,761 of record DAOLDE010000005.1, on the reverse strand, counting down.
CCGTTGACGGCAAAATTCTCGACTACAGCCTCTTCCCGATCGCTGTGAAGACCCGGGACGAGATAACCGATAAGCTCACGGAGAAGCTGACCATAAGCCGGACCATCACGCAAAAGGTCATGCGGGAGAAGGTTGCCGTGTTGTCGCAAGACGCAAAAACCGACGAACAGTTTCTCGGGGCAGATTCGATCGTTACTCAGGGAGTCAGGTCAACTATCTGCGCCCCATTGATAACGGAAGCTAATGTCCATGGCGTTCTGTATGCTGATCGGCTGGACCCTTTTGCGGCTTTTACGGCAGACCATCTGGAAATGATCAGCGCGGTGGCCGCGCAGACCGCTCTGACGGTAGAGACAGTTAAGGCCCACAAGCGATTGGCGCGAGAAGAGGTGGCCCGAGCAAATTACAGCCGGTTCATGCCGGAGTATGTCGTCAAGCAGCTTTTGAATAATCCGGATTCTTTTCGGCTAGGCGGCGCAAATCAAAAAGTAACGGTCCTTTTTGCCGACATCCGCGGCTTTACAGCTATTTCGGAGAAAGAAAAGCCTGAAAAGGTTGTAAACCTGCTGAACCGATACTTTTCCGTAATGACAGATATCATCTTCGAGTACGGCGGTACTTTGGATAAATATATTGGGGACGGACTGATGGCGATCTTTGGCGCCCCCACAGCTAGTGAAGAAGACGCCCTGAACGCGGTCAAGGCGGCAGTTACGATGCAAAAAAAGGTATCCCAACTGAATTCAGAACTGGCATCAGAAGGCTTCGGAAGTATATCGATCGGGATAGGGCTGCACACGGGAGAAGCGACCATCGGCTATATCGGGTCTAACCGCCGATCAGAATACACAGCGATCGGCGATACGGTAAATCTTGCGTCCAGGCTCGAGTCGAACGCAGCAGGCGGACAGATCTTGATGAGCGAGGTCACCGCCGAGGCGAGCGGGAACCTCATTCCGGTCAATGTAAAAGATCCGTTGGTCGTAAAGAATCGCGTTCAGCCGGTCAATGTTCTCGAGGTTAGATGGAGCTGACCAAAATGTTCGGATGTGAAATTTGTTGTCATTAAGATTTTAAAAGGAATATACTTTTAGGGAAGTATTACAACGATGTTAAGGATCTCCTCCCTCAAAAAGCTCGTCACCGACTCAATGGCGATAGATCTGGGTACCGCCAGTACTATAATTGCGGTAAAAGGTCGCGGCGTTGTGCTGGACGAGCCTTCGCTCGTTGCTATCAATGAGATCACGGAAGAGGTTGTTGCATTCGGCCAAGAGGCTGGAGATATGGCCGGTCGCGAAGGACGTGACGTCGCTGTCCGAGCTCCGCTGATCGGTGGAGTGGTCGGAGATTTTGAAAGAACGAAAAAGATGCTCGCGCACTTTGTAAAAAAGGCGCGGACCGGCGGCTCGAACCTTTCGCTCCAAGCGGTCATGAGCATGGTTTCTGACGTTACTCAGGTCGAGCAGAGGGCCCTATTGAATGCCGCGGAAGAGTCGTCGATCGGAAAGGTCTTTATGATGGAAGAGGGCCTCGCAGCTGCCTTCGGAGCCGGCGTGCTGCCCACAGATAAAAGGGCCTCGGCAATAATCGATATCGGCGCTGCAACCACTAATATCGCGATCGTGGCCAAGGGCACCATCGTTACGTCCACTTCAGAAAGATATGGCAGCAGCGCCATCAACGAAGGCTTGGCAACCCACCTGCGGCGGCATCGGGGATTGCAAGTGGGCGAGGAAACCGTCGAGTTTCTAAAGACGACGTTCGCGTCTGCCTTTCTCCCTGAAGATCTGGGTAAGACTTTTGAGGTTCGCGGCCGTGACGTCCAGACCGGAAGCCCGGCGGCAGTGGAGATCACCACCGGTGAGGTCTATCCCATAGTGGAATCGATCGTTCGGCGAATTGCGGAGCTGATCCGCGATACCTTGACGGAGCTGCGGCCAGAGGTGGCAGCGGACATATACGATCGAGGTGTGATCCTGACAGGAGGGGGTGCTTTATTGGAAGGGATCGACAGATACTTGAGAAGCTTTATCAACCTCCCCGTCATAGTGTCCGACGAGCCCAGATACGCGACCGTTAACGGCCTGCTCAAAATGTTTGACGATCCTAAATTACTCGAACGTGTTTCAAGGAACGAGGTAAGCGTCCTGCAGAATGCCGAGATCCCATTCGAGGCTTGAATCGTTGGAATTCCGAAATGCGAAACGGTCAGTGATCCTGCCTTTCAAGAAGATCTCGAAAGCCTCAACTTAGATCATATCCTCAACGGCATCACGATATATCGGTAATCATACGCAGATTCGCCGGCGATCTTCATCAAGGTCTGAGCATTCGAATCCTTGAATTCAAACCGTATCCGTGTCGGCGAATTAGACTCCTTCACCCTTACTTTGTCCCCGTCGGTCTCTTTCTGAACTGCTTCCGAACCCTCATCGTTAGAGAACCCGGTCTGCACGGAGGAGACGGTGTTGAGAAAATCCTGCAAATACTGCCAGTTGAATCCAAGCTGAATTTCCTCACCGGCATAATCTGCCGGAACTATCTCGTTGCCCTCACCTTCTTCGCTTGATTGTGCTGAGATCTCGACCTCACCTTCGCGAACGGTCAACCGTATAGAGCGATTCCGCTCGTCTGCCATGATCGCGACGCGGCGAACCGCCCCTCGCATATCCTCCAGGTCGAACTCAGCATGTTTGTCATTGTCCTTAGGCATGACCATTTCATAGTTTGGAAACGTCCCGGAGAGTTTTCTGCTAGTCAAGAGACGTCCGTCGATCTCGAAATAAATGTTGTTCTGGTCCTCGCCAAACGCGACCTCGCCCTCAGAATCGCGGGATATTTTTACCAGTTCAAGAAGTGCCTTCTTCGGTATCAGCACATCCATCGAGCCTTCTTTCTCCGCCTCCAGCGGACGTTCAATGTAAGCCAGGCGGTGTCCATCAGTTGTCACCATTTTTGCCACACCATCCGCAAAGATGAATTTCGCCCCCGAGAGAGTAAAGCGAGACTGCTCGTTCGTAATAGCAAAAGCCGTGTGCTGAATAAAATAATTAAAGAATGCAGCCGGCAGTTTGAGCGGGGCCGACTTTAGGATCGGTATCTCAGGAAAGTGCTCTTTGTTAACTCCGGCGAGCCTGAAACGTCCGCGGCCGCACGTAACAAGCACCCATTCATTTTCCTCTTTCCGGAACCTCACATCCTCGCCATTCAGCAAACGCGAAAGTTCAAAAAGCTTGCGGGCCTGCACGCACATCGACCCGGGCGTCTTGATCTCAGCCTCCGCATCACAGCGAATCGTCACATCCAGATCGGTTCCGACGATCCTGATGGAATTTTCACCAAGGCTTTCAATCAAAATGTTAGAAAGTACTGGAATCGTGCTTTTTCGCTCGACCACTCCCTGGACGTGAGCCAGGGTTTCCTTAAGCAAAGACTGTTTAATGACAAATTCCATTTTAGTATCTCCTGTTAAACTCGATTCTATGTCCTTTGCGAGCTTGTCTCAAATCTGTGTATTTCAAATCAGTTAAATCTAAATCCAGTAGTACTCATAGGGCCTGTTGATATGTGAAAAACCAGGGATTTCCCCGAGAATTGCTGGTCGATTCCATCCACAGAAACTGTGGAAACTTTGTGGAAAACAACTTTTTTCTATGGAAAAGATCACCGCATCCGACCCGTTGACATAATTCACAGTTAGGTAATTGCCCATCTCGGTGGAAATGTGAAAATCTTTGAATTAAATGCTGTAAACAAACAGCTTATTAGTCTATCGGTCAAAGCAGGCTTGTGGATGGATCAATTCTCCAAAAGGTCACCAAAATCCCTAACTAACTGCAAAGATTATCGATAAGGTCACTGACAGTCTTGTGGAAATCACGATTCTCGCTTACTAGCGAATCGATCTTTTCAAACGAGTGCATTACTGTTGTGTGGTGCTTGCCGCCAAACTCTTTTCCTATTTCCGGGTAGCTGTGTTTCGTCAGCCTCTTACAAAGATACATAGCCACCTGGCGAGGGACAGCGATGGCCCGCGAATTGTTCTTGGATTTTAGTTCTTCAACCGTTAGCTTGTAATGGGAGGCTACCGTTTTTGCGATCCGCTCCATTGTCAGTCCCTCAGGCCGCTCGCTGTCGATCACATTCTTTAATGCATCCTGCGCCAGCATTTTTGAGATAGGCATTCCGCGAAGGCTGGAGATGGCAACCAACCGAACGAGCGACCCCTCGAGTTCGCGAACGTTACTACGGATCTTATTCGCGATATAGATCGCGATATCGTCCGGAAGATCAACACCATCGAGGTCGGCCTTTCGTTTTAAGATCGCGACCTTGGTTTCAAGGTCGGGAGGCTCGATGTCCGCGATCAACCCCCATTCAAATCTCGAGTGCAGCCTTTCCTGAAGTGTCGGGATATCTCTAGGCGGGCAGTCTGATGAAATAACTATCTGCTTCTGTTCGTTATGGAGAGCATTGAACGTGTGAAAAAATTCTTCTTGTGTCCGCTCTTTGCCGGCGAGAAATTGTATATCGTCCATCAAGAGAACATCTACGGACCGATATTTTTCTCGAAAACTCTGCGTCGAGTCGTATCTGATCGCATTTATCAACTCATTCATGAATTTCTCCGCGGTAACATAAGAAACTCTCATGAATCGATTCCTGGTCCTTATCGCGTGGCCGATCGCGTGCATCAGGTGTGTTTTTCCTAAACCAACACCTCCATACATAAATAGCGGGTTATACGTCATTCCCGGCGAATCGGCGACGCTCAAAGATGCAGCGTGGGCGAATTGGTTCGACGTACCTACCACGAACTTATCGAACGTATATTTCGGATTAAGTGAATGTTCGAACGGGTCGTTACCGACTTTTCTGACAGCAGGAGCCGATACCACCTCGCCAGTCGAGTGATTAAGCAGTTGGGCATCGACAGGACCGTCTTCGTCGTAATCGTCTTTTGCAAATCGGTCCCCTTCATCTTCATCGACGATCCACTCGATCTTGAGGTTCGGATAACCGATCTCTTCCATGGTTCGAGTTACCAATTCAGAATAATACAGCGATACCCAATCTCTGGTTACCGAACCTGCACTTAGGGAAAGTATCATCTTGTCCGGGTCGTACCCATCGAACTGGATCGGCCGGAACCACGAGTCAACGATGTTTCTGTTAAGCTGCTTTTCGATCGAACTGACAGCTTGTTCCCAAATGTTTATTTTGGTAAGCGATGCTTCCACTAAAAAACTCCAATATCAGCCACGTGGCTTTAGGATCGTCGTTTACGATATGCTTCGGGGTACGGAAAATTTTCGCAGAACCTTTAGCACGAACTTGATTATTCAAGAGAAAGTGCGGGATTAGATAGACAACGAGCCTGAGTTTTCCACAGGCTTTTCCACAAGTGTGTGGAAAAAGTCCCCAAAACTTAAAGCACTACTTCAAGTTGTTTGTTTACAACAGTTTACAAGATTCCCGAATTATCGAAACGGGTCTCAGACTAACACACAGGAACGCCAAGCGCAAGGAGAAATCCACAGTATTCAAACGACGAGTTACAATCGTGTTAAGGGCCTTGATTAACAATAATTTGGACCCAGATCAGCGTCTGTTAGAATCAAATTTCGTGGTAAAAGATCGGAAAAACCAAGGAAAAAATTTGCATAATTTTACGCGTGGATCGAAAAAAAATACTCTCTCAGGTGAAGAACTGAGGAAATCTTTAGAAAGGGTGTGCGAGGGTCTGACATTTGAAAGCGAAACGGATGCCGATATCGAACCTTTCTTTTTTCCGACAGAGAACAGGCGCTTAGAAGATGCGGTCATAGAAACATTCAAACTCCCAGAAAAGTCTTACAAACAGGTTGACGCTTCGTATTTCTTTTCGCGGCTCACGGTTGATCGACCCTGGCACTCTGAAGAGGAAATCTCCCGGCGAAAGGCCTTTCGGGAGATCGAAGAATTACTTTCTAACAATCTCGACCGACTTACGTGTCTTAGATTTGGCAGCGTAAGGGTCAGAATATTTGTGGCAGGTCTTGATAGAGAGGGTAACGCAGTTGGGATCACCACCTTGTCCGTAGAAACCTAAAGGGCCGCATTCTGGTTCTGCGGCCCATCAGTCAAAAGAGTCTGGACACTTTCTATAGTTCATCTATCGAACTAGCGCCGCTAGATCGCTTTTCTATTTTTTCAGCATTTCCTGAGTAAAGGATCTTGCTTGCGCCGCTTGCCCTGAGTTTCAATTCCTGGGTCGCAGCGACTGTGGCCTTGCTTGCCCCGCTTGCGTCAACCTCGGCCGTCGAGGCGCGGAGGCCGCTCGAATCGACGGAGCTTGCACCGTTGATATCCACGAACAGTTCTCCTGTTTCGCCCGACAACCCGACCTTCGATGCTCCGCTGCTTTCTATCCTGATCCCACGATTTTCAACCCCGGTAACATTAACTCGCGATGCTCCAGACGTTTCGATATTTTCTATATCGGGCGCTGAAACAATAACCTTTAGGACCCCTCCCGTAATCAAGCGTTTATCCGTCTCGATAAACAGGATATTGTTTCGCACCTCGGTGCGGATGTGTGGAAGCAGATTGTCGTCCGCTGTGACCTCGACTCCGAATTCACCGTTAGCTGTAACGTCAACTTGAAAAATGCCGCCCACATCAACTCCCGAAAAGCCGGAGATCTCACGTTTTTCCGAGGTGACGTTTCCTGATCCCTTGACCTTCTTCCCAAACGAAAAACTAAAAAACGGCCCCGAGGCCTGACCGATGGAAAAATAACTCGAAACAAGAACGCCAATTACGATAGCTGCTGCAAATATTAATAAACCTAACTTTTTCATATATATCTCCCCAGATCTTGCTGCTGTTCGGTTAGAACGAAGCAGGAAAGATGAAAGTTCGCTCTATTTTCGAAAGTCAGGATCTCTCGGTGCGGAGCGCGGGCGGATTTGACGGTGTTTGGTTCTGGAAATTGAAGAGGCGAGCCAGGCGGCCCGCCCCTTTATTAACAAGGTCAGTTCGAAAAAGAGTCACTTGCGACAGTAGCCCTCGCTGCCCTTTGTAACAACGACACAGCTCTTTTCACCCTGGGTCCATTTCAACCCGGTCTCGTCGGGTGTCGCGGCCATGATGGTCTCAAGCTTTCCGTTTCGCCTGAACTCGATCGTCTCACCCTTTGCCGTTCCTTCGAATGATGCGGACTTTTTGTCCTTGCCGGTCACTACTACTTTGTACTTGTCCCCAGTTTTCGTGATCGTCATAGAGGTCTCGTCCTTGCCTGGCCATTCTCCCTCAAGGGCAGCTATTCCCCTTGCAGGATCAGAAGGCATTTTTGGATCGGCAGCGGCCGGAGAACCGCCGGGAACAGCAGGCGAAACGGCCGGAGATGGAGTCGAGGCCGGCGCGTTAGGCTTTGGGGTCTCTGTAGGTTGGCAGGCGGCCAACACGCCAGCAAAAGCTGCAAACAAGACTGTTATAACAGGTCTTCTCATTTTTATTTTTCCTTTTCTTATTAGGTTGCTCCGCGGTCTTTCCGGCCAAACCGCAACCCGCGTTCGGCCCCGCAATTCCAAACAGACGCAGCCTGAATGATCGCCTTCCACTTTCCAGGTTCAGGTATTTCAAGAGCCTGAAATACCTGCGGCAAGAAACAAGCGATCAACACTGCGCCAGACAGAACGCGCGTCCTCGATTTTCTTGCAGGAATTTTGCGCGTCTTTGAACGGGTCGAAACGTTTGCGAAGTGATGAATTGACTTAACTTGTTTGCCAAACGTATCATTCAGGCGTTCGACCAACTGCGATCGGTGAAAAATTGATGAATCTAACTGTTTCTATCGCTTTACTGGTGTTTGCCGCCGGCGTCTGCAATCTATCGGACCGCTCGACTTCCGGGCCAGGTAATAGTTTTCCCAGTAATTCTGAAACGGCCAACGCGGCTCCTGTGAAAGCCAGTGACCGGGAGAGTGTCAAGAACGAATTGCTTCGTCTGGTAAACGAAATTGCAGATGCATCTGTGGAAGGGGACGCCGCGATGCTGGCTGATATCACCACCGAAGATTTTCAGTTAACAGATGTTGAAGGGAAGGTCCAGAATAAAAAACAGGCACTGGCCGATGTAAAAAAAGAAACCTCGATCCGAAGTTGGACGATAACCGAGGCAGAACTAACAGCGGACACCCAGGACGCGGCCGTCTTGAACTACCTGCTTTCGCTAACACTTAAGAACGGACAATCCGGAAAAGCCAGGATAACCGACACTTTCTCGAAACAGGGCGGCAGGTGGCTGCTCAGGTCGTCGCAGCAGACGATGGTGAAATAATGCCGGCTAGCACAACAGCCAAAGAGTGGTGATCCCGACAAGTTTTCCGTTCCTGAAGGTAAAGTTGGTAGTTCCGGGACTTACCTCTTCGTCCATTTCATAAAACCAGGTCACGCTGCCTGTTTTCCTGATTGTTTGCTGTGTTGTCCGGACTCCGAACAGATTCCGAACCGCGACCGTAGTGTCCCCTATCTTTGCACCCGATACATTCCAACGGGCCGATCTGACCTCGAACCAACCAACCGTAAAACTTTTCGGGTTATCCGGATCGTCCCACAGCCTGAACTTCAGGCCTGGATATTGAAGCGTGACTTCCGTACCGCCGACACATTCATCGGCCTTCTTCTTTGTCTCAGCCAGCGGTTTCCCGAACTTTGCGACCACCTGTTCGCGCCGTGCCCCTAGGCCGATCCCGTTTATTTTCGGCCCTTCTTTAAGTGAGGTTTGGCCAAAAGAAACAAGTGGCGAAAATATGCTAAATACTAAAAGAACGAAAGTTTTCATAGTTGGAGTGACGAGAAGCCCAATCGGAATTTGCCGTTCATCGAGTAAAGGCGAAATAGGCCCAGACGGCTTGACCGAGGCCGAGTATAAGGCCTAGCAGAGCACCGAACAACTCGATCTTACGAAGATGCTCTTTTGCGACCGAAAGAACAAGAGCTTCGAGCTTCTCAACCGGATATGCATTGATCTTTTCACGGACGACACCTCCAACGTCGAATTCCCGAATAGCTTCGGGAAGTTTTTCGCGAATGGCGTTCATTATGGTCTCAGAAAGCGAATCGCTGGCGGACTTAAGTCTTTCTTCAGACAGCACGTCCGTAAGCCGGCCAATTGGTTTTGCAAGGAGCCTATCTATCTGGTCGGCAAGAACGGAATTGATTATCTGGGACGTTTCATTCCGAGAGAGAATGGACAAAAGGCCTTTCGATAGCATGCTCTTGAGCTTCTCTTCTGATTCGGGATGCAGTGTCTGCATTATCGCGTCCAGGCTGTGCGGCCTAAGAGTTTCAAGCGAGCCTGTAATATATTCCGAGATCGACGCGCGCATCTGCTCGCCCCGTATTAACGACAATATTGACTTCGCGATCTGCGTTTTCAGCCGCGTGAGTTGATCTGGAGCAATAGTTCCGACGAACTCGGTCAATGGGCGGTCCATCGCATTGCTGATGCTCTGTTCGATAAAATTGCGTGCTTCATCGGCGAAAAAATCGCCTTTTAATGTCTCTTCAATCCGTCTCGGAAGGCTTTCATTGACCAGATCGTCCACATCGCTGAGCAGGTTTTCTCGGGAAACAAAGATCTTCTTAAAGAAGGGCAATGCCTCGTAGTATTCATGTACCTCGTGTTTGATCAGTGAACCGATCTGGTTTCGAGTTCTTTCCTCCGCAGCAAGTTCCGTTAATCGGTGGACGACCGGCTCTATTTGTTCGGTCGCTTTTTCTTTTAGAAGACCTACTGCATCGTCGGTGAACAAAGAACCCAACGGTGTTTCGGTGTTAACAATTTCGTCCACCCGGCGGTTAACAAACTCGTTTACCCGTGCTTCCAAAGCTGGCGAGTTGACGGCTGTCTCTACCCGGTCTTCCAGAAAATCGACAATGCTCGCAAAGGACGCTTCGTCGATCAACTCAGAAGCCCGCTGAGAGAGAAAGTCGTCGACGCGTCGCGTGACAAACCCTCTGATGGCATCGAGCGACTCGTCGCTCTTCAGGACAACCTCGATATGTTCTGCGATCTTGAATTGAAGGGCGGTCAGGGTGTCGAGTATCGGTGCCCTTACGGTTGGAGGAAGCGCTTCGATAAGCGATGGGTAATCTCTAGAGGCAAGTTCATGTACATATGAATCGACGACCGCCCTGATCTTTCGCCGCAGGAAATCCTTGCCCAACAATTCTTCCATTATGGTCTCCTGAGAGACCAGTTCTTCTCCGACGGCTTTCCCAATGGCCGTTGCCAATCGTTCGCGATGCCTGGGAATCATTCCCTGGGGAAAGAGGGTTATTCCCAGAAGCTTAAACGGCCGTCTTGGACGAAACAACATCCTTACCGCTACCCACGCACCTACATAGCCGTGCACGGTTGCGAAAATAACCAGCAGGGCGATCTTTACCCAAATGTTGGAGAGAAACGGCGAGAAAAAGTTTGCTATTTCCTGATAGAGATCCATCTCTCCTAAGATCTGCGTGTGTCGGGCGATCTGATTCCTGGCCTACGCCGAGAAGCTGCCGAAAGGTATGTGGGAAACTTACTTTCTGCCGGAGTATTTCAAAAAACCTGAAAGCCCTTTGATCTAAGGCAGAAATCGGAGAAATCTTGCAGCCAGGAGTAATTCACGCTGTAGTTCTTCCATTGCTCGTCATCGTCCTTAAAGAGCGTCATATCGTCAGGTTCATCCGTGATCGAACCGTCAACGAACATGCGTTTGTTCGGCTCTAGCGTTGGCAGTATCTCATCACGTATTCGTTTTCCTATCACATGGGCCTCGTCGATATCCAGCTTGACTCCGGTGGCATTGTATCCCATCTGTCGGACCTTACCTTCGCTGATCACGTCGAATCTGCGGATCAACTCGACAGCAGTCTTCCAGTTCCAAACGTTTGCGTTGAATTCGTGGTTCTCGGTACCCAGATCGTGGAGTGTGAAGCTCATAAATGGAGAATGCAAAATGGATCGGCTCGTGCTCCCCCTTTCGTGCCGCACGCCGGCCACTTTTGAAGGGGCTCGTACAAAAATGCTAATCCCCGAGTAGCCGCAAGTCAATAAATCTGGAGTGAATTGGCAACCTTTTCTGAGAGATGCTAATTTTGAGATCACCGATCTTTCTTTCGAAGGCGATCTCGGCTCATGAGCGAATGCCCCATCTTTTGAAGACAAGGGCTCGGGAGCAAAGCGAGTAAGCGACCGTTTTCCCCGGCAAACGACGTCGCTGTTTGGTTATGCTAAAGCGAAGATGATGTTGGATGTAGGAGAATACCTTTCGAGGCTCGGCCTGGAACCGGACCACTTGGAACCTAGTGATGAGGTGCTCCGTATCCTGCAGCGACGTCACCTGATGACAGTTCCGTTCGAGAACCTCGACATTCACTGGGATCGCCCGATTATGCTGGATGTTGAAAGATTCTATAGAAAGATCGTTATCGAAAGACGCGGCGGATTTTGCTATGAGCTGAACGGATTGTTTGAGCAGCTTCTCCGGGCTATGGGGTTTAGGACGCGAATGGTCTCTGCTCGGGTTTTTCACGACGATGGCTCGATCGGGCCTGAGTTTGACCACGCTGCGATCATTGTAACCGTCGGGGAGGACGAATATTTGGCCGATGTCGGCTTTGGCGATTTTACGACAGAGCCCCTTAGATTCAGCCTGGGAGTTGAACAGCACGACGCCTCAGGGGTCTTTGTGATCCGGCAGTTCGACGATGTTTACTTTGAGGTTGCAAAATGCGTTGGCGACGGCTGGAAAAGCGAATATTTATTTCAGGACGTCGGCCACGATCTATCAGACTTCGCGGAGATGTGTGATTTCCAACAGCATTCACCAAATTCGCATTTTACGAAAGGAAGGATCTGCTCGATTTTGACCGCGGAGGGAAGGAAGACTTTGACCGACACGAAATTTATCGTCACATTTAACGGCAGTAGGATCGGGAATGACATCACGTCACAGGAGGAGTTTGACGATGTACTTCAGCGCGAGTTTAATATCCAGTTTTCTCCGGCGACGGAGGTAGAATGAGCCGATCGATCTCATACGCCGACGCGGGGGTCTCCATAGACAACGCGAACCTCGCGGTCGCAAAGATACGCGACTACGCTCGAAGCACGTTCAACGAACGAACGCTGACCGAGATCGGCAGCTTTGGCGGGATGTTCTCGGGAGCGTTTCCTGACATGGCCGCGCCCGTGCTGGTGGCATCGGCGGACGGTGTCGGAACGAAGCTGAAGATAGCTTTTGAGACCGGTATTCATAACACTGTCGGAGCGGATCTTGTGAACCACTGCGTTAACGACATCTTGGTCCAAGGTGCAAGGCCGCTATTTTTCCTGGATTATTTTGCTACCGGAAAGCTCGAACCCGAGGTAACTGCGTCCGTCGTCGAGGGAATGGCCGGTGCCTGTCGTGAGAACGGCTGTGTGCTTCTTGGAGGCGAAACGGCAGAAATGCCCGATTTTTATCCGCCCGGAGAATATGACCTGGCCGGTTTTATCGTCGGCGTAGTTGATAAGAAGAATGTGATCGATGGGAAGAGTATTGAACCGGGCGATGTTGTCCTCGGATTACCGTCCAGCGGCTTGCAAACAAACGGATACTCGCTGGCAAGAAAGTTGTTTTTTGAGGTAGGTAATTACAAAGTAGATACGTTTGTAGATGAACTCGGTACAACGGTCGGCGAGGCGTTGCTGGACACGCATCAGTCCTTCTTGCCACAGATCGGCCCATTGTTAGAAAAACAAACTGCGGACGAGGGCGTTCGCGTTCCCTTGATCAAAGGCCTTGCACATATCACGGGCGGTGGATTTTTGGAGAACATCCCGCGCATTCTTCCCGAAGGCGTCGGCGTCGAAATTAACCGGGGCAGATGGCCTGAACCACCCATTTTTGGTTTGCTGCAGCGACTCGGTAACGTTACGGACGAAGAGATGTTCCGCACTTTCAACATGGGCATCGGAATGATCGTCGTCTGTGCAGAGAGCACCATTGAAAAGATCGCTAAAGATATGGATATCATTTATGACATCGGCCGCGTGGTAAAGGCGAACAGATCCGTCACACTCATTTAGAAGAATCGCTCGCAGGCTATGACAAGAAAATATCGTTTCAACTAGAACCGAGGTACAACACAGAAATCTCCAATGAAGATCGGCATCATGATCTCAGGCAGGGGCTCTAACATGGTCGCACTGGTCGACGCCGTTAAGAGCGGCGAGATACCGGCGTCGGAGGTTGCCGTGGTGATCAGCGACAAGGCAGATGCGGCCGGTTTGCAAAAGGCAAAGGATCGAGGTATCGAGACATTAGTCGTTGACCGGCGCGGACGCACGCGTGAAGAGCACGATGCGGAAATAGTGGGAAGGTTGAAAGAACGAGGCGTCGGGCTCGTCTGCCTGGCTGGCTATATGCGGCTGCTTTCACCTTTGTTCATAAGGGCTTTTCCAAACCAGATCGTCAACATCCATCCAAGCCTTTTGCCCTTATATCCCGGGCTGAATGTTCACGAACGCGTGATCGCCGCGGGCGAGAAGCGGTCGGGCTGTACGGTGCATTTTGTCAACGAGGACCTAGACGCGGGGCCCGTAATTTTGCAGCGAGAAGTGGAGGTCAAAGACGACGATACCGTTGAAACTCTCTCGGCTCGAGTACTTGAGCAGGAACATCGAGCTTATGTTGACGCGATCAAGCACTTGGCAGCCTCTCCGCCGGCGACCGATCGCTCCGCAAGGTAGCGGACTAATCCTGTGGTGTTCGGGTATTCCGTCCGATCACCGTAAATGTTAAAATAGACTCGTGGCCAATCCCAAACCAAAAAAAGACCGCGACGAGATCACGGTTGCCAAGTCCATCTTTGACGAGATTGTGAAGTTTACCGAAGAAACTCCGAAGGAAGGACGCGCCCGGAAAGGTGGTTCCGCTCGGGCCGAAAACCTGACACCTGAAGAGCGAAGCGAGATAGCGCGAATCGCCGCGATCGCCCGGTGGAAAAAGCAGAAAAAATAAGAAGGGCGAGCTGGACGGCTCGCCCTTCTCTAATGCGTCGAATGATCGACGGCTGATTACTTCACGCGAACGCGTTCGGTTTCCGTGGTACGCGGGTGTCTGGTTGCGTACCGCTTGGTTACAAACTTGCCGGTAACAGAACTCCGGCGAACAGTTTTTCTGCTAACTGCACGTCTCATTTTTGTATTTCTCCCTGCCCTAAATCGGGCTGAAATGGCCTAGTAACGGGCCGTTGACAGGATCGGTTAGCAGGTGTATTCTGAACGTAGTTCAACTGCCTGTAGCGCGACCCCGTGCAACAGCGTGAAAGCGACCTGCCGTAATCAGGTCGTTTTTATTTTGCCAAAGCGTTGCTCTGACAAAATAAACTTTTGTGATGACTAGGCAGCCGCAGCCGCTTCTTCTTCGTCATCACCCGGCGCGTTCCTGCGCCACTCAATTTCATCCCCGAAATCCAATGACAGCTGGATCGGGTCTTCTTCCGGGTGAATCCGGTTCCAGTGTTCCGCGTCACGGATCAATTGAAGCCCGTCACCTATCATCTGCTCGCGTCGGTTGTATATCGACTTGTGCATCTTGTCGCGTGGCGCTTCTTCATCAATATCAAGCCAGCGAAAAATCTTTTCATCGCCGCGCATTTCGTCAAACGAATGGTTTGCCCTGTAGGGTTCGCCGGTTTCCTTGTCGATCCGTTCCTCTTCCCGGACAGCACGCGAGAACTTCTTGGCCAGCATATCCAGCGGACTTGGCGGCAAGGGCATTTCCACACCGAACCGGTCACGCGCAAATTTAGCCACATCGTGCATCTCCGGGAACTTGTCGCCGGTCTGGTCGCGATAATGGCGGTAGATTTTTTGTAAAGTTTTAGTGCTCAAAGCCATTGTCTTTATTTCTCCAAAGGGTAAACATTTCCCCAACCGTCAACATATGCATTCGGTGTGATGATTGAGCGCATTTTCACCTGATGGTTACGAAACCGGTCATAGCGACCGGTTTCGTACTGTAACCGTCCGGCAACGATGCCGGGGTGAACTTTTATGGTCTTGGCAAAACCAAGCAAGTCTTTTTCCGAGAAGAACGGCGCTTTAACCGCAACAAACTTGTCCATTTTCTTTTTTGGGACACAAAATTCAGCCGCCGCCTCGTTCGCCATTCGCTCTTCTTCTTCGATGTCTGGCCCGGTCCCGGCACGCGATCCCTCCAGGTTGTCAACGATATAAATGTCGTCCTGCTTGCCGTGACCTTTCAGAACGTGTTCGCACTCGTGCCGTACCACAAACCAGAAATTGTCGTTGCGATCAAACCGCATCGTGAGCGCGATCACGGGCGAGTTGTCATCTAGCCAAAAACAAACTCCATCGATACCAGCGGTCGGCAGCCCCTCGACTATGACAAAGCGGATTCCGGCCTCTATTAGAATGCGGGGTACTTTGCGAGCTTCGGACGGTGCGTAGATCAAATCCTGCATTTCTTTGACTGCTTTGCGCCCTAAAAATTCCGTGTATTTTCGGGGGACAAGTATATCTTTCGCAATAGCCGTTACACGTCTTAACCACGCAACCTGCACCGGAGTAGGATCGATATTGGTTTTGGTTTGTTTCGCCGCAAATCGTAGTACCTCAATCTGGTCGAGTGACGGTGCATTGAAAAAACGCATCAATTCTTTTTCGACCGCCGGCATATCATTTGGATCGTCCACGTCTAGCCAGTTGCGGCGTATCATCTCTGGAACTCGCAGCTCCCCGAACAATTCCGCACGCGTTGCACGGGCCGGATCGGGAATGCGGACGATGTTTGCTTTATTCAGGTCGAAGCGTTGCTGCAAGCGTAAGAACCGCTCAGGATCGGTGTTAAAGGCTTCGCCAAGACGCAGGGCCATTTCCGCGTCCACGGGCCGCTTGCCTACAATGATCCTGCTCACTATGTCTTCGCTCACGTCTAAGAGAAAGGCGAGAAATTTCTGTGTCCAGTCTCGCTCAGATAAGAGTTTGTCGATAAGCTGTCCGGGTGTCTTGAACTCTGTATCTAGTCCCATAAATCTCCAATAAACAGAATATACCCTGCAATCAGGATTGTCAAAATAAATCGTGCGATTCTACGATTTCTGGTGTTTTTTGCTTGCTAAATGCTTACTTAGGTGTTACAATCTCTGTGAGATTGAGGAAAACACCTAATGAACTGTCCCAAGTGTAACGCGTTATCCAAAAAAGACGGTAAAGACCGAAAAGGCGATCAGCGTTTTAAGTGCACCGAATGCGGAAAGCGGTTCTCGTTGCCGAAAGAAAAGTTGCTCGGTGCGATGATCTTGTCCGAAGAAAAGGCATTGCTTTGCCTAAAGCTGTTGGTCGAAGGTAATTCGGTTCGCTCGACAGAAAGAATAACGGGCGTTCATCGTTCGACGATCTTCTCGTTACTCGAAACGGTCGGAAGCAAGTGCATCTGGTTGCAGGAAACACTGGTCAAAGACGTGAAGGTAAATTTTGTAGAAGCCGACGAAATCTGGAGCTACGTCGCAATGAAGGAAAAGACGAAAGTCCGTAACGGCATCACGAACGAAAAGGTTGGAACCGCGTTCACCTTTACCGCGATCGAAGCCGAAACTAAATTGATCGTCGCTTGGCATCTTGGCACTAGGACAGAAGAACACGCTCTGACGTTCTTGAGAAAGGTTCGCAATGCTGTGGACCCCGACACGGTCTTTCAATTCTCGACCGATGCCTTTCCAGGATACAACCAGACCGTTCCGGCGATCTTAGGCCGTCAGGCTCATTACGGGCAAGTCATCAAGACCTACGGGCTGGCGAATCCCGACGAAGCCCGTTACAGCCCTGCCGTTTGCACCGGATGCAAAAAGACCAAGAAGCTCGGCAATCCGATCAAAAAGCATATCTCGACTTCGATGGTCGAACGTCAGAATTTAACCATGAGAATGTCGATGCGGCGTTTTACGAGACTGACGAACGGTTTTAGCAAGAAGTGGGAAAACCTCAACTATATGCTTGCGATCTACTTTGCGTATTACAACTTCTGCCGGAGCCACAAGACGCTGAATGACGCAACCCCGGCAATGGCCGCGAATCTGACGAAAACGATATGGAGCCTCCGGGATTTGCTCGTAGCCGCTCGTGAAGTGTCAGCACCACAGGATTAGTCGGTGTCAACAAACAGAAGGGGTCTGCATGATAGAAGGTATTGATCTAACTGTTCTTTGAACGAATGGATGGCGCCTGTGTGGTTCTCTGTTATAGTAGCAGTGAGAGATTCTAGTTCATCCCGAAGGACAGAAACAAAATCAATGTCGAGCGGCAAATGCAGTTCGTCTTCGGAAAACCGCCATTTTACCTGATATGCGTTCCCGGTTTTTTCGTTCCATCTCACCGGCTGATTTATTTCGATTACACCAGCCTCAACAAGTTCGTGGGCGAGATAAATCAGGGCCGGTACGGCATCGTCTAATTCGCCGTTGAACATATCGATTTCCACTAGGAGCTTGTCGGACATATGATAAAAATCTCCTTAACAGATTTCCTTGATTTCATCATTGCTTCAGGATCAGCAAAGCAGACATTGGTCGCAAGACTAAAAAAGCGCGAAGAATACGCCTACGCCAAAGATTATTGGCGTGAGCTGCGGAACACAATCACTGATTTTCATGCTGATCCCGCTTTAACCAAAGCCTATTTTGACGCCGCAATCGAAACAAACTTCATTGATGCCGGGAAGAAGGAAAAAGCTCGCCTGCTTCTTGAAAACTATAAGAAATTTCTCGGACGAAAAACTGTCGAGACAATGCCACTGGTCAAATGTGACTGGCGCTATAACAAACACCTAACTATCCGAGTCAACCCTGAACTTCACGTTACGATTAACGGAGTCCCACAAATCATCAAGTTCTATTTCAAATCCAAACCAACCCTTACAAAAGCAAAGATCGACATGGCTCTTGTGCTCATGAAGATCGCCACGGACGATATTATCACAAATGTCCACTACTCAATTTTGGATTTGCCTCAACAAAAAATCTGGACTCAGGAAAACCCGAACATGAAACTGATGCCTTTGCTGAAAGGCGAAGCAGAAAGTTACATAACTATTTACCAAAGCCTGCCGTAACAGGCCAACACCACAGGATTAGTCCACTACCGCTCCGCAAACGGTGCGGCTTAATTTTTGACACGAGGCCATTTTTCTGCGTAAACTTAAGGTTTTCACTTTCGAGTGGAGACTGATGGAGAGGAATTATGCCGCAAAGGACATTTCAACCAAACAACCGACGACGCGCAAAGAAGCACGGGTTTCGCGCTCGAATGGCAACAAAGAACGGCCGTGCTGTTCTGAAGCGCCGACGGGCAAAGGGCCGCAAGCGGCTGACTGTTCAGCATTACTAATGTGTTCCTTGCCAAAGGAGGCCCGTCTGCTGAAAAGGACGGATTTTCTAAGGGTTTATGAAAGTGGGAAGCGTTTTGAAGGCCGTTTGATGACGGTTTTCATTTTGCCTGGAGTTGGCCCGATCGACCGAGTGGGCGTAACGGCAACGAAAAAGGCGATCGGTAATAAAGCTCACGACCGGAATCGGGCAAAACGGCTTCTTCGGGAGGCTTTCAGACTCAGTCGGAACGAATTTGACCTTCGCAGCGTAAAGTTTGACTGGGTCCTCAATGCAAAAAGAGCCATATTGAAGGCGAAATTGGCTAAAGTATGCGAGGATCTGTCAACGATCGCCGGGAAAGTAAATGAAGACGGCAGCCCTGAGAAATGACAGGACCATTTGATCTTCATCCCGGCAGACGTTAGTGACCTGTGGCATTTTATTGTACCGATGAAATTTCTGGTGCTCGACATTCTGGGGCTTTACAAGGCGATGGTCTCACCTTTCCTGCCGCCGGCTTGTCGATTTGAACCTACATGCTCGGAATATGCACGGCAGGCTGTCGAGAAATATGGGGTTCTAAAGGGCCTCGCAAAGGGATTTAGCCGTTTGTTAAGGTGTCAGCCATTCTGCCGCGGAGGGCACGATCCGGTGGCCTGAAGATGGACCGAGAGGGCAATAGTATCCTTCGCTAGGTCCGAAATGATATTAGATCGCGCGACCGGGATCCGAGATAGAAAATTTAATTGTGGATCAACAGAATTCTCAAAACCAAGGACGCTTTCTTATTGCGGCCTTGTTGTCGATGGTCGTACTATTCGCGTGGTCCTATTTTTACGCCCCGACCCGTCCGCCTGTAGATACGAATTCAAACACTCAAACAGCAAATACTAACGCAGCCCAAACCCAACCTCTTCAACCGACGCAGGCATTGCCGACGCCTTTGCCCGAAGCTGCAGCAGACACGACTCCGAATAGACAGTTGACGATAAGGTCGCCGCTTTATGAGGTAGTGCTTGATTCAAAAGGTGCGGTTGCGACAAGCTGGATACTTCGTCGAAACCGTACACCCAAAGCCGATCGTCCTATTTATGCTGACGGTTCGAATGGAACGGAAAATATCCCGCTGCAATTGATCTCTCAGCAAGCATTGGAACAAAATCCGCGAGACGTGCCGTTCAGGCTGATGACGCCCGACCCGGCTCTGGCTACTTATGTCAACGACCGTAATTACCAGTTTTCGACATCCGAAGATACGATCGAGCTTGCTGAAGGCGAGGAACGAGCGGTCGACCTAATTCTGGCTGATGCATCGGGCGTCGAGGTAAAAAAATCCTTTGTTTTCCGAGGCAGCAGCTACATCTCAGATCTTGCTGTAAGCCTGAAGAAAGACGGTCAGCCTGTGCAGGGAGCCAAGCTCGCGATAGGGGCAAGCATCGGCGACCACGCGATAAACCATCACGGGTTCTATCATATTGAATCTGAAGGGGTTGCGCGCATTAATGGAGACATCACCCGGCATCAAGGGTATTATTCCTTCACTTACGATGCGAACAAGCAAGCATCGCTTTCAGACAACGGCACGGTTGACTGGGCGGGTGTCGGCGATGCTTACTTTGCGATGGCCGCTATCCCGACTTCACCGCAGCAGGGAGTCGAATACCGCGCTTTTAAGTATGAAGTAGAGACCCGGCCGTTTTACGACAGCATCTTTAACTGGATACTTCGAAGCCCGAAAACCAGCGAAACTCGACACCTTGTTACCGCATTCATCCCCGTACCGACGGACGGTTCGGTAACGAAGATCTTTACCGGAACCAAGGATTATTTCCTGTTGAGCGATCTTGCGGACCAGCTGAATGCTTCGGTTGGACGGGAACTTGAATTTGTTAACGTAATAAACTTTGCGACGTATCGTCCCATCCGCTTTTTTGTAAAGCCGTTGTCGATCCCGATACTATACTCCCTCGATTTCTTCAATCGGATCACACAGAATTACGGCGTAGCGATCATTATCTTTACGTTCCTTTTTTATTCTTTGCTGTTTCCGCTAAGGTGGAAGCAATCAAAGTCATTCAAAAAAGCGTCTGCAAATGCTCCCAAAATGCAGGAGCTTCAAAAGAAGATCAAGGACCTTCAGGCCAAAGGCGTTCCTACCGACGATCCACGAATGCGAGAGCTGCAAATGCAGCAGCTCAAGCTGACAAAAGACGCGATCCCGATCGGCGGCTGCCTGCCGATGCTTCTGCAATTTCCGCTGCTTTTTGCCTTCTATACAGCGATCACTATCGCTCTCGATGCACGCCAGGCGTCCTTTTTGTGGATACCTGACCTTTCGGGAGCTGATCCCTGGCACATACTCGAATTTGGGTTTGCCATTTCAATGGTCCTTGCGATGAAATTTACGCCGACCACAGCCGCGATCACGCCTGAACAGCAGATGCAGCAGAAGATGATGACCTGGCTAATGCCGGTGATGATGCTGTGGGTAATGTGGACGGCTCCCGCCGGCCTGCTGCTTTATTGGTTCTTTGGAAATATTGTAAGCTTTGGGCAGCAGATGATCATTAACAATTTGAACAAAAAGGACGAGCCCCCTGCGGCAGAAGTGGTTACCTCGTTACCCAAGAATGCAAAGAAGGTAAAGCCCAAGTTGAGAACATCTTAAGTTAAAATTGGGTACAAGGGTTTTAGTGGGTAGCTGCCTGCTCTTGTTTTTGTCTTGAACCTCATTATGGTTGAAACCTGCGAAAGTTCTGAAAAGTTTCTCGCCGAATTGATCGCTGATCTTGGCCTGAAACTGAAGGTGTCGGCTGAAATGACGGACGAGGGCTGCATGCTCGATCTGCATGGTGAAGATTCACACTTTGCCCATGCCGAAAACGGCGAGCTTTTGGACGCGCTTGAAACGCTGCTCTTTCAAATTTTTGGCCGCCAGCTCGACCGCGAACATCGATTTGTCGTCGATGCCGACGGCTATCGACAAACTAGAAAAAAGGAACTCCAAGCGATGGCTCGATTTGCAGCGGATCAAGTCCGAAAGAACGGCCGGCCCTTCACGTTTGGCGTTCTGAATTCGACCGAACGCCGCATTATTCACCTTACGCTTCAAAAGGAGCCAGATCTGGCAACCGAATCCGTCGGCGACGGCCGCGACCGCCGGCTGCAAGTGCGGCTGCAATAGACGCGGAACATGTTCCCTTCGACATTCACTACGGCCGACAACTTAAAGCTCAAATGTTCGCTTGGGTCCACATCGGATGACCCTGCCGCGCTCTTGATCATTGTTCACGGCTTGGGTGAACACAGCGAGAGCCTTCCTTATTCTCTCATTGAGCCTTTCTTTACAGAACGAAGGTACGCAGTTTTGAAGTTCGATCTAAGGGGACATGGACGCTCTGAAGGTCCTAGAGGACACGTGAACTCGTGGAGCGATTTTCGAAACGATCTGAAAATTTTTGTTGAGTTGGCACGCAGGAAATTTAAGGGAAAGCCCTTATTTCTACTTGGTGCAAGCCTTGGCGGGCTTATCGTGCTTGATCACGCGTTGAATGTTGACGAGAAGCCGGCTGGCCTGGTCCTGGTCGCGCCCGCCCTTTCGGCAGATGGAGCTTCGTGGATTGTTCGGTACTCCGTTCCTCTATTGTCGCATTTACTGCCGAAAGTCTCGATCGATCCCAGACTTGATCTTCGAAACATCTCAAGGGATAGGCAACTGGCGACGGAGTATTCTTCAGACCCACTTTTCTCGACTCGGCTTAGTATGCGGCTTGCCGGCGAAACGCTGAACGCGGTTTCGGCAACTTTGGCCGATGCCGCAGCAATTGATTTGCCGATCTTGATAATGCATGGCGATGCAGACGAAATTGTACCTACCAGTTCAAGCGAACACCTTTACGCCAAGGTTTCGTCGGGCGTGAAGAGACGGATCGTTTACAGAGGAGCTTTTCACAACCTGCTTTTGGAGACTGATCGCGAAAGGGTTTACTCAGATATTATTGGTTGGATAGACGATCAACTCCCAAATCGGAACCGCAGTCACTCAGTAGATCGATGAGCACCATAGTCGCACTTGCAACACCATTAGGCCGAAGCGGGATCGGCGTGGTGCGCCTAAGCGGCCGAGACGCGCTCGAGATCTCGAGAACCATGATCGAGGAACAAATGTTCAATCCTGTTCCCAGAACCGCGAGCCTGAGGCAGCTTTATGACCCTGAAGACCGGGAAGCTATCGACGAAGCGGTCCTTACTTATTTCAAGGCCCCAAATTCATTTACCGGCGAAGACATTGTCGAGATCAGTTGCCACGGCTCGCCGGTGCTTCTTAGGCGGGTGATAGATATCTGTCTCTCAAACGGTGCAAGACTCGCCGGGCCCGGTGAATTTACGCTGCGCGCTCTTTCCAACGGCAGGATCGATCTTTCGGAAGCCGAGGCCATTCGCGACCTGATCGATTCTCAAACCATCGCATCGGCCAGGCAGGCGGTTCGGCAAATGCGAGGCGAGTTTTCGCACCAGCTTCAGCCGAAAAAGGACGAATTACTTGACGCTATAGTTGTGCTCGAGTCGGCTCTTGAGTTTGTTGAGGACGACCTTCCGGAACTTCAGTTGGCCGAGGTTGCAGATCGACTTACCAGTATCGCCACGGAAATAGGGAAGATCGCCGATACTTTTTCAGCGGGCAAGCTATTGCGCGATGGACTCCGAGTCGTTCTCGTAGGACGGCCGAATGTGGGTAAGTCGAGCCTTTTCAATGCAATGCTCGGCTCTGAGCGAGCGATCGTTACGGAAGTGCCCGGAACTACCCGCGATCAGATCAACGAACGTTTCATTGTAAACGATGTGCCGGTGTCGCTGATGGATACGGCCGGACTCCGCGAAACAGCGGACGTGGTTGAAAGCATTGGTGTCGAAAGATCGCGGTCAGCGATGGCCGACGCGGATCTGGTCATCGTGGTTCTCGACATTTCCGAGCAGCTCAATGAAGAGGATGTCGAAATTCTAAGATCGGTCTCAGACCTGCCGCACATTATTGCCGTGAATAAACTGGACAAGGTCAGCCAGCCGCAATCCGGAACATATATCTCCAATTTAGGCAATAACTTAGAGAAAAACGAGACCGAATTTTTGGCGGTCTCGGCTAGCGAATTGACCGGAGTCGAAGATTTGAAGAAGGCAATAGTTGGACGATTTGCCCGGAATGACGTATCGGATGCCGGGTTCCTGGTTACGGACGCTCGTCATTTCGACCTTCTCGTCAGAGCAAAGAACGAGATCGAAGGTTCGGTCACCTTGATTCAAGAAAGAGCGAGCGAGGAGATAGTCCTCGTTGGGCTTCACAACTCACTTCGCTTCCTCGGCCAAATCACCGGCGAGACGACTACGGAAGATATGCTGGGCCGCATCTTTTCCACTTTCTGCATCGGAAAGTGATCCACCGCGAAATCCAAGTAATGTGTCGGAAAAAGGTAGGCCCGTGTTCGAAGGGATCAAAGAGAGGAAAGAAATTCGTCGACGGCCACTTCCAGTGCTCCTCCGATCGCAGAACCTACGGGCTCACCCGCTTCTACTGACCAACCCTGCATTTTGCCGACAATGCTACGTCTGATCGCCTCATTCATCGGCTCGCGGATATAGGCCCATCCGTAAACCAGTCGTCCGCTCAAGATCACTCGCGGCAGGCCGATCCCCATTATCACGTTTGCGATGCCGATACCCAGATAGTCCCCTATCTTCTCCAGGGTACGTCGTGAGCGGTTGTCGCCGTTCTCGGCTTTGCTAACGATCTCGACAAATCTTGGAACGCTCTCGCCTTTGGCTGGAGGCCTATCGCCAAGGTAAAGCGATGCGGCGGATGCGGCCGAGGCATATCGTTCCCAACAACCGCGGTTGCCGCAAACACATTGTTTGCCGCCGGCAACTATGGTCATGTGTCCAACCTCGCCCGCTATACCGAGACTCGTTCCACTGCCGCGAAACACCTCGCCGCCAATGACCAACCCGACCCCGATCCCGGTTCCCGAGCGTACGAGAATGAAATTCGTCATATCCCCGTCGTCAGAACGTGCAATTTGCATTCTCGCCTCATATAGAGCTGCGGCGGTCGAATCGTTCTCGACAACAACTCTGATCGATGGGTCAATGCTTAGCGCCTTGGCTATTTCGATATTTCGCCAATTAAGGTTTGGTGCGTAAACCAGCGTCTCCCGGGCCGCATCGATCATGCCGGGCACACTGACCCCGATGATTTCGAGCCGCCGTCCGCTTTCTTTTCGCCAGATCCTTTCAATATGCTCTCTCGCAAGTTCGAGAGCTTTGGTCGGTGACGAAGGTGTATCAAAGTCTTCCTCTTCGGTTACCTCACCTCCTAGCGTGATCACGCCTACCTGAGATCGACGAACGCCAAGGTTAAGCCCGATAAAATATCGGTCGATGCCGGTGAACGACAGGACCCGGCCACGCCTGCCAGCACCCGAATCCGCGGGCGCCTCACAGATAAGGCCTCTGGCGATCAGTGGTTTAACGTTTTCCGTGACTGTGCTCTTGTCAATATCAAGCCGGCCCGCGAGTTCGGAACGGTTCATCGGCTTCGCACCCCTGATAAGGCGGAAAAGCAGATTTCGTTTCCGAGAAATGCCGACCGCGACTGTATTCTCAGAGCTTATGATGGAACGATGAGGCATAATATCAGTTTATAAACATCTTACTTGTAAAGGGCGTATTTTCAACTTGGCTCGGGGTGTTTTCCAGAGCGGTCAAAAACTCTTTAAGCCACGTTACGTCAATCGGCCAATTGGAAATACAATTGAACAATGAGGAGCAGGAGGAGATCGGAATATGAATCCAGATGAAAGAAACCTCGAAACAGAGGTCACGCTTGGTTCCGAGAAAGGGGGCGTGATAGACGAACCTATCTTTCAGCTACTGATACTTGGCAATTGGGCAGGTGAGGGTTCTCGCCACAGCTTGGACCGACGACGGCCGATCGAGATCGATCGCGATAATTTTGATGACGTGATAAAAGGGCTTGGCGTAAGGCTGCACCTCAACATTGGTGAAAGCAGGATAGATCTTACATTTAACTCGATCGACGATTTTCATCCCGACGAGATCTACAGGAACGTTCCTTTATTTGCTGAATTGCGGGACTTAAGAAAAAGGCTGCGGAATGCGGACACGTTCAATTCTGCTGCTCGAGAAGTGCGGGAATGGTCTGAGTCTGACAGGCTAGAGGGAAACGAGAAAGGCGAGGATCCCGCAGCCGAACCGGGATCTTTTGTACCGGATAATTTGCTGGACTCGATCTTGTCCAAACCTGAAGGCGGTGGCGCGGCCCCCAAACCGGCCGTGTCGGACGATCTTTCGCGGTTGGTCGGCAAGATAGTTCGTCCACATTTGGTTTCTGTTGATGAGGATGAGCAGACGGAAATGTTGCGAGCGGTGGATGAGGCAACGAGCAGTTTGATGCGTGCCCTTCTTCATGACCGCAGTTTTCGCGAGTTGGAAAGCGCCTGGCGGGGCCTTTTCTTCATGGTTCGACGGACGGATACGTCATCGGACCTTCGCCTTTTTATCCTGGATGTGTTGAAGGACGAACTCTCGGAAGACCTCCGATCCGACGACGGGTCGCAGGTTGTTGGCCGCATAGCATCAGGGCGAAACGAGGATCCATTTGCCGCGGTATTTGGAAATTTTGCCTTCGAACCGACAGTTGACGATGTTGCCGCTCTCATCAGGTTAGCCCAGGCCTCGGCACGGTTGAAAACGCCTTTTGTTTCACACCTTAAGCCTGATGTTTTCGGGATACAGACTTTTGTTGACCACACTGATCCCGAAGCTTGGGACCTGAGCGGCGAAAGCAGCGAAGGAAAACTTTGGAACGCAATGACTGAGATCTCAGAAACACGGTATCTTGGCCTTGCGATGCCGCGGTTCCTTGTTCGCTTGCCGTTCGGAGCCGAGACCGAGCCGCTTGAAACGTTCTCATTCGAGGAGTTCACAGAAACGTTTTCGCATGAAGACTATTTGTGGGCAAATCCGGTTTTTGCGGTTGCTCAAATGCTTGCGCAGACCTACACGGAGTGCGGCTGGGATTTCGGAAACCGATTCGTCCAGGACATGGACGGATTGCCGCTGCATGTTTATAAACGTGATGGAGAAACGATTTACCTGCCGTGCTCCGAGGTTCAGTTGTCCCAAAATGCCGCCGATGTTTTGGCTGAACAGGGTATCATGCCTTTAGTTTCTTTTAAGAATGCGGATCAGATAAGACTGGTGCGTTTTCGTTCTGTCTGCCGTTCGGAACCGAGCCTCGCAGGACGCTGGCGTTAATCGGAAAAAGTCGTTTCCCGAGCTATCAAAGTTGAATTTTGGGGGCCGGTTCGCTGAGACGTACCGCATGCGGCGATAGACGTAGGCTCGCGAATTTGGAAAACAAGTTCGATCTAAGTCGAACTGAATCAACGGTTTGATCCGGCCGGAACAATTGTCCCGTTGTTAAGATTGTTGACTATGGGGAGAGAATAATTTCAGAATATAGATTTATGTGCCCGTCGCGATCGTTGGCGACATAAAGAGCGGAATGTTTGACGAGAACTTCGATGTAATTGTAATTGGTGCCGGCCATGCGGGCTGCGAGGCGGCGTGCGCCTCTGCCAGGTTAGGTGTCGACACGGCCCTGGTTACGATAAATCTCGATCTGATCGGACAAATGTCGTGCAATCCGGCGATCGGCGGCATAGCAAAAGGCCACGTCGTCCGCGAGATCGACGCATTGGGCGGCATAATGGGGCGTGTTATCGACCGTACCGGGATACAGTTTCGATTGCTGAACCGCTCACGGGGCCCTGCCGTTCAGTCGCCGCGAGCCCAAGCGGACCGCAGCCTGTACCGAACGGAGATGCGTCGTGTCCTTGAGGAGGTTCCGAACCTTAAGCTTAGACAGGGCACGGTTGTCAATCTAATTGTTGAAAACGAAAGAGTTACTGGCGTTGAGTTACAGGATGAGCGTCGACTTGGGGCGAAGGCAGTGGTCATCGCGACCGGAACATTTTTGAACGGAATGATCCATACGGGCCGACAGACCTATTCGGCAGGCCGGGCAGGCGAACCAGCGTCGATCGAATTGGCGGAGGGTCTGAAGAGACACAACTTTCCCGTCGGTCGCCTCAAGACCGGAACACCGCCTCGGCTGGATGGCCGAACTATAGACTGGGATGCGTTTGAAGCGCAGCCACCGGATGAGAAGCCGGTACCTTTTTCATTTGCGACCGAGAGGATCGAACAGCCTCAGATCCAATGTTTTATTGGGTACACCAGCCAAAACGTCCACGACACAATAAGGAAAAATCTAAACCGCTCGCCGCTTTATTCGGGAAAGATAAAGGGCGTCGGGCCTAGATACTGTCCGTCCATCGAAGACAAGGTGGTCAAGTTTGGCGATAAGGACCGGCACCAACTTTTTCTTGAACCTGAAGGACACGAAACTCACGAGGTTTACCTAAACGGATTTTCGACGTCACTTCCGTCAGATCTGCAGGTAGAACTGCTTCGGATGATAGATGGCTTTGAGAACGTTCAGATCATTCGCCCCGGTTATGCTATCGAGTACGACTTTGTCGATCCGAGGGAGTTAAACCCAACAATGGCGTCAACAAGGTTGTCAGGTCTTTATCTTGCCGGGCAGATAAACGGGACGACGGGCTATGAAGAAGCTGCTTGTCAGGGCTTTCTGGCCGGGGTCAATGCTGCTCTCGAGATACAAAAGCGAAAGCCATTTATTCTTTCGCGAGACGAAGCCTACATAGGCGTACTTGCAGACGATCTGATCCAGCATGGAGTCGATGAGCCATATAGATTGTTTACATCGAGGGCCGAGGCACGTCTAAAACTCCGGCACGACAACGCCGATGAACGGCTTATGGGCATGGGCCGCGAGTTAGGCCTGATAGGTGACTACGACTGGGAAAGGTTCTGTTCAAAGCGAGACAGGATCGCGGAATTGAGAAACGCTCTGGATCAAACCCGGTTCAAGCGCTCATCTATTGAGTATGCGACCGTTGCAAGCATCCTCGGCTCAGATCTAGGCGACGGATTCTCACTTTCGCAGCTTGCGATGAGGCAGGGCGTGCGTTCGGAGCTTGTCCATAAAATGCTGCCTGAAGGTGTCAAAGGAAGGATAAGCCTTTCCGAACTGGAAACCGCACTCGCCGATTCCCTTTACAGCGGCTATATCACAAAGCAGGAACAGGCTGCCGAGCGGATCAATCACCATGATTCATTGAAGATCCCTGAAAGTTTCCGATTCGGTGCGATCGGAGGTCTTTCGAACGAGATGGTCGAGAGGCTTGAGCGGGCTAGGCCATTGACCTTTGCACAGGTCCGAAAAGTTCCCGGCCTAACGCCGGCTGCCGTGTCTTCCGTCCTTGTACATCTTTCGGCAAAGCGCGCTCCCGAAAACTCTAGCAATTAAGCCGAAAAAATAAGCGTTTGGTGATAAGGCCGCGGCAAGTTGTGGAACGTTCCACGGTCGGTGCTCCAAAGAAGAATGTGGTACGTTCCACATCCGAAGGTCAAAGGCAGCAAGGTTTATCATCCAACTTGCTTATGGTACTTTATAATCCTTAAGAGCTTGTAAAACCTATGGGTCGAATAATTGCGGTCGCAAATCAAAAAGGCGGTGTCGGAAAGACAACGACCGCGATCAATCTTGCAGCCGCACTTGCATTAGACAAAAGGAAGGTACTACTAGTTGACGCGGATCCGCAAGGAAATGCCACTTCGGGGGCCGGAATTCTTCGATCGAGCGAAAGAAAGAGCCTTTATAGCGCCATGGTTACCGGCGAATCTCTTCGGGACCTGGTTCTATCTACGGAAATACCGACACTTTGGGTGGTACCGTCTGACAAGAACCTCGCGGGCGTTGAGATCGAATTGAGCCAAACGGCGGACCGGGCGCTAATTCTACGGCGTCTGCTCAATGAGATCCGCGATTACTTTCATTTTATAGTCATCGATTGCCCACCTTCACTCGGGATCCTTACGGTAAATGGACTAACGGCAGCAGATTCTCTGATCGTCCCTGTGCAGTGCGAATACTTCGCTCTCGAGGGAGTCACCGAGCTTTTTGAGACGCTAAATCGGTTGAAACGAGAATTGAACCCATCTCTAAATATTGAAGGGCTTGTACTTACTATGTACGATGAGCGGACCAACCTTTCTTCGGCGGTCGCCAAAGACATACGTGAACACTACGGCGACTCAGTATTCGAAACCGTGATACCTCGAAATGTGCGCTTGGCCGAAGCCCCAAGCTACGGGAAGCCGATCCTTCTTTACGATCCTAAATCAAAGGGGGCAGAAAGTTATCTTAAACTAGCAAAGGAGGTATTGAACAATGGTTAGGCAGCCACTAGGCCGCGGACTCAGCTCTTTGCTTGGCGACGAATCACCCAAAGAAGGAACTTTTGAGATCGACATCGATCAGATCGAACCGAACAAAGATCAACCGCGCACACGCTTTTCCGAGCCCGAACTGGAAGAGTTGGCGGCGTCAATTAAGGCAAACGGCGTTGTTCAGCCGATCGTCGTTCGAAAAAAGGGGGGTCGATACCAGATCGTTGCTGGTGAAAGACGTTGGCGGGCCGCACAGCGCGCCGGTTTACGAAAGATCGCGGCCGTTGTTCGCGACGTCGCGGACGACAAGATGCTCGAGTTAGCGCTTATCGAAAACATCCAGCGCCAGGAACTTAACCCTATCGAAGAAGCGTACGCGTATCGCAAACTTATTGATACGATTGGACTTACGCAGGAAATGTTGGCCGAAAGAGTCGGCCGCGAACGCTCATTGATCGCCACCTCACTTAGACTTCTCAAGCTTCCTTCCGACGTCCATGCCCTGATCGAAGAAGGAAAGTTATCGGCCGGTCATGGTCGCGCCCTTCTGATGGCCGAAGGGGCTGCCGCCCAAAGCCTGGCAGCAAAGACGATCGTTCGAATGTCGCTTTCGGTCCGCGAAGCCGAGAGAATCGTGCGCCAGTTGGGCGAAAAGGCCCAAAAGCCAAAGGCCACAGGGGTTAGCAGAAAGCGAGATGCAAACTTGGTCTCGGCCGAAAGCAAGCTTCGCCGAAAACTCGGAACTAATGTCAGGATCTCGCCTTCAAAAAGCGGCCCTGGCGGGAAGGTAGAGATCGACTACTACTCATCGGACGATCTCGTGCGAATTTACGATGCGATCATGATAGACAAAGTTTAGGAAAGGAGGTAGAAAATGCGACTGACCGAAATGGTCTCGTGTGCCGGTTGAGTGGCAAAACTCGCCCCGGGAGACCTTGCTCAAGTTTTGGGCAAATTGCCAAAACAAGCGTCGGAGAATGTGATCGTCGGGTTTGACACCTCGGACGATGCGGGGGTATTTCGTCTTAACGATTCGGCGGCCCTTGTCCAGACCGTGGATTTTTTCACGCCCGTCGCTGACGATCCGGAAACCTACGGCAGGATCGCTGCCGTAAACTCGCTGAACGACGTTTACGCGATGGGAGGTACGCCTCTAAGTGCTTTATCTATAGTGTGTTATCCGCAAACAGGGGATATGGACGTGCTTGGCAAGATCCTGCTGGGTGGACAGCTCGCAATGAATTCCGAAAATGTGGTCGTAATTGGCGGTCATTCAGTGGATGACACAGAAATGAAGATCGGTTATGCGGTAACCGGCATCGTTGATCCGGGCAAGGTCATCAGAAATTCAGGGGCGAGGCCAGGCGACACGCTTATCCTTACAAAGCCGATCGGAACCGGAGCGATCAATACGGCCGTGAAAAAGGGTGTTGCTGATGAAGTGACGATCGCGGCAGCAATTTCTGCAATGACAATGTCGGCCGCGTCTGCGTCGAAAGCGATGCAGCAGCTCGGGGTAAATGCCTGTACGGACATTACAGGATTCGGACTGCTGGGCCACGCCTACGAAATGGCGAAAGCCAGCAATGTTACTCTTGAGATCGATTCAGCCCAGGTTCCCTTGCTGCCAAATGTTATCGAATTGATAAAGAAGGGAATGCTGACAAGGGGCGATCGCAATAATCGTGCGTATGTTGGAAAGGAAGTAGAATTTCTTAGTTCGGTATCTGCCGAGGCGCAAAGCGCACTGTTTGATCCGCAGACGGCGGGAGGGTTGCTCATAAGCCTTCCGAAAAGATCCGTTGCGGAGTTCACTGCCCTGGTCCCGACATCAGTTCAGATCGGCAGGGTTGTTGAAAGGTCACGGCATTTGTTGGCAGTTCAGTGATGGTTTGCAGCGACGCGAAGGCTGCTAATGGGGTTTCGACGTGTTTCTTCTTATTTTCGAATCGATAGGTACGTCAGAGCTGATACTGATCGGCATCGTCGCGCTTATCTTTCTCGGCCCGAGACGGTTGCCTGAGATCGCCCGGAAAATGGGAAAGATAATGGCGGACCTTCGCAGCACTACTGCTGAATTCAAGGAAACATGGGAACGCGAGGTTAATTTTGAAGAAGAGGCCAAGGCCCTAAAGGAGCTTGTCAGCGATGTCGAGAGTTCGACGAACGAGCTGGATGATGGCGAAGAAAAGGCGGCGTCGGCCCCTGAGATCAAGCAGATCGACTCATCCAAGTTTTCAGATCTTACTATAGATGAAGGAACGGAAGCGAAAGTTTCTACAGCAGAACCATCTTCGGACGGGCCAGAAACCAGTCAGTTATCCGATAAGCGAAACTGGCTCTGATCTTTCCGAGCGTACGCCACCGTATTCGAGTGAATAAAGAGCATTCAGAAAAATCGGGAATCACGGAAACAGCCGATATGGAAGAGCTGGGCTCCCAAATGTCGTTCCTGGATCACCTCGACGAACTGCGCCGCAGACTAATACGCTCCGTAATTATTGTAGTAATAGCATTTATCATCTGTTTTTTTCTGTCCGACCGTATTTTCGATTTTCTTTCTGTGCCGATCCGTCGCGCGCTCTCCGAGGCTCAGAGGCGTGACGTCCCAGTCGTAGGCCTGACCGGAAATGAGGAAGTAAGGCCGATCACGGAATTGAAAGAAGGAGACCGAGGCCGATTTGTATTCAGCGAATCCACCAAGATCGGTAATGGTGTTATCGCTCCGGGCTCGTCGGTTTCGGCTGTTGCTCTCCCGGATGCCGATGGAAAGCTTTCGCTTTTTTCCGATGAACCGATAATTACGGGAAGTGCGGTAATTCCAAAAGGGGTCCGGCTGCCGTTGGTCATCGGGCCCGATGCGGTCCCGGGCAGCGTCGGCGAAGAGAAGCTTATAGTCACTACAGCGCAGGAATCCTTCACGCTTCTCGTCACGGTGTCGCTTTATTCGGCCGTCGCATTTTCGGTACCGCTGCTCCTTATACAGGTCTGGGGCTTTATCTCCCCGGCCCTCTACAAGCATGAGCGGGCCTACGTGACCCCGTTTGTTCTGTTGTCGAGCATTTCATTCGTTGGCGGCGCAGCATTTGCTTACTACATCTTGTTCCCGCCAGCGGTCAGGTATCTGCTTGGACTTGCGTCGGATTTTAGGCCGCTGCTTCGAGCTACCGATTATTTCGACCTTATAACTCTCATCATGTTGGCCATGGGGCTTATCTTTCAGATGCCGGCGATCGCTTATGTTCTGTCGCGCATCGGGCTGATCTCGGCCGGTTTCATGCTGAGGAGCTGGAAGATAGCCCTGATCGTCATACTTATCGTAGCGGCGGTGGTCTCACCAACGGGCGATATCCCGAACCTTTTGCTTTTTTCGTCTCCGATGTTCGTCCTCTATGGCTTTTCCATTTTCATCGCCTGGCTTTTCGGACGAAAAAGGGTCACCGAACCCTAGAGTTTCGGCCGCGAAACCCGGCAGCGAGCAACCACGCTTTGCCGGCCTGCATCTTGAAGAAATAGGCAAGACCGTCTAGAATCTAATAGTTTATGAAGAAAGTCCCGGAATCACTCCGGCATGCAACAGAGCAGGAGTTTTGCTTTATGTTCAGAACAAAGTTAATACAGAATCTCGCTTTCGCGCTTTTGGTTGCCGCCTTGGCGGGCGTATCGACCTTTGCACAGAATCCGAGCCAGGATCCGACTGACAAGGCTCGAAATGTGAAGCCCGAGCTGAAGGAAGCCTACAAACGTTGGTTAAACACCGACGTGGCCTATATCATCACCAAGGAAGAACGGCGAGCTTTCCAGGCCTTGACCACCGACGAAGAGCGCGAGAATTTCATCGAAAATTTCTGGCGTCGGCGCGACCCGGACCCGGACACTGAGGATAATGAATTTCGGGAAGAATACTATGAGCGCATCGCATATGCGAACGAGCATTTTACGTCCGGCATTCCAGGCTGGCGGACGGACCGCGGCCGAATTTACATTACTTGGGGTAAGCCGGATTCTGTTGAAGCCCGTCCCTCGGGAGGCTCTTATGACAGGCCAAGCTGGGAAGGCGGCGGCTCGACCACAACATATCCCTTCGAGATCTGGTTTTACCGCCACCTTGACGGGATAGGCGACGGTATCGAGATCGAGTTCGTTGACCCAACGGGCACTGGGGAATACAGGATCGCGAGAAATGCGAATGAAAAAGATGCGATGCTGATGGTGCCCGGGGCCGGGTTGACGACGATGGAACAGCTGGGCATGGCAAACAAAGCCGACCGGATCACAGGCATTGGGGGAGCAAACGGGCCGAATTACCTGCGCGAGCAGGATACGCCGTTTCGCCGGCTCGAGATAATCAACAACCTCCATCGGCCGCCGCAAGTGAAGTTTGGTGATCTCCAGTCGAGTTTGGGCGGTGGCGACTCCGGGCTCTTGTTTGACAAGGACCCGATGCAGTTCGACCTACGGGTTGACTTCTTCCGACAGTCGGATGATCGAGTGATCGCGACCTTTACGGTTCAGGCGAACAACAGACAGCTTCAGTTTGAACCGGTCGGAGGACTGCCTACCGCGCGCATGAACATTTTCGGGCGGATTACCGCAGTTTCCGGCAAGCGGACCGGTATTTTTGAAGATTCTGTTATCACGACAGCAACACAAGCCGAGCTGGCTGAAATGAGGGACCGTAAGTCCGTTTACCAGAAGGCCGTCGCTTTGACACCCGGTACTTACAAGGTCGATGTTGTAGTACGAGACGTAAATACGGGAAACCGCGGTGTCGTTAATAAAGGCTTTACAGTACCGCGTTATGACGAGAAGAAGCTTTCGACCTCGACAATGATACTTGCGTCGAAACTTCATACCACCAGCGATCGTGATATTGGTCAGATGTTTGTCATCGGAAACGCTAAGGTCATCCCGAATCTTTCGGGGATCTACCGTCAAGGACAAGAGGTCGGCATTTATTTACAGGTCTATAATGCCGAGATCGATCAAACAACGCTTCGTCCTGCTGTGGATGTAGAGTACGTGCTGACAAGGGACGGGAAAGAAGTGCTTAGACAGCCAGAAGACTGGACGGGTCTCAGCGATTCGGGCCAGAGACTTACCCTGGCACGCCTTCTTCCGACCGAAAACGCTCCTCTTGGCCAATATGAGGTCAAGATCTTGATGAAAGACCGAGTCAGCGGGCAAGTGATCGAGAACAAGGAGAAGTTCACGATCGTTCAATAAAGGAGCTGTATATCAACAAAAGGCCGGTGCGGCACGTCGTCCGCGTCGGCCTTTCTTATTTTTCAATTCGGTCCGACCGAAGCAGCGGCCGATCCTTCACTTTACTGACAGCAAAGAGCAATTTGCCATCGAAGTAATGCGTTATCGCCTCGCCCTATTTGCGTTCACCGAAAAAAACGACCGCCGGATCTTGTTCCTAGAACTTTTTTAAGATCGGAAGATACATTCCGCAATTCGAACTTGCAGGACCCGAAATAGACACAAAGTCTTAGCCTGCAACCTTCGGCCGCAATTCCGCGGGGTCGATCCAGCGGCACACTCTGACATAGCGGTCAAAAGAAACGCGAGGAAAATGACAACCGATGAATAATTGTTTATATTTCTTGTCGGCATACTCCCCCGCATTCAGGATTAGTTCGCACCGCATTCGGCGGATACCCAAAACATTCGTGGAGAGTTGGTCGTACTGTTTTTAAGTTGGGCCTGATGATCGTAGGAACTGAATGGCTGATCGAAGCCGAAGAATGTGATCCCGAACTTTTGCGCGACGAGGAACTGCTGCGACGTCTGATGGAAAGCGTGGTGAGCGAACTCGATCTGGCACCGGTCGGAAGTGTTTGGCGCAAGTTCCCGGGCGAGGGCGGGGTGACAGGGCTGATCGCGCTTACCGAATCTCATTTGGCTTGTCATACCTACCCGGAACACGGGATCGCGACGTTCAACTTATATTGCTGTCGGAGGCGTCCGGAGTGGAACTGGGAAACAAATCTGCAAGAGGCCCTTTCCGCTCGTAACGTGTCCGTATCGAGGATCGAACGCGGATCACGAGCGGCTGGCAGCGGCCCCGAATCGAACAAGAACCGCGATTCGATGAGGCAGTCGGCAGGAGGTGAAAGCTGAGCGTTCTAAATGCAAATTGCCCCTCGTGCGGCGGCCCGGTCGAATTCAAAAGCGGTTCGACGATCGTGTTGGTTTGCCCGTACTGCCGTTCGGCACTTGCGCGAACAGACCGCAGTTTGTCCGATCTGGGAAAGGTGGCTGAGATCGTTGAAAGCGAATCACCACTCAAGGTCGGATTGAAGGGGGTTTACGCCGGCAACCGGTTCGAATTGACCGGCCGGGCCCAACTTCGGCACGAAATGGGCGGTTATTGGGACGAATGGTACGCCACATTTTCGAATGGATGGGTCGGATGGCTGGCCGAAGCGCAGGGAAAATTTTACCTGACCTTTTATCAACCGCTTCCCGAAGGCAGATCTGTGCCCGCTTTTGAGGCGCTGCAGATAGGACAGATCGTTCAGGAGATCCCATCCCAGACCGCGATGATGGTCGCCGAGAAAGGAACGGCGACAGCAGCCGCTGCAGAGGGTGAGATACCTTATAAACTTACGCCAAACGAACAAAGCTTTTATGCGGACCTGGTGGGCAAGAACAACACATTTGGGACGATCGACTACAGTACGGACCCGCCGTGGATATTTCTCGGTAATCAGGTATCACTAGCAGAGCTCGGCCTGGCAGATGCACGTCCCGCCGAAAGAAAGCGGAAAAGTGTTTCTGCGGCTTCGATGGGCTGTCCGAATTGCGGAGGCCCGCTTTCGCTGATCGCACCCGACAAGGCGGAACGTGTAACGTGCCCTAATTGCAACTCGCTCCTCGATGTAAACCAAGGAAATCTCTCCTATCTGAAGGCGCTCGAGCCGACAAAAGCTGATCTGAGTTTTGCCCTTCGCGTCGGCATGACCGGAACATTTCCCGGCGACGTTCAATTTCGGATAATCGGCGCGGTCGCCCGCAGTGTTCTGATCGAGGGCGTCAACTATTATTGGCACGAATATCTTCTATACAATCCGGCGATCGGCTTCCGTTGGCTTGTGCATTCAGACAATCACTGGAACTTCGTCGAGCCAGTAAATCCCGCCGAGGTCGAATCAGGAGGCTTCGGCGCTTACGCGAAGACTGTGCCGACGACCGTAAAATACAACGGGCGGCGATTTCGGATCTTTCAGGATGCCCAAGCCGTTGTTCAGTATGTTGCGGGTGAGTTTTACTGGCGTATCGAGCAGGGCGAGGCCGTGCGCGCCATAGATTACGTTTCAGCTCCAGTGATGCTTTCACAGGAGGTTTCGCCAAACGAGGTGAATTGGTCTGCCGGAACGTATCTGACCAACCGCGAGGTCGAAAAGTTCTTTGGCATCTCGGGACTGTCGAAACCGTGGTCGGTCGGGCCGAACCAGCCTTTTACCGGGCAATTCTATTACACATGGGGGCTTTTGCCTCTGGCTTTGCTATTTGTCATAGCGATCCTGATGATCCCGTTCTCAGGTCTGGGTTCGACAGTGTTGAATCAGCAACTGACGCTGCCGCCGATGGTCAATCCCCAGACCGCGCAAGTCGTGTTCAGTAATTCCTTTGAGATCAAGCCGAATAGGAACGTAAGGATCTCGGCCTCGGCTCCGGTAAACAATTCATTCGTAGAACTGGACGTTGACCTTGTAAACGACCAGAGCCAGCAGGTGGAATCCGTCGCGGTGCCGATCGAATATTACACTGGTACAGACAGTGACGGAGCTTGGACCGAAGGCAGCCAGACACAGAATGCCACGTTGTCCTCGCTTCCAGGCGGCACATACACCCTAAGGGTTGAAGGAAAATGGCAGAATTCGGCTCAACCTATGCCCGTCACGGTCAAGGTGGAGCAAAACGTTATGCGCGGCGTAAACTTCATTTGTGCACTCATCGTACTTGCCATTGTTCCATTTGTCGGATTGGTCAGAAAGCTTGTGTTTGAATCTGCTCGGTGGAAGGACAGCATGTTTGGCACAAGTTCTTGAAGCAGGCCATCTTGTTTGAGGTCCTTCGCGATCTGCAGACGTTCGACCGTGGTGAAACGATATGTTTAGAAAACTCTACCTAGTGTTCGGCATGGGCGTGCTGTTTCTATATTCGGCCGCAGCATGGTTTGGCTGGGAGCTTGCAAACTCGGGGAGTAAATCACGCCTGGGTGTACCCTTCATCTTTTCTGGACCTCGAGGAGGAAAATAATGATGTCTTTTTTGTCCGTGATGACCGTGCTTGGGTTGGCTGTAAAACTTGAAGATCTCTTTCCCGTATTGGTCACTACGATCGTTTTCGTCGCGATCGGCTTGATCGTATTTGCGGTCGCATTCCTTATCGTGGTCGCTGTATCGCCGTTCTCGGTCAAGAAAGAGATCGAGGAAGACCACAATACCGCGCTCGCAGTGATCATCGGCGCAATGATAATAGGAATCGCGATCATAATTGCCGCAGCGATCAGCGGATAGAACGAACGGGAAAGGCGTAGAGGCTGGTGGATGAAGCCAGGCTTTTTTCATCCGATCGTCCTTTTCCCTTGTCCTGTAAAATGACCCGAATTCCGCTTCTTTTTCTGAATGTGATCATAATCGCGACCTGCGGCTTGATCTATGAGCTGCTCGCCGCAACGGTCTCTTCCTACGTTCTGGGCGATTCGATAACCCAGTTTTCGCTGATCATAGGGGTTTATTTGTTCGCGATGGGCTGCGGTTCTTACCTGTCGAGGTTCATTGACCGTCGGATAGCTGAAAAATTCATCGATATCGAACTCGCAGTAGCCATTCTCGGCGGCCTTTCTGCACCTCTTCTCTTCCTCACGTTTGCGTACGTAAGCTATTTCGGGCTAGTGCTCTATTCGATGGTGTTTATCATCGGCACGCTCGTCGGGCTCGAGATCCCGCTGCTCATGCGGATCCTTAAGGACGAGCTCGATTTTAAAGAACTTGTTTCGAAAGTGCTTGCTCTTGATTACGTAGGTGCTTTAGTGGCGGCGCTCCTATTCCCTATCTTTCTTGTGCCGACGCTGGGCTTGAACAGGACCTCTATTCTTTTCGGAATGCTTAATGCAGGTGTCGGACTTTGGGCGACATGGCTGCTTGAGCCATTGATAGAAGATCGGCGACTCCTGATACTCAGGATCAAAGGCGCCGCGGTTTTGATCGTGCTTGGGATAGCCTTCATAAAAGCAGAAAGTCTGACCACATTGGCCGAAGACGGCATCTTTACGGACAACATTGTTTACGCCAAAAGTTCTCCTTATCAACGGATCGTCGTGACAAAGGGGCGAGCCGGCCATTCACTTTTTTTGAATGGAAATCTGCAATTCACTTCATTTGACGAATATCGTTATCACGAAGCGCTCGTTCATCCGGCGTTTGCAGCACACGAAGGGAAAGCAACGCGGGTGCTCGTGCTCGGCGGAGGCGACGGCCTTGCGCTACGGGAGATCCTAAAGTACCAGTCCGTAGAGCACGTTAAGCTGGTCGATCTGGACCCGATGATGACAACCCTTTCTCAGGAGTTTCCACCGCTGAAAGAACTCAATAACCGCGCCTTCGAAGACCCGCGTGTTTCTGTCACTAATGCCGATGCATTCGTTTGGCTTGAGGCGAATGAGGCCGGGCCGTTCGATATAGCCATAGTTGATTTTCCGGATCCGAGCAACTTTGCGCTCGGGAAGCTATATTCAACGCGGTTCTATGGCTTGCTAAAGCAAAGGCTCGGCCCAGACGCGGCGGTCGTGATCCAAAGCACTTCCCCGTTGTATGCCCGCCGGTCTTATTGGTCCATTATCAAAACGCTGGAAACTGCGGGTTTCTACGTAAAGCCGTATCAGACGACGGTACCCAGTTTTGGTGTTTGGGGTTTCGCACTTGCGAGAACAAGGCCCTTCGACGCTCCAGTCAATCCACCTGCCTCGGTCGAACTCAAGTTCCTTAACGACCAATCATTCGCATCGATGTTTACTTTTCCAACAGATATGCTCCCGCCCGAAGGCGAGATCGAGGTCAATCGATTAGACAATCAGGCACTTGTCCGCTACTACGAAAATGAATGGCGGCGATTCGAATGAGGGCCGTACTCAGCCGATCTGAATGAATCTTTCACGCAGAGAACTGTTGACGATGTTTCTGGGTGCTCCGCTGACCTATGCGGCGTGCAGCCAGGAAACACCGCGAAGCTCTCCTGGGGGCGAGATCGTTGGTGCGAATTGGCAGCTCGGCCACGTTCTCCGCGAAGGACGGAATTTTCAGGTCGCGGCAGATAAGTGGCAAAACATCGGCATAGCAATTGTCGGCGGAGGTGTAGCCGGATTAGCGGCGGCATGGAAGCTAAAGCGAAGCGGGGTAACTGATCTCGCGATCTTCGAGCTGGAAAAGGATACCGGCGGAACATCGCGTTCGGGTGAAGGTCAGCCGGTCAGCTATCCTTGGGGCGCACATTATCTCCCGGTGCCGTTTCGAGAGAACACGGACCTTATCGAGTTGTTGGATGAGAT
Organism: Pyrinomonadaceae bacterium; assembly: GCA_035327545.1. GTDB lineage: Bacteria > Acidobacteriota > Blastocatellia > Pyrinomonadales > Pyrinomonadaceae > OLB17. The sequence goes on along the minus strand of DAOLDE010000005.1, from coordinate 14,396 downwards.
GTCGCTTACAGAGGGTCGAACCGACGAGGGCAACATTATCGTAAAGGAACAATTCCTGTGCAGAGATCCGGAAGAGCGTGTATTTTACAAGGGCCGTTGGTACGACGGGCTCTATCTGCACGCGGGTGAGGATGAAGAAGATAAGCTGCAGCTTGCCAAGTTTCAAGGGCACATCGACCATTGGGTGAATTGGCGGGATGGACGTGGCCTACGGGCATTTGTGGTTCCCTCCGCCATGTGTTCCGACGACGCAGAAGTGATCGCGCTTGACAAGATCTCGTTTGCGGAGTGGCTGCGGCAGAATGGGTTCACTTCCGATAGGTTGTTCTGGTATTGCGACTACGCGTGCCGCGATGATTATGGGCTCAAGCTCGATCAGACCTCAGCCTGGGCCGGCCTATTCTATTTCTGTTCTCGTGTCAGAAAAAGCGGTGTTGAATCGCAGCCTTTCATTACTTTCCCTGAGGGCAACGGCCGATTCGTTAGACATATGGCGGACAAGGTTAGCGATCATGTCAAACCGGCACATGCGGTCGTTTCGATCGTCCCGACCGATACGGGTGCTGACGTCATATGCCTGGCAGATGGCGAGGTTCACGGGTTTCGCTGTAAGAAAGTTATCTACGCTTCGCCGGTCTTTACCGCTCCTTTTGTCATTCGCGGATTTGCCGAACGGCCGCCTTTTAATGCAGCTGCATTTCACAGCAACTCTTGGTTTGTCGCAAATCTGCACCTAAAGGACAGGCCGAAGCCACGCTTTGCACGCGATTTTCCGCTCGCCTGGGACAACGTTCTTTACGAAAGCCCATCGCTTGGTTACGTCAATGCCACACACCAAAAGGGCATTGATCATGGGGCGACGGTTTGGACATATTACTATCCGATGTGTCACGAACCCGAAGGGAGGACAATGCTGCTGAACTACGATTGGCGTGAGCTTGCCGACGTTTGCTTGACCGACATCTCCCGCGCGCATCCGGAAATTTACGACTTGACGGAACGCATCGACATTATGCGCTGGGGCCACGCAATGATCTCGCCCACGCCCGGTTTCATTTGGGGCAACGATCGCCGCAAAGCCCTCGAACCATATCGAAACATTCGTTTTGCTCACACGGACCTTAGCGGTATCGCGTTGTTCGAAGAAGCGTTCTATCATGGACTCCGAGCCGCAAAAGGAATTTGATCATAGAGACTGAAAGAGGCAGAAATAGATGCAGGAACTTGGTGAGCTTTCCACCAAACGGGCATTCGGAGAAGCGAGCGATTCAGGAACTCCGCGTCAAAGCGGTTCCACCGTCTGGCTGTTTTCCCGAAATATTGATCTCTCTGTATTTTTGGGAAGCGCGTTCGTGTCTCTGCTTTTGCTCGCGGTCGGTTGGCAGCTTGGAATTCTTGATGAAGCGTCGCCTGAATGGACTTGGGTGACGGCGGTGCTGCTCATAGATGTCGCGCACGTTTGGTCAACAAGCTTTCGCGTTTATTTTGATGTTGCTGAGTATCGCCGTCGGTTCTGGCTCTATACGCTAGTGCCCATATTTGGCTACGCGGTCGGTGTGGCCCTGTATTCTGAAGGCGAATTGGTTTTTTGGAAAGCTCTCGCTATCGTTGCCGTATTTCATTTCGTCCGGCAGCAGTACGGCTGGGTCGCGCTTTATCGGCGGAAAGCGGGTGAGAAGGAAACGTGGACGTGGGCGATCGACACGGCAGCGGTCTATCTCGCGACCGTTTACCCGCTCGCTTTTTGGATGACGTCGCTGCCGAGGAATTTCAATTGGTTTCTCGAGAACGATTTCTTCGCACTGCCGGCCGTCGTTGAAGATATTCTCTTTCCAATTTACGTCGCTGCTCTGACTGCGTATCTCCTTAAATCGGTCTATCAACTTTCCACATCAGGCTTTTTGAACATCGGAAAAGACATTGTAGTCGCGACGACGGCCGTGTGCTGGTACGTCGGGATCGTCTTCTTGAACTCAGATTACGCGTTCACGGTGACGAACGTGATCATCCACGGCGTACCGTATTTTGCTCTCGTTTATATGTATGCGCGAATGCGGCGTGAAACTGCTGGGCCGGTCTATCGTGGATTATCGAACAACTGGTTTATCTTTCTGGCAACGCTATGGGCTCTCGCTTACGTAGAGGAGTTATTTTGGAGCCGGGGTGTTTGGCACGAGCGGACGTGGCTTTTTGGAGAAAACTGGAATTGGAACGGGTGGAAGATGTGGCTTGTTCCTCTGCTCGCCGTCCCGCAGCTGACGCATTACATTCTTGACGGTTTTATTTGGCGCCGAAGAGGAAATCAGGAAGTTAACTTCGGGATCTGACACTGGCAGCCCATGGAAAAACCTTCACCTTTCGCTTTCCGTTGTGATTAAATAAAGCTTATGGATCGATCCAACTGATGGCTAAGGTACTTTGCAAAACTCGGACATTGATCCTTTTGACGGCCCTTCTCTTAACAGGCTGCCAGAGCTCTACCGGCCTGCTAGGCCCGGCGGACGAAACGCTTGCGGCGGGCGAGCTTATAAAGGCTGCGAATGTTGATCTTCGCGCGATCAAAGTCCTCTTTAACAAACATACTAATAAGCGACAGGAACTGAAAAATGCGATGTCTGCCGACGATGCAGCGTTAGTACGAAAGTTATCCGATGAGGTAGTGGACATAATCAACGAGGGGGCCGCGTATGGCAAAAGCGCCCTCGATAAGATCGACAAAGCCCGTGATATGAATGTCAACGAAGATTACGAGGAGTATCTTCGGCTAAAGTGGGAGGCACTGAACAACCAACTGAATGCATTTGAGGAGTATCGACAGGCGGCCAGGAAACTTCGCGACAGTTTTGACCCGAAGAATGCAAGAGCAAAAGAAGAAGTAAAAGCGGACTTTGAATCAAGGAGCGAAAACTTTCAGCGGCTGATGGAAAGGGCACGTGACTTTAGCAGTCAGGCAAACGATCTGGCAAAGGAAGTTCATTTCAGAAGCCGGAACGAGGCCTCGAAATAAAGAAAGGCCGCAGATCGAACAAAGAACTGCGGCCCTTATAGTTTCAGTTAAATTCTGTCTAGATCACCCGGCCCGGGACGATCATACGATCCAAAATTGGTGGTGCCGGCGACCGCGGCGGTAGAAGCTGGCGATAAAGCCCCGGAGCACCGGGTGCTTCCGGTGTTGAAAATTCAAAGAAACGGTCAAACCCGCCCTTTACCTCTTCTGGTGTGACAGAGACGGTTTGTCGATTTCGGTCACGTACGATCGTTATCACAACGCTTCCGTCTTTCTTCTCACTGACCGCTCTCGAGAGATCAAGGTCGCTTTTGACTGGCTTGCCCTCTGCCTCGACAACAATATCACCGGCTTTGATCCCGGCCTTTGCCGCGGGTGAATTTTCACGAACATTATTCACGATTGCGCCGTTTTCAACGCCGAAATGTTCGGCCAACTGCTTGGTAAGCGGAGTCACACCAATGCCGATCTGCCTGCGTGGGCCAAAGCCAAGGAACATAGGGGTCTCGGGCGTTCCTGGCGGCAGGGGATGCATCTCACCTCTGGGCAGATCTCTCAGTTCCGGCATTTCGGGGATGCGGGGCATCTCTATCCTGCCTTCAGGACCCATCCACTGCATTGATCCGAGCTCAAAGGCGGATCCGGACCTTTTCCCGATCGTTACGGTGAGTTCTTTTTCTGACCCATTCCGGATTACGGATATTCGGGCCTGGTGATCGGGCGCGATCTCGCCTATCAGCCTGGAAAGCTTTTGAGTGCTTGTGATCTCTTCGCCGTTGACCCGTACTATAACGTCACCTGGAGCAATACCTGCACGTTCGGCCGGCGAGCCCGCCACGATTTTGTCCACACCAACACCGCGGACCGACGAAAGGCCGAACTTGGCAGCATTCTCCTTGGAGATCTCGACCATTTCGATCCCGAGGTAGCCGCCGGTAGAGCTGAAGGTCCATGAAAGGACACGGGGTTCAGGTTTTGGTCCTGGTTCCGGTGCTTGGGCCAGTGCTCCAACCGCAATAACAGACAAAGTAAAAAGTAACGTCAAAGTTTTAGCGATCATTAAGATACCTCCAAAAATTGATGAAACCACAAGGGCCTGAATTCAAATAGACGTTTTGAACTACTATTTGGTTGCGCTTTTTAAGTATTTTGGTTGCCTTTATCAGGCAAGTTCCCGCACTTCAAGATCGGGGAGCGCATTTGCGGAGATCAACAAATACCTGTCTTAAAGCGAATGTAGTCAGTCAAAGGCGGGAATAATGTTGCGTGCGAACTAACAGGATCATAGCTCCCACGCGAAGCGATCATCCAGCCCTTAGTTTTTGCAGGTTCTGTGCTGCGGCCTCGAGCGTTTCGTCCTTCTTGCAGAAACAAAATCTGACCATCTGCGAACCCATAGAAGGGTCAGAATAGAACGACGAACCGGGAACCACCGCAACACCGATCTCGCGGATAAGGTGTTTCGTGAATTCGATGTCGTTCGCAAAGCCGAATCCTGAGATATCGGCCATTACGTAATACGCGCCTTCCGGAAGATCGCACTTGAATCCTGCATCGCGAAGTGCGGGAACGATAAAGTCGCGTTTTCGTTGGTATTCCTTTTGAAGCTCCTCGTAATAACTCGGCGGCAAGCTCATCGCGTAGGCGCCGGCGTGCTGCAGCGGGTTCGCCGCACCGACGGTAAGAAAATCGTGTACTTTTCGGATCGCGCCCGTTATGTCCGGCGGAGCGATGCAATAGCCCACACGCCAGCCCGTAACCGAATACGTCTTTGACAGCGAATTCACGACGACTGTCCGCTCTCGCATGCCCTCAATGTTTGCCATGCAGACGTGATCGAATGGGTCGCCATCTTCTTCGATATTGAACGTTATGTGTTCGTAGATCTCGTCAGTAAAACAGATCGCGTCATACTGTATGCACAGATCGGCGATGAACTCCATCTCATCACGCGTGTAAACCTTGCCGGTTGGGTTGTTCGGGTTGCAGATTATGATCGCTTTGGTTCGCTCGTTAAAGGCGGCTTTCAATTCTTCACGATCAAAGACAAATCCGTTGTCCGTGCGGTAAAGCGGCACATGCCTGGGCTTTGCGTCGGATAAAATGGCATCAGGCGCGTAGTTTTCGTAGAACGGCTCAAAGACCACGACCTCTTCGCCCGGATCGACGGTTGCCAGCATTCCGGCGATCATTCCTTCGGTGGAACCGCAGGTAACAGTGATCTCGGTTTCCGGGTCGATGTCCAGCCCAAGGAACCACATCGTCTTCTTTGCAATCGCATCGCGAAATTCTTTCACGCCCCAGGTCACTGCATATTGATTATGATCAGCAGCTATCGCTTCCTGGGCCTTGCGTTTTATGTCCTCAGGTGCGGGCCAGTCCGGAAATCCCTGACCAAGATTTACGGCTCCGTACTTAACGGCTTCGCGGCTCATCTCGCGAATGACGGATTCGGTAAACGATGCTGCTTTTTGAGAAACGCGATTCTTGGATTTCCTTGTTTGGTTCATGATCGACATCCGCGCAAAGGGATAATCACTCTTTTATCACATTTGCCGAGAAATGATCAGCAAGATCGGGCTCGGGAACGTTCTTCCCGGTTCTCCCAACTAGTTTTCGCTTTGCCACCCGACCATAAAATGCGAAGAATGCGGCCAGCCCGGCGAGTTTGTTGGGAGCGGTATAGAATGACTGCCGAAACTGATGGCTGACGCTTAGGGCCGAGCTCTTTTTTCGGAACAGAAGATCGATCTGTTTTCGGATAGGTTGAGACGTAACACTCGTGTGCTCATAATTTGGCTGGCAGAAAACGCGAGCACGCGGTTCGATCAACAGCCGCCACCCGCATTTCCGCAGACGCGTTGTAAATTCTGCGTCGCCATACTGCGCCGAAATGCTGGGGTTCATAAAGCCGCATTCCTCAAAGACCGCCGCCGGGTAGAGAATGCAGTTGCCGACGATCGCGTCCACTTCCCACGGCATATTCGGTACGGTCCAAACTGTTTGCTGATACCAATGCTGCCAGCCGCCTTTCCACGTATTCCAAACCGGTGCAACCTGAAATACTCGATGAGGCGTATCCCAAAGCAACAGAAGTGCGCCCACGACTGACCGCGGCTGAAGTTTTGCAAGATCGATCATCCGAGATACGGATCTTTCATCGAAGATCGAATCGTCGTTGATGCAAAGGACGTAGTCGGGCTTATGTTTTAGAGCGGCAACGATGCCGAGGTTGGTCCCGGCCGTGTACCAAAGTTCGCCAGTGCCATGCACGATATGAACTTGTGGGAATCGCTCTTCTAACGCCTCGCGCGTTCCGTCGGTACAGCCGTCATCGACAATAAAGATCTCAACTTCTAGACCGGTGCGATCGATGCGAGCCAGGCTTTGAAGACACTGAAGCGTCAGTTCGCGGCGGTTGTGTACTGGTGCAACGATCGCTAACTTGACTGGTTTTACTTCATCAGGTCCAGACATCGTTCAACCGATTCCGCAACTTTCAATGTCGGTTCCCAACCCAAAACACGTTTAGCTTTGCTTACCTCGGGAATGCGGATCCTAACGTCATCGGGAAACGACTTTTCAGTCCTGAATGAAAGGCCATTCCCATTTACGGCGATCATTGCCTTTTGTCTTGCCTGCTCGAAAATGATGGAAGCAAGTTCTTTCATGGTGATCGGTTCCGGGTTGCCGAGGTTGAAAGTTTGATTCGAAGCCCGCTCGTCGAATGAGAAATCAGCGATCCCGCGGGCCACGTCGCCGATCCAGGTGAAGCACCGGATCTGTTCGCCGTCGCCAATTATGGGTATTTCTGTTCGCTGTTCTTTGACAATGTTCTTGATGTAGTCCGCGAACACGTGGCTCAAGCCGAGATCGTTTTCGCCAACCTCATGCGGAGTGATGATATTGAACGGCCGCCAGATGGTATAGCCTATCCCGTACTGTCGATTGAAGGCACGAGTGATGCGCTCGCCGACCAATTTGCTCAAGCCGTAGTCAGTGGATGGGATCAGCGATTCATCAACGTCCTCTTCTGCGCTCGGATGTTTCAGGCACCGCTCATAGACCATTGACGAGCTTATGTAAACCATCTTCTTGATGCCGTTCCGCAGCATCGCCTGCATGATGTTCTGGTGAAGATTGATGTCCTTCGACAGGATGTCGGCCGGATATTTGTTGAACCCTCCAACACCATAGATCAGCGCGGCGGCCTGGATCACAGAATCGACATCTCGCACGACCTTGTCCACAAAATCCGGATCGGTCAGGTCGCCCCGAATGAATTCATACGGGCGGTCGCGCTCTATCTCACCATAGCGAGCAAAATTGTCCACACCGATAATGGTATGGCCGTGCCCCATAAGCAGCGGTATAACTTCCTGCATCAACGAGCCTTCCGAGCCCGTAACGAGTATCTTCACTTTCTCATCCCCTCAAAAACTGTAGTCTTGTATTTTTTATTATCGTTCACGACCGCATCGAACAATTCGATCGGCATTCCCATCTCCTTAACCAAGGCTGAAATTGCAGCCGTATCCTTGGGCAGGCACATCCCGCCAAAACCTCTAAGATTGTCGTTGCAGTCGAGATATTTGTTATAGATATGATCACGCTGAACCATTGCATTCTTGATCCGTGAATAGTCCGCTCCTTTTGCCTGGCAAAGCTCATAAAAGGCGTTGGCGAACGTGATCAGTGTCGCGTTGTAAACGTTATTGAAGTACTTCGAGATCTCGGCTTCGGTCGGCGAAAGCCTGATGAATTGTTTCGGATAGTATCCGTGCGATTCCTTGACCTTTTCAAATACCTCATCGGAATCGGTGCCAACTATACAGACATCGTGATTGTCGGTGAAATCAATGATGGCGGCGCGTTCGCGAAGAAATTCCGGTACGTGACAGATCTTTTCTGTCTTGAACTTTTCCTGCATCCTGACCGTGGTCCCGGGTGTGACCGTTGACTTGATCGCAACGATCCCGCTGAATTCGTTAGCCTCGATCAGATCCGACACTACATCCTCGATCACTGAAGTATCGCAATGGCCATCTTCACCCTGCGGCGTCGGGAGACAGAGGTAAACGATCTCGGAAACAAGAACGTCCTCAAGACGGGTTCCATCCCTGATATCGTGGCCGACAACATTGTGGCCAAGTTTTTCGAACCCATATTTTACGGCGGACCCTACGATCCCTAAACCTACTATCCCGATCTTCATATGAATTTACACTCGGCCATCCTTGAGCAGGGAATTCAGAAAAGATGTTCCAGATAACGAAATACAGCTATCGGCGTCATCGGACAGATTTTCCCATCAGGCCGAAACTACAACTCTAAATTTTCGGCTGTTCATTATCAAGTAGGGCAGCCTCCGGTGAACGATGCCAGGCTCACGCGAGATGGACACGCTGATCGTCAGAGCGGGGGTCTTCCTTTGATCTCCTGATCTTTTTCAACTGGATGAATTTTTCAGAATTGAGATAGCGTCCGAGACCATTCAGGACGAGTCAATTATTGACGATGCGGAGAGCAGCAGAGGTTTCGCCGGGCAAGCCGTTGTCTGACAAAACTTTATTATTTAATTCGGGTGATGGGTGGGTCATGGATGCCTCAGGCAGAAAATCGGAAAAAATAAGCCCCACCGCGGTTTCGTCGCCATTCCCAACGGCAGTTTTTAATCTATCTATCAAGTCTGCAACTCGTTCGGCCGGGTATGGCGCGATCTTGCCGATATAGATCTGCGGGTGGCGGGTCTTTTCTAATCCTTCACCGCTTATTTCAAGCTCTTCGAAGAGCTTTTCGCCGCGTCTCGCACCGGTGAATACGATATCGATATCTTCGTAGGGCACGAGGCCCGAGAGGCGGATCATGTCTTCGGCCAGATCCAGGATCTTGACGGGCTGGCCCATGTCGAGAACGAATATCTCGCCGCCCTCACCCAGTGCGCCTGCCTGAAGCACTAATTGAGCGGCCTCAGGGATGGTCATAAAATATCGGGTCATCTCGCGGTCCGTGACCGTCACTGCTTCGCCTTTTTCTATTTGCTCTTTGAATATCGGAACGACCGAGCCGGCTGAGCCAAGCACATTGCCGAAACGGACGGCCATGTAATTGCACGGGAAACGCCCGTTCAACTCCTGAACCACGATCTCCGCAACACGTTTCGAAGCCCCCATGATCGAGGTCGGGTTTACTGCCTTATCTGTTGAAATAAGGACGAGATCGCTGACGCCGTATTCGCCGGCAAGGTGCCCAAGCGTCCGTGTTGCAAAGATGTTGTTCTTAACAGCTTCGAGTGCGTTTGTTTCCATCAAAGGAACATGTTTATGTGCCGCTGCGTGCAGGATAACGTCGGGTTTGTATCGTTCAAAGATCTCCCGCATTCGAGGTACGTCGCAAACGTCGGCTACGAGCGCAACAAAATCGAGGTCCCTGTCAGCTCCTTCAAGTTCCCTGGCGATGTTAAACAAGAGGAACTCAGCTCTTTCGACAAGCAGGATCGTTTTTGGCCCGAATTCAATTGCCTGCCGGACAAGTTCTGATCCGATAGAACCGCCCGCCCCCGTTACCATTATGATCTTGCCGGAAAGAAAGTCCTTCAGGTTCCGATTATCGAGTTCCACCGGCTCGCGGCCTAGGAGGTCGTCGATCTGCACGTCTCTTAATCGGCTGACCGAAATTCGGCCGTGGGCCAATTCGTTGAGGCTCGGCACGATCTGTGCTTTTACGGGGATGGCTCCGCAAACATCAAGAATTCTGCGAATATCCTTTCCCTGCGCGTGGTCAACTGCGATCACGATCTGTTCTATCGAGAGTTCGTCAACAAGCCGAGGAAGATCATGGGTCGTGCCAAGCACTTTTACTCCACTTACGCTGCCTCCTCGCTTCCTCGGGTCGTCGTCAACAAAGCCGCGAACATCTAGCTCCGCATCCTTTCTCCCGCTCAATTCCTTCACAAGAGTTGCTCCCATGCGGCCGGCGCCGACAATAAGCGCTGCTTTTCTTTTGATTCGCCGGGTTGAACGGAAGGAGCCGCCCTTATCCCCGAATTCATAAATGAACCTGCGAAGTACCCGCAGCCCCAAAAGTCCGCCAAAACCCACAACCGTATCGATCAGGATCACAGACACCGGGACCTGCCAAAGCGAAAGATCAGTAAGATTTAGGAGAAAACGAAGTGCAATGAGTATCGAACCTGATATCAGCGCTGCCGAAGCGAATACTTTCAAGTCCTCAATGCTCACGTAACGCCACAAGATCGAATATGCTCCGGCAAGGAAGAGTGTCGAAAATTGTATGAGAATTACGAGCGGCAGTTGGCGCAGAGCAATGTCAACATAAAAATCGCTTACCTGGATATTTATCGCCGGAAGATATGCCAGAAAAAAAGCAGCCGAAAGTATAGCAATATCAAGCAGAAACTGGGCTGGCCGTCGCAGAAACCACATCGTATCCGACAATGCACCTCTTTTTTTGAACCGATCTGGCATACTGCGTTCTATCTCCTGCCCTAACGAACTTACAAGCGGGTCCTAACCGTGTCAATCAGAGGCCGGCTACAGCTCAACGCTCAATGGATCTTTGAAGCGTACAACTAAATGACAAAAAGGTTGAATCAAACTGTTTACTGAACTATTCTACATTCTGGAGTAATAGCTCATCTACACAAAATGAGAATCTGTCTTAATTTAGCCTCTTTTTTGTTTTTATTCAGCGGAGCGATCTTCGCTCAACTCCCGCAGGTGTCTGCATCTCAGGGCTACACTATTGGCCCAGGCGATGTAATAAGCATCAAAGCCCTGGGCGAGCCTTCTTTCGATGTCGAGGCCCTGACCGTGGACGAAGACGGGAACATCATGATCCCATATTCGGATGTTCCACTGGTTGCAAAGTGTAAGACCGAACGGGGCCTTCAGGCCGAAGTGGTCCAGGTCTGGTCAAAATATCTTAAAAAGCCGCAGATAAGCCTTCGAGTCACGCAGAGGAACAGCAGGCCTCCGGTCAGCGTTTACGGCGAAGTTCGCGGTCAGGCTCAGCAGTTTAACTTGACCCGGCGGGTGCACCTGCTAGAGCTGATCTCCTATGCGGGCGGGATCGACACAGAAAAAAGCAACGGTATGATACAGGTTTTCAGGCCGAGGCCGCCTATGTGCGGAGAATCGGATCTTGCCAATAGCTGGACCGTTGGAACAGACTCAGGCCTAAATGCTCCTTCGAAGATCTTCAACTACTCGAGCCTGAGCCAGGGCGACGCCGCTTCGAATCCCGAAATTCTTGCCGGTGACATTATCGTAGTCGCTAAATCATCTCCGATCTACGTGATCGGCGAAGTTATGAAACCTGGCGAAATAAATATTCCGGAAGGCGGACTTCACTTAACGCAAGCCATCGCAATGGCAAGCGGCCAAACCCGCGAGGCAAAGCTAAAATCCGTAAAGATTCTCCGCCGAAAGCCGGGCGCTGCAAAACCGGACGAGATCATCGCCAATCTGGAAAACATAAAAAAAGGTACTGAGTCGGACATAATGCTCGAACCCTTTGATATCGTCGAGGTCGGGAAGGCTCCAAAGCGATTTTTGGATTATGTCGTTGAGTTTGCAACCGGAATTCCGAATCGTATTCCCATAAGGCCTATTTGATCGGTTGATTGGCGAATCTGGTAGTAATACGCCTTGACTGGTAACGTTTTGCAGGGTCTGGTCCTTAAGGCTCGGTGTAGATCTCATCGATAACGGACTTGTATTTTTCGTCGATCACACGTCGCTTCAGTTTCATCGTGGGAGTTAGCTCGCCGCTTTCCACCGTTAGCTCCTGCTCCAGCAAGGCGATCTTCTTCACGCTCTCAAACTGCGCAAGGCCCTTTGTAGCGGCCGCCACCTGCCGCTCGAAAAGATCGATTATCCTGGGGTCTCGACAATAGTCTTCCGGAGACATCTTTTCGAATCCTTTGTGGCTGGCATAGGAATCGAGCATCTCGAAATTGGGAACGATCAAGGCAGCAGCGAACTTTCTTTCATTGCCCACAAGCACCGCCTGATTTACAAAACGCGAAGAACGGATCATCTGCTCGATAGGTGAAGGAGCAATATACTTTCCGCCCGAGGTCTTGAAGAGTTCCTTCTTCCGGTCGGTGATCCGAAGAAAACCGTCAGGATCGATCTCTCCAATATCGCCAGTACGAAACCATTCGTCGTCAGTAAAAGCATCCCGGGTGGCCTGCTCCTTGTTGTAATAACCAAGCATGACTCCCGGGCCGAAAGCTTCGACCTCACCGTCAGCCGCGATGCGAATTTCCATATTTCGAATAGGCCGCCCGACCGTGCCGAGACGCGAAGCACCGGGGTTGTTCGAAGTTATGACCGGCGAGGTTTCCGTAAGGCCGTAACCCTGCATTATAGGAATTCCCGACCCCGTAAATATCAAATATATCTCGTCCGGAAGTGCCGCACCGCCCGTAATGCATGCCCGCAGATTCCCACCGAAAAACTCGCGAAACTTGCTGTAAACGAGGCGATCAGCAAGACCGTGTTTCATCTTCAATATGAACGAGACGGGTTCATTTCGTTCGATCGCAAGCGCATACTCCTTTGCGACCTCTATCGCCCAGTCGAAGATCTTTTCTTTTATGCCGCCTCCCTGCGCGGCCTTCAGCTTTGCCTTTGCATAAACTTTTTCGAAGATCCGCGGCACGCCTATAAAGATGGTCGGCCGCACCTCAGCAAGATTCTCCGGTACCTTTTCGATCGACTCGGCATAGTGGACTGCCATTCCGTTCAGTACGTACAAGTACATTGCCGATCGTTCGAAAACGTGGGACAGCGGCAGCACGGACAGCGGTTTGTCCTCCGGCGAGAAACTATAATTTTCGCAAACGTCGATCACGTTTGACACGATATTGTCATGGGTGAGCATTACGCCTTTCGGCTCACCGGTCGTGCCGCTCGTGTAGATCAGCGTTGCAATATCGTCATGGACGATCTCGTTACGAAGCCCGGCCGCAAGGCCTGGTGGACCGTCGGACATTTCGCTTCGTCCCAGTTCTTCCAGTTTCGCAAGGGAGAGACTCTCCGGCGGCGCGTCTTTGGAACTAAAGAACACTACCTGCCCAAGGCTGGGACATTGCCCTAGCTCATCCGAGATCCTTTCATAAGCCTCGAGCGTGTCGATGAAAAGCAGTTTGGCACATGAATCATTCAGGATGTAGAGGACCGATTCTGGCGACAGCGTCGTATAGATAGGGACATCGATGATTCCTGCAAACTGGCAACCCGCGTCGGCCAGAGTCCATTCGGGAGAATTCGCAGCCAGGATAGCCGCCCTGTCCCCCCTTCTAAGACCGAGCGAATGGAGTGCGGCCGCAATTACCTCCGCCCGCTCGACCAGTTCGGCTGAAGAGATCGCATGCCATTGGCCATCTCGTTTGTAGTTCAGTGCTCCCGAGAGGTCAAACTCGTCCCGCGCCCTGATAAATATCTCGGGAATCGTCTGAGGCTCGTCCCGCAGAAGCGGCTGGCCGCGCCCGATCGGCGACCTAAAGGCTGGCCTCATCTTTTCAACCGATCCAGTCATTTGACCATCATTCCACGAAAAAATACCTTCAGAACCTCGTCTGCCATCGGAGCCAACGGATAGTCTCGTGTCGAAAGAATCCAGTTAGTGACCATCTCATCGAGCGCGCCATAGAGGATCTTTGCACAAACTATCGGCTTCACGTCTCGACGAAACACGCCTGTCTTCTGGCCCTGTGCTATCGTCTTGCAGATAACCTCCAGATACTCAGCAAATCCCGCTGCAGAAAACTCCTGCATGAACTTGGTCGAGCCCCGCAATTCGACCTGGAAGACTATCGCGAGATCCCTGTCTGCTCCCAATTTTTCAAGATGGAGCTGTGCGATACGTCTCAACCGGTCTGCCGGGTGACTGATCCCTTCGATCTCGCGGAGGCCTTCCGATATGAACTCCGCCATCGCACGGTCAAAGATGGAATGGAGTATCTCGGTCTTTCCCTTGAAATAGAGGTAAACGGTTCCGTCTGCGATACCTGCGGCGCCGGCGATATCGGCTACCTTCGAATTGAAAAAACCCTTCTCTGCAAAGACCTTGATCGCGGACCTAAGGATAGCTTCACGCTTATCAAAGCTGGCTGTGCGAGTCGATTGAGCTGTAAGACGGGATCTTGCCACGATGAATCTAGTGAATGAATGAATCATCATTCATTCAACTAAGCTTACACCAGTCCACTCCGAAGATTCAAGAAATTGGGGGAAATTTTAGGAGATGAGACAAATCTGGCGTCAAACAAGAGTCGCGGACGATTCGTGCGAACAATGGCGGAGAGGACAGGACTCGAACCTGCAAGCGGTTTCCCGCGGTAGTTTTCAAGACTACTGCC
>DAOLDE010000004.1:0-234511 GCA_035327545.1 Pyrinomonadaceae bacterium | reverse complement strand
CGTAGGCACTTAGCTCAGTGGTAGAGCACTACCTTGACACGGTAGGGGTCAGCAGTTCAACTCTGCTAGTGCCTACCATTGTCATTTTAAACGGCCCGCCAATAAGCATATAATTCCGCTCGACCTATTTCTATTTTAAGGAGCAATTAAACTATGCAAGGAGTTAACCCCGTTGGTTGGTTCGAGATCTATGTCCAGGATATTGAAAAGGCGAAGGCTTTTTACGAGACAGTACTTTCTATTTCGATGACCGAATTGCCAAGCCCTACCGATGAACCGTTGAAAATGGCGGCATTCGCGATGGGTGACGAAACGATGACACAGACCGGCTCGTCGGGAGCTCTCTGCCAGATGGACGGGATGCCAAGCGGCGGCAACAGCACACTGGTCTATTTCAACTGTGACGATTGTTCTGTGGAAGAAGGACGGGTCGCAGATGCTGGCGGCTCCGTGTTCAGGTCGAAGATGTCGATCGGACCATACGGATTCATTTCGCTGTGCACGGATCCGGACGGAAATATGTTCGGCCTGCATTCGATGAATTAATTCTTTTCAGAAAAGTTGCGGACGAGATCCCCATGGCGGGGCTGTCCGCAATTGTTTTTCTTTGAACTTTCCGTCAGTTTTGGTCGTAATTTGTTTGTACCGAAATTTGCTTTTTGGGAGAGAAACCATGATCGAGATCCTTGAATCGCCAAAACATTTGATAGCAATGAAGATATCCGGAAGCGTAACCGCTGAAGATATAGAAAAGGCGTACAAGGCGACTGATGAAGCCTTGAATTCGAACGAGCGGGTATCGTTTTTTGCCGAGATCGACGACTCGATCGGTTTTACAATTGAAGGAGCCTTGAAAGACCTTTGGAACGGGATCGGGCAGTTCGGGAAACTGTCGAAGTATTATCGGGCCGCGGTGGTCACAGATAAGGGGTGGATTGCCGCGATGGCTCGTGTTGAGGGACTGGTTTTCTCGTCGATCGACGTTCGTGTCTTTGAACCAGGAGAAAGGGCCAAAGCCCTTGCTTGGGCAGCGGAAACTCCGGAATCTTTACCAAAGCCCGAGGCCCCGCAGCCATCGATCCACTTCATTCAGACAACAAGCGATAATGTGTTTGCCTATGAAGTTAACGGGCGACTTCGAGAGAAGGACGTGAAGAATGCGGTCGAGGCATTTATGCCGTTCCTCGAGAAAGGAGAAAAGGTAAACGTCCTCGCTCGCCTCAAGAATTTTAGCGGCTTCGATCTAACGGCATTGCTCGACGACGATCTGGTAAAGATGAAATACAAGGCAGTTTCTAAGGTAGATAGGTACGCTGTCTTAGGTGCGAAACCATGGATGAGAAACCTGATCGAACTGCTTTCCCCCATGTTCTCGACCGAGATCCGCTTTTTCGATCCTGAGGAGGAAGATGCTGCCTGGGCATGGGTGGGAGCAAGTCAGGCCCTGTTGGCTGAAAAGAGCGCTTGAGGTTCAGTTACAGATCGACGAACTCAATTCGCCGGAAGTGACGGAAGCACAACGCGACCACATGGTCGGTGTGACAGCACAAACCCGTAGCGCCGGCGACAACTAGATGGTCCTGAAATTGATCCCGTTAGGGCTTGATATTTCGTTCACTACGATATAACATTTATTGTTTGTTGATTTGGCGGCGACCCGTCTGGGCTGGCCGCTACAATTTTTTCGATAAGATGCTCTCGAAGTATTTTGCCGTTTTTACAACTACTACGGCCTGCCTCTAATGGCGGGATCACGGAAACGTGGCCTAAAATTCGCGTTTCCTGGCAAAATCGCTCTTATCGGATCTGATCTGTTTAAGTAGTAGTGACACGAGTAGATCGTGAATCGTAAATAGAAGGTCGATAAGGGCGATCGATAAAAGGTCCGGAGTGTCTTGTTACTTGTTTCAGGACATCTCAAGAATGTAAATAGCGATGCTATTTACGAACTACGATTCACAATTTACGAGCTATGAGCGAGCTAAACATAAAATTCGGAGAACAAACGCGCCGAATCCCATCAACTGGAACGGTGGCGGATGCCCTAAAGGCGTTTGATCGTGACACGCTCAAAGAGGCGTTGGCGGCGAAGATAAACGGTCGGCACGTCGATCTGAACGCGAAATTGGACGCGACTGACGAGTTGATCTCGATAGAGCCGATCACCGCTCGTACACCTGACGGCCTCGAACTCATTCGGCATTCAACTGCTCATTTGCTTGCGGCTGCCGTGCTTGACCTGTTTCCGGGAACGAAACTGGGTGTCGGCCCAGCATTGATGGACGATCCTCGTTATGGATTCTTTTACGACGTCATCGCTCCACAGAATTTAACAGAAGAGGATCTGCCGGTCATAGAAAAGAAGATGCGGGCTATGGCTAAGCAGAACCTCCCGTACAGACGTGAAGAGATCGAAAAAGCTGAGATCCTCGATCTATTCAAAGAACGCGAGGAACCTTTGAAGTGCGAACTTATCGATGAAAAGGTTGAGGGTGCTGCAAGCGTCTATTACATCGACAATTCGCCTTTCATCGACTTTTGTCTCGGCCCGCACGTGCCGCACACCGGTAAGCTCAGGGCCTTTAAGCTGCTGGCGATTTCCGGCGCATACTGGAAAGGCGATTCGGAGCGTCCTCAGATGCAGCGCATCTACGGGACCGCATTTGCCTCGCAGGAAGAGCTCGACGCATGGATAAAGCAGCGAGAGGAGGCGGAAAAGAGAGATCATCGAAAGTTGGGCAAGCAGCTCGACCTCTTTTCCATCGATGACGAATACGGGCAAGGCCTGATCCTTTGGCATCCGAAGGGCGGTATTATCCGGAATGAAATGGAGCGGCTGCTTAGGGAAGAACTAGAGAAGCGTAATTACAGTTTTGTCTTTACCCCCCACATCGCAAAGCGCGAGCTTTGGTTCAGGAGCGGCCACGAGGACAACTATGCCGATGGAATGTATGCCCCTACGAGCATAGAAGAGGAAGAATACCGGCTTAAGCCGATGAACTGCCCATTTCACATAGGCATCTATAAGTCGTCGCCCCGCTCATACCGCGACCTCCCGCAGCGTTACTCAGAGATGGGCACGGTTTACCGTGCGGAACTCTCAGGCACGCTTCATGGACTGATGCGCGTTCGCGGATTTTCGGTCGACGACGCCCACCTTTTTGTAAGGCCCGACCAGGTCCATGCAGAGGTTGCCGATTGCCTTGATCTTGCTATCAAGGTTTTCGAGACTTACGGTTTCGACAAGGTGCGCTTCGAACTGTCAGTTCGGGGGGAAGCGGAGAATAAGGGTTATCTAGGTGCCGATACTGATTGGAAAGCTGCTGAAGAACAACTTGCGAGTGCTCTTCGCGAACGGGAGATAGACTACGAAAGGATCGAGGGCGAAGCCGCCTTTTACGGGCCGAAGATCGATATAAAGATTGAGGACGCGATCGGTCGAGTTTGGCAGCTTGGCACGATTCAGCTGGATTTCAACCTGCCCGCCCGATTCGAGCTCGAATATACTGGTGAGGATAATCAAAAACATCGCCCGTTCATGATCCATCGAGCGCTTTTTGGTTCCATTGAACGGTTCTTTGGTGTACTTATCGAGCATTACGGCGGGGCTTTTCCGTTGTGGCTTTCTCCGGTTCAAGTGGCCGTACTCCCGATCACGGACCGGATCAACGAGTATGCCGAACATGTGACGCAAGACCTGAGACATGCAGGATTCAGGGTTGAAGCAAACACAAAATCTGATAAAATCGGGGCGAAAATACGCGACGCACAGCTTCAGAAGGTCCCGTACATGCTTGTTTTAGGCGACAAAGAGTTAGAAGAGAGTAAGGTCGCCGTTCGTGAGCGTCGTCAGGGCGACATTGGAGCGATGTCGCTTGAAGAATTCAAGGAAATGATCCTACCGCAAAAGCTATTAAGATCATTATGAATTTTGGGATAGGCGGCCTTCGGCCGTTATCCTAGTGTTCGCCGAAGGGGGCCCGGCCGGTTGAGCTCTCGTTTTTGTAAGAGGAGGTAAATATCGCTAGAAGATTTGGTGGAAGAAATTTTCGTCCCAGACAGCGCGAACCGCTGCACAGAACGAACGAAAGGATCAGGGTACCGTCCGTGCGGGTGGTAACGGATGACGGCGAGGCGTTCGGGATCATGGACACTCGCGACGCGATCCAGAAAGCCCGGGACATGGGGCTTGATCTAGTCGAGATCTCACCGATGGCGAAGCCGCCGGTCTGTAAGATCATTGACTATGGCAAGTTTCTGTACGAGCAGAAAAAACGTCAACGCGAAGCTAAGAAAAAGCAGGTCAACGTACAGGTCAAAGAGATCAAATTCCGCCCAGCGACCGATATGCATGATTACGGCTATCGAATGCAGCACGCTCGCGATTGGCTTGAAGGCGGCGACAAAGTAAGGGCGGCGATTGCCTTTCGCGGACGCGAGATGAGCCATCGGGAACTAGGTGCAAAGATCCTGGCGAGATTAACAGAGGACCTGGCCGATCTCGCGGATGTCGAGGTTGCGCCGAAGATGGAAGGGTATCAAATGTTCACTATCTTCCATCCGAAAAAGACTGATGCGAAAAAGCAGCCCGCTCCTGAAAAAGAAACGGTAGAGCGTGTTGAAAAGGAAAAACGGGAGCAGCGGCAACCGAAGCAGAAGGAAACGATCGAAAAGAACGACGACGAGATATTTTAATGCTTAAGCGTAGTTTAGCTCAATTTCTGTTTGTCACGTGTTTGGTGCTTGGCTCTTATGCGCAAAACGCGACGAAGACCACCTACGACTCGAAGCATTTAGCATCTTTGATCGATAGGATCACGGCGGGCGACACGACGGAGGATCGGAGCAAAGCGATTCGGGACGAGCTTGCCGATATTAAGGTCCGGATCTCGACCGAAGGTTTTACCAGAAAGAGTCGCGAAGGCGATATGGTAAGCGGAACGAATATCATCGGCGAAGTTTCAAATCCGACTGCTAAGCGGATGATAATGATCGGAGCTCATTATGACCGCGTTCGTGTTGGAAAAGGTGCGGTCGATAATGCGTCGGGTTCAGCAGCGGTGCTGCTTTTGCTTCGGGCATTCAAAGAGGCTCCGTTGAAGAATATCAGACTGCAGGGTGCGTTTTGGGACCACGAAGAGCAGGGCCTGCATGGCTCTCGCATCTACGTTGAAAACCGGAAAGAAAAAGGGCTTCCGGATATTTACATCAATTTCGATGTTTATGGCTATGGCGATACGCTCTGGCTTTGGTCGGCCAATGAAGCAACGGACTTTGTTAAGGCTGTGATCAATGCGGGTGCAAATGCGAAATTTAACGCCGTTCGCGGTAGCGTTTATCCATCGAGCGACCACAGGAGTTTTCATGCCGGCGGGGTAGAGACATATTCTTTCAGTTTGCTTTCGGCGAACGAGGTAAGAGAGATCACGTCGATCTTAGGCGGAACGCCTCCCGAACCTGGCAAGATGCCAAAGGCACTCGCAACGATCCACACGGCCGCTGACACAAAAGATAAGATCGATGCGGCTGCAGTGGTGAAGTCGCTTGCGGTTGTCGAAGCGGCGATTAGAGCTTTGGATAAGTAATTTTAGGAGAAAGTAATGCCAAAACTTAAGACACACAAAGGTGCGGCGAAGCGTTTTCGCTCGACAGCGTCGGGCAAGTTCAAACGCGGACATTCGCATGCACGACATATTTTGACCAAAAAAACGGCCAAGCGGAAACGCAATCTCGACATCGATGTGTTAGTCAGCGAAGGCGACCAGAAACGCGTTGAAAAGATGCTGCCCTACGGCCGCGATTAAATACAGATTTTCGAATAACGAATTTCGAATCTTTTAGAATCATAACTCTATGTTCGAAAGTCCTTATTCTTCATTGGAGGAATTATGCCTAGAGCAAAACGTGGCAATAAGCGTTTAGAGAAACGCAAAAAGATATTAGCCTTAGCCAAAGGCTATCGTGGAACAAAGTCGAAGCTGTACCGTTCAGCGAAGGAGTCTGTCGAACGTGCATTGAATTTCGCGTACACCGGCCGCAAGCTGAAAAAGCGTGATTTCAGAAAACTGTGGATCGTCCGCATCAATGCGGCCTGCCGCCTGAACGATATGAAATATTCGCAGTTCATGCACGGCCTTGATCTCGCCGGCATCGAACTTGATCGCAAGTCGCTAGCCGATATCGCGGTAAAGCAGCCTGAGACCTTTGCGGCCATCGCAGGAAAAGCAAAAGAGGCTATCAGCAACAAAGCCCAGGCCGCAGCCTAGGCTTTGTGTTCATTTCAAACAGGCATGTTGGCATTATGCTGACATGCCTTTTCCTATTCCAAGTTCCTCTTTCGACTCGGCAAACTTTTCGATTGCAAAGTCGAGATCTTCCTTCGAATGCGCGGCCGAAACCTGTGTTCGTATGCGGGCTTTGCCTTTCGGCACCACCGGGAACGAGAACGGGATCACGTAAACACCCTTGGCGAGCAACGCCTCTGCCATTTTCACCGCTGGTTGGGCTTCGCCGAACATAACGGGAACGATCGGATGTTCGCCGGGAAGCACTTCAAGGCCAACTGACGTGATCTTCTCACGAAAATACCTTGTGTTGTCCATCAGCTTGTCCCGCAGCTCGGTCGTGTCAGTTAACAGGTCGATCGCGGCGATCGATGCGGCGACGATCGGCGGAGCGACCGAGTTTGAGAACAGATAAGGCCGCGAACGCTGCCGGAGTAGTTCAACGATCTCTTTCTTACCGCTGGTATATCCGCCACTCGCTCCGCCAAGGGCTTTTCCGAGCGTTCCAGTGATGACATCGACGCGGTCCATTACGTTGTGGTATTCGTGGACGCCGCGGCCGGTCTTGCCCATAAAACCCACTGCGTGCGAATCATCGACCATCACGAGAGCGTCGTACTTTTCGGCAAGGTCACAGATCTCGTCGAGCTTTGCGATGTAGCCGTCCATCGAGAAAACGCCGTCGGTCGCGATCATCTTGAATCTCGCGGACTTTGCTTCTTCCAGTTTGGCCTCGAGGTCGGCCATGTCGCTGTTCTTGTAGCGGAACCGCTGCGCCTTGCAGAGCCTTATGCCGTCGATGATGCTGGCGTGATTTAGTTCATCGGAAATAACAGCATCCTCTTCGCCGAGCAGCGTCTCAAACAGCCCTCCGTTGGCGTCAAAACAGCTTGTGTAAAGGATCGTGTCCTCGGTGCCGAGAAATTCGCTGATCTTGCTTTCAAGCTCTTTATGAATCGCCTGCGTGCCGCAGATGAACCTCACGGACGAAAGCCCGTAGCCCCATTCGTCCAGTGACTTCCTCGCGGCTTCAACTATCGCGGGATGATCGCTCAACCCGAGATAGTTATTGGCACACATGTTCAATACTTCCCTGCCGCCCACATCGATCCGCGCGTCCTGCGGGCTCTCGATCACGCGTTCGTTCTTGTATAGACCAGCTTCGCGAATCTCGTTGATGGATTCCTCCAGGTGTTGTTTGAAATATGAATACATAATTAAAGGTAAAAAGGAGTTTTTACTTCGCAGCTATCCTCAATGTTTTCAGCTTAGTTAAGATCTCCGGTGTTTCCTTTATCTCAACAAGTGGTTCGAGTTGTTCATATATGTAGGCCCAATCGAGTTTTCCGCAGACACCAAGGATATTTTCCACATCAGCCCAGTCTTGCAATCTATCTGCGAAAGACTTGAATACAATGAGATCTTCGGCTGAACAGGTACGCAGCTGAATGTCGGGAAGCGGCTGCCACATTGATGAACGCGATACCGCCGACGCCTCGAAGTCCAAAGCTCCGAGCGAAATATCTATCCCGACGTTTCCGTCTCTGACCAAAAGAACGCGGTTCCGCAGAGCGAAATTGGCTGCATCATCGATACGAGGGTCGAAATCGGCGATTATGCGGGAAATGTATTCCTCTTCCTTACCGAAACCGGTGAGGAGTGTGAGATCGACGTCGTTCGTTAGGCGAGGAACCGCCCAGCGTTGGAGAGCGACACCTCCGATAAAGCAGAATTCCCAGCCCTCTGATTCAAAGACAGTTTGAACTTTTTGAGCTGTCAGAAATATTGGCTTCATTTCTTTGACAGCTTTCGAAACATTCTTTGCATTTCCACCAATCCGGAACTAGGTTTGGGCGGATACGCGATCAATGCCGCTTCTGAAGCATCGGTCAACGACAAGAATATCGCAGAAACATCAGCACGTCGGAATTCAGCTCTTTTGAGAGCCGTCATAACCTTGTCAGCTTCTTTCCAACGATTCGCCCAGGCCCTTATTGAAGCCTTTTTCATATCTCAATTGTATCATTTACGGCTATATAGGCCGGCTCTGCTGCCTAGGTCGATCCGGGGGGCCTGGGGCCCCTCGATCACGCGTTCGGATTTGTATAAACCGGCTTCGCGGATGTCGTCAATGATAGAAATCAGATGCTGCTTAAAGTCTGGATACATATAAAATCACTCAATTCGGCCTGACTCGATTTTCGTCTTTTCTGCTAATGCGTCCGCCAATTCTCGCTCGTTCGTGATTGCTTTTCTTATCGAAAGCGTTTCAAGAATTTCCGCGATAACGTCCGGCTTGTACTGGATTTCGAATCTGCCAGGTAAAGTATTTCCGGCTGACAGCAAAAGCTGTCCTTTCCCATAGTCGAACAATATGGCTCGATCATACCTGACCAATTCGTGTTCACTCACGATTTCGAACTGGTAGATCGAAACTTCTTCAACTATTGTCCAGTCCCAAGTATTAATGGTCGAAACGTGCTCAAAGCCCCAGCCCGACGGGCAACGCTCGTCTCGTACTGCAGCAATATCTTTTGGCCGCTGCCCGATCGAAACATCAAAATAGTAAACATCCAGAAAGTCTTTGGTTGTATCTCCCCACTCACAGGTGACAATGAGGAAACTGTCTCTTCCGGTGGGTATCGATACCGAGGATACGTCAACACCTTCTCGATCGACTCTTATCCAGGCTTCTGGGAAATAAAAACCAATGTTCAGCTTCCCGATTACGCTACGCAGAGCCTCTTCGGCGCTTCCGTTTAGGTTATAAATGACTTCCTGTATTCCAATACCCTCCGGTGTGAAAGCGTCCGAGCAAGTTTGTCCTACGACATCTCCTCGAAATCCAAAACCACCTTACCGCAGTTCCCTTCCTTGATCGCCTCAAATCCCTGCTCGAAATCCTTGTATGAATACCGATGCGTGATCACCGGCGAGATATCGACGCCGGCATCGAGCAGGTTGGACATTTGATACCAGGTCTCGTACATCTGGCGGCCGTAGATGCCTTTGATGGTGATCATGTTGAAGATGACGGTCTTCCAATCGATGGCGAACTGTTCGGCGGGGATGCCGAGAAATGCGATCTTGCCGCCGTGGAACATATTGGCGAGCATGTCCTTGAACGCCGCGGGAACGCCGGACATTTCCATCCCGACGTCAAAGCCCTCTTTCATGCCCAGTTCTTTCTGAACGTCTTTGATCGAGGTTTTGCTGACGTCGATGGCTCGGGTGACGTGTCCCATCATCTCGGCAAGTTCGAGGCGAAACGGGTTTATGTCCGTGATAACGATATTGCGGGCACCTGCATGCTTTGCCACCGCTGCGGCCATTATCCCGATCGGGCCGGCTCCGGTGATGAGTACGTCTTCGCCGAAGACCTCGAATTCAAGAGCGGTGTGGACGGCGTTGCCGAACGGGTCGAAGATGGCCGCTACATCCAAGTCGACGTCAGGTTTGTGCTTCCAGATGTTGGTATGCGGAACCGAGATGTATTCGGCAAAACCGCCGTTAGTATTCACGCCGACGCCGCGCGTGTTCGCGCATAAGGCACGCTTGCCCGCCATACAATTACGGCAGCGGCCGCAGACAAGATGTCCCTCGACGCTGACTATGTCGCCAACCTTAAAATCGACTACATTCGACCCGACATCAACTATCTCGCCGACAAACTCGTGGCCAATAGTGGTCGGAACCTTGATCGTCTTCTGCGCCCATTCATCCCAGTTGTAAATGTGCAGATCGGTCCCGCAGATGCCGCCCTTTTTGACGCGGATCATCACGTCGTTTATGCCCATTTCCGGCTCAGCCACGTCCTCGATCCACAGTCCGGGCTCGGCTTTACTTTTTACGATTGCTTTCATCGGCTGTTGATTTAAGTTGTTCTGGTTCTTCTATTTCCGATGATAACAAAACACCTGATTCACAAGAAATGCGGGTTAGGATAGAATTTTCATAATGGAAGGAAACGAGTCCAGAAATCGGTTCGGCATCATCGATTGGTTGCCCTATATCGGTGGCGTTTTGGCCGGTCTTGGCGTCTCTCAGATCGCTTTGGGATTGTTCGTTGTGCGGAATCCCGACGACACATTACTTTACATATCGTTGGTTCTTTTCGCGCTTGCAATAATCTGCTGGCTAATAAGTTTTGTATTGAAGAAGCGCCGGGCACAGTTTTGACGAAGCTCAGGAAAGGCCAGACGTTTCCAACTCCTAAATAAATTGCTAGTATACTGACTTTCAGTGTCTGTCCTGCCCTGACCTGATATTCTATTTGTTTATGGCTGAGGAAAGAGCTACGGTCGAAGCGGCTCGTGAGGCTTTTGACCGCGATTTTGAGAAATTCAACGACCTGAATCCCAATGGCGCTAGCCTTGCCGACGTAGAGGCCCTGCTGCGTGAGGTTGGCGAAATAAAGGTCCGCCACACGGGTAAAAAGAGCGCGTTGGCCGAGTCGAAAAAGCTGATCGGCAGGGTCTCGCCTGAGCAGAGAGGCGAGTTCGGCCAGTTTGTTCAGTCCGTCGAAAAGGCGATAGTCGAGCGTATTGAAGCGGTCGAGACGAGCCTCAATGAATCGCTCCGGAAGGCCAGGACCGAGGCAGAACGACTCGACGTGACGATCCCCGGCCGACGTCCGCGCACAGGGCACCTTCACCCTATTACGATCCTGCGACAGAAGATCGAGGACATTTTCGTGTCGATGGGCTATGCGATCGAAGACGACCGTGAGATCGAAACGGATCATTATAATTTTGACGCATTGAACATCCCGGAAAATCATCCGGCGCGTGAATCACAGGATACGTTCTACACGACCGATGGATTTGCTTTGCGTTCCCAAACCTCTACGGTCCAGATCCGAGCAATGGAACGGCGCGGCGTCCCGATCCGCATCATCGCTCCGGGCAAGGTTTTCCGCCGCGACACGCCCGACATGACGCATGTACCGATGTTTCACCAGATAGAGGGCCTCTGCGTCGATAAGGGCATCACTATGGCTCACCTCAAGGGCACGGTGACCGAATGGCTGCGACGAATGTATGGCGAAGATACGGTTACGCGTTTCCGGCCATCTTATTTCCCTTTTACCGAGCCGTCCGCGGAGTTTGATTTCTCCTGCTTCAAATGCCACGGCACCGGCAAGCTGGATGGAGACCGCTGCCGCCCGTGCAAGGGCTCGGGGTGGATCGAACTCGGTGGCTCGGGCATGGTCCACCCGAACGTGCTGAAAGCTTGCGGCGTCGATCCGCAAGTTTACTCCGGCTTCGCCTTTGGCTTCGGCCTCGAACGCATGGCTGCGTTGATGTTCAACATCGACGACATCCGGCATATGTTTGAGAACGATGTGAGGTTTCTGGAGCAGTTTCGATGAGCGCCTGGCTTGTTTTCGTTCTTATCTTCGGTCTAGTACTGCTCGTGCCTTTCACTTTGGTGGTTGTTAGCACAATTCGGAAGAAAGGACGTTGGGGAATCAACTTTACGCCCAAAGTCTGTCCCGATTGTAAGCGAAGTTTGCCACGCGGACAGGTCAGAGTTCCGAAATCAGTTCGTCAGGCATTGTGGGGTGGATCGACCTGTATGAACTGTGGATGCGAGGTCGACAAATGGGGCAATAAGATCGAGAGCGGCAGAAAATGAATATTAGCTACAACTGGTTAAAAGACCTTATTCACACTGAACTTTCCGCGGAAGAAACCGCCACTGCTTTGACACGTGTGGGCCTGGCAGTGGAAGGCACGCATCCGTTCGGTGACGATCAGGTTTTTGATATCGACCTGACGTCGAACCGGCCGGATTGCCTTTCGCATCTCGGGATTGCTAGAGAGCTGCGGGTAATAACCGGGAAAGAGTTCCTCGCAAAGCCGACAAGTCGCGAAGAAACGGTCGATGTTGACGCTGTGCCGCTCCCGGCAATACTGGCACCGGACGTTGTTAAGATCGACGACCCGGAGCTTTGTTACAGGTTCACAGCCCGGATAATCCGCGGAGTAAAGATCGGTCCTTCGCCGGAGTGGCTCGTGAAGCGGCTTGAGGCGGTTGGCGAGCGGTCGATCAATAATGTGGCGGACATTACCAATTACGTCATGCTCGACCTCGGCCAGCCGATGCATGCGTTCGATCTGGATAAGCTTGCCGAAAAACGCGTCGTTGTCCGGCGTGCGAAAGCCGGTGAATCGATCACGACGCTGGATGAGGTCGAGAGAGAACTGGACGAGTCCATGCTGATGATCTGCGACGCCGAAAAACCGGTCGCCGTCGGCGGTGTGATGGGCGGGCTGGATTCGAGCATAACGGACGAAACCGCTAACGTCCTTCTTGAAGTAGCTTATTTCGACCGTGCGAGTATCAGGCAAACATCTCGAAAGCTTGGACTTACGACCGAGGCCAGTTATCGCTTCGAACGAGGCGTTGATATAGAAAGGCTCGAGGATGCGTCGAATCGTGCGGCGAAGATGATCGTAGATCTCGCCGGGGGAAAGACCGAAAGCATTATCGACGTTTTTCCGAATCGCAAATTGCGAGCAAGCGTTGTCTCTACAGACGTTACTGCGGCTGTCAAACGCCTGACCGGGCTTGATGTAGAAAGAAGTGAGGGCGATCGGATACTCTCGTCGCTTGGTTTCGAAAGCAATGAAACTGACGGCGGCCCGACATCTTATTTGGTACCTTCGTGGCGGCACGACATTTCGATCGAAGAAGATCTGGTAGAAGAAGTGGCACGGCATGCCGGTTATGAGAACATCGCCGAAGAATTACCACCCGCCGTCGGTTCTGGAGAATTTCAGCCCGAGGAGCAAAGGAAGAAACGCCTTCGGGAAACACTCTGCGCCATAGGCTTTGATGAAGCTATTACTTACAGCTTCATCGATGAACGGTATGACGGGCAATTTGAGTCGATACCGTCGATCAACGATGCAATGACCGCGGGCGGACCCGTTTCGCTTCGCGATTCAGTGATCGAGGGCGCAACCAGAATGCGTCCGACGCTGTTGCCTGGCCTGATCGAATCTCTGAGATATAACCTTAACCACCAACGACGAGACTTGAAATTGTTCGAGATCGGAAGGATCTTTGCTGGTGGAGGTGACGGAAATCTCCCCGTCGAACGAGAAGTTTTCGCCGCGGTGCTCTGCGGAGGAGAAAAGCTACATAAGAGGGTTGACCCAATACGGCCACTCGATTTTTTCGATGCGAAAGGGACCGTGGAGTTGGCACTGGACGCGATCGGTTTTTCTTCTGCCGAATTCCGCGATGCCGACATTCGACATTTGCAAAGAGGCCAGGCAGCCAGCATCCATATTGACGGAGGTCTCATTGGCTGGGTTGGCAGACTAAACGATCAAATGGAAAACAGATTCAAATTTCGGTCGCCGATCTTTTTGGCTGAGTTCGATATCGAGACCGTACTATCGCGAAATCTTGAGACTTTACCTTATCGTCCGCTTCCACGATTTCCCTCCGTGACTCGGGATGTTTCGTTTTTGTTGGATGGCAGCGTTACCTTTGACGACATAAGGACGGCAGTTATCGACCACGGGGCCCAATTATGTCGAAACATCGGATTTGTCGATGTTTTTCAAGGTAAAGGCATCGAACCGGGTAAGAGATCGCTTACAGTTCGGCTGGAATATCGAAGCGATGAGCGTACGCTTTCCGAAGACGAAGTTGCCGTAGTTCATAATGAGATCCTCGAATCCCTGAATTCGACTTTAGGTATCACGCACAGAGCGTGAGAAAAATTAACCCATTACTTGAAGTTTTTCCTGAAAATCCAGATAATCATTTTCGCACGACTTTAATCAGACAGACACGGAGATCCTGCAAATGGCCGCATTGACCGGGATGGAGAAATTCTCCCATCTCGAAGATAAAATTTACCTTACGATCGAATTTGCAAAGAAATTGCGTGAAGAAAAGGATCGTGTCGACCTGGAGAATGCGGGGCTTCGACGCGAAGCTGCGAGCTTGCAGTTGGAAAACGCCCGATTGGCTGAGAAGCTTGAGGGGCTGCTGGCGGAGCGAGATGCGATACAGCTAAAAGTGGAAGCGATGTTGGACGCAATGACGATGATCGATTCGGAAGTTGCCGAGGCAGTGGGAAGATAAGGCCATGAGGAGTGGAGAGGGTCACGCAGAGTCACCGGAAGGTTCGGTTGAGGTCCAGATATACGGTCAGGTCTACAACATCCGATCGGCGGGTGACGATGAATACATTCAGCGTTTGGCAAATTTCGTCGATGGAAAAATGCGGGAGATCTCGTCCGGTACCCTCACGGTAGATTCCCTCAAGGTCGCGATCTTAGCAGCATTACACATCGCCGATGAGCTTCATAGCGCAAAAGATGTTCACGCCCAGTTCGACGACCAGCTTGGCTTGCGAAGTTCGGAATGCTCCGAATTGCTGGATCGGTTCCTCAAGCATAAAGACCCAATGCCCCAACAGGAACTAGAAACAGAGCAGTAACACGCGTGCTGAATATCCTTCCCTGGTTTGCCTGCATCTCCCGGAACGATCCTCTTAGCTGCACACCAGAACTCTTTCGTCCCTTTTCCCGACTGTGATAAACTCAATATTGGCGATTGATGCTTACTGCGAGGTTCGATACCGAACGCAATAATAATTGAGCCAACACTTGAATTGAGGGAGGCTGACGTCGTTTCCGGTGCATTTGTCCACGCTGACGATATGCCATAGGATACGGCTTCGAAGTCCCGCAAGGGAAAGAAAGCCGCCCACCTGTTTAGAAACAGGTTCAATTCAGGCGTTTGGATCGGCTTTTGCGGTGCTCACTCGCCAACCTCCTTTTTCTTTACCTCACCCGGATCCAAAGTGCTCTCAAATTCGCTGGCGTCGATATCAGCCTCAAGCTGTCTTTCGAATTCACGTGAAAGTTCGTCCGTCAGTCTCATTTCTTCAAGGGCAAGAGGAAGCTCCCGAGAGCGCGATGAGAGTTTTTTCAAGGCAAGTTCCGAATCCGCGACGCTTCGCCCCCTGACACCGGCTGCTTCTATCATTTGCAGACGGGCCTCGGCTTCGGCCAGCATCAGTTTTGCCTCTCCGTGAATGGAATTTATCTTCTCAATGTCCTTGTCGATCTGTTCAGTGAACTTATGGGCTTGCTCAGACTTGAAGCGGCCAAGTTTTGCTCTTCGACGCTGTGTCATAGCCAGCTCGCGGCGAGATGACTGAACGATCCTGGTGGCGGTAAGCCTCGATGCGAGGGTTTCCCGATAAGCGTCTGCGAGTAGAAGGTCGGACCTCGTTATCTCCTTCAACGCCCTTTTCTCGCTCGACCGTAGCTCATTTTTGAACCATTCAATTTCCTCTGCCTTTATGCCGTCCGCAGCTATCTTTTCTCGTATTTCTTTCGACCAGGCTGAATGCCGGTAGAGAAAGAATCCCGTCAGCCCTAATCCCCCCAAAAGACCTATGCTGGTAAGGATCAAGCCAAATACAAAAAACGTGAAGGCGACCGGTGGCGAGGTGCCGAATACAAAGGCTAAGACAGTGAACAGAACAGCCGGGACTGTGGTTAAAATAACCGGCGCGGCTAACGCGGCCGCCTTGAGATTTCTGCCGCGTGCAAGTTCGCGATCGGACACTTCGTATTTGGACAAATATTCCGTCATCAGCATGTAAACTTTACAAACAGTGCAAACTTAATTCAATCTAGACGCATCAGAAACTGTAACCTCTGATATCCAATGCATTAACGGGAATAGAAGGTTCAGTTTATACTGGAGATATGACGAGAAAGGCCCTGCTTCCGTTAGTATTCGGTGTCCTCACGGTTGGCACCTTCTCAGTTTCCATTTGGGGCCAGTCTTCCACTGAACGACAAAAACAGCCTCGGGTGAGGACCGTCTCGATTCCGATCTCTATCTACACTAAGGCCGAAATGCGTCAAGGACAATTGGCGGAAATTGTAGATGTGAACCGACTTATCGTTCGAGAAAACGGAGACGAGCAGACCATCCTTTCGATCCGGAGCGTTGAAGATGCTCCACTTTCGCTTGCAGTACTAATACAGGAAGATCTAAGCCCATCGTTCAATCTTCAGCTAACCGATCTTGCATCGTTCATAAGGTCTCTGCCAAGGGGGTCGCGAGTTATGGTCGCATATCTTCGCAGCGGCTCGCTACAACTGCGGCAGAAATTCACCGACGACCTGGACCTGGCCGCAAGGTCACTTCGAATCGTTTCTTCAAATGAAGGTTCTGCTCCTCGTAGTCCCTACGAGGGATTGATCGACGCTCTAAATCGCTTTGACGCGTTGCCGGCAGGACGCCGCGCCGTGTTATTTGTTTCGGACGGGCTCGACGTTTCGCAGGGAATCGCCGGATCGTCGCCCTCGCAGAGTGTAGATCTGGAACGGGCAATTCTCCGTGCACAACGCCGTTCCGTGGCGGTTTTTTCTTTCTATTTCTCGGCTAGCCTGACCTCGCGGGACAATTCCAATCTTGTGCTCAATGGACAAGGTTCCCTATTAAAGTTATCCGATGAGACCGGTGGCAGGGCCTTTTTTCAGGGAACGTCCGCCCCGATCACGTTCGATCCGTTTTTCCGCGATCTTCGTCTGCTTCTGAACCGCCAGTTCCTGCTAACTTATCTGTCAACTCACATGAAAAGAGGGTACTATCGCACGGAGGTCGTCAGCACTAATCCTGAGGTCAAGATCGAGCATCCACGCGGCTACTATTACCGGTAAAAGTTTCATTGACCAAGAGTGGCCCGACAGACAGGACAGACGCTTACGTTTTGCTTCATCAACAGGCCGATCCAAAAAAAGATCACTGTAAACACCAACAGCAGAGCGAAGGTGATCCAACCGGCGGTGGAGATGCGCCTTTCAGTTATAGGTAGGGTTGTCGTGCCGCAGTTAGGGCACCGATAATTTGCCCCCATGTAGGCGAATGGAGCATGGGCAAGCGGTTGAGCATAATCTTGCTGAGCGTGACCGGCAAAGGAATGAACATTATCCGGCCTGGCCCGGGCATCAGTTTGGGTTTGGTATTCGTCAGTCTTCCATGCATATGGTCGAGGCGGGGCATACGTCGGGTCATTAAACGTCGGCCGTTGCTGTGCAAATGCTTGCGCGACTGGCAAACGGGCCCCGCAGAACCGGCAAAATTGGGTTTGGTCGGCATTTTCACGCCCGCATGTATCGCACTTGATCATAACTGATCAGCCGGGAGGCCACGGCTCCCGATCAATGTTTAACGAATCATATCAAAGAAAGTTCGTTTTCAGTAAAAATGACGTTTGACACAGGTACTCGAAAACGCCGTTCGATCCATATTCTCGCGACCTGGGCGTTCAGTCATACCGCTAAGCTAATGGCCAAAATCGTCAAGTCTATTCGAATCGGACACGATCGCCGCTTTGAATCGATGAATATACCGATTCGACCAGTTGGACCGACCTGAAGCCGTCAGCGGCGGTTACCGGTGGGGGCGTTCCATTTAGTATCGCGTCAATGAAGGCCCGGTCTTCCTGAACGTACCCCCAGCGTTCTTCTTTTTCGACCATATGAAAGGATTCGGTGGTGAAATTCGGGTCCATTCCACTCGAATCCAACAAACGTTCCATCTCTTCGGTCACGATCGTCCGGTGATGGCAAAAGACCTCGATCCGTTCGAACGGAAAATGCCAACTTGCATCTGAAGAGGACGCGAAAGTGCAATGAAACCCGTTCTTGAACTTAAAGATGATCGAAAATTCGTCGAGTTCCGGATATTCATGCTGCGATCCAAATGCCACAAGTTCCTCGATCTCGCCGAACTGGAAGCGGATCATATCGAACAGGTGGATAGTGGTCTCGTAAAGAAACCCACCGGTTACATTGACGTCGCCGGTCCAAACGGGATTCTTAAGCTCCCCTCGGTTCATTTTAATGTGAGCCGAATGTGCCTGATCCTTTTGCAGAAGGTCCTTAAGCCTTGAGTAAACCGGTGCGAATCGCCTGTTATGCCCTACCTGAAATACGCCCTTCGAGCCATTTGCTGCATCTCGAAGCTCGCCCGCATCTTTGACCCCTATCGAGAAAGGCTTTTCGCAAAAAACGTGTTTGCCTTCGGCGATCGCGTGTAGAGCAACCTCTTTGTGAGTCTTGTTCGGCGAGCAGATAAGGACGGCGTCACAATTTTCCATTAGCTCTTCGCGAGAAGAACAGGCCTTACCACCGATGGCCTTGGCGGTTCGTTCGCTACGCTCAGGAAGGATGTCGAACAAAGCGGCCACTTCGACTCGATCGTCCCGAGCATGGATACGCCCATGAACGTTCCCAATATAACCGGTCCCAACAATTCCTAGCCTTACTTTTTCCATTTATGATGTCTTGTTGAGCGAAAACGCACCCGGTGACCAAATGCAGTCAACGGTGGCGTTGAACGACCTTTTAGGGCTACCAACTCCCGCCGGCAGCATACTTACCTATGCCTAGCGCTCTTTCCGCCGCTTCTTTAGCTTCACGGCTAACCTCATAAGGATCGCGCTCCCAATATTCCGGCCTGAAGATCTCTATGCTTGCAGGTCCTTTATAACCAATGCGGTCCAACGTTTCCTTCATCCTGGCAATGGGCAGGACGCCTAGCCCGGGATAAAGACGTTTTGAATCGTTAAGCTGGTCCTTGGGCAGGTCCTCGGCGTCGTTTATGTGAAATATGAAGAGCTTCCGAGGGTCGAGCTTTTCGAGAGCCTCCCACGAAGAACTTCCGGCGTAAAAGTGGTATGTATCGATCACATTCCCGACCGAATCACGGCCGACAAGATCGGTTATCCTGCTGCCCAGGTCTAATGTGGTCACCGAATTCCCTGCTTCGCCAAGAAACTCAAAGCCAAGCTTTATGCCATGCGGTTCGGCTATGTCGGCAAGTTCATTTAGAACGCGCACCGATTCTTCGATAGTTTCATCATCGGTTTTCGGCCCCTGCCTCAATGCCCCCGGGACCGACAAAACGTAGGGACAACCGATCTCTGCGGAAATGGCCGAAAGCTTCGCGCATTCCTTTTTGATCTCGGCATAATCCTCTTCCGAACGCCAGGTTATGTGTTCCAGCGTATTGATCGATAAGACCGCGACACCCGTTTCATTAAGAAGGGCTTTAAGATCGTCAAGCGAATGTGTATCCAAATACTCATACAGCTTGTTCGACCGAAGCTCTACCAACTCAAAACCTGCAGCCGCGGCCGAACGGATGTCAGTCTCCAAATCTGCCTTCATCGTAGTGGCGCCGTTTATTGCCAATTTCATCGAATTTACCTCGTCAAGCAAACGACGATTCTATCACGCAGCGGCCGAAATTGAATTGCCTTGGTGAATTTTACTTTACGAATCTCCTCGCCTTTAATACGCAGCCAGTTGAAAGATGAAGGAACTCGTTAGAGGACTCCTAACACTTAGCAACGGAAAACATTTCCGACTCGTCTAAAAATCGGGTAAACTTAATAGGTTAGTACCTGCCTAGCGTTAAGAGTATGAAAGCCATTCTAGTCGCAATTTTCACGATAATGATCGCTAGTCCTGTCGTCATTTCGCAGACCTCCGACGCGGCTCTGCGGCGGGTGATCAACGCCGATTCTGCTGCAAAGGCCGCAAACGACGGAAAGCTTCCGAACCTGGCCGCTTCTGAACACCTTTCGCGAGCTGAGACCTACATGGCAAACAGATTGTTTCCTGAAGCCCGTGAGCATTGGTCAGCCGTTCTGCGAGACCATTCACAGGACCCGGGCGTTCCGAAGGCCCTGTTCGGCACCGCGCGTTCGTTCATGTGGGAACGGGAGTATTTGAAGGCGGTCGAATGGTTCGACCGGCTTCTCGCGGATCATGCAATGACGAAGGAAGGTCGTGAGGGATTGGCTTTCAAGGGCGCGAGTTATGTGAGAGCAGGTCGGAATCTCGAAGCTGCTAAGACCTACGAGCAATACACTGTGATGTTCCCGCAGGGTGAAAGGATCGAATCAGCCTATCTGAACATTATCGACGCTTATAGGGAGGCAGGAGAATACAGCAATGCCGAGGAATGGATCGAACGTGCGGCCCGTGATTTTCCGGGACGCAGTACAGAGGCAAACGCACTTCAGGCCAGGGTAAGAATGGAACTCTTTCGTGGAAGATGGGCGGATGCTGTCGCAGCCGCCGATCGTATGCTGGCGATACGCAGCTTCGCTGGTTCCATGACTTCGGCGGATGAAGGCCGTTTCCTTAAAGCACTCGCACTCGAGAAGTTGGGCAGGCGCAGCGAGGCACAAGCGGCCTTTTCGAGTATCCCTAATACTCCAACATCGTATTTCGGCGGGCTTTCAGCGGACCGCGTTGAAGGATCCTCCGTACGAAAGATCGTGCAATCGTCACCGAGGCTTTTGGCCGAGTATCCTGCTCCATTCAGTTCCCTAGTACTCAAACACGCAAAGAAGCAGCGAATCGACCCAAGGTTTGTCCTCGCGATCATGAAGCAGGAGAGTTCATTCCGACCAGGTGCAAAATCTCCGGCAGGAGCTCGAGGCCTAGTTCAGCTGGTTTTCGATACGGCGATCAAATATAAAGATGAGGCTGGATATCGAAACTTGCAGCCCGACGAACTTTACGATCCTGAGACCAATATCGCGATCGGCTCGATCTATATTCGCAAGATCAAAGACGAGTTCGGCGGCTTATATGAAGCGGTTGCTGCAAGCTATAACGCCGGCGAGGACAATGCGGCTCGTTGGTTGAGACGTACGAGTCCGAAAGAACCGGGCGTCTTTGCCGCTGAGGTCGGATTTGCCGAAACTAAGAATTATGTCTTTAAGGTGATGAACAACTATCGTATTTATCGCGAACTCTACACCGAAGATCTACGGCAGAAATAACCCGGAATCGGCGCTCTTTTAGGCGTTTCTTTAATGGGGAGAACTCTGCCGGTGGATCGATACTATCGATCCGAAACCACGGCAGCCACAACCATGGAACTGATCGTTGATCGGCAATACTCACGTATCACCCTCCCGATGTCCGTTTATCTGGACTGTTCGGCGGGTAAGCGTGAGGCACGGCTAACAGATCTCGGACTTGGCGGCTGTTATATCGACTCGATCGCCGGCGTCCGGCCGGAGGAAGTCGTCGGAATTACCATGGTCCTGCCAAACGGAAGCGAAATCGAGATCTTTGGGACCGTTGCATACGTTCACGACGGTATCGGATTCGGGATCCAATTCAACGATATGGATCGTAAACAGCGTACGGTTCTTGAAACACTCGTGCTTGCCTACGGCGGCGAGGTCTGAAACGGAGTGTTTTGATCTAAACTTCCCAATCGCCTTGTCCCTGTCTTTCTACATGATAACCCTCTGATTCAAGATGCCGCTGAACGTCGCGGGCATGCTCGTGGTCGCGCACCTCAAGGACCATCTCGATCCCAACAGTGCCGAGCGGAGCCAGCCAAATGGCCCGCTGGTGGTAAACCTCTATCACGTTAGCACCGGTCTGAGCAACATGATCGAGCACGGACGCTAGCATTCCCGGGCGGTCAAGAACCAGGAGCTTCAGGATTATATAGCGTCCTTCACGTACGAGAACGTGTTCGAGCACTCTGGCGAGCAGATTTGCGTCGATATTGCCGCCACAGAGAATCGCGCAGATAGTATCATCTTCATTTACCTTGATCTTTCCGGCCAGAAGGGCCGCGACGCCAGCCGCTCCGGCCCCCTCGACGACCAGACTGGCGTTTTGAACGCAGTGAAAAATCCCGCGGGCGATCTCTTCCTCACTAACCTCAACCACATCGTCCACAAGATCTCTGATTATCGGAAGCGTGATCTCGCCGGGCCTTTTTACGGCGATCCCGTCAGCGATGGTTGGCCGATGACCAGCTACTTCCACCGGACCGCCAGCAGCGAGAGACGTGTTGACCGAGGGAACATTCTCAGTTTGCACGCCAATGATCCTGACTTTTTTAAGCAATGCCTTTGAAGCGATCGCTATACCAGAAATTACCCCGCCCCCGCCTACTGGCACCACTATGACCGAAGTTGTCGGCAAGTCTTCAGCGATCTCCATCCCAATGGTTCCTTGTCCGGCGATGATCGCTTCATCATCGAAGGCGTGAACATAATTAAGTCCTCGTTCGGCACAAAGCTCCTTCGAGTAGGCCACGGCCTCATCAAAACTTGTTCCTTTTAAGATGACCTCGGCCCCATGTGAACGCGTCGCGACGATCTTTGTCAGCGGAGCAAATTCAGGCAGAACGATGGTCGAGCGAGTGTTATTGAGCTTTGCGGCCAATGCAACCCCTTGAGCATGGTTGCCGGCTGACGCGGTTATTACCCCTCTCGCCTTCTCTTCGGCGGACATTCGAGAAATGCGGTTATATGCGCCGCGGACCTTGAAAGAACCGCCCCGTTGGAGACACTCTGCCTTAAGGAATACCTTGGCACCAACCTCGCTCGTGATTCGTTCATCAAAGACGATCGGCGTCCGGTTAATTATATTTAAAAGAAGGCTTCTTGCTTCTTCGATATCTGCTAATGTGACCGCCATATTCAGGCCGAATTATAAGTCAATTTACTGTCGAAAGGCGAAACCCGCTGAACCTCGACCTGTTGATCGTAAAGAATTTGAAGTGCTTTGTGGGCTTAGAGACATGTTGGAAGTTTCAGACCCAGAAGTTCGACGATTAAACTCTGATCAAAGGAGAGTAACTGCTTGCCAAGATTGACCTTGGAAACCTATGCCGGCAAGCCATATTGAAATTGTCGCAATCAACGTTTTCCCGATCCAGAGTAGCCCTCAAAGAACTTAAGTCGCGTTTATGCGGCAAATCGGGTATATTCTTCAATATTACAGGAGGTTCATAAATGGAAGGCATCATCGGCGGTCTAAGCTTGCTTTTTCTCTTTTTTCTCGGCATCGCTCTTCTAACGATCGCCTGGAAGACGATCAAGATCGTCCCCCAGTCCAGCGTCCTCCTGATCGAAAGGCTCGGAAGATTTCACCGCGTCGCAAGCAGCGGCTTGAATATTATCGTGCCTTTCTTTGAATCGCCGAGAGCTGTTTATTGGTCGAGTGTTCGACCTGGAACGACTTCGATCGACCTGCGCGAACAATACATTGATATGCCTCCCCAGCCTGTGATCACACGGGATAACGTAACCATCAACGTCGATTCTGTGGTCTATTGGCAAGTAACCGACCCAATGAAAGCCGTTTATGAGGTGGCCGACCTGGTTGGAGCTATTGTCCAGCTCACAATTACGGGAATGCGTTCTGTAATGGGTGAGATGGACCTTGATCACACGCTATCCTCGCGCGATCAGATCAACGCCAAGCTTCGTGTGATCCTCGATGATGCGACGGACAAGTGGGGCGTAAAAGTAACGCGTGTTGACGTAAAGAACATCAACCCGCCTGAAGATGTGAGGATCACGATGGAAAAGCAAATGACCGCCGAGCGCAACCGTCGTGCCCTGATCCTGCAGGCCGAGGGTGATAAGCAAGCGGCTATTACACGAGCGGAAGGCGAAAAAACGGCGGCGATAACACGCGCCGAAGGCGAACGCGAATCTGCCATCCTTCAAGCGGACGGAGCCGCCCAGGCGCGCCTCAAGGCTGCCTCTGCTGAAGCCCAAGCCATTCATCAGATCGGGCAATCGCTGGGGAATGCAGAGCGGACGTCGCAATATTTGATAACCAGCCGGTATATCGACTCGCTCCGTGACATGACCCGCACCCAAAATTCTAAGGTTATCTTCATGCCCACCGAAACATCGGCGATGCTAGCCAGCGTCGGCGCGATCAAAGAAGTGTTTGCGGAGACCGGTGAAAAAGCAGAAGAACTTCCGCCCTCACCGCCAAGAAGTCCCCGGGAGCTGAACAGGTAGTTCGTGGAGGCATTATGATGACACGCATCCTCAAGTGGACCGGGCTGATCGCGGCCTTTCTCGTCATCGCTGCGATGGGCGCGGCGTATTGGACAGGGCTCGCGTTTAACCCGTCACCCTCCGAACCTCCAAAGGAAAAGTCTATGTACGAATTCACCCTGAAAGACATCGACGGGAAAGACATTAAACTAGAGAAGTATCGTGGAAACGTCGTAATGCTTGTTAATACAGCAAGCAGGTGCGGCCTGACCTCGCAGTATGAAGGCCTTCAGGCGATTTACGACCAGTATAAGGACCGCGGTTTTGTGGTACTTGGCTTCCCGGCAAACAATTTCCTTGGACAGGAACCGGGCACGGACCAGGAGATAAAAGACTTCTGTACGTTGAACTACAAGGTCACGTTTCCCATGTTCTCGAAGATCTCGGTGCGAGGTTCAGATCAACATCCTTTCTACACTTTCCTTACAAATGAAAGATCGAATCCGGGTTTTTCAGGTGAGATCACCTGGAATTTCGAGAAATTCCTCGTTGACCGGGAAGGTAAGATGATCGCCCGCTTCAGCCCGAGAACCGAACCAAAAGCTGCGGAGGTAACTGAGGCCATTGAAAAGGCTCTTGGTGCAGCATCGAAGGCGACAAACTAACTCTTTGCGAAAGCAAATGAGCGGAGACGAGTGTAAGTGGATCCGTCCGGCCCCAGCACGCTTTGGTAAAGCACAATGTCCCTGGCCCAACATTCATTGGATTCGAATTCGGAGCACAGGTGCTCGTCGGCAACGATACCCGAACGTTCGGGTTCGCGGATCCGAGCGATGGTGAGATGAGGGTGGAAAGGCCTTTTCTCAGGCGGAAAGCCGATTTGTTCACATTGTAGATCCAACATTGCAGCGACCCGTTGAAGTGTTTGTGGATTCTCGATGCCAAGCCAGAGCACGCGAGGCCGCCTGCGATTTGGAAACACACCTGTGCCCGCGATCTCGAACTTGAACGGTTCGAACTCGTCTGCCGCAACAGCTATGACCTCTTCTATTTTCTCAAGCTGAATGTCAGCCACATCACCGAAGAACTTGAGTGTTAAATGCAAATTGTCCGGCCGCACCCAACCGATCTTATGCCCGGCGAATTTCATCCTCAGGGATGCAATGTGCCGAGCAGCACTGTTCCGGGCAGATAAAGGAATGTCGATCGCAGCAAAGACTCTTTTCATCAAATACTTTGCGAAGGATTTTACCGATTGGTAAACTTTGCAACAAATATGCGGTTCATAAAGTTCCTTTTCCTAGG
This sequence comes from Pyrinomonadaceae bacterium, assembly GCA_035327545.1. GTDB lineage: Bacteria > Acidobacteriota > Blastocatellia > Pyrinomonadales > Pyrinomonadaceae > OLB17. The sequence continues at coordinate 209,086 of DAOLDE010000004.1, read as the reverse complement.
TCTCGTTTTGCTCCTGCTTATTGTTGGCTCCGTTTCTTATTGGCTGTTCAGTTCCCTAACTACTGCTAACCTCCATACCAAGTCTGAAGAAGTGATAATTATCGAGAAAGGATCGACGCCGCCGCAGATAATTTCTCAGCTCGCCCGAGAAGGGATAATTTCAAGTGAGCTTCCCTTGCGTCTTTACCTCAGATCGTTGGGCGATGCGACAAAGCTGCAAGCAGGCGAATACAAGTTCGCCTCGCCGATATCACCCCTCGAAGTCCTGAAGGAGTTGGAAAAAGGTACCGTTCAGACAAAACGTCTAACTATACCTGAGGGCTTCACGCGATTTGACATTGCCAAGCGATTGTCCGAACAGCTTCCTACAGATCCGCCAATGACTGAAAAGGAAATACTGGAGTTAATGTCGGATACGAGTATGATCAAGGACATTGCACCCAAGGCGCTGAACCTGGAGGGTTACCTTTACCCCAGCACCTACGAGCTGCCGCCCGAAGCAAGACCAGAACAGGCGATCAAAATGATGGTCGATCAGTTTAGGAAGGTGTGGAAGCCGGAATGGAACGAACGGGCCCGGCGAATGGGGCGGACGCCAAACGAGATAGTAACCATCGCTTCGCTAATCGAGACAGAATCACCGTTGGAAAGCGAACGGCCGATCGTCGCGTCTGTGATCTATAACCGTATTGCACGAAACATTCCGCTCGGCATTGACCAAACGGTTGTGTATGTCGCAAAAATGCAAGATCGCTGGGACGGAACTATACACAAGAGCGACATAGATGCAGATTCGCCGTACAACACGCGGAAATACGGCGGCATACCGCCCGGGCCGATCTCCTCCGTCTCTGTATCCGCAATAGAAGCAGCCCTCAACCCCGCCGAGACAAATTATATCTTCTATGTTCTCAATGTGCAGAAAAATGACGGCTCGCACCATTTTTACGCCTCAGCCGCCGAGTTTGAGAAAGGCAAGGCCGAATACCAGCGATGGCTTGAAGACCAACGGCGTATTAAGCGTGAGCAGGAAGCAGGGCAAAGATAGAACCTTCGCCCAAATGAGTCGTATCAACGATCGGTATTTGATAATGGCAATTCCTTCCATAAAACTACTCGCCCTTGATCTTGACGGCACGGTCCTGAATTCTCGCGGGGTAATCATGGATGAGAACCGCCGGGCCATACGTGCGGCAGAGGAAGCCGGCGTTCTTGTCACGATCGCAACAGGCCGGAGATTTCGCGATGCAAGACCCGTCGGGTTGGATCTTGAGCTGAATGCGCCGATGATCTCGCACAATGGCGCATTGCTGAAATACATAGATTCTCTCGAAACGGTTGCAGCTTCGCTTTTGGATGTAGAGACCACGCGTGAGATCCTTCGCGTAGGGAAGCGATACGGTGGAGACGCTTTAGTGAGCGCGGACCCGCATGGCAAGGGCACGATGCTTTACGACCGGATCTCAAAAGACAACTTGCCGTTACAGAAATATCTGCTGTGGTCTGAGCGTCTTCATGGAAGCGAGGCGGAGGAATCAGTTAAGCACGTCAGCGATCTTCACGCCGCCCTACCTGATCATCAAGTAATACACATTTCATTTTCCGGAGGCTGTGGTCCCATGGAGAGTCTGCTCGATATCCTTAGGACCGAACTTGCCGGTTCAGTCACGATACTTCCGACGATTTACCCCAGTCTCGATTTCACGCTGATCGACATTTTGCCGCCTAATGCCTCGAAAGGGACTGGAGTTGAGAAACTGGCAGCAATTCATGGTCTGGCAGCGGCAAACGTCATGGTGGTAGGAGATAATTTTAATGATCTGGAGATGCTGGAGTTTGCCGGAGTTCCGGTGATCATGGGAAATGCCGACCCTAGTTTGCTAGAACGCGGCGAATTTTATACAACATTAAGTAACGACGAAGGCGGCGTTGCCGCGGCGATCGATAGATTCATATTTACCGGAGACGCATACTAAGTGGCCAACAGAACAGCAGTAATTGAAACAACGAAAGGAACTATCAAATTCGAACTATTGGAACAGGAAGCACCAAAGACGACCGAGAATTTTCGCCTTTTATCGGAAAGAAATTATTACGACGGAGTCATCTTTCACCGTGTCATCCCAAATTTCATGATCCAGGGCGGCGACCCGCTAGGTGAAGGCTATGGCGGAGAATCTGCCTGGGGTGGAAAGTTTGACGACGAGATCGACCGAGAATCCGACCTGTACGCCGGTGTTTACGAGAAAGGCACAGTTGCCATGGCAAACGCCGGTCCGAACACGAACGGTTCCCAGTTTTTCATTATGCATGTCGATTATCCGCTGCCGCCCAACTATTCCAAGTTCGGCAGGGTCCTTGAAGGTCAAGACGTGGTGGATTCGATCGCGACCGTAGAAAGGAACCCGAACGACAAACCGCTCGAACCGGTTGTAATGAATCGTGTCTATATCGAAGAACTTAGCGGCGAATGAGGGCTGTCGTCCAGCGAGTGTCACGCGCCTCGGTAACCGTTGATGGCGAGTTAACAGGGAGCATCGGTCGCGGGATCCTCTTGCTCCTTGGGGTCTCGCGAACTGACGACGAAAAGTCGGCTCTCTATCTTCTTGAAAAAACCTTGAACCTCCGCATTTTTGATGATGCAGAAGGACGAATGGAATTATCGCTTCTTGACGTGAGCGGTGAACTACTTGTCGTTTCACAATTTACACTGTATGGCGATGCGCGACGCGGTCGCCGTCCGTCTTACATCGAAGCAGCGGGACCGGAAATTGCTAATCGCCTTTACGAATTCTTTGTCGAGCACGCACTTAAACGTGGTTTGAAGGTAGAGACCGGTCGATTTCAGGCCATGATGGACGTCGAACTTGTTAACGACGGTCCGGTTACTTTACTTTTGGATACCGAAAAGATTTTTTGATCTGGAGATCTATGAAGACCTTAACAATACTTATCCTGTTCGCCTTTGTCGCCCTCAGTCTATCGTGCAGCCCCTCGGCACCGCCACGTAATACGAAAACCGGACTTGCCGTCGGCGTTAAACCCGTCGCAGACGCGGAGGTGGCCGTTATCGAAATGGAAAACGCTGAGGCTTATGGAACCATCACTCTGGAACTCTACTCGAACGTCGCCCCCAAAATGGTCGCACAGTTCAAAGCTCTTGCGAATGAAGGTTTCTACAACGGAACGACATTCCATCGAATTAACCAGTCGGTGATCCAAGGGGGCGACCCGCTTTCAAAGGACGACAATCCTAACAATGACGGTACGGGAAAATCGAATAAGCCAAATGTTCCTGCAGAGTTTTCGGATATTCCCTACGATACCGGAATCCTCGGGGCGGCTCGCAGTGCAAATAGTATCGATTCATCCAATTGCCAGTTCTTCATTACGCTGAAGAGAGAGCCTGGATTTGACAAGAACTATACGATCTTTGGTAAGGTTATCGACGGCATGGAAAACGTCCGGACCATCGCAGCGGTCCAGCCCAAGGGTGGGCCGACAGGTGAGCGTCCGGTGGATCCGGTTACGATCAAGAGCATAACGATAAAGGCTCGTTGATATTTTCAAAAATGCTCGCGTAGCTCAGTGGATAGAGCGCTTCCCTCCGGAGGAAGAAGTCGCAGGTTCGACTCCTGCCGCGAGTACCATCAATACAGAAAGAGGCTGTCCCGAAATCTTTTCGGGGCGGCCTCATATTTTAACTGTCCACTTGGTAGCCTACCGGATTCCGTTCTTTGAAGGCCTGTCGCCCACCGTCGGGTTTCGAACCTTGAGCACCGGATCTCCAAGCAAAGCCCATGAAAGCCGAACGTCCGTTCCCCCCGGTATTACCGTCTTCGCATCATTGACAAGGTCGCCGAGCCGCTGGATCTGGCCCTGGCCGAGCCTTTGGAAAAATCTCGTCGCCATCACTTCCTGAATGTCAGGCGTCGTTTCTCCGGTCGATGCCCACGATGCCACCGCACCACCGGTTGTTGAATCTACCAGATTTTCAGCAAGGCTCTTATTTACCGGATGGAGGAAATATCCGTTGAGGCAGGTCAGCATGGTGAACAGGCTCTGGTTCGATGCATTCGTAAGCTGCGGAACATTGCCATTCGCAAAAAAAGAAGTTGCGGCCCATGCCCCGGTGGTTCCGTGTCCGGCGTAGTTAACGACAAACTTGCCCGTGTTGAGGCCATCAATAAGGACCGTTTGAGGCGTAGCGGGCGGAGTTGTCGAATCGCACCGGCCAACCATTGTGGACGGAACTCCGCCCGGCAACTGATTTTTCAGGTTGTTGCTGATCTGCTGGAAATTGTAGTTGTTTGCCGCGTCAAAACAGTCGTAGGCAAAGAGAGCCCCTCGATTTTGAAGCGTTGGAAGGTTTGCTTCCCATGCGGTGACCTTTGCAAGAGCGTTGGTCACTGACTGGCCATCTCGGGCGGTTATCCTGCCGATAGCCATATCGGCGAGCCCGTCGCTGTTGAAGTCGGCAAGAAAATCGTCACTGCCCGTTTCGGAAAAGATCGTGTTAACTATGCGCGTCGGAACAAAGTTGTTGTAGCCAAATCCTTGATAGTTCCTCGAATCGTACGAAGCGTCGCCTATCAACAAGGCATAACCCGGAGGTGTCTGCCAGTTATTCTTCGCATATTGGAGGAAGCTGCGGATCGCAAGAGAATCGAGATCGCCATAGCTGAATTCGTCGTAGATATCCGAGATCTCCACAAGCTTTACAATGAAACCCTGATTCGTTCGATAATTGGCCCAGTTTTGAGCTTCAGGCATCCAGTTCTTGTGTGCGATTATGACAACATTTGCCTCGTTCGCCGGCGTCTTAAGAAACGCCGGGTCATTCGGCGTTATGGTGGCTGCCGGAAGCAAACCGCTTTCTTCTACCGCAAACATCGATCTGCCGCGATCGGCCGGCATTCGGACGCTGTGGGTCGCCCCTTCCTGGACAATATTGAGATTCGAGAACATTACGGGTTCCGTTTCATTGGTCGTATCAAAAACGCGAATATTAGCTGACGAAAATCCATCAAGCTTTGCCAGCCTGTAGTTCTGGGTATAGAACTTTAGCTGATTCTGGCTTGCCAGGTGCTTGCGAGCAAATCCGATCGATATCGAGTCGAAAAGGCTAAAGTCCGTCTGAACACCGATCGAGCGAAACACTATTGAATTGGCTCCTTCCTGCAAATGCGAGGTTGGGATCGTGTATTGACGTGAAAAAGCGCTGCGCGAATTACCTGTGGCTGAAGGAAGCAAATGTCCGTTCAATGTTACCTGAACGATGTGCTGGTCAAAGGAGAAACCCTGGAATTTTGCCAGAAGTGTCGCTTCAGCCGTTTGAAAATCGACGCCTGTGAGATTGAAATTGATCGTCGTATTCCCGCCCGTAGAAATCACGGCGCCCCAATAATTCTCCGCGTCGCCGTTTAGTATCTGATTTACATAATTTGTCCGTTGCTTTTGAACAAACTGCTGCAAGTAACTTCGGGAAGTCACGGTACCGCCCAGAGGCCGAGCGACACGGGTGGCAATACGCTTTCCTGCCGAAGGTCCGGAGACCAGATAATAGATCGCTGTCTCAGTCTCGGGACGATCAATTCCCTTCCCATAAAAATCCATGTAGCTGCCATTTGGCCCAACGATTATCGATTGTTGTACACCTTCACGGTATAGCTGCCAGAGGCTCGTGTCTCCGTTCGTATTAAAACCGGCGCCTTCCAATTCAGCCTTTGTCACCCGATGGAAACCTTCGCGGCGGACACCGATCCGAACACCCGGTTGGGCGACCACCCATGCGTGGGCGTTCGCGTCGGCCGCGACCTGACTGTCGGCAACTTCCCTGTAAAGGTCTTTGGGAAGTTCGAGTCCCTCCGAGATCACCACACTGTTTCTCTTGCTTTCCGCCACCTGTCGAGCGCGATCAACCCCGGCAGCCGGAGAAACACGCGACAGATCGGGCACAAAAGTTGCCGATGCCGTTCCTGAGGATCGGCGGGTACCGTTCATCGCTACGTGTTCGACAAAATATACCGAACCTGGAGTGCCTTCAGGGTCAAAATACGAATAGGATTGGCCTTTTGCCGGTTTCGCACCATAGAATGCGGACGATCCCAGAATCATCGAATCGGAGGCAATTACGGCTTCATGTCCATCAATTCGGTGCACGAAAAATCCTGCGTTGTCGGTTTCGATCGCCATCCTCCATTCCACGAGGACACCGCTCCCTTCGGTGTAAGCCGACACCGATTCGAACTGAGTGGCCGCGTTTTCTGCCCCGGGCTTCGAATTTTTTACGAAACTCTCTCGTTGAGAGGTAACGGGCAAGGCAAAGGCACACAAAAGCACATAGATCAGGCTTGCTGATAGGATTCGTCTCATTTTGGAATTTCTCCTGCGCGAAAGAAACGGCCGCGCGAGGCCGTTATAATGACTAAATCTACTATTTTTAATGAACATTGCCAACACTTTTTTGAACCTAAAACCAATGGCTGCTTTATTCAAATGCCCGCAATTTTCGGCCAACACCCTGAAATGATCGGTTCGCGGCGACAACGATGCCTATCTTTGGGTTTGCTAATAAAAGACTTAACCGGCTCCTGCCCCTACATTTTCTTCCGACAATAACTGCCTAAGTACATACGGCAGGATGCCTCCGCCTTTGTAATATTCTAGTTCGATAGGAGTGTCGATCCTGAGCTTCACATTGGCCTCGACCGATTCTCCATTTTCCCGATGTATCCGCAGGGTTACTTCCTGCATTGGCTTGACCTCAGCCCCTTCCAGTCCCACAATGTCGAACGTTTCTGTGCCATCAAGCTTTAGCAGGGCTGCCGATTGTCCGTCAATGAACTGCAGAGGCAAAACTCCCATGCCGACAAGATTCGATCGGTGAATACGTTCAAACGACTCAGCCACCACCGCTTTGACACCCATCAAACGTGTACCTTTCGCGGCCCAGTCACGTGAACTGCCGGTACCGTATTCCTGCCCTGCAAAAATGACCAGCGGTGTATTCTCTGCCTTGTATCTCATCGCCGCGTCATAGATCGGCATTTCTTCGCCGTCGGGCTGGTGGCGGGTGAAACCGCCTTCAACAGGTGAGACCATAAGGTTCTTGATCCTTACGTTTGCAAATGTTCCGCGAAGCATTACCCTGTCATTTCCGCGTCGCGAACCATACGAATTAAAATCGGCCGGTTCAACGCCAAGATCCTGTAAATACAAGCCGGCTGGTGAGTTAGCCTTTATGGCACCCGCCGGCGATATGTGGTCGGTCGTGACCGAATCGCCGAATATGGCAAGTGCCCTCGCTCCAGTAAAGTCCGAAAAACGGCCTGTTTCCATCGAGAAGTTCTCGAAAAACGGCGGTTCTTGAATATATGTCGAGTCTGCATCCCATTCGTACACATGGCCGGTGCTCGATTCGATCTCGCTCCACAATGGGTTCTTCTCCGCAAAATCCCTGTACAGGCGCCGGTAGGTTTCGGGGTCAAAGGCCAACTGAAGATATTCCTTCACCTCATCAAGTGAAGCCCAGATGTCCTTGAGAAAAACGTCGTTGCCATCTCGATCCTGGCCGATCGGCTGTAAGTAAACATCGCGGATGACGGTGCCGGCCAGCGCGTAAGCGACTACAAGGGGCGGCGACATCAAAAAATTCGCCTTTATATTTTGGTGAACGCGGGCTTCAAAATTGCGATTTCCGGAAAGCACGGATGCGGCGATAATATCGTTTTCCACGATCTCGTTCTCAAGTGCCGGATCGAGCGGGCCTGAATTGCCGATACACGTCGTACATCCGTAGCCTACAAGATTGAAGCCGATCTCATTCAGAAAATACTGGAGGCCGCTCTTTTCGAGGTATTCGGTGACCACCCGTGAACCCGGAGCCAGCGAAGTTTTCACATAGGGCGGCACGGTCAGGCCTTTTTCGAAAGCTTTCTTTGCGACTATCCCGGCCGCGATCATAACCGCCGGGTTTGATGTGTTTGTGCATGACGTGATCGCGGCTATCAGCACATCGCCATTGCCGATAGTGAGCTTCGCGGCTATCCCTGCCCCCTCGTCGAGATCGATCCGATTCGGTGTGGGCCGATTATTCATCATCTCGACCTCCGTTATCGCGCTCGTATTGCTGGGCGTGGTCGAATCGTGAATCGAAATGGGTGTAGAGATCGAATCCTGCTTTCCGCCGCCTGTTACCACCCCGGCAACGGATCCCATCGTGGTCATGTATCGCCTTTCGAGGTCTTCGGCAGGCTTTCCATAACCGCCCTCGGCCACGGGTTTGCTGAATAGCTCGATGAAGCGGTCGTCGAGATTGGAAAGGTCGATCCTGTCCTGGGGACGTTTCGGCCCGGCTACCGATGGATTTATCAGGGCAAGATCGAGATCGATCACAGTCGAATAGTCCACTTCTCCTTCTTTTGGGATGCCAAACATCTCCTGGGCCTCGTAGTAGTTTCGGATCGTAGTGATCTGTTCGTCCGCGCGTCCGGTCGATCGAAAATACTCGAGTGTCTTTTCGTCAACGCCGAAAAATCCCATTGTCGCACCGTACTCGGGGGCCATATTCGCAATGGTCGCTCGGTCGGTTGCATTAAGGGCTCCTGCGCCCTCGCCGAAAAACTCTACGAATTTGCCGACAACGTTCGCTTTCCGCAGCATCTCTGTTACTCGGAGCACGAGGTCGGTAGCCGTCGCTCCCTGAGGAAGCTCTCCTGTAAGATGTACCCCCACGACGTCAGGCGTGAGGAAATATACGGGCTGGCCAAGCATTCCAGCTTCTGCCTCGATGCCGCCGACGCCCCAACCAACGATCCCGAGGCCATTGATCATCGTCGTGTGCGAATCGGTTCCAACAAGCGAATCAGGGAAAAACATACCGTCGCGTTCGAAAACGCCCTTGGCGAGATACTCAAGGTTCACCTGATGCACAATTCCAATTCCGGGCGGCACGACGCTGAATCCGTTGAACGCCCGCGTGCCCCATTTAAGAAACCGGTAACGCTGCTCGTTTCGACGAAACTCCATTTCCGTATTTCGTTGATACGCGGTCTCGCTGCCGGCATAATCGACCTGTACCGAATGGTCGATCACCAGATCGACAGGAACAAGCGGTTCGATCACGGCAACATCCTTGCCCATTCTTTGAACGGCGGATCGCATTGCTGCGAGGTCCACGAGAAGCGGAACACCGGTAAAATCCTGGAGCACAACTCTGGCGACCACAAAGGGGATCTCCTCCTGCCTTTCGGCCTGTGGTTCCCATCCGGCCAAGGCTTTGACGTTTGCTTCGCTGATCTTGCGGCCGCCGTCAAAGTTGCGGAGCACCGATTCAAGTACGACCCTGATCGAGATAGGAAGCCTGCTGATACGGCCAACCCCTTCCTTTTCGAGCTGCGGCAGCGAATAGTAGTAACCTCGACGGCCAAAGCCCGTCTCGAATTCTTTTCGTGAGTTAAATAGATCGTGCGACATAGACTTATCCGATGCTCCCTGGCGAATAGCCGCAAAGCTGTGTACTTGCGAGACTAAGAAACTATTTCCAGTATTTTACAATAACATCGCGATCAGCCAGAAATGGCAAAGCAGCTGCAATGCGGGTAAGGCATCAGATCAATGGGCCCTTTCCGTTTTTTCCGGTCCTGAGGTCGCTTAATCGATTTAGCCAGCGATACTTCAATGCTCCCGGAGCGATATATTCCGTAATTCCGCTGGTCGTCTGGGAGCGTTCGCCAGGATCACAGTAAGTCATTGTGCTAAGAAATCGCAGATGATAAAAACTGGAATCGATCACTTCCGCGGTAAGGGAGCTAAGCTTCTCTCCGCCCTCGCCCGTCAAAACTGTTCTTGAGGGGTATCTTATTCCGAATCGATCGCGTGAATATTCCCTGTCGCTTATCACCGCTGCGACTCTTCGCAGGCTGCCATCACGGATCAAAAGCAGCTGATTCGATGCTTCCGCGTCACTTGTTTCCTCGTAAGAGCAAAAAACGGCGGTCAGATCAGCAAAATGGGCACGGCCCCAATGCCATTCCCTGACAGTATCGGCCAGCCACCGGTTGTCGAGGTTGTGATCGTGATAACCGGTCCCGCGAAATGTTCGGACATCGATCACACGTCTGCTTGAATTAAAAACCTTCATCTTGCCGCTAACATCCGAGCGGGCCGCGACCATATTCCATCTATGAATGCTCTGATCCGCTCCGTCGGGAACCGGAAAAAGATCGGTTTCAATGGAAAGCCACTCAAATTCGGCTTCGAGCTGTCTGCCGCGGGCGAGCGGAAGGTTTACGGAAACGCTGAAACCCGATCCGTAAGGTGCGGAGGCAAAGTGGAATCCGCTACCGCCGATAATACACTTCGGCTCGGTTTCGCTTGCGAAAAAATCATGTCCCGGATACTCGTTAACTGCTCTGTATATCTGTCTTCCCCCTGAAAAATACGTAAACGATACGGCTGGGAACCTCCGCAATTCCGCGGGTTCGCTGTCCGGGTTGATCGCAACGTTGTATCTGGGGGAATAAATGAAATTATCGAGAAATACAATTACAACGGCCTCGTTCCCGTCGTCGGAAAGCGCGTCGAAATACCACCACTCATAGGCTTGGTTAGGCTTTTTCGGATGCCATGCGTTCGCCGAAATGCTCGACGAAAATGCGAATTTTTCCCCGAAGGCTACTTTATGCACCAGTTCGATAATTTGTGACCGATTGGATAGAACGACTTGCCTAGAGAATCGCAAAAAGGAAAAATATTGGCAAACTTTCCTGTACTTTTTGAATCTTTTCAATCGACCGTTCTTTCCCCGCAATACAAATTGACAAAGGTAAACTCATGAGTAAACGCATTTTTTCTTCGATACCGGTGATCCTGCTCGCGGGGGCCGTGCTTTTCCTGGCAGGCTGCCCGAAGCGCACGTCGATAGCCGAGATCGAAGCAAATCCGGCGAGATTTCAGAACAAAGAAGTTGCGGTGGCGGGAACCGTTCGCGACAGTTACGGGCTTTCGATCCCCGGTACCGACATTAGAGGCGGCGCTTACAAGATAGACGACGGTACAGGCTCGTTCTGGGTAATAACCCGAGAATCGGTACCGACCAGAGGTTCCAAGATCGGCGTCAAAGGCAAGATCGGGAGCGGCGTCAACTGGAACGGCCGAAATTACGGTCTCGGAATGTACGAAACCGACCGCCGCATTGCGAAAAGATAGTCTCGACGCTTGCCGATAGCCGTGACACCGCTTACTACAGCGGGTATCATCGCCGGTGTAATGGAAGGTCGTTTTCTTATCCAGGCACTTGAAGCGAGTTTCCAAGGGGTCGAGGGTCGATCTTTATCCCTTGTCCGTGACCTCACGGACGAATTGCTTTACAAACGCCCGTCCGGCGGCGACATCGGAGCGACCGCATCGTGCGGCGAGTATCTTGTGCGTTCGGCCGCCGCGATAGAGCAGGTCTTCGGCGGAATAACAGTGCGGCTTTGGGACGATCCCTTCGAGTGGACCTTGCCCGAGGAGCTTGTCGGCTGTGCTGAGGTGGAAGATTACCTTCGGCAATGCTCCGAAACGCGGCGCAGGGGTTTTCTCTTCTTCGCGGACGATAAAGAGCTCTTCAGGCAAATACCTGCACCCGATCGGCTCCGCCCGGTGATCGATGTACTCCTCGAAGCCCTCGTCCGTGCCTCACATCTGCAAGGCCGGGCCTTTGCATTAACGCAATATCTGATAAAAAGCGATTCGAAGCCCGATTGACCGCATGAAGCGGGCCAGGATTTGTCTCAGGGGTTGTCGTCTCGCGTCGCGATTATGTAACATCCGTGATATGTGCGGACGTTATGCGATGGCTGCCGATTACGACCGGCTGCGAAAGAAGTTTCCCCTGTTTGCCGATCAGTATTGGGACGAATTCTTCGATATTCACGGATACTCCGCGCGGCCCGAGATCTTTCCCGGCACGAAGATCCTCGCGCTGAATGGTCATTACCACCCTGAATACGTGCATTGGACGATCCGTGCCGAGACCTGGAACGGAAAGATCGCCAATGCCATCAATGCGAAGGCCGAAACGATACAAAAGGTCCAGATGTTTCGCGACGCTTTCAGGACCGACCGCGTCCTTATCCCGGCAACGTCGCTTTTCGAGTGGCAAGAGCAGCCCGACGGGTCGAAAAAGAAGTTCCGGATCTGGTTTGATGAGCCGATCTTTACGTTTGCGGGCATTGCGCGGACGTGCACGATCAAGGGCGAGGAGATTCGCTGCACCGCGATCATCACCACCAGGCCGAATGAGACGTTCGCGCTCATTCACAATACAAAACAGCGGCAGGCCGTCGTGATCCGCGAGGAAGATCACGAGAAATGGCTCGATCCGGCGACGAAGCCGGACATGCTCAACCAGTTAATGGAGCCGCTGTCGGCGGAAAGCACCCATTTCGAGGAGGCGAGTGCCGAGCGCGGGAAAGATAACGGCCTGTTTGACGCGAATGACGGCAGCGGGAACTAATTCCCTCCCCGAACGTACATTGCAATGCCTGTAGAATCGTGCAAGAATTTCGATAATTTCCACGGTATTGATCGCGCTATTGGAGATCGCAAATGCATTGTCCTCGCTGCGGGCAGCAGCAAATATCAAACGATACGAAATTTTGCTCAAGATGCGGATTTCAGCTTGCGCTTGTGGCTGAACTTTTGAACCACGGCGGTTTTCTTCCCGAACTCGAAGCGGTCCAAAAGAATAAGCCGTTCCTGAACAAGAAGACCGGGGTTGTTTTCAGTGTTGCGTGGTTCATTTTCTTCACAATGTTCATGACGTCGGTTTGGGGCATCCTGAATGCGGACGAACTTGCCGGCCTTAGCGCGGTGACCGGTGTTTTTGGCGGGCTTTTGATACTGATCTTGTCGCTGGTCATATTGCCGTCGTCGAAGGTCAGGACGCTCTTGCCGATGCAGGAGCCGCGGGTGCCTGCTCCTCCGGCGAATCTTTATGGAAATCCTCAGCAGGCTCTGCCTCCGCAGCAGCAGCGGCCGGCAACCGAATATGCTTCGCCGCAAGGCGGCTGGCGTGCGCCGGACACGGGCGAGCTCGTCGAGCGTGGAAGCGTGACCGAGAACACGACCAAGCTGCTCAAGAAGGAAGAGTAGAAGAATGATGCATTGCCCGAAATGCGGACAACGTCAAGCGTCGGAATTTATCCGCTATTGTTCCAAATGCGGCTTCTCGATGTCCGGCGTCGCGGCACTTCTTGCCGGCGGCGAGGTTCCCGGGGCGGCGATGCAGGGCAAGAAGAAGGATTCGCCTAAAAAGCGCGGCATCAAGCAGGGCGTTTTTATCTTTCTGCTGTCGTTTCTGGTCGTGCCGCTCGTCGCGATGTTCCACATTGCGACAAAAACGGAGCCTTTCCTCGCCGCGGTGGCAGTTTTTCTTTTCGGCGTCGGCGGGCTTCTCCGCATTGTTTACGCGTTGATGTTCGAATCGAGCGAATCGCCCGATCTTATCGCTGAAGCCGGTGTTTATCCGGCACCGCAGCAGAATATCGGCGGGTCGCGGCCTGCCGTTTCGCTTCCTGAGGGCGGATCCATCCCGGCGAGCGTGTATTCAAGCCCTTCTGCCGGAAAATGGCGGGACACGAACGACCTCGGCGAGCCGCTAAGCGTGACGGATAGCACAACAAAGCTGCTTGCCGACGAAAAAAGCCCAGATCAATAGCCCACGGCGGCGCCATCGCTTCTGGAATCGATCGCACCGAGCCTTACGCCTTCCTTATCGATCATTATCGCGGTCGCCGAGGCGATATTTCCCGGCCTCGCGACAAATTTATGCCCGAACGCGGCGAGAATATTCTTCGTGTCGGCCGAAATTCCGAAAGGTTCGTACATAATTTCGTCCGGGAGCCATTGATGATGGATACGCGGGGCATCGATGGCCTGCTGGATGTTCATTTCGAAGTCGATCACGTTTATAACGGACTGCATGACCGCCGAAATTATCCTCGGCCCGCCGCGTGCGCCAAGTGCGAACCAGGGCTTTCCGTCCGTTCGCAGGACAATGGTCGGCGTCATCGACGACAGCGGCCGTTTTCCGCCCTCTACCTTGTTCCGCTCGCCCTGTATCAGGCCGAAAAGGTTCGGTCTGCCGGGCCTTGCGGCAAAATCGTCCATCTCGTCGTTCATTAGAATGCCGGTTCCCTTAATAGTTACGCGCGATCCGTACAGATCGTTGATGGTGTAGGTGTTGCTGACGACCATTCCGTCCGGATCGACGACGGTGTAATGCGTCGTATCGGATCCTTCGGCCCTGATCACCTCACCGTGACGCACATCGGAGCTCGGCGTTGCCCGTTTTGCGTCGTAACCCTTCATTCTTTCGGCGGCATAGTGCTTATGTGTCAGGACCTCGGTCGGTACATCGGCGAAATCCGGGTCGGCCATGTATTCCGCCCGGTCGGCGAACGCGCGTCGCGACGATTCCGTCAGCAAATGCAGCATTGCCGACGAGTTGTGCCCCATTTCTTTCACGTTATACGGCTCGAGTTTGTTCAGCACCTGCAGCATTACGATGCCGCCCGAGCTTGGCGGCGGCATTGTTATGATCTCGTGCCCGCGGTATTTGCCTCGGAGCGGTTCGCGTTCCTTTGCGACGTAGTTTTTCAGGTCGTCTTGCGTGATCAGGCCGTTGTTTGCCTTCATATCGGCGGCGATCAGCCGTGCAGTTTCGCCGGTATAGAATTCCTGTGCACCGTTTCGCTGGATGCGGGCCAGTGTTGACCCGAGTTCCGGCTGTTTGAACAGGTCGCCTTCCTTGTAGTAGCTGCCGTTGTTGAGAAATATGCGGTTGCTGTCCGGATATTTCGCGAGATGTTCCTTGTATGCGACAAGAAGGCTGGCCAATCGGTACGAAAGCACGTAGCCATCCACCGCAAGCCGCCTTGCGGGCTCGACCAGATCGGCCCATTTCACCTTGCCCGAGCCGTATTTCCTGTACGCGAGATCGAAACCCGCCAGCGTGCCCGGCACGCCCGACGCACGATAGCCGATCTGCGAGCCGCCCTCGCCGCGTATCAGCTCGCCCTTGTCATCTACAAAGATATCGCGGGTCGCGGCACTCGGCGCCATCTCGCGGTAATCGATCGCAAAGGCCTTTCCGTCCGCACGGCGTATCACCATAAACCCGCCGCCGCCGATATTTCCCGCCTCGGGGTAAACGACCGCCAGCGCAAGCCCGACCGCGATCGCCGAATCGACCGCATTCCCGCCTTTGCGCATAATGTCCGCCCCGATCTGCGACGCAAGAACGTGCTGCGACGCGACCATCGCGTTCTTTCCGCGTACCGGCTCCGGCCACGCACCGGAAACCGGCAGCGGAAGCACTACAAAAGCGAATATAAGCAGGGCCGCAGCCGCCGCCCGTCGTATCTGGTTCATAATTCCCGAACTTTAACAGATTTTGTGTTCGATTTGCGACGCCGCCAAGCCGTTTTTCCCTGCGAAATAGCTATTATTCCTTGCACGATGGCCATTTTCCCGTGCGGAAGGACCATTATTCTCTGCACAATGGGCATTATTCCCTGCACAATGGGCATTATTCCCTGCACAATGGGCATTATTCCCTGCACGATTGCCATTGTCCGCCGAATTATGTTCATTTCCCGGCGAGAAATGGTCATTTCCTGGCGAGAAATGGTCATTTCCTGGCGAGAAATGGGTATTTCCTGGCGAGAAATGGGTATTTCCTGGCGAGAAATGGTCATTTCCCGGCGAGAAATGGGCATTTCCTGGCGAATATTGGCCATTTCTCGCCGCCGAGCGTCCATTTCCTGGCGAATGTTGGCCATTTCCTGCCTCAAAAAGGAGCTTTCCCGTATGATCCGGAGCATTTTTCACGCATACGCCGTTCTGTTACTCTTTCTCGAACGGATATGGACGAGCTGAGCGTGGTTTTTCTGGCGGTGCTGGTCCTGGCGGCGGCGATGTTGTATTCATCGGTCGGCCACGCGGGGGCATCGGGCTATTTGGCGACGATGGCTTTGTTCGGTGTGAGCGCCGCGGCGATGAAACCGACGGCATTGACGCTGAACATAATCGTTGCGAGCATCGCGACGTACAAATTTTACCGTGCGGGACACGTGTCGTGGCAGATGCTGTGGCCGTTTGCCGTCGCATCGGTGCCGGCGGCGTTTGTCGGCGGCTACATCACGCTCCCGGGGCATTGGTACAAGACGCTCGTAGGCATAGTTTTGCTGATCACGGCCGGTTATCTCGTGCGGTTCGCCCATCGCGCGGTGAGCGAGACCGATGTGAAACGCGTGCCGATCTGGGCGGCTATGATCTCGGGTGCGGCGATCGGCCTGCTGTCCGGTTTGACGGGCACCGGCGGCGGCATCTTTCTCTCGCCGCTAATATTGTTCATGGGGTGGGCCGAAACGCGGGCAACATCGGGGCTTTCGGCCGCGTTCATCCTTGTTAATTCGATCGCGGGGCTGTTCGGAAACTATTCCAGCGTCGGTTCTCTGCCCGGATTCATCGTGGCGCTGATCCCAATGGTCATTATCGGCGGCTATATCGGTGCCGAATACGGCAGCAAACGCATTGCCACGCCCACGCTGCGTCGTCTGCTTGCCGCCGTGCTCGTGGTCGCCGGCCTGAAGCTGATATTTGTTTGATAAGTGTGGGAAATTGCCGCGACACGCTTTCTTTCGAAAGGCAAAAAGGCTATATTCTGTGTTCCCGCAATGTTTTTCGGGTATTCTCTGGCTCATTTGAGGGAGATATGACGAGGCTGCCGGCCGCATGGCCCGCGGCAAAGCGATGATAGACGACAGTAGTAGTTGCAGTTTGTTAAATGTTCCTGTCACGGCTGAAACGAAGGCGTCCGTTGAGGAACGCGCGCGGGTTTTTCGCGCGGGCGGGCCGCCGTCTGTCACAATATCGCTTCTTTGCTTATCTCGCGATCCTCGGCCCGGGGATCATCGCCGCCAATTCGGGCAATGACGCCAGCGGAATTGCCACTTATTCCAGCGCCGGGGCCGAATACGGCTACACGCTTCTTTGGATCTTCGTTCCCACGACCATTAGCCTCATCATTGTGCAGGAAATGTGCATGCGCATGGGCGCAGTTACCGGCCAGGGCCTTGCAGACCTGATCCGCGAGCATTTCGGCGTGAGATGGGCAGCCTTTGTCATGCTCGCTCTGACAATTGCGAACACGGGCGTGATCATTTCAGAGTTCGTAGGCATCGCGGCAGCGTCGGAACTGCTCGGTATCCCCCGTGCTTTCGCCCTTCCCGCTGCGGCGGGCTTTATCTGGTGGCTTGTGATCAGGGGTTCTCATGCACGGGTCGAACGCGTGTTTCTCCTGATGTCGCTCGTGCTGCTTTCGTACGTCGTTTCCGTGTTTTTTGCCGATACCAACTGGCAGGCCGCGGCAGACGGCGTTCTCAGGCCCTCGCTCAGCGGCGACGCGGGTTATCTTTTTCTGGTCATTGCACTGATCGGGACGACCATTACCCCGTTCATGCAGGTTTATGTGCAATCTTCGGTCGTCGATAAAGGGATCGGGCCTGAAGACCTGGCGGTCGAGCGTTTTGACGTGATCGGCGGGACATTCTTTGCCTGCACGGTGGCGGCGGTGATAATGATCGCGTCTGCCGCGACACTTCATTCCGCCGGCATCTTTGAAGTAGATACGGCGCTGACGGCTTCGTACGCCCTCAGCCCAGTTGCGGGAGAATATGCGCCAATTGTTTTCGCCGTCGGTGTATTTGGCGCGTCGATGGTCGCGATGGGCGTGCTGCCGCTTTCTACGGCCTACTCGTTAAGCGAGGCTCTCGGCTTCGAAAAGGGTGTTTCACGAACGTTTCGCGAGGCGCCGATCTTTCTGGGCATATTTACCGCGCTTATATTGATCGGGTGCGTCATCGCAATGATTCCGTGGATCCCGCAGATCAAACTTCTGCTGATCACACAGTGTGTTAACGGCCTGCTGCTGCCGATAATTCTCGGCGCAATACTGAAACTCTCCGGAAACGAAGAGATAATGGGCAAATACCGCAATCCACGCTGGCTGGCCATCGTCGGCTGGACAATCGCGACGGTCATCTCGCTCATTTCTTTCTTGTTGATAGGCCAAACGATTGCTGATATGTTTTAGCGGACCCGTTTATGCCGCCTTCTGACCTTCAAAAACGTTCTCTCCTTTTCGTGTTTGCCGCGGCGATCATCTCTGCGGCCCTGGTCTTTCTGCCGTTCGCGGAGACCATATTCAAAAGCTTTGTGCTGGGACAGCTTGGAATGGCCGTTTCACCGACTGGAGATATAACTTCGATCGATGGCGAGGCTCACAGCATGCTCGCGACGACGATCGCCGAAGCCGCGCTGATCTTGCTTCAGATATTCAAGATCGTGCTCTGGATGGCCCTCGTCGTCACTATTGTACGGTTCATCTCTTATTTGTTGATGACGATGGCCCTCAGAGGAGCCGGCCAGTCTGAGATCGCATCCCTCGCCCGCACCGTTATCTCGATCGTCATCTATATCGTAGCGTTTTTCGTCATCTTTCAGTCGTTCTACCCTAACGTCGAACTCGCCCCGCTGTTCACCGGATCTACGATCATAGGCATTGTCGTCGGCCTCGCACTGCAGGACACGCTCGGAAACCTTTTTTCCGGTATCGCGCTTCAGGCAGATCAGCCGTTCCACGTGGGCGACGTTGTGAGCTTTGAGAACGGCAAGGTGGGCGTGGTGGAAAGCGTGACCTGGCGGGGGGTTAAGATCAGGAATTTTCAAAACAGGCTGATCGTAATGAGCAATGCGGTGCTCGGTAAAGAAGCGATCGAGGTGGCGGCGAAGGACAATCTGAACGCGCGGCTGGTTTTCTTTAATACGCTTTATTCAAATTCGCCAGCAAAGACGGCACATATCGTTCGTGAGGCGGTTCGGTTCGTCGAAAATGTTTCAAGCAAGAAGCGGCCGATCGTTCGGATTCGAAACCTCGGCGACAACGGCATCGATTGGGAAATAAAGTACTGGCTTGAGGATTATGCGCGCTACAACGAGACCGATTCCGTGATCCGCGAGCGGGTTTGGTACGCATTCCAGCGTGAGAAGATCGATTTTGCCTACCCGACGCGGACGATCTACATGGAAGAGGCCGCGGCCGAACTTTCGATCGAAGATTATCTTGAAAGCACGACCGGGCAATTGGGCGGCATCCCGATATTCGAGCCGCTTTCCGATGATGAGCTGATGAAGCTTGCACAATCTTCGCTTAACCGCACGTTTGCCCCGGGCGAAGCCATTGTAAGACATGGCCGCGAGGGTAATTCGATGTTTGTCATTACGCGCGGGAAGGTGGATGTCCAGTTGGTTCAGGGAAGCGAGCTGCGTTCGATCAATACGCTAGGTGTAAATGATTACTTCGGCGAGATGAGCCTGCTTACCGGCGAGCCGAGGACCGCAACCGTGGTAGCGATCGAAGAGACTGAAGTGATCCAGATCAGCAAGCTGGCGCTGAAACCCATATTCGATGCGAATCCGGACCTTGTGCAGGCGATCGGTGAGATGATCGAGCAGCGTCGAGCGACACACGAGGCCGATGAACCGGACGACACAACTGGTGAGCCAAAGTCCAAGAAGGGAGTTCTTGCTTCGATCAGAAAATTCTTTGGGGTTCGATAAACTCGGCCGCGTTCTTTCCTACACGATCCAGGTTCGCATCCAACAAGTTCGATCACTGGACATTCTTGTCATAAATGTCGTGAAGGACCTCGGTTATCGGCTTGCGGTCGGCATAGGGATCGCGCTGACCGTTGTTTGGAGCCCGGCCACGCTTGCGTTTTTGATGAGACCGCTCGTCCACCGATCGGCTGTCTCCCGGATCACCGTCGAGACGTCCAAGTAACGGGACCGTGGGCTCGGGCGACTGCGATCCTACGATCGAGCCGGAAAAATCATCTGGAGAACCGGCCTCCGGGAGTTCTGCAGGCTCCGGATTGCGTCCCGTCGCCTTTACAAAAGCCGCCCGGCTCTCTCCTAGAATGGTCGAGCCCCTGATGCGGCGAGCTCGTTCTAATGCACGGATCGCGGCCGAGGTAAGAGGGGCTTCGGACGGTTCACGCTCGATCTTTCGCAGGATCTTTACGTAATTTCTGAGCTCGGGAGTCGGATTTACATAGCTGGACTCGTTGCCGCGATCTGCTTCGACCACTTGTGTCAGTGCGTTGATAGCAGATTGATGTTCGCCCGCCTTGTTGTACAGGGCCCCAAGAGCGAAATAAACGAGCGGCGGAGCTCCCGGCATTCTGTGAACGATCGATTCACCCCTGCTGATGGCATCGCGGATCTCAAACCCGAACCAGTTGCGGCCATCCTCTCTTAATATCTCATTCGCAGTAAGATAGAATTCGAATATGTCACGAGTTTCGCTGCGATTCCCCGCCGTGAATATCCGAAATAGAAAATAAGCAAAGATGGCGAAAAAAAAGATGACAAAAACGGGAAATCCGGCGACCAGGAGCATTGATCCAACGACGAAAAAAGCCAGAAAATACTGGCCTCTTTCTTTTAGTTTGCCGATCGGCCGTTTCTCGATCTTGTTTTCGCTCACGCCTCTTCCTTAGCCCCGTTCTCCGAACTTTCGGCGGGTTTACGCTTTCGGCCGCTCTTCGGGGTGCCTTCCTTATTCTGAACGGTGTGTTCGATCGGCCTTGAGGCCACCTTTTCCATCTGTTCTTTCTTCAAGCCGAATTCCGCCATTACGTCCATAAGCTTGTCGAAAACCATATAAGGCGAATTCGCTATGAACGACACGGTCTCGCCGAGTGTGATCGCCTCGAGATTCACGAGCTGAGCGATCTTCTTTTCCAACGGCAGGTCGGCAAATTTCTTTGCATAGTCTTCCTCGCGGACGTCACTGTCCTTTTCATCGCCTTTTACCTCTTTCGGTTCTGCTATCATGACCACAAGTTCCCCAACTTCATCGATCCTCGTCTGGCAGGCCAGTCTTCCGGTGGACCCAGTCTCGCTTGCCGCAAAATACGCCTTCTCGGCATCGGTCGGCGGTGAGAGCAGTCCCTCGCCCTCCACCACCTCCAAAGAACAGAAGTGCGATCCTTCCTGAAGATCGCATTTTTCTTCAAAACGAACACCAAGCCGTTTCGCTGCATCCGCCAAATAACTTCCGACCGGAACGATACCCTCGATCCCCTCGCGCTTAAAACTAACTCTCGCTTCCACAATATTTCCCACTTGCTTCAATTTCCAGCTACGGTACGCATCTTCACCTTTGGCTGCGCGCCCGGCGGGGCGCTGTGCACCGAAGATGCCTCCTTTTGGCACTCGCTGCAGAGACCCCAGATCCTTAAGCTGTGATGCGTAGGATAAAAGCCGAGTTTGTCCGCCATATTGTCTTGCATCGATTCAATTTCCGGCGAAAAGAACTCGATTACCCTTCCGCACTCCGTACAGATCATATGATCATGATGTTCGTGATCGTAATGATGCTCGTAGTAGGTTCGGTTATCGCCAAAGCGGACCTCGCGCGCGAGGCCTGCCTCGATGAGCAGCTTTAACGTTCGATAGACGGTTGTGTGGCCAACGGTCGGATCCTGTTTATGCACAAGCCAGTAGAGATCCTCACTCGTCAAATGTTCTTCATTTCGAAGAAAAGTCTCCATTATCAGGTCGCGCTGGGCCGTTTTCCTGAGCCCAGAGTTCCTAATATGCTCGAGAAATATCTCCTTTTCCTTTTTGAATTCGTCCTTTTTGCTCGCCATTTTGACGTTTTGCGATCCCGTGTCATTTTATCACCTGAGATCGGCCATTGCCATCTTTATCGTTTGTTCGAGCCGCTCGGACACTTCGCCGGTCAAGCAGTCTGTGTTCGCTAATTCGAGGGACCTCATACCCAACGCAAGATAGACGTATTTCTCTGTGGAGAGTTCTTGCCGGTCGAAAGCAGCAAGGTGCCGTTCGATCGTCGCTTTGTCACCTCGGGCAAATGGTCCGGTAAGAGCTTTGGACGGCCCTTGTGCGGAAATGTTTTGGACGGTACTACGTACGAGCGGAAGCAATACCTTTACCGCTTCCTCCTCGTCTAATCCACAGAACTCCATAAGTCTTGACGCGGAGGCTATCAAGGCGGCAATGTGTCCAGCAGCCATAACCGCAGATGCGTGATAAAGGGCTCGCATGGAGTCGTCAATGGAAAATACATGGCCCCCTAATGCTGACGCGACAGCGCGAGCGGCGGCAACGGCGCGAGGGTCACCTTCGATGCAAAAATAGGCCTCACGGAACATTCCCGCACCTGTCAGCGGATCGCTCACAGATAACAAGGGATGAAATGAACCCGTTGGATTCCCCAGGTCGCTCAATCCGGAAAGAATATTCGAAGGATACGCACCGCTGCAATGAAAGACCACCGTGAACGGCCTCAGGCGATCAGACAAACTCGCTGCCGTTTTGACGATTGCGTTGTCAGACGTGGTAATGAAAAGAAAAGTTGAAGTAATCTCAGTTATGTACCCAAGATCTGCGATCTCAGGTTCAGTGCTGATAGCTTTGAATACGTTGGGATCGATCGGCGTACGGTTAGTGATCAGTCGCTCAATTTCGATCCCCGCCCGATCGAGCGCAATTGCCAAAGCGCCGCCAAGCCGTCCTACTCCAACTATCGTAGCGGTCTTCACATTGGAAACTATAGCTTATTGAGGAGTTACCGGAAAGGATAAGATAGTCTGAAGGCAATTTAACTATTCAGATTTGCGAAATGCCCTCAAACATTTAGTAAGAGAAGCTCGTCAACTTCTTGCTCCTGTTTTGCCTTCGAAGAGACGGGATTCGTACCCAAGGTCGCCGGGTGGGGCCCGTTTGCAGTTTTGACAGACAAATCTGGCCGCTCCACTGTTCCCGTGCGCAGTACTTCAGTCAAGATCTTCAACTGGAGATCGTCAAATCTGGGAATATCCTTGCCTGCCTTCAATGCCGAAGCGAGCCCGCGACAAGCAGATTCTGTTTCATTGTCTTGAATTTGGTCTGAAAACTTCTCGATCGAACGAATAATATCCTCAGCGTTCCGGTTCAGCATTACCCTAAACGACACGAGACCTTTGTTGATGGCATCATTCAGCGCCGACGGCAGATGATCAAGGTCTTCCGAAAGCATCAGCGAGAAGTTGCAGTGACAAAATGGCTGACGCTCCAAGAGGTCAGTTGTCTTAGCCGTGCATTCGCCATCGTGTATGCGCCTTCGATACCCGTCGATCGCTGAAACGGCAGATCGGTCAAAACCAGGCAGCCTGGAAACGATCTCGAATTCTGCCCATGCGTCGCTCTTAAGGATCTGCGACAACTGCTGCCGACGTTCCTGATGGCTCGCCGCAAACAAATGCTCTCTTTCAAAGTTCTCGCTGAATGACCGACGAAATTTCTCCCACGCATAGCCGAGCTCACGGTTTGAATCCTCGCTAGGTTGTCGCGTTGCTCTATTCAGAATGGTGATCGTTCGTTCCCGAACCATTTCGATATCACTGTCCGCCGTTAACTCACACATTGCGAGGTAGGTCTTCACTTCATCGCGAAGCGCAGCCCCTCGGACAAAACTTTCCAGTGTCTTAAGGTCGGCCTCACCTTTTTCGAGATCCGAGGTCGAACCTGAAAATGCCTCAAAGATACTGTCAAGGCATTCTTCCAAAGAAACTCCACCGTTGCCGGCCCCGCGGATCTTTTCCACTACCCCACCAAACGTCTTGGACGCTCGGGCCGCAAGCTGCCACACCCTAACATTCAGTACATCTTCTGGAAGCTCTGAGAAATGTTCAAGAACGCCCGCTTTGTCCCATTGTTCGACCCAGGCCCTGAAGGATTCCGTCAAAGCTTCTCTGTCAGAAGCCTGATCAAGGGAGACTGATGCTCGACCTTTCAGGAACAACTTTGCCCATTCGGCGTGTGTTTGCGAATTCGAAGTAGAACCTAGCGGCCTGGCGATGCCGGCAATGTCATCCCAGATTATCTTTAGATCAAGCGATCGACTGCTGATCCGATTTCCCGATTTGGTTACGAAATCCAGAAAACGCTCCGCCGCAAGTGCGGTCAAGAGCATCTGCTGGGCCTCCCGGCCAAATCCATGCGGCGGCTGCCTGAGTTCACTCTGGAGCCGCTCAATTGGCACTGTCCGAACATCTTCTGCGACCAGATCATTGACAAGTTTCGCTGTTGGAAGAGCGGCGAGCCTATCGCGATCTTCAGGAACGAATGATGTTCCCTCAAGGCGGACTAACCCTAGAGGAAAAGCAAAAGTTTGCGCACGGCTCTGGGTGTCGGCCAGATCTCGTCGCGATTCGTTGTAAAGGTCTGTGACGATCTCTGCAACATCGTGATATTCAAGCAGCTTGGTAAAGAATGGGTGCGCCGGATAACGAGATTCGAACAAAGGCTCGAGCATGGTCCCAAACAGCTCGGGCAGGCTTTGCGCAGAACGCGCTTCTTCCGTGAAGTTATAGTCGAACCCATCGACGACAAGTTTTCCGTCCTCAAGAAAGCATCTGTTCAGGATCTTTTCGGCCGCGATCGAGTGGGCGTGGAGAGATGCACGGATCTGCTCGCTATACTTTTCGCGAAGCTCTACATTCGTGCTCAATATGAAATAGCTTTTTATCTTGTCGATCTCATCCGGCCTCAATGGATCCGGCTTCCAGGTGATCTTGCCCGGCTGATGTTGGGAGCCGTCAACGAGATCCGAGCCACTTAGATCGATCTCGACTTCCCAATCGATCCACGGGTCCGACGTTCTCGTTTCCTCCGAATTTAATGCAGAATGCCATACGAGCCGGCCCGGCCTGCGAGTGCCTCGCCACACCAACTGGGTGGAAATTTCATTTAATTCAGGATCCGAACCTGCGCCGGATTGGGCATCGGGAAACCGATCGGAAAAGACCCTTCGAAGCACGCCTGAGATCGTTTCATCTGCAATCTTCAGGACGGCCTCGGCAAGCTCGTTATTCAGATTCTCTTTGCTGCTGACCTTAAAGCTATACCGAGCCCCTGTCGCATCGTCGGCAACTACGCGGATATCGTTCTGCAGCTCGTCGGCAAATCGACGAAGCAGTGCCTCAACCGTGATTGCAGCTTTCTGTGGGTCCGCTTCGTCGAAGACCAGTTCCGAAGCACAAATCTCGCTTGCCGTTGCGCCTTGGCCGTCAAGCGACAAAAGAAGAAGCGCCTTTAGGATCAGTTTCGCCTGCAGCCGCTGCATGACAGGGATCTTATTCACGACGCTCGAGTTTATCGAATCATAGGCAGCAAACGCTTCACTCAAGTCGTCGATCTTTCTGAGGCCTGACTCGGCGCTGTCAAACACCTCATCCAATGCGATCAGGCTGTTTGCAGGTCGTCCCAGAATCTTTTCGCCGGCTTCAGAGGCAAATCCAAGCAGAGCAAAATCCTGTACGTAAAGCCTTACATACGGCGCCACTTCCAGGATGGCCGGATGCAGCGGGTACAACGAGGAAAATTTTTGCTCGGACCATCTGAAACTTGGAAGCACCTCGCGAAAATATCCATATATTTCGTGAAGCTCGCCGAGCTTTTTGCTGTTCTTTGGGAAAACATGAGCATTAACAACCTTATAGAGGTGGGCTTGATCGAGATAGTCGATGGCAAATGACCGGACGATCGCAGCGTTGGAACCGTCTGCGCCTGCGATGTCGTCATCAAGCGCAACCCCAACGAATAGATTAAGTGTTTGGGCGGTTGCGGCTATTTCACTGAGAGCCTCTCCATCGTCGCGCGTTACCCTAGAACCGCGTTCCATCGCAGTGTCAATGAGAAGAACCCAAGGGGTCTCGCCGTTCTTTGCAGCAACGGCGTTCAATACTTCTTCGAATGTCGAGAGAGCCTCGATCCTTTCCAACTGGAACGTATTGGCCGCAGCGACTTTCAGTTCCTCGAGGAGATCTGCGTGCGTTCCCCGTCGGAGATAAGACACCGGGTAATGTCGACGCTGAAGACGCTGAGCACTGTACTCGACATGCGATTCCGAAACCTGTTCACGAAGTTCAGGGCTTGATGCGAGGGCACCGAGCGTTGCCAGAAAGTGGCTCTTTCCCACGCCGCGGTATCCGGCAAGAGCGAACGCCTCACCTTTCCCGGGCTGCAAACCGGAAATGGCATCAAGCCATTTTGCCATCAATTCCGCCGTGGCGTCGGTAAAATGGTAGCTTTGAAGGGTTGCGACCGGATCGGCAGTAAAATCGCGAATACTACGAAAGGGCCGGACCTCGACAATGTCCTTTACCTTGTCATGAATGCGTTTCATCTACTTATCGTGCGAATTTAAGCATGGCACGTTTCGGCAGTGCCTAAGGAAGGAGCTAAAGCGAACAGCGCAGGCATTGTACCGTCACTCACGATACAGCAAAATAGATTTTAACAATTTTTGGCACTAAACGAAAGATTTTTCTGGCCGGGCCAGCCCTCGCCTTGGCCAACTAGATGAGAAGTGGGATATTTTTACGGATAATCGCAACTATTTCTTTACCTGGAGCATCGAATAAACGTTGAATTAACGCCAAAATAAGTTTAAATTCAGGAGATAGTTTCGAAACGAGTATTCGGAGGAAGTAATGAGATCGAAGCCTACCAGTAAGTTCCTGTCCCTTTTTCTCCTTGCCACAATGACGACAGGTTCGCTCATTGTAATGCCAATGGGTGCCTCGGCCCAGGCGACAGCCAATGCCAAGAAAGCCAAAGCCTCTAAGAAGGCAACTGCTTCAAAGGAAGAGCCGGCACCGACTCCTTCAACCTCCGTTGGCCGGCCATTGTCGGTAAAGGAAGATCCCTCGCAGATCGGCAAGCGAAAGATAAATTCAGGCTTTGACAAATTCTTTGGCTGGCTCGGAGGTTCACAGGAAAAGGAGATCCAACTCGGCCGAACATTGGCTGCCCAGGTGGAACAGCAGGCGAAAATGGTGGAGGATCCTATCGTGACCGAATACGTAAATCGTGTTGGTCAGAACATAGTTCTCCATTCTGACGCCAAGATCCCTTTCACGATCAAGGTCATTGACAGTGACGAAGTTAATGCTTTTGCCCTTCCCGGTGGATTCTTTTTTGTAAACAAGGGGCTTATTCTAGCAGCCGACAACGAAGCGGAGCTTGCGGGAGTGATGGCTCACGAAATAGCCCACGTTGCGGCTCGTCACGCCATGGAGAACCACGGCAAAGGCACGCTGATCAATTATGGAGCTTTGGCAGGCATTATTTTCGGCGGTCCGATCACAAGCACCGTGCTTCAGAACGGGGGAGGGATCCTGGCAGGGCTCGCATCGCTGAAATTCTCGCGTGGCGCTGAACATGAGGCCGATTCACTCGGGGTCCAATATTTATATGCCGCTGGTTATGACCCGGTAGCAATGTCCACGATGTTTGAAAAATTGGCGTCAAGGAATAAGAAAAAACCGAGTTCTATCCAGAAGCTGTTCTCGACGCATCCCCAGTCTCTTGAAAGACGAGACGCTACAGCATCGTTGGTTGTGCGATTCCCAGAGAGGGAAGAGTATGTGATCAGCACATCGGAATTCAATCGCGTCAAGGCCCACTTGCTGAGGAGCACTAATGCAAAGGCAGCGATAATTACAGACTTCGACAACGAAGATAATTCAAGGCCAACGCTGAAAAAGCGTCAGCCGGATGCACCTGATGCAGATTCGGACACAGCCGGAAGCTCCAGTTCATCCGATGCTCCGCCCAAGCTCAAGAAGCGGGATGTCGAACCGGCACCGGCGGCAACGCCAAAACCGTGACCTGCGGATGAACCTTTATATAGAAGAAGCGGCCTGAACATGGGCCGCTTTTTTGATGCCAATGTGATTCGATCGATCGGAGACGTCACCATGCGGCCACTGACATCAGCCGCTTATTGGCGAATTCTGGGCGAAATACCGACACGGTCGCCACATCGAGAACTTAGGCATCTCTAATGCTCGATCGCCAAACAACCGGCGAAGAACATGCTCGAATGTGCCAGAAAGAAATTGCCGCCGCGATCGAGATGTCTCGGCCACCGGCGGCAATTGAGTCAATGAAGAAGGGATTACTGTTTGATCGGCGCCTGGATCTGAGCCTGCGGCTTTTGTTCGGGCAGTGGAGCTTGCCGTTCCGATATGACCGTCGTAAGGGCTTGAGGGATTTGATTGATAAGAATATCTCCCTGGTTTTCGATTATCTGATCGATCATCTCAAACTTTTTCTCATCGAACTTACTTGTCATCAACACTCCATTCTTGTCGATCGTCATCGGATAAATACCAAACAATTGATTCCTGAAGTTTTGAAAAAAGGAAACCGATGCCGGCGGCAACACGTTCATCCGATCGGGGTTTGCTTCAGGTATTTCAACGCCGATTATCTGCAACTGCTCCTTTGACTTCGCGACATACTCACTATTCGGAAAATCCTGTACGATCCTCTGGAAATATCTTGCAGCCTCGTCTGTTTCCTCTTCCAAAAGATAAGTGTTGGCCAGCTTGAACAACGCTTCATCCATAAATGTAAAGTTCGGATACTTATCGAGGATCTCACGGTAACGTGACTGGGCTCCCTTTAGTCCGCTTTTCCCTTGGCCAACCGAAAGTGTGTAGTAATAGTTGGCTATGTAAAGGTTATGGAGACCGAGATTGTCCTGCACCTCTTCCAGCCTCTTTTCAGCGTCGGCCCGAAGTATAGAATTGGGATACTGCTGCATCAGTGCCTTCAACCGGACCTCGGCGCGTTTCGCCTTTGTGGCATCGCGATCAGGTAGCCCGATCTGTCTCATTTCTGATTCGGCGATCTTCAAAACAACCCGATCGGCTAACGGATGGGTCGGGAAAAACGTAAGCCAGTCCTGATATGAAACAACCGCCTGGATCAACGCGCTCGTCGAGCCCTCCAGATAGAAGGAGTCAGCAACCGCCAGTTTCGACATCGGCAAATACGGCGAATCCGGATAAGTGGTTATTATCGTTTGGAAAAGCAGGCGTCCTACGTCAAAGTTCTTCTTCCTGACCTCGCGTGTTGCAACTATAAACAGTTCTCTATCGCGTCCGGGCGTGACCCCACCGATGAGTTCTTCATATTCGTCGCTTCCGCCACCACCAAAAATTCCTAAAAATTTGCCTTTCTTCTTCTTTTCGCGGGGTTTACCTACATTAGAGACCGGATTAGCTCGAGCCGATGCTGTTTCTATCTGTACGGCCTCGGCGCGTGTTTGCAGGTCGGCAACAGTTGCTTCGAGCTGATCGATGTCGCTCGCCTCGTACTTTTCAGCCCGGTCGATCTTTCCTCTTAGGCTGTTAACTTCGGATTGAAGCTGCGAAGCTTCTCTTTCGATCGATCTAAGCCTAGCGATCGGAGTATCTACATTTGCCTTATCGTCTTTTGACGCGTTCTTGTCCTTTGATTCCTCACGGAGCACCGAGGCGGAACTTGCCGCCGAGCGACGGATCGTTTCCAGCTTTTGCCTCAAGACTTCGACGCGCGTTTCCGGAGAACCGTCAGCCGGTTTGACCTGCGCTGCCAGCGAAGTTACGCCAAAGGCTATAAATAGCAAACTGATGAAAGACCTGGTCAAAACTGAAAAGCTCATAATTACCTCATTTAGACCCAAACTGTACCCTTTTCGAGCAATCCGCGAATAGCGTAAGCCGGATCTTGCTTACCAAAAACCGCAGAACCGGCAACGATCATCTCCGCTCCCGCCTCAACGACCGTCATAATATTATCGCCATCTATCCCGCCATCGATCTCAATGCGTACCGGCAGGCCGGAAATGTCGATCATCTGCCGCAATCGCCGCACCTTGTCTGTCGATTCCGGAATAAAAGCCTGACCCCCAAAGCCTGGATTTACCGACATAACGAGGACAAAATCGGCATAGGGTAAAGCCTCTTCCAATGAACCTAGCGATGTTGCCGGATTTATCGCAATACCAGCCTGAGCTCCTGCTGCCCGGATGCTCGAAAGTGTTCGGTTCAGATGTGGATCCGCTTCGACATGTATCGAAACCATATCGGCTCCTGCGCGGACAAATTCCTCAGCATACCGACCCGGCTCCGAGACCATCAGGTGACAATCAAGCTTCAGGTCCGTAACTTTTCTAAGCGAGCTCACAACGGGCAGCCCGATCGTGATATTCGGGACAAAGTGTCCGTCCATCACGTCAACGTGGAGGATGGTCGCGCCGCCTTCCTCAGCGGCCTTTATTTCATCGGCCAGACGAGCAAAGTCGGCTGAAAGTATGGACGGAGCAATTTCAAACATTCCAAAAACGCTTCCTCGTTGGTTGCATAGATCTAAGTGTCGGTTGCATCCCAGGATCAGGGCTGAGATGGTGGACGGTTGCGAGTGTCCCTGGCCGGGGCTGGGGTCGACTGCGGACGCGAAGTTGGCGGCGGCGTCGAGTTCCGGTTAACGCGGTCTCCCGTCACCTTACTTTTGTCAGTAACTTCGCTTCCCTTTTCATCCGATCTGGTTTCAGTCTTACTGTCAGACGCCGTGTTTGACGTGCCGGTGTTTGCAACAACATCCCTTGTCGTTTCAGCCTTTTTCTTGGCGTTGGCGTTCGTATTCGAGTTTGAACGTGTTCGCTTCGGCCGGTCCGAGATCATCTCCTCGATCTTCTCAGAATCATCAGACTCAATATCCTTGATCACAGACCTTTGCGTTTCCTCGCCGCTTTCGCCGGCCTTGCTGACCACGACAAAGATCATCTGGCCCGTTTTTACAGTTTCACCTGCTTTCGGAAGCTGTTCGAGGACTGTGTTTATTTGATCTCCGCTGGGACGATCGGCCCGTCGCTTGATCTTCAAGCCCAATGCCGCCAGTTCTCGTTCACTTTCGAAAAAATCTTTCCCGGTTATCTCGGGAACTGTGATCTCTTCGCCCGAGAGCGACATTACTATAACGCCGGCCATCGCAGCTAGAAAGGCTCCGAGAAGTACAGCTACCGCAATTAGCTTACCTATGGCTGATACACCGGTTGAAAATACTCCCACAGCCTACGACCCCCGAAATTCAAAGCAAAAGTCTAACATTTTTCGTACTTTCAACAAACCTTTACCCTACCTACGTCTAAAGTGCGCGATGTAGAATCCATCCATGTCGTCACGATGAGGAAAGGTCCTTGCGGAGAGGTCCGCGCGTAGAAATCTCTCGGGCACATTTGGGCGAACCCTTTCGAAGCCAGTTACCGCATCAAGAAAATCTTCAACTACGGCCTCGTTCTCTTCCCTCTCGAGAGAGCAGGTAGAATAGATCAAAATTCCTCCAGTCCGCACCATTTTGGATGCGTTCCACAGTATTTTGCGTTGTTTGCGAGATAAATCGTCGATGTCTGACGGTTGAAGAAAATAGCGGATCTCGGGATTGTGCCGGATGGTTCCCGTGCCTGAGCATGGAGAATCGACGAGCACAACATCAAATGACGCATGTTCTAAAGGAAGATCGACTGTAGCGTCGAGACCCAAAACGATAATGTCAGCGGCTCCCTGGGCACGACAAATTGAAGCCAATTGGCTGCGTCTGTCCGATTTCTTTTCGGCTGCTACCAAAAGGAGCGGCTGTGATCGATGTCTCGCAGCAACCAACGTTACTTTTCCTCCAGGAGCGGCGCACAGATCCAGAAAAGCTTCGCCGGCTTTGAGCCGAAAAGAATTAGCGACCATTTGCGATGCTTCGTCCTGAAAATAGATCTCCCCTTCGGCCGCTGCCTTCATCAGATCTGCACTGGCCGTGTCCGCCACAAAAGCTCCTTCCACCAGTTCAGAGGGCCTGATGTTGGGTGATCGAAACACCTCACTGTTCTTGGCCGTCTCTCTAAAAGAGAGTTTCGGGATGTGATTGTTCGCTTTTGCGATCAGCTCGCCCTTCTCGCGTCCGTATTGGGCGATCCACCGCTCAACCAGCCACCTCGGATGAGATGTGTCAAAACTTAACATTTCCATCTCATCGTCGAATTCCGGCAAATAAGGCTGTCGTATAGCCCGCCGAAGCACGGCATTCACAAGCCCGGTTGCCGATCGTTTTTTTGCTCGCTCGATCAGACGGACGCTTTCATCTACCGCAGAGTGGGCAGGAACGCGATCGAGAAATAAAAGCTGAAACAATCCTATCCGCAAGCTGACCACAACATCCGGGTCCAGTTTTCGGGAGTCAGTGTAGCCTCGAATAAGCGTGTCGAGATAGATTTGTCTTCTCAGGACACCGAGCACGATGTTGTGGCACAGCGAGCGGTCACGGTCGTTGAGGTCCGTCTCGACCGAGGCGAGAAGCCCGGACGAGAAAGCTCTTGCTGTCTCAATCCGCAGCAGGATGTCGAACGCGGCAGTTCGGGCTGGAGAGATCTTCATCGTTGCGGGATCAACCCTCGGAATTTACGTGGCGTTGAGAAAGGTCGGGTCCGTCCCCCTTTTCAAGACTCGAATCTAAAGTTATCCGCTCGTCAAAAACAAAACATTCTCCCTGCCACAGTCCGTTTCGGTTGCCGGTTTCTTCCAAATATTTAAGGATGCCACCTCGTAGTTGGTACACTGTTTCAAATCCGATCGCCTTGAGATAAGGTGCGAATTTCTCACAGCGGATCCCCCCGGTGCAGAACATAGCGACCTTCTTGTGTGCGGCAGGGTCGAGGCTGGCATCAGCGAAACTTGCAAGCTCGCTGAATCTTTGTGTTTCCGGATTGATCGCGTTTACAAAGGTGCCGGATCGATATTCGTAGTCATTACGAGTGTCCAGAAGCAGTACTTCGGGATCCGAGATGATCTCGTCCCAGTCTTCCGGAGAGATGTGCGTGCCCTTTCCCAGGGCTAGGTCGACCGTTTGCCTGAAAGTGACTATCTCTGGTTTGATCCTAACCTCCTGCTTCCTGAATGGACATCGGGTGCAGATCGAGATCTTTGGCTCGATCGGCAGCCCGACTATTCCCTCCATTGTTTTAACAAATGATTCTGCGGCCGCCGGTTCGCCACAAACGCTGGCATTAAATCCTTCTCCTGCGATGATAATGGTCCCGAATACACGATTCTCAACCAAACTGTTCTTTAACCGCTCTTTCAATTCCAAAAGCTCTGTCTGGCCGCCAAGCGGTGTAAAGTGATAGAAATTCAGCACGTAATAACTTTGCTTCATAATTGACCGGTCGGGATCGTCTTAGGATCCGTCCATTTTCCAAAACGTCCTATTATCAGCCGAAGCATCAGACCACACCTGAAAATCGCAGACCAACCTGGATCTGGCCGGAATTCAGAGCATCTGTCGCCGATTTACGACGTTTTCCTTCAAACTGCAGTTCCTCGATGCGCAACACCGTCCCCTCTCCTGCTGCGACCTCGATCACTCCATCACTCTTCGATAAAATTGTCCCTGGCACCGTAGGCATATCAGCCCGCTCCTCAGATGGGCGGGCAGACCAAATGACGGCCCGAACACCATTCAGATACGAAAATGAGCCCGGATACGGCTGAAAACCCCTGACGCGGTTGCAGATGTCCGAGGCTGGCCTTTCCCAGTTAATAAGTCCATCGGCTTTTCGCAATATCGGAGCGTAACTCGCATCATCATTGCACTGTGACATCGGCTCGATCTGGTCAACTTCTGCCAGGGTTCTGATCAAAAGATCCGCGCCGATCGCCGAAAGTCGATCCACCAGGTGGGGGGCAGTCTCACGCCAGCCGATCTCGACCTTCTCTTGCAGAAGGATCGGGCCGGTATCCAAGCCTTCATCCATTAGCATTGTAGTGACACCTGTTAATGTTTCACCATTTGCCAAGGCCCAGTTGACCGGTGCCGCCCCACGATATTTTGGCAGCAAAGAAAAATGTAGATTGATTGCCCCCAGCGGAAAGGCTGTCAGAAAATCCTGCGGCAAGATCCGACCGTAAGCGACGACCACGGCCGCATCGGCTCGCAAACCTCGAAATTTCTCTATGGCTTCCATATTTCGAAGGCCCTGAGGTTGTTCCAAATGGAGACCGCGTTCAAGTGCGTATTCTTTGACCGGCGAAGCGGATATCTTCTTGCCCCGGCCGGAAGGCCGGTCGGGCTGTGTATAAACAGCAGCTATTTCATGCCCGGCACGAAGCAATGCATCAAGCGAGGCGACCGCCGCGTGCGGTGTACCCATGAACGCGATCTTCATAAAACTCCGGGACACATAAAAAGCGGGCAAACGTTTTCACGCACGTTTACCCGCCCGATCGAATAGGCCGATCCATCAATAAGCGCAATGATAATTTGCTCCTTCGAAGATCATTTTCCACTTTCCCTGCTCCCGCCGGTACGCATTGAATCCAGCTCCCTCGAACGATTGAACATATGTGAAAATTTCGGCGGTGCCGTTGCCATCAGTATCAAAAAGATCCAGCAGCCTCTCGTGGTAAACCCCGCCATCAAGATCCGTAACGTCTCGGCTCATCACCTCGTCCTGTTTGATCAACCGATGATCCGAATAGCCGAAAGAATATTTTCCATCCGCACCTTTATCGGCAATGAAGAAAAGCATTGCCCGCGAGGTCCGGCTCGGCTCGACCCAAAAGGTGCCGACCATCTCGATACTGCCGTCGCCATCGACATCGATCGCCGTAAGATTATGATACCTAAGATTTCTTATTACAGCAGTGCCGATCTTTTGGTCGATGAAGTGTGCTCGAACAAGTGCTTCGATCTCACTCCGTTCTGCGACAGTAGGCAAGCGACGAACACCGCTGCCTTTTGTCGACGAAGAGACATTGGTCGCAAGTGCCATCACGTTCCCCCTCAAACGCGCGCGTTGAGACGTGAATGAAATGTTGGCCGAGCTTTTAGAACACTCTCCCTCGGGATCGGAGCTCTTTACATTTACGCTTCCCGCATCTGCGCCGCCAAAGATCAAGCGATACTTTGTGCCGGCCCGATAGTAAGCTTTATGAAATGTAAAGATCGCCGCTTGTTCCGAGGCCCCATCGATGGCTTTGGTCAATATATTTTTTTCTAGATAAGCTATGGGTTCGATCCGTTCGCCATCGCCGAGGACGGCAAAAATTATCGGCCTCGACCGAGCCGCCTCGGGTGCACCCGTTCTCTGACCCATGCCCCCTGTTAGCCCTGACAGGATCACGATAAGCAGCAACGCAGATTTGTGTGTCGATCTCATATCACGCTGCTAGATCTTTTGAGAAGTAAGTTTTGCCTGCATGAATTGCAAAAGATACTCGCGGCCGCCGGCCTTTGAATCCGTTCCACTCATATTGAAGCCGCCAAACGGATGCACACCGACCAACGCTCCGGTGCATTTTCGATTTAGGTAAAGGTTTCCGACGTGAAATTCGCGGCGCGCACGTTCAAGTTTGTCCTGGTCCGAGGAATAGACGGCGCCCGTCAGTCCAAACTCGGTCCCGTTCGCAATTTCCAGTGCGTGATCGTAGTCCCTGGCCTTTATAACGGCAAGTACCGGGGCGAATATCTCTTCTTGCTCAATTGTATCGCCCGGCTTTACGTTATCGATGATCGTCGGTTCGATAAAATAACCCGCCTCATCGTTGCCAAGCCCCCCGGTTACGACAAATCCGCCCTCACCAACGCCCTTCTGGATGTAACCGATAGTCGTATTGAACGCTCTTTCGTTGATCACTGCAGCCACATTTGTGTCTCCCTCGATAGGCGAGCCGACTTTCAGTTCTTTCGTATGGGCAACGATCTTGCTGAGAACCTCGTCGTGCACTTTTTCGTCGACGATCAAGCGGGAACACGCCGAGCACTTCTGGCCCTGAAATCCAAATGCCGACTGGACCACGCCAAGGGAAGCCGCGTCGAGGTCGGCGTCGTCACATACTATGATCGCGTCCTTGCCGCCCATTTCGGCCACGACGCGTTTGATCCAGATCTGACCATCTCGTGTTTTTGCCGCCTCTTCGTTGATGTGGAGACCGACCCCTTTCGATCCAGTGAACGAAATGAACCGTGTCTTTGGGTGCGTGACCATCGCTTCGCCTGTCGCTGCGCTCCCCGTCAGAAAATTGACAACACCGGCTGGAAGGCCGATCTCATCCAACAGCTCCATGAACATCGCGGCGATCGTCGGCGAATCGGAGGACGGTTTCAGAACGACCGTGTTGCCCGCAACTACAGCCGCCATTGTCATTCCTGCCATGATCGCCAGAGGAAAGTTCCACGGTGGTATAACTGCCCCGACACCGAGCGGAATATACTCGAGCCTGTTGTCCTCACCCTCGATCCTTGTCAGCGGCTGCTTCTCAGCCCAGCGAAGCATTTCTCGTCCATAAAACTCAAGAAAATCTATCGCCTCGGCAGTATCGCCGTCCGCCTCAGACCACGTTTTTGCCACCTCATAGACCATTAAGGCAGAAAATTCATGCTTTCTTTCGCGCATTACCTCTGCCGCTTTGAACAAATATTCGGCTCGTTCCGCAGGAGGCACGTGCTTCCACGAGGCGAAGGCGTCCGTCGCGGCGTTGATCGCCTTCTCAACCAACGAGGTATCTGAATCTACCTCAGAAAATACTCCGACGATCTGATCTTTTCTGGCAGGATTCCTGCTCTCGAATTTATCCGCGAGAGTTATCTTTTCACCGTTGATTATCGATGGATATTCGTTTCCCAATCGCCCGGCGATCTTCTCGAGGGCGGCCTTCATCGCGTCCGCGTTTGCCTTAACGGAAAAATCCGTAAACGGTTCGTTCTTGAATGCGTCCGAAACTTTTTGTGTCTGCATAGATATTCTTATGGTTGATCTGTTCTTCGTTAGCCGTACCTTTGTGCTTCAAGTTCGTGGAGCTCCCATTCGTCGAGAAGTTCCGGTACCACCGGCTCTCGCTCATCCTGCCAGGCGAGCACAAATCGCGGTTCCTGTGTGTCGCTCAGGTGCTTTACGTAACTCAAGATGAGTTTCCAACCGGAAAGCAGGTACATATTAAGCTCACGGATCGAGCGAACCTCTGTCGTAAGTTTTGTCTCTTCCATGCTCATTCCCACTTTCCTGTTTGTTTCAGCCGCTTGATCTTTCTTTTTGCCAGCTCGCGTTTTAAGGCCGAGACACGGTCGAGAAAAACGATACCGTCGCAATGGTCCGCCTCGTGCAGCACACAACGTGCCGCAAGACCGCTAAGGTCCTCTTCGAAAATCTCGCCTGCGACATTCTGAGCCCGGACGATCACTCTCATATCCCGTTTTACCGTTTGATAAAGCCCGGGAAAAGAAAGACAGCCTTCATCGCCGTACTGTTCGCCTTCGACACTGATGATCTCAGGATTCAAAAAAGCCAGTTTGTTCGATCGGCCTTCATCGTCAGGTACATCCATTACAAAAAACCTTTCCGAAATGCCGACCTGCGGTGCGGCAAGCCCGACACCGCCTGCCTTGTACATCGTTTCAAACATATCCGCAACGGTCTGGGCCAGGCCGTTCCCAAAACTTTCCTCGGATACGGGTCGTCCGACCGTGAGCAGAACCGGCTCGGGATAATGCACGATCGTCAGCAGGGGCATAGCCACTAGTTTACCCTAAAGGCATTGGTTTTTGTACTTCAAAGTTGTTAGTTTACACGGCGAGTTGAGCGGCTGGCTGAACAGGAGCGCTATTCGAACTTTCGCGTCTACTGATCGGCGGAAAGAAGTTCCGTTGTGTCTTCGACCACGCTTTCGACGGCCTGAAACCTCGCACCGTCTGAAAATGCCAAATTCATAGGCGGATCGTCTTGGGATTCAATTGCCTTGTTCTTTGCCTTATTTTTCTTGTCGTTCAAAGTTTCCCGCAGAAAAACGTAAGTGAGCGCAAGGCCAGCAAACAAGACAAAAGCCGTGAGCAGCACACCCAAAGGGATGTTTTCGCCAGTTAGGATCATCATCGACACTATCAGGTAAATTAGCCCGATGATGGCCGAAAACACGACGAGACCAAATCCTCCAAAGGCCACCTGTCCGAACCTTTCAAGAAGTTGTTCCTGCTTGCGGAATTCATCGACTGCACCTTCAGGAAACTGGCGGATCAGCGATGCGGCCGACTCCGAAAGGTTCATTCCGCATTTGCGGCAAAAGTTTTGATCGAAAATGTTCTTTGATCCGCACCCGGGACAAAATATGGTAGTCATAGTTTTACTGGTTCGTTAAGCTTCCGCGCCAACTATCGCTCCGGCTCGTTCGGAACACCACCATCCAGAGAGCCCGCAGCTCTCGCCCAGTCACAAAGAATCGCCTTCTGGTGAACGTCCAGCTGAGCGTCCCGGTGGATCCAGAGATAAGACGGCAATGGCATCGATCCGCCAGTAACTTCTTCACAGATCTCTTCGAGTTTCTTGTTGCGTCGGTTTACCGAATAACTGCTCCATTCACTGAAATTCAACTCTTCCCGGCCATGCCTGATATGATCCGCAAGAAACCAGTTGACGGGCGTGATATAGGAGTACCACGGGTAGTTGGTGCGGTTCGAGTGGCAATCGCTGCAGGAACGCTCGAGGATCGCATTAACCTCCGCCGGAACATCCATTACTTCGTCAATTGACTGTCCGGGAACGATAGGCGGGTTTGAAAAGGTCGGTCGAATAAATTGCGCTCCGGCCAGAACTAATACCAAAACGACCAATCCGATCTTTATCACCTTTCGCATCGCTCCAACCCCTTAAAACTTTAAACGAAAAATATTAAGATATGTTTGACGAGATATATGTTCAACCCGGTCGTCATCGCAATTCCTTTCTTCGCCGCTATGATAGCACTTGAGGCGTGGTGGTCGAACCGCAGGGGGATCGCAAAATTTGACGCCAAGGACACGTGGAACAATATTTTTATCGGATTTGCGAGCGTCGGTTTCGGACTGCTGTTCGGTCTCTTTATTTCGGTCATTTATTCCGCTGCTTATTGGCTCGCTCCATACAAGTTCCCGACCGACGCCTGGTGGGCATGGGTAATACTTTTTTTTGTTGACGACCTTGCCTATTACATTTTTCACCGTGTCAGCCATGAAAGCCGCCTATTCTGGAATTTCCATGTCGTCCACCATTCGAGCGAAGAATATAATCTCAGCGTCGCCGTCCGGCAAAGCTGGTTCAGTGGACTTCTCCATTGGCTCTTCTATGCTCCGATAATGCTGCTCGGCTTTGCTCCCTGGATGTTCGTTATCATGCATGGCTTCAATTTGATCTATCAATTCTGGATCCACACAAAGATCATAAAGCGTCTAGGTCCGCTCGAATGGGTGCTGAACACACCGTCCCACCATCGAGTTCACCATGGTGTCAATGAAAAGTACCTCGATCGCAACTATGCAGGCGTTTTGATCATCTGGGACCGGCTATTCGGCTCGTTCGTCAACGAAGACGAAGAACCGCGCTACGGCATCATAAAGCCGCTGAAAAGTTACAACCCGATTTGGGCGAATACTCATGCCTGGGTTGAAATGTGGCAAGAGATCAAGGCGAGAGATTCTTTAGCAAGCAAAATACGCTGCCTTTTTGCGTCACCGAATATGGATCGACGATAGTCCATCCCGCGCCTGGCGACCATTATCAATATGCGAAACGGATCATTTGCGTTGTTACTTCTCTTGTTTATCTTTGTATCCGGCTCCGCGGCCCAAACGGTTAAGATCAGCCCTAAGGTGCAGGTCTATACCCGCAAAGCCCCGATCGTTGGCTTCAAGAAGACATTTAAGATACGTCGTCCGGCCGCTGCGGCCGCCACGGCCGAGCTTTCGAGAAAGATAACGGCCCTGATAGATCCGGTAAGAGTGCTTGAGATCGATCTTAAGGAAGAACTTACCGAGACGCAGTGGCTTTCAGAGGCGGATTACGAAGAGATCTTCAACCAGGACGGTATTCTGTCCATGATGCTTTGGATGGAAGGAAGTGCCGCTTACACCGACGGCGTCACGAAATACGTGGTGATCGACACCGTAAAAGGCACGCAGGTCACTCCAAAAGACGTTTTTAACGACATACCCGCGCTGATAGCCGCCGTTAAGAAAAAGCAGGACGCCGAGGTCGAAAAAGCGATCTCGGACATAAAGAAAGATCCGGAGTGGGGAGACAGTGATCCGAAGCAGCTCTTTGAATACACGGATCTTACTGAGAAAGACCTGGCAAATTTTGTGGTAGATAAAGCCGGCGTCGCGTTCTTTTACGATTATGGTTTTCCGAATGTGGTGAAAGCACTGGAACCTGACGGCGAGCTGAGATTCTCTTGGGCCGAGATCACGCCCTTCCTCAAGCGCGACGGTTTGCTCGGAAGGTTCGCTCGCTAATATACTGATTCGCAGATGAGCGAACGAAAAATAAGGGTACTTGTTGCCAAACCCGGCCTCGATGGCCACGACCGGGGTGCGAAGGTTATTGCGCGGGCGCTTCGCGACGCCGGCATGGAGGTCATATACACCGGTTTGCGCCAGACGCCCGAAATGATCGCCGCGGCCGCCCTGCAGGAAGACGTTGACGCGGTCGGCATTTCCATATTAAGCGGCGCGCACCGCACGCTGTGCCCGCGTATCGTCGATCTCCTCCGAGAGAACGGCATGGACGACACACTCGTCCTCGTAGGCGGCATCGTTCCAGAAGAAGACATCCAGCCTCTAAAGGACAAAGGTGTTGCCGAGGTGTTTCTGCCCGGAACTTCGACGGAAGATATCGTCACATTCATTCGCGGAAACGTCCGCAACGAAGATTGACCGCCGGGCAGCACCGTTTTCGCCCTATAACTTGACGGCGAGAAGAAGATCGGCCCGATGCATTGGCTTCCTCTCGCCGTATTTCCCCATACGATCACGGAACCAGTGTCCCACGCATCTGTACGGCCATCACCATTCCGGGAAAAGTCCCAAAATCTTCGACCTCGATCTCTTTTTTCCCGTCATTCATCCGCAGTCGGACCTTCGCCGCCGAGATAAATGTCCCGTCGCCCTTTCCGGACTTCGGATCCACCGTCAGCTCGACATAAGAAAACGGATAATCTATCGATCGATACCCGCCACGAAGCTCGCCCATTCCCATCCATCGGGCAAATGCGGCCCGGATCCGTAATTTTCCGTCAACTTCACTCACCCGTGCGACATTGACGTCGCGTGCCACCTGACCGGTAAATGCAAATGTGCCGACCTTCTGCCCGTCGATCGCATCGAGAAGTGCCGTTTGCCCACGGTCCTGAAGGATGTCGATGAACCGCTGTCCGTCTTCGTCCGAAGTCTGTCCCGAAAGCCGGAATGTGAAAGTACGCGTCGTCGTCCGAACGTTCGCACCGCTTCCGTAGAGAAGCACTGTCCCGGTGAAGACCACGTCGTTCGCCTGCCCGACGGCCGTTGAGGCCGCAAACAGCGGCATTAGCAATCCAATGATCAAATATGCTGCAGTTTTCATAAAGTTTCCCCCTTTCTTTGATTTTGATGATTGGTCTTATGTTCTGGATACTCAATAATTTCGAACTATTTCCCCAATAGGAGACGTTTGACCCGTTACATCGCGGCCATTTTCTGCTCAAATTCGACGATTCCTTGCAGGCGGATGTCCGTATTCTCTCGAATTCAGGCGACTTCTTGCCGAATCTTAACGATTTCCCCTAAGCATCTCGATATTTCCTGTCGGAAGTTGGGCAATTCCTGCCGGAAATCGAGCAATTCCTGTGGGAAGTTCGGTAATCGTCCCCTTGTTCCCGGCATTTCTACACGAACACTCGTCTCTTCATTTCGCAATTCGACGATCCTCCCATCGTTCAGCGGCGGCTGGGATCGCCGACCCCACCCTTCTTCACTAAAGATCGCTCCTTTTGCCTTTGTATTCGCCTCATACGGTGCGTTTCGCTACAATATCCTGGGCCCGGCGACAAGCTTTGCAGACGCAGATGATTTCCGAGGCCGATCGATAAATTTAAACTATTGAAAAAAAGGGGAATTTCATCATGAAAAAGGTTGGTGTCGTAATATTTTCGTTGGCGATGGTCCTTTCCATTCCTTTCGCCGCCCGGACGATCTCGTCAACGGACAAGTCGGTTTCGGCTGAGGCTCAGACAGTCCGGACGACGCGACGTAAAAAGGGAGCTATCCGGCAAGGGTACGCTGGCGGACGTTGGGTAGTGAAGCGCGTTTATCGCGGCGGCAAGTGGGTTTATATCAAAACGTGGCAAGCCGCCAAATGGACGGGAAAAAAGACTTACAGAGGCAGCCGTAAGGTTGTCAGTCGGACGAAAAAGGTCGTTTATTGATAGATTCTCACACCTCTTACATTTTCGCCTTCAACCAACGATCATCGTAGGTTGAAGGCGAATAACTTTGCTCAAATCCGTGCCCATAGGTTCCGTTATCTTGATCTCCCCACTCTATTATTGGCACACATATTGCCTCCCTTAGCTTTGGACTCAAGAATAGGGAGGAAATAGAACAATGTCGTTGTTAAACTGTCCTGAGTGCGGACACAACGTCTCGTCAGCAGCTGTCGCGTGCCCGAATTGCGGCCGTCCGATCACATCAAGTGCTGTACCGACCCGACCAGTGATCGTTACAGGGCCGCCGAAAGACGATGGAATACCTCCTGCGGCTATTGCTGTCGGAGCGATCGTCTTGGTTGGTTTGATCGTATTCGCGATCGTGATGTTCAACCGTAATGACGAAGATGTTAATTCGAATCTGAGCGTTAAGGTGGATAGGGACCGAGCGTCGCTACCGGCAACCAGCAGTTCGGACACGTCATCATTACCGCCAGTGACCACCACAGGCGAAACTGCGCCTACGCGGCCCGAGAGCAAAGTTAATGTGCCCGGAGCTCAAACCGAGATCGACAGCACTCCGACGTCGGGCAGAGTTAAGATAGATGCGAAAGTGGTAACGCAAACCGGCTCGACCCAGGCGGTACGAAACGAAAGGTTCTATCTATTGGAGCGGAGTGTTGAAGAGATCCTCCGGGAAGCAAGAATTGAACCTATCGACGGCAATTCGTTGTCAGATAGTCTCGGACTGGCGGTAGTTTTTCCCGAACGTTATGATCAATTCAGGGCCGCAGCGATGAGGGTGATCAGCGACTCTGCCAAATACTCGGGTACGACAGGCTCCGATGGCAGTGCATCAATGTCAGGCGTCGAGCCGGGAGCCTACTACATTTTCGGGATCACAAAAACCGGAAGGGGATTCGCACTTTGGAGTTCACCAGTCTCAATTATTGCAGGTGAAAACACCCTGAACCTGTCTCCGGCAAGGATAACTGAGATCGCGAGAACTTCGGGAGAATAAGGTTCTGATCAAGCTGGGGGTATCGATGCCATTGATGCACTTTAAGCCGGATTTGGCGGCAGGTGTGATCAAAACATGGTGATTTCATTTTCTCATAAAGTCTAGAAGAGGGAGTTAATGCTATGAAACGTAAAAATCTAAAATTGTTCGGTTTCACGGTCGCGGCAGTACTGTTTTCGTACGGAAACGCATCCGGCCAGATAGTCAACTCTGTAAGGGATGCTGCCGATAAGACCAAGGACGCGGCAGTAAAAACCAAAGATGTTACGGTTGAAGGTGCGAGGAAGACGACTGTGATCGTGACTGACGGCATAACGACCGCAGCGGATAAGATGAAGGATGCATCGGTTGATGCGGCAAAGAAGACCAAGACGACCACGCAGCAAATAGGTGACTACGCGGTTGATGTTACTGAAAACGTTTCGGAAGCTGCGGTCGAGGGCGGCCGCTGGCTAACGGTGACAACATGGGATGGGACGAAATGGGTATCGAAGAAGGTGAGATTCGCGGCGAAAAAGACCGCATCCGCTACAAAGGATGTTGTGGTCGGCAACGATCGGCCCAATAACTAAATTAAACTTGCGGTTCTTAATGAGACGGCTGCAGACCGGCCCCACGGCGGTTTGTTGACCGTCTCATCCTTTTGGTTTCTAAT
Organism: Pyrinomonadaceae bacterium; assembly: GCA_035327545.1. GTDB lineage: Bacteria > Acidobacteriota > Blastocatellia > Pyrinomonadales > Pyrinomonadaceae > OLB17. Next base: position 165,207 of record DAOLDE010000004.1, on the reverse strand, counting down.
TGTAACCGTATGAAGGAAATAGTGCGTGTGGCCGGTGGCCAGGGTTTCTGGGGAGATCTGTTGACTGCACCGGTGGACCAGGTCCGTAACGGACCGATCGATTACTTGATGCTCGATTACCTTGCCGAGGTAACGATGTCGATCGTACAGAAACAGCGTCAACGAGATCCGAACGCCGGTTATGCCCGCGATTTTGTCACATTGATGCGTGAGATATTACCTGATTGTGTCGAAAAGGACATAAAAGTCCTTTCGAATGCCGGCGGCGTAAACGTCGAAGGCTGTGCCAATGCTATCAGAGATGTCGCAGTAGAACTCGGCCTGCAGGGCAAAGTAAAGATCGGCGTCATAACGGGCGATGACATACTGGACCGCCTCGATCAGTTCATCGCTGATGGGGTTACTATCAATTCGATGGACGACGGCACGCCTTTGTCCGCCATCCGCGATAAAGTTCAGTCCGCCAACGTCTATCTCGGCGCCGAGGCCTTAGTAGACGCACTAGGCAAAGGTGCGAACGTCATCGTCGGCGGCCGTCTGACCGATACAGGGCTGACGCTGGCTCCGCTGATGCACGAATTCGGCTGGAGCTTCGACGACTGGGATAAGGTTTCTGCCGGGACGATCGCCGGCCACATCATCGAATGCGGTGCTCAATCGAGCGGCGGCAACTGCCAGTACGATTGGGAAAACATTCCCGACATGGCGAACATCGGCTTCCCAATTGTGGAGGCCTCGCCTGACGGTACTTTTGTCATTACCAAACACGACGGTACCGGCGGCCGCGTCAACATTCAGTCCGTCAAAGAGCAGCTCCTCTATGAAATGGGCGACCCGCACGAATACATCACGCCCGATGTAGTCGCTGATTTTACGACGATTCAGCTGGAGGACGACGGGCCCGATCGCGTGCGTGTATTTGGAATAAAGGGCAACCCGAAAACCGAATTTTACAAGGTCTCAATTGCGTATTCTGCGGGCTGGAAGGCCGTCGGCACACTTGTTTACGCGTGGCCCGAAGCATATGAAAAAGCCCGGGCCGCCGACAAGATTCTTCGCGAAAGGCTCGACCGCCTTGGCCTGCGATTCGACGTGATCCTGAACGAATACGTCGGCGTCAACGCCACCCACGGCCATCTCGCAGGCGAGCCCGCGAGGGACATTCCAGAGGTCCAGTTGCGTGTCGGGGTTCGTGGCCAAAACAAAGCCGACGTTGAAAGATTTACCAAAGAAATTGCCCCGCTCATCCTTACCGGCCCGCCCGCCGTCACAGGCTTCGCCGGCGGCCGCCCCAAAGTCGAAGAGATCATGGCCTACTTCCCCGCCCTGATCCCCAAATCCCTGATCCAAACAAAAGTCGAGATAGTCGAGGCGTAGAAGCTTATATTGAATACCTCGGGCGAATTAATTCAAGTATTCAAATGGAGCGACTCCGATGCTTGGCTAACGGTGATTCGTGAGAACTGCAAAGATGTTTTCACCGACTTGGTGCTTGAACGTTTTCTAAAGGCCTTTGGAAATGTTGATTTGATCAGCGACAATCTTGAATGGTTAGTTGATCTGCTACCATGTTCTGAATCGTCGGTTACTCAAACAGAATTAGAAATCGAAGTCCTTTCTCGCCTGAAGAGTTCCTTCGTTTCGGTAAGAGCATTTCACGCATGTTGTCCTACCGACGTTTCCTGCTATTACGAAAAAGGGCTGATCCCTCTATGCAGAGCAGATGCTCACGAAATCTTCAAAACGACTCTTCTCAGTAATGAGAATCTTGATGTCACGGAAAATGACATCGACAAAGTAATTGAAATGGCCCCCGATCTCGCCGAGGAAAGCAAGGTATGGTTCAACCTAGACAATAGAACGCTTCTCGATTATTGCGGGCATTACTTGCTTTATGGTAGCGAATATATTGTCGGACTTGCCGCAAAACTAAGTTCTCACAGCAGTTTCGATTGCCGACAATATTTTAAGAACCGTGGTACGCCGACTATGTTCGTCTGTGATTTATCGTGGGAGATCATCCGCGAAGCCACCGCACAATATCTTATACGTCGTGTTATTTTCGAATACTTTAGATCAGTACAGGAGCAAAGTTATACTGTTGGGACTATCGACTTCGGATTTTCGATTTCCTCTGTAGTACCGTCTCAAATGATTACTAGCCATTATCATCCACCAGCCGTATTCGATCCTTTAACAAAAGACCTGTGGAATGCGAATATCTCTTGACCCATTTACACTCATGTCGGCTATTTCTATTGTTGGTTTGTATTGGCATAAAAGAACACTGTAATTCTCCACGACAGTGTCGCACGCCCGCACAAGTACGTTGCTCACCACAACAAAAACGTCCGCCCGATCACACAGGAAGGTTGCGAGGCTACACAAGAGCGTTGTGCGGGTCTGCGGGAACGTATTTTCTCTTTACAGAAAGCCATTTTGGGCATTTCTTTTCTATTTGTTTCTCGCCGAGCGGAAAAGCTGTGCTTTTCCGCTCGGCGAGGAGAGCTACTTCTCCAAAAACCTCGCAATTCCCTTCTGACAGTCGTCCGTCATGCGGGCGGCGGCGTTGGTTTGGGCACCGTGTTCGATAGCGGCGACGAAACGAGTATACAATAGCCCAACACGAGGTTCGGCGACAGTTCAAACGAGATCCAAGCCTTCGGCCTCAAGAAAAAAAGCGAATACAAGTCACCGACGAAGAAGAAACCTACACCCTAATCCATACGTTAAAAGGCTTCTAAGGCGGCTTTCGTCGATATGACCTTATTTCATAGGGCTTTGAACGTATACTTTGAAAGAATCCAGTGTTCGAATTACATCAAGATCGTTTCGGCCCGCAGTCCACAAAGCCATAGTACAGTAGAGGCGAGTATCAACCATGAAATAACGGGTGACCACCGTATAACCATCGCTTTCCCGACTTACAATTTCAACACCCGGATAGCCGTCTATTCCGATATTTTTCCGTGATACAACCTTAGCCGATTTGGGAATCGCACCGATGTATCCATCGGCAGAAGCATTAACTGCACTTTCGGCAAATTCCTTCTTCGCATCCAAATTGTCCGCGAAGCTAACCATAAAGGAAGCGCTCTCGGTTCGCCACCAAAGCTTCTTGCCTCCAAGTTTTGATTCTGCACTGTTCCTATCTTCAGTTGGCGTGAAATTGAGATCGATAGAGAATCTTCCTTCGGACGAGACGTATACCTTACTCTGTGCGCAGGCCTGAACACTAAACACCAAGACAATGAGCAAGAAAATAGAAAACAGTCTTAACATAATTTAAGCCCCCATTCGGCGAGATCATTTCTCCAAAAACCTCGCGATTCCCTTCTGACAATCCTCAGTCATACGAGCTTCGGCGTTTACTTTGGCGCCTTGTTCGATGGCCGAGGCGAAATCTAGTCCGTCGATGTCGTAGAGCAGGCGTTTGGTCATTTGGACGGCGGAGGCACTGAGTTTTTCGTACTGTTTGGCGATCGCGATTACCTCGGAGTCGAGATCTTCGCCTTGGATGATGGCTTCGACGATGCCGCGATCTCGAAGTTCGGCGGCGGTGATCTCGTTTCCTAACGTGAGAGTCGCAAATGCGTCTTTCTCCGTCATGTTCCTACGCAAAATGGCCGCGACCATAGCCGGCACGAATCCGATCTTGACCTCGGGAAATCCAAACCGGGCTTCGTCGTGTGCAAAGATCACGTCACACGCGAGCGCCAGCCCAAAACCACCAGCCAAAGCCCTGCCCTTTACCGCCGCAATAACAGGCTGACGAACGCGGCGGATCAGTTTGTACAATTCCCCAAGCGACCGCGCGTCCTCAAGATTCTCCTCAAACGAAGCACTAGCGATCTTCTGCAACGCCGAAAGATCCGCACCCGAACAAAAGTCCTTGCCCGCCCCGCGAATAACGATCGCCCGCACAGATCCATCGGCGTCCGCCGCGACCAGAGCGGCTTTCAGATCTGCGATAAGCTCGTCGTTCAAAGCATTACGCTTGTCAGGACGGTTGAGCGTGATGATACGAACACCGCGGTTGTTTTCTATCAGGACTGAACTCATATTTGTGAATTGTTAATTGTAAATTGGATGACTGTAAATAGGGTGGAAGGACATTGTTTACCAATTAACAATCAGCCAATTTACAATTTACAATTTATCCTTTCTTGATGTCTTGACGATCGTGGTCAGAATCTTGGCGAGTTCCTTACGGTCGGCTTCAATCGATTCAAACTCGTGGTCCTTGATCAGCTCTGCATAATGGATCAAGACCAGCCAGTATTCAGTTTCATCAGCCCGTTGCAAAGCTCTTGCTATATTCAATACGAAAGATTCGGGGGATTCGCCACTTTCTGCGAGTATTACGAACTTTCCGATACCAGTTCCCGATGTCAAGACCTCTCGGCTCAGGGTAAATTCCTTATGTTCATCTGCAAGATAACGAGCCAACTTCACGATCCGTAAAGCAAATGCAAGGGATTTCGTTACGATCGGATTGTCCTTCATTGAAAATTGTAAATTGGCTAATTGTTAATTGGTATATCATTGTCATCAATATCGATATACATCCGCAACAGCGCCGTCGAGAATGTTTTCCCTTGAGCATCGGTCATCAAACTCAGCGTTCCGCCGCCGCCAAGGCTGCCGTGGAGCAGGAAGTTTAGGGCTCCGAGATTTGGCAGTTCAAAACGCTCTACATCACCTTTGACCATTTCGCCGAAATGTTCCTTGACGCGATCGGCCGTGACTTCGCGGACGAGTATCGGGTAATATTCCGGCTTCAGAGCGATCAAGCCCACGTTCGCGGTATCGCCCTTATCACCCGAGCGTGCATGTGCCAGCTCAACAAGTTGTTTTTTCATATTCTCCTGTGCTTCGCGCCGCTACATGAATTCAATTTCTCGGCAGCCTGAATCGTCTGACAAAAGCGATCATCCAAATTAAAACAACTAACAGATAGACAACGAGAATTATCCATATTCCCGCTGTCCAAAGCGTACGGCCATTGATATTCGCTTCAAATACCATCTGGTTTACAGCGATAAACATCATCAACAGCAATGCGGCGAACCATTCAAATGAAACGCGAATCGTGCGAAGCGTTTCTTTCCTTTTATCTTCTGAGAACCAAAACTCTCGATTCGGTAAGTTGATCAATCGTACGGGCAATCGGCCAACAAGGACGGGAACACTGAGGAATGTGACCAGAAGAAAGCTAAGGAACGCGAATTCAAACAAAAAGAAACCGGGCTTTGTCATCCATGCATCCGGCCTGCCGGCGGCATCAAAATGTGAAGCGATCAGATCAGGCAGCCCGTTGTAATAAAACAATGCCTGGGCCACGAAAATGCCGACCAAGAAAAAAATGGAAATTAACGACAAACGCATCTTAAGAGTTGCCTAAACTGCCCCAATAATAAGCAAATGCCGCAACAACCAGCGAATGAGTTACTACGCCCGTCTGAATCAGACGCGAACTTTCACGGCTTGCGACCAGCCGCGGCACCAGGCTTTCGTTCGGATCAAACGAGGTCGTTCCGGTGAGTTCGCATCGCAGGGCCAAAAAATGGAAAATTGTGTTGGATTGTATTGCCGGATTCGGATGTGAACTGCCGATCAATCGCCACTCCTCGCTAGTGTATCCCGTCTCTTCCAACAACTCTCGACGGGCTGCTTCCAGAGGCATTTCGTTCTTGTCGATCAGTCCTCCTGGAAGCTCGAGGATAGTCTCGCCGATCCCATGGCGAAACTGTTCGACCATTACTACGTTTTCTTGCACATCTAAAGCAATGACATTGACCCAATTCGGGGAATCGATCACATAAAAATCGGCATGCTTTTGGTCGCTCGATCTTTCGCTATGCTCTCGTCTGACCCTAAATACATTGCAATCGTTCAACGTCTCAGATTCCAATGTTTTCCATGTGTCTGGCATTTCCACTGATGTTAAAATAACTTGCCGTGATATATTTCGCCAATTCGCCGGGCAATCTTAGGCCCGCACGACATGTTTCCCTGTTTCTATCGGTCCTTTTACTGGCAACCATAATTTGCACAACGATTCGGCCTGCTGCATCGCAAACGAACCAACATCTGGAAGCCGTCATCACTGCGGCCGCCCGAGAACGCTCGAACTACATCGACAGATTTCGCGACCTTATTTCGGAAGAAATTAGATCTTTTCAAGTCTTTGATCGCCAGGGGCGCATCCGAAGATCGCGTACAGTGATCTCGACCTTTGTAGTGTTTCAATACGGAGACAGGAGCGATTCGATCGCCGAATTTCGGAATATCGTTTCGATCGACGGACGAATGGCTGGTAAGACCGAAGAACGCGCCGCTTCCTTCTTTACCCACCTCACCAATATCCGAAGTGCCGAGAGAACGCTGGAAAGGATTGAAAAGGAAGGCTCGCGGAGTGATCTCGATTATTCCATTAACGGATTGACCCTTTTTCAATCGGTCGCGCTTGCCGAGAATCTGCGGCCCTATTTTGACTTTTCGATGCAGGAAATCAATGTTGAAGGGCAAAGGCCCTTATTGGCCGTTTCTTACCGTCAGAAGGGGGACTGTCCATTTATCTTGTTCGGGCGTGACAAAGTCGGAGTGGGAAGCGAACTGAAACTTGTTTTTGATCTTGGCGACGAGGCTCTCCGAAAGCTTTCGCCAAGACTTAACGGCGTTCTCTGGATCGATAAGGAAACGTTAAGGGTGGTAAAGGAGGAACGCCGCCTTAATGCTGCCAATCCAAAGGCCTCAGGCAGCCGATTAATATCCGAAACAATTTTCGAATACGTCGAGAGCGATCTCGGATTGAATGTTCCGAGTACTATATTTCATACGCAATTTCGCCCGAAAAGCCCTGGCATAAAGGAAACCACCATTACATTTCGGTACTCGTCGTTCTCAAGACCAGAGGTGGAAATTCGCGGAACCGAGATCAGAAATTAAGAGCCTCGGCTAATGGATCGTCTGCGACCACATCTACGAGTCCGATCCTGAGCGCATCCGATGGGCCGATCGGCATAGCGGTCATGAACATTTCCAATGCATTTGCCTGGCCGATCAATCTTGGAAGCCGCTGCGTCCCTCCCCATCCGGTCATGATCCCTAGGCCTGCACCCGGATGGCAAAATTTCGCGTTCGGACCCGCTATTCTTCGTTGACACGCAATAGCCAGGTCGAGTGCTCCTCCGTAGCAAACGCCATTTATAGCGGCAATTGTCGGCACGGGATGGGCCGAGATCAGGGACATCAAGCCTTGTCCACGGCGGGAGAAATCGGCAGCATTGAAAGCCGCAAGTCCGGCGATCTCCGTTAGATCGGCACCCGAGGCAAACACCCTTTCTTTTCCGGTAAAAATAAGTCTTCGCTGATCGTTGCTTTCCACAAGTTTGACGATGATCTCTTCGATCTGACCCAGGACGGTTAGCGACAACGGACTCCTCGACTCAGGACGGTCGAATGTTATGACGATCGCACTAGCGAGATCTTTTACTTGCAGTGGTGCAAGGGAATCGCTTTTTTCCCCAATAACTTGCATTAGAAATCGAATCGGAAAACATTTTCCGCGGCCTTGCCTGCTGCAAATGCGCTAAGCCATTTCCAACATCGGATCGGCACCGTGTCAGAATACAACGTTGCTGTAAGACACAGAAACCCATTTCGTTGTATCGATTTGTACAGTACTGCCAAGCTTTTCCCGTTTAGACTCGCTCACGTATTGAAATAGTTTGTATTGCTCCAAGTTCGAGGGGTGGAAAATATACATCTTGACCGAACGCTAATTGGGTCCCGTCGGCGGCGCCGGAGATATGGAACGCGGTTTGCACATTCCTAAAGTGAACATGAAATATCGTCCGATATCAATACATACGATCTGTTGAGGGGTACATTTATGGATAAGAAAAAGAAGGAACTTCTATATCAAGCTTTAGAGACCGAACTTGGCGGCGTCGAGATCTATAAGACGGCTATTTCTTGTGCCGTTAACGACGATCTAAAGAAAGAGTGGCGAGAGTATCACGACCAAACGGTCCGCCACGTTGAGGTTGTGGAAACTCTGTTGGATGAGCTCGGAATCGACCCGCGGGTAGAAACTGAAGGTCGAGCTATCGTTCGTCATATTGGCGAATCTCTTGTCGGCGCAATGAAGCTCGCTAAGAGCGGCAGCGATCCAAAGGCCGCAGAACTTGTAGCAACTGAATGCGTCGTTCTCGCCGAGACCAAGGACCATCAGAACTGGGAATTGATCGGCGAGCTTGCCAAGAACGAAAAAGGCGAAACGAAAAAGTCGCTTGAAAAGGCTCTCGCTGAGGTAGAAGAAGAGGAAGACGAGCATCTCTACCACACGGCTGGATGGTCTCGTGAACTTTGGATCGACTTTTTGGGAATGCCGGCAGTTATTCCGCCGCCGGAGGAAGAGAAGGACGTAAAGACCGCTATTGGGGCTGCACGCGCTAAGAGCGCCCGCACGAACATGATCTGAGCGCGCTCGTCGTCGTGGGTTTTGGTTTGGTGGGATCTATACCGCCTAATAACGAAAGACAACTAAAAGGAGAAGAACTATGCTTTGGACTATTTTGATAATTATCTTGGTTTTGTGGGCACTTGGTTTTGGTTTTGGCGGGGCTGCAGTCGGAAATTTGGTTCACCTGCTGCTCGTCGTCGCTCTTATCGTTCTCGTTGTACAGCTAGTAACTGGACGTCGTGGGGTTTAGTTACTCTTTAAGCCCCATCTGACCAGTTACATGTCAAATACGTGATCGGTGACACCGGGGAGGTAAATCAGTTATGTACAGCCGATTGCACGCACTTTATGTTGACGATGACCGCTTCAGCTGCAAATTAATGAAGAGATGGCTTGAACAGTGTTTCGGATTTGACGTTTCGGTGGCGTATGACGCAGAGCGTGCCGACAAGTCAATAAGAAGTCGGCCATATGAATTGTACCTGATCGACTATTGCTTGCCGGACATTACGGCGGTCAGCTTGTGCCGTCAGATCCTCGAGACGAATACATCTGCCGAAATCGTCGTTTATACGGCCCTCGATCGTAGCGTTGACCGTGAGCTTGCACTTAGTGCGGGTGCCAGGAGCTACTTCGTAAAGCCTGATCAGGCCGATGAATTAAAGTTGGAAATACGGAAGATAGTCGATGCTGCTATTGAAGCGCCTCAGAGACTCCCAAAGATCTTTCCCCCGGAGGCCCGCTTCGGACCCGTTCACTATCCTTCGAAACAAAAGAGCCGACGTCCACGACGCAAAGCGTCGGGGATCGTGTGACGTCGACTCCCAAGCCTCTAGACAACGGCACCTACAATACTGGTTCAGATCTAATGATCTGTGGGGACAGAAGCTGCTCTTAACGCGTGGTCTCGATCTCTAATAAACCCGATCGACGCTAAAAGCGGAAAAGGGAAGCTCGTCACTGCACGAATAGCCCGAGATCCGAAGAGTATTGTTTTTCGTGATCAAGTGACGAAAGACATAGCTGCGGTCTTCAGAATCGACCCGGCCGAGAGGCACGACGACGTCCACGTACTTCTTCTTGGCTTCACGCAGGCGAACGCTGACAAGATTCCCCACCGTTTTAAATTTTCGAACTCTCCCTACCACACTCCTTATTGGACACTCGCTGAAACCATCTACCAGGTTCGACAGCCCAACAAGCTTGTCATTTCCGGAATACGTAGTGAGGGCACGTTCGCTGTCCTGGGAAAATGCATTGGCCGCAAGTATGAAGATCAAAAATGCGAGTGAAAATCTCATGTTGCTGTGTTACTCCGATCGCGAGTTTCTGGGGTTCTGTTTGTAATTCACCCGACCTTTCCACGAAAATGTGAGGTTCATGGAAGGACCAGAATCATTATACCTAACTCTTTGACGCTCATGAACAACTTTTAGATAGACGCATTTCGTGCTGGACCTTCAGGGTTTGCACGATACCACCTTACCGATCGTTCCTCTAGAAGGTGGTCCCGCATCAAAACAAGATGGAAGGCATAAAGGCACCGCGCGGTTCCTGATAGATGCCGCGACTCATCAATGTAAGAGGCTGGACGATCCTCAGGCCGTGTTCCAGGCACCACCTCAGCATCTCGCCGTTTCGTGTCGGGAGAAGAAAACCAGGCCCGCCAAACTCCTTTGCGGCACCAATCAGAGCCTTGAGGTCTTCGTTGGCCTCACAAGCAGAATGGCCAAAAAAACTCACTCCCGTCGAATATCCGGTGATCCGGCCCTGATGCTCGACAACCATAGCAGACCCTTGTGAAATTGAGCCGAAGATCTCATTTCGCCGAGAGTGGCCGTGTACAGACCGGCACACTTCGTCGGCTGCTGCGACATCCGCCTCGGTCATTGGGCGGACCGCGTGACCGTCGATGTGGATGCCGAGCGGCCGGCCTTGAATGTTTGAAAGTAGTTCGACGGTGTTGAACCCGAGTTTAGTGTAAAGAGCCAGCGAGCGGCTGTGATATGCGGCCTGAAGCAATCGCACTGACTGAAAGCCTCTATCATCAGACCGACGGATGACGTTCTCCATCAATCTCCGTCCGACTGATGAATTCTGCACGTCCGGATCGACCGTGACGGGACCAACGCCCGACACCGCATCGCTTTCCCACAAAAAATTACTGCCCAAAACTCTGCCAGTTCCATCCTCTGCAACAACCGAATAAATATCCGGCCTTGATAAGAGCATAGACATCAACCCCCCGACAACTTCCGGTGACGGGAAATCGGGCGGAAAATCGTGTTTACCCGCTATCGCGGAAAAAGCGTTAAAACAGATACGACCAAGTTCCGGTGCCTCTTCCGGCCGTCCCGGCCGCAAAACCACATTTAAAGGATCAATCGCTTCAGTTCTTGGTTCAGCCATACAAAACTCCGTTCAATTTCTGTCATCATCTTCATGATCCGTCTAAAGCTATACCCGTTGTTCAAACATTGGGCAAAACAAAAGCCCCGATATGGGGTGAAGAAGTATTCAAGCAAGTCTCGAGGGCAAGGATCAAGGCCGGCCGTAATTCCTCCGGAGTCACGATAGCATCGACCAGGCCACGGGCGGCTGCGTGTTTCGCGTCAAGTTCGCGGTCGTATGTTTCGCGAACCCTGGTCATTTCTTCAAGTACCGCCTCGTCGGGTTCCTTGCCTTCCTTTTTCAGTTTTTCAAGCTGAGTGCCGAAGATCGCCTGAACTGCCGAGTCGCCTTCCATTACACCCATCCGGCCGGTCGGCAAACTGAAAACAAAATCCGGATCAAAGCCCTGGCCGGCCATGGCATAATATCCCGCTCCCGAAGCATGGTTCACGGTCAACACTATCTTGGGTACCTTTGCAGTGGCCATTGCTTCGACGAAACGAGCTCCCGCCCGGATGATTCCGCTATGCTCAGCCTCCGCGCCGACCATGAAACCAGATACGTCCTGTACAAAAAGCAGCGGCGTTCCATGTCGGTCGCAATTTTCAATAAAGTAGGCAGTTTTCTCCGCGGACTCGGTGTAAACGATGCCGCCGAAACGCGGCGGTTCACCTGGTTTGCCTTTCGACATTCCGCGACTGTTGGCTATCACGCCGACGAGAATGCCGCCGATCCGGGCCGTTCCGCAAATCATCTCCTTCGCAAAATCAGCCTGAACCTCGTCGATCCCACCGTCGTCGATGAAGGTGTCGAGAACCGCGTGCATATCGTAAGGTGCGCGATGATCGTAAGGCAGCAGTTCATATAGCTTTTCGCTTGAAGCCGAAGGCCCGTGGCTTTCGATCGTCGAGACCCTCGACGCTTCCGGCCGCGGTAATTCTGTGATAAGTTCGCGGATCTTTTTAATACAGGCCTTGTCGTCCGGCGTTCGGTAATGGGCGACCCCCGAGATCGCATTGTGGGTCATGGCGCCGCCCAGGGTCTCATTATCGATCGTCTGGCCTGTCGCGCCTTTGACAAGATTTGCACCGCCCAAGCCCATGAACGACGTGCCCTCGACCATTAGGATGACATCGCTCAATGCAGGCAAATAAGCCCCTCCTGCCACGCACATACCCATCACCGCTGCGATCTGCGGCACCTTGAGATACCGACGCATTATTGAGTTGTAATAAAAGATCCTCGCAGCTCCGTACTGCCCCGGAAACACGCCGCCCTGGTATGGTAGATTCACACCGGCCGAATCTACGAGATAAATGATCGGGACGCGGTTGCGCATCGCGATCTCCTGTGCGCGAAGGATCTTTCTGATAGTTTCGGGGTACCACGCCCCCGCCTTGATGGTCGCGTCGTTCGCTATAACAACGCATTCACGGCCTTGGATCTTCCCAACCACGGTAACGACAGCCGCGGCCGGTGCCTGGCCGTTGTATTCATCAAAGGCCACCAGCAGCCCAATCTCCTGCGAGTAGGAATTTTCATCAAGCAAAAGCTCGACGCGTTCACGTGCCGTAAGCTTGCCCTGTTTGTGGATCTTGTCTATCTTCTCCGGTCCGCCGCCAAGCTTTAGTTTATGCTCGAGACGCAGATAGTCATCAGTCAGGGCTCTAAGGCGAGTTGCGGGGTTTGATGCTGTCATCTGTCGATCAGAAAAGGTGTTTTTCGGTTCTTCAAAAACGGGCAGACTTCGTATAATGTGTGCTCATCGGACTAAGTCGCCGCAAGCGTTTTTGGCCTCGACCAAATTCAACCCGATAAAAGCGGGAACAATTACGATGATTCTACTATTCCCCGATGATGAAAGTCGGGACCATACCGCCGCCGCTGGACACATTTGCAAGCTCCGTCGTTGAAAGACGCGTGAAGGCGGAACCAACGACGCCGTTAAATAGAAGCGGATCGAGGTCCACAAGCTGCTCGACCATCCCCCATTTTCCGAGGTCATCAAACATCATTGGGAAGGTCTCTTTCGCTGTTTTCACACGCTCCTGAACCAGGTAATCGCCATCGGCCAATGCCGCATCAAGTGCCTGATCCCATTCTTTCGCTGACGAATTCCATCCAATATAGATGCCGTGACCGCCATAATCATCGTTGGGTTTAAGCACGAGTTTTGACGAATTTGCCCGTGTCCATTCAACCAGGTCCACCTCTTCTGAAACCAGGCCGTTTTCATTTGAGGTTCGCACGCGAGTCCGTTCCTCTCGAAACTTCCTTGTCCAGGGAACATGTGCTTCGATCGCGGCGAGCTCATCAGAGTTGAACAGATCTGCGTAACGTTCGTTTGTCAGGACAGCAAAGATCGCCTTCTTATGTACAAGCTTCCCGCGAAAACTGTTTACCATGCATATAGCTCTGGCCCGGTAAGCATCCAGAAGTGCCGGAAACTCGTCCATTATCGGAACATACTCGTTTACCAACAGCCGTTTGTAAACGACATCGATCCTCACGCCGTGACAGAAAAGCCTGCCGTCATCAAATTCTAGTTCTTCCGGCGAGCAGATAAGGGCGTCGTAGCCCTGTCCCTCAAAATAGTCGCGGAATAGCTCGAACTCTTTGATCGTAGGAAGATCTTTCAAGTCGATGATCGCGATCACTGGTTTCCGTTCGGCCTTGCCGCCGCTGAACTCGTCCCAACAGCTCAGCAGCACATCGAGCATTTTCGACCTCCCTTCAAGCCCCCTGATCTGGAACCGCTCTCCGAATCGCTTCATCACGGGCAGCTCTCGAAAGATCTCTGTCGCCGAATCGGCAAACGCTATCCCCGCAGGGCTTTCTCCGTTCAGTTCCACAAAGCTGTAAGCATCATCGGTAAGAAAAGAATCGAGACGGGCGGTCGGAGAAACCTGCCGATAGCCCGGATCGATCTTTACAAGCGATCTTTCAAGCTCCGTTATCCCAAGCTCATCAAGAAGCGAATCGTTGCTCACGGCCGCGTCTTTCACTTTCTGAAGCGCTCCCCATATAGTTTCGCAAGTGGAACGCACTCGTTCCCAATCTGAAGCAGTTATAAAATGGGGCCGGAGATACGGCGATAATGGACGGCCGCCAAAGATCAAGCGATTATGTTCGAGCCCCTTGTGCAAAGCACTGAACGTCTGAGAGGCGAGATCCGTATCTCGAAGCAGTTCGTGGTAGTACTCAACGGCTTCACTTAGGAAATTCGTACGGTGTGCGGATTCTGATGCTGCGGTCATGATCTGGTCCTATTTCGACATAGAAATGATCTCGTCGAATTCCTCCTTTGTCACAGGTACTACCGACAGGCGTGACAACTTGATAAGCGCAATGTTCGAGAGCGTGGGGTTTGCCTTGATCGCAGATAGCGTTACCGCCTTTTTTACCGGCTTTCCGGCTTCCAGTTCCACCGCGACCCAGGCATCATCGTCGGCGGTTGGATCACTAAATGCCGTTTTCGTCACTTTTGCGAGACCTACTACCGCTTTCTCATCGCCGGAATGATAGTAGAGCACCTTGTCGCCCTTTGCCATTGCCCTGAGATTGTTGCGAGCAGCGTAGTTGCGAACGCCGGTCCAATCGGTTCGGCCATCGCTTCGAAAAGTGTCGAACGAGTAAGAACCCGGTTCCTGTTTAACGAGCCAATATCGCATTTCTTTGAGTAGGGGTCGGATGAATACCTATCTTAAGCGGCAATCACCTCTGCGATCACTTCTTCGCACTAGCCGCCTTCTTGTTCAACCATTTCGCCCAGCGTTCAACAACGGGCCGCAGCGGCCGGAACAGCTTTGCACGAAAGCTGCCCGCAGACTGTTCCTCGCTCCAGGCTCGCAGATTCTTCTCGGCATACTGCCGTATCTGCGGTTCGAGGTTCTGCTTCTTTACAGAATGGCGGAGCGTTAGGTAATAATGCTGCCCAACCAATGAGAATATCAGTCCGGCAAGGTTCGCCTTGAACGATGTTTTCGCCATCCAGCGTTTCGTAAAACTTTCTGTCGGCTGAAGAAGTGCCCCGACCGAGACTTCCATCCATGCGGCCTGACTTCCCTGTTTCGGATGATAGATGCCTGGCAGATCGCCTTTCATCGGCACATCCAGATTCTTGAGCCGCGGATCGTTTATAAAATCAACCAGCTTGATCTTGTCGAGGCCGCGAGTATGTTCGGCCGGAAGGTAGTCCAGCACTTTCTGAATATGATCGTGAGCGCCCTTTGGCAGATCGATGGACGACTGGTCCTCGATCTTGATCTTCATAACTTTCGCCGTCTTCTGTCCGGCTGTTTGGATCGGCATACGTTCTAGTGATAATCGCGGAAAAGCGCTTAATATGATCAGCGCGGATCAATAGACCTAAATTTGGCACCGCGTAATTGCTCTATCAATTGTAAGTACAATCTTAAGATTAGTAAATTGCGCCACATGAGTGTGGACATTTAGCAACAATAATTCTCAAAAGCCTCGCCTAACTCTTTCTCAAATCACGACGTTTACACAAAGCTGCGATCTTCCGCGTTTGGGTATGCAGGTTGCCTGTCTCTAGCAGAGCATGCTGCGTCAAACCACTATCAACAGGTCCGTGAAGACAAAGGGTGTCGGCCTTCATACCGGCGTCGAAGTAAATGTGAGGCTGCGGCCTGCACCGCAGAATACTGGCTACATTTTCGTCCGAACCGATCTGGACAACTTCGAGATACCGGCCTCGATCGAATATGTGTCCCACTGTTCCTACGCAACTACGCTTTTGCGAAGAGGCGTGGTTCTATCGACTTGCGAACATGTGCTGTCGGCACTTCGCGGTTCGGGTATCGACAATTGCTTCATCGAGTTGGACAATATCGAGCTTCCGATCCTCGACGGCTCGAGCGAAGATTGGATCGAGCTATTGTCGAAAGCCGGCCTGCGGGAACTGGATGCTCCTCGCAGGATTCTGCGAGTTTTGAAGAAGGTTGAGGTAGACGAAGATGGCCGAAAAATGTCCATTGAACCTTCCGAAAGGTTCGAGATCGATTGCGTGATCGACTTTCCTCATCCGATGGTTCGCCGGCAGACCCTTAATTTTGTCTTGGACAATGAATGTTACGGACGCGAGATCGCGTCGGCCCGCACGTTCGGCTTTACCCATGAGATCGAGATGTTGCGCAAGGCCAACCTGGCACGAGGCGGCTCGCTAGATAATGCGATCGTTCTCACGCCTGATGGAATGCTTAACGAAGCTCCGTTACGATTTGCCGATGAGTTCGTCCGCCATAAGATACTCGATATCATTGGAGACGTTGCACTTCTAGGAATGCCCGTTGTGGGAAAGATCACAGCAGAAAAGAGCGGCCACGCAGTTCACGCTGCGTTGATGAGCAAGTTCCTAAAGACCGACGGCGCATGGGAGATCAGCGAGTCGCGTAGCTCTGATCTGGGCCGGGTCGGCTCAGCCTCCAAAGCAGAGACACGGCCGGGAGCAGCAAAAAGCCCAATCTGACAAGGCTAAGCGTTTCCCATGTTTGCGCTCGCCGAGTAAGCTCGGCATCGACGCTATTGCTGAACGTACTTTCGGTGATAGCCAAAAGCTCGGGCACAAAAAATATGAACGTCGCGATCAGGATAATGGCGTATCCGCCGAACGTGATGAGAATGAATTTTCGGCGTTCGCTGTTCCAGTTAAAAAAGAGACTCGCCGCTATTAATAGAATAGTGACGGGATGAATAGGGATCCAGAAATTCGCCGCTGCCAAGCCATATGGCGGTTGCAGCATCGAAAGAGAGGCGGGGACGGCGGAGGCCCACACTGGCACGACAGCAATATGTTCATAGACCGCTCCTCCGATCACGATCATGAAGCTAATGCTTGCCAGGATCAATATTGATGTTCCGATCATGCTCGACTCCCCATACCCAACTGGCAACGTAAGGCCGAATCCCACTGAGTTCCATTGATCCGCAAAAGATCACGCGGCAGACTCATTGTGCTCGATCTCCCAATCATCTGTGTGGAAAGTCCCGTCCCGGTCGCACCGCTGATATGTGTGAGCACCAAAAAGGTCCCGTTGCGCCTGAATAAGATTGGCGGGCAATCTGGCCGAACGGATCGCGTTGAAATAGTTCATGGATGCGGCAAAGGCCATGGCCGGGATATCGTTGTCGGCAAATGTCAATACGGTCTGTCGAAATCCTTGATGACGATCCTTAATGGCTTTCGATACGGTTGGATCGAAGATCAGGTGCCGCAGTTCCGGCTCATTTTTGTAAGCAGTCCAAATTGTCTCAGGTATCTCAGAACGAATGATACACCCACCTCGCCAGATTCTTGCGATCTCCGCCAGATCAAACTCATAGCTGTGTTGATCCGACGCCGCTCTAAGCAGGTCAAAACCCTGCGCATAAGAAAGACAGAATGCGGAGTAAAGAGCGTTCTTTAGATCATCAACAACAAGGTTACGACCTTTAACCCTTGTATCTGGAAATCTCTGAGCAAGATCTTTGCGTAAGGTATTCTGTGACGAGATCTGCCGCATCGTAACGGCAGCATCGATCGAAGGGATCGGCACGCCCAGTTCCAACCCAGCTTGAGAAGCCCATTTGCCCGTACCTTTCTGGCCCGCGGTGTCCGCGATCATCGAGACCAGCGATCCGCCGGTCTCAGGGTCCGATCTGCGCAATACAGTTGCCGTGATCTCGACAAGGTACGCATTTAGGTCACCATCGTTCCATTCAGCAAAGATCTCGGCTATCTCAGCATCATTGACGAACAGCCCATCGGACGCCGGCTCAACTGGCGATCTTCGCAGCAGATCGTAGGCCTCTGCTATCAGCTGCATCATTGCGTACTCGATGCCGTTGTGGACCATCTTTACAAAATGGCCGGCAGGGCCATTTCCGACGCGGGCCGCACAAGGCTCACCTTTTACCTTAGCAGCGATCGTATCAAATAACCCTCGAACTTGTTCGTATTTCCCCCGTTCCCCTCCAACCATTAAACTCGGTCCGTTTCGGGCCCCTTTCTCACCGCCTGAAATACCCACACCAAGATACCCGATACCTATTCCAGAAAGCTCTGCTTCCCGTCTTTCCGTATCCCTGAAATACGAATTGCCTCCGTCAATGATAATGTCGCAGGAATCGAGGTGCGGCATTAGCTCACGAATTAGCGCATCTATCGCTTCGCCAGCGGGAAGCATGAGAATTATTTTTCGCGGGACTTCAAGGCGACCTAACATGGCTTGAAGGTCATCCGAAGCGTCGGCCCCGAATCTCTCTCCTTCAGCCATTAGCTTCGCCCGTTTTGAAGGATCGATATCAAACCCAGTACATTCAAAACCGTGCTCGGCGATATTCAATAACAGGTTCCGGCCCATAGTGCCTAGTCCGATTATGCCGAGATATGCTTTTGACATAGTTGAACTGAAGATTTGGTAAGTTTCTTGCAGCCTGCCACTTCTCAATGTGCAGTTGCTGCCCATTCGACCTGAATGTCGCGTAAAGGGACCTGGACTTGTTCCCGGCAGCTTAGAATTATAAACTGCGTACGCTAAGTATGTTATCACTGCTTCAAGCGTTCCGTCCGACTACATTCATAGAATCCTGTAAACTGCGGGACCACTTCGGACTTGACATCATCGTCATCTCTGAGGCGCTCCAACATACGGGAAGCTTTAAATTTCGCGCGGCTTATAATGTCGCGTTGAACGTTCCAAATGATACATTGCTAACGGCTTCGTCGGGTAATTTCGGCCAGGCACTGGCGTACGCCTGTAAGCTGCTGGCCAAGAGATGTACCGTAGTCATGCCGGAGACTTCCGCTAAGGTTAAGATCGATGCGGTCCGCTCGTTTGGGGCGGAGGTGGACCTGATCGACACGGCCAAGGTCGGCCGTTCAGAACGTGTCGAGCAGCTCGCAAATGAAATGGCAGAGGCGTACGTCGCATCACCCTACGACGATCAGTTTGTGATCGACGGCAATTCAACCCTTGGCGATGAACTCGCAGACGGGGGATTCGATGCCGTGATCGTGCCAGTCGGGGGCGGCGGGCTGATCTCCGGCATCATAACGTCGTTCCGTCGAAATGCTGTCAACGCCGATGTGATCGGGGCCGAACCGCTCTTGGGCAACGACGCCGCCCTCTCTTTCCGAGCAGGCCGGTTGACGGCAAACAGGTCTGAGCCTCAGACGATCGCCGACGGAGCGCGGACCATTTCGCTTGGAAAGTTGAATTGGCCGATCATCAGGGATGGAGCAAGTGATGTTATCGAGGTGTCGGAAGAAAAGATCGCGGAAGCCGTCAAACTCTACTTCAGTTTAGCCAACCTAAAATGTGAGCCGACAGGAGCCCTTGCACTCGGTGCCATCCTCGAACAACCCGAAAGGTTCTTTGGGAAGAAGATCGCAGTGATCGTAAGCGGAGGCAACGTGGACCCGAAAGTCTATCGAGAGATGATCTAGGATCGGGAAAGCCTTTTCTATTTCTTTCGTCGCAAATAAACTCCAGAGAAAGAGACATTCGCGCCGCCGCACTTAAGGTTGTCCGCGACGATCAGATAGCTGCCCGCCAGTCGCAGCGTGGCACGGCAGTCAAACTCATCTTCGCCGTCAGAATAACGCAAAACACCGCCGATCAGTTCTGCAGAGCCGTCAAGTTCGCCGATGTGAATGTTGTCCCCGAGGCCTCTCCAGAAAGCATTGCCCGCGATCCGCAGCAATTTTGCATCGCCCTCGGATGAGATCTTGATCGAATTTTCAGCATATTGCCATTCTCCGACCCACATTCGGGGCGAACCGTCTGAGACCGTGTACTTAAAGTCCAGCTCATCAAGCTTTACCCAGCCCACGGTTGCTGCTCCCTTTTGCGAAGTGAACCAGGCGCAGCCAAAACCGCCTCTTTCTTTTGACACGATCACTTCGTTGCCCGGAATGATGTAAGCCCTTACCCGGCAACGCTCGTTTGCCGGACAATCGTCCCGATCGTCGTTGTAGAAGTAGATCCGCTTGTTTTTGGGACCACGTGCAGCTGCAATTGAGAACTTTTCGGATTCTGAGGTAAAAAAACCGCCGCGGCACCAGTTCTCAGGGTTAGACTGGGCAAAGCCGCCAATTGCGAGCAGGCAAATAAAGGCGATCGGGCCGATCAAGGTAATTCTCATCTTCGGACTTCTTCGACAAAGGTTACCCTGTTTATCTCATAAAGCGTGGTGCTGCCATTAAAGACCTTTTTGACCGCCGACTCCCGAAGGCTCGTCAAACCTTCCTTTTCAGCCTGCCGCCTGATCTCGGAACCGGGCCGCCGCTCGATGATCATTTCGCGAATGTTATCGCTCATGTCCAGGAGTTCATGGATAGCGGTACGTCCGCGATAACCCGTATGGTTACAAGCATCGCACCCGATGTTGCGGAAAAACACCTTGTCAGACACATCCTCCGGATGCAGGCCCGATTCGAACAGTTCTTCATCTGTTGGGCGATATTGGCGTTTGCAAACCGGGCACAGAAGCCTGACGAGTCTTTGTGCGAGGACGCAATTGAGAGAAGAAACAAAGTTGTATGGTTCGACGCCCATGTTCAGAAAACGTCCGATAACGTCGATCACATTGTTCGCGTGTACCGTCGTGAACACAAGATGTCCCGTCAGCGCCGACTGAATTGCGATCTGCGCCGTTTCCTCATCGCGGATCTCACCGACCATTACTTTGTCCGGGTCGTGCCTGAGGATCGAGCGAAGCCCGCGTGCGAAGGTGAGGCCCTTTTTCTCATTCACCGGGATCTGCATGATCCCCTGAAGCACGTATTCCACCGGGTCCTCGATCGTTATGATCTTGTCCTCATCGTTCCGGATCTCATTGAGTGCACCGTAAAGCGTTGTGGTCTTACCCGATCCTGTCGGACCGGTAACCAGCACCATTCCGTACGGCTCCTTAATGTAGATACGAAAACGCTTCAGGTCGTCCGGGTCGAAGCCGACCACGTCGAGACTGAGATTCTTGAATTCCTCCGAGATCTGTTCTTTATCCAGAATACGGATGACACAATTCTCCCCGAATGCCGAGGGCAGTATGGAAACACGAAAATCGACCGTCCGTCCCTTATACCTAACACGAAAGCGGCCGTCCTGAGGAATGCGGCGTTCTGCAATGTCCAACTCCGACATTACCTTGATACGTGAGATCAGCGTTTGGTGATAGGCAATGTCAATAGGATCGACCTTGGCATATAATGCACCGTCGATCCGGAACTTGACCCGGACATCCCGGTCCCCTGCCTCAATGTGAATATCTGACGCCCTCGATTCCATCGCGTTATAAACGATAGTATCGACCAGCTTGATGATCGGCGACATGTCGCTGTCGGTCGCCAATCTATCGAGATCGAGCACCTCTTCGCCCTGCTCCGTCTCTTTTACAAGCGAGATCTTGAAAGTAGAGGCCGCTTCCTGAAGCACGCGCTGTGTAGCGTCGCCCTTTTTCAGTACAACGTCGATCGCACCCTGAGTGGCGATATAAGGCACTATCCGAACGTTGAGGGCGTTTTCAAGCTCATCCAGCTGTTCAAGGTTCGTAGGATCCGCCATCGCGGCATGAAGATCGCGACCGTCCCGTTTGAGCGGCACAAAATGGCCGCGCAGCATCATATCCACCGGGATCTTAGCGAGTTCCTCATAATCGATCGGAGACGGGGCATCGCCGGGAAGAAGGTCGATATAGGGCAATCGATAACGCCTTGCGAGCTGCTTGGCCTCGATCACTTCCGGTGGTTCGTTCCCGATAAAATCCGAGATCTCG
Source organism: Pyrinomonadaceae bacterium (assembly GCA_035327545.1). GTDB lineage: Bacteria > Acidobacteriota > Blastocatellia > Pyrinomonadales > Pyrinomonadaceae > OLB17. The sequence goes on along the minus strand of DAOLDE010000004.1, from coordinate 143,567 downwards.
ATTTTCGGCGACGAGACGTTGGTTGCTGTAGTGTTCGACTGATTGTCCATCACATTTTCTTCCCGCACTAACGTCCGCTCATTGGGCCGGACGAAATGGTCTGAATGATCGGCAGATAGATCGCGAGCAAAATTACCACGACAACTCCAGCCATGAATACGAGGATCACAGGTTCAAGAAGGGTCGTGAGCTGTTCAAGCCGGACTTCGGCCTCGGCATCGTAAAATGCTGCGACTTCGTCAAGCATTTCCCGTAAACTGCCCGAACGCTCGCCGATACCGATCATGTCCAAGGCAAGCTCAGGAAGCCAACCAGCTTGCTGCAATGCTTCGGTGAATCCGCGGCCTTCACGGATCATGGGTGAAACGGCAAGGCTGCGTTGGCGAAGTTCGAGATTGTTGAGTGCCTGTGCTGCTATATCCCACGAATCCGGGACCGTAATGCCGCCGGAAAGGAGTGTTGAGAGCGATCGGGACAATTGCGATGTCGCCATATTCCGGATCAATGTGCCGGCGACAGGAATTTTCAAAAGCAGGCGATGCAGCATCAATTTACCGCGTTCGGTCCTGAGCCAGATGAATACTGCTGCCGCCGAGATAAGCAAGAGTGGCCCAAGCCACCAAATATTGCCGGCAACGCCTTTTGAGATCGCAAGAACAAGTACCGTTACTGTGGGCAGTCCGCGCTGAGCGCTAAGCGATGTAAAGAGGTCGGACATTCGCGGTACGATGTACAGCGTTAAGAACGCGACCATTAACGCCGAAGCGAGCAAAAGAAAGGCCGGATAGGCCAAAGCCCCTCGGAGTTTGCGGGAAATTCCTACACTGCGCCGCAAATAATCGACAAAACGAAGTAGCACCTCGTCTAGCGCACCGCTTTTTTCTCCCGAAAGGATCGAGGCCGTGTAGATCTTCGGAAAGACGCCCTGCGCCTCAAATGCTTCTGACAGCGGTACGCCGCTCTTGATCTTCTCCTCGACATCGATCAGCACTTCTCGAAGGTTTGACGATCCTGAACGGGTCTTTAGCAGATTTATCGATTGAAGCACCGGAATGCCCGCTCGCAGCAAAGCCGACAATTGCTGGTTGAACAACAGAAAGTCGGCCTGCTTGATCCGGCCTTTTGCTCCCCCAAAGGGAAGAAGCGAGCTGATGCCGCCCGTACTGCTGCTTATCGCAAAGACGCGAAATCCTTCCTTCTCAAGCTGGAAACGAGCCTCATCTGCGGCCGCAGCCTCGACAATACGGGTAACGATCTCACCTGAAGGGGTCCCTAAACGGCAAATAAATTCTGACATCGAAGTATCGGGAACAGGAGCGCGGAACAACCGCCGCTCTTTTTTCGGTATTGGCTAACACGCAGAGAAAAGAGAAAAGTTGCGGCCAATTAAGAATTCTAGCCGAAATCCGGTAGGCGAACAACTATTTTGCGAGTTCAATCATCGAAAATTTTATCTTGCGGAAAGTAGTGCCGGTCACCTAATATACAAATGACCCCAAGGGATCCTTTTATGGTTGATTCTGGTAGATATGTCGTAGGCATCTGCGGTCGGAAGCAGTACCTGTGGATGTTTCTGCTTTCTTTGTGTCTTTCGTCTGCAAACCTTCTTGCCCAGACGCCTCAGCCGACGCCTCCCGATGTCGATATTACCAAACCGATCCCGATCCGTACGGACCTTGTTACGCTCACACTTACGGTCACTGACCTCTACGGACGATACGTTTCCGGTCTTTCAAAGAACGCTTTTACGATAATCGATAATAACCAGCAGCAGGAGATCACATTTTTCAGCGATAGCGACGCACCAGTTTCTATCGGGATCCTTTTTGACGTTTCTGGATCGATGAGCGGCGATAAGATCCGTCGGGCCCGCAACGCGTTGAAAAAATTTGTTGCGTCAAGTCATCCGATGGATGAGTATTTCCTGATCGCGTTCAACAGCCGGGCTCAATTGCTGCTCGACCGCACTCGTGACGGCGATGCTGTGCTTGAAAAACTTACATTAGTGCAGCCGAAGCAAAATACTGCGCTTTATGATGCAGTGTACCTGGGTGTTGAGCGAGTAACGCGCGGAAGCCACCAAAAACGTGCTCTTTTGATAATCAGCGACGGGCAGGACAACTCTTCCCGATACAATTTCGGTGAAGTTCGACGTTTGATCAGAGAGTCCGACGTGGTTACATATGCCGTGGGAATACTTGATTCGCGTGACGTCGGAAGTACTATTGGAATGCAAGGTCAGTCGTTTCTGGACGAACTAACCTCGGTTACGGGGGGAAAGGCGTTTTACCCTACCAGCAACGTCGAGATGGACGAGATCTTTGAACGGATAGCTCTAGAGCTTCGGAATCAATATTCCATCGGATACACTCCTTCAGACTTCCAACCAGATGGAAAATGGCGTAGAGTAAGAATTAGGGTCAAACCTCCGCGAGGTTTGCCGCGTCTAACCGTCCGCAGCCGCGAGGGCTATTATGCCACGCCGGCATCGAATTTCAGATAACCCTCGATCTTTATTTCTATGAGACGATTTCGCCTGATTTTGACCGTAACAACCAGCGCGGCTCTCGTAGCTTCAATGGGCGCGGCCCTCCTTGCCTCAGCCCAATCGAACACGAGACGCAGCGCCGCTTCAGCCGCTAGTCCTACACCCACCCCGCCCGTGATAAAGGAAGAGGACGAAGTGCTTCGTGTCGAAACGGAGCTCGTGAACCTTAATGTCCGTGTCATCGATCGAAATAACCGTCCCGTGAACGGTATTCCGCAAAGAGAGTTTAAGGTCTATGAAGATAATGTACTTCAAGACATCGAATTTTTCTCGGTCTCTGAAGTGCCTACACAATACGGTTTGGTAATAGATAATTCCGGTTCGCTCCGGCGCCAGCTTGAAAAGGTCATTGAGGCAAGCAAGATCCTCGTTAATTCGAATAAGTCCTTCGACGAGACTCTCGTCATCCGCTTCGTCAGCCGCGATAAGATCTCGATCGAGCAGAATTTCACCGCAAACAAAGAATATGTAATAGATGCTCTCGACAATCTATATATCGAGGGTGGTCAGACGGCGGTTATCGATGCGATTTATCTTGCTGCCGAGAAAGTGGCAGATTACAACAAAGAAAAGGATAAGGACGAACGCCGCCGCCGAGCCTTGATACTCATTACCGACGGAGAGGACCGAGACAGTTATTATTCGGAGGCCCAGTTGTTCGAGATGCTTCGCGAGACTGATGTTCAGATCTATACAATCGGTTTCGTGAGTGAATTGAGCAAAGATTCGGGCCTTATCTCGAAGAGCCCCCAGGCTAAGGCAAGGGCATTGCTGCAAAGACTGGCAACAGAAACTGGTGGAAAGGCGTATTTTCCCAATTCCGTGGCGGAACTCGATGGAATTGCCAAAGAGATCGGAGCCGAGCTTCGAACCCAATACTCGATCGGTTACCAGCCTACAAACGACAGAAAGGACGGGACCTATCGAAACATTCGGGTTGTTGTGGATGACGGGCCGGCAAAGCAGAAACGAATCGCCATAACGAAAGCTGGACGAATTGCAGAGGCTGACGAACCTACACCGTCCCGCTCAAATCCGTAGTCATTTTCGTGACATTCCGAAGGTCTTAACCTACCTCTAATCGAGACGAAGAGTTAGAGTTTGGAGAGCGATCCTTTACTCCGGCACGGATCCCGAGATCTTTTTCCTGTTCGTATCGCCCGTTGTGAGAACAGGTAAACCGGCATCGACATCCATATGCGGGCTTGGGATGACATGGACGGCGGTTACAGTACCAACCTTCCGCGCCGCCGAAGCACCTGCATCCACTGCGGCCTTTACCGCTCCAACCTCTCCTCGAACGATCGCGGTTACAAGCCCGGCATCGACCTTCTCATAGCCTACAAGGGTGACATTAGCCGCCTTAACCATTGCATCCGCTGCCTCGATCATTGCCACGAGACCCATACATTCGACCATTCCGAGAGCTTGCATAATAGTAGATCAGCGGTTACCGCAGACGCTTCTTCTTCAGGGCTCGGACCAACAGCAACAGCGCGAGCAAAAACAGGATCCCGCCAAAAATGGCAATGAAAAAGATAACGATCGCGAGTTCCAATGAAGTTACCTCGTCATTTTAAGGCCCATGCCGCAGCCAACATCAGCGCGACAATGCCACCGATAAGTATCGCTGCTATGAATGGCCGCCAGAAACTGTTCTCAGGCTCTATCCACTCGACCTGTCGCTCCTTCAAAGGGGATGTAGAACGCTTCGCCCTTTTCGGGAATGCCCGTGTTTTTGGTGCCGATAAAGACGATGCATCGGCGAAGAGCGGAATATCAGGCTTCACTATGGGCCGCTCCGAGGGAAGGTTCACAGAGATCTTCCTGCGACTTTTTCCCGATGCTGTCGGCTCATCCGCGCCGGGACGGGGAATTGGCGCTTCGGAACGGCCAGCCATCGGTTCGCCGCAGCTATAACAGAACTGAGAACCCTCCCGTGCGTCGGTCCCACAAGATCGGCATTTCGCTTTTTCCAGTATGGCCTCTGGCATCTAGTAAAAAAACCTAACGTTCCCTGATCGATGCCAGCATCGACGCCACGGCCGCAGGGGCATCTCGCGGAATCTTCGGCACGAACTTAGCTCCGCCAGTGTCTTTCGTTAAGCGATCCACAACCTTAGTATGAAATCGTTCGTCGTGAAGCCCAAGTACGAACAACCTGATCTTTGCATCCTTCAAAGCACTGACCACTTTGTCAACGGATGAATCGCTTTGCCGTTCGTCTCCGTCTGAAATCAAAATGAGTGCTCGAGATACTTCGCTGCCTGAATTGCCCTGTTCCGAAAGATATCGGGCCGCGAACATTACGGCGTCGAGTAACGATTTAGACCCGCCCTCAACATACATGTTCTCAACGGCATCCTTTAGTTCCACTTTATCTGACGTCATCTCCTGGCGCAGCGATATCTTCGGGGTGTCGACGAATGTTACGAGAAAGGCCTCATCGCCTTCCTTTAGATCATCGATTATCGTATTTACGGAGGCAATGACGCGTTCGAGAATGGGGCGGTATGAACCGGAATTATCGACTACTATCCCTATCGTTACCGACTTTCTCAAATTGCTGTCGCCAGACGGTATTTCAGTAGGTGCTTGCTGGCCGTTTACGTGCAAGCTCAATAAAAGAAACAATGATAATCGGAGAATGGTCATTTTAGCCCTAAACCTTAGCAAAAATGCCTTTTTCTTCGCCAAGGTCTTTTGCGGACGGTGTCAAGATCGTTTTTGACGTGATATAGATCTTTGCATTCTTCGCGATCGCGTCGCGAACGTCCGATTCGCTAACAAAAGAAACGGGCTCGTGAACGATCCCATTTTCTGTGAGCGACTGCGGTCGAAGCTCGTGGATGACGGTCTTTACCGGAGAATGCGATACTTCCTTCTCAGCGACGCTGGCCGGTTCGGAGCGATCGATCACCTGGTCCCTTTCTTTGGTCCTACCACTGAGGAAGCTGTCAACCAATGCAGCGATCTGCTCGCGTTTCGGAAGGGGCCTTGCAGCCCGTGCCGCCTTATCAACCTGAACGGGAGCAGCCGCGCGTTTACCTACCGGCTTTGTCTCAAAAGCGACACGTTTTACATCCATCAAGTGGATCGGCGAAATATTGTCAGATGTCACGTTCCCGCCCCATGAGCCGCAGCCGAGCGTCATTGACGGCGGAAGATCAGTAGAAAGCCCGATCGCACCGTGAGTCGTCGGCGAATTGATGACCACCCGCGCGGCCGGCATACGTCGGCCGTATTCAATGGCCGCATCTCGGTCTCGGGTGTGCATTCCGGCCGTATGGCCCATTCCGCCAAATTTTAGGATCTCTTCACACCGTGCAGCCGCCGATTCGATGCCGTCCACTACGAAAAATGCCAGCGTCGGCGAAAGTTTCTCGATCGACCATGGGTGATCACGCCCAACACCACCGCATTCAGCAAGCAGGCACCTCGTGCCTCTCGGGATCGTTACTCCGGCAAGGTTTGCGATATAGTCCGCCGATCGTCCAACGATCCCAGCATTCAATGTTCGCTGCGGGGTCAGCAGCACCTTTGCGATCGCTTCCGCTTCCGTAGCAGAAAGAAAGTGTCCGCCCTGTTGTCTGAACTGCTCCCGAACCTCAGCGGCCGCGTCTGTTTCGACCACGACTGACTGTTCCGAAGCGCAAATAGTGCCGTTGTCGAAACACGTACCCGTCAATATATCCCCGACCGCCTTTTCGAGGTCTGCAGTACGTTCGACAAACACTGGCACGTTTCCAGGTCCGACGCCAAAGGCTGGTTTACCGGATGAATACGCTGCACGTACGAGGCCGATACCGCCGGTTGCCAGGATAACAGCGGTCTTTTTATGCTGCATCAGGGCTTCAGTGCCCTCGATCGTAGAGTTTTCGAGACAAATTACTCCGTCGGCAGGAAGGCCGTGTTTCACTCCGGCTTCTCTCATTATCCTGGCCGTTTCCGCAATGCATCGCACGGCGGAGGGATGAGGCGAAAGTACGATCGAATTTCTCGATTTTATAGCGATAATGATCTTAAAGATCGCGGTCGATGTTGGATTTGTCGATGGGATTATCGCCGCTACCACTCCGCGAGGCGAAGCGATCTCAACGATGCTGGAGCTTTCAGTGATAACACCTACGGTCCGAAGGCCCCGAAAATAGTTCCACACGTCTTCGGCGGCAAATCGATTCTTTTCGCGTTTATCCTCAGGTTTGCCGAAACCGGTTTCCTCATGTGCGAGCTGTCCAAGCCTGGCCGCGTCCGCCAATGCTGCTTGGGCCATTGCCTCGCAGATCTCATCCACCCGCGACTGGTCGAGGCGCGCCAGTGCCGTCGAAGCGGCATCGGCCGTCTCGACAGCGTCCCTCGCAAGCTGCTGCGAAATTAGGTCTGCGTCAGCCATTCAACTGTCAGCGGTCACGGTAGCGTCCGAACGTGGATGCGGGCAACTTTCCCGCCAACGTTACTTGGATTTTGATTTCTGTGCTTCCGATGTACGAGCCGTCGCTCGCCCCCCGTCGCCTGAGGTCAATTGTTTTTCGCCACTTGAAGAAATGGCCTTTTCGTCGGGGCTAAATCCTACTTTTCCGCCCTTTGGGAGCACCCTCTCGACCTCGGCGTGCGGTCGCGGGATCACATGAACGCTTATCAATTCGCCTACCCGGCGAGCAGCCGAGGCACCCGCGTCGGTCGCGGCCTTTACGGCTCCAACGTCGCCGCGTACAAAGATCGTTACGTACCCGGCTCCAATGTATTCCTTGCCTACAAGTTGAACATTCGCCGCCTTGACCATGGCATCCGCACTTTCGACTGCCGATACAAAGCCCTTTGTTTCAACCATTCCCAACGCTTCTAAAGCCATTTCATTGTCCTCGCTATATGATCGCTTTCGCGATTCTATTACACGAAGTGGCTAAACCAAAGCCGTAACACAGAGAATAACCTCTCATTTGTTCTCATGATGGCGAATTGATTGACTTTAGAGTGATTCGGCGGCTATATTTTAAGTTTAAGAACTCTGGGAAATGGCCATTTCGGGGCTATTGTTCGTCCATCTCGCAAATGACGCAGACCCTTGGCGAAAAATTACGATCTGCACGTGAAGCCCGCGGCATCTCGATCAGCGAGGTAGCCGAGCAGACCCGGATCTCTCCCCTGTACCTGCAGGCGATCGATTCCGACGATTATAAAACGCTTCCGGGCGGCATTTTCAACAAGGGCTTTGTTCGTTCTTATGCGAAATACGTTGGCGTGGATGAAAATGAGGCCTTGCAGGACTACAACCGCATCGTCGAAGCGTTGGAGAAGGAAGAGGACGACAAGCTCGGCAGATATCGGCCGGAGGTACTGACAGATGATCGAGCGGTCACGTCGCTTGTACCGACGGTTATTTTTGCCGCGATCATCTTGGGGATAATGACAGGCGGGCTTCTTCTCCTGGTCAACTATATTCAAAACCGGCAGAGTGAGGTTCCGCTCGCAGTAAACGGTTCGGCGGTGAATTCTGGTGACGCAGATCGGCCGGAAGCGGTAGTGAATTCGGACCTTTCGACCTCAGTTCCAACGATGGACGCGGTCAAGGTGGAGTTTCGGACGAGTGGAGAGGATATTTGGCTCAATTCGGTCAGCGACGGCACCACTACAAGTTCCATTGTTTCCACGGAACGACCCGTTACATTCGAACCGAGACAGGAACTGAGATTAAGCTACTCAAGGTCTTTAGCTCAAGCAGCTCAACTTTCGATAAATGGCAAATCTATCGCTTTGCCTGAATCACCCACTAATCCGAAGCGACAGGTCATAGAGATCGACTTGAACAAAAACAACCTTGCCTCCGTTTGGCAAGCAGGCAGTTTTGATGCGGGCTTGTCAACTTCTCCATCGGACGTTAATACATCAACCGCACCGACTGTCAGGACGACGCCGAAACCTGCTCCTAGCCCGAGGGCCGCAAATGAAGAGGGGGTCAATACCGCGCCAAGCTCCGGAGTGCCGACCATGACGAACAGGCCGGCCAACTCGAACCGTCCAACAATGACGGAGAGACCGTCGGCAACGCCTCGGCCGGCTCCAGCAAACGCCCGTTCGGCCGACAATTCGGAGCCGTTAAATTGAAATGATCGAGATGGCGGGCTTGGCCCGCAAGTATTTTCCAGCTATTTTCGCCCGCAGTCCTAGTGCGGGCTTTGTTGTAAGAAATATCGGGTCGAAAGTTACGTTCATATGAATATTGATGAGATCAAGGAAGGCCTGACCTTTGACGACGTGCTCCTTGTCCCTGCTTATTCCGAGGTCTTGCCGGGCGAAGTGGATACACGAACCCGGTTCAGCCGCGGCATCCCGCTTAACATTCCGTTGTGTTCTTCTGCGATGGACACGGTTACAGAAGCTTCGCTTGCCATTGCCTTAGCACAGCAGGGCGGAATTGGGGTCATTCACAAGAACTTCAGCATCGAACAACAAGCGGACGAGGTGGACAAAGTAAAACGCAGTGAATCAGGGATGATCGTTGATCCCGTTACGATCCATCGTGATGCTTTGGTCAGCGAGGCGTTGTCCATCATGGGCCGATTCAAGATCAGTGGCGTTCCCGTTGTCGATGATGAAGGGCGGCTAGCGGGGATCATAACAAATCGAGATCTGAGATTCGAGACGCGTTTCGATATCCCGGTATCGGAAGTAATGACGCCCCAGCCGCTGGTTACCGTTCCCGTGGGCACCACCCTCGACGAAGCAAAGGTCCAGCTTCAAGAGCATAGGATCGAAAAACTTCTGGTTGTGGACGACGAAGGACACCTGAAAGGCCTGATAACCGTCAAAGATATTCAAAAGGCGATCAACTTTCCGTCTGCAGCCAAGGACGATCTTGGACGCCTACGATGCGCGGCTGCCGTTGGGGCGACAGGCGACTTCCTTGAGCGCTCCTCCGCTTTGATCGACGCTCGTGTGGACGCGATCGTGATCGATACAGCGCACGGGCACAGTTCCCGCGTCATCGAAGCGATCAAGTCGATCAAGGCCAAATATCCAGGCATCGAGCTCGTTGCGGGAAACGTGGCCACCGCAGAAGCGACCCGCGCTTTGATATCCGCGGGCGTTGATGCGGTAAAGATCGGGATCGGTCCCGGGTCGATCTGCACGACGCGAGTGGTCACAGGCGCCGGCGTCCCTCAGATAATGGCGATCAACGAAGGAGTATCGGCGGCCCGAGGAAGTGACGTTCCTATAATCGCCGATGGAGGAATTAAGTTTTCCGGCGATGTCGCGAAAGCGATAGCGGCCGGTGCCGATTCTATCATGATCGGTTCATTGTTTGCCGGAACCGAAGAAGCGCCGGGCGAGGTGATACTTTATCAGGGCCGCAACTTTAAGACCTATCGAGGAATGGGCTCGATAGGAGCAATGAAAAAGGGTTCGAGCGATAGATACGCTCAGGAAGGGACAACGTCCGATTCGAAATTCGTTCCGGAGGGCATCGAGGGCCGCGTCGCTTACAAGGGGACGGTCGCCCAAATGGTGACGCAGCTTGTTGGAGGACTTAGAGCCGGAATGGGGTACACCGGCTGCAAGACGATCGCGGACCTTCAGACAAATGGGAAATTCGTGAGGATCACTTCCGCCGGGTTGCGCGAAAGCCATGTCCACGATGTTGTGATCACGAAAGAGGCCCCGAATTACCGGATCGAATCTTAGTTCGTTTTCACCTAAATCTGCTTTGGCAGGGGAAAGAAACGGCGCAGCCAATGCTGCGACGGTCGTTTTAGATCACGGCAGTTTCTCAGCAAGCTCCTCCCACTCGGAATAAAGGCGGCTCAGGTCCGCGGCGATCGATTCGATCTCGTGGTTGAGCGACCTAAGCTTTTCGTAATCGCCCGCGACCCCCGGATCTGAAACCTCTTTTGTTTTTTGCCCGCTTCTTTCCTCGAGTTCGGTTATCTTTGCTTCTATCTCTCCGATCCTTTTTTCGATCCGGTCACGCTGATTTTTTGAAAGTTCTGCCCCGCTGCCTGAAGTTGAGGCTCGCTCTTCAGTCACATCGAAGATGCCGCTGCTTGTTGATGCCGTTTCAAGCACCGATGAAAGTCTTTCGGCCTTCCAATCATGAAATTCCGTGTAGTTCCCTGTGTAGTGCAATACGGAACCGTCTCGCTCGAATGACAAGATTTGCGTCGCGATCTTGTCAAGAAAATATCTGTCGTGACTGACCACTACAACCGTGCCCGAATATTCCGCGAGAGCGCTCTCAAGCGCTTCTCGAGATGGAATATCGAGATGATTCGTGGGCTCGTCAAGGACCAGCACGTTAAACTCTGAGTAGATCAATTTCGCCAAAGCGAGCCTTCCCTTCTCTCCACCGGACAGTGCAGACACCGGCTTGAACACATCCTCGCCGAAGAACAAGAATCGGGCAAGAAACCCGCGAAGAGTACCATTGTCAGCCATCGGTGCCACCCGACGCAGTTCTTGGATCACCTCATTTCCCTGATGAAGATCATCAAGATTCTGTGCATAGTAACCGACATTGGTCTTGGTGCCCCAGACGAGGGTGCCGCTAAGTTCTCTGATCTCACCGAGAAGCGTACGGAGCAGAGTGGTTTTGCCGGAACCGTTGGCTCCAACTATCCCGAGTGCCTCGCCCCGGTGTAATGATAGGTTAAGGCCCTGAGCAAGCGTTCGAGACGCGTAACCGATCGAAAGCTCGTCGAAAGTGAGAACATTGTTCCCCGCTCTTTCAACCTTCTTCAGGCCAAAGCTCCCGCCAGGCCGCTCTTGTGATACAGCCTCGATCCGCTGCATCCTTTCCAGCATATTTCGACGAGACTTTGCCTGCTTGGTCTTTTGCCCTTCCAGGTTGCGACGGATGAATTCTTCGGTCTTATTTATCAGCGACCGCTGGTTCTCGTACTCTCGCTGCTGCTGTTCACGGCGGAGCTCGCGTTCTACCAGATATGCGGAGTAATTTCCTCTAAAACTTACCGCCTGTCCCCGATCGATCTCCACAATTCGAGTTGTCGTCCGATCGAGAAAGTAGCGGTCATGGCTGATCACGACATAGGCTTTTTCAAAGTCTGAAAGAAAACTCTCCAACCATTCGACAGCCTCGACATCCAGATGATTTGTCGGCTCGTCCAATAAAAGAACGTCGGTGTTAGAAAGCAGCAATCGTGCCATACCGAGCCGATTCTTCTGCCCACCAGAAAGCGTTCCCGTTCTTTCATTCCAGGTGTCACGGCCAAAACCAAGGCCCATCAATATCGCTTCTGCTCTGGCTGCATAGGTAAATCCGTCGGCATGTTCAAAACGGACTTGAAGATCGGCATATCGGTCAAGCACACTTTCAGAATGATCGGTTTCCATTCGGCGTTCGAGATCCCGCATCTCTGCCTCGATGTCATGGATCTCCTTAAAAGCTGAGAGTGCCGAGGTGTGGACGGTCTCATCGTTGGGGAATTCGACGTGCTGATCGAGCACCCCGAGGCGAAGCCCGTTCATTTTCACGACCTCGCCTTCATCCGGTTCTTCCTGATCCGTCACCAAACGGAAAACCGTGGTTTTGCCGGCACCGTTGCGACCGACAAGGCCGATCTTTTCTCCAGGATTTACCTGAAAGGAAAGACCTCGCAGCACCTCATTCCCAGAATAGGATTTTTGTACATCGGTGAGCCTGAACAGCATAAAAACAGTGATAGCCGACCTTGAAGCCGGCTATCCTTCGAATCGTAACTCCCCAAATACTACTTCGAATTGCCTGAATTGGCCGGCGCGTTTCCGTTTGAATTCGCCGGAGGTACGTTGTTTCCGACGTTTGACGCAGATGCCGAGTTGTTGTTCGAGACATTCGAATTCCCTGGAGCGTTCGCGTTTGAACCAGAGTTCGTATTAGCAGTCGGTGATAGAGCGCTCGCGGGGCGGGCACCGCTCAGATCGTTCGGATTTTCCACCACTTTCTTTGCAAGCAAGTTCTCGACCCGTGCCTCATTCAACGCGATCGCCGTATATGACTGCCACAGCAGGCTCTTGCGGCCATTTATCAGCAATTCGGTCACGCGCTGCCTCACGCCTTGGCTGTCGAGAGTAAGATCCTCATCCTTTTCCTGCTTACGCTGCAGCTTTACTATCAAGATCCTGCCCTCCAAAGGAATCGCTCTTGGTACGATCTGGCCATTTTGCATCTTGTTCATGATCAGATCGGCGACCTGGTCGCCAAAGGTCTGCTTCATTTCTTCTTCGGTGAAATATCGCCAGTCACCGCCGTTCGAACGAGTTTGGAGATCCTCGCTGGCTTCACGGGCCAAAGTCGCAAAATCGGCACCTCCGACGGCCCGGTTGTACAATTCGGTGGCTTTTGCGATCGCTTGGTCCTGATTTGTTGTAACGTCGCCCGGTCCGCTGTCGCTCGGATCGATCACAATGGCACCGAGCTGTGCTCCCCGCCTGTTCTTGAATTGATCACGGTTTCCGTTGTAAAAGTCTTCGATCTCCTTATCGCGAGGCGAATCAACCTTGCCGGTTATCTTCTCCTGCAGTTTCATCAAGGCAAGCTCTTTCTTTACGTTGAGCCGCCAAGTCTGTTCCGTTTCGCCGGCGGCTTTCATTTGCCGATCAAATTCCTCAGCGGAAAGGCCGCTCGTCGTTTTTCGTTTATTCATCTCGGCCGTGACTTCGTCGTCGGTAGGAACTGTCGCTTCGGTCTCAGCTTTCTGAAACATCACTTCACCCTGGATCAATTGCTGCAAAACCGTCAATCGGGCTGAAGCGAGCTCAAGCGGCGAGAATTCTGATTCTTGCCCCTGCGACTGGGCCTTGACGCCTTTTTCGACCTCTTCCATCTTGATCTCTTTACCGTTCACTCGGGCCGCTACCTCATTTGGATCGGCCGAGCCTGAACTGTTCGAGGGCGTGGTTGGCCCATCTGAGCAAGCTGATATAAAAAGTGCGACAAATAGGGCCAAAATTCCGGCCGGGCTGTTGATACGAAAATTATTCACTGTGAATAGGACTCCTTTTCCTGAGACTCTCTGATGCATTACTTGACTTTGGTTTTCCCAATCTGCTATAAAAATTGTTTTTGAGTTTTTAAAAACTCGCTGATCCTGCCTCATTCAAAGTGAGGACTTTATTATGGCTAAAAGATGTGACATATGCGGCAAGGGGCCGCAATTCGGGAACAATGTTTCCCATGCAAATAACAAAACGAAGCGCCGCTTTAACCCAAATCTCCAGCCGGTTCGCGTTCAATTGCCGAGCGGAGCAAACGGTAGACTCAAGGTGTGCACACGCTGTATCAAATCGGGCAAGGTCGTTAAAGCGGCCTGAGATTGTTTGATAACGCGTTTCCCGTTTCAGTTGCCAGATACCGCTTTTTACCGGTGTTTGGCAATTTCGTTTTGCCCGGTTCCTTAATTGACCTCCGCGTTCAGGCAACTGACTAATTAACTACTGCGATGCACTCGATCTCGACCCGCGCGTCTTTAGGAAGACGAGCCGCCTGGACCGTGGCTCGGGCCGGCTTGTTTTCCGCGAAGAATTTGGAATAAACCTCATTCATCGCCCCAAACTCACCCATATCAGCCAGAAACACAGTGGTTTTGACCACATCACGCAAACTCGCACCTGCTGCATCGAGAACTGCGGTCAGGTTCTTTAGGACCTGCTCAGTCTGCTCGGAAACGTCGTTTGAAACAAACTCGCCGGTCGCCGGATCTATAGGGATCTGTCCCGAGCAAAAAACCATATTACCTGCCTTTACGGCTTGCGAATACGGTCCGATGGCGCCGGGAGCTTTGTCCGTAGAAATCACTTCACTCATCGTAATAATAGCGGTCCTCAGACGAAACGCTGATATTAACAGATTGGGCAGCAAAAATAAAATCGCAGACGGCCTGCGGCCAAGCGTTCACACACCACCACATCTCTTTATTCCGAAAAAGAGCGATCATTCTGGAACATATTCTGGAGGAACTGCTCGAAGTACCAAGTTGGTGGGATCAGATTCGGGCTGCGTTGATCCGCTCAACCGCAATAACGCCTGGCACCTGACGAATGGCTTCGAGAACCTTATCGAGATGCTTTTTGTCAAAAACTTCAACGGTGACCTCGATCAGCCCACGATCGTCGCGAGAGACATTCGCTCGAGCATCGCGGATACCTGTCTTAATGTCGGCTATCGCATTTGTAATACCAGCCAACATGCCTGTGCGGTTTTCCGTCGTGGCCAGGATTCTCACGGACTGTACTTCTTTCTGATCGGAACGGGCCCATTCGACCTCCACGATCCGTTCCTTGTTAACCATGAGCTGTGCGACATTTCTACAACGTTTATTATGAACAACAATTCCTTTGCCTAGCGATATATAGCCGATGATCTCTTCACCTCGGAGCGGATTGCAGCACCTCGCCCGTGTTGTGAGCAAGTTGTCGACGCCTTTTACAATGATCGCGTCCTCACCAAGCCCGATCAGCTTCTTTACGGCTTTTACACCGCTCTCTATCCGAGTCTCTTTTCGCTTATCAGGATCGAGTTCCGCAAATTTTTCAGCGCCGAGAAATTTTGAGATCACGTTTCGAGGGAGCGTCTTGCCGTAGCCGATCGAAGCGAGAAGGTCCTCAGCCCTGCCCAACCCATACTCATTTGCTATTCGCTTCATCTCCGCGTCATTATTGATCAATTTCTTTGGAGAGACATGAAAGCGATCCGACTCCTTTTCGAGCAGCTTGCGTCCGATCTCGATCGATTCTTTCCGCTGCTGGTCAGATATCCAATGCCTGATCCGATTTCTCGCCTTGGCTGTTACAACGTGGTTCAGCCAGTCGCGGGAGGGCTTTGAACTCGACGTTGTGAGGATCTCTATTACATCGCCATTTTGAAGTTCCGTCTTCAGCGGTACAATGCGCCCATTTATCTTCGCACCGGTACATGCGTCGCCTACTTCGGAATGGATCGCGTAAGCAAAATCGATCGGCGTCGAACCGCGTGGAAGCTGGATGACCTTGCCCATAGGCGTGAAGGCATAAACATCCTTCGGGAAAAGATCGAGTTTCAGCGATTCGATAAAATATTCAGAGTCTTCGTTGGCCTGGTCGTCCTCGACCAAGGGGAGAAGCAGCTTTTCCACCGTCCGGCGAAGCTCGTCCAAACTATCGTCCGTGTCCTGCGAACCGAGCTTGCGTTCCTTGTACTTCCAATGCGCCGCAACACCTTCTTCGGCGACATGATGCATTTCCTCGGTACGGATCTGAACTTCAAAGGCCTGTCCCCCGTCGCCGATGACCGATGTGTGGAGGGATCTATAAAGATTATCGCGAGGGATCGCGATCCAGTCTTTGAAGCGTTCCGGAACCGGTGTCCAAATATCGTGTATAACGCTCAGAGCCAAATAACAGTATTTTTTGTCGTTCTCTGTAATGATCCGCGCCGCAATGAGGTCGTAAACCTGCTCAATAGTAAGCTTTTGCCGTTTAAGCTTCTTCCACAGCGAATATAGCCGTTTGACCCGGCCTTCGACCGAGACAAATGGCACGTTGTTCTCTCTTAGACGAAGCTCGATGGTGTCTCGAATCTTTTCCAGGATACCTTCTAGTTCCGGGCGCCTGGCATCCACATCCCGCGCAAGGCGCTTATACTCATCCGGATAAAGATTCTGGAAAGAAAGATCTTCAAGTTCGCCCCTGAGCTTACCCATTCCAAGCCGATGTGCGATCGGTGCATAAATATCCAGCGTTTCCTGTGCGATCCTTGCTCGTTTCTCAGGTTTGAGAAACTTCATGGTCCTCATATTATGCAGCCGGTCAGCCAGCTTGATCAGCACGACACGAACGTCGGTGACCATCGCGAGGACCATTTTTCGCACATTCTCTGCTTGCTGCCTTTCTTTGGAGAGATTACTGATGTGAGCGATCTTTGTGAGGCCATCGACGAGTTGAGTGATCTCGTCGCCAAAATAGCTGCGGATAGTTTCTAGATCGACAAGCGTATCTTCGACAACATCGTGAAGAAGGCCAGTTGATACACTGACCTCGTCAAGCCGCATATCGGCAAGAATGCCCGCCACTTCGATCGGATGAACGAGGTAAGGTTCACCGGAAGCTCGCTTCTGGCCGCGATGGTGAAGCGCAGAGAAAAGATAGGCCCTCCGGATAAGGTCAACATCCGGATCGGGCCGGTTCATCTCGACTTTCTCGATGACATCCTCGATCCTTATCATAAATCTGCCGCCGTATTCAGTTTACCTGTTCGACGGCCGACTTTTCCATCAATTATTTAAAGTTCGGATACACGAAAAGGTGATGCCCGTCAAAAGACCCGGGCACCACCAAGCTGAGTGCAATTCAATTTCTAGTTGTTCTCGGCGTTGGCCGCCTTGTTAGCATTTTCCGCTTCTGCTGCGATCGCCGCACGAGCGTCGATCTCGCTCTGAAGTCTTTTCGCTGCATCACTCAGTGTTGTGAAGTTTGTTCTGGCCGTATCGGATTCGGCACGAAGCCTATCACGGTCAGCGTTACGTCCTTCCATTTCAGCAAGTCTTGAACTCTGGATCAACAAGCTAGCCCTATAGGAACGGGCCGATTCGAAAGGCTTCAACATATCGAGCGTTGCCTTGAGCTGCTCGTCCGTGAGTGACTTCGGATCGATCGCAGCAGCGTTCTTTACCGTATCCGACTCTAAGGCTACTGCTTGCTCAATAAGCGCCGTTCCTTCGGAAATGCATGTCCTCATCCTTTGGAAATCAGCGTCGTTTGCCGGTTTAACGAATTGATATACGTCCTTTCCGCCTTCTTTGACCGTTTTCTTTGTTGCCGGCGTGTCCGAAACCTCGTTTGCGCAGGTGTTCTTTTTCGCTGCAAGCGACGTCAGGGCCTCTGCTCGAAACTCTGGTTTGATCTCGGCTTGCTGCGAGCGCTCCGTGACCCACTGCGTCCATTCGTCTGACTTCTGGAGGTTCTCCATCAGACTTGCGATCGCTTTGTAAGAGCTCTGGTCGTCTTTGTTGAGAACGAGAGCTTTCTTATATTCAGCTATTGCCGCTTCCGCCAGGTCAGTTTGCTGTCGGTTGCCGATGAATCGCGAGTGAATAGTACGGGCGAGGAACACCTGAGCGATCCTCCCCTCTTCGGTCTCGCCTTTGGGGTCACGCTCGGCCGCCTTGCGGAAAAGACTCTCTGCCTCTTCAAATTTTCGCTCTTTATAAGCTATAGATCCGTCAACCAGGTTCTTTCTAGAGAGTGTCCTGCTAACGTATGTACAATTAGCGGTCAAGAATACGGCAAGCGTAATGACAGCAAGCAATCCAAAACGAGAAGATCCCATTTTTCGACTCCAGTAAGAAATCATTATAGAAAATGCTGCCGGACCATTGAGCGGGTAGTCCGGCGAACCCGTTAACAGCCTAGTCCGTAAGATCGTCGATCTGAAGGCCGATGGGAGATGCATTGGCCATCTTGGCGGCGTCTATCACTTTTACGACATCCCCGTATCTGACCGAGGTGGGCGACTTAATAAAGATTGTCTTTTCAACCTCGTTGGTCCCTTCACGAAATACGCCGTTGTTCTCGCGATCCTTGAATATCTTTTCAAGAGTAGCGGTAAGAGCCGAGGCGTCGCTGACGTCGCCTGCCGGTTCGTTGTTCAACGTGATCCCTTTCGTTTCTTTATTGATAGCAACGACCAAGGTAAGCGGGTTCGGCTTTACGTCAAGGTTCTGTTGATTTTTCGGTTCGGCCGGGACCTTTGCCTCGAACCGGCTTGGCCTTACAGGTGTGATGATCATAAAGATGATCAGCAACACAAGCAGTACGTCGATCAACGGGGTAACATTAATGTTTGGCGTTGCCCCATCCTTAGAGCCGCCTGTTGACATTCCCATTGTATATTTCTCCTGCAGTTCTGCAGGGCAAGGCCGCGCTTTTTTATTGCTGGGCCTCGCCTCCGCCCTTTTTCTTGTCGGCGACCAGACCGATCTTGTCAATGTCCTGTTTTCTTATGACATCGATCGCTTCGACCACCGTTCCGTAATTAACGTCGACACCGCTCTTGATATAGACGATCCGCTTGTCTGGCGGCTTGTCCTTCATCATGGCCTGCACCTTCTCTCCCAATCCCGTGAGGGGGAATGGGTCGTTGCCGACGTAAAAATTGTTATTATCTGGGATCGAGATCACAACCGAAGTATCTTTTGTGATGTCGCCGTCCTCGTCCGGAGCATTCAAGTCTCGCGGAAGATTCACGGAAACGCCCTGTTGAAGGAGCGGTGTTACGATCATGAAAATGATCAGCAACACCAGCATCACGTCAACCATTGGGGTTACGTTGATCTCCGAATTATATTCATCGGTCCCGCCGATCTTTGCGCCCATTACAGTTACACTCCCTTTCTTAGAATCACTCAGGGGTTCAGGGTCTTATCCCTTTAGTGCCTTTGTCTTCTGTTTGATGAAGTAATCCACCAATTCGGATGCCGAGTTCTCCATCTCAACGCCAAAACTTGTCACTTTGCTCGTGAAGTAGTTGAAGAGCCAAACACCAGGTACGGCCACACCGATACCGAACGCCGTTGCAACAAGTGCCTCAGCGATAGCACCACCTACCGCTGCGATACCCGCATTCTCGGCTTGTGCGAGGCCGACGAACGCCCCGATGATGCCGACGACGGTCCCAAAAAGACCAACGAAAGGAGCCGTTGAGCCCACCGTTGCCAAACCGGCCAAGCCACGCTTTAGCTCAGCAGTCTTCACCGCGATCGCTCGGTCAAGGGCCCTCTTGGATGCTTCCATTTCATCGGCTGAAATATCTGCACTGCCTTGATGCGCCGCAAATTCCTTCAGGCCTGATGACACGACCATAGCAAGATGCGAATCCTTGTGCCGGTCGCTGATGTTGATCGCTTCGTCAATGTTGCTGTTCTTCAGCGCCATTGCTACTTTCGGTGCGTACTGCCTCGATTGCTGCTTCGCCTTGTTGTAGGTGAGGTAACGCTCGATGCCGACGGCGATCAGATAAACGGATTGGATCAGTAGGACAAAGATAACGATCCAGCCCGGGATCGTGAGGCTTCGGACGATGTCATAGATCGTGAACGGGTTTTTTCCGTCACCCATGAACATAAGGAACATGCCCAGGAAGTCCGATCCAATTAGGCTTGATAGAAAAGTCATTGTTTTTCCTCCAGAAAAATCGAAAAGATATTATTATTGCGTATTTTTTGCGAAGAGAGAGAAACGGCCGTTGGTCGCCGTTTCCCTCCCTCGCGGATCGAACGTCCTATGGGACGAAATTGTAAGTAATGACACCTGAGACCTTGACGGCCTGGCCAGACAGAAGCGTCGGGCTGAACCTGGCTTCACGAGCCGCTGCAACGGCAGCAGGTCGCAGCAGCGGATGTCCGCTGACCGCACTTGCCGAGATGACACTGCCGGTTTCACTTATCAGTACCTGCACCGAAACGGCACCACTTGCGCGAACTGCCCTGGCTGCAGGCGGATACGGCGGCTTGGGCAGATTGGTCGCTTTGCCGTTCAAAACGCCACCCGAGATGGTCTTCGGCGGCTCTTTCTTTGGCGGCGGAGGCGGTGGAGGTGGAGCGGCCTCGCGATCCCTATCCCCGCCGTCACCAACCGCACCGGAATCGCTTCCGCTGCCCGTAGTGTTCACCGGCCCCCGATAATCGGACGGCAGGCCCACCGCAGCTGTGTAGTCGCGATCGCCCTTGACCGTAAATCTATTGGGATCGCGCTCCTTGAACGGGTTCTGCACCACACTGATCCTATCCGGCGGTTTCGGCGGAGTCTCGGTCATTGCCGCAATGATCTCTTTCCGGATATCCACGTTCGGATCTTTTTGCTTTTCCGGCTGCTTCTCGGGCTCCGGTTCCGGAGCCTCCTCGATCACCGGCGGGGCAACGAGCGTTTCAAGCGAGAGCTCACTTCCGCCCATGCCGAAATCTTTAGCAAACAGGCTGTAGAGATATGCACTCCCCAGCACCGTTACCATGATCACGAAGGTCGTAAGAAGCAAACCTCCTCGCTTGGAATTCTCATCCGCGTGGCTTTTTGATTCTACTAACTGATCTAACATCGTAAATTCCTCCCTTACTTTCGGTGCCAAACTAGGTCAAGGGTTACGAACCTTTCTGGTGTTTTGATGTAATAAGCAAAACCGCACGTTGCCGCCATTCAGGACCTGCAGAATTGCCCAAAATGTACCATTTCCGGCCTTCCCTGATTGTGGACTATTGAATACCAAGTGCGGAGCAAGAAACACATGCCGGCAACGGATACAAAAGTCCCACATTCAACGTCAGTTCTCAACCGAGTACGAACGCAAAAAGCAGACACAGATTATTTAATTGACCAGCAACGTAAAGCAGTCTAAATAGTTAGATGGCGAAAGTCAAGAATAATCAGGCTCAATGCCTCAGAATTTTTAGTATTTCCTTCGCCCCGGCATTTTCGGCCAACCTTGTGGGTAGAAGCAAGATCTACCAAGCTATCGAGTTACGGGCCGCCTGGTGACAGTTCGACGCGATGCAGTCGCCATTTTTTCTCCCTGCGGCTGATGCGCTTTTTCTTCGACTTTGCCGATCCCGAGTTTGCTTTGCCACCAAAGGGCGATCGGGCTGGCGATAGCGATCGTCGAATAGGTTCCAGTGATCGCTCCTACGAAAAGAGCCAGAGAGAAATAGCGAAGGACCTCGCCGCCAAAAAGGACAAGAGCGAGCACCGAGAGGAAAATAAGTCCGTTCGTCACTACCGTACGCGACATCGTCTGATTGATCGAATCGTTGGTAAGTTTGTAAACCGACTCGCCTCGATGGAGGGTCAGATTCTCACGAATACGGTCAAAGATGACGATAGAGTCGTTAACTGAGAATCCGACCAACGTTAGAAGCGCCGCAACCACCGTCAGGCTGATCTCCCACTGAAAGACAGAGAAGAAGGCTAGCGTTATCAGAACGTCGTGAAACACAGCGATCACGGCCCCGGCAGCGTAGGTCCAATCGTATCGGAATGCTATGAATAAGAGAATGCCGAGCATTCCAAGGATCGTTGCGATCAGTGCCTGGTTTCTAAGCTGTACGCCCGCGATCGGGCCGACCGCATCCGTACCAATTATCTTGTATGCGGCACTCGGATCGTCCTCTAGTGTCGTTGCACCTTCGGCTTCCTTACCAAATGAATCCAACGCGGTCTTGACAATGCATCGTCCGGCTTCGGGTTGTGGCTCGCCGCTCTCGTCGCGGCACTCCTCCCGCGGCCCGATGTTCGGCACCTTGATCAGAACCTCGTCTCCCTTATCAGTCGAATCCTGGATCACGCCTTCCGTAATGCCGACATTCTCAAGTGCGGCACGTATCGAGTTAGTGTCAGGTTTTTCACGAAACTTCGTGATCACTACAGTTCCGCCTTGGAAATCGACCCCAAGGTTGAAAGCGCTAGTACCACCATCGACATATTCTCGACCGACTGCGGACACAAGGCCCGCAAGAAGTGTTACCACGGATACGGCGATCAGGATCTTTCGTTTCCCGAGCCAGTCAACATTCAGATTGGTAAAGATTTGAAACATTTCAACAATATGGTCACCGGCCGTCATCCGGCCATTAAAATCGTTATTACCTTCTCAAAAACGAGTGCGAATAGCTCGGCGGCCTCAGATACTTATCCTCTTCATATCCGGATTACGTTCGAGCAGCCAGATATAAATAGTTCTTGAAACGAACACAGCCGTGAACAGGTTAATGATCAACCCCAAGATCAAGGTGACCGCAAAACCTCTGATGGGTCCCGAACCGTAGAGATAAAGAATGACAGCGGATATTATTCCAGTAACATTAGTATCGACAATGGTGACAAACGCTCGGTCGAAACCCCTATCGACCGCGGCCGCGACTGAACGGCCGGCGCGCAGTTCTTCACGCATTCGTTCAAAGATAAGCACATTCGCGTCGATTGCCATACCAAGGCCAAGGATCAGCCCAGCAATGCCCGGAAGCGTCAAGGTTGCCCCTATCATGATCAATGCCGCGATGGTCAGAAGCATGTTCAACACAAGCGCTATTACCGCGTTAATGCCCGACCCTCGATAATAGAACAGCATGAAGGCCATTATGAACAACAAACCCGCGAGCGATGCAGAAACGCCGGCGCGGATCGAGTCGGCACCGAGACTCGGGCCGACGGTACGTTCTTCCTGATATTCGATCTTCGCCGGCAAAGCGCCGGAACGGAGCGTTAACGCCAGGTCCTCGGCAGTCGCTTTTGTGAACTTGCCAGAGATCTCGCCTCTATCGTCGATCCTCGATCGAATGTATGCTACCGACTTTACCTGGTCGTTCAGGACCACCCCCATGTAATTGTTTATGTTAGCGGCAGTCCATTCGCCAAATTTAGCCGCACCGGCCGGTTTCAAAGAAAATGCAATTTGGAAATCATTCTCATTTCCTGTTTGCGAAACGGCGTTCGCGTCACGCAGCTCACTTCCGTCAACCACGGCAGGATACTCTACAACGACGTACTGCTTTGGCTGTTCAGGCGTGGGTTGGGCAGAGGGTGTCGCCGGGGCGTCACGGTCAAGGTACTCCAACACTCTTCGATTAGCAGGCGCCCTTCCGCCAAGCGACTGCAAAGCTGCTTGCTCGCTTTGATAAGTCTGAACCGGTGCAGGGCTCGGAGGGCTGACCACTTTCATGAGCTCCAGTTTCGATTCGGCGTTCAGAAGCTTTTTAATGCGTTCCGGATCGTCCACACCCGGCATTTGGAGAAGGATCTGAGCAGATGCCTCGGCACCGTGCCGTTGAAGCGTCGGTTCGGCAACACCAAAAGCGTTTATTCGGCTTTCGATGATCCTTAAAGCCTGTTCCACCGCCTGATTCTTCAAAAGCGTCTGCATCGTCGATGGAAGGGTCCAGGTAACCGTGTTCCCGCTGACTGACTCATTCCAGTTGACGAAATCAACTCGTTTCTTGACCTCTTCGCTCACGACAGCGGGTGGGGTGCCTTCTGCAGGCGTGATCGACACTGTGAAAGACCCGTCTTCAGCAGTTATGGAGCTGTCTGCAACCTGAATATTCGCATCCTGGGCCGCTGTTAGGGCCGCCTGCAAATTATTCTCGGTCATGGTCTTTAGGTACTCGTCCGTCTTGACCCTCATAACAAGGTGTGACCCACCTCGCAAGTCAAGGCCGAGGTTAATGTTCTGCTCAAGATTCTGCTTGATACCGGCCCAGGTAAAGTCCTGTTTCGTCAGCCCCCTACGCGGACCAACGCACAAATAGATGCCGACCAGCGTTACAGCCAGGATCAGGATCACGCGAAACTTGAGATTTCTCTTCTTCATATGAAAACACTGTCTGCCGTTGACGATCGATGAGATGGCAGACCTAAAGCGGCCGGCAGGCGGCTCGGGTGAAATTTAACCATTAGTCAGATTTTTTCCCGACCACGGCGCTCTTGCCGATCTCGAGAAACGATTTTTCGGCACTCTGAATAATGAAGCTCGTATCCTTTACCTCCTTGATCTTTCCGATCACGCCGCCATTGGTCACGACCTCATCGTTGATCTTCAATTGGCCGATCATCTCCTGAAGCTGCTGCCGTTGTCTCTTCTGAGGCAAAATGACTAGAAAGTAAAAGATTCCAAAAATAAAAACGAACGGCAGAAGAGTCCAGATGAGACTGCCCCCTCCTGCATCCTGAAAAAGTAACAAAATTGTGTTCATCGATACACTATGTACGAAAAGCAAACTTTAATTTTATATGCTGGTTCGCACTATATCAACTATCAGGCGATTCATTATCCTTTAATTTATTAAGAAATTCGTTTTTGAATCGGTCGAAGGTGCGAGATTTGATAGATTGCCTGACCTGCTTCATCGTGTCAAGGTAGAAAGCGAGGTTATGATGCGAGATCAGTGTCGCCGCTCCCATTTCCCCGGCCTGATACAGATGGCGGATGTATGCACGGGAATACCGCCGACAGACGGAACATTCACACGACGTGTCAAGCGGGGATTCGTCCTCGGTGTATTTCGCGTTTCGGATGTTTATTTTTCCTATTGACGTAAATGCACCGCCGGTTCGGCCATTCCTGGTCGGCATTACACAGTCGAACATATCAACACCATGGCTGACAGCTTCGAGCAGATCTTCAGGCGAGCCGACGCCCATAAGATACCTCGGGCTTTCGTCAGGCATTTTTGGTGCTACATCCGCCAACACTGAATACATAACGCTCTTTTCTTCACCGACACTCAGCCCGCCGATCGCGTACCCATCGAACCCGATCTCCACCGTTCTGTTAAGGCTTTCTGCCCTAAGATCTGTAAATCCGGCCCCCTGAATGATCCCGAATAACGCCTGCCGGCCCGAAAGGCGAGCCTTTTCGCTTCCGGTCAAATCGTACGAATAGGAACCGGTATCCGGGCCTGTTTCCTGCAATTGCACGAAACGCTTTTTCGACCTCGCCGCCCATCTAGCCGTCAATTCAAGGCTTCTTCGTGCCTCGTCCCTAGAAACGCTGCCCGGGGGACATTCGTCGAATGCCATAACTATCTCTGAGCCAAGAACTGCCTGTGCGTCCATCGAGACCTCAGGCGAGAGAAAATGCAGGGATCCGTCTATGTGCGATCGAAATTCGACACCTTCTTCGGTAAGTCTCCTAAGGTCTGAAAGGGAAAACACCTGAAACCCTCCGGAATCGGTCAGGAAAGAGCGGTTCCACGATGCAAATTGATGCAATCCTCCGAGTTTTCGCATGGTCTCCAGCCCGGGCCGGAGGAAAAGGTGATAGGTGTTTCCCAGGATTATACGAGCATCGAGTTCGCCTTCGAGCCATTCGAATCGGACGCCTTTCACAGCGGCCTGGGTGCCGACTGGCATAAAAACGGGTGTTTCTATGGTTGATCGCCGGGTTTGGATGACGCCTGCCCGTGCATTTCCATCCTGGGCCGTCAGATTCCATTCAGTTGGTGCATTCATCGACTGTTCGGTTTTGGTTCAAACAAGCTCTTGAAGGACGGCTACTATCATTTCCTAGGGGGTTTTCGGCCGATCAAGGCCCATATATTGTCCGGACCGATCGCGGCCTCCGTGATGATGGTACCGGTTTCATCTACCAGGACAGCAGAAGGTACACCGCGCATACCGAAACGCGAAGCGTTTCGATAGTCTTTGTCAGAGATCATTGGGGTCGAGAGGCCGAGCTTTTGCTCCTGCTCAGCCTCGCCGTCGGTAAAGATGAGCATCTGCGGGTCTCCTTCATTTCGAATCGCCTCCCAGTCCTTTATCTGTTTCATCAATCTGGCGCAGTGCCCACAGGTCGGGCTGGAGAACGCGATCAGGGTACGACGCCCGATCAAGTCTTCTCGTTTGATCTCTTTTCCCGAAATGTCCGTAAGCGAAAATTCGGGAATCGCTTCGCCGATGTTGGGCCGCCGATGACCGTTCATTCCAAGAAAATAGGTAAATTCCTGCTCCAGATCACGGACCTTGATCTGCTCGATCAACCTTCGGATCGCGACATCTCCTGCTGCTATATGGCTGGCTATATTTCCCTTCGCGTCAACCAAGAGAGCGGTCGGCGTCCATTTCGCATTGACCGACATCGCGAGTGCTCGGTCATTTTCGATATACACGGACCGGTCCATTCGTCCGAATTTTTCCCCGTTTTCCTTGATCGACCCATGCGACACAAACACGAATTGAAGCCGGCCTGAAAGCTCTTGCTCCCACTCCTCGATCTCGGGCATCAATCCCTCGCATGGTGCACAATTGGCACCCACAAATAGGAATAGTTTCGGTTTTTGCGAATCAAGGAGATCCGTGACCGAAACCGAGGTTTCATCGAGGCGAATAAGTTCGTGAATGGGTAATGGAGCTCCTATTGGAAGCCCGTCCGAGGGGTCTCCCGCTTCATTTCGCTCGACGGAACTGCCTTCAATGGGATCCGGCCCGATAAGGCTAAGCCGCATTTCGATCTTTTCCTGTTTGCGGGATAGTTTGACTAAATAGCCTAGTAGGACTATGGCGATCGCGATCAGCCAAAGGACACTCGCGGTCTGGATCAAGTCATCGCGAGATGCCGCGATCTCCATGCCCTGGTAGTTCCGACCTGAACCGAGCAGAATTGCCGCCAGAAGGACAAGGACCACATTCCGAAGGAGACTTTTCAGTCCGACCGGTTCGCTATGAAGCTGGCCGAAACAATGGCAATCGGGTGCCCGCCCCTTCGCCATCTGCACGATCATTCCACCGGTAAAGCAAAGCAGCAAGACGAGCGATCCAGCGGCACCAAACCAAGAGGTGGATGTCAACAGTAAGCCTGCTGCAACGATCAATTCAAATATCGGCAAAATGACCACCAGGAAGCCGACGGCATTTCCCGGAATTCCGAAATCCGCTAGTGCCTTTTCCGAGCCTTTGCGGTCGAGGATCTTAGAGATGCCCGCGACGGCGAATACACCAAAAAGGATCAAACGAATTGCAAGTAGGGCTATGTCCATTCAAAATCCAGACGCGATACGAAAGTTAGTTCGCCTTTCTTTTTTCGCTCTTTCGAGTCTTATGCTTTTGCTTCAATCTAAGCGGAGCGGCATAGAAGCCAAACTCTGACCGCAATCTATTCTCTATATATCGAAGGTAAGAAAAATGTAATTCCGGCCGATTCCCACCCGAGGTGAAAAGAACGAAGAGAGGAGGTCTGATGCCGCCCTGCGTAATATACTGCACCTTCAACCGCGACGTACCCCCACCAACCGGTGACGGTGCGGTCCCGCCGCGCGGCTGGTGTATATTTTCTTCAAAGAACTTATTGAGGCGAGACGTCGAAATACGTAAATTTCGAGCCTCATTCGCCTCAAAGGCCATCGCAAGCAGCCTGTCGACCCGTTGGCCGGTCAACGCCGAGATCGAAATTATAGGAGCCCATTCGAGGAATTTCATCTGCCGACGAATACTCTTTTCAAAATCATAGATGGTATTCGTTTCTTTCGCTTCGACCGCATCCCATTTGTTTACAGCTATAATAACTGAGCAGCCTGAATCCACCGCGTATCCCGCAATGCTGGCGTCCAAATTCGTGACGCCCTCGATAGCATCGACGATCAAAATTGCAACATCAGCCCTTTCCAAAGCTTTACGCGCCATCACCACGGACAATTTTTCGGCCATTTCCGTGGTTTTGCCTTTACGTCGAATGCCAGCAGTATCTATAAGCTGAAATCGCCGGCCTTCGGATTCGAATTCGGTATCGATCGCATCACGGGTCGTTCCGGCGATCGGCGACACGATGACACGCTCCTCGCCGAGCAACATGTTTACCAAAGAAGACTTTCCTACATTCGGACGTCCAACTATTGCAAGGCGGATCGACCGGTCTTCGTGCTGACTCTCAGCTTCGTCACTTCCGACAACGTTCTTATCCTTCAGTTCCTGGCCTTGCCGAAACGACTCAGGCTTGATCGTTTCGAAAACGCTGTCGAGCAGGTCGCCAACCGACGTTCCGTGCTCGGCCGAAACCGGTGTCAATTCGAATCCGAAACGAAAAAACTCCGTTGCTTCCGCCGCGCCTTTTGAACTTTCAGCCTTATTTGCAGCGATAAACACTGGCTTTCCAATGTTCCTGAGATAGATCGCGATCTCTTCATCCAACGGCGTGACACCCGCTCGCGCATCGACAACCCAAATTATCGCTTCGGCTCGATCGATAGCGAAACCGGCCTGCCTAAATATATTTGCCGGGATGATCGCGTCTTCGTCCGGAACGATGCCGCCGGTATCGACAAGTTCAAATTCACTTGACCTCCATTCAACCTTCCCAAAGATACGGTCACGCGTTATTCCCGGTTCGTCGCCGACGATAGCTTTGCGTGAACCCGTGAGCCGGTTGAAAAGAGTGGACTTTCCAACATTCGGCCTGCCAATGATCGCTACAAGAGGCATTCCCATCGAAATTGAGCATAATAGATGGCGCGCTAGTTGTAAAAACCGGGCCCGTTCAACAGGTTCCAATAAAAAGGCCGATCCGAACCTTGCTGGCTAAGGCAGAGACGCCTGACTTTGCCGCGACCGAATTTGAGACAGCCTGCCAACTTGTTATTATCTCATTCGTCAAACGGAGACGGCCGTAGGCAAATATTTTCGCCGGATAATTCGCGTATTTCAAATGGGATCTTTCACTGATAGGGACTTCGTTCTAAGGTTAGCATGCCCGACCACCAAGCTGGGGATCGAATTATTGCCGCGACCCGAGGCGGAGAAAAGGATCTCTGCCAAATTATGTGCGCGGCCGCCGCTGCCGAATGCTTCCGGCCGCATGTCAGACGCTGCAGGTCTTACTGACCTTGTACTCTTGCGAAAGGACAACCACTGCGCCTATCCGGTCATAGAAGGCATCCCGATTCTTCTGGCCCCTGAGATGCTCGCAGCAGAGGCTCCGCTTATTCAGATCGATCTCGCCGATAAACGATATGCTGAGGCCTACGAAGAGATGGAGTTTTACAATAGCAGAGCATCCGAAACCCTCGACAAGCTAAAAGAGGTAGGTGCCTTGGGCATACTCCCAACTGAAATGGCTGCAACGCAGGAGGAGAAAGCAACCTTTCCAGATCCGTGGTATCGATGGGCCGACAGCACACATGACCTTGCCGCGCAAATGGAATCTTACCGGCATTTGGGAGGACCGAGGGGCCGGCGATTTCTGCAATTGGGAGGCTCAGGAACGCATGCGATCAAATTTGCGATGGCAGGGGCAGAAGAAGTCTGGCTAGTCACCCCGATGCTAGCCGAAGCAAGAATTGCCACTGCGCTTGCGGCATCAGCAGGTGTCGGACCGCAATTTAAGGCAGTTGTTGGGATCGCTGAGGAACTGCCTATACAGAATGAGGTTTTTGACGCAGTCTTTGCAGGCGGGTGCCTTCATCATACCGTGACTGACCTAGCCTTGGCAGAGGCGGCCCGAGTTTTGCGGAAGAGCGGCAAATTCTCCGCCGCCGAACCGTGGAAGGCCCCCCTTTATGCTTTTGGCACAAGACTCCTTGGAAAACGCGAGGATGCCTATTGCCGCCCGCTGACTGCTCAGCGGCTTGAGAAGCTCGATCAGGTTTTTTCTGAGAGTCAAACTATCCGGCACGGCACGTTTTTCAGATATCCATTATTAGCCCTCGAAAAAATAGGGCTTACCTTTCCAAAGAGGTTTACTTGGTACATCGGAAAGATTGACGACTTTATTAGTTCGCTTGTGCCGGGCCTTCGCCGATTTGGCAGCAGCATTGCGGTTCTAGGAAAAAAATGAAAAACCCGCCGCCGCAATGTACGGCGACGGGATCACCTGCCTTATCAAGCGAGATCAGAATCGGATCAGATCCAGGATCGCTCCAAGAATCGAACCCATTACCTGGTACTTTCCATTGGAAAAGGTACCGTATTGATATCGGCCATAGTAGCCGTCCTCATATCCACGCCTGAATCCTTCGCGGAAATAGTAATTGTACTCCGTGAGGTCGACGTAGTAGCTATCGTATCCGAAGCTAGCGTCCATGTACCCGTATGACGCCGTAGGGTTAAAGCCCCATCCGTCCATACGATCCGCTTGACCGGCTCGGAAACCTTCCTCGTAACCGTAATTGATCGCGTCCTGCAGCATCCGTGCACCATACTGACTGGTGTAATAGATCTGTCCGCCGCGAACGTAACGGTAATTGTAGAAAAGGTTGTCGTAATAGCGGATCTGTTGGAGTCTTATCTGGTCCAATCGGATCCTCTCCCAGTAACGCCGCTGATATTCGAGATATGCCCGACGTCGCTGCTGTTCAAGCTGCCGCTGGCGCTGTGCCTGAATATTCTGCCAATTCTGCCAGCGATTGTTGTAAAGCTGAGCCCGTTGCTGGCGGATCTGCTGCTGCTGCTGGCGGTTGATCTGTGTCGGCGCTCGACCGATGTTTCCTTGACGGACCTGGCCTGCATTTCCGCCCTGGCGGACCTGGCCATTGTTTCGATCTTTGCGAACCGGCTCATTCTGCCGTACTCGCTCCTGCTGCTGCCTGACCTGGTTCTGTCGAACCTGCTCCTGCTGCCTGATCTGGTTTTGACGCACCTGCTCCTGCTGCCTGATCTGGTTTTGTCGAGCCTGCTCCTCCTGCTGCCGGATCTGGTTCTGTCGTACCTGCTCCTGCTGCCGGATCTGGTTTTGACGCACCTGCTCCTGCTGTTGCTGTTGCTGGCGAACTGGCGGATTTGTCGTCCTCGGTGTTTGCGATTGCGGTGCCCTTACCTGCGGAGAACGCGTCGGGCTTTGCACGGGCTGTTCGGAACGAACGGGAGCCTGACGCTGAGTGCCGGCTTTCGACTCCTCAGTCTGCTGTCGGGTGCCCTGCTGACCCCGTTCATTACCACGGTTTCGCTGCGCTTCAGCATCGCTGGCGACACCGGCAAACAAAACGGCACCTCCCGCGAGTGTGAATGCAAATCTATATAGCTTCTTTCTCATTGGTTCCCCCTCATGCTTAACTTCAGCCGTGGGGAGATCGACTAGCACTACGAGAAGGTGCAAGAACCGTACCAAAGAAAAACGCTATCGATAAAGCAAGTTTAGGAGGTGAATTACGTCTTGGCGGGCACGAAATGGTTGAACACTCGACGTTAACGAATATCGGGTTAGCCTAAAGCTCGAGACAGCCACTATCCCTTAACGATCTCATACGCGATGTGGATGTTCAT
This sequence comes from Pyrinomonadaceae bacterium, assembly GCA_035327545.1. GTDB lineage: Bacteria > Acidobacteriota > Blastocatellia > Pyrinomonadales > Pyrinomonadaceae > OLB17. The sequence goes on along the minus strand of DAOLDE010000004.1, from coordinate 112,321 downwards.
CGCTTTCTCAACGACCTGATACCGAAAACCGACTGCATTCATTCTCAGACTGGAATCTTGGTGGATCGGTATGAGGAACGAAACCTTGTCCAACGAAAAGACGGGTATCGGGTTGATCTTTCTGTCGATCGACCCTTGGATGAGTCTCGCTATTACCGAGCCGCCGACGCCCCCAGTCCCGTTGAGACGAACATTCAACACTTTAGCCCGAGCGACCAGCCGCTGATTCTGCTGATCGTACTCTAATTCAATGCTGGTCTCTGCATATCCGGAAAATGGTACACAGCCGATCAGCGGCGGGCTATAATTCCCTGTAAACGCCAATGGGGCAAGGATCTTTCCTTCGCGAAATCGAACGGCTGAACGAACACCGCTATTTTCACGCAGGATCTGGACCACTTCCTTGCATGAAGACCCCGAGGCAGGATCAAAGGCCCGCGGTCCCCGCTCTGAAAATGCAACTAAACTATCGTCCGTGATCGGGTGGATATTCGCGGCGATCGAAAATTCTATCGGCGGTGTGTTTTGAAAAACCGAATCGAGTAGCGAATCAAAAAACGCCTCATTCAGGGTTATCGTTACCTCCGGGCGTTGTCCGGTTGAAGTGATCGAAAAAACTGCAACGATGAACAATGCAAATGGTATGAACTTCATTGTTTTCTGGTGATCGTTCGGCCTGCGACCGGAACTGGCAAAATATCCTTCTGGAAAATAGAGGTAAAGCAGAGGTTAGAGGTTGCACGCCCCTTTGCATCATAGCCCGCTTCGGACAATATCGTGCAAACGCAACAGGCCTACGACGCTGCCTTCTGCATTGACGACAGGCAGAACCGAGATCTGAGAAGCGCGGTCTTCCATGAGGCGGAGAGCATCGTAAGCAAGCATATCAGGTTCCGCCTTGATGGGATCGCGAGTCATCATCTGCGCCGCGATAAGTGACGATAGATCCTCAGCTGGCGTTCGCTCGATCGTCCGTCTTAGGTCTCCGTCGGTGACGATACCCACCAGTCGCTGTTGTTCATCAACAATATTGACCGCTCCAAGAGACGCATCCGAAATCGATTTGACCACTTGCAGCCAGCCAGCCTCGGGCAATACGTTTGGACTTGGCTGCATCAGGTCGGCAACCCGCATCGTCAACCTTTTTCCAAGCCTGCCCGCCGGATGATTCGATGCAAAATCCTCGGCTGTCAACCCTTTAGCCTCCATCAATGTCATTGCAAGGGCGTCACCGAGCGCTAGCGCAACGGTTGTCGAAGTTGTCGGAGCGAGATTCAAAGGGCAGGCTTCGCGATCAACCGACGCCTCGAGGACCGCGTCCGACTGCCGGGCAAGCGTCGAACCCAAATTTCCTACTATCGCTATGACCGGGACCGAGCGCTTCCGAAGAGCGGGCAGTATGGCAAGCAATTCCTCGGTCTCTCCTGAGTTGCTCAGGGCCAAAACAACATCGTCATGGCCTACCGCTCCAAGCCCGCCGTGGATCGCGTCCGATGGGTGCAAGAATATTGCGACGGTTCCTGTGCTCGTCAGGGTTTGGGCGATCTTTTGTGCAATGGCTCCCGATTTACCCACACCCGTCGCTACCACCTTTCCGGTACAGGCCAGTATCAACGCCAACGCGCGGTCCACCCCCTCGGCATCGAGGTTGCCGGCCGACCGCTCGATCGCACGAGCTTCGAGCAGAAGAAGTTCAACCACTTTCTTATGAAACTGGCCAGAGGGTTTCGGAGACGGTCGGTTCATTGCGTGAATCACAGACTCAGCTTGCCCGAGCAGGAAGTGGGATGAGGATATCTGCGACTATAAACCACTTCTTGTTTCGAAACTTCCATACCTGCACGAAATTTCCCCGTTCCAATTCCGTGCCTTTCTTATCGGAAACGACGTATGGGCCGTGAACATAGCCTAAATTTCCTGCTTCGGTAAAGACTTTGCGTTTCGAGAATTCGATCCTGACGGCGTCTCTGAGCAAGACGGTAGCGGCCTTCTTATCAAATGCCGGCAATTTCCCCTGGCGCAACAAGATCGCGTCATCCGCCAAAAAAGAGCGATACGCTTTCGCGGCACCTTCGTCATAAGCGAGCTGAAAGAATTCTGCCGAAGAATCCGCGGCGGACGGGATCTCAGCATTCAGATCGCGATTGCTTTCCACCGGTGATCGCCAATCCCCCGGCTCGCTGATGGGTTTCTCGTGCGTTATCCCGGCATCGAGTTCGACTTGATATTTACCGTCTCCCTGATTCATCCAAATGGAAAGATAGTGCCCATAAACGACGTTTGGGTCGTCCTTTCCGTTCTCGCGTCTTCGGGAACTGCCGACACAATAGCCAATTGCCCCGTTTGCAGAAACATCGATGACGATTGGGCTCCAGTTGAGCGCCGCCGGTGATTCCGGTTTCGACTTCCAGGATTCGCGGGCATTGACCATGTCCGGAAGGAAGATCACGCCCACCGGAGACATAAACTCGACATATCCCGCACGGATGCCTTTTTCTGCGACGGCCCTTTCAAATGCCCGCTCCGCTTCATAAACGGCTTGGGCGGGCCTTTGGCCGAAGGTCGAAGGCACCATTACACAGAGAACGAAGAAAAGAAGCAGACTTCTCATACGCGAAGATACTAGCACAACTCCGCAATTACTGAAGCCATGAGGCATAAATTTGAGGGCCAGCAGTTGCAATGGCCCTCGATCACCTGCCTTCTTCTCTCTTCCTCAAAATAGTTTGCACGTCAACACATTCGTATTCGAATGGATGCGATCATTCCACCCTCACAAAGTCCGTGCCTGTCCGCCCAAACGTTTCGGGCATGTACATTTCCTCGGCCTTCGCCGGCGGTACAACAAAACGGCCGGGCGTTGTGGCACGCGCGACGTACGTGTAATTGTAAACACCTTCCCACAGTAAAGAAGAAAACGCTTCGGCTCGCTCGTCGCGGAAATTCTGATGTTCGAACCAGTTCATCCGCCACCAATAGTAATTGCGTCCCAATGACCTGCTGCCGGCCTCCACGACGCTTGTGTTTCCGCCGCCGGCGTCGGGTGGGATGGCCTCGGTCGTGGCCAGGCTCGGATTCAGGATCTCGAGTCCGGCCGGTAGCTGATCGACAAGCGCCACATGGTATCTGCGCGCCTGAGCAACCATAGTCAGCCGGACCCGCACACGGGCACCCGACCTTATCGTCCAGCTTCCGTCGTCGTTCTGTTTTACGTCATCCTTGTCGTCGATGGCTTCGTATTTCCTCAGCACCGTAAAGCCATAGTCTGCTGGCTCAAGCCGCAGGTTCCTCGGAGCGTACTTCATCCCGATGCGGTAATAGAGCCTTCCCGCACCTTGCCGTTCGATCAGTAGGTTTGACGTCCCGCCCTGTTCGGCCAGATAAGACATTGGGATGTTCAATACGTTCGAATCTACCGAACGGCCCTTGAACAATTCCTCGCCGGCGTAGGTGTTGCCGAGCCAAATTCTGGTGACAAAATCGGGCGTGACCTTTTCAAAAGCATTGAAGTATTTGTCCAATGCAAGCAGGATGAAAACGTTCTCCTGGGTCGAGCCCCAGTGTCCCTTTTTACGATGGGCAAGCAATCCGCGAACGAGCTTCGGAACGAGGTCGTTGTTTGGCTGCGCCTTTATCATGGCCTCGAGAAGGACCCCGTCTGCTCGACGGTTGGAATGCATGATCAGCCAGCCGCCGTCTCCGTAGTTGGTGACAAAGTTAGCCGCAGCAGCGGTTTCGGTTGTGCGGTTTATGAGGAAGCGCACCATCGATCCCACCTCTTCCGTAGAACCCTTGTCAGTCGCAAGAACAGAGAGGATCCAGCCAAGAGCTTCGAACGGCATTTTCTCGTACTGTCGATAGGCCGCTGCCGGATCGGGCACATTCGAGTTTGAACTCGACGCCGCTTCGGCCAAGAGCTTCTTAGCCTTTCCTGCATCTTTATCGCCCACCAGGTCCCGGACATAGAGGGCATAGGAAGATATCGTCCACCTGGCCTGCGGCGAGGCCATGTGCCACTGGTCCTTCATGTGGTTCTCGATATTGCTCAGGTACGGCTTTGTCTTGTTGAGCATGTCGTCCGGAACCGTATAGCCCTTCGCTTTCGCCAATGCGAGCGCATGAGCAACGTGGACCGTCAGGAACGGATACTCATATCGCTCGCGGTCCCGCTTCCAAAGGCCGAAGCTGCCATCTTCCCGCTGCCGCGATCGAAGTATTTCGATATCTCGCTTGAACCGCGCTTCGAGCTCGGCCGCCGTGGGCGTGTCCTTCGCTTTGAACGCGTTAAGGACATCGCGTAGTGCCGCAGTCGAGATCATTCTCGAGGCTATCTGTTCCGAACATTCGTACGGGTAGTTTGCGAGATAGATATACGCGTCGGTCAGCTCCTGCAGCTGCGTCGAGCTGGTAGTCACCTCGAGCCCCCCGAATTGCCAATAAACGTCAGCGGGCGCCTGAACCGGCTGGATGATGGTGCCGTTCTGGTCGGTCGTGCCGTATGTTGCGAACGCCTCGGTTGTCGCTGGGGTCCACACGGGCAGTGAGATCTCTGCAGCATCGTTATGGCGTCCAGAGGTTACGGCAATCTGGAACCGCGCGGTGCCCGCTTTGTCGGTCGAAACCGGGAACCGGACCTCGGCCCGATCGTTGGCCTTTACCACGATTCGGCGGCCACTTGCCGAAAGCGGTTTCGGCTTCATGTCGTGCAGGACCTCGCCCTCGATGACCGCATTGGTCGCCCGGATCGCAACATCGACGGTCATATCCTGATCGGTCTGGTTCTGGACAACAACTGGAAGCTCTACCCTGTCGCCAAAATTCATGAACCTCGGCGCGCTCGGACGCACCATCAGCGGCTTCTTAGCGGTGATATTTGATTCAGACTTCCCAAACCGTTTGCTCTGATCGACCGATACGGCGGTGATCCGATACCTGGTCAAATTGTCAGGCAGCTTTACATTAACCGTTGCACGGCCATTCGAATCGGTCTTTACCGACGGCGACCATACAGCAAGTGCATCGAAGTTTTCGCGGAGGTTGATCGGCGAATCAGGTGACGCCTCATCCCTCGCTACTCCGGATTGAAGAGCCACCAGCTCCATCGCGGCCCGTCCTGCTGTCGGCAATGCAGCAACCTTACGGGCCGACACCGTTTCCGACACCGAGGCATCTATACCGTCAGCAGAAATCGGCGGTGGCGGGGATGACCGTACGTCGTCAGGGTTCCCAAGAAGCACGTCCTTTCGCAGATGGTGGTCGGTTGTGCCGGTGCCCCGTGCGGTGTAAAAGACCGACATCGGGTCGGCCACCGAATAGCCCGACAAAGCAAGCACGGCCTCATCTACGATCACGACCGCGACCTCACTGTTTGCCACCGGCTCACCACGATGATCTTTGACCTCCACATCCACCTTTGTTTCGCCGCCAGGAGCAAGCGTCTTGTCCTTCGCTTCCGCGGCAACGGTCAGCTTTCGGGAATCGGTAGAGATAGCCAAGTTGATATTACCGCTCGCATAGGCGGGGCGGTTCGAGAGTTTCGGATCGACCTCGCCCTTATCGTTCTGCCTGGCGGCCGACCCAACGAGATCCACTTGAGCGTTGATATTCGGCAGGTACTTTTCGTCGAGCGAGATCTTCAGCGTTATCGACGAATCCTTCATCGAAAACCGCTCTGTCTTTACAATGCCCTCACGGCGGAGCGTAAGTACTCCTTCGGCCGGCGTGAACGGCGAGATCACAAGCAGTTCGGCCGTCTCACCCGGAACGAAGTCCTTTTTACTGGGGATGATCTGCACCTCTTCCTCTTCGACATTCCTCTTTGGAGGCTGCTTGCCGCCCGGGACCCAAACGAAGAACTCGCTCTCGTTGAACCGTTCGCGGTCGTCCATCACGATCGCAGTGATGATGTATCGTCCACCCGCTTTTGCGAGGAAAGTGCATTTCGACGGCCTGACGTCACCTCCGGCCGAAGACGCTGGGCCATCGGACTTGACAGTGCACGTCTGTTCATCAACCGTGACCTCCTGCCACGAGCCCATATCGAACTGCCAATCCTTGAGCACGGCCTTTATCTCGATTTCGCGTCCGCCGATAAGATTGCCGTCAATGTCCGTGACGATCGATTCGATATTGATGTTCTCGCCCTTTTGGACAAACGTTCGAGGCGTTCGGATGCCGACGTAAAGGTCTGCCGGATGAACGAGCAATGAAGTATTCCCTGCCCATGTCTGGCGGTTGACGTCCTGCACGGCAGCATTTGCCGTTATCGTGTAGGGCCGCGGCGGCTTAACAGAATCAAAATCGATCTTCAAAAGATGGCGGCCGCTCGCGTCTGTGACCCCTTTGAAATGCTGCGTTACGCCGTTTCCATATGGGCGTCCGATCCCAAAATCATAGACCCTCCACCACGGGGTCCACGTCCCGAAAGTGAAATCATCGCGGTTCGGCGGCGTGTAGTTCGTTGGATTTGCGGTGACGGTCCAATTGGTGTCGGCATTCGCAAGTCCGCCGCCGGCATAGTATTTGGCATCAACCGACAACATTACGTGCCCGCCCACAAAGTGAGGAGCCTCGGTCTCCACCTTCGCCGTGACCTCAAATTCCGGCCTGCGAAACTCCTGTATCTGGAACTGATGCGAATGGCTGTGTCCCGCGACCGAACTATTTGTCAGTAGGTCGATCCTCGCGTAGCCGAGATTCGCGTTGTCCGGCAGCTTGAACTTGAGATCGAAAGCGCCGAAAGCGTTCAGGTTTCCTTCGCCTTTTGCGATCTCGTTATTTCGCGGGTCTTTTACCGACCACGAAAATCCGCTCGTCGAATCGCCCACTCCTTCGACGTCGCCGGACTTTCCGCCAGTGATCTTCCGAATGTAGCCCTTGACCGATACTTCCTCGTTCGGTTTGTACATCCCTCGGTCGTCGAAAACGAACCAGCGAAGAGAGTCGGTCGCCGATCGTCTGTGCCAGCTGCCGCGATCCTGCCAGAAATAGTCTGAGTTTTCCGGCAAGAATGCGACATCCGCACCGCGACGAGCGATCAACAGATTCTGTCCGATCTGCGACTGTTTTTCAGCTAGTCTTAAACGGAGGACGCCATTCGTGCCTGTCGTTCTGGATTGCGAGGCGACGATGGTTTCACTTTCGGCGGTGGTGCCATCGGAGTTCAACACCTCGGCCCCAGGATCCTCCGATCCGCCCCACCCGAAAAACCACCTCCAGATCGAGTCCAACATTGATGACGGCTCCGTCTGGCCATCCCCGGATATTCCACCGTCGGCCACCGTCCCGTCGTTTGGATATATGCTCAGCTCCACACCCGGAACCGGTTTCCCGGAAGAAAGCTCGGTCGCGAAACCCACAAGCTCTTCGTTATCGACAAACGCATCAAGGCCGAGTTTTGTCGCCTGTATCCAAGTGACCACACGCTGACGTCTCGAATAAACGTTAAGGGGCCCATCCTTTCGTTCTACAGGTTCGATATCGAGCACAACATGGCCAAAACCGTTATTAAGGAATGCCGAAAGATCGATCCTGGTCTCGACCAGTTCGTCGGGCACCACCTTGATAGGAACATTCCTTTCCGAGATCAGGTTTCCGGGTATTGCGGGACGCTGGCCATCGTCATAGTTCAGCCTCCGAAAATATTGCGTGTATTGGTGCCAATCTTCGGGCCGGACCCGGTATGCTTTGACCTTCGCCGCGGATTGATTGATCGAATAGATCGAGAACGTGGCCCTCGCCGTCGGATCGAGAACTACCATTGCCCCGCCCTGGGCATAAAAGTTACTTGGAGCGCTGCCGACCTTTATCGTTGCAACCGACGGTCGGTCGATAGTCTGGCCAAAAACGTCAGATAACCCGCCATCGACCGTGATCTTGTAGGTCGTATTGCCTTTCTTGTAACCCTGAAAATAAAGGTTGTTTCCCGAGGGATATATGTTCAGGCCATCGACCGGCGGTTCGATCTTGACCATTTCCTTAGAGAATTTAGAGCCGTCGATCGGGTTGCTGAACTCAAGATACCATGCGTCAAAAGGCGTGCAATCGGTCTTTTGCACCCATCCGCAATATGCTCGGGTGTACTTGAAAGGGCCAAATGTGGTGAATAGAAAAGACTGTCTGCTCTGGGTCGTCAACGGTCCTTCGGCAGACGGGGCACCTTTCTCGACATTGACCGTGATCGGTGAGGCTGCCGGAAGAGCATTCGCCGCTGACCCGTCGCTTGAGACTGCCCGAAATGCGATCCAACGGCCGGGTTGTGCTTGTTTGGAAAGATACGAAATGCTTCCATCGGCATCTATCTCCTGCTGTGTTGCCAATCTGAGAGGAAGCCGGCGCCCTCCACCGGAAACATTGATGGAATTCAGCACAGCGGCTTGATCGATAGCTTGGTCGAAACGAATGAACATCAACGCATCCCTGCGAACGATCTGGCCCTGCGGCACCATCTGTTCCACCTTTGGCGGGGGTGTTGTAAATGTCCAGCTAAAATCTTTTAGAAGTGTCTGGCCTGTTGCCGCTTTTGTTCCTGCCGGGACCCGCACCGTAAACTTCGTGGCCATCGGAAAGCGTTTGTCCGTATCGAACATCAGCGTCTTTGTCCCGAGCCAGCGCCAACGGCCCTCAACCGGCGGAGTGATCTCGACAGGAGCATAGGCGGCCGCCTGTTCCTGCGAGGTCACGGCGACCATCGGCTGGGAGAACGTGACACTAAGGTCCGGAGCAAGTGAGACTTCACCCTCGGGCGAGAATCGAACTACGTCAACCGTCTTGCCGGCGTTGCCCGTAGCCGGCAACGCTCGCTCTGAATCGGCAGGAAATCTTACCGGGAGCTGCCGGCCGGTTTTGGGAGCAGGAAGCGTACCGACCCGCTTTGCAAACTCGGTTTGGTCATCAGGGTCGGACTTGATAGCAGGCAATCGTCTGAGCACCGATGCCGCCTCAGATTCATCGATCTGGTCAGCAGGCACTGGTCCCTGGCGAACGCGGTCTCTGGCTTCGGCCGAACCCTCGCTGAGTCTGAATGTCAGGCCTGGTGGAATTTCACCCATCCTCATTTCTCTAGTGCGCCCGATGCTCTGCCCCGCAATTTCGGGGCTAAAAGGTGCGATCAGGCCAAATATGATCGAAAAAAGTGCCAAGTCGGCGAAGAAATCTTTCATTCCGTACAGTCCCTCTCGTGCAAGCCCCGCTCACGCCGATCTTCCCAGACTCGGCCATTTACTATAGCGCGGGGCGGTCATATTCCCCGGACCGGCCGACAACATTTTCGGCCATCCGTTGATTTCGAACGGACTTACAGGTGAATTCTTGCATTCTGCCGGCCTTTTCACTGCATCCAGTTTGGCACTGCACGAAAAGAGAAGGCCTTCGGTGTGATCCAGAAAACCAGGTTTCCGACAATAGGTGTCATTCCTCCTTGCAGGGGCCGTGTTTGGTGTTCCATAAATCGGTTTTCCTGATATACTGAGATTCAGAATTTGCAACTTTGGTTTGATACTCGACGTAGTGGAATTGGTGAAAAGTGCTTTATTGATAATTTCTTAGGAGCGGATAGAAAAAATGGGATTGTGGGCAAGGATCACTAGATTGTTCAGGGCGGGGACCGGTGCTGCTCTAGACAAGATCGAGAACCCGGAGATCGTGCTTCAGCAAACGATCCGCGATATGCGCGATCGTGTTCCTGAACTCAATAATTCGGTAGCTCAGGTAATGGCGACTGAACGCCTTTTGCAGAAGAATCACGAAAACCTTGGAAAACAGGTTGTCGAGCTGGATTCAAAGATAAAGGCGTCGGTGAAAATGGGCCGCGACGATATCGCTACTGCCTACATCGGCCAGCTGCAGCAAGCCCAGCTTGACATGGAACGGACAGGGGCACAGCTCGAACATGCGTCGCTTGCCTCCAAACAAGCTCTCAAGGCCCGCGATAATTATGTGCTCAACATGAAAAAGCGCACGGCTGAGGCAATGCAGCTTATTTCTGCGGCAAAGCAGGCAAAGCTTCAGGAGCAGCTTGCACAGACGATGGAAACCTTTAACATCGGCGACGATGCATCGACCTTTAACGAAATGCGTGAGAAGATCGACCGCCGCGTTGCCGCTGCCGAGGCGAAACTGCAGCTTGGTTCAAGCACAGTTGACGCCCAAATGCAGGACATCGAACGCGAGGCAATGGACATTCAGCTTCAAGACAAGCTTCTCGAATATAAGCAGCAAATGGGCTTGCTTGGAGCGGGTTCCGGCTCTGAAACAAGCAAGCAGATCGAGGCAGGGACACCGGACCTTTCGGACGAGGACGTTCTCGATCAAGTTATCGTGAATGAGGTTAATGAAGCCAAGCAGTCGAACTGATGGGTTTTGGCATCGAAGACGGGGGGGATGGAAAAGCGTTTAGCTGGATTTTATGGCGGATCTCGCGAAGTATCAGCAGCAATTAACAAAATTTCAGACGAGTTACGCGAAAGAGGCGGTCAAGGAACCATTTAATTTTTGGGGCCTGGCCGGCTTCGCCGTTGCCGCCGCGTACACTGGTAGTGTTATCCCGCTGCTGCTTGCCTTGATCTTCGAAGTCGCTTACATGCTTGTGCTGCCGAACCTGCCGTGGTATCGACAGCTTGTTCAAAGACGTGAGAAGGAGCGACTTTTCCTCGCAAACAGAAGTGCAAGGGAGAAGCTGATCAAGACCTTCACGCCAAGAGAACGAGAAGCCGTCGAATATCTGCGTTGGCTGAAGGAAAAGATCCAGGACAACTACAAGAAATTCACGGGGGCGGCTGCGTTGCCGACGAATCTTGTTACGCTCGATCAACGATGGGAAGACTTTGTTGATCTCCTTGACGTTTACCGCCGGCGAAAGCAGCATCTGAAATCGATCAACCGCCAGGCCGTGCACAATCAGTTATCTCAGGCTTTTCGGGCCGCAGAGAATGCGGATGACGAAAAGACCAAGCGCATTCAGCAAACCAACGTCGAGATACTCAAGCGCCGCATTGCTTCGTTCGATGAGATCGAACGAAGCGTCAAGCTGGTCGAGGGCCAGCTTCAATCCATCGAAAACTTCTTCAGCTACCTGAACGACGAGATCGTGACGATGTCCACTCCCGAGAAGTTCTCATTGCTCGACTTTGAGCAGCTTTCCGATTCCATCGCGATGACCAAGCAGATGCTCGACGCGACTGCGGATTCTGTCGGCGCCCTCGACTCCTATAATCGTGAGATGGGCAACTATGAACTCCTTCCCGAGGCTAATCGTTAGATCAGTCAAGAGCTGAGAGTTGGCGGTCCCACTCTCTTTTCCATGCCAGGTCTGAGTGTTCTTCGGCAAAGACGGAATAGCGGTTCCAATCGAAGAAGCCATGCCTGTCCGGAGTTATCCTAAACTCGTCAGACATAACTCTCATAACTTTGTCGTCGGGGAAAAAGTCAATATCTCGTGACACATTTCGTTCCTGGCGCAGGCGATGAATAATGCCCGTGAACGTGCTTCTGTACGTCCCTACAAAACGGTTTGCAGCGGCGCAGATCAACTGGTTCAGTACGGTCAGAACGTTGAAATCCGTAAACGGCAGACAGCGGAAGTCTTCGAAAAAATCGGTGAATATAAGCTCATCAATGAAGGTCAACCTATGTCCATCGAAGATCCTTTGAAAAAACTCCCTTTCCTGCAGCCCGTCAGTCGCGATCAAGATCGGGATATCCCTTTCGGGAAATGCGAAACGCGCAAATCTTGCAAATACATCGGCATCGATCTTGAAATCGTCGCTTCGGTAGATCTGCTCAAAATCACCGAACCTGAGATGGACGGCATCAAAGCTTCCCAGTTGTGCATTGATCTTCGATGCCAGCCGCTCAATCGGCTCGGAATAGTAGAGTTTGATGGTGTCGAGAAGATCGTTTTTCTCGGCTTTTGGCAAAAAATAGAAAACGTTCGCGTGTGACAATTTCGTATGCGTCCATTCGATCAAGTCGAATTGCTGCATATACTCACGTGTCAAACCTATTCTTCCGACTCCGAACGAATCCCAGATCATGGTGCCGCCAAACCGTTGTTTCATAACGTCGGTTGTAACGAAGTAACTGTAAACAAGCTGGAGTTCCAGTTTTCGGGGTGAGCTCAGATCAAATTCTTCCACCTTCCTTACTGACAGTTCAAGCAGATCAGACACCAGGCTGCGCTCGCTTTCTATAAGGATCGAAAACCTATCTCGAAACCCTTCATTGCTGAGGTAATCTGGCGGCGTCGAACTCGGGATCTCGAAAGAAAAATATAGATCTCGTTCGAGAAAGTTCGAGAGCGAGACGGCAAGAGTGTACGACAACACGTGGGTATTAAAACCCTCGTTACCACGCGACGCATTTTCGTAGTGGATCATACCGACGTCAATGATGCAGGAGTTTAAACGTCGACAAGGCCTTCTGCAAATGTACTAGGCTTCAAAACCCTCGATCTCAGGAAGGCCTGGACTGACCTCAGCCGGTGGATGCTGCGGCGGCGCAACGCCGGTCGCCGATTTGATATTCGGTTCTTCCAGGTCGCTGATCGCAAGAGCAAGGTTGTTTGAATTGCTTGCATAAGCAAGTGCTACTTCCCTTTTGACCGTACCTGCCCGAACCATTTTCTCGAGAACTTTGTCAAAGGTCTGCATTCCTTCCATCTCGCCGTCGTTCATAGCATCGACTATCGATCTGCCGTCTTTTTCGCCTTTTTCGATGTATTCGCGTGTCCGCGAATTTGACGCAAGTATCTCGATCGCAGCAACACGCCCACCCCCAACCTTTGGCATAAGCCGTTGGGAAATGATCCGTCTGAAAGATTGCGCCAACCTTGTTCTGATCGCGGCCTCTTCAGCCTTTGGAAACACGCCGATGATACGGTCGATCGTCTTTGCTGCATCGATCGTGTGAAGTGTCGATAGCACTAAGTGTCCAGTTTCCGCCGCTTCTAAAGCTACCTCGATCGTCTCGCGGTCCCGCATCTCGCCAACAAGAATCACTTTGGGGGCCTGTCTCAAAGCCGCTCGAAGGGCCGATGCAAAGTCGGGCGTATCCGAGTGGAGTTCTCGTTGGTGGATCGTGCCATGCTTGTGGTCGTGAATAAATTCGATCGGGTCTTCGATCGTTACAACGTGATATCGCTTGGTAGAATTAATAAGGTCGATCACTGCTGCCAGTGTTGTGGACTTTCCCGAACCGGTCGGGCCGGTCACAAGCACGAGGCCGTTCTTCAGTTCTGCGGCCGAAACAACCCCGACGGGCAGATCGAGTTCCTGCCAATTCGGCGGCTTTGTCGGGATCACACGCATCACGATCGCGTGCGTGCCACGCTGCATAAAGATATTTACTCTAAATCGGCAAAGCCCGGGAACGCTGTATGAAATGTCGGTCGATCCCTTCTTATCCAACACCTCACTACCCTGTTGATTGCCGAGCAGCATCAGATCTGCCATTGCCCTTATGTTCTGGGTGGAGAGGCGTTCGAGGCCGGCGATCGCCACTCCTTGAAGCTCGCCTGTCAGCTCGACCTGCGGAGGACGGCCGGGTGAAAAGATAAGGTCGCTCACCTTATCTCCGGCTGCCAGCATCCGTGTGAGAACATTGTGAAAAGATTCGATGTTCTTTGAAAGAGCGCTGTTGATCTGATCAGGGGTGGTCACCACGCCTTTTCTGGGTTCGACATGTTCAGTGTTTTGCAATGTTGCGTTTGCAGGTAGATCCATAGGGATTTTTTCGAAGGAAAGACTGATGGTGTTAACGAAACACTAAGAGATGCGAATTCTGCCTTGAAGAAAGCCAACCCATCTCATAAAATGAAGGATTTAATAAACCAAGGGGAATTTGACCGGATATCTTATCGTAGCCTATAAAGGCCAAAGGAAAATTATGAAACGAGTAGGAATAATAGCAGGTCGGGAAATAACTTTCCCAGACTCAATTATCAATAGTATTAACGAAAAAGGCAATGGAAAAGTTGTTGCCGAAATGTGCACGTTCGGCGGCATTCGCCTGGACGAACCGCGGAAATATGATGTCATCATCGACCGAATTTCTCACGAGGTGCCCTATTACCGTGCTTCGTTGAAAAGAATGGCTCTTGAAGGGACTTATATAATCAATAATCCCTTCTGGTGGTCGGCGGATGATAAGTTTTTTAATTTTAGCTTGGCGGCAAAGCTGGGTGTGGCGATACCGAAAACCGTATTGCTTCCGCAGGAAAAGTACATCGACTCGATCGCACCGGAAAGCCTTCGTAATCTTGAGTTTCCACTCGATTGGGAAGGCATCGTCAATTATGTAGGTTTCCCGGCATTCCTCAAACCCTTCGACGGCGGCGGTTGGAAAAATGTATCGAAGGTCCATTCTCTCGAGCAGTTGTGGAGCGAGTACAACCAGACCGGCACGTTGTGTATGACCCTTCAGGAGGGTATTGAATACGATCAATTCGTTCGCTGCTATTGTGTCGGCCAAGAAAAGGTTCTGATCATGCCGTACGATCCTTCGAAACCTTACCTGTCGGGAATGCAGTACGTTGACATCGAAAACTATTTGTCGCCTGAGCTGCACGCGAGGGTGGAGAAAGATGTCGTAACGATATGCAAAGCTCTGGGCTATGACCTCAACACCGTGGAGTTCGCAATTAAAGACGGCATACCCTATGCGATCGACTTTATGAATCCGGCGCCAGATGCCGAGATCGCCTCGGTCGGCGAATTCAACCATCGTTGGATCGTGGACGCAATGACAGAATTCATCGTTAAGAAGCTCGATACCGGCTTTGAACAACCGGAATTTCGTTGGTCGGCGATGTTGAATCCGGCCGAACGATTGATTGAAAAAAAGGCTCGCAAAGCGGTACCGAAGACCAAGCCGGCCGCCGATAAAAAAGCGCAAAGTAAGAAAGCCTCCAATTGAAACTGGCAAGAGATTTTAGAAGGCTCGCAACCGGAGGATCGAGTCTTCTTAAGCAACTTACAAACCAGCATTCGATCCAGGAGTTCGCAGGGTGTGCGCGAAACGGCCATGCCCGTTTTGCATCTCACCTTCACGGTTGGATAGGAGAACATACCAGTGCCGGGGACATTGTGTCTCCGGCATTTGAATTTTTGAATTAGTTGCGGCGGTGAGTTCGTTCCAATTCTGAGTCGTGCTGGTCTAATGCATAAATGCCGCGACCTCGTCGAGTTGGGTGAGCGGGATCAAATTCATCACGGCCGGTACGTTGATCCTGACAAGCTTTCTCCGGGGCAATAACGATGCAGCCCCCGTTATCCAGCCTTCAAATTCGATCTCCGAAAGCGTTGCAGTGTCGATCAATCGCGGTATCTGCATCATATTCGTCGACCTGGAAACCAAGCCGGAATCACATGTCGTCGCAGATCTGATCCCATTCTTCTTCAACCACGAGAAGAACATTCGGTCATAATTTCCACTCGGATAACAAAAGTGACTCGGCATTTTACCGGTGCTGTCGACGATCACCTGGCGATTATCGACGATCTCCCGATCGAAAAGTTTCCTGTCTCTCGGCATACGATGTCGATGTGTATGCATTTCGACACCGATTCCCTGGTCCGAGATGTTCTTAAGCTCGTCGGTTGTCATCAAATTAAACAGCCGCTGTGCACAGAACTTCGTAAAATCGACACCTATCGCCTGGCAAAGTTTGTCGATAAGATCATTCTTCGCCTTCGCTGAATAGTCCTCGTTCTCGACGTGCTTCCAGATTCTGTCGTGAAGATTAGCTCTTACTTCTGGGTCGCTAAGGTCATACATTCCTGAAACACAACCTTCGAGTTCAATTTCGACCGCCTTCGCCCGCGCCTTCCAAAGAAGATAGTCAACCGCGATACCGAACACGGGTCGATTGTAAGTGCTGTAGTACGTGGTCACGTAAACTGAGCTTGGAAGATCGTATTCTTTGAGGATAGGTACGGCGGAACTGTAAAAATTGAAAAATCCGTCGTCAAAAGTGATCGCGACCGCCTTTTCAGGAAGCTTACCTGCAGCCCGAAGATCGAGGGCTTCGCCAAGCGGGAGAATATTGCACCCGAAGTCGAGCATGAATTCGATGCGGCGGCGAAAGAGGTCAGCCGGCATGAACAGGCTGGGATTCCAAAGGTGCTCGTCGTCAAGCGCAAGGCCGTGATACCCTAGTATCAGCAAACGATCACGACGCCATGAGCTCGACGAAAGAAGGTTTAGCCCGCCCATTCGCTTTGCGGCGCTTAAGACCCTTTTTTTCATTCGTTTTAGCATTTGTCGCTCTGATCGATCACCCGGCTGGATTTCGCTGCCATAAACAGCTATGTCCTTAAAGGTTCAATACCCGGTCGAATCCTCAAATCAACCGCTTAAATATGGATCTCGAGTTAAAATTGCGCTGAACCTCACTCTTACGAGAATCTGATCTATGGGAGATGTCATTACTTTGGCCCACGGAATCCTGAGTCTCGTGTGAAAAGGTCTCGTTTGTTAAAGGTCGCCCGGAAATCACCGAACCCTTGAATATTAACAAATATTAGTAAACAATTCCGAACTAAGGGATCGAGCGCCTCGGTAAGACCATTCACACACACGGTAAGTGATATCGGTTCCCCAGCAACGGATGGTCCGACCAAGGTCTAAAGGCAGGGTACAGTCGGCAGGCCGAATGCTTGCATTTGGGATCATTCCTCGTCAAGTAGATCTGCAGCGATCCTTTCTGTAAACATTCGTCGCGAGATCGAGAGTATGCACCACAACGAAAGAGATACGCCTGAAACGATCCACCCAACGTTCGTTATCATCAGGTCGTTAAAGTATGTGCCGATCAAGATGACCGGAAACCCAAGTACGGTAAACCTAAGCAGCGATCGTCGCCATCGTGTCAGTGAATCGAGGAGATTGACGCGCCCGAGTTCCATTTCCAGGTATTCATCATCGTCATTCAGCCTTGAAAAATAATCCGCTTCGGCTGAACTCCATTTTCTGATAGAGGGTGTTCCCGCCGAGCGACTGGCTAACGAAAAGTTGTGCACAACATGTGCCAGCCGTCCATCCCGCAGCGCGAGCTCGGCCATACCTCGGATCGACCTAAAATGTTCTCCAGCCTCTTCAAGTGCTTTCTTGAATACGTTCCCGGCCCTCCCCCACTCGCCGATCTGGAAATAGGTCTCACCCAGGCGTGACAACAGATCCGCATCCTTTCCTGCATATCTTTCCGAAAGGCGCATCATGGCCGCAGCCTTCCGTTCAAGCCTTGTATCGCGTTCAGCCAAAGCAAAATAATGAAGACATCGGGCAAAGTCAAATAAAAGCCTCGGATCTCGAGGCCTGATCTTTGCTGCCCTGCGAAACGACTCCAACGCCTGAAGAAGCGATCCGGAATACTTTAACTGATTACCGAGAAGTTGGAGTCGGCCCGCCTTGTCCGACAAGGCTTCGGAATCTGAAGAATCTGGATTTCCAGCCGACCTCAGCCACTTTGCATCGACGCTTTTGAATGAGGTGACGAGGACCTCGGGTGAAGGTATGTCCGAGTTCCGGACGAGCTGACGCAGTTCTTTCGGGTTTCCCGCATAGTCGCGTATCTCGATCGAATTCGCGTCCAGAACCTCGTCAGGCAGCGACCTCAGGAATTCACGTGCAAGCTTCCGGTATTCCTCGCCGCCGGAATTCAGATAAAACGTCTGGCCGTTGCCGCGGACAACCGTTTCGTAACGAAAATAGACGCGGCCGCCCTTTTTCATGACAAGATTGATCGAGGTTTCGACTTGCTCCGTGTCTCGAGGGCGCAGCCAAAAACGCGTACCCGAAAGATAGGCCCATGTTCTAGGAAGCAGGCCGGACCTATAAAGACGTTTTCCGTTGAAAACGATGCGATCTGTGACCGCTAGCAAAGGAATGAAGATTATTCCAAAAATCACAAGAGCGATCGCCAATAGTTCGATCTGAAGGTAGAAGAAAAGAGACGAGAAAAATATCAGGACAAATAGTGCTGCAATGTAGGCGTGCGGACGCACCCGGATCGATGTCATCTTCGACGTCCTCATGGGACCATCGCTTCCGGATAGTTTCTCACTATTGGCCTGCATTGCTGGATCGTCTTCCACTAAGGAATATTGATCTGTTCAAAATTTCCGCCGGAAGTCTCGAACGGAGAAGCCCCGCCCGGCGTGGTATCTGGCAGTTCTTTCGCCTTTTCGGGATCGAGCTGCGTCAGCTTATCCTTTGCCGTGCGTGCCGCCGAACTTAGCGGTACTGGATTCCCTGCCTGGTCCTTCGCTTCACTCGCGGCTTTCGCGATAGAGAAAAAGATCTCAACCGCCTCTTCCTTCTTACCCTGCTTTTCGTAAGCCTTTGCAAGCTCAAGCCGTACGGAATCGGTGTTGAGGATCGGATCATTTGACACGATAAGCTCAGAATACAGCGTCGCTGCTTCGTCGAATTTGCCGTCGTCCGCCCTTGTCTGAGCCAGTGCGAATTTAGAGAGTTTGCCTACAGCATCACCCTTACCTGAAAGAGCCTCAAGTTCGGCAATCCCCACTGCCCTGTCGAGATAAAGCTGATTTATAGCAATAAAATACCGCGCCATTTCACCGGCCGATCCACCGTGCCGTTCGATCACGGCCTGAAACTCAGGGATCGCCGCCTGTGCGCGTTCTTTCGCGGTCGGAAATTGTCGAAAGGTGGAACCGGCCGGAGCTGGGCTGTTCGAGACTGGGGCATTAGAAACCTCGATCGCCTTTGCAAGAGCTGCTTGTGCTGCCGCATTGGTCCTGGAAGACCACGAATAGTAAAATCCAATAAGGACTGCCGCCACTGCAAGCCCGATAAGGGCATAAAGCAGCGGTCGCCGATTTCCTTCGATCACCTTTCCGACTTCGGCCAGCTTTTCACCAACATTTTGCTGGAACGCGTCTTGATAACGCGGCTTATCCTTGGCCGGCGTTTCCGCCACGGCGACCGGAGCCAAACTTCTCTTTTTTCTTGCCATTACCTAATTAGTTCGCAATTTTCGCTTGCTAAGACGTTGTATAATCGTGATACCGGGCTTTTTCCAAAAGTACTAACTTAACGTAAAAGTCCGAATTGGGCAAATACTTCCGTATTTGTGTGGTCAGATCTTCCGCTTTTCAGCTGAGATCGGGCATGACGGCCAACCGCATTTTTTCTGGAACTATTTGCGAGAATTGGTATCTAATTGTGTAAGGCCGTACAAACAACGGCCTTGTAACGGTGAGCCATCTCGGCAAGAGATAGACGAGGCGTAAAGAATGCTCTTCACCAGGTCGATCACTTTCGTCGACGAAGATCAGGTCGATGCCGCTGGCGCGGCACAAGTATCTACGCTTTTTCCAGCCGCAGAGGCCCGCTTCATTGAAAAATTAAAGGAAGGCGATCCAGAAGCATTCGATCAACTTGTTTTGAGGTTTTCATCCGATATCTACGGCCTTCTGCTGCGAATGACCGGAGATCCCGAGGAAGCCTTGGACCTGACTCAGGAAACTTTCCTGAGTGCTCTGAACTCGATCGCGTCGTTCCGTGGGGACGCTTATATCCGCACATGGTTGTTTCGTATTGCGATCAACCATTCTCGTAATCGGTTCAGGTGGTGGAATCGGCGAAAGCGGGGTAAGACTATCTCGCTTGAAGCTACTATCGGAAATTCGGATGTCCAGGTTCACGAGACCATCCCTGCGAGCGGGCCGGACCCAGAAGAGACCGCTCTCGGACGCGAACGCGAAAGGGCTCTGTTAAAAGCCCTTGGGTCCCTTCCGCCGATATATCGTGAAGCCGTCGTGCTTTGCGACATAGATGGCTTGAGCTATGAAGAGGTTTCGTCCGTTATTGGTGTAGGGCTTGGGACGGTAAAGTCTCGAATCGCCCGAGGCCGCGAGGAACTTCGACGGAAGCTCAAAGCCTATTGAAAATTTGCTGAATGGTTGGCCCGCCCCGGTTTATTCTTTAAAGACAGATCGGATAGGTGCCAAACCAGGTCGAGGAATACGATTATCGACCGTTTCGAAGCAGCGTTCGAGGTTATTGCTTGAAATTGACCAGCAACGATCGAAAGAGATAACCCGTTCGAGAGCTATCATTTCGGAAGATAGGTCGGTGTCCTTCATCGTTGAAGGGCAACCGGGGTCGGCGAGCCATTCAGCTTCAGATAGCGGAGGACCGATTGTCGGATCTTGAATCCGGCTTTCGCTAAATCCAATGAAATGCAAGGATCTACAATATATATTACCGCTTTACTCTGACTCAGAGTTGAGCGGCCAGTCCGATGCATTGGTGGCTGAACACATCGACCGCTGTCCAGTTTGCCGACAGAAGCTAAGCGATCTTCATGAGATCAGAAACGGGCTTCGAGCCGTTTCCAAGCCGACATTACCACCAATGCTTTCAAATTCGCTGCGTGCGGCAGTCGCACTGAAACTCGAGTCCGCATCGGGGCGGCAGATGTTTCAGGGCGCGGCAAATCGCGGAAGATGGGTAGATGTTTGGCTGATGCCGGTCTCGGTCGGCTCTTTGGCCACCCTGCTGCTTGGCTTTTCCTTCCTTTGGCTGATAGTGTCGGCCGAGCTTCGGCCCGGGCCATCGCGGGCGTCTGAGGGCTATTCTCCTTCCGATCGGACGATCCTATATCCTTATTCGATCACCTTCAACGAGATCGAGTCTGATCTTAACCCGATGGAGTACGCCAGTTCCCGTCTTACCTGGTCGCGCGAATCCCCAAGTATTAATCCCCGTGGTTCTCTGGTGGCCTTGACCAGGGATTTTGTTGCCCGGCCCGGCGAGGATGAACTGACAGTGGTGGCCGATGTTTACGGGAATGGGTCTGCATCGATCACAGAAGTCGTGGAACCTTCGTCAGATACGGCGGCTGTTCGACACCTTCAGCAGGCACTCGGAAATGAAGGAGCGGCACCGGCATTTGTACCCGCAAGCTTCGATCAGAGGACCGATCCGTTGCGTGTCGTCCTGAAGATACAGAACGTTAGCGTGAATACGAACCTCCGATAGATCTGGTGCGAACGCTATTTTGAACAATTGAATCCACAATTGGGTCGAGCCTCGAATAGAATAGTTTTCAGCTGTTGAACTTTTCGAGGCTTGATCGTTTATGGATTACCGAGATTTTGGAAGTTCTCTTTTTGCGGGTGCCGGCGAAGCGGCCGCTTCATTGCTTGACACGGTTACGAATGCGATCGCCGGTGAGGCAGACGCCTTAAGAGACGGCACCGAATTTGACTCCGTCGTTCTGCCGCGTGACCTTGCGGCCCACCGCGATGTGCAAACAGAATGGTGGTATTACACGGGCCATCTGGTTACAGCTTCGGGCCGCAGCTTTGGGTTTGAGCTTGTCTTTTTCAAACGAAGAACCGACCTCGACCGCTTTTCGGTCGTGCCCCTCAGGCTGCTCGGCAACCCCTATTATTTCGCCCATTTTGCCTTGACCGACAAAGACCAGGGCAAATTCATGTATGCCCATCGAAAAAGTGCCAACGGGTCCTTGGATCTGCCGGCCTCAGCAAGCGAATCACATTTTTACTTGATGTTGGGCGACTGGAGTGCCCGCGAGGCCGCCGGAGACCATTTTCTTCGTGCTTCGATCGACCATAATCTGATATTTGAAGCCTCACTTCGACCAGTTAAACCAACGGTCCTGATCGGTGACGGGGGCGTCTCTTACAAGGATCACGAACAGGCATCACGCTATTTCGCATTTCCGCGAATGGCGATCGAAGGCGACCTTGTCATCGACGGCCGAGCTGAGCATTTTAAAGGCACAGCCTGGATGGATCGTGAGTTCGGCACCTGGGAACCGACGGAAAAACAAAAAGGCTGGGATTGGTTCTCTATTCAATTGGACGATGAGATTGAAATAATGGTCTATCAGATCAGAGATTCCGCGGGCGAGCCGACGGAGTTCTCGCGTGGATATGTATGTAGATCTGACGGCTCGGTCGTTCACCTCCCACACGAAGGTTTTGAACTCACCGTTCTCGACCGCTGGAAAAGCCCCCGCTCAAATGCTGAATATCCGAGTGGTTGGAAGCTTGCCGTTCCTGAGCTCGCAATTGATCTGAATATTGTCCCGGTAGCACAGGATCAGGAACTAGACACACGGGGGACGACAATGATCCTTTACTGGGAAGGAGCGTGCCGCGTGACAGGAAATTCGCAGGGAGACAGAGTTAGCGGCGACGCTTATGTTGAACTGGTCGGATACGACCGTTCACATGAGAGTCCTGACCTTAGCAGATTCTTGCTCGGCAATTTCCTTAACGGGCTTCGGTACTAAGTTCGATCATCAGGACCTATAGCTTGAAAAGCAAAATGGATCACAACTTGTCGATCTCGGCCTTAAGTCTCTGCGCGAGATCCGGATCGACCTGTAGCAATGCGTTGTATTGTTCCATCGCGCCAGCCTTGTTGCGATCAATAATGTAAATGATCCCTATATTGAAATTAGCTTTTGTGAACTTCGGGTTCAGATCGAGACATTTCTTATAGGCCTCGACCGCCTTAGCATTCTCGCCTACTTCGGCATAGGCATTTCCCAGCAAATAGAAACCGTCCGAGTGGTCCGGATTATCTCTAGTGTAGGCTTCAAGGCTTGCAACGGCACGTCGATAGAGTTTCGCGGCTTCGGCTGTTCGCCGCATCTCAGCGTTGGCTCGTCCGAGATAAAACAATGTCTCGCCGTCGTCGGGAGCGAGCCTAAGAGCAGAATTACATGCTCCAATCGCCAATTCCGATTTCCCTGCCTCATTATAGGCTCTGCAAAGGTGGGTGAATCCAAGATGATATTTTGGAGCAAGCTGTGCCGCCGAGCGACCTGCCGCGATCGCGTCCTCAGTACGGCCCGCCAGGCTATAGAACCAGCTAAGATCGGCATAGATCTCGCCGTCGGTCGGATACAATCTCAGGCCAGCCCTCGATATATCGATCGCTTCATTTATTCGATTCTGGCTCCTATACAATTCGGCAAGCTGCCGATAGGCCGCGTACTTGTCCGGGCGAGACGCCAGCGCGCGAGAGTAAGCATCTATTGCCTCAGGAATGCGTTTCTGTTTGTGCCGAGCGTCCCCGAGGATCAGCAAAGCGTCCGACAGAAAATTTGTATTCAATCTGATAGCATCCTGAGCGGCTGCTGCCTGCCCTTCGACGTCTCCCATCCGTGCTCTTGAATCGGCAAGCCTGAAATGCAGGTCCCCGTTATTCGATGCACGCTGAATCGCTTTTTGATAAGCCGCTGCCGCGTTTGCAAAGTCCCCCTTATCGAAGTACACGTCAGCCGATCCGCGGAGAAAGTCGAGATTGTTCCCTTCTATTGCCAGGGCAGCGTTCAAGTCCTGAAGGGCCGCATCAAAATTCCTTGAAGCATAGTGAGAATACCAGCGGACCCTAAAGATCTCGATAGGACGATAGCCCTGCTTTAGAGCTGTATCGAATTCAGGGATCGACAGATCATACTGCTTCAAATAATAGTAGGAAAAACCAATACGATAATGGGCTTGAGCATTATTCGGCACAATTGCAAGCGCCTTTCTATAAAGCTCGATCGCGTTCGCGTAGTTTTTCTTATCGAACTCGGAATTTGCTTGCCTGATCAATTGATCAGACTGCTCGCGTTCACGACGCGTCTGACCTTCTGCCGCTCCCCCAAAAAGGCAAAGAGCAGCAAAAATCAGGATCGAACCTGCGATTCGTTGAAATATAGGGGTCCTCATCTCATCATCTCCTGATCACGGCATCACGGTCGGGCGAGTTACCGGAGTTTGCCTTGGCGTAGGCCTGGTTGTCGGCGTCGAAGGCGGACGGACCGTCGGCTGCGGACGCGGGGTAGGTTTTGTTGTCGACGGAGTCGAACCGGTCAATGGCGTTCTGTCGGGGATCGGTGTCGGATCCACCATCAAATCACTGTTATCATTCGAGTTACTCGAGACATTGGTATTCTGGTTAGAACTATCGACGTCGGTGTTGGTCAATGCCTCGATTGTAGGCTCCGGCGAAGGTGTCGAGACAAGTGAATCGTCAGGAGTTGGCTCGGGCGTAGGCGCCACAACGGCCCGGCCCGGCCCGTAAGTCATGTACCATACTCCGCCGATCAACGCTCCGCCCAACAAGAGAACTGCGGCAAGTGCTCCAAGGATAAGAAAGATCTTGCCGGAAGACTTACGTTCCTGCACGGCCATTGGTGCGGCTGGAGCAAGTGCTGCGGCCTCATATTCAGCTTTTGGTTCCGACGAACCGGGTTCGAAAAACGGGACCTCATCCGGCCCGGACGAAGCAGGTTCGGACCCGCTGTTCGGCCAAACAGGTGCCGGATCGATACTTTCCAGATCCTCATCATTTGAATGCGCGGTAATCTCGGACTGTGCGTCCGGGACGGCTATAAATGGCACCGTCGCTTGAGGTTCAAAAGATCGTGCCTCGTCCTGTTTCAGTTCCTCGGATCCCGATCCATCCGGTTCTGAGAATTCGGCCACTGACCCAGAAACCTCCGAATCCGAAGTATATCCATCGTTGACTGGCTCGTCGGGTAAAGCGAAAGATTCGCCTCCGGCCAAAAACACTTCTGTTCTGACATCGGCCTGTCGAGGAGCGCTCGGGACGCCAGGCTTCTCGTATGCCATCGTGGCATCAAGGTCCACGGCAGAATCCGGCATGATAGCCGGTGCGTCTGTTACCGAACCGGAAGAATGTTCCTTCGTATCAGAGGATGCAAATGCATCGGTCATCCCTTCGACCGGAGGCGGAGTACCGACGATCGCTCTGGTCTCTTCCGCGGTAAATGCCACAGTGTTGGCGGTGGTTGCCTGCTGGATCTCATTAAAAGTCTTTCGAAGCACCCGCTGCATTTCACGGGCGTTGGCATAACGCTTCTCCTGGCTTACCTCCATTCCCCTGAGGATCACGTCCGAGACAGCCTTTGGCACCTCTGGGTTCAGTTCCATCGGCGGATTGATCGGGTCAGGCATGTCATTGAGCATCGCGTCGGCCCGTGAAAGCGCATCGACGGGAATAGTATTGGTCAACAACTGATACAGCGTTGCAGATAATGAATAAAGATCGCTCCTCGGGCTTGTGCCGATACCACGGATCTGCTCCATCGGCGCATAGTGGGGCGTGTACCCGACGACGCTGCCCGTGCTGCCCGACTGAGAAATATTTGTTTGTCCCGTAGTGATCTTGGAGAGCCCAAAATCGAGAAGGATGATGTGATTCTCGTCAGTAAGTTTTAGATTCTGAGGTTTGATGTCGCGATGAATTATCGGTGGTTCATGTGTATGCAGGTAAGATAGGGCGTCCAGAAGCTGATCTGCCCAAAATAGTACCCAGCTCAGCGGAAACGGCTTTCCCGCCGCATCAAGCCGCTTTGAAAGATCGTCTCCCGAAATGTGCTCCATTATCAGGTACTGCTCGTCGTTCTCGCTGAAATGGTCGCTGACCTTTGGAAGTACTGGATGCCTCATACGTGCCAGTGTCCTTGCTTCTCGCTCAAACGCGTTGCCAAGCATCTGGTCTCCAGCGAAAAAGGTCCTCTTCAAGGCCACCGCGCTGCCAAGCCGCTGATCTACCGCCAGGTAAACTTCGCCCATACCGCCCTTACCTATGCGATGGACGATCAAATACCTATTCTGGATGAGTGTATTTTGTGCTAATGGTTTCATCAGGTTGCGGGTAGTCGGATGAGGCTATCGTCCTGACATTCCCAGAAAACGGACAGTCCCGATAAGCCTGCTGATCAGAGGCTCGCAAAACGCAGCCGTCTCAATTAATTTTCATCAACATTCAGCCTGCTTTCAGTAGCCAAAGGCTGACCGACATGCTGCCAGCACCTGGTTTTAGACTTAACCCGTCTTGAGCACGGCGTTCCCTTACGGGTTTTCGCACCACAATAATAGACCGGGTCGTCCGATGCCGTCCGATCAAGCCGGGGTTGCTCTTTCAATGCCGCCAAAGGCAAAACCGAGGCGTTTGCGACTGACTCCCTTTCTGCCGGGACCGCCGATTCGGGCTTTGGTCTCAATGCCGGCTCAAGGGTTGGCAGCTTCTGGTCTTTTCTCGACTCAACGGATCTTGTCGCTATATCCTCGCCTTTCGTAAAACGTCCGGGCGTCGGCATCAGACTAGCGCCGAATCCGTAAATTCCAAATATCAAGCACGCAACTGCTAACCCTCGAACAAACCACTCCGATCCCTTATTTTCAACTGCACAGACATCGCAAAAACGGCGGCTAGTCAACAATCCCCATTCCGCCCGCTGGATCTTTTCTCCGCAGCTGCAGCAAAAATTCGGCTTAAAGAACATGGGCTAGATGTTCTGCCAGCGACCGCTTTGAAGGTGATACTGTTACAAAGCGCAACTCGCCCTGGCATCGAGAGAACATCCTATTATAGAACAACCTTCTCGCAAAGTTAAGAAAAATATGAGGCTAAGGTTGATACAACTTGATTTTCCCAAATCGCGTCTGACTGTTAGAATTTTTTATGTTGAAGCCGCTTTTTTACAGCATTTGCCTGATCATTTCCGTCTCCTTTCTCGCTATGGGTCAAGTGGATGACCCGATCCGCGTGGACTCTGCGATCGTGCGGGTGAACGTCGGCGTAGTGGACGGGCGGGGCCGGCCGATGATGATGCTCGGGCGCGGAGATTTTACTGTTTTTGAAGACGGCGTAAAACAAGAGATCCTTCAGTTTGAAAACGTATCCGCACCATTCTCCGTCGTGATGCTTCTCGATATGAGCGGCTCTACGAAAAGCTTCCGTCAGAATATAAAGCTCTCGGCAACCAGGTTCCTGGACGCATTGGATCCCGGGGATAGGGTGTCTGTCATCGAATTTCATCAAAAGGTCACGGTCCTCAATGATTTCACTACGGATCGCCGCAGGGCTGTCCATTCCGTTTCGGTAGCAAATGGGGCTGGTGAAACAAATCTCTACAAAGCCTTGCTTTTTAGTCTGGACCGCCTCGCTCGAGAGAAAAATCGGCGAAAAGCGATCGTGGTCTTGAGCGACGGTGTGGATACCGAAATGAGAAATGAGGACCGGCAGATGCTTGCCTCTTTAACAGAGGGCGATATATTATCGGCGATTCGACCAGAAACAAGCCGGCAGCTCAACGAAATACTTAGCCGTTCAGACGTTCAAGGCGTCACGATATATCCACTTGCATTGCCGACCGGCAACCCAGCACGCCTGGCAGACCCCACACCTCTCCAGGTAGCCCTTTACGGAGCAGCGCGTGAGCGATTGCGCCTTATTGCCGAACGGACAGGCGGCACGCTCAATGAAATAGAACGTCTCGAACAGATGGGCCTGCTTTATGCGAATGTCGCCGCAGACCTACGCACCCTTTACACGATCGAATACCAACCTTCCAACCTACGACGCGACGGTAAATGGCGGTCGATAAAGGTCGAGGTCGCTGACAGCGAACTCATTTCTCGTTCACGTACGGGGTACTTCGCCCGCTGATGTAGCCTTCGAAACATTGGAACACCGATGAGCCTTGGTCAAAAAGTGGTCGAACCGGAACCTATACAATTTCCGAACAATTGCTTTTCATCGTGATGTTAAACCGTCTCAGGTCCGTGAAACTTGACACGAACAACCGGTCTTTGTAGGGTAATTGTTTGGGCACCCGTAGCTCAGCTGGATAGAGTACTTGACTACGAATCAAGGGGTCGCATGTTCGAATCATGCCGGGTGTACCATCCTTCTTTCTTCAGGTACCAGATATATCACACTGAGATCGAATCCCCTGGTTTGTCCACCTAACGTCCGAGCATGCTGATCCCGACGGCGAAGGAACAAGCCGATCAAGGTGATCTTTTGCCTACAAGATTTGGATCCACGAAGGCCCCGATCGGTTTGCCGCCTGGGCCTGATTTGAAATACGGGCTGGTTGGTCGGAGCCTGTGGTCTCCTTTACCAGGGTTTTCGAATCCGATCGCATCGGTGGAATCAAGGTAAATGTTCGGCTCTCGATAGGTCTCGCCTTTGCCGCCGATGATGATATTGCCGGTCATGGTTCCGCCGGGAAAATATCGGTCGATAGCCTTTTGGCCTGGCCCAAGGTCATCACCGAAAAATCCGTATTCGCCTTCAAAAATTATGTTCCCTCGAAATACAAAACCGCGGATCGGGCGGCCGTAAGCGATCGCTATGCTGCCTGAATTCAGAATGGTGTTGTTCTCAATGATCAATCCGTTCCAGTCCGTAACCTTCATTAAATTGCCGCCGCCTCCCCATTTTTTTGCACCGATATCCTCAAAAACGTTGTTACGGATCGTCAATCGATGGCCTCCCGCGCCCTCGCCTCCGAGTATATTAAGCCCACCGGCCGAACCGCGGACAATATTGCCCGAAAACTCGATGTCTTCGATTATGGTCGCGTTGCCGTTATCGGCCCGAGTGGTGAAAAGCAGGGCATTGCCGTCCTGCCCCATCGCCCAATTATGCGTCATCAGATTATTGGTGATGGCAATGCGGCGGCCGTTCTTTATCTCGAACAGATTTTTCACGACCCACTCCGTACCGAGCCATTCGAGCGGTTTGCTCAGGTAGTTTGAATCGACGAGGCAATCGGTCGGGACCAGCTTCAGGTGCGAGCCTGCTCCTCCGAATAGGATATTCTCGGCCGCTGCCTCGATGAAATTGTTGACGATAACGACCGGCCCATCGCTGGCCCAAACGGCAATTCCCTGACTCTCATCGCCCTTTCGCTTGATATCGGAAATATAGCTGTTCTCGACACGGATATGCCTCCCGTTTGCCGCAATGCCTCGCCTCTGTCCCTCGGTCGGGCTGCCGTGGATCCAAACGCGATCGAATTCGATGTGATGCGGCAGATCGTCAACACTCTTTTCGCTTCCGGTACCGAGCTGAATTATGTTGTACATTCCGCCGATCGTCGGGCCAAATTCGATAGCAATGAATCTGAAGTGATGCGCGCCGTTTA
This sequence comes from Pyrinomonadaceae bacterium, assembly GCA_035327545.1. Classification (GTDB taxonomy): domain Bacteria; phylum Acidobacteriota; class Blastocatellia; order Pyrinomonadales; family Pyrinomonadaceae; genus OLB17. The sequence continues at coordinate 83,367 of DAOLDE010000004.1, read as the reverse complement.
CACCGAGTATCGCCGGCTCGCCGGGCACGTCGGAAATAATTGTCGCAAGCTTATCTTTGTACTTCGTAGGATCGAGCCGTGTACCCGCCGGAGGAAGCTCTCCGTCGTCTGCCGATGAACGGATAGTGATGAATTCGGCACCCGGCTTCTTCGGAAGCCTGAACGCTCCTTTGAACGCAGCACCGGCTTCGAGAAAGATCGTGTCGCCCGGCTCGGCCTTGTCGATGGCCGCCTGCAGGTTACCGCCCTTTCGAACGGTGATCGATCTGTCACCATATTCAAGGCCGATCTCAGACGCGTACCCCGAACACGCTGCCGTGACACTAGAAGCAATCAGAGCTGTCGATAAGGCGAGAAAGCGGCAAAAGCCGGTACGGAGGATGCTATCGCTCATAGAATCATTAAAGCATGCGAAGCAAATTCAGAGCCCCGTAAAGGCTTCTACCGTCCCCTTTTGGTCGGCGGGGGTGGTTAACAAATGAGGGGCATCGCCTTCATTAGCGTAAAGCTCGAGAAGAGTTTGAACAATGCGTTCGGACGTTCTACCATCCCACAATTCCGGGATCTGACCTTGTTTCCAATCGCCTCGCTCGACCCTTTGTAGGTAGGGTGCGACGTCCTGAGGGTTCGTTCCCACAAGCTCATTCGTTCCGATCTCAATGGTCTCCGGACGTTCCGTCGAATCGCGCAGGGTAAGGCAGGGAACATTCAATACAGTCGCTTCCTCAGTGATGCCGCCCGAATCGGTGATAACGGCCTTTGCGGAGCGGAGCAGATAGATGAACTCGAGATAGCCAAGCGGATCTGTCTCTACAAGCCTGCCGTCGCGCAGCCCAATGGCAGCCAGCGTTTTTCGGGTACGAGGATGAACCGGAAAAACCACCTTTCGGTCGCCTGTATTGGAAAGGATCGCGTTAAGAAAATCTGATAAGCGGCCAGAGTCGTCTACATTTGCAGGCCGGTGAAGCGTCAGCAGATAATAGCTCCCGTCGTCCAATTTCTCAGCATCCCAGAGAGAAGGCCTATGCAGGCGATCAATGTTCCTGTAAAGGCTGTCGATCATTGTGTTACCGACGAAATGAATGCTTGACGGATCGGCTCCCTTCTTACGCAGCAATTCGCCCGCTTGTTTTGAAGTTGTGAAAAAATGGTCGCAAATGGAATCAGTGACGATGCGGTTGATCTCCTCAGGCATCGTCATATCGCCAGAACGGATGCCTGCTTCCACATGCGCAACGGGCAGACAGAGTTTCTTCGCTGCGATAGTACAGGCCATGGTCGAATTGACATCGCCTACGACCACGACCACATCGGGGCGATCGACTTGAAGTTCCTTTTCGAACTCGATCATCACCGCAGCGGTCTGCTCCGCCTGCGAACCTCCGCCGCAGCCAAGATTCACATCCGGTTCGGGTATCCCCAGTTCGGTGAAAAAATCACCGCTCATCTTCTTATCGAAGTGCTGGCCGGTGTGTACCAAACGATAGCCGATGCTGCGGCCCTTTGCAGCTGCCAATTCGATCGCCGCAATTATCGGCGATATCTTCATAAAATTTGGCCGCGCTCCCGCGACGATCGTCACTTGCATGGTCTGCTCATTGCCACGGATCTAAGAAAAACGCCAGCATCAATTCTTACGGAAAAATACCATCTCGTTGCAGCCCAGCCCCACGTTGTCGCATTTCATTGCCGAGAGCTCAAAGCCGCGAGCCTTGAAAAAATCGAACAATGCCGACGGCCCAGCCACTTCGTATGGATAACCACCGACCCAATCGACGATATCGTGCCAGCGATTCATACCGCGTGCGTTCCTGTAATTCTTCCAGTGTTCAAAATATCCAAGCGGTTTCCCCCTCAGCAGAAAAGACAGAAAACGCTTTCCTTCATCCGGTAGTGAAACAACGACGGCAAATGGCTTTTTCATCGGACCGGGCAGCCTGCAATAGGCTGCCTTGATAGCTCGCCATCGAGATGCCTGCGAACCGGTATCGTTGTATATAGCGATAAAAAGCTTGCCCCCGGGCTTAACTTTATCGCCCGCATTCTCGAGCGCCTTCCACATTTGGCCGGTATGATGCAGCACGCCCCACGAGTAAACGATATCAAATTGCCCGAGGGATGCCATGTAAGCGTCGTCGAGCACCGAGCCCTGCTCTACACTCCATGAATCATCGTCAGGAAAATATCTTCTCCGAAGCTCGATCGCGCACGCTACCGAATCTGTATCAAAATCAAACGAGAATACCGTTGCGCCGAGCCGCCGGGCGGCCAATGAGAACAAACCGCTTCCTGAGCCTATATCGAGAAATGTCCGGCCCGAAAGGTCGTCCGTCTCCAGCATTTCACTCAGAGACCGTTCCGCCCGTTCGATCCGGTCGTCGTCCAGCACGCCCAAGAAGGCGGCCCAGTTCTTTCCAAAACCGAAGCGAATACCGCGGGATATCTCGTCCGCGTGCTGCACCGCAGTTTCGTTCGCAAAAGCTGATGATGTTTCGACGCTGTTCATTCCCTGATGCTGCCTCAAAAACTGTAATACAACCAATAATAGCCAAACTTCACGTATTCTGCCGCGACCGTCTGCCATCCGGCGAGGCTGAGCCACCATGATGATCGGCTCGGATAGGAAGCCGACGAAGGCGCTCGCAAAAGGCCGATCGTCAACTCTGCCTTATCAGCGGCTGCAGCCTGATCAAAGATCCACAACGCGCGTTTTGAATGGAAATCTGACGTTACAACAAGGATGCTCCTGTAACCTCGCTCTTTCGCGGTTTTAATTGCTAGCTCTGCCTCACCGCCGGTGCCGGAAACACCGCCCGGAAGACGCTCGATGGCCGAACCCGGCACGCCCGAATTCAGAAGAGCGGTATTCATTTTTTCAACAAAGAACGGGTTTCTTTTCTCCTCATTGTCCCATCCGCCTTGTTGGCCATCGTCGGTTATCCAAATAAGCGGAGCCTTCCCCGAATGAAAAGCCTTGCTGCCCCCCTCGGCCCTTTCCGCGTAATTGGCACCGCCGCTCAGTATGAGGATGACATCAGCTTTTTCAAGCGGCATTTCATCTATCAGGTGATCGGCTAGGAGCGGTGCGGCGGCTATCCAGACTGCAACGGCCACTGCAAATAATACTAGTCCAATGATAGCCTTAAACCGTTTTGTCATTTACTTCTTCGTAGATTCGCTTAAGCTCCTCGACCCGAGCCTCCCAGCTTTCATGCCTGATCGAATCGGAAATATCCTCTCTCTTATGGCCGAACCTTAGCGCCCGCTCTATTTGTTCGATGAACTCGTCAGTACTTCTCCCGATAAGACAGTGTTTTAGAACACGCACCTCTGGAATATCGGTCGAAACCGTTTGAAGACCGGCTGCAAGATACTCTCTGACCTTCAAAGGATTGGCCGCAAGCGTGAGTTCATTTATTACAAACGGGTTCAATGCGACGTCGAAGCCCTTGCACAAGGACGGCAGCTCCGCGTATGGCCTCCGCCCAAGAAAGTGGACATTGCTAATGCCGTCTAATGCTTTCACCTTATCCTCGGCATCAACGGCGATCTTTCCCACCAGAACGACGGAACCATTCGTAAAACGCTGTGCGACCCGCTTGATAAGCTCGTAATCCACCCAGTCGGCCAGCAGCCCATGAAAACCGATAACCGGTCGGGGAAGGCTCGCAATCTCATCCGGTACTATCGTTTCCGGAGAAAGCGCATTCCTGAAATGATGCCAATCCGTACCGTGTCGGATCAGAAATGTGTTGGCATTAAAGTGTTTCTTTGATTCGAGAAGCTTCTCGGCAGAAACTATCACGAGGTCTGCTCGACGGAAAAGATCTTCCTCGATCTGCTTCAAGCCCTTTGATGCACCGGTAAATGCGGTGTATTCGTCCACGCAGTAATAGACAATTCGATCCTCGCCCAGGCGACCGGCCAGAAGCCCCGCCGCCGGATTGAAAACCATGTTCACCGGCCTCTGGAAACCGAGGCCTTTCATCGCCTTCTTCACCTGTCTTTCGAGAAATGATTGATTAAAAGAACGGATGGCCGCATTGCCGTAAGCCGGGACAGCCAGCGGGTTCAGGACAAAGATTTTTGGTTCGACCTCGCGCACCGGTTCGGCAAATGCTCGCAATTTGCGATAGATCCTCGAAATATCTTTCTTCGACGAGGTAGGCATCCGGTTGGCGATCGCATTTATCCAAAGGATCCGATTTTCGCGGGCCAATATCCTCATCAGATGTGTTTTTGAAAGCGGATCGCCGGACCAGTCGTGACTGAAACACAATATGTCCCGGCCTGAAAGCCGGGACGCAGCCGATCGTCTGATTACCTTTGATTCCACCAAACTCATTTACCGAAACTTCAAATTGCCTTTCGTCGGGCCGACGCAAGTTTTGTTCTGACTGCTTCAGGCAGCGACAAATACACGCTTCGCGCGAGTGTCTCGAGTCTTTCGCGATTCGCATGTCGGCGGAAGAATGTCAGATCAGATCGGTATCTAAAAGCAGACGTCAATTCGCCCCCAAAGCGGCTGAGAAACGGATGTGAAGCGCCGAGGCTGAATTTCTTGAAACCTCTCTCGCATGCCCACTGGATCGCACGCCAGCCTAACATCTCATTCGCATTCAAATTACGAAACTGCGCGAGAGAATTATTTGCTGCATACTCGACGATACCATTCTCACAGTAACGAAGGAATGTTCCCGCGATGATCTTTCCTTCGCACGCTGCGATCAAGGTGGTTCGATAGTTTGAACCCAGCATTTTTAGAAAGTTCGCCTTGTCGTCGGCCGCCAGACCTTTGCTCCCCACCCAGATCTTGTGGATCTGATAAAGTTCGTCAATCTCTTCTATCGTCTCAAGCTGCTTTACTGTTACCTTTCCCGACCTTTCTGCCTTTCGCAGCTGTGTCCGACGCCGCTCGGCGAAATCTCGGAAGAGAACATCGGGCCCAAGCGTCAGGTCCAGCATTATCACCTGATCGCCGCCCCGACACCGATTCTCTTCAAAACCAAAAGGGATCTTCTCTCCGATAGACGTCCATGAGTAAACATCCACCAGCTCGGTATCTGCTCCACCCAGGCCTTCCAAGCCGAGGGCAAACTGCTCGAAGACCGCAGCAAAGTTCGCCCCATCACGAAATGCGGTTTGCGGCCGTACCGGAAGGCCGCACTGGATATGTCGTCCGTCCTTAAGCCCTGTAACGGCGCCGTCGATTTGATCACCGTTGAAAACAAGCACTGCAAACCGCTCTCCTCGGCCGACAAATGGATCTTCAAAAAAATCGGGCGTCGTAAAGTGACTCGCGTGGTCGCAATTAAGAAGAAGGTCGTTCCACGCCGCAAGCAGATCTTCATCAGGCGGTCGCGTGAGAACAATATGTTGGAGTTCGGTGCTATTCATCCTCACCATCTATGAAACGTCTATGCCAGATCTCAAGATTCAGAAGCGCCCAAATTCGAGACGCATGATCCTCGCCTGCTTCGTGTCGTCCGACCATTTTCGTAACGAGATCAGCGTTAAAGAGGCCGCGAGCCATCGCCCTTTCGTCGAGCACCAGATCATCTACGATATGCTTGAACTCTCCCCGAAACCATTGGCCAAGCGGCACCGGGAAACCCATTTTCGAACGAGTGAGTATCTCTTCCGGAAGCACGCCCTTCATGGCTTTTCGCAATATCCACTTCGTTGTCTTTCCCCTAAGCTTAAATGCGTCCGGCAGGCGGGCCGAAAACTCGACGAGCTTGTGATCGAGAAAAGGTACCCGGCTTTCTATCGAAGCGGCCATCGACATTTGGTCCTGCTTCATCAGGAGTTCGTGCAGATAAGCCTTTGTATCGACATACAGCATCTTATCTAGAACCGATGTGATCGACTTGTCGGCCAACCAATGGCGTGTGCCGGCAAAAGGATCTATGTCTGAAATTCTGCTTTTGGCTTCGTCGGTGAACAATTCCGCTTGCATCGATTTTCCAAACACCGCAAAGTTGTCAAAAAAGATCTCGTTGAGATCAGCATTCCGCGTTAGAAAGGTCCGTCCGAGCTTCTTTCCGATAGCCGATGGGAGCGAGTTTACACCTGATCGAACGGCGTTCCGCACAAATGTCGGTACGATCGATTCGTACCGTTCGCCGAAGTCAAGCAAGAGAGCGGCTTTGCGGTAGCGGCCGTAACCCGCAAGGGTCTCGTCGCTTCCCTCTCCGGTCAAAACGACCTTCACGTGCCTCGATGCAAGTTTCGAAACAAAATAAAGCGGAACTGATGCCTCAAATCCGAGCGGTTCGTCCTCATGCCAGACAAGCTTGGGAAGCTCGGCAAAAAACTCGGCCGGCGTGATCGTGATCTCGTGGTGGTCAGTGCCGAACCGCTTTGCAACCATCCGGGCATATCGAAACTCATTCGCCTCCCGCTCCTTGAATCCGACCGAAAAGGTCTTGATGGGCTCGCCCGCCGTCTCGGACATCACGGCCGCTATTGCTGAAGAATCGATGCCCCCAGACAAGAACATTCCAAGCGGAACATCCGACATTAGCCGCAGTCGGACCGAATGGCGGAAAAGAGCCAGCCATTCTTCGACGGCTTCGCTTTCAGTAAGGCTCTCTTCTTTTGGCTCAAACTCCAGGTCCCAAAATCTGGTGATCTCTATCTTTCCGTCTTTCCACTTCAGGAAATGACCGGGGAGCAGCCGCTTAATACCCATGAACAGCGTCTCGTCGCCGCTGGTACCGCGATTCGCAAGCTGGTCAGGTAGTGCCGAGTAGTTCAACTCCGGCTTTACAACACCCGTCTCGAGGAGTGATTTGATCTCAGATGCAAAAAATATGCTGCCGTCTTGGGTTAGAACATAATATAGCGGCTTTACGCCAAATCGATCGCGTGCCAGGAACAGCTCCCGTTTGTTCCTGTCCCAAATTACGAAAGCGAACATACCCCTTAGTCTATGAACACAATCGCTGCCAAATTCTTGGTACAAATGAAGTATCGTTTCCGTGTCGGAGGTCGAGGCATATCTGTATCCTCTTTCGATCAGATCTTCTCGGTGGTCAATGTGATTGTAAACTTCGCCGTTATACACTATGACGAGTGAACCATCAGAATTTGACATCGGCTGTCCGCCGGTTTTGAGATCGACAATCGTCAACCGCCGATGGCCAAGCCCAACGTTGCCATCAACAAAAACGCCGGCGTCATCCGGCCCGCGGTGAGCGATCCGGTCCGTCATGCGAACCAGTACTCCCCGGTCAGCTGACCTGCCGCTCTTTTCTGACCAGGCAATTCCTGCTATTCCACACATGTACGGCCTATATTACGGCGGTGAACCTGCAGCTCACCCAAAAATCCTGATCGGCTCGGATCGGAAACGTAAGTTTTGTCGACTCCATTAGAGCCCCATAACGAGGAGAGATACTGAACGGTTCAACTGTCCACCCCGAGATTCCGTTCGCTGCCGGATCCGACCATTTTGTAACAACTGTCAATAACTTCAAATTTCCCTCTTTTGTGTGGCAAGAGAACCGATCGGATGCTTCGATCTCAGCGTAAACAGAGGGGTGAAGGATCAGATTCAGACAAAAAAGATTTGATGAATCTGTCGAAAGCCGGTCGGTTATCTCCACCTCGAACTCGGGCGAGACCCTGAATTCGCGAGCGTATTTGACCCCTATTTCCTCGAAACCGTCGTGCGTTCCCGCTAGCGACAGGCCGCCAGGCCCTTCGTCAAAGTGATCGACGCGGGCCGTGGCGATACGGCCCCATGAAAATGGCCCGCAAGTTTGAGACGATGAACGGCCGTTGACCGTAAGGCAGTTGTGAGAGCCAGTTGACCGGTAAAGGTCCCGAGCCTTCTTGTCGGCGGTGTAAGTATATGTCCCGGGATCAACAAAAACAGGCACTCCACCAGCTGACAGCACGAAGCTTAAGGCGTCGGCATGAGCGTGCCCGCAATTCAGGAAGCCGTGCTCGCCGCAATCGATAAGGACAAAATGAGCATCCTGCTCCCACCCGGAGCGAAAACTGAAAATGCCGGATGCCGTGAACGCCTTTGACAATGCTGCCGGCGGCTTTTCTTGTATCGTTTCGTATGCTGATATTGAATCAGGGCCGCAGAGCCAGATCAGCTCGGATTTAGGCGCAACCGCAACAAATTTCAGATCGGGATCTCTAAAAACCACGGCTCCAACCGCCAAAGTCGAACGAAAGTCAGCGAATTGCCCATCATTTGGAAAATGAAGACGGCCTCCGTCGTCGTCTCCGATCAAAGCGGTTTCGCCGTTAGGTTGGGTTGCGTGCATCATAAAACCGAGCATCTGGCGGACCGCCATCTCCATCGCCGGGTCAGGTGCTTTTCCTTCTCGCTTTAATAGCAGAATAAGTGACAGGTAAAGATCAACCGTATATCGCTGATATTGGGTGGATTGCTCGACATACCCACCATCTTCCCTAACCTGAAAAGCAAGGGCGTCTGCCATTATCTGATGGCCCCGTGCCTTCCAGGCAGAGCCTCGGTCGTGTGCCGCGAAAAAGCTGCCGAGAATGAATAGTCCCAGAGCTTCACCCGTTAGATGAGTGTTCGGGCTGGAATACGTAGATAGGTTTCTCTCGATGTGCCCTGCGTTGAGACAGAGAACCTTCAGAAACCGAAGGAAAAACTTGTCAGATAATTCAGGGGAGTCGCGAATAAAATGGAATGCCCATAGCCATGAGATGGAACGATAAGCAACCTCTAGAGTCGAAACCCAATTTATCCCGAACTGAGGGGGATTTTTCTCGACCCAGTCCTCAATATGTGCAACTATGATCTTCGCGTATTTTTCATCGCCAGTCAGCCAATAGGCGCGTCCCAGATCCAGGAAATATTGGTGTCGGTTCAGTTCCCAAACGATCTTCTTGTCACCGGACAGCGACGGATCTGTCTCGACAAATCTTGAGCGGTGCACTAGAGGCGAGCGAACTCCCATCAAAGGCTCGTAATGCCAATCGGGTATCGGCCCGCCAAAATTAAGATCCCGGTAACCCAACAGGTCGAACTCCCCCCGGCAAATTCGGTCAGCTCGAGCTATCGATCGATCAGCTTCCGCCGAAAAGTGCCGTTTGAACGTGGCGATGGTCTTATCTTTGTCCTCAAAGGATGCAAAAAGATCGATCTTATGAGGTTCGCGAAAAAACTTCAGAAGGTCATCGGACTTGACCAGGCCGCTTTGCCTGAATTGTGCGACGAACGCCTCGTCAGATGGAAGGCGGAGCGAAGACGCGACGCCGACCCGTTCGATGATCTCGATCGCTTTGCGGCGTCCGCGATCGGCAAGTTCGGAGGCGCTCCTCCCTCTCAATTTTCGGAGTTTTGCGATCATCGATTGCCAGGCGATCGAATCTTTGACGGCCTCCAGAAAACAGATCTGGATACCTGCTGCATTCTCAGATCTGCCCGTCTATGTACCTTCGCATCCATAATTCGAGCATCCAAAGCAGCCACAAAGGATCGGAATGGTCGCGTCTGCCCTGTTCATGTTCCTTCAAGAGCGTTTCGATATAGCTTTGCTTAAAATATCCTCGTTCGATCGTTCGCCGTGCCGAAAGGTCACCGATAATGCGATCGCGAAGCTGGTCGTTTATCCATTTGCTGATCGGGACCCCAAATCCCTGCTTTGCCCGGTAGAGTATCGAATCTGGAACAATCCCTCCGAGAGCCTTTTTCAGGATGTACTTTGACACGCCGTTTCGAAGCTTCATGCCGGGCGGCATCCTCGCGACCAACTCGACCAGTTTTTGGTCCAGGAATGGAACTCTTGCCTCTATCGAATTTGCCATCGTCATCCGATCTACTTTGGTAAGTATATCGCCCGGCAGATACGTTTTTGAATCCAGGTAAAGCAATTGCGACAGGCCGTCGCCTGCCTCTGGCCGACCCGCGAGTTCCTCAAAAACATCTTCGCCCCTCGATCCCGAGCCGTTCAGTTCATTATAAAAAGCGGACGTGTAAAGCTTGAGTTTCTTCGGCCGATTGAAAGGCGAAATACTGTCGATGTACCGGCTGATCGGGTCTAGAGAAACGTTGTAGAGAAAGTTCTTCCCGGGGGCAGAATGCGGAAGAGCCAACCCCAGTCGGCGCAACAAACCCCTGCGGATAAAACCCGGGATACGGCTGAAGCCGCTGCGTCTCGAATCGACCGAATAACGCTCATAACCCGCGAACAGTTCATCACCGCCGTCACCTGAAAGGACGACGGTGACGTGCTCTCTCGCCAGTTTGGAAAGCATGAAGGTCGGCAAGGAAGACTGGTCCGCGAACGGCTCGTCAAAATGCCAGACGATATCCTCCAGAATGTCGTAAAGATCGGGCGTTACAATGAATTCATGATGCTCTGTGCCAAAGTGATCAGCGGCGATCCGAGCGTACTTCAACTCGTCGTAACTATCTTCGCGGAAGCCGATCGAGAACGTCTTTACCGGCTTGTCCGAGAACTCTGACATCAGCCCGATGACAGCTGAGGAATCGATGCCACCGGAAAGAAATGCGCCAAGCGGCACCTCGGAAATCAATCTAATTCTGACAGCTTCGCGTAGTTCACTGCTTAATAGATCGGCCCATTCATCGTCGGACCTGACAATTTCGCTCGGACGCAGGTCAAGATCCCAATACTTCTCGGTAGTCACTCGGCCGTCTTTGAGCTTAAGGAAATGACCGGGCAAAAGCTTCTTGACTCCGCGGACCATACAGAACTCATCCGGTACGTAGCCAAATGAAAGATAGGCGTCCAGCGCCTCGTTGTCCACAATCCGCTCGATTCCGCCGTGAGTCAGCAGAGTCTTTAACTCGGAACCAAAAACAAAATCTCCATTCGCTGCGGTGGCATAAAACAGCGGCTTCTTTCCGACACGGTCGCGGGCTATGAAGAGCTCTTCAGTTCGGAAGTCCCAAATAGCGAAAACGAACATTCCTCGAAGTTTGCTCAGGCACTTTTCGCCGAACTCCTCATAGGAGTGGACAATGACCTCAGTATCCGAATTTGTCCGAAAACGATGGCCGAGACCTTCCAATTCAGAACGCACATCGCGAAAATTATAGATCTCTCCATTAAAAACGATCGCAAGATCGCCGTCTGTATTGAAAATTGGCTGCTGGCCGGTCTTTATGTCAATGATCGAAAGGCGGCGCATCCCGAGCGCAGCACGGCCCCTCACCAGCGTCCCTTCCTCGTCCGGACCACGATGAAAGATGGACCCACACATTTGCCCGAGTAAAACCTCTCGCGGCTCGACAGAAGCATCGTGGTCCTTTGAAATAAAGCCGGTTATGCCGCACATCTATATATTAAGCCGCCTTTTCCTCAACTTTTCGCCAGATCGCGACCCGTCGAAGCATGGTCAAGAATCTCTCTTTGTCATCCGGATCGATCGCCTCGAGCGCCGCAGCAGCCGCTAGATACACGAAGATATAGATCCCGAAGCACACTCCTAGAAATACGGTGCCCCCGAGCAAGTCATGGCCTTTCGAAACATCAAATGAGGAAATAAACTGTCGGCTGTATCCGACTGTCGTCTCTAAGACTTTTGGGCCCAGTGTCAGATAAAAAGCCAGAAGTCCTGCCGCCCCGATCGTCGCTGCGATCGCTAGTTTTCCAACGTTATTGAACAGGCTGATATCCCGAAATCGTGCTTCCAGCATTCTCGCAGAGATCCAGACGGCCATCAGCTTCTCAAGAAATATCGCGATAACGACGATCGAGATCATCTGGATCAGGCCAAACCGGCCGATCCCAAGCCAGAAAACCGTAAACAAAACAACACAGATCACTATCCTGACCTTTAACAAGAACCGGCCCGCATAAATGAAGGCCCTTGTTATCGGATCAACCACCAGACAATAAAGCGGAAGAACGAATAGGTTTATTCGAAAAATATTCGCGCTTGCTGCGTATTGATTTGTAAAAAGCGTGGTGATCAATTCGTCGGCAACTATCATGAAGAATGCGAAAAACGGAAAGTAGAAGAACGCAAGCTTTTGCGTAGCTGCTGCTGCAAGGAGAAGTATTTCGCGATTCCGGTTCTCATCCTGAAGCTGACTCATCCTAGGGATCATCACGGCGCCGACAGATTCGTAGAGCATTGCGATCAACGGGAGTTGAAAACAACCCACCGAGTAAATAGCAAATTCGGCCGCGCTAAAACTGTGACTGACAAAATAATTGTGCACGTCAGTCTGCCCGACATAGAGAAGGACCGACAACCCAAATGGCAAAGCATAGGTTACTTGCTTTCGAAAAAAAGGCGGATCAATAGCTGTCCAGAAAGTAGGAAATCTCTTATGAAGAAATCCGATCATCACGATCGTTTGGGCACCAAACATAGCGAGGGCCGCATACAGCAGAGAATCGACGGTTCCATAAACGACGACTGCCCCAACCATGAATGTTGCTTTAAGAGTGTTGAAAAGAACGATGAAACCTGCCGCAAGCCGTGCTTCTTGCACCGCCAACGCGACTGTTTCGAGAAAGCCTGCAAGCAGCCAAAGCCAAATGACCGCGCCTATCACAGGAGCGAGACGTTCCAGTTCCGGACTTTGAAACACTTTGCCGAGAACCTGAGGGTAAAAGAACAGCAACAAAAAGGCGGCGGCGCCCATCAAGAAATTGAACCCGACAATGTTCAATATCGCGGCAGGCTGCTTCTCTGGGTCCCGATTGAGAAAATAATACGCGCTCATCGAAAGGCCCAAAGGCAGAACAAGAACGGCATCCGCTGCGACGATGAACGATTGCCGATAAACACCCACGTTCTCGACCGAAAGATACCGAACAACGAGAAGCGGAAGCAGCGTGTTCACTACGAAGCCAATGAACTTGGCTCCCAATATCCACGCACTCTGGCTCGTTAGAGATGTCCTTTTTCGTCCTTGTTCGGTCATGACTCAGCGATTGCTTTTAGGATTCTCGGATCGGCTCCCATGCCGCATAACTTTCTCCACGAAGAAACTGTACAAACCCGGCGATTGAAGCCGCACTCGTGAGTACAAAATAAAGCGGAATGGACAACGGTCCCGCCGAAAGGCCGATGCGCTCGATCACCCAACCGGCAAAAGCGGAAAAATAGAAAAGTAACTGTATTAAAAAGATCCAAAGAAAAAGATTTGATCCTGCGGCGAGATAGGCCGAAGATGCCAGTGCGGCACAAAGGAAAATCGGGACGCTGTATCGCAATACCTTATGGGAGAGAAGCTGAATCGCGAAAAACCCGCTCTTCAACGGATTCAGCATATCACGGTTTCGCCATAGATCTGTAAAGGTTTGGGAAATAACCCTTATACGCATTCGCATCTCTTTATCCGATCTTCTGTTGGTTTCTTCCCTGCACATTGCGGCCGGCTCATAGATCGTCCGCATACCTTGCCTGTAGATCACCGTTGCTATAAGGAAATCCGAGCATGCCTCAGGATACATAGGGACGTAATTCGCCCGTCGTACTGCATAGATGCATCCGGACACGCCGATCAGCGAGCAGGCCAAACTCTCTGCCTTCTTTAAAAATGTCTCGTAGTTCCAATATGAACGTGCTCCGGAACCAACGCTCGAACTGGTTGGATCGACATAATGCAGCTTCCCGGCGACACATCCAACGCTCGGATCGGCGAAATTTGCTACGATCTCGCGTATAGCATCAGCTTCATACACGGATGTTGCGTCGGAAAAGTGGACAATTTCGCCGCGTGCTTGTTCAACTGCCAAATTCTGAGCGGCCGTCTTCCCGCCGCGGTGATCCTGTCGAACCAGCTTGACACCCTGGTGTGAAAAATCGGCGACGATCTGGTCCGTCATGTCGTCGGAACAATCTGAGGCCACGATTATCTCGAGCTTTTCTCTCGGATAATCGAGCGTAAGCGTGTTCTCGATCTTCTTTTTGATGTCTCTCTCTTCGTTATAGGCGGTTATTACAAGGCTAACGGTCGGCTCGATGGCACGTTTTATGATGCGACGAGGGCGTATCTCTCCATACGCGAAAACTAGCAGCGGGTAGCCTGCATAGACGTACCCGATCGCTCCAACGCTCATCAAGAAGGTAAAGATGGCTAAAAAAGATAGCTCCATTCTAAGCGTTCCTCACATCCTGTTCGATAGATGTTTCAGCGTCCCCGCTCGCGGGAAGTGCCAGATTCTCCTGGTTCTGAAAGATATGCCGCAGCCCTATCGCAAAGGCGATTGGATAATAGACGTACCAAAGGTATGCGACCGAGGCGAAGAAACTCGAAACCATATATGCAGCGATACTTGCCTGTAAACCGATCGCCAGCAGATACATAAGTGAGTGGTCATTTCGGCGATATAGTTCCCTTTCGACAGAATCGAGGCGGCGTATCGGATAAACGAGCAAAATGAGGTATGCAAGTATCGCAAGCCATCCAAGTTCCGACGAAACCTGCGTATATGCATTGTGGGTACCCAATTCATGAAGGCCGACGATCGGCGAGTTGCCGATACCGATACCGAGCGGATTACGCAGGGTAACGATCATTGAGCGTTCCAAGGCCTCGATCCTGGCTCCGGACGATCCTACAGGATCGAGCGATGGAATAAAGATCGAAGCTACCCTCGTCCCGTAGTTTCCGGGGGCAAAAACCAATAGTCCAATAAGTAAAACCCCTGTCGAGATCATCGTCTTCGCACGGTGGCTTCGCCCTAATTTCCAGGCCAGTAAAGCCGTAAGAGCCAAGATGCCAAGAAATCCACCCCGCGATTGGGAGACGATCACAGCTGCGATCATCAAACCCGATGCCACAAAATAAACCGCCTTCATTATCCAGTTTCTGGAAGCAAGGCCCAGAACAAAGGCAAGGGGTATAAAGATAACTAAATGGATCGAGAGATCGTTGGGGTTGCCGAACATACCACCAAAATCAATGCTGACCCGGTAACCATCCGTCTGAAACTCTCCCTTTTGGTAAAGCTCGATCGATTGGTAACTGAACATTAGCCCAACGCCGATGCCCAACCACATTAGCGCTTTTAATCGGGCAGTGCTTGTCAACGTATTGATCATTACGATGAAAATGATCACGGTCTTGATAAACACTTCTGAAAACTCTGTCCATGCAAGCGAGAGGTCTTTAGCCAAAGGCATGGTGACGAGCGCCGATACTACAAGGAATAGAGCACACTTTATCTCTACCGTCATGCGTGTGAGGTTTCCCATTACACTCAATTGGGTCGGAATGTAAATAAGGAGCGTCACAGCGGCGGCGATAAGAGCCATCGAGGTGAAGCCTGAGAGGCCCGGAATAAGTTCGTATGGACGGAAATAGAGAATTGCGGTGAACGCGAATATACCTGCAAAGGTGAAGGCGTGTACGTTTGTAGGGACCCACGAACTCTTGACCGGTTCTTCAGCATCGGTCAATTCTGCTTTGGCAGGCGTCACGAAGACCGAGGGATCATCGGAAAATTGCGTTTGTTCATTCGGCTCTATTTCGGCCGCCTTTGCTGCTTCGTTTTCCTTTGGGCTATCTCTATTGGAAAACGTCGTGGTCGATCGCTGATCTCGGCCGCCCTTGGGAGCAAGCGAGTTCGGATCAACAGTCTTCTTACTGTTGCTCGGTCGTAAAGGTTCAAATGCTTTAGTACCTTTTAGCATTAGCTAACGATCGACATCGTTCTTTCGCAAGGCGACGATGATGTTCGTCCTCAGTCTCTTGAAAGATGGCCTCATCAGCAGCCTGATCCACGCCAACTCTACGGCGGCCAGCGGTGGAACGACAGCAAACACGGCATCGGAGCTGATAAATCTGATCGATTCTATCCTGGCTCCCGCCCGCTCGGAGAGCTCGTATATTTCTGACTCTCGGTTTGCGAGGTAGTGCACACCGAATACGTCGGCGCTGCTTCGGCCATCCAGTATGCCTGCAAGCGGCTTGGCCAAACGATCAGGTACAATGGCTCTCATCCTGGCAAAGTACCCCGCGCGGTTTACGGTATGAAATACGAAACGGCCTCCGGGTTTCAGTACCCGAACTATCTCCGAAAATTGTCGCTGAGGGTCATCCAGATGCTCGACGACCATATTCGCCGTAACCAGGTCAAAAGTCGCATTTTCAAATGGCAAAGCCGAAGCAGAGCCTGCCACGCGTTTTGTTATACTGGAATGCCGAACGATCGACGGATGATAGGGGTCGATACCGACGATGCACCGTGTCCGCTCGACCAGGGCTCTTTCATACTCGATCCGCCACGACGGAAGGAGTTGATGGCCGCAGCCTACATCAAGCCAAACCGTAGTCTCTGATACGCTCCTTTCCAACACCTCCTCAAATAACAGCTGCGAGTACTTCAAATCGGGCGCGATCATCCGTCGCAAAAAGGCGTAGCACTCGTTAGACAGTCTTCTCATCTGATCGCTTGTTTTCTGGCTCTCTTCTAATCGGAAATATAGGTGCTAAGCTGCTCTCCAGACCAAAGTTAATTGATAGTCGTAATTACATCTTTATCCCGTAATCTTTGCCATTGCGGAAAAATTTCCCCAACCATGGAACTGGCAGATCTCTTCACCTTTATTCATTATTGAGTCTTAAGCACCGCCCCTATGCTATTTTAACATCGTTCGAAAAGGCTGTTCTTGAACTTGGAGCTGCAAGGGCATCCTTTCGGTTGGTTTACGGGGAATTTTGCCACTTTGCGTGGTTTTGGATAAGATTGTCCGCTTATTCACTCGGTAATGGGTCAAAGATCTACAAGCATCATAGCCATATCTCTCGCTTTTCCACCGTTAGCGTATCCGCGATCGATACAGGTGGCTCGACTGTTGAAGAACTGGCGAGGAGAAGCTTACGTATTCTGCGCCGACGAACCAGGTATGCGGATCGACGCTACCATCGAGCCCGAGCCCACAAGGGACCTAGCTGGTGTTTTCTACCTACCAGTCAAGAAGGGGTTTTGGGAGAAGTTCGTTGACAGCGTTTCCCATAAGTATTGGAGGCGATTGTGGAACAGACGGAACCTTGTGCCGGACAGGTATGGCTCATGGCGAAAAGACGTAATCAGAACCGTGCTTGCAAAAATCGAGTCGGGACAATGGGATCCCGACGCGATCGTGACGTTCGCCCAGCCGTTTTCCGATCATCTGATCGGGCTAGAACTGAAGCGGCGTTTAGGGCTTCCCTGGCTCGCCCACTTCAGCGACCCGTGGGCCGACAACCCGTTCACGCCATACGATCGGCAAACCCTCGCATTGAATCTGGAGCTTGAGCGCCGTGTGGCTGAGAATGCCGACCTATTGGCGTTCACATCCGCAGAAACTATCGACCTTTTTTGCCGAAAGTACCCGGAAATGGTGCGGCAAAAGGCGCGCGTGCTGCCGCAGTGTTTCGATGTAAAACGCTTTTCGTCAGATGGGCGTCCCACCACGGATCGATTGCGGATACGATATCTGGGAAATTTTTATGGTGGCCGAACTCCTCGCCCCCTCATTAGCGGCCTTACGAAGATCTACGAAAGGGATCCAGACAGTCTGCGGGGCGTGTCTTTTGAACTGATCGGGGCGGGTGATCTGGATGAGGTGGCTGCCTTGACCAGAGAACTTCCCAATGGACTTGTCTCGGCCAGATCGAGCGTCGATTATTCAGAGAGCCTTTGTTTGATGACTGAGGCAGACGGTCTGATGGTGATCGACGCCCCCTCCGATTTGAGTGTTTTCCTACCGTCGAAGCTGATCGACTATATTGGATCCGGTCGCCCGATTTTCGGACTGACTCCCAAAGGAACGGCCGCCGATCTCATCAATAAGCTGGGAGGCTCGGTTGCTGACCCATCAGACGAGTCTGCGATCGCAGAAGGTATCGCGGCTTTCATCGGACAACTTAGGTCCCGCCGCACTCGCTCGCAACCCATGCCGTGGGGCGAATCTTCTGTTCGACATCGTTTCTCTGTTGAGAATGTGGTCGAGGAGTTCGATAGGCTCTTGGCCGAACTTAAGGCACTGTCTCACGATGCATGACCTAACCTGCTGACATGGCGAGGCTTATAGGCTATAGCACTTACTCCCATTCCCGGGAAAAATGCCGCCCAAATTCTAAAATTTACCATCAGATTCTGCGGAAAACCTAGGTCTTTCCGAGTTTTTATTGGTTCGGTAGATGATCGAGATGCTACCGATACGTAAGGTTAAGAAGCAAGATCAGGTGCCGATCGGACCACTGAAGTGAACATTGCGTCTTATCAACATTCTTGACCTCTGTAACCGATTTTTTTGACTTTTCCGCATGGCGAATATTAGACTTAATCGGCAGTTCATGGGGGCAACCAGACCTTTTCAGCGTGACGTTCATGCTCTTCTCCCCGTTTCGTTTTTCCGGATGATCAGCACATTTTTCAGTTCGATCAGAACCGCCTTTGGTCGCGAGGAATTGACCAATGCTGCGCTTTTGGAACATCAGGCGGACAGCAAGGGATTGAAGGCCGCTGATCCCGGCAACCAACTAGTTATTAAAGAGTCCGTCGCATGGATAGGCATGGCGCAAGATAGTTCGGGCAGCAGGGATGGGGGGGTCTCGCGCGATTTTAGTCTTATCAAAGGCTGGAATTCGTCGTACCCGGAAACTACGGGTTATATTATTCCGACACTTTTGAAGCACGCGGAACGAACAGGGGACATAGAAGCGATAAAACGAGCAGAAAGAATGCTCGATTGGCTGGTCTCGATCCAGTTTCCCGATGGGGGATTCCAAGGCAGTGTCGTCGGTGCCGAACCGGTCGTCCCCGTAACCTTTAATACGGGCCAGATCCTTCTCGGTCTTGCTGACGGGACACGCGTCTTTGGGAACAAGTACCGGGAAGCCATGCGTAAAGCGGCTGAATGGTTGGTGCAAACTCAAGACCCCGATGGCTGCTGGCGCCTCCACAGGTCTCCCTTCACCACACCTTCCGACAAGACCTATGAGACCCACGTTTCCTGGGGGCTCTATGAGGCGGCGCGGCAAGAGCCGGATTCGCCCTTCGCAGAGGCAGCAACTAGAAACGTTCGCTGGGCACTCAGGAGACAGAACAAGAACGGATGGTTTCGTGACTGCTGTTTATCAGAACCAGAGCATCCTTTGACTCACACACTAGGATACGCTTTGCGCGGAATTGTCGAAGCTTATCGGTTCACTGAAGAAGAAGAGTTTCTCGATGCTGCCACCAGGTCTGCGAGCGCTCTCCTTGACGTTCAATTAGCTGACGGAAGCTTGCCCGGACGCCTGGACGAGGAATGGCGGGCAACCGTTGACTGGACTTGCCTTACGGGGAATGTGCAGATTGCCGCGTGCTGGCTGATATTATATCGGATGAGTGGAAACACAAGATTCCGTGATGCGGCTTATGCCGCCAATAAGTTTGCGAGACGAACAGTAAGGATCGATGGCCCCGACGAAACACGAGGAGCCGTAAAAGGATCCTTCCCGGTCTCCGGGGGATATTGCACCTACGAGTACCCTAACTGGGCTGCAAAATTCTTAATAGATTCACTCGTTTTGGAAGAAGAGATCCGAGGGAGCGAATAAGCCGAATGGCACTACGATTCACCGCCGTTTTGGAGCCTGCAAGATCTCTGTATGAACAGATCGCAGCTTTATCACCGGAAAATCCGTTCGTCACATACGATTTCAGCCTGGTTCGAACGGAGCTCGGTTCGGTACCTTTGGCATTCACACTCGACGAAGCCGGCCAAATAGTTTCCGGGTGTTTGGCATTTCTGACGCGTGGCCGTCTTAACACAAGGCTAGAGATCATAAGCCTTCCTCGTATAACAGACAAAGATGTTTTCTGGGAAGGTGTCTTTTCCTATTGCCGGGAAAATTCTATTACTTCTCTCGACATCGAAACATTTGCCTCAGTATTTTCTGATCTTCCGAACTCGCCCGGCCCAGTCCTAAGCCATGAGCGGGTCGAATTCAGGATCGATCTAACGGCTCTTGATCTGTGGTCTTTGTTAAACCGTCGTCATAGACGTATGGTCACACGTGCTCGCGAAGCCGGTCTTATACTTCGAAAATGTACCGGCCCCGAAGCGATAGCCGCCCATGTCGATCTTGCGAATCTTTCACTTAACAGGCTTCGGCAGCGAGGAGAGAGGGTCGATTCAGTGATACGCGGTCGAGAGGTTGAGCTGTCTCTACAACACGGGGTTGGCGACCTTTACCAGGCTTTCAGGAATGATGAACTGATGGGTACCCTCTTCGCCGCAAAAAGCCGGACAGGCGCTTATGCCCAAAGTTCTGGATCGAGTGACGGAGGGCGCGAACTCGGAGCTTCCCATTTTCTTTTTTTCGAAGTTGCCCGCTGTCTCAAGGACGAGAAAAAAGAGGTCTTCAATATTGGCGGCGTTGAAGCACGCACGTCAGGACTTGCCGAATTTAAAAGGGGTTTTGGAGCTAAAGAGATCAAGCTTCAGGCGGCTGAATACTACCTCGGCGGACCTTTAAGACGAATGGTCACAAACGCAAAAGCCATCTTGGTCGGCAGCTAGGTTCTTAGCGTGCAGGCGGGTCCATCCATTTTCTCATCCAAAACTCAAGTACGATGAGTGCCCATATCTTCCCCGCGGCATGCCGGTCTCCGTTGACGGCGGCAGCAAGTTCGCCTTCGACGACCTTACGTTGAAAGGCCGACGCTGCCCAGCTGTTCCGGGCAAGGATAGTATCCCGGGCCCAGCCCTCTAAACCATTACGGAGCCATAGGTTAGCTGGGTCAGGAAAGCCGCGTTTAGGACGTTCAATGATCTCCCGCGGCAAACGAGACCTGCAGAATCGTCGAAGAACGCTTTTTGTTTCATACGAATACAGGCCGAGACGTTTGACCTTGACCGAATTTGGTTGACGATTCGCCCACTCGACCAGTCGATAATCGAGAAACGGGGTGCGAGCTTCAAGAGATGTAGACATTGTCGCCTTGTCAGCCTTCATTAATAGGTCTTCGACCAGCCAATCCTTCTGATAAACTGAAAGGGCTTGTTGGAGCGGGTCGTTCGAACGGGCGGTGGCGTACTGTTCGAAGATGATCCGTTCGCTGGGTTTGGCCATAAGCTCAGGCAAAAGACGCTGTTTTTCCTCATCGCTGAAAAGCATTGAAATGTGTGGTGTCTGGACTCGGTTCCATTCTTTTAGCGGCAGCGTTGCGACCTTCTTCATGCCGCGGTGAAACCGATCCGGCCCAACCCTGCTGAACGTCGTTCCAAGCCTTAGCGCCATTTCGGGCATTTTTTGAAGTAAACGGATCCTGTCCCAAAACTTTTCCGATTCGCTGAATTCATATCCTGCGAGGATCTCATCACTTCCCTCGCCGCTCAAAACCACCTTCACATACTGATGGGCAAGCCTCGAAACAGCGAGGACCGAGATAGTGGAAAGATCGGCCATCGGCTCGTCGGTCGCAGTGACCATATCGGGAAGCATCGCGATGAACGTTTTCTGATCGAGAACGACTTCGTGATACTTCGCATCTACATGATCGGCAACTTTACGAGCGTACTTTAGCTCAGAATAATATCCACCTTCTTCAAATCCGACCGAAAAAGTGTGGAATGCTTTGTGTCCTAATTCCAGAGCGGCCGCCGCAATGGCGCTCGAATCTAGTCCACCGCTGAGAAAAAGGCCCACAGGAACATCAGATGCCACCAACCTTAGCTCAACGGCATCGAGAAAAAGTGATTCAAATTCAGCATCGATCTCCTTTTCCGTTTGTCCCGCGAACTCATTCTCGACCACGTCGCAGGCCCAATACTTTTCGATCTCCGGTGCAGTTCCGAGACGGTATCGCAAGAGGTGCCCAGGGGGGAGTTTATATATATTCTGCCAGATCGTATTTGGCCCGGGAACGTAACGATAGGTCAGATAGTCCCAAAGAGATTGATGATCGATCTTAGGTTCGACAATTCCCGTCGAAAGTATCGCTTTTATTTCGGATGCAAAGATGAGGGTCTTTCCATCCCAGAAATAGTAGAGCGGCTTAACACCCATGCGATCGCGGACCAGCAAAAGCGACTTCGATCTTTTGTCCCATGTCGCAAAGGCGAACATTCCATTGAAGTCGTGGATCCCTTTCTCTCCCTTCTTCACAAGGGTCCGCAGAACCACCTCAGTATCGCTTTCGGTTGTCCAGCCACTTGAGCCGTTAAGATCCAGAACCGATCTAAGAGACCGATAGTTATAAACCTCACCATTAAACACGATCCCTCGTTCGGACGCCTCGTCCCAGATCGGCTGCTTTCCCCCGGCAAGGTCGATTATGCTGAGCCGACGCATCGCGAAGCCGAAGCCGTCTTCAGCCCAGATCCCATCGTCGTCTGGGCCGCGATGCACGATGGCGCCGTTCATCTTCGCGAGATGAGCGAGGCATTCCTCACGCGACAGATCGCCTGCAATTCCAACTATTCCGCACATACTGCTGCTGGGATCCTATACGGCGACGGACCTATTCAAAAGGTTCATACCGCGAACGACGACGAGCATTCGATCATTGTCGAAGTTCCGTGAGGATAACTGTCCCGCCGTACCCTACAGCGATCGCCGTGTTCCCTGCAAATGAAAGGCGCTCAAGACTATGCTTTACCGCGTTCCGTTCAACCTGCCAGCTTTCCCCGCCATCATTGGAACGCAATATTACTCCGCCGCTGCCAACCGCAAACCCTGTTTCGGACTTGAAAAACCGAATATCAAGAAGATCGTTCTTGACCCCGGTTTCCATTCGTTGCCATGAGCGACCGCCGTTTCTTGTTCTGAGGACGATGCCGTCGTTACCACATGACCAGCCATTTCGTTCATCCGCAAAGAAGAGAGAGTTAAGCCTTCTTGCCGCCTCTTTGCCGCCTGAGATAACGCTCCGCCAATTTTGTCCCATATCGTCGGAGGCAAACACCGAACCCCCGCCTCCGGCAACCACTACTCGTGTTTCATCCACAAATGCCGCCGCCAAGCCTAAATATTTGGATGGCAAAGCGATCCGCCGCTCGGCGCCATCGTCCAAAAGTTCAATGATCACGCCGCCTTCTCCTAACGAAAAAAGCCGCCCATTCCGGCCCGCAAAGATGCGCGCCCGCAATTCGGTTCCCGGCGCGAACTCATGTCGCGACCAGTTATCGCCCCCGTCGATGGTTCTCATCAGATACGACGAATTCTCATAGCCGCTCCGTGCAAAACGGTCGCGTTCGAGCAGCATCCAGCCTTTCAAACGGTCAAAGAAGACGATATCACGCACGAGATCTGTCGTGGACAAACCAACCTTTCGCCAATTCCGCCCTCCATCGTTAGTTCGAAAGAGCGATCCACTGCTCCCGCCTACCCAGCCCGAACGATCGTCGATGAAATGGACCGCATGAAACCACGACAAGCTGCCCACCTCGATCTTTTGCCATTGCCCCGAAGCAGAAACAGCCAAAAAGAGAACACAAAATGGCAGGAGTTTCGGACGGATAATTCCCATTTGATCGGCAACCGAGCCAGCGTTAAAGCGGAGATCCAAATAATATGCGGAATGCGCTTGCTTTACCTAAGGCATCCAGGACCTTTGAAACGCTCCACCTTTTTCCCGGCACGACAATTTGATCTCCCGGAAGCAGATAGGGTATTTCTGTTTTGCCCGCCGTCACTTTGCTGAAGTCGATCACGGTCTGCGTAAAGCCGCCTTCCCGGTTCATTCGCAAAAGCAGTACCCTCTTCGGATCGCCTTCCTTATCGATACCGCCCGCTTCGACGATCGCTTCATAAACGTTGTAGCGGCGATTCATCATCTTTACACCAGGCGTTCCGACGCGGCCAAGAACGCCAAAGCGGGCCGAGCCGACCTTGTCGAGCGTAACCGTCACCTGTGGCTCGATAATATATTCATCAAGGTGCTTTCTGATCTCCGCGGCCACCTGCTCCGTCGTCTTTCCTCCGACGAATATCCCGCCGGAGATCAGCGGGTACGCGATCCGTGCAGTCGGCGGAATGACGATACCGTTCTTCGAATAATTAGGCTCACCAAAAACCTCGACGGTTATGACGTCTTCAGGACCAAGATGGTACTCTCGAAGATAATTATTGTAATACGGTATCAACGCCGCCGCCTCTTCCGATTCGGCCGTGCGAGAGGGCGGTTGCGCGGCGATCGGGGCCAAAAGAAGCAAGAATCCGAAGGCTCGTAATAGTACGTTTCGCAAGAAGTTGATCGTATTCATGGTTCCCTCGCAAAAAATGGCCGGTCATCGACCGCCTCGACCGAAAATGACCGTCTTTACAGTCTCGAAAATAATTATCGCATCCAGCGCCAGCGACTGATTCTTTATATAGTAAAGGTCATATTGAAGCTTTTGCCGTGCGTCTTCTACTGATGCCCCGTAGGGATATTTTATCTGCGCCCAACCGGTCAGGCCAGGTGCCAACAAATGTCTGTGCTCGTAAAATGGGATCTGTTCGGCCAGTTCCGAAACGAAATGCGGCCGCTCAGGACGCGGTCCTATAAAACTCATTTCTCCCTTCAAAATGTTCCAGAATTGCGGTATCTCATCGATTCGGACCTTTCGGATAAACTTCCCGAATCTCGTCACGCGGGCATCGTCTGAGGTAGCCCACACTGGCTTGCCATCCGCTTCAGCGTCATGCTTCATCGACCGGAACTTCAACAATTCAAAGGTGTTGCCATTCTTCCCGACCCTCTTTTGACGATAGAAAACCGGGCCTTCTGATTCGAGCTTAACAATGATCGCTGTCACAAGCACTACCGGCAATGAAAGGACCAGGCCAGTCAACGCCAGCACACGATTGATGACTCTCCGAAACGATAGCAAAAGTCTCGTATTTCTTTCTTTGCCCGAAAAGATCAACCACGACGGCCGCAGCATTTCGAGATGAACCTGTCCAGTCACTCTCTCATAGAACGACGCACACTCTTCGATATCGACGCTGCTCTCAAGACTCATCCGCAACAATGAATCTGTCGGGAAATTGCCTCTGCGCTGTGCGAGAGCAACAACGATCCGGTCGATCTTTTTCTCATGTACTATTTGCTCAAGTTCGTTCGATGTGCCGAGGATCATTACCTCGCCCAGTTCCTTTTTGCTTCGGGGAGCGTCGCCGTTCTCCATCCCGGGCACGGAAACAAAGCCGGCGATCCTATATCCTGCATCGCGTCGTTTCGACACCACGTTTGCCGTGTCTGCTGCTGCTTTACCCGCACCGAGGATGAGCACCCGTTCACCAAGTTCAGGGTGACCCGTAAGGTAATGGATTAATAGCCGCCATATAAGCAGCAGAACAAGGGTGAACACAACTGAATATATCAGCGTACCTCTACCTATCATCAGCGGTGGGATAAGGTAATAGGTTATTGCAAGTATGGTCCAGGAAATACCAGTTGCCTGTATCAACCTGAGAAGCATCTCCCGACGGTGATGCATCACGCTGTAGTCGTATAGGTCGTAGAGATACATCGTGACGAGACAGATCGATGCTGCAAGCAAGGCTTTGGTAAGAGCATTATTCTGCAGGATCTGAAACTCGGCGCCGGTCCAGCCTAGCCTGAGGTATAGCGCCAGAACGATCGCGAGGAAAATTATCGCGATGTCGGCGGCGAATAGGCCGACCGTGCGGGGGCTGATCTTCGTACTCATTAAAACTCAACAACCTAAGCCCTGATCGGGTCATTCCTGTCGTAAAGGCCGTAGCGGTAATAGCTTTCGTCCATCAACGGACCTTCCGACTGGTTCAATATAGTTCCCAGCATCCTCTCCCTCGGCAGCGAATCAAGTACGCGGTCAACGTCTTTATATCTGGTGTGATTCGCTCTTATCACGAGCATCGCACCGTCCGAGAGATTGATGAGCAGCGATGCATCGGTGAAGATGCCAAGTGGCGGAGCGTCAATAATGATGTAATCGAAATAGTTCCTGGCTTCTTTTAAGATCTCAGCAAATCGCGGTCCGGAAAGCAGCTCCGCGACATCGCTCCGGGCAGTTCCGCCGGGAAGCAAGTAAAGTCCAGACGGTTTAAGGCGGACGATCGAATCGATCAGCGATGCCCCGCCCGTTAGAACCTCAGAAAGACCGGTTTTACTTTCGATCCCTAGATAATTCGCGATCGCGGGTCGGCGAAGATCGCTGTCGATAAGTAAGGCACGAACTCCGTCTGCCTGTGAGAAGAGCCAGGAAAGGTTGAGTGCCGTAACAGATTTCCCTTCCGATGGCCCAACGCTTGCAACCACGATCGCTTGAAGTTTTCGCTTCTTGCTGCGGTGGAGAATTTGGGTCCTAAGATTGCGATACTCTTCGCAGTATGGCGACCTCGGTTGTGTGATCGACACAAGCCTTGTATTTACACGTTCGACATTGATCGTGAATTCGGGGATCTTAGAAAGTGATTCCTCAACGGTCGGAACCGCTGAAACGCCCACAGCAAGCAACGAATCGCCGTTCACTTCGTTTCGACCGTTGGCCGTCCGAGTAGAGACCTGCTCGAGACGCGGAGCTCCTATCCGAAGATCGGTCATTGCAAGCATTCCTGACGGTGCGTTGTCGCTGGTGGTCAGATCTGCCCTCTCAGATTCCGCGATCGAAAGTTCATCTGGCTCTTGCGGCATTTCTTCCCGGCGTTTTTGTAATGTTCTTAAGAACTTCATCTCTTGCGAATTCAGATCCAGTAACTAATGTTCTTTCTAGCCAACCTCTGGCATCGTGACCGAGCAATACTTATTTCATCTTCATTCTCGATCGGTCTGACATTAATTCCTCATGTCCGAGAGGTGTCAGCACCCGTGCAGAGTTTACGACCTCGATCGGACGATCGCTTGGGAGGATCATATCTCTCTCAGGCAGAAGATCGAGTGTTTCCGCAACAGCTTCCACCGTACTTCGGCCGATGATCTGGTCCCCAGCAGCATAAGCGGCGATCATCGAGTTGTCGCAAAGGTTGTTAATAAGTCTCGGAATACCCTCCGAGCATTGAAAGATATAATCGACCGCATATGGCGAAAAGATATTCGGCTGCGAGGCTCCCGCGATGAATAGCCTCTCAGTTATGTACCGCTTCACTTCGTTAACGCTTTGCAGTGCGGGCATTACACAACGAAGGGCAATTCGCTGTTTTAGTTGTCTGAGATTGGGTCGCCTCAGCGTTTCCCTTAATTCAGGCTGTCCCGTCAAAATTATCTGCAAATGCTTTGCATTATCTGATTCAAAGTTAAGCAGCAGACGGATCTCTTCGAGGACCTCATCTGAAAGCTCATGGGCTTCATCGACGATAAGGACGGTCCGCAGGCCGCGGCGGTGGCGTTCTTCCAGGAGCCGCGACATCTCATTCAAAAGCTCGGTCTTATTGGACCATTCTTTGAGGCCCAGCATCTCTGTAAGATGGTGATAAAACTCCTCTATCGATAGATGCGGATTGACAATGTAGGCCGCGAGCACGCTTGAGTCGAGCCGCCTGATGATCCAGCGTAGTGCCGTAGATTTTCCGGTACCCACTTCCCCGGTCAAAACGATCAGTCCTTTGGCCATCTCGATACCGTAATAAAGACTGGCCAGCAGTTCGTTGTAACTCGACGTAAAAACGATGAACTTAGGGTCCGGCGTAAGGCTAAAAGGATAATCCTTGAGATTGAAAAATTCCTTATACATTTATAACACTCGATCTAACTTGATCTACTCCTAAACTAGCTTAATCTTTCGATAACTTGACTCATTTTGAGCGCGATAATGAGGATGGGCACGCTCAAAGTCGCCATCGCAAATCCCGCCGCCAGCTTGAGCCTGTAAATCCTTTTCACTCGCAATTGCTCATTGTCCGACAGAAGTTCCGGGACCGAAGCAAGTACGGGAAGCCCAGTGTAGTGTTTCGCATCCTCAACACTCTGTACCGTCAACAGCCTCGGCACTTCAACCGCGCCGGCGAGAAAAATTCCGATCATCAAGCCGATTGCGGCCCCGACTCCCATTAGAAACGGTCGTTTCGACGCATTTTCCGGAGTTTGAGGCAGATTAGCAGGATCGACCACTCGAATGGTCTCCCCCTGAGCATTGCTTTCGCGCTCGACCTGCTGTTGGGCATTGTTATACTTCTTTAAGATCTCGTCGTATGCCGACTTTGCCAGATCAAGCTGCGTCGTCACACCTTCGAGGGCGACCCTTACGTTCGGGATCGTGTTGATCTTCGACTCCAGCACCTGAAGCTGGGCGGCATTTTGTCGCAGATCTTGGTCCTTCGAGGCCAATTGCTGCTCGATCTGGTCGATCTGTCCTTCGGCTTTCTCACGGTCGATCTCAAGATTCTTCCTCTGAAGTTCAGCTCTTCTGCTCCCGGCCTGGTTTGCTTGTGAAACCCTAAGTTCACTGTTTCTCGCTAGTTTGTCCAGCTCTTCGTTTATCTTGCTGATGTCGGTTCGAGTTTGGACCACTTCCGGGTTCCGCTCGGTGTATCGTTTCTTCAGGTTCTCAAGTCGAGCGTTAAGCTCCGCTCGCTTTTGAACGAGCTGAGCATATGCCGGTGTATCCTCTATACGAGATGCTTGCTCGACCGCGGCCTTAGTCTCCCCTTCTCCGAAATTCTCGATCAGCCTCATCTGGCTGTTCAGGGCTCGTATGCTCTCCTGTATTCGGCCCTTTTCATTGATGAGCGTCTCTTTATCTTTAGAGATCGTCGCCTCCCGAGAACGCAGCCCTTCTAACTGTGCGATGAGCCCCTGTGCAGATTCCGGAAGCGTTTCGACGTTGCGCGTCATTATCTCGAGCCGCTGCTTCTCCAGCGCGTCCATGTTGTTCTTGGCCTGGGCAAGCTGATTGTTGATGAATTCACGGGTTGTCTCAGCGCTCAGCGTCGATTCTACCGTCTGCGCAGTAACATATTTCCGTGCCAATTCTGCGGTAACGTCTTGTGCAGTCTTGGGATCGCTATTTCTGAAAAAGATCCTGAAGCCTACAACCTTTTCGTTGTCGGCCTTTTCGGGAACAACGTCGATATTTCCCCTAAGGCGGTCGACAACGCGTTCGATCGGAGCACCTGAAGCCCGATCTGAACTGTATAAATTAAACTTCTGGATCATTGGTTCCAGCGACGATCGGCTCAAGACAGACTGATTTATTGCCTGAAGTCGTTGTGAAAGGTCGTCATCGGTTAGTGAAGGAGCAACCTTTTCTGAGATCGCCGGTGGAGTCAGGGTCAGAAGCGTGGTCGAAACATAATTATTCGGCAGTCCCCGAACCACCCATGCGACCGAAACGAAGACGGCGATTGCCGGCAGCAATATGTGCCACTTTCTGTTTTTAACGATCCGCAGATACTCTGCTAAGCTGCGTTTTCGAAACTCCACATTCATGGTTTGAATCGGGCCTGCGACGTTGAAGTCGTCAATCTTACCTTTTGACACTATAAGTTAGTACGAAAGCATACAAAATTCTAGGAAAATCGTTCTAAATCGTTCAATCTGGCACGAATTCTCCTATCACGTCAGCCAAATGGCCTGTAAGGTCTTTGGCGGCTGACAGCGAATAGTCCGGGTCCTTCCCCACGGGTGTGAGAACCCTAACCAGCCCGCCGTCGGTCCTGCGTTTCACCAGGCTGTCAATGCTGATAAAGAGGCGATCGGCAAATTCGTTCGAAAAGGTTCTGCCACGGCCCTGGTACCAATAGAACAAGTACTCTGCATGGCTTCCCCGACGAACAACGTATCTATTAACAGTTAGCACCCGTCCTTTTGGCGTACGTATATCGATCAGTTCCGGCTCAGTCAACTCCCAACCCGAGCCCGGAAGACAACTTAACGGACTGTGATAAGTTGCTCCAAGCCTCTGCGAATCGTAATAGCCCACGTAAACGTTCAGGCGTTTCCCTGGTCCATAGTAATCTCGCATCACGTAATCGGTTGCTTTCAGAACCTCTTCCGTAGCCTCGTCAAATCGAATGTCGTCGTTCCTTTTTTCCCACCCGCCTAGCCACGTCGGTAGTTCCTTGAGCTGCCTTCGCTCTACCTTTTGTTCTCCCCGATATTGAAAACCGTTCACAAGCATCCCGCAAACAAGGATCGCGACCGCAACACTCGCAACTTTTCGGGAATTAGCTTGCCGCCCAGGAAACATTCGAGCGAACCGGGCGGCGGCAGGAATGCTCTCCTCGACGGGCCTGCCGATCAGCCATTTGAACAGAAAATTTAGGGCGATAAGGATCAACAAAGCTGCGAAGAAGACAATTGATCCCGCGAGATCATGCCATGTGCCGTCAACACCCTCAAGGCCGTACCTGGAGGCAAGAAAACCCGTCGTAACAACACGGGCGGAATTTGTCAAAAGAGCCACCGGCACAGCAGAAACTATCAGCAAGGCCGTTCTGATCACGTCTCGGTCGAGCAAGTGATCTTTAAGTCCCAACCCGGCGAATTGACGTTTTTGACGGGTAAAATAGCCGAGCAGCAGCGAAAGTGTGATAAGCGTCATCAACGACCTGATCCCGCTGCATGCTTCGACGACCTCCAGACTGACAAATTCACCCGTGCCGACGTGCTCAACATCGATGACGTTTCCTCGCCGTTGGGCCGTTATGCCGATCATCAGGATCACGCGCTCTGCGATGTTAGATGCAAGCAGCTGCAGCGGAAATGCGATCTTATTAAAAATGATCTGCGGCAACGGGATGGAGAGCAAAAGCAGGACGAATGGAAGCGCCAGATATCGCATGATCCGGAACCCGAAAAAACTAATTACAACTCCTGCCAGCATCAGCAACAGTGAGATACGCTGTGCATAGAGAACGGCCGCCAATGTCCCTCCCAAGAGCATGACGGCCGCGAGTGCGATCAATAAATAGCCGGCAAACGGCTGCGGCTGACCGGACGAGAACTTCAGCCGGTCAAAATTGAACCAAATGAGATACGCTATGACGAATGGGATCAAAAGACCGTGGGAATAATTGTCGTCGGTCCACCAATCGATGCCCAGCTTCCAAAAAACCGTGAAGTAGGTAAAACCTATGGCTGCTGATATCAGCAGAACCTTCAGGCCCTTACTGGAAGTATGGTCCGGGAACATCATTTGCAGAGATTTTACAGCAAAACGAATAAAGCCGTAATGCTACTGCGAAAGCAACAATACGGCTCTTTATCCTCTAATATTCGACTACTGGCGATCAGTCGAGGTTTTCAGTCCGACGAAGATGCCTTCGTGCAGCAAAACCAATTCCGGCCAAGCCCGCGGTGAAGAGAATGATCGAGATAGGCTCCGGTGTCGGTACGGTGCCAGAGCAATCGCCGGTCGAACTCTCTTCATCCCTGGAACTATCGTAGCCATCTCTATCATAATTGCAGCGCTTCTTCTTATATTGCGCTTCGGGCGCCGCCTGAGGCTTCTCCGCACTTACAATGATCGCGCCTGAGCCTGTAAATGCGAACAGAAACCCAACAGACATCAGAACCCTCGCCAATTTTCTCAGCAGCATATCCACTCCTTTGGAACAAACAGATCGGTTTCCGATAACTAAGTTCGAATATAGCCTTTCTTCCAATTGGATATAGGCTCCCATTTCGGGCCTAACCACTCCGAAGGCTAGGAAAAGGCACTTTCCAGCGAGCACCTCAAGATCTCTTGCAGGTTCCAACTGAAATTCCTTTACAATTGCCGCGATGAGAACTACGAATACACTCATCGCATGATGAGCATAAACGCCAGCTCCAACTATCTAAAAGGCCGAACAATATAGACGAACACGATGATTCTATACCGCCCACCCTCCATTTTCTGTATGATGGATTACAAAAGCGAACATTTTCACTTTGTTCGACGGTCGCCAGGTTCCGAAAAGGTTCAAGTTCTCATGAGTAGCCGATCTGGCCTGTTCCGGAAATTGATTCGCCTGCATAGGTTTGTGTGTGGAGCATCAGTATTTCTCTGATGGCAGCCGCGATCTTTTCGGACAATTTATAGTGAAAATCCCAAATCATCTAAAGGAGAATGGAAATAACCTGTAAGTAATTGTCGATAACCTATTAAGAAAGTTCATTTTCCTGCAAAATTGAATGGGATTTCTTCGTTTTGATCGTAACTGTTTTGCAGTGTCGCAGAGTTAGATAACCGTTCTTGGCAGATACGAATGGCGAGATCTCGCATCTCGGGCTTGCAGATGGCGAAAGCCCTTTTTTTTGTTTATCTTAAGTAGGCTGGATTACACAAGGCCAGTCAATTGTGTGATATTTTGTTTTGACGAACGCCTTGCCGGCTAAATGGGGAGCAGCCTGGACTATTGTGCGATGTCCTGACCGGACAGGTCAGGTTTCGTCAGATGTACGGCGGCTTGTCGTGTCAAGTGCGTTCGAAAAAAAGCCCGAGATCAAAGTTTAGGATTGCCAACCATCATTTGATCTCGAGCTAAGTTGCTTTCACCATACCCGCAGCAGCCTGCGAGTATGCCTAGAGAAACCGCGAATCTTTATACCCTTCCAAATCTTTTTTTCCGAAACTCGCTTAGCCGGCGCCATGTTCGGGAGCTATCCATTGCAGGACTTCCCGTTTGCATCGTATCATTCGAGTAAATGACTTGATTGCCGACGGTTTTCTGCGCAACTGAACAATTGAAAAATGAATCGAAGTTAGGTGGCCCTTTTTTCATTTGAAAGAGGCGACCTCACTTTCCCCCAAGGCAGCGAGAACAGGAGAATTGAAAATGTTTCAAAAAGGAAAGATAAAAAACGGGCCCGGCATATTCGTGATCGCTTTGGCGTTCGTTGTTTTTGTTTTTGTATATATGTCCCATTCCATCGACCGTCGCGCGGAAGCGGCCCAACCATCATCGGCAGCAA
This sequence comes from Pyrinomonadaceae bacterium, assembly GCA_035327545.1. GTDB lineage: Bacteria > Acidobacteriota > Blastocatellia > Pyrinomonadales > Pyrinomonadaceae > OLB17. The sequence continues at coordinate 50,608 of DAOLDE010000004.1, read as the reverse complement.
ACCCTCTTACCGCTCAGTGGACGGGGCCCTACGGCGGCGTTCCTCCTTTTGACAAGGTCAAAGTTACCGAATTCTCACCTGCCGTAAAACAAGCGATGGACGAGCATTTAAGGGAGATCGACGCGATAGCAAAAAACAGATCTAAACCGAATTTTGCAAATACGATCGTGGCGATGGAAAGGAGCGGCCAGGCTCTTGATAGGGTACTCACGATCTACAATATTTGGTCAAGCAATATGAATTCGAAAGAGTTCGAGCCGGTGGAAACTGAGCTGGAACCTATTATCGCCGCCCATTTCGATAAGATCACGCAAAACGCCGACCTCTTCAAGAGGATAGAGGCCGTTTATAACGTTGAGAGTAAAAAGAAGAACACCGGGGAACGAGGGCGTCTAACCTGGCTTTATTACACAAATTTTGTCCGTTCGGGCGCAAAACTAGACGAAGCGAAAAAAGCTCGCCTAGCTGAGATCAATCAACAATTGGCCGGCTTGTTCACAAAATTCAGCCAGAACCTGCTCGGTGACGAGGGCGAATTATTTGTTGAGATCAAGAATGAATCGGAGTTGGCAGGATTGCCTCAATCGGTAAAAGATTCTGCGCTACAGGCTGCAAAGAGCAAGGGAAAAGAAGGTTCCTGGGTGATCCGCAATACGCGATCGTCGGTTGATCCTTTCCTTACGTATTCTGAAGATCGCGACCTAAGGGAAAAAGTGTGGCGAATGTTCGTCAATCGCGGCGACAATGGCGACGCGCGAGATAACAACGCAAACATTACGGAGATCTTGCAGCTGCGCGCTGAAAGGGCCAAGCTTCTCGGCTATCCCACTCACGCTCATTGGCGTCTTGAAAATGCCATGGCGAAAACGCCGGAGAACGCGATGAACTTGATGGAAAGCGTTTGGCCCGCCGCGATCGCGCGTGTAAAAGAAGAGGTCGCCGATATGCAGGCCCTCGCTGACAAGGAAAAAGCCGGTATCACTATCGAACCGTGGGACTATCGCTTTTACGCCGAAAAGGTCCGCAAAGATCGTTATGATCTCGATCAAAACGAAGTAAAGCCATACCTTCAGCTTGATAAGATACGGGACGCTATGTTTTGGGTCGCGGGTGAGGTATTTAATTTCACTTTCACACCAGTGACTGGAGTGCCCGTTTTTCATCCCGACGTTTCAGTTTACGAAGTGAAGAACAAAACAACCGGGCGGCACGTGGGCCTGTGGTATTTTGACCCATACGCCCGCGATGGAAAACGGTCGGGAGCCTGGATGAACGCCTATAGGAATCAATCGAAGATGAACGGAAACATCACGACGATGGTTTCGAACAATTCGAACTTCGTTAAAGGCAAACCAGGCGAACCGGTGCTGATCTCGTGGGACGATGCTACAACAATGTTCCATGAATTCGGGCATGCCCTGCACGGTCTTTCCTCGAATGTCACCTACCCGACGCTGTCGGGCACAAATGTGGCCCGCGATTATGTAGAATTCCCTTCACAGCTTCTCGAACATTGGCTTATCACGCCCGAGGTTCTGCAGCGGTTTGCTCTACATTACGAAACGGGTAAGCCGATCCCTCAAGAACTGGTAGATAAAATAAAGCGTGCCGACACCTTCAATGAAGGCTTCGCAACCACCGAATATCTTGCGAGCGGTCTGATCGATATGAAGCTGCATCTCGCCGGAGACCGGAAGATCGATCCCGACAAATTCGAGAAGGAAACACTGACGGCTCTCGGAATGCCAAAAGAGATCGTGATGAGGCACCGCACACCGCAGTTCGCACATGTATTTTCAAGCGACGGCTACTCGGCGGGCTATTACAGCTACTTATGGTCGGATGTGATCACCGCCGACGCTTACGGCGCATTTCTTGAGGGCAAGGGGCCTTATGACAAAGCCGTCGGCAAGAGGCTCGTCGATCAAATATTCTCTGTTGGCAATACGATCGATCCGGCGGAGGCCTATCGGAAATTCCGCGGCCGCGACCCAAAGGTCGAAGCTCTGATGAAGAAACGCGGATTTCCGGTTCAGTAGCTGCAATTGGATACGGATCATTGATCAGAAGCCCAAAGACGCCCGCTGTCTGCTGGGCTTTTTCTGATCATTCAAGATAATTTGTCCTTGATACCCAACGATCTCATCCGCCGGTACAAATGGCTTCGATCGACGCCCATGTTCTCAGCGGCTTTGCTGACGTTGCCATCGAATTCTGCCAGCTTGTGAAGTATGAATTCGCGTTGATAGGCGTCCGTTGCCTCTCGGAACGACGGAAAACGGAATGTCGAGGCGGGCTTTTCGCCGGTAGAGTTCAGTTTTGGAAGTTCAGCCGCCGTCACTTTCTGCGCTCGCTGCATTATCACGATCCGCTCGACCGTATTTCGCAGCTCGCGGACGTTCCCAAGCCAAATATGCATCTGAAGGGCTTCCATCGCGTCGTCAGCAAAGATCTTTGGCTTTCGGCCGTATTCCGCGGAGTAACGGCGATTGAAATGCTCAACCAGAAGCGGTATATCTTCGGTCCGGTCTCGAAGCGGCGGTACCTGGAACGGGATCACGTTCAAACGATAAAAAAGATCGTGGCGAAAATTGCCGTTTTCTATCAGATCGTCCAACCGCTTATTGGTCGCTGAGATCACCCGGACATCGACCTTGATCGCGGTGTTGCTGCCGACAGGTTCGAACCTTTGCTCCTCAAGAACGCGAAGCATCTTCGCTTGAACTCGTGGCGACATATCACCTATCTCATCAAGAAAAAGTGTTGCCCCGTCCGCTATCTCAAACTTACCCTTTTTCGATGTTGTGGCTCCCGAAAAGGCACCTTTTGCGTGACCGAACAGTTCTGATTCGACAAGCTCTTCCGGTATCGCGGCCGAATTGATCTCGACAAACGGTGCAGCCTTTCGTTTTGATTGCGAATGTATCGCCCGGGCGACGAGTTCCTTCCCGGTCCCGCTCTCCCCTGATATCAAAACCCGACCGTCCGAAGGAGCTACGACCGCGATCTGTTTTCGCAACGCACGCATGGCGACCGACTCGCCCACCATCACATATTCTTCCGCCAACTCCTTTTGAAGCTGTTCATTTGTTCGCTCCAGTTCACGATGCCGGACTGCGTTCTTGACAGTCAGCACGGTCCTCTCGAGGCTCAGCGGTTTCTCGATAAAGTCAAAAGCTCCCAACTTGGTCGATCTCACAGCTGTCTCGATATTCCCGTGACCTGAGATCATCACAACGGCCGAATCGTTCCCTTCTTCTCGCAGCCGCTTAAGCGTCTCCAGTCCATCGATTCCCTTACCAAGCCAGATGTCGAGGAGGACGCAGGCAAAACTTTGCGACGCGGCCGCTTTAAGACACGCCTCCCCCGTCGCGGCAGTTTCGACCACGAAACCCTCGTCTTCGAGCACATCACGAAGAGTCGCTCGAATACCCGGCTCATCGTCAACGATAAGAATAGAATTCATCAAGATCTAACTTGGAATTGGCAATTCCAAAATGAACTTAGCGCCACCTGGCGTGTTCGGAACTGCCTTTATTTTCCCGTGATGATCAGTTACGATCCGGTGCACGATGGCCAATCCCAAACCTGTTCCGCGGCCCTTTGTTGAAAAGTATGGCTGAAAGAGTTTCTGATAATCAGCCGGATCGATACCTCGTCCGTTGTCCGAAACTTCGACTACCAGCAGGTCTCGGGCCGTTTCGTAGCGGGTCGAGACCGTAACCTTTCGAACAGCTTCGTCGGCATCTGGTGCTTCGATAGCATTGTCGAACAGATTTACGAATACACGCTTAAGTTGTTCATCGTCAAGCAAAACCTCTGGAAGGTTATCCGCAAGATTCAGTTCGATCACAGCGTCGTCTCGATCAAGATACAGATCGGCCGCCGTTCGAACGATCTCGTTCACGTCCCCGGTTTCTAGCTGCACTTCAGGCAGCCGGGCAAACCGCGAAAACTCATCCACCATCGCCTTAAGTCCCTGGACCTCGCGGAGGATCGTCTCGGTACCATCGATGACGACCTTTGCATTGGCATCGTCTGCCGGTCCTCCGCCCGCCGAAGTCATTGCCGATCTTTCAGATAACGGGGCTGCGCCACTCGCTGCTACGCTCGGGACCATAAGGAAACGTTTTGCGATCCTCTCAGCCGATAGTTGTATTGGAGTTAGCGGATTCTTTATCTCGTGGGCCATCCGCCGTGCAACCTCCTGCCATGCTGAAGCTCGCTGAGCGGCGATCAACTCCGAAAGGTCTTCGATCACTAACACCACGCCGCCGCCGTCCGGCAGGGCCGTCGCGGTAACGGCTATTGGTACTCCTTCTTTTAACGAACTATCACCTTCAATGACGTCGTTCAATTTCAGCTGGTCGGATGCGTGGCCTGCTCTTTTTGCCCTCGCAAAAACACGTTCGAAGCGTTCCCGATCTGTAGAACCTAATAATTCATTGAATGCGTTACCGCGGTATTTTCCCGGCGAAAGTCCGAGGATCAATCGCGCCGCCGGGTTGATCGTGTCGATCTTTCCAGCCGGATCGATAGAGATCACGCCGGTAGGCAGCGAGAGCAAAACCGTCTCAATATATCGCCTGCGTTCGGTCAATTCTGCCGAGTTTGATTCAAGCTTTGCCGACATATCATTGAAAGCTCTTACTAGCAGGCCCAATTCGTCTTCAGCAATAACATCAACGCGATGTCCCAAATTACCCTGTGCGATCTCTTCGGCACCTTCGGCTAGAGCACGGATCGGTCCCGTCAGCCCCCGGGCAAGGTAGAGCGCGGCCCACGTGGACGCGAATATTAGCAGAAAGGTGAGCACGCCCAGCGTAAGCAAGCCGACCTGCCGGACCGTTATTTGCCGATCTTTCATTCGGTCGAACTCGTTGAGCGCGCGGTCGGCTAACTGGCTGATGCTCTCGGCCGATCTTGGATTCGAAACCAAAACCAGCCCTCGCCCCCCGTCGATCTCGCCAACAGCGGCATCCACTCCAACTCCGTCGCGCAAATGAACATCGTCGAACCGCCCTTGTTTAACAGACGCAAACTCACTCGATGCAGCGATCTCCTGATCGACCAGAGTCGCGGCAACTATCCTACCGTCGGATTCGATGATCGATGCGTAGGAAAGCCCTCCCGCCTGCTTCAGACGCTCAAGCTCAACGGGGCTCACATCGCGGCCTGAAAGAGATGCGGCAAGCATCTGAGCGGATCTATCGAGGCGGTCGAGCAATTCCAGATTTGATCTGGCCCCAAGATCTCGCGACTCGCGGATAACATTTTCGGGCACTTGAGAGAACCATCGTTCAAGCGCACGATTCATAAATAAATAGGAAAAGACAGCCATCGCGATGATCGGGAGAAGGCTTATCGCGGCGAAATAGATGAGCAATTTGGATTTAAGACGAGAACCCAACTGCGACGCTCGGCGTTCCCGACGAAGCTTGATGATGCTCCGAATGAAAATAAAGCTAAAGACGATCAGCGCAACGAAATTCAGCGTAGAAAGGGCATAGAGGAGCAGCGTGTCGCTCGCAGTCACCACAGACAAACTTCGCCATAAATTTGACGATTGAAGAAGCACCAGGACCGTGAACGACACGATGACAAAGGTACCGAACACCCACGGCGCCCATCGGTTTCTAGCTCTTCCTGGCGGCTTTTCCACGCTAGCTAGTTTAGCATAGACGACCTCGCCCGATCCGAGCCTTTGTCAGCTTCGCAAGGACTGATTTACACTCGATTCTGTCGATGAATCTCCAGAACATCCTCTTTGACCAAACGGGAAAGATACGCAGCGGCCTTCGGCTGCCTTTCTTTCTACTCGTATTCATCTTTATAGCTGCATTCGCCAGCATACTCATCTTTGGCCTTATGACAGCGGGAGGGTCAAAGCCCGAGGTTGCGTCGCCGACAGGGTTTGCTCTGAATTCTCTCATTCTCCTCTCCGCAGCTTTGACAGCAGGATGGTTCAGTGGACGTTTGCTCGAAGGCTTGCCTTTTCGTGCCCTCGGAGCTTCGCTTTCCTGGATCGGCCTAAGAAATCTCGCGATCGGTTGCGGGCTTGGTGCGGCGACATTCGTTTTCGCTGTTATCATCGGATATTTCGCCGGCGGACTTAGATTTGAACTGAACACACAAGCCGCAACGGTAACTCTGCTGAGTTCTGCACTGATCGCTTTGGGCGTTTTCTCGGTCGCCGCAGCGTTCGAAGAGGCCCTGTTTCGCGGATATATACTTCAATCGTTTGCACGTTCCGGCTTGGCGTGGCTCGCAATACTATTGACTTCGGCTTTTTTCGGAATTGCCCATCTATCCAATCCGAATTTGGGATTCATCTCCACTGCAAACACCATGCTCGCCGGTGTTTGGTTTGGAATCGCTTACCTTAAAACACGGGATCTATGGTTCGTGACGGGTATGCATTTGATGTGGAACTGGATGCAAGGTGCTGTCTTCGGGATCGAGGTAAGCGGATTAACAGAATTATCACCGGCGCCCCTCTTAAACGAGATCGACTCTGGTCCGACCTGGCTAACCGGAGGAGATTATGGCCTGGAAGGCGGGATCGCATGCACTGCGGCACTGATAGCCTCGCTCTTTGTCATCCACTTTTTGCCTATCAGGCCTGACGACGACCTCCTTGCCTTTACGACACCCGCAAACCAAGGTCCGGAGCCAAAAGTTGCCCCTTAAAAGCCCGGTTGAGTCTGCTTTTAATAGCTGACTCACAATGTTGTGCGTTCTACGTGGTTTGAATTTTAAACGAAATATCAACGGCCCGTGCCGAATGCGTAAGGCGCCCGACCGAGATCAGATCGACGCCTGCTTCAGCAAAAGACCGCACTCGGTCGAGATCCATGCCGCCCGAGGCCTCTATAAGGACGGCTGGGTTGAGGTCCCGCGACATCTGAACAAGTTTTGCTGCTTCATCCGGCGTCTGATTATCTAACATCACGATATCAGCTCCGGCCTCTATCGCTTCTCTGAGTTGAGCCCAATTCGTCACTTCCACCTCGATCTTGTGAAGATGACCTACCGAGCCTTTCGCCGAAGTGACTGCTTCCGTCACGCCGCCTGCAAGGACGATATGGTTGTCCTTGATCAATACGCCGTCGTCAAGGCCCATGCGATGGTTCTTGCCTCCGCCGATTGTGACAGCGTACTTCTCCAATAGCCGGAGTCCAGGAGTTGTCTTGCGGGTATCGACGATCGCGGCCCCGGTGCCTTCGACCGCACGCACGTACTGACGCGTCAGCGTCGCGACCCCCGACATCCGCTGGAGCAGGTTCAAGGCCACGCGTTCGCCGGTGAGAAGGACGTCGGCATAGCCTTTCAAGGTGCCGAATATGGTCCCCTCCTCCACCTCGTCTCCGTCGGAGAACGATGTCTCGATTTCAGAAAGATCCGAGTCGAGATGAAGAAAGACGGCTTCGGCAACTTCAAGGCCGCAGATAACCAGGTATTCCTTTGCAAGAAATTTGCCGACCCCGCGAACGTCCGGCGGAACGGTCGATGATGTGGTGATGTCACCGCGTCCTATGTCTTCAGCCAAAAATTGACCGATCGCCGAGAGGGCGTCACCGTTGTCAAGCCAGTTCATAAATTATCGGATTGCCGACCACATGGCAGAGCTGAAATAAAGAATAACGAATAGAGAATAGTGCAATGTTCGAAAACACGCACGCACACTATTCACTATTCGCTATTTAATGCCCCCTATTCCTGCACCTTCGGTATGAAACCGTAAGTCATCCTTGGAAAACCGTTTTGATCACTGGCCTTTAGTCGGTACCGTGATCTTACGGTACTTCGGCTCATATTCGTACCTTGTGACCTGGCTACTCGACCATGTGTTCGGTTCAACTCCGCCACGACGGGTCTCTACATACTCGACAATAGCCCCGGTCCAGTCGGTGATAAATTTTATCTCGATGGAGCTCAACCGCACGGCCTTGCGTTCTTCCGACCCTTCATCTGCAAAACTTGCTCTCCGAGTATAGATCTTTCGCGTACCGTCATTCGGGTCCGGCTCAACAAAATGGTCGTAGTCGCCGTCGGGTATCGTCATCGCAACGTCTTTGGAACAATCCTTCGAAGCTTGTTTCCACTCTTTGTTCCCTTCTCGGCAAAAATACTGGTCGCCGATACGGATGGCATCCTTCGACTCCTTGATGCCGTTAAACTCGGTCTTTACGTCGATCCGTTTCGCATCATTACCCACAAAGTGCGACTCGATCTGTCGCTTGCCCGTAACCTGCGTCCCGGAATAAAAGGTTTCTTCCGTCAGGACAAGGCGATCCCGCAAAGATGACGCTTCAAGTGACTTAGCAAGCGCCGCGTCGTATTCGCTTTTCGAAATTGCATCACGCTGTGCGAACACTGGAATTGCCGTTGTGAAAATGGCTACAACAAAAATGAAATTATGGAACTTTCTCATTTTAATGCCTCCAAATTTAGAGCAAGGGTTTTCAACTGCTGCTCGATCTCATATTTTCGTTCACGAAGTTCCTGCACTTTCTCCGCCGGTGCTCGCTCTACAAAATTCTCATTCGAAAGCTGCCCGTTCAGCCGCTGCAGTTCGGTGTCGAGCTTTGCGATCTGGTTTTGCAGGCGTTCGCGTTCCTTGTCGAAGTCGATCAGGCCTTCGAGCGGAACGGCGATCTCGGCCCCGCCGGTCAGAACCGCCTTCGCCGAAGCCTTCGGCACGTCGAGCTTTTCACCCAATACAAGCTTATCAGCACGTGCAAGCTTCTTGATCTGGGCCTCGTTGGCGGCGAGGATAGACTGCGTATCCGCGGCCGCGGCGATGTGGATGTCCACACGGTCACTCGGTTTTATGTTCATCTCGGAACGAATGTTGCGGACGCGTTTGATCGTGTCGATTACTAGCTGCATCGCCGCCTCGGCCGGTTCGTCGATCAATGCCGGATCGCCGGTCGGAAAATCGCTCAGCATGATCGTCGCATCGGCACCGGCGTAGGAAGTGTTGTGAAGCGCGCTCGATGTGCCCGGCAGTTTTTGCCAAAGCTCCTCGGTCAGGTAGGGCATGAACGGATGCAGCAGCCTCAAAGCCTGTTCGAGTACCGACAATATCCGAGAACTCGCCTCTATGTCGCCGGCGTTTATTTCGTCTTTCTTTAGCTCGATATACCAATCGCAGAAATCGTCCCAGAAAAAGTGGTAAAGCAGCGAAACGGCTGTATGGAACTCGTATTTAGCCAACGCCGAGTTTACGTCAATAGCGGTTTTGCTCAGGCGCGATATTATCCAGCGATCCGCTAGAGAGGCACACTCGCTACCACTCGTGCTACCGCCTGTCTTATCCGCTTCATCCGCGTTTATCCGCGGCACAATAATCCCAACGCTAGCGCCATCCGAGTTCATTAAACAAAAGCGCGTCGCATTCCAGATCTTATTTGCAAAGTTCCGGTAGGTCTCGATCAACAGATCATTCCATTTTATATCGGCACCAGTGGCGATCGACGCAAGATAGATGCGAGTGGCGTCCACACCGAATTTGTCGAACATCTCGATCGGGTCCACACCGTTCTTCCGCGACTTCGACATCGGCTTGCCGTCTTTGCCAAGCACGGTACCTGTGACGATCACATCTTCAAAGGCCTTCTTATCTACGAATTTCTTCGTCAGCATTATCATCCGCGACACCCAAAGAAAGATTATGTCGCGGCCGGTGACCAGAACGTCGGTGGGCAGGAAGATGTCTAGATCATTTTCAGTATTAGCTGATGGCTGATCGCTGTCAGCTTTCAGCTGTTTCTTACTCTCTCCTGTCCAGCCGAATGTCGAAAACGCCCACAGCCCGCTCGAGAACCAAGTGTCGAGCACATCGTTGTCCTGCGTTAACTCGCGGCCTGCGGCCTTCTCCTTTGCCTCTTCGGCGGTCATCGCGACAAAGACGTTCCCGTCCGGGTCGTACCAAGCCGGGATCTGGTGTCCCCACCAAAGCTGACGTGAGATCGTCCAATCCTTAAGGTTCTCGAGCCAGGCGGTATAGACCTTTTCGTGCGGCACCTGCGGCGAGAAGTGCGGGATTCCTTCATTTCGCATCAGTTCCAGGGCCATGTCGCGCATCTCGTCCATATTGACGAACCATTGGTCCGAAAGTATCGGCTCCACCACCGTCTTGCAGCGTTCGCAGATCGGCAGCGAGACCTCATAATCTTCCACGCGTTCGAGCAGACCGAGTTCCTCAAATCGCTCGACCACCAGTTCGCGTGCTTTGAACCGGTCCATGCCCGCGAAATCCGCCCCGGCGGCCTCATTTATAGTGCCGTCGTCGTTCATAACGAGAAGCTGGTCAAGGTTGTGCCTCATGCCGATCTGATAATCGTTAGGGTCATGTGCCGGCGTCACTTTGACCGCTCCGGTCCCGAATTCGGGATCAACGTATTCGTCGGCAACGATCGGTATCTCTCGACCGGTCAACGGCAGTTCGACCCATCGGCCGATCAGATCTTTGTAACGATCGTCCTTTGGATGGACGGCGACGCCAGTATCGCCGAGCATCGTCTCAGGCCGGGTTGTCGCGACCGTAATATGCCGGTCCGTGCCCTTGACCGGATACATCAGGTAGGTTAGCTTTCCGTCCTTCTTTGTTTCTTCTTTTACTTCGAGGTCAGATAGAACGGTCTTGTCCCTCGGGCACCAGTTTACGATTCGCAGGCCCTTGTAGATCCAGCCTTCGTTGTATAGTGTGACGAAAACACTTCGAACCGCCCGCGAAAGGTCCGGGTCCATTGTGAATCGATGCCGCGTCCAATCGACCGAAGCACCCTCGCGGCGCATCTGATCTATTATCGTGTTGCCGTATTCTTCCTTCCACGCCCATGCCCGACGGATGAACTCTTCGCGGCCAATTTCGAGCGGGGTCTTTCCCTCGTCGTCGCGAAGCTGCTCAGCCACCTTCCGCTGTACGGAAATGCCGGCGTGATCCGTACCAGGCAGCCAAAGGGTCCGATAACCTTGCATGCGCTTCCAACGAACAAGCACATCCATGATCGTATGCTGAAGCGCATGGCCCATGTGCAGGCTGCCTGTGACGTTTGGCGGCGGGATGACTATCGAGTACTTCACGGCATCCGGGTCTTCGTTGATCTCCGGGCGAAAAAAACCATTACTTTCCCATCGATCGTAATGTTTCTGCTCCGCTTCTTTCGGTTCGTAGGCCTTCGGTAATTCCATACAGGTAAAATGCTGATTCTAAAACAAAACCGGCCGGTTTTCACGTTTGCGATGAAAACCGGCCGACTCGCTATGATCAGAACGTCGGATTTAATCCTATCCACCCATTTTTAATGACTGGTCATTAAGTTTTTTCGACAGCCGTTCGACCACTTTGTCCACGATTTGATCGATAAGCTCCGGCGAAAGGACAGCGATCTCGTCTCTGCGCCCATGGATCGCGCCCGAGGACGGCAATTCAAGAAGGTCATCCTCGCTCGAACCGGATCGCGTCGCCGGTTCGTCTGAGACCTCGTCATTGTTAATTGTTATCTCGTCCGCAACCGTTTCAAACGGGTCACGCGTAAAAGCAGCCTCCGTCTCGCGTTGCGGGACCTCCGGCTCAGACCACTGGGAGGGCATAGAGTTCGCTATCAATGAATCCGTCTCGAGCTCGTCATCAAATTCGGCCTCCTCCCCTTTGCTATAAAATGCACTGTCGATCTCTTGATCCGGATCCTGGTCTGTGTAACTCGTTTCCATCATTTCATCGTCGAACGTTTCATTAAGGAAATCCGCCGAAACCTCTGCATCTCGAGGTATCTCGACCGTCTCGACAAAGCTCTGAACATAAAGCTGATCGATATCGGAGGTGTCCACTTTTTGCTGAGACGCTTCTACCTCACGAGGCTCGTCACGGGGAACGATCAGGGATTCGACCGACGAAATAAGCTCCGCGATCGAGGAAAAGGGTTTGGTCAAATGGCCATTCGCTCCGACGCGCATCGCCTCATCACGGTCGAACGGTTCGAATGAACCAACCAAAAGCAGGACCGGAACATCTCGAAACGATTCGTCGCTTCTCAAGAGTTCACAAAGCTTATACCCATCGGTTCCCGGCATGTGGACATCGGCGAGAACAATATCCGGACGAACCCTTTCGAGGTCGGCCAGTGCAGAATCCCCGTCCGAATAAGACGCCACCTCCATACCGCGATCGGCAAAAGTCAGGTTTATTACTTTTTGGACCGTCGGAGAATCGTCGGCCAAAAGAAGTTTAGGTTTGGACACTTGAGGCATGCTCCTTGCTTTTCGAATTAATACTGAACGCTTTGGGTGATTATATATCAGCAACCTCGAAGGGCAAATGAACGGCCGATCATGAGAGCGTTTCGGCAAACGAATCGGACCTTCTCGTTCGTACCAGCTCGGCCGCCAACACGATCGCCGCTTTCATGCTGGACGCATCGGCAACACCTTTACCCGCAATGTCATAAGCGGTGCCGTGGTCCACCGAGGTCCTGATTATCGGAAGGCCAAGCGTGACATTCACCGCAGAGCCGAATGAAAGTGATTTTACCGCTATCGTGGCCTGATCGTGATAGCATGCGATGACGACATCGAATTCGCCGCGAAAACCTCGCAGGAAAACCGTATCAGGCGAATAGGGACCTGTCACGTTGATCCCCATATCTTCGCGGCATTTCTCGATGGCCGGAATTATTTCATTTTCCTCTTCGTCACCGAACATCCCACCTTCCGAAGCATGAGGGTTGATCCCAGCAACGGCGATGCTCACCTTTCGGCCCAAAAGCTTGCTCATTTCCCTATCGGTGAACGAGATCAACGGAACAAGCTTGTCCTGCCTAACCAAGTCGATCGCTTCCCGAAGCGGCAGATGGGTCGAAAGCAGCACTACGCGCAAGGAATCAGCAAAAAAACTCATCGAAAAACGGAGTGTCTCCGTCAGATCAGCAAGGAACTCAGTGTGCCCCGGAAAGGAGTAGCCGCCGAGCGCGATGGCTTTTTTGCTGATCGGGGCTGTTGCAACGGCGTCTATACTGCCTGCCTTTAGATGATCAACTGCAAGCTGGATGCATTCGGCCGAAGCCTTGCCAGTGACCGGATCATCAATGCCGACAGGAACTTCCTCGGGCAAATTGTGAGTGTCAAGAACGGCGATCCCTTCCCGACTTGATTCGATGGACTCGACAAACGGCACGAGCTTCCGGGCCCCCGCCAGCGTTCTCGATACCCGGTCAAGAAAACTGATGTCTCCGATAAGCACTGGCCTGCAAACCGAAACGACCTCAGGATCACCGGCGGCCTTCAACGCGATCTCCGGGCCAATACCTGCCGCGTCGCCGATCGTTATTCCGACGATTGGAGCTTTTTCATCTTTGATTTTTATCGAAACTTTCTCCACTCAATAAATATAATCGCCCGATACAAAAAACCCGGCAAGCCTTGCGGGCCGCCGGGCAGGTTGACAGTTCTCAAGCAGACAAAACTTCGACGGGCCTAATCGGCCTGCCGACGAATGAAGGTCGGTACATTCAGATCTTCGCTCTGCACCTGCTGAGCAGCCGCCGCCGCAGAACCCCGCGTGCCGGAGACGCTGATCGGGTCAGCCGGCCGAGGCAGCGGTTTGATCGCCTGCGATGCGGAATCGAACCCAGTTGCGATAACGGTGACCTTGATCTCGTCGTCCATTCCTTCTTTGATTACGTTACCCCAAATTATGTCGGCGTTCTCGTCGGACTCTTCCTCGATCATTCCGATAGCATCTTCGATCTCTGCAAGCGGCATATTCTCCCCGCCCGTAATGTTGATCAGGGCCGCCTTTGCTCCGGTTATGGAATTCTCCTCCAGAAGCTTGTAATCGAGAGCCGCCCGCATGGCGTGCGACGCCGCCCCGGCACCGGTGGCTTTTCCGACCCCCATCAATGCAACACCTTGTCCCCGCATGACCGTCCGAACGTCTGCGAAGTCAAGATTGATCACGCCGGGCGTGATAATGAGGTCTGTGATACCCTGAACCGCCTGGAGAAGTACGTCGTCGGCTCGACGGAAAGCATTAAGCATTGTAATGCCCTCTTCAACTTCTCGCAGTTTCGAATTCGGGATCGTGATTATCGTATCGACACACCCTCGAAGTTCTGCAAGGCCCTGTTCGGCCTGTGCCATTCGTTTCTTGCCCTCCACCATAAAGGGCTTTGTCACGACGGCTACAGTAAGAGCTCCGAGTTCGATCGCAAGCGAGGCGACGACTGGTGCCGCACCTGTCCCAGTGCCACCTCCGAGCCCGGCGGTGACAAAAACCATGTCCGCGCCTTCGAGCACGTCCAAAAGTTTTTCGTGATCTTCGAGAGCTGCCGCACGCCCGATCTCGGGATTGGAGCCCGCTCCAAGGCCGCGGGTCGATCTTCCGCCGAGTTGGATCTTCATCGGGGCCGACGAGGCGTTCAACGCCTGCAGGTCCGTGTTCGCGACAATGAATTCGACACCAGTAATTCCTGCATCGATCATCCTATTAACGGCATTCCCGCCGCCGCCGCCGACGCCAACCACTTTGATCTTTGCTCCGGTAATTGGCGGCTCGTCGATAAACATTTTCAGTCCGCCCGTCTTCATCTCAAGCCCATCCATTGTCATTTTTTTCACTTCGTTACTACCTGTGTTTACTACTGCCAAAGGGGTGCGGTGCAATTGCACGCTTTAATTGAACTAACAATATATTGTGTTGACGGGAGGAAAGCATACAACGATTTGTGGTAAAAATCCAGCCGTCAGAACACGATTATCGAAATTTGTCGCGAAAAGTTTCAAACCATTCAGCAACCTTTGAGGTTCGTCTTCCACCGCGATTCAATTCGCGAACCTGCGATCGCATTGAAGCCAGCGCGAGACCCGAGGCGACCGCCCAATGCGGTCCCGATACGGTTTCCGATAGTCCGGCAAATCGATCATCGGCTAGAAAGCCCATTCTCGTAGGTGCGTCGAAAACCTGTTCTGCAAGTTCTACCATTCCGACGGCCAATGAACCGCCGCCAGTTAAAATTACCCCGCTAGAGATCTGAGCACGGGCCCGGGCTGCCTCTTGCGCTACATGCTGCAGCAGCTCGATCGCTCGCGGCTGCATTATGTCGCAAAGTATCTCGCGAGTGAGACCGCGAGTTTCAGTCCGTCCCACCGGGACGATCTCGATGCTCTCCTGCCTCTCATCGTCATCAAGAAGGAAGGTGGCGACGCAGCCGGAGCGATGTTTTATCTTATTCGCTTCCTGGATCGAGACGCGGAGCCCAACGGCGATATCCTTGGTAAAATGCAGGCCGCCGAAAGGGAAAAAGGCAGTGTGCTGCACCGCACCGCGTCCGAAGATCATCATGCTGGTGATCTCCGACCCGATATTGACCAACGCACACCCGTATTCCTTGTCGTCATCGGTCAAAGAGCTTTCGGCAGCCGCCAGCGGTTCCAATACCATCCGCTCGATCTCCATGCCAGCCCTTTTTACCGCCTTATTCAGATTCTGTCGTCCGGCGCTGGGGCCTGTAACAATGTGAACGAGAGATTCGAGACGGGCTCCGGCCATTCCCACCGGCTCGATGATTCCATCCTGCCCGTCGATAATGAATTCCTGCGGCAAACGGGTCACTATCTCCCATCCGGTTGGCAATTGCATCGCACAAGCTGATTCGATAGCCCGTTCTACGTCTTCCTCCGTGATCTCACGCCCGGCACCCGCCACAGCGACCACACCATTCTTGTTATCACCTCGGAAATGCTCGCCTGAGAGGTTTACGTATGCCGACGAAACCTCCATGCCGCTTACCCGTTCAGCCTCCCCGACAGCCTTCTTCACCGATTCGGCGACGGACTCAGTGGCCGTAACAATACCGCGTCTAAGACCGCGGGAGTCTGCCTCGCCAAAGCCGATAATGTTCATCAGGCCTTGTTCGCCCGGTTCGCCTATGACGCACCGCACCTTGCTCGTTCCAATATCAAGACCGACGGCCTGTATTTCTTGCGCCATAAATTAGTTGGATCCCTCAGTCTCGCCTTTCTGCTTCCGGGAAGACAGGATCATATTCGGCCCGATCAGCGTGACTGCATCGAACATGTCGCCCTTGCCAGCGATAGCGGTTACCCCATTCTTGAGGTGTTTCGCAAAAGAATTGCGACCGACATCGATCGTCACAGTTTTTCCTGAGTCTTCCGTCAGAGCCTTAGGTTCGCGTATATCCGCCAGATTCACGCCGTGCACGCGGGCGATCAAGCCTCCTTCTTGCCATTCAGCCAGCATCTGCTGATATAGTTTTACCCGCTCTTTATTCTCACGAAAGGCCTTTTCGGTTTTTGATTCATCCCAACCTAACAACGTGATCGGAAGCCTTTCCTCCCTTTCTCCGGGCGGCGCGAGAAGATTAGCATCGCCGTCAACCAGCATGTCGCCAGTTTTAAGTTTGACGACGGCGATCGGAATGCGTTCGACGATGTTTACCCGGATCCCATCAGGCAGCATCCTGGTGATCGACACAGAATGTACGAACGGCTCCTTCTCGACACGAGCCCTAATTTCCGCAAGGTCGGCATTCCAAACTCCAGTTTTGAGTGCTGCGTTTGTAACTATCCTTTCAATGTCCTCGCTCGACGAACGTTCGGTTCCTGCTACCCGAACCTCTTTCAGATCAAAAAACTTAGTAGCCGTGACGCTCTTTAACCCAATATGTCCGAGCACAGCTAAGCAGATAAGCAAGCAGACGCTGAGGCATATCGGCAAAACAAGGCCGCGAATCCGGCTTTCCGAATTCTCGTTTGCCCGGGATCTTGCTGTCTTTCGTCGGATAGCCGTACGAGGAGTTGGGTCTGCGATCGACTTTCTTCTTATTTTTCCCGCCATTTTTGATTTGTTGATCCTAGTTGTCGAATTGTCTATGTTATTTCTTCTTTTCCTGTTCCGTGCGACCTCACGATCGTTTACGGATAATGCTATCAACATCCCGTTAGCCGTGATTCGTGAACGAACCGGAGAAATACGATCAAGCTGTATTTTGTAGTTCCGTCGTTCTTAGCCGTTCGACGATCTCGTCCGATAGTCTGGTGATCGTTCCGGCACCAAGCGTTAAGACCAGATCGCCTTCTTGAAGGAGCGGTACGATCGTGTCCGCTGCAGTATCGATGTCTCCGTGATATCTCACATTCTTATGACCAAACTTCTTGATGTTCTCGGTCAACGCTTCGGCGGTGATCCCTTCTATCGGGCTTTCGCTTGCTGCATAAATATCCAGAACGTAAACCACGTCTGCGTTGTTAAAAGCTAGCGCGAACTCGTGCATCAGTTCCCTCGTTCGGGAATATCGATGAGGTTGAAAAACGACGACCGTCCGCCTTCCGCCCGCGCTATTCTTGGCCGCCGAAAGCGTTGCGAGGATCTCGGTCGGATGATGGCCATAGTCATCGACTACCATGATCCCGTTCACTTCGCCCTTAAACTGGAATCGCCGATTAGCATTCCGAAAACGGCCAAACGCCTCAACGATCTTTTCGAATGGGATTTCAAGTTCTAACGCAACCGCCGTTGCGGCAAGAGCATTGTAAACATTGTGCTCACCCGGCACTGGCAAAGAGAGGTTGCCTAGAACCTCGTCACCCTTCCAGACCGAGAATGTAGAACCGAATGCATCGTTATATCGAATATCGTGGGCGGAAACGTCGGCCTGGGCCGTAAGCCCATACGTCACACGTCGTCGCTTTATGTTAGGCACGATCAGTTGAACATTCGGATCGTCAAGACAAATGATCGCAGCGCCGAAGAACGGTACCTTGTTCACAAAATCGGTAAAGCATTGGACCACATCATCCATGCCTTTGTACGACTCCATATGTTCCTTATCGATGTTGGTTATGACGGCGATCGTCGGGTATAACATCAGGAACGATCGGTCACTTTCGTCTGCCTCAGTTACAAACCATTCTGAACTTCCGAGCCGAGCATTTGACCCTAGCGTGTCCACGACGCCGCCAACCACCGTTGTCGGGTCGAAACCCGCGTGACCCAGAATTGTCGCAACCATCGAGGTCGTCGTTGTCTTGCCGTGGGTACCCGACACGGCTACGGCATAAGGTTTTAAGACCATCAGTTCGGCAAGCATTTCCGCCCGGGGAATGACAGGGATACCGAGCCTTTTCGCTTCGACGACCTCAGGATTATCTTCTTTTACCGCCGAGGAATAAACGACTACTTGGGCCGCTCCCACATTCTCAGCCTTATGGCCTTCGGCAACCCCAACGCCAAACAACGTCTCGAGACGGTCCGTATACTTAGATCTCTTAACATCGGAACCGGTCACGATAAAGCCGAGATTGCACAGCACTTCGGCAATACCGCTCATTCCGATACCTCCAATTCCGACAAAATGTATCCGCTTAACATGCCTGAACATTCAATTGTCCTTCCTTGCAAGCTGCTCGATCAGGTCAACGGTTGCCTCAGCAGCATCCGCACGCCCGAGGCTTCTGGCCGCGGCCTCCATCGAGCTTACCGTTTCCGGCGAATTGATCATCTCTGCGACCACTTCGGCCAGTCTTTCACCACTCAAGTCTGCTTGTACGATCATTCGGGACGCACCCGCACGTTCGAATGCTTCCGCATTCTTTCGCTGGTGATCGTCTGCTGCGGTCGGGAGCGGGATCATGACCGAAGCCTTACCGGCCGCCGCCAACTCGGCACAGGTCGTTGCACCAGCCCGGCAAATTACGATATCGGCTTTAGCAAACTCGGCGAACATATCGTGGATAAACGGCCTGACCTCGTGGTCAGTTATCAACGATCTCTTGTACATTTCACGCGCCCTTTCGAAGTCAGCCTCACCTGTCTGATGGACGATCCGAAGCTGGCTTGCCCGGTTTTCCAACAATGGAAGGGTATTCAACATTGCATTGTTGATCGCCCGGGCACCCTGTGAACCACCGAAAACGAGTATCGATATTTTTTCGCCACGCGGTTTTTTGACGATCTCGAAAAATTCCTTTCGAACAGGATTACCGGTCACGAGGCCCTTATCCCGGAAATAGGGCATCGCTTCTTCAAACGACAAAGCCGCCTTGTCAACGAATCGTGCAAGCTTACGGTTCGTGAATCCTGGAAGCGCATTCGAATCCATTACAAGAGTCGGGTAACCCAGCAGGCTCGCCGTCAAAAGCATCGGTCCAGACACATAACCTCCCGCGCCGACAACAACATCTGGCCGAAATTCCCTAAGGAGCCGGGCCGCCTCGTAGAAACTTATCGGCAGAACGGCAAGGCCCTTGATCTTTCCCGAAAGGCCGACATTCTTTAAGCCGGCGCTAGTTATCAAAGAAAGCTGAAACCCGTTCTCGGGAACGATCTTCTTTTCGAGCCCGCGCGCCGTACCTACGAAAAGGATCTCCGCGTCTGGGTCTCTTCTGATCATCTCCTTTGCGACAGCGATGCCCGGAAATATGTGTCCGCCGGTTCCGCCGGCTGCGATCAAGACCTTCATTACAAGTGCTTCTCCGGCTTGCCGCCGTTTGTATTTCCGGCGTTCTGGGAGATGTTCAGCAGCACCCCAACGGCGATCATTGTGACCAGCACCGACGTCCCGCCGTACGAGATAAAAGGCAGCGGAATACCCTTGGCCGGAACGATCGAGATAACCACGCTGATGTTGAAGAGCGCCTGGACGACGATCCCGGTCACAATACCGATCCCGAGGAGCATTCCGAACCTGTCCGGAGCGAAGATCGCCGCTCGCGTTCCTCGCCAAAGAAGCAGGCCAAATGCGATCACGATCGCAAGCGTGCCGATCAGGCCGAATTCCTCTCCAACGACCGAAAAAATAAAATCCGAATAGGGGTACGGCAAATAGAACAGCTTGGCCTGGCCTCGCGCAAACCCCTCGCCCACGATTCCCCCGGAACCGATTGCCATCAGTGACTGGACCACTTGATATCCCGCATCTCCGGAGTGGCTGAACGGGTCAAGAAACGCCATCAGACGCTGGACCCGCCAGGGCGCGAACGCTACAGCGGCAAGACATGCAAGCACAAACAATGCGGACACCGAAGCAATGTGCATTAGCTTTGCACCGGCAGCAAAATATATCGCTGAAAAGATCGCTCCCAGAACGATCACGGTGCCAAGATCCGGTTCGAGAAAAACGAGCCCTCCCAGCAAAATGAGCGAACCGAGGCATGGGATGACCGTTCCCTTTAAATCCCCCATCGAACCTTCCCTGCTTGTCAAAAAATACGCAAGAAACACCGGCAATGCGATCTTTGCAAGCTCTGACGGCTGGAACGAAAGTCCTGCGAAACGGATCCACCTTCTTGCTCCGTTGATCGGCGGAAAAGCGAAAACTGAGAGGAGAAGCACGACCGTCAATCCGAGCAAGGCGTAAACGAACCACTTCGACTGATATCGCCGATAGTCGATCCGGCTGACCACAAACATCGCTCCGAGCCCAAAAAGCGTGAATGCAAGCTGCTTGTAAAAATAGGTGAACTGACTCTCGGATTCGCGCAATGCGATCATTGCCGAAGCACTGTAAACCATCGCCGCCCCGAACAGAGACAAACACGCGACGATCAGGAACAGGAACCAATCTATTCGCAACTTGTTGACTTGTGATGCCATTTGATTATTCGATGAACAACCCCTTCGATTTCCTGTACCGACCACAACTTACGGATCGAACTACCCTTACCTGTCAAAGCATTTCTTCCCCACCTTGGTGATAGCCCGCAACAACTGCTCTACGGGAAAACCTACGGCCATCAACTCGAAGTGCCAACGCCTTTTACAGCGGCCAGGTTTCTTACCGATCCCTTGAATACTCGGCCCCGCTCTTCAAAACTGCTGAACATATCGAAACTTGCACAGGCCGGGGCAAGCAATACCGCATCGCCCACTGTCGCAAGTTCAAACGACCGGACCACTGCCCTTTCAAGTGTTGCCTCATGGACGATCTCGACAGAACCGGCCAACTGTTCGCCAATATTCACGGCATCTTCACCGATCACCACTAATGCCCGAACACATTGTTCTATAAGCGTCCTGAGAGGCTCATACGGTGCATTTTTCCCTTTGCCGCCGAGGATCAATATCGTTTTACCAAGCCGTTCGCTCATAGCCTGAAGGGCTTTAACGGTCGCATCAACCGAGGTTGCTTTCGAATCATTGAAAAAATCGATACCATCGATCGATCCGACAAACTCGAGTCGGTGTTCGACACCTGTAAAACCTGCAATGGTCCGCCTCATCGATTCAGGATCGGCGCCGCAGGCCAGGCCGGCCGCTAAGGCGGCGAGAACGTTCTCGACATTGTGGAGGCCGGGAAGAACGATCTTGTCGCGCGTCGTCAAAATTCGCTCACTCCCGTTATTGCGGCACACCAGGTCACGACCGCGAAGGAATAGCCCGCTTGCCAGTTCGTGAGTGAGGCTGAACCTTGTCACTTTAGCACACAGTCCCGCTGCCCATGACGCCGTTATCTCATCGTCATCGTTCAAGATCGCAACATCGTTTTCGGTCTGATTCATGAAGATGCGATGCTTTGCCGCCGCATAATCTACAAACGAATCGTATCGGTCCAGATGGTTTGGTGTGACATTGAGGCAAACGGCTACGTTCGGATGAAAATCTTTTATTGTTTCTAGCTGAAAGCTAGATAGTTCGACGACCGACCAGGAATCTTCATTCGTCTCTTCGACCAGGCTTAAAAGGGGTGTCCCGATATTCCCGCCCACCAACGTCGGGATCCCCGCATTTATCAACAACTCACCGATCAGCGTAGTCGTCGTCGTCTTGCCGTTCGAGCCGGTGATCCCAACGATCCGGCCCTTTATGAAACGATAGGCAAGCTCTACCTCACCTATCACTTCGCCTTCTTTTCTTTCAATGTACCGTGCGGGAACTGTGTTCGATGGAACTCCGGGCGAAATCACGACTAGCTCGATCTGATCGAGCAGCCATGAAGGGATCTCTCCCGCGATCAAACCAACATTATGGCTTTCTTTCAAAGAGCGTGCGGGCTCGGCCCAGGCTTCCACTTCCTTCCTATCGTGAAGAACTACTTTGGCCCCTCGCTCAGCCAGAAAGCGTGCGGAAGCGATGCCGGATCGGCCCGCTCCGAGTACCAACGCTTTTCTTCCCTTCACTTCCAATTTCAAACTACCTCAGCTTCAACGTCGAAAGGCTAAGCAGTGCAAAAAGTATCGCGACGATCAGAAATCGAAATACGATCTTGGAATGCTGCCAACCTGCCATTTCAAAATGATGGTGGATCGGCGCCTGTAAAAAGATACGCTTGCCTACGCCGCTGCTTCGCTTTGTGAACTTAAAGAACCCGACTTGAAGCATCACTGAAACGGCCTCGATGATAAAAATGCCACCGATGAAGGGCAGCAGAAACTCCTGTTTTGTCAGGATCGCGACAGTGCCGAGCGCACCGCCGATCGCAAGCGAGCCCACGTCGCCCATAAAAACGTCCGCTGGAGGTGCGTTGTACCAAAGAAAACCAAGACTCGCACCCACCATGGCTCCGCAAAATATGGTCAGCTCGGCCGAGGACGGGTTATGGGTTATATCCAGATAGTCGGCCCATCGTTTGTCGCTTGCCACATAGGTCAGGGCCGTAAGAGCAGACATTGCCACAAAAGTTATGCTGGTCGCCAACCCATCCAGTCCATCCGTAAGGTTCACCGCGTTCGACGACCCCAGTAAGACGAAAACGATAAATACCAGATACGCGCCTGGCCAAAGATAGGTGATCCCGGTCGGCTCAGCCGTGGCTTTAAAAAATGGGATACTGACGTTCCATGTGTAATTCGTGAAGAAATACAGAACCGCCCACACCAGGATCGCCGTTGCCAACTGCCCAGCTAGTTTTTGTCGTTCCGTAAGTCCGAGGCTGCGTTTCTTAACGAGCTTTATATAATCGTCTGCAAAGCCAATTGCTCCAAAAAGCAGCGTGGCCCCGAGTGCAAGCCACAAAAATACGCTGTCCAGTCTTGCCCAAAGCAGCGTGGAAACAAGTACTGAGCCGATAATCAGGATGCCGCCCATCGTCGGCGTCCCTTTTTTTGCCTGATGCTCGGCTGACAATTCCTCTCGGATCTCTTGTCCGACGTTCAAAGATCGTATCTTTCGGATCACTTTGCCGCCGAAAAGCAAAGAGATCAACAGGGCGGTCGCGGTCGCCATTGCAGTACGGAAAGTTACGTACTGGATGACGTTCATCCCCTTGAAAAAAATGGACTCGCTTGTTTGTCCGTACTCTCGAAAGATCAGTTGATAAAGAAAGTAATAGAGCATTTGTCTGAACCGTTCTCTGATCACATGCTCCGCAAAACCGGAACAAGGTTCTGGCCTTACTACATCACGCCCTCAGTTCGTCCTCGGGCCATCATTTTCTGATTCCAACTGAAACTTCTCCATAAGTTTTTCAACTATTCTCTCCGTCCTTACGCCGCGAGATCCTTTGACCAGCAATATGTCGCCCTCTCTTAAGTCCTGCATAAGAAGATCGGCTGCGCCGTCCGAGTTCTCAACAAAAACAGCATCTGCCAGACCCGCTTCCCTGGCTCCCTCGACAAGCTCCATGGCGAGGCCGCGAATTCCGATCAACCGATCGATCGGTTGTAAAGCGATTTGCCGGCCGGCCTCCCGATGCAATGCTGGGGCTTCACCGCCCAACTCAAGCATCTCGCCGGCGGCAACGATCCTTCTTCTCAGGCCACCACCGCCCTCGACAATCGTCCGCACCATTGAAATAAGTGCCGTCGGATTCGAATTATATGAATCATTCACTACGGTAAAGCCTTCCCTGAATCTAAGCACCTCTCCCCGTTGAGGAGGCGGCAAGGCGGACGAAAGTGTCCGTGCCGTTTCCACTGCCGACACCCCTCGGACCCAGGCAACTGCAGCCGATGCAAGGGCATTCATTACATTATGCTTGCCGTCAAGGTGAAGGACGGCGGGAGCCGCTCCGCCCGGCGTGATCAGATCGAACCTCGTCTCGCCGAAAGACTTTGTGACAATATTTCGTGCGGTCACGTCGGCGGCGGCTTCGAGTCCGAAAGTAACGACATTGCCATCTACAAGCCGGCGCATATCTGCCACCCTTGGATCGTCGGCATTCAAGACGGCCGTCCCACCCTTTTTCATGCCCTCGACGATCTCGGCCTTGGCCCTGGCAATATTGTCGATCGATCCCAGATGCTCAACGTGAACAGGCAGAACATTCAAAACCACGGCAATGTCCGGTTCGGTGATAGAGCAAAGACGCGATATCTCTCGCATAGGCGTGGACATGCCCATTTCCAAAACAGCGATGTCATAGGAATCGTCCTTCGATAGTTCCAGCACGGTCAAGGGATGACCCAGGCCGTTGTTGTAATTCTTTTTGTTCTTTAGCACCTTTAGGCCCGAGCCTTCAAGCACATGAGCGGTCAATTCCTTCGCGGTTGTTTTTCCGGCGCTTCCTGTTATTGCCACGACTGGCCCGCCCCAGTCTTGATAAACGCCTCGAGCTAGATCCTGAAGCGCCTTGATCGGGTCTGGTACAAGTAAAATATTATCTGCGAACGATTCCAGGATTGCCTGGTGTTCCCAGAAGCGGTCTTCCCGTACTACGCATGCAATAGCACCTTTCTCAAACGCTTTAGGAACGTATTGCGTTGCATCCTCGAACTCACCGTTAAATCCATTATTCGAATAGTCGGGTTGAGACAATGCAAAAAACACGTCGCCCGCCCCAACCTCACGCGAATCGACCACAACGGATTCGATCTGACGGTCCTCCAGGGCGGGATTGATATGTGGCGCCGCGGCATTCATGTATTCGATCGCGGTAACGAGTTTCAAGGTTTTGCCTTTTTCTTCTCCGTATCTTTTTTGTCTTTCTTCGATGGAGCGGTCAATGCGTCCGATCGTTTTTGCGAAGGCACTGGGGTGCCTGCCACTCGCGGCCGGGATACGACTCCATCATCACTCTTTTTCGGCTTTGCCGGCTCGGGGGCCACGATCTTCTTGGCCTCATCTTTCCGGTTCGGCTTATCGCCCGTCTTACCTTCGTTGGTCTTACCCTTGGAGGGTGCGTAGTTCTCTGTTTTCGGGCCTTCGGGCCGGCCGGCCACCGAAGTAGTGGTCAGGTCGTTACCGCCCAGGATCGAAGGGAAAGAGTCCATAGGAACCGTAAATTCCGGAAAGTCCTCAGTGTCTCCTTCAGGCACTTTTTCGCTGTTCGGCGAGACCTTCAATTCGGGAAGTATACGCTCGGCGATCTCCCGAAAAACCGGGCCTGCGACCTGGCCGCCATTCCGTCCGCCGACCTTTGGTTCATCGATCACCACTCCGATCGTCACGGCAGGGTTCTCCGCGGGTGCGATCCCAATGAAAGATGAGACATACTTTGCCGAATTTACTTTCTTGAGCTTTTCGTCGAACTTCCAAGCCGTTCCTGTTTTTCCCGCCGAAGAATAGCCATCCAGCCGGGCCAGTTTTCCGGTTCCAGACACGACCACCTCTCGCATCATTATTTTAAGGTCACGAGCAGTTCTCGCGGAAACGACCCTTGTCTTTTCTGGCTGTGTTGCGTATTTCAGCTCGCCGCCCGGGCCATGGATCTCCTTAATGATGTGCGGCTGCACACGTGTTCCGTCATTGGCGATCGCCGCAAACGCGCTCGTCATCTGAAGCGGCGTGACCCCGATCTCGTAGCCGATCGACATCGAAGCAAGCGAGTCTCCAAACCATTTCTGAGGAGGTCGAACAATGCCATTTGTTTCTGCAGGCAATTCGATGCCGGTCTTTTTACCGAAGCCAAAATCGGTAAGCGTTTGAAAGAATCCTTCGCGGCCAACCTTCATTCCAGTCTTGATCGCGCAAACGTTGCTCGAGACGGCAAAAGCCTTAGTATATGTGATCCGGCCATAGGCCCTCGAATCGCTGAATCTACGCCCGCCGACCTCGACCGTTCCGTTGCCGCTGTCGATCTCGGACTCAGGCGTAAACATCTTCTTCTCCAGTGCTGACCCGTATGTGATCAGTTTGAAGACCGAGCCTGGTGAATAAACTTGCTGAACCGCCGCATTTGAGAGATTGTCCGCCGTCACCTCGCTGAGACGGTTCGGGTCGAATGTCGGAAAATTTGCCAATGCTAGGATCTCTCCGGTTGCATTGTCGATCACGATGGCGGTTCCGGCCTTTGCCTGAGACGCGGTAACAGCTCGCTCGAGCGCTTCTTCGACCATATACTGTACCGAAGCGCTGATCGTGAGCACTACATCCTTTGGTGGCTCCTTCTCAGAGACTGTTTCATCGTAAATGCGTCCAAGGCGGTCCCTTTCCTGGACCCGCTTAATGACGGCACCGTATAAAATGTCGTTTTGCGATTGTTCGACGCCGGCCTGCCCGACGCCCTCAGCGTTGCTGAACCCGATCACGTGGGCAGCCAGCCGCTCGTAGGGGTAGCTTCGCTTTTGTTCTTCTCGCCAGTGAAGGCCCGTAAAATTGGGGCTGTCGGCCTTCCGGACCGTCGGATCGTCGAGCTCCCGGTTTATACGCTGCACCGTTGTCTCATCCAGTCCTTTTAATAGGGGCACAAATCTTCGTTCGGCTTCCTTTGCGTCAAAAAGCTGTTTAGCCAAGTCCTTTTCGCGAATTCCGGTGGTTTTCGCAATTGCCTTGGCGGCAGCCGCCGTATCCGACATTTCAACCGGGTCCGCATAAAGCGTTTTGACACGCAAGCTCATCGCCAGGGCCCGGCCGTTTCTGTCAAAGATCGTACCTCTAGGCAGTTTACTTTTCTTTATGTCAAGACGCTGTCCGGCCGCCCTTTCCCTAAGCCAGTCGTGCTTCGTGACCTGTAGATGAACAAGCCGGGCGCTGATCCCGCCCATCCAAATGACCAGGAACGCCACAATGAACATGAAACGAGTAAAGGCGATTTGCCGCGTGTTTTCTTTCTTTCTACGCTTTGGCCTTGCATTCCGCATTCTCGTTTACCTCAAAGTTTTTGCGGCCGCGGCACCGGATCTCTCACTTTTCTCACCGTTTTTTGCGGGTTTTTCCGAAACCTTTACGACCCGTTCCCTTTGGAGTGATGTCGGGGGTGGCGGCTCCGTCCGTGCGGCAGGCCGCTGAAAACTAGTTTTGGTGATCGAAACGTCGTTCTCGACTTTTCGCTTTATGATCGGCACGGGCACCACTGCAACCGGAGCGGGCGTCTTCACAGACGGCGAGCTGACCACAGTCAAAGCCTGCCCGACTGCCGGGGTTTCGACAAAACCTAGCCGTTTGGCCGATCGGGTCATCTCGATCGGAGAAAACGCGGTCTCGCGGGCCAACATAAGGCGGCGATTCTCAGCCTCAAGGTCTTCAAGCTGCTTTCTCAGCTTGGAGTTTTTCATTCCAAGATCCATCGACACAAAATGCTGGCGGGCAGCAAGCAGAAATCCGGCCGCGATGATGCAGCCGCAGATCGCGATCAAAACGAAATAGCTCCACGGCAGGGCTCCGATCCCTCGTTGCGAGAGATTCACAGGGTGGGTTCTTCGAGCGGTTCTCTTTTTCATACTGAAGGCTTCCTTTGGGGTTTATGATTGATCGGCTATCCGTCGTACTGCCCTAAGCTTTGCGCTTCGGGATCTTGGATTCTGTTCGGTCTCGTCACGTTCCGGGATCACCGGCTTTCTCGTGACCACTTCGACCTTTCTTGCCGAGCCGCAGACACATAAGGGCATCCTGGGCGGGCAAAAGCACTTTCCGGAAAGACGCTGAAAGGTTTGTTTCACTATTCGATCCTCCAATGAATGGAACGTGATCACGGCAAACCGGCCATCCGGAGCTAATATTTCAATTCCTTCTATCAACAGCCGCTCAAGCTCTTCGAGCTCTCTATTTACTGCTATCCTCAACGCCTGGAAGGTTCGGGTCGCCGGGTGCGTCTTTTCTTTGGGGCTTCGACGCACACACCTTTCGACCAGTTCAGCAAGCTGTTTCGTCGTGCGGACCGGGTTCCCGCCTTCTCTCGCCCTCAAGATCTCTCGGGCTATCCGCCGTGAAAATCGCTCTTCTCCGAATTGATAAATGAGATCGGCGATCTCGGTTTGCGGCATAATTTCAAGGAGCTCAGCGGCTGTAGGCAAATCCGAATCGATATCCATTCGCATATCCAAGGGAGCGTCAAAACGGAAACTAAATCCTCTTGCGGCGTCGTCAAGCTGAAGCGACGAAACTCCCAGGTCGGCCACGATGCCGTCAACTTGCCCTATTCCCATTTCCCGGACTTTCGAGGAAACATTCGAAAAGCTGCAGTGAGCATACAAGACCCTATGGCCGAACTTCGCGAGCCGCCTTTTAGCCAATTCAATCGCCGACCGATCGCGGTCCAGGCCAACTACCTTTGCCGTTTCGCTTCGAAGCAATATTTCTTCGGTGTGGCCGCCAAGGCCGAGAGTCGCATCGATATACGTGCCCCCATCCCGAACGCTCAGAAGATCGATCGTTTCTCGACGAAGCACCGTTTCGTGTGTCGTTTCCGAAGCGCGCTTGTCCATTCTCAAAGAACCGTATTGCTCAATGACACACCTCGATCGTCAGACCCATGGTCTGAGGCCTATCGAATCCTTGGGTTATTTCGGAGTAAACGTGAAGACAATTCAGCCGACAAAATTGACTGCCGACCCCCGCTCACCTTTCACGTTCTTGTGCTTTTGATGCGGGCGGCGCTTAATAACTTAAGCACTTTCTTTAATCAATTCTTCCTCGCTCAAGCCCGTCTCTTGTAGCGTCCTGTAATGCTAACAAGCATATTAAGCCTAATCTGAAACTGTTGTCAAGACAAAATTCAAGGTCGTCGCTTAATCATTCGTTTAAAGGCAGGAAAGCACGTTCCAGCATATATTTTGAATTGATATTGTTGTTTCGTATTGTGAGAAAGTTGCGATAAAGTCTAGTTTCTCCTGGTTATGGATACGTCGGTCCTATACTTACTTTTGTTCGGTCTAGTTGTCGCGGGAGCAAACGTTTTCGGCGGAATGATACTGTTTCCGTCGACGATTCGAAGGAATTACAAGCGGCTGCTCAAATATCTTCTGGGCCTCGGCGCCGGCTTTATGCTGGCTGTCACTTTTTTCGAGATCATTCCGAACTCGATCAAATTATGGATCGTACCGGGAGATACATCGCCAGACTGGCTTTTTGCCCCGATGCTTCTGCTGGTCGTAGGGTATCTATTGACCCAGTTCTTCGAACATACCATCGCGCCGCATATTCATCTCGGCGAAGAACTTCACGCGGAGGAATTGATCTCCACACGCTCTGCATATGCGGGGGTGGGTGGGCTTTCAATGCATACATTCTTTGACGGGGTCTCTATCGCTGCCGCCTCGCTTATCGACTTGCGAATCGGTTTCCTGGTATTTCTGGCCGTATTCCTGCACAAGTTTCCAGAAGGATTCACTATCGGATCAATGTTGGTGGCAGCGGGAAAAGGAAGACGCGAAGTTATAATTGCGACCGCGTTAATCGGATCGATGACGATCCTCGGGGTGCTGGTCTTCTACTTTGTCGGGGCTCGCTTCAATGCGTCCGTTGCCTATGCTTTGCCGCTTGCCAGCGGCGTAACGCTTTATGTTGCCGCAAGCGACCTTATACCGGAGGTTAATCATCACGGGGGCAAGAATCCGCTCGTGTCACTGTCGGTTTTCGGCGGTGTGGCCCTGTTTTTTGCTATTCACTTTTGCATAGAGCTTCTAGGCGTGCATTAAGCCTTGCACGTTCCGGCTCGAACGTCTGATCAACCGGACCGGCAAAGTCGGCAGCACCCCTGGCGTTTCAGGGCCCGACGGGTCCCCGTTTTTCGAAAAAATAGGCATTTTTTCTTGGACGAAACTTTTTGCAACATTTTCTACCCGATTTCGTTATTAACTTGCGGAGGTAAATTGGAACAATGCGAGAACCTTTGGTTGCCGGAATTTTGAGTCTTTTGGTTCCGGGTGTTGGTCAGATTTACAACGGCAGAATACTAATCGGTATTATTTGGCTGGTTTTAACGGGGGTTTCGTGGATCGGATCTGCGGGGCTCCTGGGCTGGGTAGTTCATCTTATTTCAGCATGGTGTGCCTACAGCTATGCAAAGGATAATCCGGTTCGAAGTTAGAACATCTTCGCACGATCCTCCTTTAAAGCCCGGTGATAAGCGACGCCGGGCTCTTTTTTTGCTTCCAGACTTCTGAAGATAGAGTGGTTTGATCTCCACGTAGGCACAATTCCCCGAAGTTCGGGCCCGAGTGTGCCGTGACGTAACAAGGTGAGAGTCCTTTTCATTAACCTGATCAAATCGGTTAAACTCAACTTTAGCACCGAGCCGATCCCGAACTTTCGCATTGGGAGATTCGTCAAGCTTTGCGGACCTAGAACTGAGTTAAATTGACGGAGCCAATTCTGCCGGATGGCCCGAGCGCGTTTCCATCTGTACAAAGACGGTCAAGCTGCCGCTCGGCATTAGGCAGATCCGCACGAGTATGGCAAAAGAAGGATTTCCTTTCGTACTGACGCCGATGATCGCGGCACTGATCGCCGCATATTTGGGCCTCTGGTTGGTCGCGGGACTATTAGCGCTTCTTGCGGGATTCATGGCCTATTTTTTCCGCGATCCTAATCGGCGAGTCCCCTCGGAAGGTGGTTTGATCGTTTCGGCTGCAGACGGAAGGGTGACTAGGATCAGTGAAGCGGAAAACGGCAAGACCGTAAGTGTCTTCCTTTCACCGCTGGATGTACATATCAATCGCTCGCCGATCGCGGGTGATGTAGTTCAGATCGAGTACATCCGCGGAAGAAAGGGCCCTGCGACAAACGACGAGGCAAGTTTTACGAATGAGAGAAATTCAATTACCATCCGAAATGACGATGTGACAGTGGTTTGTACTCAGATCGCCGGCATTGTGGCTCGTCGGATCGTCTGCTGGCCAAAAGTTGGTGATCGCCTTGAGAGAGGGGAGCGTTTCGGATTGATCAAGTTCGGCTCTCGCACCGATCTCCTGTTGCCCGGGTCTGTCGAAGTCGCGGTCGAGGTTGGCGACCGTGTCATCGGCGGTGAATCGGTGATAGCCCGATACGAAACCGGATAACCTGAGTTTGCCTGGCCCGTAAGCCCTATTAGCCCCGTTCATGATGGTCATAGATTTGCTAGATCATCGACCATTGGAAATCCGGTTCGAATATGGAGACCGAAAGCCCCAAACCGCCCCACAAAGGGATCAAGAAAGGACTTTACGTCATACCAACGGCCTTCACGGCTGCGAACGTAGGGATGGGTTTCCTTGCTGTGATCTATTCGATTCGAGGCTTCAACATTGTCGCATCCGATCCCGCAGCGGCCGCAACTTACTTCAACAGTGCAGCGATCGCTATTGGCCTCGCCATTCTATTCGACACACTTGACGGCCGAGTAGCACGAATGACAAGAACGACTACCGAGATCGGCGTTCAGTTTGATTCGCTTGCTGACGTTCTTACCTTTGGGATCGCCCCGATCACATTAGTTTATAGTTGGGCCATCGCCGCCGTATTCCCCGAAAGCAGCGGCCAGTATGCTTTTGGACTATTCCTTCTGTTCATGTACCTGATGAGCGGCGCGTTCAGGCTCGCACGTTTTAATCTTCAAGCGATACGGCCCAGGGTTCTCGCGGAAGGGTCGCCAAAGGTTGATAAGAAGCACTTTGTTGGCTTGCCGATCCCAACGGCCGCCGGCCTTCTCGCTTCGATCGTGCATTTCTCGCCCTACCCGCTTAGTTCTTACAGCGAAGATGCCTCCCGTTTCTACACGGCCCTGATAATGGTTCTGGTCGGCATTCTCAGTGGTTTGATGGTGAGTAAGCTCCGATATTCGAGCATGAAGACGGTGGGCACCGGTCGAGGTAATCTTTATCTGGTCTTGGTCATTGCGGCTTTCGGAATGCTGGTCTGGCTTTATTCAAACTATGTGCTGCTGATCATTTCGACGATCTATGTCGGGCATGGGATCGTCTGGTACATGATCGGCCTCTTCCGCTCTCGGCCGGCAAAGTTGGACGCCGAGGCTTAAATGACCTGTCCCTCAATCCCGCGGCAGTAGTCCTATCTAATTTGCTCCGAACAATACCCCGCTCATTAAGCTCAATTCCCTGAACGACGAAAAGTTGACATCGGGATTGGTGCTCCCGTTGACGAGAAAGTCCGTCCCTTTTGGATGTCAGCGAGATCGAGATCGTCGTCATACTCTTCCCTGCAGGCAACGATCAGCGTAACGAGTGTCAGGAAAAGGACCGATATGGCAGTGGTATGAAGAACAAAGTCGAAAATACTGTGAACAAGTATTGCGAAACAGCCCGCCATGGCTCCTATGGCCACCCCGCGCCTGTAGATGTTGCCCGTTTTAGCAGACCGAAGACCCGAACGGAACAACAGAAAAAGGAAGTAAAGTCCGATCACGGCCCCAACGAGGCCGGCGTCAGCAATGACCTGAAGGTAGTCATTATGCGCTTGCTCTACCCGTTCGAGACCGCTGTAAGTGTCATGCGGAGTATAGGCCACACCATATGCTCCAAACCCGGCGCCAAACGGCAAGCTGTTTGCGATCAACTTAGTGGTCACTGACCAAATGTGGCCCCGATCGGTCGTGATGTCTTTCGAAGTGGCTGTTTCTGCGATTCGGGTGAGCGAACTCTCTCCACCGATAAAGATCGAACCTATCACAATCGCGCCTATAAGGATCCCGGAGAATCCGACCTTCATCACAAGTCCCTTTCGACTCTTCGCCCCGGTCGTAAGCATCACGAGAAAAATGATCTGTGCAAGAAATGCAACCAGTCCTCCCCGTGATCCGCTCATCAGCAGGGCAACTCCCATCAATGCAATAGCCGTCACATACAGCAGCCTCTTATCCCGCCCGACCGCGCCGGCAAAAAGCATACCCAAGGGAACGCCGATGGTCATTTCCATGTATGCCGCGAAATTGTGACGATTAACGAACGAACCAAACGGAACCGCAAATCTAACCTCGTAGATCCCGTAGATCTTTCCCGGACTAAGAACAGACTGCAGGATCGCAAAGAATGCAAACACAAACCCAAAGACCGAAATAAGAATAACAAGTGTCCGAATCCGGGAGGCCGAATTCACCAACACGAGCATGGCCGAAAAGAAGAGCCCGAGGACCAGAAAATGAAATGCCGACATCTGTGTGGCGAACGGATCATAGGAGATCGTTCGGGGCAGCCCGCCGAGCCCGGCAGCCGAAGCGAGTTCACCGAAAGGGATCGTTTGGACCAGCCCATACGCAGCGGCTGCAAAAAGAGGAAATTGAATATGCGCACGGTTTATGTTGATCGTCCCAGACTTAAATCCATCGATCGAAAGCAGCACTAGCAGGGCCGCCACGAGAACATAGAAGATCGCGATGATCGGCTGGTGCACAGCTCCATATGCGATCGTCGTAAAAACGATGATCGCCATCGACAAAACAAGTGCGATTCGATTCGCCCAGCTCATATAAACTTCAGAGGTCCGTGTAATAAATGTGGGTCAGCATGGAATTTTCGCCATCCCACCGGACCCCACATTCCGCCATCAATCAACTGCTTCTTCCTGCAATCGTTAATAGGTCAGCCATCAGCAGGAATTCGGACCGAACGACAGCAGACAGATCAAAGTCTGACCAGACTGAAATCATCAAGCCACAGAACACCAGAGATCGGACAAACCTCACCGCAGACCTCTCTCGTAGTTCTAATTGTGATCCCGTCGCAATCCTCAGGTACTGTGAATTCTATCGACCATTCCTGCCAATCTTGGGAACCCAGAGGAAAGCGCGGTGTTCTCGCGAGGACTACGTCGTTATTCGAATCGATGACCTCTAAGAGTGGCTCGCCCCCCGTCCTTAGATTCTCGACGCGAAGCTTGAACGCAAGGCGGTAACGAGCTCGGGGCTCAACGGCTACGAGCTGGGTCACGTTAAGAAGTTCCGGTTTCGAATAGGCCTTGAAGTTCATCTTCAGGCTTCGCTGTCCCTCCGTCCGGACCGATTGATCGGTCAATATTTCTAAGCGGGTGTCGGCCCGGTCAATCTTCCAGCCGAACATCGTGTTCCCGGCATCGCCTAAAAACTGCTCAAATCCGGAATTCGAGATCTTCTCTGGCTCGGCGTCGAGATCCATGCCCGATTGTCTAGCAAATTCCAACGTTTTGCGATAGAACCGTTTCGTATAAAGATACTGGATGATGTTCTTAAGTATTTGCGGATGTCGTGCCCGTTCGTTCTCGTCGATGCTGTTCCAGATCCTCAAGGAGTCGTCGGCCGCTCCCCGCTGCGCATAAAAATGAGCGAGCGTTACCTTCACGTCGGGGGTGTTCGCGGCCAACTGTTCAACCCGCGAAGGATCGCCGTCGAAATAGTCCCAGGCCAGAGCAAATACCTGTTCTCGATACATGATGCTCTTTTCGGTGGTTCGCGAAAGATGAAAAAATGCTTCGTCGATCCTGTCCCGCCGGAGAAAGAAGTTCCCGATCTGCCATTGTGGATAAGTGTATGAGGGCGCAAGCTCGACTGCTCGCTTGAACGCAAGTTCGGCTTCGGCAAGGCGCTCGGCCTGTTCGTACGCCCTTCCCAGTTCGATCCACCATCGATAATCAAAAGGAGAGAGGCGAACGGTCTGCTTAAATTCCGCAACCGACGCTTCGATGCTTTCCGGACTGAATTCCTCCTTTAACTTCGTTGCAAGAAGCCATCGAGGTAAAGGATCACGAGGCGATAAAGAAATGGCTGCCTCCGCTATTTGAAAAGCATTTTCTTGCGATGGCTGGGTAAGCTCGCCAAGCATATTGCCGATCTGCCAGCGAACGCCGAACCACGAGATCAGCACGGCGACCAAGATCATTCCCAGAATGATGCTCCGTCCGCCTGCGGACCTTGAATCAAATGAACGAATTGATCCAGCCAAACCGACCTCCTTACCTCTCGAAGAATTCTTTCAGTTTTGCGACAACATGGTCTTGCTGGTCATTCCGCATTTCCGGAAACACCGGCAGCGCAAGAGTTTCACGCGAAGCCCGCTCGGCCTCGGGAAGATCGCCTTCACGATACCCGAGA
Organism: Pyrinomonadaceae bacterium; assembly: GCA_035327545.1. GTDB lineage: Bacteria > Acidobacteriota > Blastocatellia > Pyrinomonadales > Pyrinomonadaceae > OLB17. The sequence goes on along the minus strand of DAOLDE010000004.1, from coordinate 15,494 downwards.
AACGCAAAGCATTCTTGCAGATGGAGCGGAACCGGATAGTAGATATCGGTCCCGACGCCGCTCTCGCTAAGAAACGCCCGGAGCTCGTCGCGACGCTTTGAAATTCGCACCACGAATTGATTGTAAATATGTCGCTTTCCTGAACGCTCGGCAGGGAGCCCGATATATTCCGACAGCCCAGAGTCATTTATCAACTCACGATACCTCTTGGCATTCTCCTGGCGCCTGACAGTCCAGCCATCAAGATATGGAAGCTTGACTCGCAGAACCGCTCCTTGAAATCCATCCAGCCGTGAATTCAAGCCAACCCACTTGTGGAAATAGCGTTCAGGCGATCCATGAACGCGCAAAGCGAACAATTTATCGGCCAGACGTTTGTCATTCGTCGTGAGAAACCCGCCGTCTCCCATTCCCCCAAGGTTCTTTGAAGGATAAAATGAGAAACACCCTATCGAGCCCATCGAACCGGCCCGCCTTCCATTGTCTTCCGATCCGATTGCCTGAGCGGCATCTTCCAATATCGGCACCCCGGCTTCGTCGCAGATCTCTAATAGGGCCTGCATTTCAACACATTGCCCGAAAAGGTGTACCGGCTGGACAGCCTTCGTGAATGTCGAGATCTTTGCCCTGACCGATTCGACGTCAAGATTATACGTTTCCGGGTCGATATCGACAAAAACCGGACGTGCTCCTAGGCGTGTGATTGCGCTGACAGATGCAAAGAAGCTATATGGCGTGGTGATCACCTCGTCGCCTGGTCCCACATCATGGGCCATGAGCGCCAGAAGAAGCGCATCGCTTCCCGACGCACATCCGATCGCGAAATCCGTGCCGCAGTATTCGGCAAGTTCCCTTTCGAGAGCTGCCACTTCTTCACCCAGAATAAAAGCATTGCTGTCGAGAACGCGACCGATCGCCGCCTCGATCTCTGGACGCAGCATTTCATTCTGCAGCTTTATGTCTAAAAGAGGAACGTTCATTCGGCCAAAGCCCAGCGGTCGAGTCCCGTTCACAGGACAGTTTGCAAACTCCCGTCGGCAGACCCCACAAAGGTTACGTGAAAATCGGCTCAGAATCCGAGCCAAACTGGAAGAAGCTTAATTCTAACCAATATCATTCCGATTTGCATTTTCTGTGTTCATTTTTTAGCCTGACTTGAATGGACGACGCGAGAAAACGCCACACAGCCGAAATAATTCGCCGCTTGAGAAAGGCCTATCCCGACGCCCATTGCGCGCTTGAGCACACAACTCCGTTCGAACTTCTTGTGGCCACCATTCTATCGGCACAATGTACAGATGAGCGTGTCAATATAGTTACCTCCGGACTTTTCAGGAAGTACCGTGGTCCGGCGGATTATGTTGCGGTTTCGCAGGCTGAGCTCGAAAAGGACATTCATTCGACCGGTTTTTTTAGAAACAAGGCAAAGAATATAAAGGCGGCAAGCCAACGGTTGATCGAGGTTTACGGGGGAGAAGTCCCTCGGACGATGGAGGACCTTTTGACGCTAGGCGGTGTTGCCCGCAAAACAGCGAATGTCGTGCTAGGTAATGCATTTGGAATTTCGTCAGGAGTTGTCGTCGATACCCACGTCTCGCGGCTCTCTCAACGATTGGGCCTAACCGACTCAACAACTGCTGAGAAGATCGAGTCCGATCTGGTGGAAATCGTGCCTAAGCGTCATTGGATAATGTTTCCCCACTGGCTGATCTTTCATGGCCGAAAGATCTGCAATGCCCGAAGCCCGAAATGCGGTGAATGTGTTTTGGCAAACATCTGCCCCTCATATTCCTTGCATGCCCAGGCCGACGCCGTCAAGAATTCTCGCCGGAAGAAGACGGGGCGGGCGGCTGCGGACTAGGCCTCGTTTTTTCTTTGGGTGCAGAGACGATCTTTTCCCCTCCATTCTGTTCGATACCGAGCTGCGCCAACAGCTCCGGCACACTGATACCAAGTGCCTGAAGCTGCTGAAGGAGCGAAAAGATCAGTGTAGGGCCAGTCTGGGCGAAGCGGTTGATCCCAGAGGAATGGCCCTCGCCGTTCGAACCTCCCTGGTCGATCATTACAACCTTGTCGATCTTGCCCAAAGGCTCCGCTACAGCTTGGAATACCGGTGCAGACGATTCGATGATCGACGGTAATTTCTCTAAGATCGTTTGAAGCCGGGCAGCATCATTGAATTCCCGCCAGGCAGCGGCCTTTTCCATGATCGCTTTGGCTTCGGCCAATCCCTGTGCCTCGATCGCCTTCGCTTCAGCCAATCCCTTAGCCTGCAATTTTTCCGCCTCGGCCAATCCGACCGCGCGGATCTTCTCCGCCTCGGCCTTGCCTTCAGCTTCGATCGCCAGTGCACGGCCTTGTCCTTCTCGTTCAAGCGTTTTTGCATCGGCTTCAGCGATCGCTATCTGGGCCTGTTTTCGGCCTTCGGCTTCAAGGATGGCTGCTTCCTGAAGGCCTTGAGCCCTCAGAACGGAGGCCTTTCGGTCAGCCTCGGCCTGTTTTACAACTGTTGCCTCAAGTTCCTTTTCCTTTCTTAAGACCTCTTGCTCCTGCACTGAGATCATTTCCTGCGTGCGGACGCGCTCAACGCGGACCTCTTCGGCCGTGACTTCCTGCTGCGCCTTGGCATCTGCGAGCGGTCCGGCCTGGCTTGCCTTTGCCCGTTCAGCCTCGATCTGGGCCTGGACCTGAGCCTTTTGGATCTCGGTCTCACGGTTTGATTGCGCGATCTGGGCCTCGGTCTCGAGACGGACCTTTTCGCCTTCCTGCAATGCTAACGACGCCTTTATCTTCGAATCGCGGTTAGCCTCGGCTTGGCCGATCTCCGCATCACGTTTGACCTCGGCTGTACGTCGTTTACCGAGTGCGTCGAGATAGCCTTCCTCATCCGAGATCTCCTGAATGGTCAATGCGTCCATCCCGATCCCCATTTTCTCGAGATCTCCGGCGGCTTCGGTCGTCAGCTTTTGCGCAAAGCTGAGACGGTCATTGTTTATTTCCTCGACCGTTAGCGTGCCGAGAATTGCACGGAGATGCCCCTCAAGCGTTTGAAATATCAGCCTGTGAAACTGATCTTGAGGCATCCCGAGAAATCGTTCAGCCGCTGCTCTAAGCGATGCGTCGTCGCCTTTGATCTTTACGTTCGCGACAGCCTTTACCGAAACAGGAACACCTTGCACCGTGTACGCCCGCGAGGTAGCTAGCGGAACCGTGATCACATTCAAATTGAGGTATTCGACCTTTTCGAGGAAGGGAAAGACCAGGGTGGCACCCCCGCGGACAAGTCGATACCCGGCAACCGAACCGTCGGACAATTTTCGCCGTCTTCCAGAGATCACTGCGGCCTGATTGGGCGAAACCTTTATATAATTCTTGCTGATCAGCATCAACGCGATCAGGACCGCGATGACGACGACAAGAATAATGATCGGGATCAGGAGCGTCGAATATTCAGCTAGAAAGTCCACGATTATTCACCTCGTTAAGCTCAACTATCACAGAATCGCCGGCAATCGCCGTCACTTTGACGAGCGAGCCGGCATTGATGTCAATGTTCCCCTCGGTTCGGGCCAGCTTTTCTACACGTTCGTCGCCTATCCGCGCCGTGATCTGCCCGAGTTGCCCTCCCTTGATAGCGACGGTCACTTGTGCGGTCCTGCCGACAAGATCGGTATCGGTAACCGTACTCGATGCCTGCTGTCCGATCAAAAACCTGCCGAACAAAGAAACGATCGCTCCAAAAAAAATTCCTCCAAGAAGGCCGATTCCGGAGCTGGCAGCCGCCCCGAATCCCATCTGCACCCCGATCGCCCCAAAACCTCCAAATGCAGTCACAAACACCGCTATTACGCGGCTATCGAGAAAACCGAACTCCGTTCCACCGTCGCCGACCCCGCCATCGAAACCCAAGGCGTCGAATATATCGCCAACAACGAACGAGATCAGAAGAAATACAAAACCAATACCGCCGATGGCAGCAAAAAGAGTAAGAAGATTAAGACTGTTGAAATCCATTTATCGCTCTCGCACCACAGATCTCGCAAAACTTCTGATTGATGAAACTGGAATCCTGATTCTACTACGTTTCCGGATATTTCGAAAAACAGTAATTTTGAAAGCATTTGCAGCCGATGATCGCGTACACCGCTCCCCAGCCGCGAGAACGCGATCCATTGAGAAAAGCTAAGAGGCAAGAAAAAAAGGCTAGTTCTGATGCAACCACGCCATCGCTTCGTCGATGCATTCTGTTACCAGAAGGTCGGCCCCGCGATTTCGGGCGGTTATCTCACCAAGCTTTGTGACCTGTCCGATGGGCATGACAACCGCAGTCCTCACACGGCCGCCCAGCACTTCGGCTATCCTCTGGCCGCCTCGGAACCTGTCGGCCTCGGTCATGCTTCCGATAAGTTTGCGGCAATCAACCAATAGACGGTCACTTCTTTCTGATTCCGCTGCAGAGTGGAGGAGGTCTATGAATTCGTAGAGATTATCGAAAGAATAATTACCACCAACTGTGAACCTGATATGTTCAGGTTCAACTAACTTTTTTACTTCAAAACTCATTGTTTACTACTTCGGTCCACCGATCTTGAAGTTAGGAGAGTCAATCGGTTTGAAATTTGCAGAAGGCTACAAATTAAAACGTGCCCTTCTGTGCAAAGGGCACGTTCAAGGTGAATCGTTACTTAAACCCTAACAATTGGACGCTGGCTAGTCAAACACCAACGCAAAACTCACTATGGTATTACTGGTTGGGTGAGTCGCGGCATCTGGTCCGGCTTAAATCTGGGGATCATTTCGTCACGCATCGCCAGTTGATACACGGTCGAAGCGACAACGATAGCACCCTGCTGCAGGTCGGCCTCGATGACCCTTTCGAATGTGTCGAGATTCGTATGCCAGGTGTGGGTCTGGTACTCGATCGGATCAAGCGTGGTCCCGATGCCGGGAAGGCCTGCATTATTGAAGGAAGTATGATCTGACCCGCCAATGTTTCGGCTTCTTGTCACAGATGCGCCTTCGATGCCCCAAAAACTCAGCGGCCCCACGATCTGCCGCAGAAAACTAGCGGCCTCCGGCGGTCCGAACACTGTCATCGCCCTGATTCGGCCCGTCCCAGTATCGTGATTGATATACCCATTGAACTTAGACCACGCCGGTTTCGGATTCTCAGCCGACCCGAAATGCTTGGCAACGTAAGCCCGCGATCCAAGCAATCCCTGCTCTTCACCGCTCCATAAAGCGACTCTGATGGTACGTCTTGGCTTCACCCCAAGGGCGATCAAGATCCTGGCGGCTTCCATCATTACAGAACAGCCTGTCGCGTTGTCCGTTGCACCGGTCGCTGAATGCCATGAATCCAGATGGCCGCCGATCATGACGACCTCGTCCTTCTTATCCGTGCCGACGATCTCTGCGACCGTATTGTACGACGTTGCGCCTTCCGGATAATGACGATTGCGAATATCGAACTCAAGCTCCACGTCACGGCCGCTTCGCATCAGCCTCACAATGCGGCCGAAATCTTCGTTTCGCATCACAACGGTCGGCACGACCTTTGCCGGGTCATAAAGGTTATTGGAAAATGCCCGGATCTGACCGTGTTCGCGTCCCGCGTCGTTCACGCGAACGAGAACTCCGCTATCGATCAGAAACTGATTGACCTGCTCGTTCACCTGGCCGAAAGGCAACGCTCCTTCTTTTGGTGGAGGGGGTGTGAACTGGGGGCCGCCCGTACCCGGCCCTTGCGCCGGGACCATTGGATTGACCCGAGATTTCGCTATATCATCCGGGGTTCGCTTTGGCGGCGGGTTCAGATTGACCGGAACGACGCCCGGATTTCCAAAAAACACTATAGAACCCCGGACCTGGCCGCGAACGCTGTCAAAGTAAGCCGTCAGTTCGGCTTGTGTGGGCCTGTCAGGAAGCAGCATGTTAAATCCCTTGCCCTTTACCGCTCCTTTCGTGCTCGGCGTCCATGCGAGGACTTCGAAGACTAGTGAATCCTGAACGGGAGATGTTATAAACCCGTACGCCCGCTCGTTATCCCACCCTGGTCGGCCAAAATCCCACGGTTCGAGCGCAGCATTTTGCATTCCCCAACGGGTCATTTCTGCCGCGGTCCATTCGTTGGCGGCCTTCATTTGAGGCGAGCCTGTCAATCGCGGCCCGTACACATCGGTAAGCACTTGAAGCGTTTTCATCACTTGCGAGTTCTTTGTGCCTTCCTCGCGGATACGGTCGTATATGTCGGCTTGCTGGGCGATCGAGGCCCCCGGAAGCAGTATTGCCGCAAGCAGCAGCGCCGAGATAGAAGTTCTGAAATAATTTGGTCTTTTCATAGTTCATCGTTGGGTGCGGACGGACAATTGGCCCATCGCACCTATGTTTTACGAATTGGAAGATCTTCAAGGAGAATTGGTCAAGTTTGTTATACTCTAACATCGAAAATAAAGTTTCAAAACCCAAGAAGCAGCAGCGGCCCGAACCATCGCTTCAGGCAAAGCCGATTCAATGAGACTAATATCAAACGGCTTGATCGTGCTGGTCGCGATTGAGCACATCGGATTTCTTATTCTTGAAATGTTCTTCTGGGACCATCCGATCGGTCAGCGGATCTTTGGCTTGACGCCTGAGGTCTCGGCGGCGTCGGCCGCGCTGGCTGCGAACCAGGGCCTTTACAACGGATTCCTTGCCGCCGGACTTATCTGGGGCGTTGTTTCAGCAACGCGAAACGTAAATATGTTTTTTCTTGTATGCATTATCATCGCCGGGATCTTTGGTGCCCTGACTGCTAAAGGCTCCATCATTCTGTTTCAAGGCCTCCCCGCGTTCCTTGCATTGGCTGCTACCCTCGCAGTGCGCCAAACTGATGATGGCCTTTAATTTACCTTGAACCTTGAAAACCATGAGATCGAATCCCTATTTTTGTTGCTTTATCGCCCTCATCGCTGCCCTTTCGCTGGTTTGTGCAGCTTTTTCCCAGTCGCTTGACGCGACCGAGAGAAAGATCATTGAATACGTTGACAATGATCGATCATCAGCCGCCCGCTTTCTTGAAACAGTCGTTAACATTGAAAGCCCGACCGAGGACGTCCAGGGTGTTCGAAAAGTTGGAATGGCTTTCGCTAAAGAACTGGAGTCCATCGGGATGAAAGTAAGATGGATCGACATGCCCCCTGAAACGGGCCGCGCAGGCCATCTCATTGCGGAAACCACGGGAACACGTGGAAAGCGGCTTCTTTTGTTGGGCCATCTCGACACGGTCCTTAAAGGCGAGAAGTTCAGAGTTGAAGGCTCGAGGGCCTTCGGTACAGGGATCGCCGACATGAAAGGCGGCAATACCATAGCGCTTTACGCGTTGAAAGCACTGCACCAAGCCAACGTTTTGAAGGACATGCGGATCATCTTAATGTTCACGGGGGACGAAGAAGATTCCTGTGAACCGGTTTCGCTATGTCGAGGCGACATGATAGAAGCCGCTAAGCGGAGCGATGTGGCACTAAGCTTCGAGGGCTCCATCAGAAACACGGCGACGGTCGGCCGGCGGGGATCAAGCTCCTGGATGCTTGAAGTCGAGGCTCGAACCGGCCATTCGAGCGGTATTTTTCGGGAAAGCATGGGTTATGGAGCTATTTTTGAGGCGTCGCGCATTCTCAACGACTTTCGCACTCAATTGGGCGGAGAGAAATATTTAACGTTCAATCCGTCAATCGTGATCGGCGGAACAACGGCATCCGTCGCTAATGCTGAAGGTTCGGCGGCAGGAAAGACGAATGTTGTCCCGGCACGCGTGATCGTTGAAGGTGACCTCAGATTTATTAGCGAGGAACAGAAGGAAAGAGCGAGATCACGAATGCGCGAGATCGCTGCAAAAAACCTGGCGGGAACATCTGCAAAGCTCACTTTCTTTGATGGAATTCCGGCGATGACACCGGTCGAAGGCAACTATGCTCTCTTAAGGGAACTCGACCGCGTCAGCCGCGACCTTGGATTCGGGCCTGTCGAGGCCCTTGATCCCGGCGACCGCGGTGCCGGCGATATTGCCTTCATTTCGCATCTGATACCCGGCCTTGACGGAATCGGGGTAGGCGGCGGGCACAATTCTCACGCTAAAGGCGAATCGGCCCAATTGGACACTCTGCCTATGCTGACAAAGCGGGCCGCTGTCTTGATGTACCGACTTACTAGATGAGTCCGCTGCGTCTTCCCCGGTGTGAACCGATATGGAAATCATTTGGAATGAACTAACGGCCGGGCTGCTCGGTTTTGACGAAGCACTTCGATATATCGTGCGACTTATTGCCGCAATGGTGCTCGGCGCGGTGATCGGCATCCAACGAGAACTCTCCGGCAAACCTGCGGGACTGCGCACCCACATTCTCGTCTCGATGGGCACCGCGCTTTTTGTTATTGTTTGCAGTTCCGTGCAAATGGACCTCGACGGCCTGTCACGGGTCATACAGGGACTTGCAACCGGCATTGGGTTTATCGGGACGGGCGCGATCTTGAAACTCAGCGACAAGCTCGAGGTCCATGGCCTCACTACCGCTGCGGGGATATGGATGACGGCAGCAGTGGGCGTCGGCGTTGGGCTTGGAAGAATCGGTATAGCGACTCTCGGCGTCGTTTTCACATGGATCGTTCTTTCTGTTCTTGGATACGCTGAGATTCGAATGGAAAAAGGAAAGCAAGGAAATGTGGGAAACATCGTTGATTGATCATTGGTCGATCCTTAAAGTTATTTACACATATCAACGCAATTTGAGCGTTTTCGAGCGTCTCTAATTTCATAAGAACGGCCGAATGCTTACGCCCTCGACCGTCAGAGGAAATACGGAGGAAATATGGGGATCTGCTTCGAAACGTTAAGTTCAGCTTACCGACTGGACGACGGACTAACAATGGACTATTCGACGATGATCCGGATGTGGTCCGCCCTCGATCGATCACTTAAGGCCTTCAGCCGTAGATGTGGAGGCCCAAATCCTAAGAAACCCAGCGGACGCGTAAAGGCAGAGAAAACGAATAAGACGACCTCGTAGTGCTATCGAACGATAGAACCCACGAGATCGTATTCGTAAGCCTCCGAAATACGCACGTCGTAGATCTCTCCTATCTGCGGTTCAAATCCATCCGGCATATCATTGATCAGGATGTATCCGTCGATCTCCTGGGCCTGGCCTTCCAGGCGTCCCTGGAAAAGAAGGTCCGATTCTCGTGCAAGTCCTTCGAACAATACCCTGAAGGTGGATCCGACCTTACTTTCATTCAGGCCTTTGCTTATCTTAGCCTGCTCTTTCATCAAACGGTCGCGTCGTCGCTTAGCGATCTTTGGATCGACCTTGTTTGGCAGATCGAAGGCGGGAGTACCTTCTTCGTCGGAGTAGGTGAAAACGCCAACGTTGTCGAACCGGCAGTTGCGAACAAACGCCATTAGTTCTTCGAAATCTTCGTCCGTCTCACCCGGAAAGCCGGTGATAAATGTCGTGCGGATCGTGATCCCGGGCACCCGTTCGCGAACGCGCACAATAAGTTTTTCCAAAGATTCCCGCGTACCGCCGCGTTTCATAAGTTTCAGCACGTTTCGCGACGCGTGCTGCAGCGGCATATCGAGATACTTTACCGCCTTTGGCGTTTCGGCGATCGCCGCAAGAAAGGCGTCGGAAATATGCGTAGGATAGGCGTACATAACCCGTACCCATTTGAGGTCTTCGATCTCTCCCAGGGCCCGGATCAGCGACGCGAGAGCGTCCATCTCGCCAAGGTCCTCGCCGTACCGAGATGAATCCTGCGCAATAAGCACGATCTCTTTTACTCCCTGTTTTACGAGGTTCCGTGCTTCCCCAATGATGGACCCGAACCGTCTCGATCTAAAGCTGCCGCGCATTGACGGGATCGAGCAAAAAGCGCACGGGCGATCGCAGCCCTCGGCGATCTTAATGAATGCGGTGTGCGAGTCAGTTGCCCGATGGCGAGGCGTGTCGAAGTCGTAAAGATACGTCGCGGTCTTATTGCCGATGGGATGAAGCGGAAGCTGTCGGAAGTTTTGCGTTTCATCCGCCGCTTCAAGAATTCGCGCAACTTCGTTTGTTCCGATGAACGCGTCCACCTCGGGCAGCTCTTTCATCAGATCGTCGCGATAACGTTCAACCAGACAGCCCGCAACGACGACGCGCTTCGCCTTGCCCTCGGCCTTAAGGCTGGTGGCTTCGAGTATGGCGTCGATCGATTCCTGTTTAGCCGATTCGATGAACCCGCAGGTGTTCACCACGACCGTCTCGGCCTCGTCGGCTTTGTTAGTAATTTCCCATCCAGCCTGTTCCAGCGTGCCCATCATCACCTCGGAATCAACGAGGTTCTTGGGGCAGCCCAGACTGACGAATCCTACTTTCTTCATTGTCTCAGTACCGATCAAACAAACTTTAAGACTATCATATTCCGGTGCTTCAATCTTCTACCTTGCCTGCCCATCGAAATTTGATTAAACTTCCGAACGCGATAGCCTTGCAAACTTCTTTGATCCTTAGTTATTGCGGATCTTCAGCTTTGAAGAAACTATGAAGAACCTTTTCGGGAGTGTCTTTTCCACAGCCTTACTGATCGTCGTGGCTACGGCATGTAATTTCAATTATACGAGCGCTAATATCAGCGAGCTAAAGTTTGGCAAAAACGACAGGGCCGAGCCCTCAACCAAATCGTTCAACACCGGCGAGGATATTTACGCGGTCGCGGTGATCTCGAATGCAAAGGGCAAGTTTAAGCTGACGTGGCGAATGAGCTATGAAAATGTTCCTGGTAAAGGCAAGGGAGAAGAGATAGGTACGAATTCACGTGAATTCGAGGACTCGAGCCGCCTGTGGCAAACCTTCTCAACGCCTCTGACTGGCGAATATAAGGTTGAGGCCACTCTTCAGGATGATAAAGGAAAAACGATCGAGACCAGGGCGGATACGGTCATGGTTACTCGCAAGTCTTCGGACAAGAGGTCGGACGACGACGACGAAGACAACTGAACTGCCATGAAATGGTAGGCTTTCCGAATTCATCGACGCCGGCGAAGCTATTGCTTTCGTCCGGGATCTGCCGGCATCATAGCGATCTGCTTCAACCAGCCTTCGATCTCCAAAGCTTCATCGTTAGACAGTTCGCTATCTCCGAATCGGACACGGTTGTACCGGCGGGTGAGACAATATACCTCTGACGATCCCAAGGCCGACGCGAACTCGAGCGGAGTTTCGTATTCTTTTCGAACAAAGCCCTTTTCTGCCAGACTTCGGATCATGCGCTCATAGAATTCAACGATCTCCGCTTCCCGACTCCGGATCGCTCCACCCCGGAGCCTTTGCCAGAAACGCGATCGCGCCGCAAAACGTATGAGGAAGTACAAGAGCAACGCAGAAACCACGGCGGCAGCGAGATAAAGTATGCCAATTCCGGAAGCTGCGAGGCTGGCGTTCAACCCCTTGTCTCCGCGAACCTCGCTCCACCAGTCTGCCGCTTTGTCGCTGATCCGATTCATCCAGCTCGACGTCTTTGACTGATAGTCGGCAAATCCACGGCGGACCGATGTGAACAGCGATCTTTGCTCCTGATTATCGAACGCTACAAAGTACTGTATCCAAAACGTTTCCAGAGCCTCAAGATATTTTCCAACGCTTGCAGCCAAGCCCGCAGGGGTGTTGGCAGGAAGTTGCCCGGAGAAAGGTGTCGGGTCGTAAGGGACCCAAACGTCTTCTCCCGGGAAATACACCTCGACCCAAGAGTGCGCATTCCTCTGTCTTACGACCCAAACATCCGCCGTCTCGTTGTACTCCCCTTGTGAAAATCCGTTCACTACCCGTGTTGCGATCCCCTGCGTGCGAAGCATGATCGCCATCGCCGTTGCAAAGTATTCACAGTGACCTTCGCGAACATTGAAAAGGAAATCGGCCAATGGCTGGCTTCCCGATGCCTTTTGTTCAAGGGTATATCCATAGCCGTTCTGGAGATGATTCTCCACGACATTCGCAGCGTCGTAACGGTTTCGCGAATTAGCAGTAAGCGTAGCTGCAAGTTCCGCTATTCGCGGATCTAGATCGTCGGGAAGCTGAAGGTAGTTGTAAATGTTCGCGTCGTAATCCGCACGGTCAAACCTCAGCCTGATAGGGGCCGGGAGCGATCTGTCGGACAATACTTTATAGCTTATACGCTCACCGACCCGATTGAAGGTTATTGAATCGTGCCTATCCTTGAACAAAACCGGAAAATTCCCTTGTACCCCAACCGCTCGCGGCAATGCGAAAAGGACAGGCGTGTCGAGCGGTTCTAGATAGACGGTCTGAACGGTAAGCTCTTCTCGGCTTGAGAGGGTATCCAGCAGGACAATATCTCGCTCACCCTTGAACCGGGGTTCTTTTGCGGCAGCTCTCGTACGGCTCCACGATCTGTTATCGAAAGTGTCTAGGGCTACACCGCGCCACTTCATGGTGGTTGATCTATCTCCGCTCTCTTCCACCCTGACTCTCATCACGACCTGATCGTTTTGAAGGATGTCGCCTATCCCGCCCAGCCTGACCACGTCCGAGAAACCTGTTGACGTGCCGACCCCGTTCTGGTTTCCTCCCAGGCCGGCCCCGCCAACCCTCGGAAGAAGGAAGAAAAGCGGCAGCGCGAACAAAATGATGCAAATTATCAGAAGAGTTGCCGTTAAGGGCAATCGCCCGGCCGGGAGCGATGCCGTTTCCTGGTTCGCAGTAAGCGGCTTGCCGGGATTTACAATTTCTGCGATCGATCTGCCGGTCTTGCGTATCTCGAAAACGATGATGGTGCAGACCATCATAAACACAAATATGACAAACGTAAGCAAATATAATGCGCTGATACTCATTCCAGCGGCCAGGAGTACCTCGAAGAACGCCATCAAATACAGAAAGATCCAGTCGCGGTCTGATTTTCGCTGCAAAAGCTTTATTGCTGTTAAAGAGAGTATCAAACGGCCAAGCACGCCCGCGACCATGGCACCGGACCCCGAAAAACCAAAAAAACCGAATCGCCATGCAAGATAATAGGCCGGGAGGGCTGCGACGATCAGAACCGTTCCAAGCCGTTCTGAAACCTGCCATCGTGTATCTTCGAGGTTCCATGCCGTTATCATCACGACAATGAAAAGCGCCGAGCCGAATAAACCGAACGTACCGGACACCCACATTGCCAGAAAGCCGCAGAGCACGACCAAATATGATAGTGATTTGAACAGTGTTTCGAAGGTCATGGCGGGAACCGTCGATCTATACCTATTTGATTATAGTTTTGTGCAGATCCGCTGTCTAAGCTTTTCTGGGCCAGTAAGGCCCGCAGCGTTTGTCATTTGTTCATTACAGCGGCCTTGAGGATCTCAAGCAGCGTGTCCACCGTTCTCAAATGTGTACGAAACGCAAGACAAGCAAAACGGAGCGTGAATTTCCCGTTAAGAATTGTAGATGATAGAAATATTCGTCCGTCGTCGATCACCCGAGTGAGAAGCTGCCGGTTAAATTCATCCGGATCACCGCTTTTTGGTACGTATCGGTAGGTGACGACCGACAGCTCGGGCTCGACGTCGCTCTCAAAGCCTAGCTTTTGAACTTCGGCGTGGAAATATTTCGCTAGCAGCAGTTTCTCGTTAAGGCAAGCCCGAAAAGGGGCGAGTCCGTGGAGCTTAAGCGGCAGCCATAGCCGAAGGCCGCGGAAGTGTTTCGTCAACTCAGGCGACAGCTCGGCCGGCGAAAGTTCGTCTGGAGCCGCGAACGCATCCTGCATATAGTTTGCGTTGAAACTGTAAGACCTCTTCAGGTCATTTACGTCCCTTACCAAAACAACGCCCAGACCGTACGGCAGGAAGAGTCCTTTGTGCGGATCGATGATCAGCGAATCGGCCAGGTCCAGTCCTCGGAACTTCTCTTTCTTCTGTTCCGTGAGAATGAAAAAGCCGCCGTACGCCGCGTCGATGTGATACCAAAGGCCGTGCTCTTTGGCGATCGCACCGATCTCCGGCAGCGGATCGATCGCCCCGACGTCGGTTGTCCCAGCGGACGCGACGACCAGGAACGGATTCAGGCCCGCGGCCTTGTCGGAAGCGATCTTTGCCGCCAGCTTCTGCGGCACCATTCGAAACTTCTCGTCGAGATCTATGAATCTGACCGGGCTCTCGCCAAGGCCGGCAACCCGAATGGCCTTATCCACCGAATGATGGGTCTGCTTTGAAAGATAGATGACCGATCGAGGAATGTCTGCGGAGCGGATGTTCCTGCCGTCGCGAGCTACGACTATCGCGATCATATTCGCCAGGCTCCCGCTCGTCGTCAGGTTCCCGCCCGCCGCGGCCGGATAGCCGACCAGGTCGCACATCCAGCGGATAAGCATATTCTCCATCCGGACGGCCCCCGGGCTGGCATAGAATACGCCTGCGTAACGGTTAAAAACGTCCGCTAGATAATCGCCCAATGCCGCATAATAGATCCCGCCACCCGGGATATAAGCCAGATGCCCACCCGACGCCGGATTGAGGCCCGGTGTATCGACATTGGCCCGTATCAACTCGATCGCTTCTTCAACGCCAATGCCATTCTCCGCGATCGGTGAATAAAGAAGGCCTTCGCCCTTCCCAGCGTGGTTTTCGTAAGCCTTTATCGATTCGATCCGATCCAGAAAATCATCGGCATACCCGAGAACCTCTCTCTGAGCCGCTTCTCTAGCCACCCGCGTGGGCTCAAGGTCACGTGCCTCAGCCTCCAGTTCCAGTATCCGCTCTCTCATTTATCTTAATGGGCGATCGCCACTTGTAACTTTAACTAACGAAATGCAAAACAAAAAGCCCGTTCACTTAAGAACGGGCTTTTCGTCAAATTAAATCCGGCGACTACCTACTTTCCCACAACTGAAAGCTGCAGTATCATCGGCTCAAACAGGCTTAACTTCCGTGTTCGGGATGGGAACGGGTGTGACCCTGTCGATACAATCACCGGAAAACTGGTAAAGAACGTGAATCGATATTCGAAGATCGATCCTTGTAAATCATCGGAACCATTTAGGATTCACCATCGACGACTTACGTGCCTTGATCTCTAACAACTGAATACATGCAGTCCTACGAGCTGCTTGCGATAAAAATTGCTTGTCAACAAATTTTATGGTCAAGCCTCGGGGCAATTAGTACTGGTCAACTAAGTACATTACTGCACTTACATCTCCAGCCTATCACGTGGTGGTCTTCCACGAGCCTCACGGGCAGAACTAATCTCAGGTCTGGCTTCACGCTTAGATGCATTCAGCGTTTATCCATGCTCCACATAGCTACCGAGCGCTACCGCTGGCGCGATAACTCGTACACTAGAGGTGGATCCATCCCGGTCCTCTCGTACTAAGGACAGATTCCTTCAATTCTGCTACGCCCACACCAGATAGGGACCGAACTGTCTCGCGACGTTCTGAACCCAGCTCACGTACCACTTTAATCGGCGAACAGCCGAACCCTT